>NZ_QMIG01000050.1 GCF_003287285.1 Phytoactinopolyspora halophila
AGACTCCAACCCAGCGGCTCAACCAGCTGCTCATTGCAAGCACCGATTGAACCTGCCATGTGGTCGCTTAATGTTCATGATCAGCGGGAGAAATCAGCGGGCAGCAGGGCGGAGAGGCCGGCGACGTATTGATCGGGCGTCGCGTCGCCGATAACGCACTTCTGAATGATGTATCCCGCCATGATTCCGTAGAACAGCCGGGCGACGTCGTCGGGATCGGCGTCGCCGGCGATGTAGCCGGCTGCCTGCCAGCGCGTGGCCACCTCGGCCCACCTGCGGCGGACGTTGATCCCGACCGCCTCGACCGCGGCACCGATGGCCGGCTCGCGAAGCGCCTCGGACCACATGTGAAGAGCGACTCCGGTGAGGTCCGCCTCCTGGAGCTGATCGATGCGACCGAGGGCATCGACGACGAGGCGCACGCAGGTGTCGGGAGGGGGGATCGGCTCGCTGCGGACGACGGAGTCGAACGCGTCGTCGGCGATCTGGCTGACGTGCTCGGTCGTGGCCTTGACGAGCTCGAGCTTGCTCGGAAAGTACCGGTATACCGCCCCGGCCGAGAGGCCGGACTCGGTGAAGATGTCCTGCATCGAGGTCCCGGGAAAGCCGTTGCGGGCGAAGCAACGCCACGCGGCTTCGAGGATCTGATCGCGGCGGGCGTTGAGGTGGGCTTCGGATACGCGGGGCATGGCCATCACCATAACGAGGTCATCAGCATTATAAAACGAGCATTCGGACTTTTAGAGTCGTCTATTAACTCGGGCATGTCAAGATAAGGCTGCTTGTGACTTGCGATCGCTCGCCCTATGTGAAATAAACGAACGAGCATTCGTTTTAGGAGGAGACGATGGTATCGGACCGCGTCGGAACGCGAGGCACCGAGAACGCCGCGGCCGGGCACGAGCCGTCGCGCCCGGCGAGCCCTCGCGGCGACGTGACAGGGTGGGGCAGGGTCATCGGTACGGCCCTCGGCGTGTCCCTGCTGGTGGGCTTCTTGGTGACCATCTTCGCCTGGCCGGTATCCGAAACCCAGCCACGCGACCTGCCGCTGGCGGTGGTCGGCCCTCCAGAGGCGGTCCAGCAGTTCAGCTCGGAAACAGGCGCGGCCATGCCAGGGGCCTTCGACGTCACGGCCGTCCCCGACGACGAGTCCGCCCGCGAGCTGATCCGCGACCGCGAGGTCTACGGCGCGGTCGTGCTGGACCCCGAGAGCCCACCCGAGCTGCTCGTCGCGTCGGCGGCGGGTCCCGCCGTGGCTCGGCTACTGGAAAACGTGCTGGGGCAGATGGTTGCCCAGGAGAGCGCCCAGGAGAGCGGGGGCACGACGCTGGCTGTGGACGACGTCGTCGCCGTTCCGGAGGACGATCCCCGAGGTTCCGTGTTCTCGGTCGCCGCGTTTCCGATGGTCATGGGCGGCATGCTGGTCGGGACCGTGTTGTCGTTCGGGGTCGCCGGAGTGTGGCGGCGGGTCGCTGGAGCTCTCGTGGCGGCGCCGTTGGCGGGGCTGACCGCCACCCTGGTCGTGCAGGGCTGGCTGGGCGCGCTGCAGGGGAGCTACTGGGCCAACGCGGGTGTGATTGCCCTGGTCGTGGCCGCCATCTCGACGACGCTGATCGGCCTGCACGCGATCCTGGGTCAGCCAGGCATCGGCATCGGCGCGTTCGTCATGCTCCTGCTGGGCAATCCGCTGTCCGGGGTGACCTCCGCACCGGAGATGCTCCCGGCCGGTTGGTCCGACCTGGGACAGATGCTGCCGGCGGGTGCGGGTGCGACGCTGCTGCGTTCCACCGCGTTCTTCGACGGTGCTGCGGCCGGAGGTCCCGCCCTCGTGCTGGCGGCGTGGGTGGCAGCCGGTCTGGTGCTCGTCGTGCTGGGCCGGACGCTGCGGCGACCGGCCGGGGATCACGCCGGCGCTAGCGGCGAGTCCACGAGTCCGGGCGCTCCAGCAGCGCCGTGACCTGCGGGGGAAGGTCACCGGTGAGGACGTCGGCCACGGTGGTGACTTCGAGGACGTCTCGCAGGCTGGCCCGTACGGCTACCCAGACCTGGGTCAGCGCCACGGCCGATCCGGGGTAGGTCGTGTCCTCGGGTGGCATCCCCCGCACCGCCGCGAGCGGGCCTTCGGCCACCCGGACGATCTCGGCCAGGGTGAGCGTGGCCGGGTCGCGGGCGAGCCGGTAGCCCCCGGCGGCGCCGCGCTGTGCCTCGATGATGCCGACGCGGCGCAGATCACCGAGGATCGTCTCCAGGAACTTGCCGGGAATGCGCTGTGCCTCGGCGAGACGTTGCCGGGTAGCCGAGGCAGGCCGCAGCGAGGCGAGCTCGATCGCGGCACGGACGGCGTAGTCGGCGCGGGCGGTGACGTGCACTGTTCGATCCTGCCATCGAGCCCATGATCATGTGCGTTTACCCCGTTGTGTGGGTCAGAAAGTGTTCATGATCATGGGAGAGTGGCATAATTAGTAGGACGTCCAACAATTTGACGTCCTACTATCTGGTGGCGATCCCATCCGGAGGCAATCGTGCAAGCAGAAGAGATCGAAGCCGGGCGGCGTCGCTGGCAAGAACGCATGGCGGCCGCCGTCGAGGCAGGCAAGGTACGAGACGCCGACTTCACGACGCTTTCCGGTGTCGAGGTCGATCCGGTCTATGGCCCCGAACCCGGCGTCGACGATCCCCGATTCGAGCGCATCGGGTGGCCCGGCGAGTTTCCCTACACCCGCGGGTTGTACACCACCGGCTACCGCGGCCGGACGTGGACCATCCGCCAGTTCGCCGGATTCGGCAACGCCCAGCAGACCAACGAGCGCTACAAGATGATCCTGCGTTCCGGGGGTGGCGGGCTGTCGGTCGCCTTCGACATGCCCACGCTCATGGGCCGCGATTCCGACGACGAACGCAGCGTCGGGGAGGTCGGCCACTGCGGGGTGGCGGTCGACTCCGCATCCGACATGGACGTGCTGTTCGACGGCATCCCCCTGGGCGATGTCACCACCTCGATGACCATCAGCGGGCCGGCGGTGCCCATCTTCTGCATGTACGTGGTCGCCGCGGAGCGTCAGGGCGTGGACCCGTCCATCCTCAACGGCACCCTGCAGACCGACATCTTCAAGGAGTACATCGCGCAGAAGGAATGGCTCTTCGGCCCGGAGCCGCACCTGCGCCTCATCGGGGACCTGATGCAGTACTGCGTCGCGAACATCCCCGCGTACAAGCCGCTGTCGGTGTCCGGGTATCACATCCGGGAGGCCGGCGCGACGGCCGCGCAGGAGCTCGCCTTCACTCTCGCCGACGGCTTCGGCTATGTCGAGCTCGGCACCTCGCGCGGCCTCGACGTCGACGTCTTCGCGCCCGGCCTGTCGTTCTTCTTCGACGCGCACATCGACTTTTTCGAAGAGATCGCGAAGTTTCGCGCCGCGCGGCGTATCTGGGCGCGCTGGATGCGTGACGTCTACGGCGCGACGTCGGAGAAGGCGCAGTGGTTGCGGTTCCACACCCAGACCGCCGGGGTGTCGCTGACCGGCCAGCAGCCGTACAACAACGTCGTCCGCACCTCGGTCGAGGCCCTCGCGGCCGTGCTCGGCGGGACCAACTCGCTGCACACCAACGCGCTGGACGAGGTGCTCGCGTTGCCGACCGAACACGCCGCCGAGATCGCGCTGCGCACCCAGCAGGTCCTCGCCGAGGAGACGGGCGTGGTGAACGTCGCTGACCCGCTCGGCGGATCCTGGTACGTCGAAGCCCTCACCGACCGGATGGAGGCCGACGCCGAAAAGATCTTCGCGCGCATCAGAGAACTCGGGGAAAAGGACGCGCGATGGCACCGCGAGTACGGGCCGATGACGGCAGGCATCCTGCGCGGCATCGAGGAGGGCTGGTTCATGTCCGAGATCGCCGATTCTGCCTTCGAGTACCAGCAGAAGCTCGAGAAGGGCGAGAAGAAGATCGTGGGCGTCAACGCCTACCAGGACACCGTCTCGGGTGATCTGGAGATCCTCCGCGTCTCGCATGAGATCGAGGAGCAGCAGCGCAAGGCCCTCGGTGAACGCCGCGCCCAGCGGGACGAGGCCGCCGCGCGTGCCGCGCTGGACACCATGGTGGAGGTGGCACGCACCGACGAGAATCTGATCCCCGCCATGCTCGACGCCGTACGTGCCGAGGCGACGCTCGGGGAGATCTGTGACGCGTTGCGCACCGAGTGGGGAAGCTACCGCGAACCGGCCCGGTTCTGACCGCGATCCCGCTCCTCGACCTGCACGGTTCTCGTGCTGCTGCGTTCACCAGCTCGTCCCGCTGCGTTCGCTGACCGCCCCTCCGGACCGGTTCGGCCCCGGGTAGGCTGGGAGGCGTTACTCCCCGGCGATCGGTGGCGCTGAGCGGTGACGTCCGGTCGTGACGTGGGGTCGTTGTCACTCGCGATCAAGTATCGGGAAGGATGAAGGGCATGAACTCGAAGAGTTTCAGCCGACCCGGTGCAGTGGATCTGTCGTCGCTGAAGAGGAACGGAGGGCAGGGCCAGGCGCCGTCCGGGCAGAGATCGACGGGCGGAGGTCGTGGCGGATTCGTCGTCGACGTCACCGAGGAGACGTTCCAGGCGGAGGTCGTCAACCGATCCGCGTCCGTGCCCGTCGTGATCGATTTCTGGGCGGAGTGGTGCCAACCCTGTAAGCAGCTCTCGCCCATCTTGGAGCGGTTGGCAGCCGAATACGAGGGCCGGTTCGTCCTGGCCAAGATCGACGCCGATGCGAATCAGCGGATCGTCCAGTCGGCTCAGGTCCAGAGCCTGCCGACGGTGCTGGGTGTGCTGCGTGGCCAGGTGGTGCCGCTGTTCCAGGGCGCCGTGAGCGAGGCGGACGCGCGCCGCGTGCTCGACGAGCTGCTCAACGTCGCCGCGCAGAACGGCGTCACCGAACGCGCCGAGCCGATTCCCGGTGCCGATGAGGCATCGGGTGGTGAGGACGAGTCCGGCGACACTCGCTTCGATGCCGCCTACGAGGCGTTGAACGCCGGCGATTTCGACGCCGCGGCCGAGGTGTACCAGCGGGTGCTGGCCGAGTCGCCGGGCGATGCCGATGCCAAGGCGGGGCTGGCCCGTGTGGAGCTGCTCCGGCGTACTCAGGGCATCGACGAAGCGTCGGCGCGTGCCGCTGCCGAGGCGAACCCGACCGATGTCGACGCCCAGCTGGCGGCCGCAGATCTCGATCTGGCACAGGGGCGTGTCGACGACGGATTCGATCGGCTCATCGAGACCGTGCGGCGTACGAGCGGGGACGAGCGCGAGCGCGCGCGGCTCCGTCTGGTCGAGTACTTCGAAATCATCGGTGTGACCGACCCCCGGGTGGTCCGGGCGCGCACGGCGCTGGCCAGCGCGTTGTTCTGAGATAGACCCGGTGTGGATGCGTGACTCGCAGGCTCACTGTACCGTTATGCATTCGTGACCGCCGGAAACGTGTAGAGGGCTTCCGTTGTCACGGTTTGCCCTCTATTTTTTCGGCCTACGCGTCTGTTCGGCGAACCATCTTCGCCTGCGGGCGCGCGTCATCGATCGACGACAAGGAGTGAGTATGACGCGTCCACCACACGGACTGGGCCGGCGCGCCGGGATCCGGCGGCCCGGCACCGGGCTCGTCGCCGGATCCGGGCTACTGGCGTTGCTGCTGGCACCGCTGGGATTCACCGGCTCCGCGGCCGCCTCGGACGAGCGGGCAGACGGCGACGGCTATCTTGGCTCGGCCTCGGACTTCGCCGAGCTAGCACCGGACGACGGCGAGCTCATCCACGAGCCCACCGGTGCCTGGTTTGTCGAGCTGACCGAGGAGCCCACGGCGCAAGGTGGGCAACGCGGGCAGATCCAGCGGCAGCGCAACCGCCTCATGAGCGATGCGACCGACTACAGCGTGGACATGGAGGTACGGCACACCTACGAGCGGCTGTGGAACGGGATCGCGGTCGACGCCTCGGAAACCGACATGGCACGACTCCGGGAATCTCACGAGGTCGCCGCGGTCTATCCCGTCGTCCCCGTGGAGGCACCGGAGCCTCGGGAAGCGACCGAGCCGGCCCTGGAGTCGGCGCTGAGCATGACCGGTGCCGACGTGGTTCAAAGTGAACTCGGTTTCGACGGTTCGGGCCTGCGCGTCGGTGTCATCGACACCGGCATCGATTACGATCACCCGGACTTCGGTGGGGCGGGAGCCGACGGCGGCACCGACTTCCCCAGCGAGCGTGTCCCGCACGGATACGATTTCGTCGGTGACGACTTCAACGCCGATCCGTCGTCCCCGGCCTACCAGCCCGAACCCCAGCCCGATGACGATCCGGACGACTGCCAGGGTCACGGTACCCACGTGGCCGGCATCGTCGGTGCCGACGGTGATCCGCAGGCCGACGAGGCCGGCGTCATCGGTGTCGCGCCGGGCGCGGAGCTGGGCGCGTACCGCGTGTTCGGCTGCGAGGGGTCGACGACGTCGGACATCATCCTGGCGGCGCTGGAACGGGCCCATGCCGACGGGATGGATGTGGTCAACATGAGCCTGGGCGCCGCGTTCACGACGTGGCCGCAATACCCGACGGCGGCGGCCAGCGACGCGCTGGCCGACGAGGGTGTGGTGGTCGTGGCGTCGATCGGCAACAGTGGCGCTGCGGGCACCTGGTCGGCCGGCGCCCCCGGCGTCGGGGAGGACGTGATCGGTGTCGCGTCGTTCGACAACACGCACTTCTCGGCCCGCACGTTCACCGTGTCGCCCGACGACGAAGCCATCCCTTACGGCGCCGCCACGGGTGCTCCGGAGCCGCCCGAAGAGGGCAGCCTGCCGATGTCGCGCACCGGCACACCGGAGGTGGACGACGACGCGTGCGACACCGCGGGTGAGCTGCCGGACCTGACCGGAACGGCCGCACTGATCCGCCGCGGCGAGTGCTTCTTCTACGAGAAGGCGATCAACGCGCAGAACGCGGGCGCCGAGGCCGTCGTGATGTACAACAACGTCCCGGGAAGCTTCTCGCCGACGGTGCAGCCTCCGTCGGCGGACGACCCTCCGGTGGAGATCCCCGTCGTGGCCATCGGCCAGGCCGAGGGGCACGAGCTCGACAGCCGTATCGCCGGCGATGGAACCACCCTGACGTGGACCGACGAGACCCTCGTCGTCGAGAACCCGACGGGTGGGCTGATCTCGTCGTTCAGCTCGTACGGCATGACCGCCGATCTCCAGCTCAAGCCGGACATCGGCGCGCCAGGCGGGCTCATCCGCTCGACATACCCGCTGGAACAGGACACCTACGCGGTGCTCTCCGGGACGTCGATGTCCGGGCCGCACGTGGCGGGCGCGGTGGCGTTGCTGCTGGAAGCGCGGCCCGATCTCGACCCGGCACAGGTTCGTGACCTGCTGCAGAACTACGCCACACCGGCGGACTGGTCGCTGGTGCCAGACGAGGGCTACATCGAACCGGTGCACCGGCAGGGCGCGGGCATGCTGGGCATCGACACCGCCATCCAGGGCGAGGTCTCCATAGCTCCCGGCAAGCTTTCGCTGGGCGACAGCGCCGGCGGCCCGGTCACCGAGACCCTCGACATCCGAAACGACGGCGAATCCGACGTGACCTACGAGCTCTCCCACACGGATGCGATCACCACGGCGGACGTGTTCGTTCCCGGGTTCTTCCTCGGTGGCTCGTCGGTCGACTTCGGTGCGGACACGCTCACCGTGCCGGCCGGGGAGACGGCGGAGCTGGAGGTGACGGTCACGGCTCCCGAAGGCCCCGAGCACGGCCAGTACGGCGGGTATCTGGTACTTACACCGGAGGACGGCGATCCGCTGCGGGTGCCGTTCGCCGGCATGGTCGGCGAGTACCAGGACGTCACCGTCCTCGCCGACGCGGGTGCTGACCTGCCGGAGCTCGCCGGGGTGACGGCGTGTGATCGCTTCGTCGGGCTGGACTGCACCAAGGACGCCGAGTACGAGCTGCTGCCCGATGGCGCGACGTTCGACATGACCGGGCCCGACGACATGCCGGCCATTCTCGTGAACCGGGAGTACCCGGCCGAGAACCTGAAGCTGGAGCTGTTCCGCGCCCGCCCGGACGGCTCGGCGGGACCGCCGTTCGCGGGCCGTTACAACACCGTCCTGTCGCTGGATCACCTGGGCCGGAGCTCCGGGCCTGCCGCGTTCGACGCGTACGTATGGGACGGCACCCGGCCAGTGGGACGTCGCGGCATGTCGGTGGACGTGCCCGACGGTGAGTACGTCCTGCGGTTGAGCGTGCTCAAGCCGATGGGTGACCCGGATAACCCGGACCACGTCGAGACGTGGGACTCGCCGGTCATCACCATCGACCGCGACGGCTGATCAGGTTTGTTCGGTGTGGAGTTTCCGCGCGCCGCGTGTGGCGTTCAGGTCGCTATAGCGACCGGTTCTCTCCGCGCGAGGTGCGGAACTCCACACCGAACACCGTGGCCGGTCGTGCCAGAGTGAGGAATTTGGACTCCGGTCATCCACATGCCTGATGACGAGGATCATCCGGTCCACAGTTTGCCGGAGCGGCCTTCTGCGCCGTGACCATCTCGGCCAGGCTTACCGGCATGATGATTCCGAGCGAGGTGATCGCTCTGGCCGATGCCCAGGATGGCATCGTCACCCGGGCCCAGATACTCGCCGCAGGTATGACCGAGTCGGCGCTCAAGCATGCGAGCAGAACCGGGGGATCGTGGCAGCGAGTCGGACGTGGCATCTACGCCACGTTCACGGGACCACTTCAGCTGCGGCACCGGCTCCGCGCCGCATTGCTCTACGCGGGCCCGGAAGCGATGGTCACGGGCGCGGAAGCGTGCCGTGCGTACGGGCTCGAGTACGTCCCGCACGGCGCCCAGCCGGTGATTCTCGTGCCCGAGTACGTGCACCGCGGCGCCTCGCCGTTCGTTCGTGTTCAGCGGACGCGGCGGATGCCAGAACGTCGCGTGATCAAGGAAATCCCCGTGGCGGCTCCGGAACGCGCCGTGGTGGACGCCTGTCCTGCAGACGTGTCGTTGCGTGCGGCTCGTGCACTGCTGTGTGAAGCGGTACAGAAGGCCATGGCCACGCCCGCCCAGATCACCGATGAGCTCCGGTCCGCGCGCTGGCCGGGTTCCCAGGTGGCCAGGCGCGCGCTGGACGACGTTGTCGTAGGATGCCGCTCCGCTCCGGAGTGCGAGCTGCGCGACGCTATCGCCATGTCATCCGAGCTTGGCGAACCGCTGTGGAACGTACCCCTTCCGGACACCGGTGGAAGGACGCTGATTCCCGACGCGTGCTGGCCCGATGCGCGGGTCGTGGTCGAGATCGACTCTGCCCAGTGGCACCGGTTCGGTGACAGGGTGGAGGCAACGGAACGGCGTAGAGCCGCGTACGCGGCGCTGGGCTGGACGGTCGTGCCGGTATCTCCACGACGGCTGCGTGCCGAACCCGTGGCCGTCCTGGCACAGATCGAGGCGGCGGTTCGCGCCGGTCGCACCCGGCTGGTTGCCGGCGCCTGACGTCTCCAGGTTGTTCGGTGTGGAGTTTCCGCGCGCCGCGCGTGGCGTTCGGGTCGCTATAGTGGCCGTTTCTCCCCGCACCAGGTGCGGAAACTCCACACCGATCACCAAGCTCCGCCAGCGTGGGGTGAGCCGGTATGTGCTTGTGCTGTGGTTGGCGTGGGGCGAAGCCAGAGCGTGCCCAGCGGAGGGAGCCGCAACGTGGTGGAGGCCGGATGGCCATGCCAGGGTTCATCCACGGCTTGCACGCGGCCCCAGTTGCCGACGCCGGAACCGGTGTACACCTCGGCATCGGTGTTGACGAGTTCGTCCCACCCGCCGGTGTAGGGGAGCCCGAGACGGTAACCCTCGTGCGGGACGGGAGAGAAGTTGGTGACGCAGGCCAGGACCGAGCCATCCGAGCCGTAACGCAGGAACGAGAAGACGTTGCCGGGCGCGTCGTTGGCGTCGATCCACCGAAAACCCGCCGGGTCGGTGTCGTACGACCACAGTGCCGGCATGTCCCGATAGACCCGGTTGAGGTCGCCGACCAGCCGTTGCAGCCCGGCGTGGTCGGGGGAGTCGAGCAGCCACCAGTCGAGTTCGCGGGACTCGGCCCACTCCGATTCCTGGCCGAACTCACCGCCCATGAACAGTAGCTGTTTGCCCGGGTGCGCCCACATGTACGCGTAGAACGCCCGCAGGGTGGCCAGCTGCCGCCAGCGGTCCCCGGGCATCTTGCGCAGCAGCGAGCCCTTGCCGTGGACCACTTCGTCATGCGACAGGGGTAAGACGTAGTTCTCGCTGAAGGCGTACATCATCGAGAACGTCATCTGGTGGTGGTGGAACTGCCGGTGAATGGGATCGTGCGAGAGGTAGTCGAGGCTGTCGTGCATCCAGCCCATGTTCCACTTCAGCCCGAAGCCGAGACCGCCCAGATGGGTGGGCTTGCTGACACCGGGCCATGAGGTGGACTCTTCGGCGATCGTGACGATTCCGGGCACCGACTTGTAGGCGGTCGCGTTGGTTTCCTGCAGGAACGAGATCGCCTCGAGGTTCTCGCGCCCGCCGTGCACGTTCGGCAACCAGTTCCCGTCCTCGCGCGAGTAGTCGAGGTAGAGCATCGAGGCCACGGCGTCCACCCGCAGGCCGTCCACGTGGTATTCGGACAGCCAGAACACGGCGTTGGCGACGAGGAAGTTACGCACCTGGGGCCGGCCGAAGTCGAAGACGTAGGTGCCCCAGTCGGGCTGTTCGCCGCGGCGCGGGTCGGGGTGTTCGTACAGCGGCGTGCCGTCGAACGATGCCAGTGCCCAGCTGTCTTTCGGGAAGTGCGCCGGAACCCAGTCGACGATGACGCCGATGCCGGCCTGGTGCAGCCGGTCCACGAGATACTTGAAATCGTCCGGGGTGCCGAACCGCGCCGTCGGGGCGTAGTACGAGGTCACCTGATAGCCCCAGGAACCACCGAAGGGATGTTCGGCGACCGGCAGGAACTCGACGTGGGTGAACCCGAGCTCGGAAACGTAGGTCGTGAGCTCGTCGGCGAGGTCGCGGTAGGAGCGGTCGCGGCGCCACGACCCGAGATGGACCTCGTAGATCGACATCGGAGTGTCATGTGCGGTGTGGTCGTGCCGGGCGGCCATCCACTCGTCGTCGTTCCATGAGTGATGCGACTCGTGGACCACGGACGCTTGCGCCGGCGGCACCTCGGTGCGCCGCGCCATGGGGTCCGCCTTCTCCCGCCACACGTTGTCGGCGCCCAGGATGTGGTATTTGTACAGCGTGCCGTCGCCGATACCTGGGACGAATCCCCACCACACGCCTCCGCCGACGGGTGCCAGCGGCGTCGTGATCCCGTCCCAGTGGTTGAAATCGCCCGCGACGCGCACCTCGTGCGCGTTGGGTGCCCAGACGGCGAAGGTGGTGCCTGCCGTTCCGTCGACGGTGTCGACGTGCGCGCCGAGGACATCCCACAGGCGCTCGTGCCGACCCTCGCCGATGAGGTGCAGATCGATGTCGCCGATCATCTCACGTCCCCAACCTCGATCTCGCGGTGACAAACTCGATGATCATGAACACTAGTAGTCCCATGTGGTCGATAGGTATTCATGATCATGGGGAGGGGGAGGCGGCGAGGCGCTCGACGGCTGCGAGCGGGATCGGCAGCCACGCGGGGCGATACCGGGCCTCGTAGACGACCTCGTAGACCGCCTTGTCGATCTCGTAAGCACACAGGAGCGCGGGATCCTGGCGTGGGTCCGGAGCCCCCGTCGTGGCGTATCCGTCGCAGAAGGCATCGCGGTTGCGCTGCGCCCATTCTGCGGCGCGGTAGCTGATCTGGTCATACGCGGGATCATTGTGTTCATAGTCGGTGATGAGCAGGTACCGGGCCGCGTAGTCGAAGGAGCGGAGCATCCCGGCGACATCACGGATCGGCGAATCGAGCGCCGTGCGCTCGGCCAGCGTGCGTGCCGGCTCACCCTCGAAATCGACCAGCTTCCACCCGACGACGGTACGCAGCACCTGTCCCAGGTGATAGTCACCATGGACCCGCTGGACCGGGACCGGATGGTCCACATAGCGCAGCCGCTCCAGCTGACGGCGCAGGCTGGGCAGGTAGGGCTCCAGCTCGGGTACCACGGTCGCCGCGTGGTCGAGGCGGCCCAGCATGACGTCGGTCTTCTCGGCGAGCGCGGTGCGGTCGAACGTGCCGGTCGGCAGCGCCGCGGCCATGGTCTTGTGCACCTCGGCCGTGGCCTCACCGAGCCGATGCGACTCGGCTGCGAAGTCGCCGCCCACCTCGTCGGCGTGCAGGTCACCCTCGGCGTAGAGATCGCGCACGCTGGCCGCCGCGAGCGCCCACCCATCCGAGGCTGTGGTCAGGTATTTCTGCAGCATCGCCAGGCTCGCCTGGTGCGAGGCGCCGTGCTCATCTGCCCAGCGGCCCTCGATCCACGCGAGCATCGGGGCCACGTACTCACTGCCGGCGCGCGTCAGCGCCGCGTGTACCTCGACGTCGGGATTCATGCCGGCTTGCAGTCGCCGGAAGACTTTCAGGAGTGCGGAGTCGCTGAACGCGAGGGATGTATTGCTCTGCTCGACGGGCAATGCCAGCGCGGCCTCGCCGAACGGGACCTCGGCGTCGGCCTCGCGGTGGAAGGTGAGGTCGCCGACGGCGTGATGCTCGTCGGCGAAACATGCCAGGATCTCGGCGGCTGCGGATTTGTCGTGGAGGGCGTCGTAGACGTGACCGTGGTCGGTTTGCCCGAGATGGACGTATTCGAGCCGGTCGACGAGCTCGGACCGGATCGCCAGGGGAACTTGGTAGATGTTGGTCACGTCCCCCTGGCGAACCTCGACGAGAACGTGCCACACCCGCGGGCTCTCGGCCCGCAGCAAGGTGGCGGACGCGATCCGGAGGCCGTCGACATGCGCGCGCCCGGCAAACCACCGCTGGTGGGGCAGCCAGTCCGCGAGCAGCTCTACAGCCTGGACCAGTGTCTCGTCGTGTGGTGTCTCGTCGGTGATCACGGCATCCCTTCCTCCGGCACTTCCTGTAACCGGAACCAGTAGAAGCCATGCCCGCCGATCGTCAACAGATACGGCAGCTCCCCGATCAGCGGGAAGCGCACGCCGCCGAGCAGCTCGACGGGCTGCATCCCCTCGTAGCGGCGCAGGTCGAGCTCGACCGGTTGCGGGAAGCGCGACAGGTTGTTGACGCACAGCACGATGTCGTCGCCGAACATCCGGACATACGACAGGATCGTCGGGTTGGAGCCGCCGAGATCGACGAAGTCGCCCAGCCCGAAAGCGGGATTCTGCTTGCGGACCTCGATCATGCGCCGCGTCCAGTGCAGCAACGACGACGAATTCGTCATCTGGGCTTCCACGTTCGTCACCTGGTAGCCGTAGACGGCGTCCATGATGACCGGCAACGTGAGCCGGCCGGGATCCGAGGTGGAGAAGCCCGCGTTGCGGTCCGGTGTCCATTGCATGGGCGTGCGCACGCCGTCGCGATCTCCGAGCCAGATGTTGTCGCCCATGCCGATCTCGTCACCGTAGTACAGCACCGGTGAGCCGGGCAGCGACAGCAACAGGGCGGTGAACAGCTCGATCTGGTTGGTGTCGTTCTCCAGCAGTGGTGCCAGGCGGCGGCGGATGCCGATGTTGGCCTTCATCCGCGGGTCCTTGGCGTACTCGTTCCACATGTAGTCGCGATCTTCGTCGCTGACCATTTCGAGGGTGAGTTCGTCGTGGTTGCGCAGGAACACGCCCCACTGACAGCCCGACGGGATGGTGGGCGTTTGAGCCATGACCTCGCTGACCGGATAGCGCGACTCGCGCCGCACGGCCATGAAGATGCGTGGCATCACGGGGAAGTGGAACGCCATGTGACACTCGTCGCCGCCGACGCTGGGGTCGCCGAAATACTCGACGACGTCGGTGGGCCACTGGTTGGCCTCGCACAGCAGCACGGTGTCCGGGTACTCGTCGTCAACGACCTTGCGGATCTGCTTCAGGAAGGCGTGCGTGGCCGGAAGGTTCTCGCAGTCGGTGCCTTCCTTCTCGTAGAGATAGGGGACCGCGTCGAGCCGGAATCCGTCGACCCCCATGTTGAGCCAGAACCGCAGCGCGTCCATGATCGCGTCCTGCACCGCCGGGTTCTCGAAGTTGAGATCGGGCTGGTGGCTGAAGAAGCGATGCCAGTAGTACTGCTTGCGCACGGGATCGAACGTCCAGTTGGACTGCTCGGTGTCGACGAAGATGATCCGCGCGTCCGGATAGCCGGAGTCGTCGTCGGCCCAGACGTAGAAATCGCCGTACGGCCCGTCCGGATCGTGCCGGGACGCCTGGAACCACGGGTGCTGATCGCTGGTGTGGTTCATGACGAAGTCGATGATCACCCGCATGCCCCGCTGGTGGGCCTCGTCGATGAAGTCGACGAAGTCGTCGAGCGTGCCGAACTCGGGCAACACATTCTTGTAGTCGGCGACGTCGTAGCCGCCGTCACGCAGCGGCGACGGGTAGAACGGCGGAAGCCACAGGCAGTCGACGCCGAGCCACTCGAGATAGTCGAGCTTCTCCATCAGGCCGCGGATGTCGCCCACGCCGTCGCCGTTGGAGTCCTTGAACGAGCGGACCAGGACCTCGTAGAAGACCGCCCGCTTGAACCACTCCGGATCGGTTCCGCTCGCGGGCAGACGCCGCCGATCGTGCAACGTATCGGTCATGAGCGCCACCGCCGGACCGTCAGCACGTGGGCGGACTCCACGGCGGGGTCGAGACGGACGTAATTGTGCTCGCCCCAGTTGTACGTGGCTCCGGTCAGCTCGTCATGCGCGGCGAAGCGTTCGTGCCAATCCATGCCGAGTTCGGGCATATTCAGCGACACCGTGGCTTCACGGGGATTGTGCGGGTCGAGATTGACAACGGTCAGCACGATGTCCTCTTCGTCGTTTTCGTCGTCTGTGGTCTTCCCTGCGGTGCCGGTCCGCTCTCGCTTCGAGAAGCACAGCATCTCAGGGTTATCGATGTCATGGAAACGCAGGTTGCGTATCCGATGCAGGGCGGGGTGTGCCCGCCTGATGGCGTTCAGCTGGGTGATGTACGGCGCGAGCGACTGACCCTCGCGGGATCCCCCCGGCTCGTACGCCTCCCAGTCCCGAGGCCGGTACTGGTACTTCTCGGAGTCGAGATACTCCTCGCTTCCAGGACGCACGGCCACGTGCTCGAAAAGCTCGAATCCAGAGTACATGCCCCAGGTTGGGGAAAGTAGCGCGCCGAGGGTGGCGCGTACCTTGAATGCTGCCGGCCCTCCGTACTGCAGGTAGGCATGCAGGATGTCCGGCGTGTTCACGAACAGGTTGGGGCGCATGTAGTGCGCCGCGTCGCGCAGCTCGGTCAGGTATTCGACCAGCTCGTCCTTGGCATTCTTCCACGTGAAGTACGTGTAGGACTGCTGAAAACCGATTTTGGCGAGGGTGTGCATCATGTCGTGCCGCGTGAACGCTTCGGACAGGAAGATCACGTCCGGATCGGTTCGGCGGATGTCCGCGAGCAGGCGGTGCCAGAAGTTCACCGGCTTGGTGTGCGGGTTGTCGACCCGGAAGATGCGCACGCCGGAGCCCATCCAATGCCGGACCACCCGGCGCACCTCGGCGTAGATGCCCTCCGGATCGTTGTCGAAGTTCAGCGGGTAGATGTCCTGGTACTTCTTGGGCGGGTTCTCGGCGTAGGCGATGGTGCCGTCGGCGCGCGTGGTGAACCACTCCGGATGTTCGGTGACCCACGGGTGATCCGGAGAGGCTTGCAGGGCCAGATCGAGAGCGACTTCGAGTCCCAGCTCCCGGGCGCGTGCGACGAAGCCGGCGAAATCGTCCAGGTCCCCGAGATCGGGGTGCACGGCGTCGTGGCCGCCCTCCGATGAGCCGATGGCCCACGGCACGCCGGGGTCGTTCGGACCGGCGGTGAGGGTGTTGTTCGGTCCCTTGCGGAACGTGGTGCCGATCGGATGGATCGGAGGCAGATAGACGACGTCGAATCCCATGTCCGCGATGGCGGGCAAGCGCTTGGCGGCCGATGTGAACGTTCCCGACGTCCATGAACCGTCCTCGTGGCGTACGGCGCCCTCGGAGCGCGGGAAGAATTCGTACCACGCTCCGTAGAGCGCCCGTTCCCGCTCGACGAGTAGCGGGAACGGGCCGGCTTCGGTGACGTGATCCCGCAGCGGGTCCGCAGCGAGGATCTGGAGGACCGTGGAATCGAGCGCGGACGCGAGCCGCACCTCCGGTGGGCGGCTGGTATCGCGGACGGCGCGTGCGGCGGTGCGCAGGTGACTCCGCTCGTCCGTCCGGCCGCGGGGCAGGTTCGTGGCAGCCCGCTCCAGCAGGAGTGCTCCTTCGGTGAGCATCAGCTCGACATCGGTCCCAGTCTCGATCTTGATCTCGGCCGCGTGCCGCCAGCTGGAAAACGGGTCGCCCCATCCCTCGATGGTGAACGACCAATCGCCCGGCGCATCCGGCGTCAACTCGGCACGCCAGCGATCCAGGTGCGGCGGCCCGGTACGCGTCATGTGCACGCACTGACGTGCCTTCCCCGCCGGATCCTTCAGCACGGCGCTCGCCGCGACGGCGTCGTGCCCCTCGCGAAACACCGTGGCCGAGACCTCGAATGTCTCGCCGACCACGGCTTTCGCGGGGTATCGCCCACATTCGATGTGTGGGGCGACATCCAAGATCGGGATACGTCCAGTCATCAGGGTCAACGCTACCCAGTTCTCGATGTTCTCAGTGCACCGATGCGGCTTTCGGCGTGGCCCCGGGATACCGCCCGTGCAGTGCGATGATCGGGGACATTATGCATGATCATCTCGGATGTGTGGCCAGGGGCGAGATGAACTGGATGAAGGCCCGAGCAACGACCACATGAAGGCCCGGGCAAGGACTGGCTCTTTCGGGCGATCGCCATCTCACGGATCGGGTCCACATTTGTTTGTCGCGCGGAACCGACTAACGTAGCCCGTCGTGCGAGCAATACGACGGCTGACCGTGCGGACCGTGCTGCCCGAGCCACTGGCTCCGCTGGGCGAGCTGATGACAAACCTGCGCTGGTCGTGGCACCAGCCCACCCGCGAGCTGTTCGCGGCTGTGGAACCACGCGTGTGGGAGCAGGTCCACCATGACCCGGTACGACTGCTGGGAGAAGTGCCCCCGGAGCGGCTCCAGGAGCTGGCAGACGATCCGAAGTTTCTCGATCGGGTCCGTTCACTGCACGAGGACCTGCAGCGCTATCTCACCGAACCGCGCTGGTACCAGGAAAACGACGGCGAGCTGCCGGCGGCTATCGCCTACTTCTCGCCCGAATTCGGTATCACCCACGTGTTGCCGCAATATTCGGGCGGGCTCGGCATCCTTGCCGGCGATCACCTCAAAGCCGCCAGCGATCTCGGCGTGCCGATCGTCGGCGTCGGCTTGCTCTACCGGTACGGCTACTTCGTCCAGTCGCTCTCGCGTGAGGGCTGGCAGCAGGAGCGCTACCCGATCTCCGATCCGGACAACCTCCCCCTGACGTTGCTGCGCGAGGCCGACGGTACGGCGGCACGGGTGCGGATCGGCATGCCGGGCGGACGTACCTTGGCGGCGGCGATCTGGCTCGTGCACGTGGGGCGCGTCCCGCTGCTGTTGCTTGACTCCAACGTGGAGGAGAACGGTACGGCGGAGCGGGAGGTGACCGACCGGCTCTACGGCGGCACCGGCGAGCACCGGCTGCTACAGGAAATGTTGCTGGGTATTGGCGGCGTGCGGGCCCTGCGCGTGTACAGCAGAGTCACCGGTGCGCCGGCTCCCGAGGTCTTCCACACGAACGAGGGCCACGCCGGATTCCTGGGCCTGGAGCGCATCCGCGAACTGACGGAAGAGGCCGGCGTCGAGTTCGACGCTGCCATGGAAGCCACCCGATCCGGCACGGTCTTCACGACACACACCCCGGTTCCGGCGGGCATTGACCGGTTTCCCAGGGAGCTGATCGAACAGTACTTCGGGGGTGACAACGCCAGCCGTGGCGTGCCGGTCGAGCGCATCCTCGCGCTGGGGTCCGAAGACTACGAGGGTGGCGATCCGGGCGTGTTCAACATGGCCGTCATGGGGTTGCGGCTGGCCCAGCGCGCCAACGGCGTCAGCCAGCTGCACGGCCAGGTCAGCCGGGAGATGTTCTCCGGGTTGTGGCCCGCGTTCGACGACAAGGAGGTCCCCATCGCGGCCGTCACCAACGGTGTGCATTCACCGACCTGGGTGGCGCCGGAGGTGATGACGCTCGGCGAGCAGAATGGATCCGACGCGACGGCTCTGACCTCGGGAGACTGGGAGAGTATCGTCGCGCGGATCCCCGACGATCAGATCTGGTCGACGAAGCGGTTGCTGCGCCAGCGCCTGGTCGAGGACGCTCGCGCCCGGCTGCGCGCATCCTGGCGGCAGCGAGGTGCCACCGAGGCGGAACTCGGCTGGATCGACGACGCGCTCGATCCGGACGTCCTCACCATCGGCTTCGCACGCCGGGTGCCGTCGTACAAGCGCCTCACGCTGATGTTGCGCGATCCGGACCGGCTGAAGTCGTTGCTGCTGCATCCCGAGCGCCCGATCCAGCTCGTCATCGCCGGCAAGGCACATCCGGCCGACGATGGGGGCAAACGGCTCATCCAGGAGATGGTGCGGTTCGCCGACGACCCCGAGGTGCGGCACCGGATCGTCTTTTTGCCCAACTACGACATGGCGATGGCGCTGCCGCTCTACCCGGGATGCGACGTGTGGCTGAACAACCCGCTGCGGCCCTACGAAGCGTGCGGGACGTCGGGCATGAAGGCCGCGCTCAACGGCGCGCTCAACCTGTCGATCCGGGACGGCTGGTGGGATGAATGGTTCGACGGCGAAAACGGCTGGGCCATTCCGTCCGCCCAGGGCGTGGAGAACACCGACCACCGCGACGACCTGGAGGCTGCGGCGCTCTACGACCTGATCGAGAACGAGGTCGCGCCGCGCTTCTACGATGTGAACCGCGACGGCGTGCCCAGCCGCTGGGTGGAGTTGATGCGGCACACGCTGACGTCGCTCGGTCCCAAGGTCCAGGCGACGCGAATGGTGCGCGAGTACGTGGAGCAGCTCTACCGTCCCGCCGCCCGGGCGGGTCACCAGCTCAATTCCGACTACGACGGTGCCGTGGAGCTGGCGCGGTGGAAGCAGCACGTCCGCTCCGTCTGGCACGAGGTGGTGATCGAGCACGTGGAAAGCGACACCACGGGCGTGTTCGAGCTGGGCGAGTCGCTGCGGCTGCGGGTCTTCGTGTTTCTCGGGTCGCTCACCCCGGACGACGTCGACGTTCAGGTGTTGCATGGCCGCGTCGACGAGTCGGACGAGCTGCGTGATCCGCATGTGACGTCGCTGACCGTCACGGAAAGCTACGAGCCGGGACGGCACCGCTTCGACGGGGACGTGATGCTCGACCAGACGGGAGCCTTCGGATACACCGTGCGGATCGTGCCCAGGCACGAGCTTCTCGGTAATGGCTCCGAGCTGGGTATGGCGACCCTGCCCCACTAGTTGAGGGCGCGCTCCAGCATGTCGACGATCCCGTTCCACAGCGCGAGGGAAGGCAGCGCGTGCAGGACGACCTGCTCGCCGTCGGCCACGACCTGGCGGTGACCTGCGTTTCCCGCGTCCAGCACCAGCACGGTGTCGGTGGTGGGGCTGACCGTGAGGCCCCAGGTGAACATGGGCTCGTTCCAGATCTCCACCAGCCGGGGATGGGCGTCGTCCGGTGGCGGCGTGGTGTGATCGACCAACCGGCGGTGAAAGAGCTCCGCCGGCACGGTGAGAGTGAGGGGTTCGAAGACGCGCCGGGGGGTGAGCATCACCCAGCGAGCGGCGGCGACGGGTGGCCAGTCGCGCGGCACGATCCTCAGCTCGCGCCGCTGACCGGGCGGGGTCTGGTGCGATGCCATGGCTTCGGCGGTCGGTTCGACGCCGGCCCACGGCGGATCGCTGCGGAACAACACGGCGCACTCGTGCCCGATCCACGCGCGAAAGTGCCGGGGAGCGGGCCCGACTGCGGCCTCGATGTCGAACGTGCACAGCGCGTTGCGGACTGCCTCGACGGCGGGACGGGCGTTCTCGGGGACATCCCCGTCCTCGGTGAGCAGGCCGTGCGCGTGTAGCCGCTCGGCTTCGGTTCGTGACGAGGCGTCCAGCCGCGACAGCGGATGCGTCTCTACCGATGCGTCGAGCCAGAGTTTCAGGCCGTCGGGGGTGAGCCACAGCCGCCCGGTGTTGTGATCGAATCGCGCACGTAGCTCGGCGAGCCGCGCCTGTTGTTCCTCGTGGTCCAGATCCAGGGGAGAGCGATGGGGTGGCTTCATGTCACACCGCCTCCCCGTCGCGAACGAGGCTGGATGCCAGGGTGAGGCCGGCCGCGGAGTGCGCGAAGATGTCGCTTGCCCACAGATACTGTTCGAGCGAGCTGGTTCCGGTGAACACCGTAGCGACGCCGGTGTCGGCGATCGCCCAATACTGCTGTGCCACCAGCGTGTATGTGCCGTCCCGATAGCCGGTCACGACCCGGCGGCCCTCGAAGCCGCCGACCCAGAGCGGGTCGATCGCCAGAACGTGCGCGTCCGTCAGGGTGGCCCGGATTCCGGCGACGAGTTCACGGGTGTACTCCCGGATGCCGCTCAGCCCGTCTGGCGGGTGCTCGACGGTGAGAGCGATGGTCGGGTGAAAATCCCCTGGCCGATCTCCGGGCGGGCATATCATCGTGATGATCGCTGGCGCCTCCGGATCGGTATGCACCCACCAGCCGTCCGGGACGAGAACCTCCAGGCCGATCGCGGGAATGCCGGTGCTCTTCCAGTCACTGGCTTCCCGGAAAGCGCGGGGATCGTACCATTCCCCCAGGTCATCCGAGCTCATGTCGCGGTTGTCCAATCTGTTCGTCTCCATTGACCGTCAATGGTGTGGCGTAGCCGGCGTGGGCGCTGGGCCTTGCCGAGCGCGTCACGAAGCTGCTGGGGGTCAGCGCTCTCGACGACGATCTCGATCGGGCCAGCACCGGGTACAGTACCGACCCGCACCGTCAACGTCGTCCCGTCTGGTCCACTTTCGATGTCCTCCGGGTGGATTTGGTGGGGAATCACCACGAACCAGTTGTCGCGGTGGCGCGCGTCTTCTGCAGGTGCCTGGACGAACACGATGGTGCCGGCGTCGACGAGAAGTTCCCCACGGATCGGCTCGGGCAGTGCCGCTGTCAGGCCGGTCTCGCGGTCCGGTAAGGGCCCCTGGATCCGGGCTGGTAGCCGCAGCCGCGGCCGGACGTGCATGCCCGTCATGGCCAGGGCGTTCCACTCGCTGTCCGTCACGGGCGCCGGCCGGCGCCAGGTGACCACGGTGCGCCCGTCATCCAGGCGAGTCGTGTCGGCCCGGAGCCGGGCGTTCCGATCTCCGGCGCGGTAGAGCTTCGAATTCGCCAGCAACGCGCGCCGCCACCGGGGTACGAGCTGGGGCGGCATCCAGAAGAAGAACAGGAGGCCGAGGACCACCGCGACGAGGCCGGTGGCCCCGAGTGCCGTGCCGGCCGAGTTCGCACCGTCATCGGAAGCTTCCTGCAGTGGAATGCCCGCGAGCAACACGAGCAGGCCCAGGGCGATCCATCCGACCGCGAACGCCCCGTATCGCATGCCGAGCCCGCGGTAGATCCAGGAGCGGTAGCGCCCCCGGTAGGCCCCGAGCCCGGGCATGCCCAGTGCCACGGCGAACAGCATGGCGATGAGCAGCCCGGCCGTCGCGTCTCCCACGTTTCAGCTCACTTCCTCGTGTACGGGCGGGTTGTTCGCCATGGCCTCTCCTCCGGTGGCACTCAGCCGAACAGCGAGTTCCAGCCGCTCGCCACGGCATCGCCGATACCCTTGCCGACGTCCTTGATCGCCTGTCCGGCTTTCGCTCCGTACTCCCGGACCGCCGAACCGGCCTGGCTGCCCGCCCATGCGCCGGCGACACCGCCGATGACTCCGCCGACGGCCGCGCCGATCGCCGTTCCGGGGCCGGGACCGAAGAGGCTACCGAAGGCGCCGCCGATGGCAGCGCCACCCTTCGCTCCGACCCACGCTCCGGCGGCGGCACCTCCAGCGGTGACCGTCGCGGCGCCGGTGGCCCGGGAGACGCGATCATCGGTGGCCATGTCCGGGTGGTAGCGCTGGTCCTGTTCCCATTGGCCCGTGTAGTTGTCATAGGCCGTGAGCCCGGTGCCGACGACGGTCAGCCCGCGTGCGCCCCACTTGGCCCACCCCGGCGGGCGGATCGGGGTGTTGCGGAAGCGGCCGGCGCGCCGCGCGTCGTCACCGTACCCGGCGGGCGGTGTGGCCACGTTGCGAAGGGCCATGTCGTCGGCGACATTCTTCGGGATCAGCAACCCGCTCGGGCGCTGCACCACGGAGGTTCCGTTGACGGTGCCCGCCGACGGCAGCCCGCTCCGGACGTTCGACGTCAGCGGCACGGGCGTGTTCGGGGCGGCGACGTAGTAACCCCTGCCGTAGCGTTCCATGAGCCCTGCCGGCAGACCGATGGTGAACGCTCCGGTCTCGTTGGAGAACGGATCGCCGAGATTCTCCAGGTTCGGCAACCAGTACTCGAACATCGCCAGCTGGGACAGGTCATCGATGGGCTTCTGGTTGGTCACGTAGTCGATGGCCTTGCCCTGCGCCCGCCCGGCTTCCTCGATGAGATCTCCGGCGATGGATTCGGCCCGGGACTTGGCGCTGGGTCCCCCACCAACCAGATCGGATACATCATCGATGACGGTCTGCGCGTTGCCACCGATCTCGGCGATCGTGTCGCAGGCACCGATGGTGTCGGCGCTCATCTCCATGAGCTTGTCTGGGTCAATCGCGGCCACGGATATACCATAATGGGGGTTCGTGAGCGACCAAGAACGGCTTCGGGAAGCAGCGGGTAAGCTGCGCGGTTACGCGGGAGACCTGAACTCGGAGATCGACACGTTGATCAGTGACCATCCGCGGTCCGAGGAGGTGTGGGACGGCCCCGCGGCGGATGACTTCTACGAGAGCCGCGAGGATGCTCGCAGCCGCCTGGAAACGCTAGCGGATGACCTCAACGATCACGCCGACGCGCTGGAGTCACGCGCCGACGAGCTCGACGAGGAGGAGGACGCCGAAGACGGCGGGTGAGAGGCTCCCGCCGTCACCGCTGCACCCGCAGCAGCAGACAGCTACGTCCCTCCAGGCCGACGGTGGCACCCGCGTCATGAACGGATGCCTTGCGCCCCTCAGCGGTGTCGAGTTCCACGCTGTAGCGAGCCGCCCACGGCGCCCCCGGCAGGCAGACGTCGACGGGCCTGGCCCCCGCATGCAGCCAGAGCAAGAACGAGTCGTCGATGATCCGTTCGCCGTACCGACCCCGGGTACGGATACCGTCGCCGCTGAGGAACATGCCGAGCGTCACGCGAGCGTCGTCGTACCAGTCGTCGCTGGTCATCTCCGTTCCACCGGGCGTGAACCAGGCGATGTCCTTGCGCCCGCCCGGGTAGATCGGGCGTCCCTCGAAGAACCGCCGCTGCCGGAACACCGGATGCGTGCGGCGCAGCTCCAGCAGGTGCTGCACCAGCTCGTGCTGCTCGGCGAACTCGTCGCGCAGTGACCAGTCCACCCACGTGGTCTCGTTGTCGAGACAGTAGGCGTTGTTGTTGCCGTACTGGGTGCGCCCCATCTCGTCGCCGGCGGTGATCATCGGTACGCCGGTGGACAGCAGCAGTGTGGTCATGAGGTTGCGCATCTGGCGTCGGCGCAAACCGCGGATGTCCGGGTCGTCGTCGCCGCTGATCCCTTCGGCACCGTGATTCCAGGAACGATTGTCGTCGGAGCCGTCGCGGTTGTCCTCGCCGTTGGCGTCGTTGTGCTTCTCGTTGTGCGACACCAAATCCCGTAGCGTGAATCCGTCGTGCGCCGTGACGAAGTTGATCGACGCGTATGGACGGCGGCCGTCGTCGGCGTAGAGGTCGGAGGAGCCGGCCAGGCGGAACGCGAGGTCCTGGACACCACCGGCCTGCCCGCGCCAGTAGTCACGCACGGTGTTGCGGAAACGGTCGTTCCACTCGGTCCACAAGTGCGGGAACTCGCCCACCTGATACCCGCCGGGACCGACGTCCCAGGGCTCGGCGATGAGCTTGACCTCGCGCAGTACCGGGTCCTGCTCGATCACCGTCATGAACGCGCTGAGCATGTCGACGTCGTGCATCGACCGGGCCAGCGCCGAAGCGAGGTCGAACCGGAAGCCGTCGACGTGCATCTCGGTGACCCAGTACCGCAGCGAATCCATGACCAGGCGCAACGCGTGTGGGTGGCTCACATCGAACGTGTTGCCCGTGCCCGTGTAGTCCAGATAGCGTGCCGGATCGTCCGGATCGAGCCGGTAGTAGGCGCGGTTGTCGATGCCACGAAAGCACAGGGTGGGACCGCCGGGACCTTGCTCGGCCGTGTGGTTGTACACGACATCGAGAATCACCTCCAGGCCGGCGTCGTGCAGCGCCTTGACCATGGCCTTGAACTCGGTGACTTGCTCGCCCCGAGTTCCGTTTGAGCTGTAGCCCGCGTGCGGGGCGAAGAAGCCGAGCGTGTTGTAGCCCCAGTAGTTCGCGCTGCCCTGATTGAGCAGGTGCGGCTCGCTGACGAAGTGGTGTACTGGCAGCAGCTCGACGGCCGTGACGCCCAGGCCGAGGAGGTGGTCGATCACGGATGGGTGCGCGAGCCCGGCATAGGTGCCGCGCAGATCCTCGGGGACGTCCGGGTGGCGCATCGTGAACCCGCGGACGTGCAGCTCGTAGACGATGGTGTTCTCCCACGGAACCTGGGGAGGAGCATCGCCGTCCCAGTCGAAACCATCGTCGCCGACGACGACGGAACGAGGCACGTAGGGTGCGGAATCGTGGTCATCTCGGTGGTCCGGATCGCCCTCGGCACCGCCTACGGCGAATTCGCCATCCAGGGCGCGGGCGTACGGGTCCATGAGGAGCTTGGCCGGATTGAAACGCAAGCCCTGCGGCGGATCCCACGGCCCGTGTACCCGGAACCCGTAGCGCTGGCCCGGTCCGACGTCGGGGAACTCGCCGTGCCAGATGTCGAACGTGCGGTCCAGCAACGGGATCCTGGTCTCTTCGTCGTCCTCGTCGAACAGGCACAGCTCCACCTGCTCGGCATCGGGCGCCCAGAGCGCGATGTTGGTGGCACCGTTCGCGTACGTCGCACCCAGCGGGTTCCAGCTACCCGGCCTGGGCACCGTCTGCTGCGGTTGTGGAATCGTCGGAGTTGTCGCTTCCGTCACGGGGGCATTCTGTCAGGGGACATGTCCGGTAGGGCATGCTGCCGGGTACGCACGGGATTCGTGGCGCCGCGCGGCGAGCGAGTCGCGGGGCCGGCTCGTCGGCCATGGTGCGTGACGATTGTGCGAGAGGGAGGTAACGAGGATATGGCCCAGGGCTCCGCCTCGCCCGACGATGTCGAGCGGGCATGGCACGACACCAAACTGGCTCAGGTGCTCTACCACGACTGGGAATCGGACACGTACGACGACAAGTGGTCGATCTCGTTCGACGATCGCTGCGTCACCTACGCGCGTGATCGTTTCGAGGCGGTGGCCGGCCAGGCGGAGCCCGGCGGCGCAGGGTTTGACGCCAGCACCGCTCCCGACGAGCGCGGGGGCCGCCACGCCCGGTACCAGGCCGCGCTGGAGGTCGGGGCGGGCACCGGCTTCTTCTCGCTGAACCTCAAACAGGCAGGCATCCTGGGCGACGTTCACGTCACCGACATCTCACCGGGCATGGTGGATGCGGCGGTACGCAATGCGCGCCTGCTGGGCTTCGAGATCGATGGACGTGTAGCCGACGCCGAGGAGCTGCCGTTCGCCGACGCGACATTCGACGTCGTGGTCGGCCACGCCATCATTCACCACATTCCGGACGTCGAAGGGGCGTTCCGGGAGATGCTCCGAGTGTTGCGCCCGGGTGGGCGCGTCGTCATCTGTGGCGAACCCACGGTCTACGGAGACCGCATCGCGCGGGCGCTGTCGCGGGCGACGTGGTGGGCTGCCACGCGGATCACCCGGCTGCCGCCTCTCCGGGATGCATGGGCACGGCCCGGGGACGAGCTCGACGAATCATCGCGCGCGGCGGCTCTCGAGTCGGTGGTGGACCTGCACACCTTCGACCCGGACGAGCTCGCGGCCATCGTGCGCCGCGCCGGCGGAACGCGGGTGCGCACGGTCACGGAGGAGCTGACGGCGGCGTGGTTCGGATGGCCGATCCGGACGTTCGAGTACGCCGTCAATCCCGAACGGCTGGGCTGGGGATGGTCGATGTTCGCCTACCGGACGTGGCAGCGGTTGTCGGCCGTAGACCGGGTGCTGTCTCGCGTGGTTCCCGATGAGCTCTTCTACAACGTGTCGGTGACCGCGACACGGCCGTGACGGGAGCACGTCGACCCTCCTGGTCCGACCTCGATACCGAGACATGCGGAAGAGCCACGAATTCGAGGCACAGATGCATGTTTGAGTATCGAAGTGCGGGTATGTGGGGCTCGGCGCGTCACCATCGTGGAGCAGGTGGGCTACGGTCGTGTCGTGTTCCGGCGACGTGATCCGAGGCAGGCCCGTTTCGTCACACTGGAGAATCTGCGCTGGGTGGTCCGTCATCGGGCGTGGACGCCGTCGTACCTCATCCGTTACGCGCGCCTGCTGCGCTTGCGCCTCTTGCACCCCGAAGTCGTGACCGAGGGGATGGTGTTTCTCGGGCGCGGAGCCAAGGTCGTCGGGCGCCGTGGATACGGCCGGGTGATCCTGGGCAGGTGGGTGCACGTCGGCGACGGGACCCAGGTGCGCGCGCACGAGGGCACGCTGCGCGTCGGCGACAAGACGGTCTTCGGCCGGCATGACACGGTCATCTGCTACCTCGACGTGGAGATCGGTGGGCGCACGCTGGTGGCTGACTGGGTGTACATCGCGGACTTCGATCACCGATTCGATGATCTCGAAGTGCCGATCAAAGATCAGGGAATCGTCAAGTCACCGGTACGGATTGGACCGGATTCTTGGCTCGGAGTCAAGTCAACTGTTTTGCGCGGGTCAATGATCGGACATGGGTGTGTGATTGGGGCGAATTCGGTCGTGCGGGGAACGTTGCCGGATCGTGCCGTCGCTGCAGGAATCCCGGCCCGAGTGATCAAGTCACGTCGTCCCGGCGATCACGTTCCGGGTGTCGGTGGCAGTCGTGCCGGGACGAGGTGGCGCCGATTGGTCATCGCGACGAAGCGGGCGAGCCGGGTGTTCTTCTAGTTTCGGCACAGGCCGGTGACGGAGGTGCTCGGCCACCGTCACGCCGGGCGGGCGGCAGCGGACACGCGGGAGCGATAACAAATGTATAACGGACGATGGGGAGATGTTTGGATCTCGCCCCTCGTGCCGTGGTTGGTATGCCACACGATGTCCTGATTGAGCATGGGTGAATGTCCGAATTCGTGGTGACTATTCAGAATCTGCGCCGAGATGTAGTAGTCCGCAGAGTATGAGTTTTTTCTCGGATTATTGATCGAAGCTTTTTCTCGCACACGTGATGCTGGCTAGGCCTTGAGCCTGTACCTTAATGGTCGAATCTCGACTGAAGAGATCTCCACGCGATCACTGATCTTGTAATGTCAAGTCGTGCCATCTGTGATGGGGATCAAAGACAGCTAGGGGAGAAACTGAATGACAAGAACTAAGACGCAGGGGAGGCGTGCGGCCCGGGTCGTGGTAGCGACCACCGCTGCATCCGCCTGCGCGGTCGGCGCATCGTTGGTGAACGTTGCTGCCGCACCGCCCGACGAAGAGGGCATGGGTAGTTTCAACCAGGGTGCGACGGGCTCCTACTTCAAAGTCGGTGTTTCGCTCCTGGGCGACGACTCGCTCATCGACATCGAAGACCTGAACGGCCAGGTCCGAGTCGGAGCGATGGATACCGACGTCGACTCCGACGGCCTGCCCGAAGAGCGTGGCGACAACGTGAACAGCTACGCGTACGCCGCGCTGGCCCAGGTCGAGGGCCTGGGCATCGGCCCGGAAGACTTCTACGAGGCCGAGCAGAGCGCGCCACCGCAGCAGGACGAGCCGGAGGCGACGCCTGGTGAAGAAGTCGATCTCGGTGCGCTCGGCTCCATCCGGTTGATCAACGGGATGGTCAAGGCGAACTGGGACGATGAGTTCATCGCGCCTGGTGTTGATGGCGAGCTGGCGTGGACCGACGCGTCCACGATCGACCTGAGCTTCCTCGATCTGGAGAACGTCCTCGACACCGGGGGCCTGATCGATCTCCCGTTCGAGGGCTCGCTGGCTAGCTTCGAGGGCGGCGAAATCCAGACCACGGGTGGCACCGAGGTCAAGGAGGATGGAAGCCTCGCCGCCTACTCCGAGATTTCCGGTGAGTTCGCGGCGACCGACTTCTTCGGCGGCGTCGAGAACGGTGGCATCTCGATTGGCATCGTTCCTGGCGGAAGCGAGGAAGATCAGACGGCGCGCATCCGTGCATACGCCAACGGCGAGCCGGGCGGTGCCCGGATCGACGGTGGCGAAGAGGGCACCGAACCCCAGATTCCCCTGCTGGCGCTCTACGTTCCGTGCTCGACTGGCCTTCCCGAGCTCGGTGACCACTGCGGTGTCGAGCTGAACCTGAACGCCAGCGAGGAGATCAACCTCCCGTCCGACGAGGACCCCCTCGTTTCGGTGCGGGCCACCTTCGCTGACACCTTCGACGAAGAGGTCGCCGAGGACGGCACGTCCGCCCGGTTCAGCTTCGGTGGTATCGAGCTCGACTTCAGCGTGTTCTTGCCGAGCCTGCTCGAGGACTCGCTTTCGGGCATGATGCCGACCCAGGATCTCCAGCCGACGCAGACCGAGCTCTTCGACGGCACCGCTCAGATGATGAGCTTCGACGATGTCTGGGTCGAAGTTCCGGAAGGCGGCATCTACCCGGACGACGGGGACGAGGTCGAGGTGGAGACCGAGGCGGACGCTGAGGTGGAGACCGAGGCCGATGCTGAGGTGGAGACCGAG
>NZ_QMIG01000051.1 GCF_003287285.1 Phytoactinopolyspora halophila
TGCTGTCATGCTCAACGCAGTGATCGCTTGGACCGCACATTTGTCAGACATGCCCTAGGCGTCATGGAGCGGTTCATAGGGACCACTGGAAAGACGGAGTACAAGGTCGGCGCAGCGTTTCGAGCCATCGACGTGAGCACCCTTCTCCAGACGCGCCTATACCATCACTTCTTGGCGTCGAAGGACATCGACCTGGAGCAAGTCATCTCATGGTTCTTCGAGGAGTACCTCGTTGAGGAGTTCGGGGCCTCGAACTTCTCATTCACCCCATCAAGCAGCGGGACATCATACCTCCAGAGGGTGAGGCACCTCTTCGCTGAGATGGAAAGCGTCGCAAACCAGTTCACCCTGTTCGTCAAGCACGGCGAGCTCGACCGTGACCTGCTTGCCATGGCGTCCGAGCAGCTTAAGTACAAGGAGATTCCGAGCCTTCTCGACGGCAAGTACGTCTATCCGTCCGAAGGCGAGGAGATTGCTGGCATCCTCCATCTCTTGTTCTCCGACCAGTCGACGCTGAACTACATCAACGAGAACCTGAAGGCGGACAGCGCAGCCAGACTCCTGCTGGAGAACCAAGTCGCATTCGCCGACTTCAATGATTACCAGAAGCCAAGCGTCGACCACCTGATCAAACTGGGAGTTCTTGAGAACACTGGAACACGGGTTCAGCTCGTGAACGTCGAGCAATTCCTAATCCTAAAAGCACTCTTCACCACCCAAGCAGCGAGCTACTATCATCTCTCAGACGCCGGACGCGCCGCGGCGGACGCCATGGTGGCAAAAGGCTGGGCGACGCGCCGTTCCTCGTTGCTGACCGATGCCGAAGGGAAGTACTTCAACTATTTCCTCAATGGGGTGGACTTCAGCAACGGCCCCGAGTTGCGGAACAAGTACCTCCACGGATCGCAAGCCAACGATGACGGCGAGGATGCGCACTTCCACACCTACATCACCGCGCTGCGACTGACCGTGGCGCTGGTCATCAAGATAAATGACGACTTTTGTCTCTCAGCAAATGAGAAGGCGCGGTCAGAGGATCCTGACCCCTAGGCTATCTTCCCAATCAAGGGGAGGGCCACATAGCAGTCGAGACATTGCAGGCGACCGTGTCGGCGTTCAAGCGTCACGAGAAGTCGCCGTCGCTCGCGTGTTGAGCCTCGATGGCTGATGCCCGCGTGGGCGCGTCATTCCGGCACCCCTCTGTTGTCAACTGGCTCGGAGTGCGAGGGCGTTCCGAGTTTGTCGGGGCGGTTGTAGCGTCGGTGTTGCGGGTCCGGGAAGTGGCTGATCCGAAGTGTCGATGAGCGGGGGAAGGTCGACCGCGCTGGATTTTCGAGACGCCCCGCAGTGCCCTCCCGGATCCGCACCAGCGTCGCCGTTCGCGGCCGCTCGGGCATCGGCGAGGAGCTGGCGGTAGACCGCGTCGGAGATCCTTCGCTTCAGACAGCGCATGGCCTCCATTCGGGTCTTTCCGGCGGCGAGCTTACGTCGGTAGTAGGCGCGGCCGGATGTGTCGAGCCGGATCTGGGTCGTGGCTGCGATGTGCAGCATGTGATTCATCCGCCGGTTGCCGGCGCGCGAGAGCCGGTGGCGGACTTGCTCGCCAGAGGAGGCCTCCAGCGGGGCGGTGCCGGTCCAGGAGGCGAAACCGGTTCCGGTTGGCGAACCTGGTCACGTCACCGACCTCGGCGAGCACACGCGCAGCAACGATCGCACCGACACCGGGAAGCGTGGTCAGTGTTGAGCCACTGGCTTCGACCATCGCGTTGAGGTTCTTGGTCAGCGTCTTGATCTTCTTCTCGACCGCGATCAGGTCGGCGAGTTCGTCAGCGGCGATGCGCCGTCGAGTCTTGCCGACCACGTCCCGCGGCCGCACCGAGGCGAGCATCGCCTTGGCCTGCCCGGCGGTGATGTCCTTCTTCGCTGTTCCCGGGATCAACTCGGCGAGCAGCCGCTGGAGCCGGTTGACGGTCTGCACGCGCTGGCGAGTCAGCTCGTCACGACGATCGATGACCATCCGCAGCGACTTTAACGCCGGGGCCTCGGCTAGGACGCGCAGCTTCTTGGCTCGGACCAGCGGCCACCGCGACTGCGTGAGCGTCGTGAGCATCGGTCTTACGCCCGTGGCCGGGTGTCGAGCAGCCGAACTCGGGCCGCGAGCTTCGCGGGGACGTCGACCACACGGTGGCCATCGGTGAGCAGCCGCTGGGCGAGTGGGCGACCCGCACCGTTGCTTCCCTCCACCGCCCACGTCGTCCGCGACCACCTCGCGGCATAGTCGAGCATGGCCGCGTAGCCAGCCTTGTCGGTGGCGAATCGTCCCGACCCGAGGACCTTCTCGTGCTGGTCGATGACCTCGATGGTTGCCGAAAGTTTGTGGGGGTCGACCCCGACGATGATCTGCTGCATCAACGCTCCTCGCGCATCCAGAACGAATGGGACGGCGAGGCGGGCACTGCTACTGCGAGCCGGGCACGCCCCTCTTGAGCCACACCACGCCACGGCACCCGGCGGGCCGCAAGCCGAAATAGAGCCATACCCGCGAACGAGTGGGCAGCCGCAAAGCGAGCGTCCCGCCGAGCACCTGGACCGAGTCTGGCCAGACAGCGGTCCTATGGGAAATCGTCTAGTAGCCGCAGGAGTTCGCGCCCCATCCCGATGAGGGCGCGCCTCGTCCGGCGATTCGCGTCGCACGAGCGATCACCCCGGTTCGTACTGGTCCGCTACGGCGCTGACACCGAGCCCGAGCTGGAGGCAGGGCTGTGACTCTCTCGCTACTGCTCCAGTAGAGCGGCGAGGTCATCGGGGCCGAATCCGGCGTCGAGGAGCACCTGGCGATCGTCTTCGGTGATCCAGTTCCACAGTTGGGCGTTGACCGCGACCTCGCGTTCCCGCGGCTGCGGTGGGTCGAAGCCGGCAAGTGGGGCGTCGTCGGGGTGATGGAACAGGAACCGGCGGGCGCTGTTCACCGCGCACGAGTTGCTGTAGAGCGCCGTGGCGGTGACCCCCGGCCAGCGAATGTCACGTCTCCGGGTCGTGAGTTCCGGCGGCACGGCCGATGGCTGGTACATGGCCAGCGAGTGGCGGCGGGTCAGCGGCGCGTGGATGACCGTCGCATTCTCGATCCCCGTCCCCATGCCCATCCGCGTCGATTCTTCGTTCGGGACGACGTAGACAGGGTGGTCGGACGTCGCGAGCGCCTTGCGCTCGTATACGGTCAGAAGCCACGTACGGTCGAGGAGGGATTGTGTCGCCCGAGGCAGCAGGCGGGCGAGATGCTGCATGTGATGCTCCGCCCTGGCCTCCGCGCGAATCGGGTCCCTAAAGAGTTCCACCCACTCCCGGTTGACTGTGTCGTCGTCTATGGGCTCTCCCGCCGCAATGAGCACATCTCGTAGCTTCCTCCGCCCGCCGACGATCACTTCCAGCAGGAGGGCGTGGGATGCCAACTCACTCATCGAATCACGAACGCTGGTCCCGCGCAGGAGTTGCAACGCGATCCAGGCAGCCATGCTCTCCCGGTGCTCGTCGGGGAGCGGCCATACCCCTGCCGCTACTTCACGCCATGCCGTAGCCGCGTGCGCTTCCACGAGCGAGAGCGCTTGCTCAGCTGCGTCGCTCGGTCGGCCCTTGTCGTCGATCACGGTGTAGTAGCCGGTCTGGACGGACGCGTCACCGATGCTCTGCGGGAAGGTGCGGTCGCCGGGAAGCATAACGGTCGTGACCCGTTCGTTGTCGTTAGCGAAGTAGCGCAGATAAAACTTCGACACGACGTGGTGCCGTCTCGCTTGCTCTGGCACTGTGCTCGCCTCGTCCCTACGTGTCCATCCCGGCGGAGTCAGGCTAGCTTCTCTTACCGACAGTACCGTGGGGCCACCAAGTCAGTGTGTCGATCATGTCCATATCATCTTGGAGCCAACCTGGAGACACGTACATGGCCGTGCCGAGGACGTACCAGGCAGGCGTCCGACTCTGCGTGATCCGTACGTCGCCGACGAGCGTCTTTCCGCCGCAATAGCACCGGACCTGGCTCAGACGCAACGGCCACGACCACCTACGGACCACACTCGGTGAACTGCTCGACGCCGTGATCACGTTCGCCGACCCTGCACTCGCACAAGCCGTCGACGGCCAGGCGTGGGAGCCCATCAGTCGACAGTGGCAGTAGCCAGACGAGCCAACTCCCCGGGCACGGGCACCCACACACCGAAGATCGTTTAGTCCGCAGACGGTCCGCAAGATGCTCGCAAAAACCCACCGTTGACTACCGGTGGGTAACAATGAACACGAGGGTCAGCAGCATGTCGATCTCTTCTGTTCCAGCTCAGAGAGCCACTGGTTCGCTCTGTCAAGGCGAAGGCCGCTGGTTCAAGTCCCGCCAGGACCGCCAATATCATGGCAGGGTCACGGCCGATTTGGCCGTGACCCGTTTCTGTATCTGAGTGTTGCTTAGTCTCATCCATATCCGCCACACATGGCGACTAGCACGCCGCACTCGCGGTGGTTCGGCTGGTCGAGAAGACGCGCCGTTGAGGTGTTTCTATGCCAGCCAGTCTTCGTCAGGACGCGTGGCGGCGTCGGGTCGGTTCAGCCACGTCGACAGGGCCGTCACGGTGGCCTCGGTGCGGCTAGCGCTGCCGCGGGGGAACCGGCGTGGACTGACCAGCAGCAGTGGCGCCAGCCGATCTCCCGTCGTGTAAGCCTGCATCAACAGTGGGCGAAAGTCCTTGATGTTCTCGGTCACGATCCTCCGGCGCTGTCCGGCCGTCCACCGGAACAGCTCAGCGTCCGTTTGAGCACGAAGCTCGACATCATCGACCACGGCGAGCACATCATGACCGTCTGCACGCAAACGTTCAGCGATGTCGGCGGCGTAGTGCTCATCCAGCAGCAGCCACGCACTCACGCCAGCAGCCGCCGTTGCGCCTGCCACGCCGCATACGCGTCCTCAGCGGCGCGCTCGTTCTCCGCTACCTGGGCGTCGATCTCATCCGGATACGCGCCGTAGTAATCCAACGCGGTCTTCACCTGCGCAACCGACAGGCTCATTTCCTCCGCGGTCGCCGCCACCGCCGCTTCACCCCGAGCCGAGGACAGCCGCAGCGCCGCCACCACTTCCCACACATCCGGACCGCCCACCAGCGCAGCACGCCGACCCGTCGGCCCGTCACGGAACACGATGCCCGGATGCTCCTGTGCCCGCAGGCCCTCGTCAATGAGGCGTTGCGCCAGCCCCGACGGGCTTGTCTCCTGCGCCGACGCCCGCCGTCGGAGCCGTTCCAGCAGCATCTCATCGAATCTAATCGACATCGGACTACTTCCCATACGCTACAGTGTAATACAGTCCGTCTGTATCAGCCCGCTACCAGGCTGGTCACGGCGCAGAATGGGCACGCGCGGGCTAGGGCGTGTTTACGAAGGCACGTCGAGGCCGACCTGACAGCTGACGTGGTCGTCGTCACTCTTCATGACCGTATCCGGGTCCGTAGCCCTCAAACCGGCGTAGTCGCCGGTTGAGGTAGCGCTGCTCCGGCAGGCTGCTCGTCAGCTGCGCGGCCCGGCGGTAATGGTGGGCCGCCGCGTCCACATCACCGTTCAGTTCCAGCAGATGGGCACGTACCGCGTACAGCCGGTGATGCCGCTGCATCGCGGGATCGGCCGTCAGCGGATCGAGCATCGCCAGGCCGGCCCCCGGATCGTGGGCCATCGCCACGGCGACGGCATGGTTGAGCGTCACGGTCGGAGATGGGGCGACACGGCTCAGCATGTCGTAGAGAATGCCGATCTGCATCCAGTCGGTCGCCTCGAAGGTGGGCGCCTCCGCGTGGACCGCCGCGATCGCTGCCTGAAGCTGATACCGGCCCACGTGTCCTCGCGGGAGCGTCTGTTCCAACAGCGCAACGCCTTCGGACATCAGGTCACGTCGCCACAGCGAGCGGTCCTGTTCGCTGAGCGGCACCAGATCACCAGAGGCGTCAATCCGCGCAGGCGACCGCGCGTGCGTCAGCAACATCAGGGCGAGCGCGCCAGTCACCTCGTGATGGTCGGCCAGCGCAACGTGGAGCTGCCGGGTGAGCCGGATCGCCTCCTCGGCGAGATCGACGTCGAACAGGCTCTCACCCGAGGTACGCGTGTAACCTTCGGTGAACACCAGGTGGCATACGTCCAGTACAGCGGCGACGCGTGCTGGCAACTCGTCGTCCGACGGCATCGTGAACTGTGCACCCGCATCACGCAGCGCCCCTCGGGCCCGGCTGAGGCGCTGGGTCATCGTGCGGGCGGGCACCAGGTACGCCCCTGCGATCTGCTCGACCGCCAGGCCCGCGACCGCCCGCAGGCTGAGCGCCACCTGTGACGGTCTGCTCAGCGCGGGGTGACAGCACAGGACGAGCAGGCGGAGCGTGTCATCGGCCTCGACACCGGCCGTTTCGTCCGCTCCGGGCGCGACGTCGACATCGCCCGGCTGCCGTTCTGCCTCTAGCGCCTCACGGCGGGCGCGGGCCGCGTTGGCACGGACCCCGTCGATCAAGCGCCGCGACGCGACACGGATCAGCCACGCCCTCGGATCGGCGGGCACCCCATCGGTGGGCCACTGTGCAGTCGCGGCAGCAGCAGCGTCCTGGGCCGCATCCTCACAGTCGCCCAGGTCGCCGTGCCTGCGTAGGAGCGCAACGAGGACGTGTGGCGCCTCCCGACGCCACACGTCTTCGAGGATCCGGTGCATCACAGGTCCGCCACGCACCGCTACTGGTCGTCGCCACCCGGCCACATCGTCGGCCTCAACTCCACTGTCTCGCCAGGACCAGCGAACTTCGCGACGATCTCTTCCGCACGAGCCTGACTTGCGACGTCGATGAGGAAGAACCCGGCAAGGTGCTCCTTGGCCTCCGAGTACGGGCCGTCGCTGGCCAGTGGAGAGCCGTCGTGCCAGCGATAGAGCCGTGCGGCCCCGGGCTCAGCTAGCGCCTCGCCGCTGATCAGCTCGCCATTTTGCTGCATTTCGGACATCACCTGTTCGAAGTCGGCGTCGAGCCGTTTCCGCACGTCCTCGGGCAACTCCTGGTAGGCGGCAAGGTAGTCGCCGGTCGGATGCCCCCACGGCTGTGGATTGGAGTGGATCAGGATCACGTACTTCATCGAGACCACCTCGTTCGCGCGCGACGGCCTTTCCGTCGCTCGTCTGGGACGTCGACGCCGACCCGCTGATGTCGACATGATGTCTGCCGTCTGTCGCAGGCACGAACACGTTTCTCCGACCGCACGCCGGCTCAGGTCGTCAGGCGCTGGCGGTGATGACCTGGCGCAGCGTGGCGGCGAAAGCGTCGGGCTGGCCCGTTATGCCGTACTCGCCGCCTAGGAATCCGGCGTGGTCGCCAGGGAAGGCGACCGGTGTCGTCCCGAGCCGCTCGGCCACGGCTACGGCGGCGCGATGGGCCATCTGGCCCTCCGATTCCGTTCCGGCAGCGACGATGATGCGAGTCGATGCCGCGCGCAAGGCGTCGACATCGTGCTGATAGTGAGTACACGACACGATGTTCTGCCCGACGACGGGGTCGTTCCGGGAGCCGTCGTCCTCGGTCGGCAGCCCGAAATCGGCAGGATTCGGGGCGGGCTGTTCGGCGAAATCGGCCTCGAACAGTCCCTGGCGGTTGACCAGCGTGATGAACTTGGCCATGGCCGGGCCCAGGCCACTGCGCTGGTACGTCTCGTGGATATCCCGGCATGCGGCCAGCGCGTGCTCGCGATCCGGGAGCATCTGGGCGACGGGTGGCTCGTGAGCAACGAGCGTGCGCACCTGCTCCGGGTGGCGAGCCACCAGAGCCAGCGCGTTCACCGCGCCACCGCTGCTGGCGAAGATGTCCACGGGCCCGGCGTCCAATGCCGAGATCAGCCGGTACAGGTCGTCCGCATGTTCGTCGGGTGTGGACCCCGAGGCGTCATCGGTACGTTGGCTGCGCTCCGCCCCACGGGGGTCGTAGGTGACCACGGTGCGATCGGCGAAATGCCCGGCGAGCGTGCCGAATCCGGACGCGCCCATCGGCGAACCGATCAACAGTAGGACGGGTGCGGTGCTGGAATCGTTGCGGCGGACGTCGTAGTGCAGCACGGCGCCGGGCACATCCAGAGTGTGCGTCTGCAGTTCGGTCATGATGTCTCCCAGGAGAGGGTTGTCGAAAACTCGTTATGTTGACTCGCCGCAACGGCAATACTCATCGACCGGTTCCACCCGTTCAGCGCGTGCGTAGCATCAGCGTAGTCCGCCTGATACTTCACCTCAGGCACACTGCCCGGAAGGCTCCAGCTTGGCCAACATCCGGGAGCTCACTCCGATCCGGATGCGCAACGACGGCGTACCGGCTGGCCCGGAACACCTCGGAACGCCTATGCGGCGAAATTCTTTCTGAACAAACGTAATTTTACACTTGAATTTACATTCTAGGCCTTTCCAGGCCGAACGAGTCCTGTTTCAATGTGGTCTAGACCATCCTATCTCCGAGGATTGGACCGGGCACATGAAACACAGCATCACGCGCCGACTGGCCGTCGCGGCGGCCAGCACACTCACCGCGACGCTGCTCACGCCGGCAGGACTCGCTGCCGCCGAGGAGTTCAGCACAGTCATCGAGGCCACCGACGACGCACGGTTCACCGCGAGCGACAACTGGGGAACCTCGTCGTGGTCCAGTCAGAGCTACAGTGACGAGTACTACTTTGCCGACCCGGACACCTCGGCCAGCGATCCCGCCTGGTACTCGGCCGACATTCCGGAGAGCGGCACCTACCGGGTCGAGGCCTGGTATCCGGCCAACTCCGGCTACAACGACTCCACGCCGTACGTGATCGCCACGGCCAACGGAAACCAGTCGGTGCACGTGAACCAGCGCACCAACGGCGGCCAGTGGGTCAACCTCGGCGTCCACACCTTCGATGCCGGCGAGCAGAACGTCGTCGCCGTGAGCCGCTGGACGTCAGGCAGCGGCTACGTGATCGCCGACGCGATCCGGATCAGCGAAGCCGACGCCGACGAAGGTGGTGAGTGGTCGCTGCCAGTACCGGACGACTTCTTCCCGCGCTCCGAGTACGAGCGCACGCACCACGACTACCCGGCCATCGATCTGCGCACACCGACCGGCACGTCCGCACGCGCGGTCCGCGCCGGCACCGTGACGAGGATCAATGACAGCAGCTGCGGCCGCGGCATCAGCCTGTCCGGCACCGACGGCGCCACCTACAACTACTGCCATCTGTCGAGCTGGTCGGTGTCAAGCGGGGACAGCGTGACACCCGGCCAGCAGATCGGCCTGACCGGCAACACCGGACACTCGTCGGGTCCACATCTGCACCTCCAGATCCGCACGCCCGACGGCGCGCTCCGGTGTCCGCAGAACCTGCTGCTGGCGATCTACGACGGTGTCACGCCACCGGACGCCGACCAGTTGCCCACCAGCGGCTGCAGCCACTGAGCGTCCTGGCCTAGCCGGACGCCGGCCTGATGTGGTGGTGGAGTTCCTGGCCGACACGACCCTCGACAATGTCAGGAACTCCACCACCATTCATTGTCTGGGCGCCATCACGCGTGCAGCGCCCAGATGGACACGAGAGATTCCTAGACGGATGGTGGGTCTTGTCCAGGGCACGGAGCTCCGACGCCGACATCGATCTCCTGCGGCTGGCCATCGTCGACCTGGACACGAATCGAATAGCATCCCGGCTCTCGGACGACATAGCCTCCGGCGAAGGCGAGCCAGCCGTCCGCGGGCGGGCATTCAGCTCGGACCGATGTCGCCGGTCGCGATGGCGTGTGTCCCCAGCGGAGACGCACGTCATCCACGTGATCCGATGGAATTGAAAGTTCCACCTCATGTCCACCTCTGAGCACGAGTCCACGCTTGGCGTAGTACCACTGCTCATCGATGTCATCCAGCTCGCTCAGGTCGTCAGTCTCGGTGAGTTGTGTGGCCTGAAGCGCGGGCTCGTTCGTCGACGGCAGCGCCACCCCACTGTCGACGACGTGGTATTCGTCCGGATCGGGCCGATCGCCTCCAATATTGTCACTGCACTCGATCAGTGCAGGCTCGGTCGCCCCGATTCGCTGCTCATCAGTGCTCTCAGGCGACGGCGCTCCCTCTTCGGGCGCCGTGTCACGACTCGAACCATCCGAACAGGCAACGGCCAGCACGCAGGCCGCCAAGGTGGCCACCAGGACCTTCTGATCCGCGATAGCAATCAACCGCATCTGTCACCAATCACTACGCACAAATACCGTGCTGTCTCACGGCACTTCGACACCGACGCATGCGAGAACTCCCGAATATCGCCGATTTCGCGCACGCCTGGCCATCGAAGTGCGACCAACGACGGGTGGACGGCCGCGCATCGTGCCACGTCAGAGCAGCGTGGCCGCGTCGCGTATCCATCGTTCCTGCTCCGGGGTCTCGACAGCGTCCGGGCGGTAGTGCTCACGCGTCCAGGCGACTGCCTCCTCCGGCGAAATCCCCGCGATCACGGCCAGGACCGACATGCCCATCCCCGTCCGTCCGACGCCCCCGAGGCACGCGACTTCGACCCGTTCATCACGAGCGCGCTCGTGTGCCTCGTGCAAGGCCGACAATGCGTCGCTCGTCGATGCCGGTATGCCGAAGTCGGGACACCGCACCCAGCGATACTCCCATCCTTGATCGCCCGGGTCCCGTTCGAGCAGATAGACGGCGAAGTCTGGCGCATCGATGTCGCCACGAGGGTGACCCAGGCCTGTCCCCCGGATGCGGCGACCGTCGGGGAGCTCGACCATTCCCGGCTCGTCGTTCCACGCACTCACCCGAATCACGCTAACGCACACCCGCGGCCCCCATCCCTCCGCTGATCATGAACACCTATGCACTCCTAGAACGCGCGTAGTGTTCATGATCAGCGGAGCGTTGGGGGCCGTGACGTAATCGTTACGCCCATATCCCCGCTCGGACCTTGCAGAACGGGATGCTAAACGTTTTCAATCTGGATCCGGGATTCGGGCACAGCGCTCGGACCACCGCGCTTTGAAAAGGAGCTCACCATGGCCAGAAGTAATGCTCGACGTAGCGCCGTGGCGACCGGTTGTGTCCTCGGGCTGTCTTTCTTCCTCGCATCGTGCGGAGATGACGGCGGAGGTGACGACAGCGACAACACGGACGCCGCCGGCGATGTCGACTGTTCGGAGTTCGAACAGTACACGGAGGAGTACGGTGACCTGGAAGGCACCGAGGTCACGATCTACAGCACGATCACCCCTCCGGAGGATGAGCCGCACATCGAGTCGTATGTCCCGTTCGAAGAATGCACCGGCGTGGACGTTGTCTACGAGCACTCCGACGAGTTCGAGGCGCAGCTGCAGGTGCGGATCAATGGCGGCAACCCGCCGGACATCGCCTACGTGCCGCAGCCGGGCCTGCTCGAGACGATCGTCCAGGACACCGGCGCCCCCGTGCCCGCTCCGGAGGGCGTCGAGGAGAACGTCGACGAATTCTTCTCGGAGGACTGGAAAGAGTACGGCACGATCGACGGCACGTTCTACGCAGCACCGTTGGGATCCAACGTGAAGTCGTTCGTCTGGTACTCGCCCACCACCTTCGAGGCGAACGGGTACGAGGTTCCAGAGACGTGGGACGATCTGATCGCCCTGTCCGATCAGATCGTCGACGACGGCGGGGTGCCCTGGTGTCAGGGAATCGCCTCCGGCGACGCCACCGGCTGGCCGGCCACGGACTTCATCGAGGACATCCTCCTGCGCACCGCCGGGCCGGAGGTGTACGACCAGTGGTATCAGCACGAGATTCCGTTCAACGATCCGCAGGTCGTTGACGCCGTCGATCAGGCCGGCGAGATTCTGAAGAATCCGGACTACGTCAACGGCGGCTTCGGCGACGTCTCCAGCATCGCGACGACCGACGTCAACCAGGCCGGACTTCCCATCCTCGAGGAGCAGTGCTACCTGCACCGCGCCGCGTCGTTCTACGCGCCCAACTGGCCGGAGGACGCCGAGATCGCCGAGGACGGCGACGTCTACGCCTTCTACCTGCCCGCCATCGAAGAAGAATTCGGAGATCCGGTGCTGGGTGCGGGCGAGTTCACCGTGGCGTTCGACGACCGGCCAGAGGTCCAGGCCTTCCAGGAGTACGTCTCGAGCGCCGAGTGGGCAAACGACAAGGCCGAGCTCGGCGGCTGGGTCAGTGCGAACACCGGCGTCGAGCTCGACAACTACCAGGATCCGATCAGCCGCCTGTCCGCCGAACTACTCCAGGACGACGACGCGGTCTTCCGCTTCGACGCTTCGGATCTGATGCCGGGTGACGTCGGGGCCGGATCCTTCTGGACCGGCATGGTCGACTGGATCACCGGCGCCGAGACGGAGGAAGTGCTCACCCAGATCGAAGAAACCTGGCCCGAGGAGTAAACCCTTCCAGCTGGACCCTCGGTTTGACCGCACATGTGCCTCGGGGCCGGTCTCGCATGAGCCCGGTCCCGAGGCCGGCACACAGGTGGAATCATGGATACCGCTGAGAAGCTCATTCAGATGGTGCTCGCCATCGCCCTGTTCGCCGGGGCCATGGGGCTGATCTTGATGCTCGTGGGTCGTGTCCGGCGCCGTGCTGACATCGTCCAGGCATTCGCGTTCATCGTTCCCGCGATCCTTCTACTCGCCATCGGGCTGATCTATCCCGCCCTGCGCACGGCGTACCAGTCATTCTTCGATCGCACGACGGAGGCGTTCGTCGGCCTGGCGAACTATCAGGCGATGTTCGAGCGCGACGATCTCTTGATAGTGCTGCGGAACACGCTGTTCTGGGTTCTCGTGGCACCGGTGACGGCGACGGTCATCGGGCTCATCTACGCCGTGCTGGTGGACCGTACCCGGTTCGAAGCCTTCGCGAAGGCACTCATCTTCATGCCCATGGCGATTTCGCTGGTCGGAGCCTCCGTGATTTGGAAGTTCGTCTACGCGCACCGGCCAGACCAGCAGGGCATCGAACAGATCGGAGTGCTCAACCAGATCCTCGTGTGGCTCGGATTCGAACCACAGCAGTTCATGTTGAACGCTCCGCTGAACACCTTCCTCCTCATCGCCATCCTCATCTGGGTGCAGGCCGGGTTCGCCATGACCGTCCTGTCGGCAGCGATCAAGGCCATCCCCCAGGACATCGTGGAAGCCGGCCGCCTGGACGGCCTCTACGGGGTGAAGATGTTCCGCTACGTTACCGTGCCCAGCATCCGCCCGGCCCTCATCGTCGTACTGACCACAATCTCGATCGCCACGCTCAAGGTCTTCGACATCGTCCGCACCATGACCGGCGGTCAGTTCGAAACCAGCATCGTCGCGAACGAGTTCTACACGCAGAGCCTCGTCCGCGGGAACTACGGCCTGGGCGCCGCACTGGCGATGGTGCTGTTCGTCATGGTGATCCCGATCGTCATCTACAACGTCCGACAGATGCGAAAGGCGGACATCCGATGAGCGCCGTGCAATCGACGCCGGAAACACGGGAAGGTTGGGACGGCACGGAGACCGTCTCGCCGTCGGCGCGGGCGCGCAAGCGACTCAGCTCGCCCGGAGCCTCGACGGCAGCCATCATCATCGCTGTGCTCTGGACGCTTCCGACGTTCGGGCTGTTCCTGTCGTCGTTTCGACCGGAAGAGGAGATCAAGAATAACGGGTGGTGGAACTGGTTCACCGACCCGCAGCTCACTCTCGAGAATTACCGGGAGGTGCTGTTCGGCAGCAGGACCGAGTTGTCGACGTATGTCATCAACTCGGTCGCCATCACCGTGCCGTCGGTGGTGATCCCGGTCTCGCTCGCGCTGCTGGCGGCTTACGCGTTCGCGTGGATGAAGTTCCCCTTCCGGGACACCCTGTTCGTCGCGGTCTTCGCGCTGCAGATCGTGCCGATCCAGATTGCTCTCGTTCCACTGCTGCAGATCTTCGTCGACGTCGGGCTCAACGGGACCTTCTGGCCGCTGTGGATCGCGCATTCGACCTTCGCGCTCCCTCTAGCCGTCTATCTCCTGCACAACTTCATGCGAGACATACCCGTTGAGCTGATCGAGGCCGCGCGTGTCGATGGGGCCGGGCACGTGAAGATCTTCGGAACGATCATGCTTCCCTTGATCATGCCCGCGATCGCCGCGTTCTGCGTGTTCCAGTTCTTGTGGGTGTGGAACGATCTGCTGGTCGCGTTGACGTTCGCGGGCAGCACCTCGGATGTCGCGCCGCTCACTGCTCGCATCGCCGAGCTCGTCGGCACCCGCGGCACCGAATGGCACCTGCTCTCGGCTGGTGCGTTCGTCGCCATGATCATTCCGGTGCTCGTGTTCCTCACGCTGCAGCGCTTCTTCGTGCGCGGCCTGCTGGCCGGTAGTGTCAAGGGGTGATGTGGCACGTCCGCACGGGGCCGGGGCGCCAACGATGACGGGAATCGTGGAGGTGGCCGCACGGGCAGGAGTCTCGGTGGCAACCGTGTCACGCGCGTTGCGTGGTCTTCCCGGCGTGGCCGCGAAGACCAGGAAGTCCGTCGAAGAGGCCGCCGCAGAGCTGGGCTACGTAGCATCGCCCAGCGCGGCGGCCTTGCCGACGGGCCGGACAGGTGCGGTCGCCGTGGTATCGCCGGTCGCGCGTGGGTGGTACTTCACGGCCGTCTGCGAGGGCGCACAGGACGTCCTCACTGCCAACGGTTACGACCTGTTGCGCTATGAGCTGTCCGACGTGGAAACGGATCGGCGACGGGTATTCGACACGCAGCTCCTGCGCAAACGGGTCGACGCGATCGTCATCGCCAGCCTGCGGCTCACCAACGACGAGGTCGAAGCCCTATATGCGATGAACCGCCCGGTCATGGCCGTCGGGCCGATCGTTCCCGGCATGCCGTGCGTCCGGATCGACGACGTCGAGGTCGGGCGGGTGGCAACGGAACATCTCGTCCAGCTCGGACATCGCGACATCGCCTTCGCCGGCGGCGATCCCGACGACACGCTCGGCTTTCCCGTCTCCCCGGAACGCCGCAGCGGGTACGTGGAGGCGTTGCACGCTGCGGGGATCGAACCGGATCCGGCCATGACCGTACCGGCGAAGTTCACGGTCGAAGCCGGCGTCGAGGCATACGCCGAGCTTCGATCCCGAGGGGTCAACCCGACCGCCGTCTTCGCGGTGTCCGACGAGGTCGCCATGGGCATCATGTACGAGGCCCGGCGGCATGGCGTGCGGATACCCGAGGACCTCTCCGTCGTCGGGGTCGACGACCACGACATGTCGTGGCTGTTCGGCCTGACCACGGTGGCTCAAGACGTGCGCGAGGAAGGCCGGATCGCCGCTTCCACCCTGATCGAGCGGCTGCGCTCGGGCATCGATCGGGAGACGTCGGTGACGACGGTGCCGGCAACGCTGGTCGTCCGCTCCAGCACCCGCCGGTTGGAGCCGTGAAACCGATCCTTCCACGACGTCTCGCACGCCTCGGCGAGGTCGGCAACCAACGCCTCTCTTCACTCAGGTGGCCGAGCGTACCCAGCCGTCGGCCTCCCAGCGCTCGGCATCGCCCGGCCGCCGGTCGTTGAACACCATCCCGCGCCAGTCGATCACGGAGACCGCGTCCACGTAGACGCCCCGTCCCCGCGACGTGGCATCGGCCGTGTAGTTCCAGCGCAGATCCGTCGTTCCGACCGGTAGTTTCGCCTCGGCACGCAGCCACTGCCGTCCCTGGAAACCGGAGAAGGAGCCGTCCGTCGACCAGCGGTGGTCAGCCGCTTTCAGGTCGAACGGCACGGCATCCCAGCTCTCGCCGCCATCCGTGGATGCCTCCAGGTGTCCGGCGTCCGTGGCGTCCTCGGTGTCGTACCAGAGCCGGAACGACAGCCGCGCCGCCCAGCCAGCCCGACGCGCGAAGGGCACGTCGAGCGTGTGGGTCGCGCCGTCCCGGTGGTCGGTGAACCACGCGTCGTCTCCGGTGGCCGGGTGCACCGGCACGGCCAGGCCCAGTTCTTCGGTCACCGCACGCCGGGCGGGGTTGTTGCCGCCCCAGGCCCGGGTGGGGTGCACCCGGTTGGTCAGCACGATGGCGAACGAATCCGACAACGGGTCGATGACGAGCGACGTCCCGGTGAATCCCGTGTGCCCGAACGTCACCGGCGACGCGAGCGGCCCCATGTACCAGTGCTTGTTCAGCTCGAAGCCGAGGCCGCGCCGCGAGGCCGGTTCCGGCGCGATTCCCGCGTTCTGGTTGGTGATCGCCTGCCGCACCGAGTCCTCGGACAGGATCCGGGCGTCGCCATATTGCCCTCCGTTCAGCAGGGTCTGAGCGAAGATCGCGAGGTCGGCGGCGGTGGAGAACAGGCCGGCATGCCCGGCTACCCCGCCGAGTGACCACGCGTTCTCGTCGTGCACCTCGCCCCACACCATGCCGCGGTCGAGTGCGGGCTGGTGCTCCGTGGCCGCGATCCGTTCGCGCAACGATTCCGGCGGGTTGTACATGGTGTCGGTCATGCCCAGTGGCTCGGTGATGCGCTCGGCCACGAGCTCGTCCAGCGTCCGGCCCGTCACCCGTTCAGCGATCTTACCCAGCGTGATCAGACCCAGATCGGAGTAGAGGTACTGCGCGCCGGGTTCGGCATCCGGCTGGAGCGTCGACTCGTAGACGGCTTCGATCCGCTCCTCCGGCGTCGGATACGACGAGTGCAGCGGCAGCCACGCGCGCATGCCCGACGTGTGCGTCAGCAGCTGCCGGACCGTGATCTCGTCCTTGCCGTTCTGGCCGAACTCGGGGATGTAGGTGGTCACCGGCGCATCCAGATCCACGGCGCCGTCCTCCACCAGTTGCAGCACCACGACCGTGCAGAACAGCTTCGACACCGACGCGAGGTCGACGATCGTGTCCTCGCGCATCGGTATCCGTTCCGTTTCGGGGAGCTCGATGCCGATCACGTCGCCGTCCTCGGTGCGGGTGCCGCTGTAGCGTACGGCGTCGCCGACGGCCGCATGTTCGACGATCACCCCGTCTTTCGCCGCGAGCACGACGGCCCCGGCATACATGGGGTGCTCCGGAGTCTCCGGCGTGGTGCCGAGGTAGCCGGCCAGCCGCGGAGCGATCTGCTCGATCCGCTCGGGGAGAAGTCCCACGTCCTCGGGCGATCCCTTGCGGAGCACGCGTTCGGGCGTGAACCGGATGTCGTCCGGCGTGACGGTCGGCGGTCCGGCCCGGTGCCCGGGCTGGCTGTCGCGGTGCCCGGACGGGCCGTCCGCCCGGGCCGGCAGGCCGGCCACGAGGCCCAGCGCCAGGGCACCGACGGCGACGAGCGACAGGCTTGCGCGTCGCATGAATATCTCCTCTCGCCGATCGCTCATCCGCCCTGCCCGCGCCGGCGCCACCGGTGATAGATCAGGTGGACGGAGCTCACACCTTCTGACGACGATGAGCTCGACGAGCCGGAGGACGACGACGCGGTACCGGGCACAACGAGCGCGATGGTTGCCAGTAGACCGAAGGTGGCGGCTATGACGGTGACACGACGGCGAGCGTGCCGGGCCGGACGTCCGGATACAGGGGACATGCGCTGCCTCCCGGGTCGTGGGGAACGGCAAGACCGCAGTCGGGGTGTGGAACGACAGGCGATGTGTTGTAAATCGGCGATATTTGACTGATAGTGATGGAAACTTACCTACCTTGACTAACAATGGTCAATCATTGATTTCGCACGAACACGAGGCGCGAGCCGCCACGAACTCCAGGAAGCCGTGTCGCTGTGTGATCCACAGGGCCGGCATACGACACTAGGAAGCATGAAGGGCAACCAGGCCCAACAACACAAGGGCAGGCTCGGTCGCTTCGCCGGCGCCGTCACCGGACGGGTCGTGGAGACGATCGACCCGGACACCGTCATCGATCACGTCGACATCGACCGGCTTCTCGAACGCGTCGACGTCAACGAACTCCTGGACCGGGTGGACATCGACGCCCTCCTCGAACGCGTCGACATCGACGTTCTCCTCGACCGGGTCGATGTCAACAGACTGCTGGACCGGGTCGACATCGACCGGCTCGCCGATCGCGTCGACGTGAACCGTTTCCTGGCCCGAGTGGACGTCGACGCCGTACTCGAGAACGTCGATCTCGAGGCGGCGATCCGCCGCGCCGGCGTGCCGGAGATCGTCGCCGAGAGCACCGGACGGGTCGCAGGTTCTGCTCTCGACCTCGCCCGACGCCAGATCGTCGGGTTGGATGTCGTCGTCGATCGCGTGCTCAACCGCATCCTCCGCCGCGACCCCGCGCAACAGCCTCTCGGCCCACCCAAACTCGTGGCGGAGCGGCTGCCATGACGGTCACACCACGGCTCCGGGTCACCGGGCACTATGCTGGCGTCATCAGCCGCGCGGCGAGCGCCGTGCTCGACGTCGTGATCGTCCTCGTTTCGTACACCGCGATCGCAGCCGGCATCGACATGCTGGCCAGAGCCATCACCGGCGAATCGCTCCTCGGGGAACTATCCGGACCGGCACCGCTGCTCGCGCTTGCCGTGTGGGCGTTCCTCTACACCGCCACCGGCCTCACCATCGCCGGTCGTACCCCTGGCAAGGGCATCGTCGGCCTCCGGGTCGTCGCCGCCGACGGATCGACCCTCTCCGGCCGCCGGGCCTTGTGGCGCACGCTCGCCCTCCCGGTGAGCGCGCTTCCCGCCGGCCTCGGTTTCCTCGGCATCCTGGTCCAGCGTGAACACCGGGCACTGCACGACCTGATCACCAACACCGCCGTCGTCTACGACTGGGGTGATCGGGTCGCCGAGCTGCCCGGACCGCTGTCGGCATTTCTCGCCCGCTCCGCCGGCGCCGAGTACACGGCGCGCCCACCCTCGACAGAACAACGATGAACGACGACGTGTCCTGGCCAGCACCACCGTGGATCGGCCCGTTTTGAACGAGCCAGATCGGGAAGCGACTGCCCAGGACTACCTCTGACGGCATGCCGTGGACGCGTCGTGACCGCACCGGGCGGGCCGATCACGCAGCATCGTCACGTACGCTGGTCGCGTGCAGGAGCCAGGCCGAGGGCGCATCCGTGCAGCACGGGGCCTCACGATGTCGGCTGCCTGCTTGCTGATACCGACGGCGGCACACATGGCCGCCGGAGGCAGCGCACCACTGGATCCGGCGTTTTTCGTCGCGTGCGGGTTACTCGCCATCGCCTGTGTTTCCCTCGCGGATCGGCGCCGCGGTCCCGTCGAGATCGGTGCCGTCATGCTGCTGTCGCAGCCCGGCCTTCACGCGTTACTGGCCATGGCCGGTCACGGCCACGGCGACGCCACCGCCGGCGGCATGGCGATGGTCCTCGCTCATGTCGTCGCAGCAGCAATCTTGACCGTCTTGCTGTCGGGCGGCGAATCGGCGCTGTGGGCCCTGGCGTCGCTATCTGCCACGATCATGCTTACTCACCTGCATAAGCTCCGCGAATCCCGGCCCGTACGCGCCGTGACCAGGTGGGTTCCGGTATCGTCGGATACTGTCCGGATCTCGTGCGCTGCGTTCGTCGGCGACACGGTTCCACGCCGCGGTCCACCACTCGAGATCGGTCGCTGACACACCGACGGCAGATCCGCTGCCCCTCACCGGTGTCCGTCGGCAGGAAACAACCACAAGACGACACAGCTCCTGTGTCGCTTCTCTACGCGCCTCACCACGACGCGCCACAGGATGAACGACACGACCGATCAGGATGAAAAATGACCACTTCGCCAGAGGAACCACCACGTGGGCGCCCCCTTCTCGGCGCCGTCACCGCGCTCGGGACAGCCATCGCACTCGCGGTGGCGACCGCACCGCCAGCCATGGCGCACAACGTACTCATCGAGACCGCCCCCGTGGAGGGGACCACGCTCGAGACCCAACCCGAGACCGTCGAACTCGTCTTCGACGATTACGTCCAAGACCAGGACGATTTCACCCAGGTCGCGGTTCTCGACGGGAACGAGAACGCGTATCAGGTCGGTGAACCACGCGTGGAGGACAACACCGTCACCCAAGACGTCGAGGACCTCCCGGACGGTGACTACACGGTCTCGTACCGTGTGGTGTCCGCCGACGGCCATCCCGTCGACGGAACGTTCGACTTCACGATGAACACCGGCCTGGCCCCAGAGGACACGAACGAGCCTGCACAAGCCGGCGAGGACTCCGGGGAAGGGACCAACGACGGTGTCAACGGCACCGTCCTCGGCGGTCTCGTACTCTTCGTCGCCCTCGCCCTACTCGCCCTCCTCACCGCCCGCAACCGGCGGCGACTGAAGGACACGACCAACCAGCACGCCGGCGACTCCGACGACGACCCAGCCCGATGACTCTCACGACACGAACCTCCGCTCCGCCACCCACCACCCGTCAGTGGGGCGTGGCCGCCGTCGTCGCCGCGCTGCTCACGCTCGTGATCGCTCTTCTTATCGGCGGTGGGGCCACGGCAGGCGTGATACCCGGACTCGAAGATCCGGGCCAAGTGACCCAATGGGGCCTGCCGATCGCCAAGACCGTCATGCATGGGGCACTGGCCGTGACCATCGGCCTGTTCGGGCTCGCCGTCGTGTTGCCCCCAGAACGCGGCCAGCTCGGGCGCGATGCACTCCGATCCCTCCGGGCGGCGTCGTGGAGCGCGCTGGTCTTGGCCGTGGCGGCGGCAACGGTACACCTGCTGACCCTGTCCGACCTGATCGGGCGGCCCCTGCTTGAGGCGTTGGGAGGTGAGGGCTTTCGTTCCTACACCTCCAGCGTTGCCCAGGGCCAGGCCTACGCCGCCATCGTCGTGCTGGCGGTGACGATGATCCCGGCCGCCCGGCTGACTCTCGGCCACGGCGGCAGCATCGCACTGTTCTGTCTGGGGCTCGCCACACTCGTACCACTCGGTCTCATCGGGCACTCCTCCAGCGGTGACTACCACCACTCGGCCACGGCGTCGATCCTCATCCACCTCGTCGCGATCGCCATCTGGGTCGGCGGGCTCGCCGCGCTGGTCTGGTACGCCGCACAACGGGGGCGCGAACTTCCCCGCGTCGTGCGTGCCTATTCGCCGGTGGCACTTGGATGCTTCGTTCTCGTTGCCGCAAGCGGGGTACTGAACGCCTGGGTACGCATGAGCTCGCTGACCGAACTGATCACGACGTCATACGGCTGGCTGCTACTTGGCAAGATCGCCGCGCTCACGGTGCTGGGATACTTCGGGCATACCCACCGCAGCCGGACAATCCAGGAACTCGATGCCGGTCAGCGAACGCAGTTCCGCCGGGTGGCGGCCAACGAGGTCGTCGTCATGGCCGCCACCGTCGGCCTGGCTGTCGCACTGGCCCGAACCGAACCTCCGGTACCCGAAGACGCCGGTGCCGTCTCTCCGGTGCGGGAGCTGATCGGATTTCCGATTCCACCCGAGTTCACCGGCGTACGCCTGCTGACCGAAACCTATCCCGATGCGTTCTTCGCGATCGGCTGCCTCTCCGCAGTACTGCTGTATCTGGGTGGTGTGTATCGGCTGCGCAAGCGGGGCGACCACTGGCCCGTCGGACGTACGATCGCGTGGCTGTCCGGCGTGGGAACGGTAGCGCTCGTCCAGCTGTCCGGGATGATGACCTACAGCATGACGCTGCTGTCGGTCCACATGATCCAGCACATGACGTTGATGATGATCTGCCCGGTGTTGCTGGTCCTGGGTGGGCCGATCACACTAGCGCTGCGCGCCATCAAGCCAGCACGCCGCGGTGAGACCGGACCCCGTGAGCTGATCAACGCCGCGGTACGCAGCCGGGCTTGCCGCGTCGTCACGCACCCCGTCGTCGCCTTCTCCCTGTTCGTCTCGGGGTCGTTCGCGGTGTACTTCACCGATCTGTTCGAGACCGCGATGCGCAACCACACCGGGCACATCTTGATGAGCCTGCACTTCCTGATCACGGGCTACATCTTCTTCGAGATGCTGATCGGCGTCGATCCGCTCCCCAAGCGGCCCCCGTTCCCCGCGCGCGTGGTGTTGCAGCTGCTCGCCATGGCCTTGCACGCGTTCTTCGGGCTCGCCCTCATGGAGTCGTCGAGACTCATTGCCGGCTCGTACTACCGGGAAATCGCCACTGAGATGACATGGCTGCCCCCTCCGCTGGATGACCAGATCCTCGCCGGCCAGATCGCCTGGAGCTTCGGCGAGCTGCCCGCGCTGCTCGTCATCGGCATCATCTTCGTCCAGTGGTTCCGCTCGGACGAACGGGCGGCGCGCCGCTTCGACCGGCGGGAAGGCAGCGTCGAGGCGGAGCGTACGGCGTACAACGCCTACCTCGCGAAACTCAATGAGCGTGCCCGGCACACCGACCCCTGACCCCCATTCCGCTGATCATGAACACTAGCCGACCTATGGGCGGGCTCAAGTGTTCATGATCAGCGGTGCGGGGGCGGGGGTGTCGATTTCGAACAGCGCGCGCTCGTACGTTAGACTCGTAGCGCTTTCCCGGGACAGGTAGCTCAGTTGGTAGAGCGTCCGCCTGAAAAGCGGAAGGTCGGCGGATCGATGCCGCCCCTGTCCACCACATGACCAGCGTCGATACCGGCGCTGGTCTTCCTTCATGGGTCTTCGGATCTCAGCGGGGAGGCCATCCTTCGGGGTGGCCTTCTTTGTGTGTGCGTGGC
>NZ_QMIG01000052.1 GCF_003287285.1 Phytoactinopolyspora halophila
GCGAGTACTAGGCTCCATCATCGTCCGATGAACCCAGCACCCCGCCAGGATCCGAAGACCCACACAAGCCGACCTGTACAAGTGGATTAGTGTTCATGATCAGCGGGGATTTGGGGTGCCCGAGGCGGGACTCGAACCCGCACGCCCACAAGAGCAATGGATTTTGAGTCCATCGTGTCTGCCAATTCCACCACTCGGGCCGAGAAGAACCAGGATGAAGGGTAGCGCGGACCCCGGCGTCGCGCGAAATCACCCCGCCTGATCCTGCGACGACACGCCTCATCAGCGGGACATGCCCCGACCCTTCGTCTACAACGACGTCGGCAGCGGTAGGCTTCCCGCGTGACCGATACGCCAACTCCCGAGACCCAGACCGCTCCCGCGCGACGCGTTCTCGTGGCCGAGGACGAGTCGCTGATCCGTCTCGACCTGATCGAGATGCTCCGGGAGGAGGGCTACGAGGTGGTGGCCGAGGCAGCCGACGGCGAGACCGCCGTGCGGTTGACCGAGGAGCACCGGCCCGATCTTGTCGTGATGGACGTGAAGATGCCGGTACTGGACGGCATATCTGCGGCGGAGCGCATCGCCGGTCAGCGCATCGCGCCGGTCCTGTTCCTCACGGCATTCTCCCAGCGCGACCTCGTCGAGCGAGCCCGAGAGGCCGGCGGGATGGCCTATCTGGTCAAGCCGTTCTCCAAGTCGGACTTGGTTCCAGCCATCGAGATGGCGCTGTCCCGGCACGAGGAGATCCTCCAACTGGAGCAAGAGGTTGCCGACCTCGGGGAGCGACTGGAGACACGCAAGCTCGTCGATCGAGCCAAGGGCATATTGCAGACTCAGTTCGGCATGACAGAGCCGGAGGCGTTCCGGTGGATCCAGAAGGCGGCGATGGACAAGCGCACCTCGATGCGCAGCGTCGCGCAGGTCATCCTGACAGAGCACGCAGATTCCGACGAGGAATCCGGCCAGGAAGACTCGAAGGACGGCTGACGATCCGGCGGGCACGTCGGCGGATTCGCTGGGCACCTCCGGCGGTAAGCGTAGCCACGTGCGCCACGGTGGCGCTCGCGTCCTGTGGTGTCCTCGAAGACGCGGTCAGCGAGGGTGGAGAACCCTCGCGCGAGGCGAGCGTCGCCGTCCTCGTCCCGGAGGGTACGGCCAGCGGTGAGGGCGTCGCCACTGCTGTCGAGCTGGGTCTCGAAGACACGATCGAGCTGGACGGCTGGGAGGTCGGCGTCGAGCTGATCGACGACGACGCCTCCGAGCAGGATGTTGCCGACATCGCCGGGGAGATCGTCGACTCCGACGCGGTTGCCGTCATCGGAGGATTGTCCACCGAGACCGTTCGCTCGGCACAGCCGGTCTTCGATGCGGCGTCGTTGCTCTTCGTCTCGCCGGCTGACACCGTTCCGGCACACACCCGTGGCGCGGACGCGGCGCAGCCGTTGCGGCCGTACAGCACCTACTTTCGCACGGCGGTGAGCGCTGAACCTCCGTTGGAGGCCCTGGCCCGCCACGCCACCGGCGGGCTCGGCGCGGAGAGCGTCGCCGTGATCGACACCGGAGACGACGGCGAGGGCGACGTGTTCGCTGCCGCCGTGCGGGAGAACGGGGGAGAGGTGCTCCGGGTCGACGAGCGTGACGACGCGTCCGATGACGGTGACGAGAGCGACGGAGAGAGCGACGGTGAGGGGGACGACGGCAGTGACGACGGCGATGGCGAGGAGGACGGCGAGACAGCCGGCGACGAGGAAAACGGCGGGGCATCTGGCGACGAGGGCGATGGTGGGGCCGACGCCGACGCCGACGCCGACGCCGACGCTGACCCCGACGCGGACCGGATCGAAATCTCTGACGTCGGGCCGATGCTTGCTGAAGCGCGGGACAACGGTGCTGACGCTGTTTTCGTCGCCGGGCGTTCGGACGTCGCGGCACGAGCGGTCAACGAGGCGGTCCGGCAGGATATGGACGTCGAGCTGCTCGGCGGAACGGTGGTGAAGACGGACGACTTCCTGGCCGAGACCGGGTCGTCGGCGGACGGTATGTGGACGGCCGAGCCCGGAGAACTGACGCCGACCGAAGACGCCATGCCCGAGCAGCTCGAATCTCGCGTGGCCGACGCGGAGGCGAATGCCGTCGGCCCTTACGGCGCTGCGGCCTACGATGCGGCAACGGCCGTGGCAACCGTTCTGAACGGGTGCCTGCCCCCGGCGTCGTCGGCGCGAGATGCCCGGGAGGGTTGCACCGGGGAGATGGCAGAGGTGACGTTCGAGGGGGTCACGGGAGAGGTGACGTTCGACGATTATGGTGACCGGATGGACGCAGGTCCGCAGATCATGATCCTCGACGGCGGGACGTGGGTCCGTGCGGACTCCGATGGGTAGTCACCATTCGTTGCAGGCGAGGTCACAGTGTCCTAACAACCGGTGTTTATGGGAGCTTGCGAAGTGCGCAGGATGGGTGAGTCGGCATAAATTGCCTCAATTGCAGTGACGAGCCGTCCACTGGGCAGACCAGCAGGCGGAGTTGTCGGGAGGAGACGCGCTTGTTGCGGTTACGCCACATCGTGGTGGCGGTCGGTGTCACCTGGTTGCTCGCGCTCTTGGTTGGTGGTCCGGCTATGGCCACGTCAGCGGCGATGCCAGCTGCTACGTCAGCTGGTCCGTCGGCGGGCGCGTCGCTGGTCTCGTCGGGCGGTCTCGTGGCTGCCCAAGAGGAAGCGGACCAGGGTGTTCGTGGAATGCTCCGCGACGGCGAGGGTGAACCGATCCCGGACGTCACACTGACCGTCAGCGACAGCGCTGGCGACGAGGTGGGCCAGGCCACGACCGATGCTGATGGGCAGTGGATGATTCCCGTGCCGGAGCCGGGGACCTACACCATCCTCCTCGACGAGGGGACTTTGCCAGAAGGCGCCGAGCTGCAGGATCCGGAACGCAATCCGCTCGAGGTTCAGGTCACGTCGGGTCGAGTAGCGCCTGCGGTGTTCCAGTTAGGCGAGGAGGAAGAGGGCCGGCAACAGATCCAGGCCTTCCTTCGTTCGGTGGCGAACGGCATCAAGTTCGGGCTCATCATCGCCATGACAGCGGTGGGACTCTCGCTGGTCTTCAGTACCACCCGGTTGATCAACTTCGCGCACGGCGACCTGGTGGCCACAGGTGCCCTGCTCGCCTGGTTCTTCAACGTCGGCCTGGCCAACATGGGCGGACCGAGCATCCACCTCATTCCAGCATCGATCATCACGATCGTGCTGGTGGCACTGCTGGGTGCCGGGTTGGAACGCGGGCTTTTCCGTCCGCTGCGCCAGCGACGGCTGGGCATCTTCCAGCTACTCATCATCACCATCGGTGTGGGTCTGGCGATCCGCCACGTGCTCTTGTTGTTCTTTGGCGGCTCGCCGCGCACGTATCGCGACTTCGTGGGGCAAGAGGCCGTCCAGATGGGTCCCGTGTCGCTGACACCTCGCGACATGACCATCATGGGGCTGTCCGTACTGCTCCTGGGCGGGGTGGCGATGATGCTTCAGCGCACGCGGATGGGCAAGTCCATCCGGGCCGTGGCAGACAATCCGGCCCTCGCGTCGGCGTCGGGCATCGACGTGGACCGGGTGATCCTGACCGTGTGGATCCTCGGTGCCGGTCTCGCGGCTACCGGCGGCATATTCTTCGGCTCGGCGGTGTCCGCCGACTGGTTCATGGGCTTCCGGCTGTTGCTGCTCATGTTCGCTGCCGTGATTCTCGGAGGCATCGGGACGGCCTACGGTGCCATGGCGGGTGGTCTGGTTATCGGCCTGGTCACCGAGCTGTCGGTGTTGTGGTTCCCGCCGGAACTGAAGTTCATGTGGGCGCTGTTGGCGTTGATTGTTGTCTTACTGGTCCGGCCGCAAGGCATTCTCGGACGACGCGAGCGGGTCGGCTAGCAGGAGGCATGACGTGGATATCTGGGTAGCTCTCACGGACGGCTTGCGCGGTGCGTTCGGCCCGCAGGCAGCCGCGTATGCCTTGCTGGCCATCGGCCTGAACGTGCACTTCGGGTTCACCGGCCTGCTCAACTTCGGCCAGGTCGGCTTCATGCTCGTCGGAGCGTACGGTGTGGCGGTCACCACCGTCACGCTGAACGGCCCGCTGTGGCTCGGCGTCCTCGTCGGCCTGGGAGCGTCAATCGTTCTCGCATTGCTCGTGGGAATCCCGACCCTGCGGCTGCGTACCGACTATTTCGCGATCACCACGATCGCGGTGGCCGAGGTGCTACGGCTGATCGTGCGGTCGGGACCGGCGCGCGACGTCACGGGCGGGCCGTTCGGTCTGCAATCGACCGGCCCGTCGTTTCAAGACATCAATCCGATCCCTACCGGCAGTTATGGCATCGGGCCCGTGTCGTACCCGCACGGGCAGCTATGGTCACTGATCGTCACGTGGGGAATCGCATTCCTTGCCACGTTCGTGGTGATCATGCTGATGCGCAGTCCGTGGGGCCGCGTGATCAAATCCATTCGCGAGGACGAGGAAGTCGCGAGATCGCTGGGCAAGAACGTGTTCAGCTACAAACTGCAAAGTTTGATGATCGGCGGTGCCATCGGCGCCCTGGGCGGGATCATGTTCACGCTGAGCAGCCAGACTGCCAACCCTGACACCTACGATCCGCGCGTGACCTTCTTCGCGTACACGATTCTGATCCTCGGGGGAGCGGCGTCGAAGTACGGTCCGTTGCTCGGCGCGGTGCTGTTCTGGTTCCTCTACAGCTCGGTGAGTAGCGCGCTGCGGGAGGCCGCCGGCGCGGACCTGCTGCCCGACTTCATGGCCGAGGGTGGCGGGAGCGGCGCGACCATCATGACGCTGATCGGCGTGACACTCGTGCTGCTGATGGTCTTCCGGCCACAGGGCTTGCTGGGCAACAAGAAAGAGATGGTCCTCGGCGCTCGCTAGGGCGCAAGGCCGGCTCGACCGCGCTCGGGCGCGGCGCAAAGCCGGCTCGACCGCTTGGGCGCGGCGCAAAGCCGGCTCGGCGCCACACCCCGGCATCCCGCTCCGGGCATCACCAACGGTGCCTGGGATGCCGCTGTCAGGCGACTCTCCCGCTCTTAGAGCATCCGATGCACCTCAGAGCATCGGATGCGCTTCACCCGGACGGTTGAGGGCCAGGTGATTGTGGCTCAGGTGGTTCGTGCTGTGGCTCGGATGGTTCGTGCTGCGGGCTCGTAGTTTATGCCGTGGCTCGTCGCCAGTGATGGCCCGGCTTGCTGCGGCTGATCGTGATCGATGCGGAGTTTCGGTCGGTGGTGTGGGGCAAAATGGTCGTGATAGTGACCCATTCTCCGCACGGGGGTGCTGGAACTTCACGCACCATGGCCCGCGGGCAGGAGACATAAAAGTGCGGGCCCGGGATCTCTGTTGGATCCCGGGCCCGCACCGTCAACTGTGGAGTGTGCTCGACCGTTCTGCTGTCGGGTGAGCGCGTGGACCTACTGGAGGTCAGCCAGGTCGATGTCCTGGTCGCCGACGACCTCAAGGGAACCGTCGTCCTGGAACTCGGCGATGGCGTAGCGGCCAAACGCCGGGTCGGCCCCGTCGATCTCCAATGGACCACTGGCACCCTCGTAGTCGATGTCTTCGCCGTCGTCGAGGAGGTCACGGCATTCGGCGAACGTGGTGCATTGCTCGCCGTCCTTCGTGACGCCGTCGATCTCGTCGTTGATGTCGACCGGATCGACGGAATCCGCGGCGATGGTGGCAAGCGCGATGATAATCGTGCAGTCGTACGCCTGGCCGCCGTAGATGTAGTTGCCGGACTCGTCCTCGGGCAGCTGCTCTTCGAGACGGCTGTTGAAGTCCTCGCCACCGGCCGCGCCGATAACCGTCATGCCCGCGATGAATCCGGAGTCGTCGGGGTTGACGTCGTCGACCAGTCCGGGCCCGAAGAGTCCGTCGCTGCCGTAGATCTGATCGGCGGAGATGCCGGACTCGATCGCCTGCCGGATGAACGTTGCCCCTTCGCCGAACGCGATGACCACGACGGCGTCCGGGTCGGCGCCGGTCACGTCGGACACCTCGGGGGAGAAGTCGGCAGTCCGCGGATCGTAGTCGTTGCGCGCGACGACGGACCCGCCGGCGGCCTCGAAGTTCTCCTGGACGAGGTCGGCCAGGCCGATGCCGTAGTCGTCCGCCCGGGCGACGATCGCGATGTCCTGATGCCCGTCATTGAGCAACGTGTCGACAATCACGGGGGTGACAGCCTCGTCCGGGGGCACCGTGCGCTGGTAAAACTCGTTGGCCTCGTGCTCGGTGAAGTCGGGTGATGTGTTCGAGGCTGAGCACTGGACGATCTGGTTGTCGTGCAGGAGCTGGATGATCTCCTGCGACATCCCGGAGGCAGCCGCGCCCACGACGGCGTCGACACCAGCATTGATCAAGCGTGCGGTGTTCTGCTGGGCGATCGCGGCGTTGTTCGCTTCGTCACCGGTCTCAAGGGTGACGTCGCTGTCGTTCACACCGCCCTCGTCGTTGATTTCTTCGACCGCCATCTGCACGCCGGTGATCTGCGGTGCACCGAGGAAGGCGAGGTCGCCGGATTCGGGAAGCACGTAGCCGAGGTCCAGGACATCGTCCCGTCCGGGGCGGTCGATGTCGAGATCCTCTGGATCTGGTGATTCCTCTTCCTCCGCTGCCTCTCCGTCGTCCTCGGTCTCCTCGGCGGTTTCCTCAGAATCGGCGGCATCCGTATCGTCGTCGTCACCGCACGCGGCGAGCGTGAGCGTCAAAGCTGCTGCGGCGGCGATGCCGCGCAGCATTCGAGAGCGTCTCATTGGTTCCCTTCCCCTCCGTACAAGGTTCGTAGCCGGACGGTACACCTGCTATGTCACCTGCGCTACCACTACGGTTGTGGTGACACATAGATGTGATCGAGAGGTGACCTGGCAGCCATGCGCAGGTGATTCACGCCCGTGCGAGGCTGCCGAGGTAGAGTTCGATCACCTTGGGATCGTGCAAGAGATCCGGGCCGGGGCCGGTGTAGGCGTTGCGCCCTTGGTCCAGGACGTAGCCGCGGTCGCAGATCTGCAGGCAGCGTCGCGCATTCTGCTCCACCATGATGACCGAGACTCCAGCACGGTTGATCCGGCGGGTCCGGACGAAGACCTCGTCCTGGAGCGCCGGTGAGAGACCAGCCGAGGGCTCGTCGAGAAGGAGGACCGATGGTTCGGCCATGAGAGCGCGCGCCATCGCCACCATCTGACGTTCACCACCGGAGAGCGAGCCAGCTCGCTGGTTGCGTCGATCGGCCAGCGCCGGGAAGAGCGAAGTGACGAACTCGAACCGTTCGTCAAACTTGCGCGGTTCCAGGTAGAGCCCCATTTCGAGGTTCTCGGCGATGGTGAGCGACGGAAAGACGTTGTTGTTCTGCGGGACGAACCCGACACCACGGGCAACGAGCTCGTTTGGCTTGAGCCCGGTGATGTCCTCGCCTTTGAACCAGACTTTCCCCGACGTGATGCGCACCAGGCCGAACATCGCCTTGAGCAGCGTGGACTTGCCAGCACCGTTGGGCCCGATGATGCCGACGAGCTCGCCGGGGTTGAGATAGAGATCGGTCTTCTCCAGGATGTTCACGCCCGTGAAGTAGCCGGCCACGATCTCCTCCGCGCGGACGAGAGCGTCCTGCGTGCTGGCGGCCTGATCGTCGTTCTCGGTCATCGTCGCATCAGAGGTGTTCATCATGCTCACCGTGCCTCCGGACCGCTGGGAGTGGCGGCGGCATCGTCGTGCGTGTCGTCGTGTATGTCAGCGTGCTCTACCCCGGCGCTGGTTCGCTGCAACGTGGAATCGATATCCGTGAGCTGGCGCTCTTCGTCCTCCTCGGTGAGCGGCGCGTCGTGATGCTGGCCGAGGTAAGCATCGATCACGACGGGGTCGGCCATCACCACCTCGGGTGGTCCCTCGGAGACGATGTGGCCCTCCGCCATGACGACAACCCAGTCGGAGATGTCGCGCACCATGTCCATGTCGTGCTCGACGAAGAGGACCGTCATGCCCATCGCACGCAGGTCTTTCACGTGTGCGAGCAGTGTTTGTGTCAACGCTGGGTTGACGCCGGCCATCGGCTCATCGAGCATCACCATCGTCGGCTCCGCCATGAGGGCCCGGGCCATCTCCAGAAGCTTGCGCTGCCCTCCGGAGAGCGCGCCCGCGTACTCGTCACGCATCTGCGCGAGGTTGAAGCGTTCGAGAAGTTCCTCGGCGCGCTCGGTGGCGGCTTCCTCCTGTCGTCGCCACATCCAGGGGAACACTGCACGCCATGCCCGTTCACCCAGCTGGCCCGTGGTGCCCAGACGCATGTTCTCGATGACGGGAAGGCGCGTCAATGCCTTGGTGAGCTGGAACGTGCGGACCATGCCGCTGCGGGCGACGCGGTAGGGCGGCTGACCGGAGATGCGCCGGCCCTGGAAGGTCCAGTGTCCGGAGTTGGCGCGGTCGAATCCGGTGAGGACGTTGAACAGTGTCGTCTTGCCCGCGCCGTTCGGGCCGATCAGCGCGGTGATCGAGCCCCGTTGAATCTCGACGTGGTCGACGTCGACGGCGGTGAGGCCGCCGAACCGGCGCACGACATTGTCGGCGACCAGAATGGGGTCGCGTTTCGGTGCCCCCGGGGTGTGGGGGACGTCGGTGAACAGGTCGTGGGCTGTGGCCGGCGCGTTCATCGGCGACCAGCTCCCTTCTTGCCGACGAGGATCGCTCGTGACGACGTCAAGTATCCGTCGGGAACGGCGCAGTTTTCGACACCCGCCGTCGGACGGAACACGGTGACCGGAGCATATCCGCTCTCATGCGCCTTCGTGTACCACCACTGTGCGTCGTGCTCAGATGTGTCTAGACCGATATATTGCGGTAACGCTCATTCCGCCCGACATAATCAGTTTGGCCGATTTGCTGGGTAGCTGGGTCATGACGTGCGCGCAGCTGCGGCGCGGAGGTAGCACGTGATCCGGGCAGTGCAGACCTTGCGGCCGTCGTCGCCGGTGATGATCACGTCGTACGTCGCGAACGTCTGGCCCTGGTGCGCGGGCGTCGCCGTGGCCGTCACGTGGCCTTCGCGGACTCCTCGGTGATGCGTGGCGTTGATGTCGATCCCGACCGCGAAGCGATCGGGCTGGCCGTGCAGGTTTGCCGCGACCGAGCCGACGCTCTCGGCGAGAACGCACGAGGCGCCGCCGTGCAGGAGCCCAGCGGGCTGGGTGTTGCCCTCCACCGGCATGCGCGCGACAACGCGCTGCGCGCTCGCCTCGAGGTAGGCGATACCCATGCGTTCATCGAGGGGCGCGCGGGGAATGGCGCTGGAGACATCGGCGCGCGGGTTCGGCGCGTGCGGCACTGAGCCGTGCGTGCCCGGCCCGTGGTGGGGTTTTTCGTTCATGACAGTGATCCTGACAGAGCAGGTGCCGCGTAGACTCGGCGTGGGGTCCCGGACAGGCGCCCCGCGGGCTCTCGGCAGGCACCGCGCGGGCTCTCGGCAGGCACCGCGCGGGCTCTCGGCAGGCACCGCGCGGGTTCCGCGTCCTCGCAACCTGTGCGGCGGGCATGTCGGGGTGATGAGCGCGGGGACGTCGACGTGGTGGTGTCTCGGCGAAGGCCGGGAGACATTGTCAGCCGGGCGGATTAGGGTAGCGCCGTGGCTGATGTTGCTGATACCCCGCGTTTGCTCCTGCTCGACGGCCATTCCCTGGCCTACCGGGCGTTCTTCGCGTTGCCGGTGGAGAACTTCGCGACCACCACCGGGCAGCCCACCAATGCGGTCTACGGGTTCACCTCGATGTTGATCAACGTGTTGCGGGACGAGGAACCCACGCACGTGGCGGTGGCGTTCGACGTCTCGCGTACCACATTCCGCACTGAGATGTACCCGGAGTACAAGGCCAACCGGGTGAGTGCGCCGGACGAGTTCAAGGGCCAGGTCGAGCTCATCAAGGAAGTGCTTGCCGCACTGCGTATTCCGGTCCTGGAGAAGGACGGCTTCGAGGCGGACGACCTCATCGCCACGCTGGCGACACGCGCCACGCAAGACGACGTTGACGTCCTCATCTGCACCGGCGACCGCGATACGTTCCAGCTGGTGAACGAGCACGTCACCGTCTTGTATCCCAAACGCGGTGTCTCCGACCTGTCCCGCATGACACCCGAGGCCGTGCAGGAGCGGTACGGCCTGAGTCCGGAGCAATATCCGGATTACGCGGCGCTGCGGGGCGATCCCTCGGACAACCTGCCGAAGATACCGGGGGTTGGGGAGAAGACGGCGGCCAAGTGGATCGTGCAGTACGGCTCGCTGGACGAGCTGGTCGCCCGGGCTGACGAGGTGAAAGGCAAGGCTGGCGACGCGCTGCGGGCACACCTCGGTCAGGTGATGACCAACCGTCAGGTCACCGAGTTGATGCGCGACGTCCAGTTGGAGATTCGCACCGATGACCTGGTGCGGCAGTCCTGGAACCGGGAAGAGGTGCATCAAGTCTTCGACACGTTGCAGTTCCGGGTACTGCGGGACCGGCTGTATCAGACCCTGGATTCCACCGAGCCGGAGGTAGACGGCGGATATGAGCTCGATGTCGTGCGTTTGGCACCTGGCGAGATCGCCGACTGGTTGTCCATCCACGCATCGACGGGGCGAACTGGCGTGTCGGTACGTGGCACGTGGGCCCGGGCCACGGGTGATGTCACCGAGGTCGCGTTGGCTGCTGCGGACGGCGTGACGGCCTGGTTCGAGACCGCCCACCTCACACCCGAGGACGAAGCTGCGGTCGCCGCATGGTTTGCCGATCCCGAACGGCCCAAGGTGATGCACGAAGCCAAGGGGCCGTTGCACGCGCTCGCGGCGCGAGGCTGGCAGGTCGAGGGACTTGCTGCGGACACTGCGCTCGCCGCCTTCATCGTGCTTCCCGGGCAGCGTTCGTACGATCTGGCCGATCTGGTGCTCCGGCTCGTCGGGCGCGAGCTGCGTACCGAAAGTTCCACCGGCGCCGATGTGCAGCTCTCCCTCGACGGCGGAGACGAGGAGCAACTCGGGCGGGATGAGGCCGTTCGTGCCCGGGCGGTACTCGATCTTGCAGCCGCGCTCGACGTCGAGCTCGATCGTCGAGGTGGGCGCAAGCTTCTCGACGAGGTCGAGCTTCCCCTGGTCACCGTGCTGGCCGGACTCGAACGCACCGGGATAGCTGTCGATGTCGAGTACCTCGAACAGCTGGAGTCGTCGTTCGCGGCGTCGGTGGCCGATGCGGCGTCGGATGCTTACGCGGCGATCGGGCGTGAGGTGAACCTCGGCTCACCGAAGCAGCTGCAAGTGGTGCTGTTCGACGAGCTGGAGATGCCCAAGACCAAGCGCACGAAGACGGGATACACCACAGACGCGGAAGCGCTGGCCGAGCTCTACGCGAAGACCGAGCACCCCTTCCTCGAAGCACTTCTCCGGCATCGGGATGCCACGAAGTTGCGCGTCACCGTGGAGGGTCTGCTCAAGTCGGTTGCTGACGACGGCCGCATTCACACCACGTTTCACCAGACCATTGCCGCTACGGGGCGGCTCTCGTCCACCGACCCCAACCTGCAGAACATCCCCATTCGTACTGCAGAAGGCCGGCGGATCAGGGAGGCGTTCGTGGTTGGCCAGGGATATGAATGCCTGCTGACCGCCGACTACAGCCAGATCGAGATGCGGATCATGGCGCATCTCTCCGATGATGACGGGCTGATCGAGGCGTTCGCGTCGGGCATGGACTTCCATTCGGTGACCGCGTCGCGCGTCTTCTCGGTTCCGGCCGAGGAAGTCACCAGCGAGATGCGAGCCAAGATCAAGGCGATGAACTACGGGTTGGCGTACGGGCTGTCCGCTTACGGTCTGTCCAAGCAGCTGACGATCGAGGTGTCCGAGGCGCAGACGCTGATGGACGAGTACTTCGAGCGGTTTGGAGGGGTTCGGGACTACCTGCGTGACGTCGTCAAACGTGCGGCCACCGAAGGCTGGACCGAAACGATCATGGGTCGCCGTCGTTACCTGCCGGATCTGACCAGCGACAACCGGCAGCGTCGGGAGATGGCGGAGCGTATGGCGCTCAACGCCCCCATCCAGGGATCGGCGGCGGACATCATCAAAGTTGCGATGCTCGGCGTGGAGCGGGCCCTTCGGGAGGAGAAGCTGCGGTCGAGGATGCTCTTGCAAGTACATGACGAGCTCGTTCTCGAGATCTTCCCCGGAGAGCGGGAAGCGGTCGAAGAGCTCGTGCGGCGGGAGATGGGCGCGGCACATCAACTACGCGTTCCGCTCGAGGTATCCGTCGGCGTCGGCCAGACATGGCAGGAGGCCGCCCATTGAGCGGTTGATCCGCCGGACGAAATTCGGATTTGTATGGGGTAGTCAGCTTCGTCCATTTGTGACAAGCTCATGACCCAGGAGTAACCGGTCCCTTGCCGCTGGGATGGCTGCCATGTTCGGCGCGGGGTCAGGTTCGCTGCTGTGCGTTGAGTTGATGCGGAGGGTCTTCGTGCAGCGTGTAGTCCGTGCGGCTGCCGGCTTGGCGACGCTTGCGAGTGTGTTCTGTCTCAGTGGTGAGCTTGCGACACCGGAGGGGAATCACGCGACCCAGGAGGTCTCGAAGCGAGACCCCCTCGACCGTGACACTCCACCGGTCAGTGAACGTGCTTTCGATCAAGTTGGTGCCCAGACCGATCAATCGGCCCAAGTCGCCGCATCGGTGACGTCAGTCGAGGAGTTCTCGGCGGGTGCGCAGGACGCGGACACCGGGGATCATGCGTTCGGCGGGAGACGCCGTGCAGGCAGCGGGGGCGTGGCGATACCGGGCTTGGTGCTCGATGCATATGAGCGTGCCGCCGAGATCTGGAGCGAGCGTCAGCCGGGATGCAACCTTCGGTGGCAGATCCTGGCCGGCATCGGAAAGGTCGAATCCGAACACGCGCGCGGGGGTCAGGCCACCTCGGACGGTGACACGCGGCCACGCATCTACGGCCCCGTGTTGGACGGCGGTCCTGGAATCAGAGCCATCTCGGATACCGACGGTGGCCGCTGGGACGGTCACTCGAGCTGGGATCGCGCCGTCGGCCTGATGCAGTTCATCCCGGGCACCTGGCAGCTCTTTGGTGTCGATGCCACGGGGGATGGCGTCGCCGATCCGCACAACATCTTCGACGCGACGCTCTCGGCCGGACGCTATCTGTGCCTCGGCGGTGCTGACCTGTCCACGGACGAAGGGCTGAACACGGCTCTGTTCCGGTACAACGGCTCGGCGGCCTATGTGCAGACGGTACGCGCGTGGATCGATGCGTACGATCGCGGTGACTCGGAGGTCGTGGGCGAGCGCGGGCCAGGACCGGAGGTCGTGGACGCTCCGGATGCGATCGATGAACCGGCGAGTCCGGAGCCCACGGAGTCGCCGGAGCCCACGGAGTCGCCGGAGCCCACGGAGTCGCCGGAGCCC
>NZ_QMIG01000053.1 GCF_003287285.1 Phytoactinopolyspora halophila
TCACACCAACCGGAAACTAACCGATACCAAGACCGGATCCACCGTTAATCTGACACACCCCTCGTGGATCGCGAAAGATTAGGACCGTCGCACTTACGATCTTGCATCTGTGTCGAGCCGGTCGTGGCGGGCTGAGCTTGCGCCGGGGCAAGGCCGCGGTGGCCACCATGAGGGATGGCCGCAATGGCGCTGTACCGCGGTCGGATGCTGCGGGTGCTCGTGGTCTTTCTGCTGATCGGTGGAGTGGTGGTCGCGATGTTGTGGTGGCTGCAGCGGGAGCTGATCTACTTTCCTGACGCGGCGTCTGTGCCGGCGGCTGGTGAGGTGATTGAGGGAACTCGTGAGGTCACGCTGTACACCGAGGATGGGCTCGAGTTTGGTGCGTGGTTCGCACTGGCGGCGTCCGGGCCGGCCGCGACCGACTATCGGATGGCAGTTCTGGTCGCGCCGGGCAACGGCGGGAACCGACCCGGTCGGGCCGGTCTGGCGCAGGAACTGCGGCGGCGCGGGCTCGCCGTACTCCTGATGGACTATCGCGGGTACGGCGGCAACCCGGGCAGCCCGAGCGAGGAGGGTCTGGCGCGCGACGCGATGGCTGCCGTGGAGACGCTGGCGGACTTGGGTTACCCAGCCGAGCGAACGATCTACTTCGGAGAGTCGCTGGGCAGCGGCGTCGCGGCAGCGCTGCAGGCGCTGCGGCCGCCCGCCGGAATGGTGCTGTGGTCGCCGTTCTCCGAGCTCGCCGATGTCGAATCCAGACACTACCCATGGCTGCAGGTGCGGCTGCAGCTGCGCGACAGGTTCCGCGTGGTGGAACACCTCGCAGGCAGCGAGGTGCCGGTAACCGTGGTGTACGGCGACCGGGACTCGATCGCGCCCCAGACCTCAGCGCACGGGTGGCTGACAAGGCGACGGCGCTATCCGAGCGAGTGGTGATCGCAGGAGCGGACCACTATGACGCAGATGGGCTGGTCGTGTGCCGCCCGCCAGCGTATATGGACTACGACAAGCGGTCAGCCTAGGCGGTCGCGCGGCTGGTGTGGGAGGCCTCGCAGGGGTCGGTTGAAGGTCCGTCTGGCCACGCCGCCTTCTTCGTACGAAGTCGCAGGGTAATCACCGGGTCGGTGTGTTGTCCGCGGGGTTCGCTAGCGGCACCTCGTGGGGCGCCTACCGAAGCTGCGGGGACCCACCGGTGCCGAGCCCGAGGCTTTTCAGATCGTCCGACAGCCAGCCTGCGGCCAAGCTGGACGCCGGCCGCACGTTGGACATGTCATCTGCGCCTGTATCAACCCACCCGAGACTGCCGATCGATTCACGACTCTGCTCGGCGAGCCAGGAGCGAATCATCTCGCGTATGGCTCGTTGGCGCTCCCAGAATGTTGCTTGCTCCCGACTGGTCTGCGTGATCACCGCTCGCCTAGAAACTGACCAGACCGCCTCGGGCCCAGGAGGTGCGACTTGGCGTATCAAAGCCATTGGCACCCGCATGGCAGTCAGAAGCGGAATGTCGCCGAGCCGGTCCGGGCCATCGAACTGTACTTCCAGGATGACGCCGAACGGCGCAAGCACTGTGCTCGGCATGGACCACCCGAGACGAATGAACGAGTGAGCAAGCGCCTCGTCATAGGCCTCGCACGCGCGCCCGTACACCTCGACCTCGAACTCCATGAGCCGCCGCGGCGAGTAGAAGTTCCAGACCCACCCACTCTCTGGGCGTGGCACATCTTCGTCCGGAAGATGCGACGCCACCTGGGCGGGTGCTGTCGAGTCGATCCACGAGACAAGATCTTCCAGCTCCGCGCCGGAAATTACTGGTGAGCCGCTTCGCGAGATCCCGGCGTTGCGGTTCCGTCCGACCGCGTCGAACAGCTCTACTGCCCGGTCCCTGACCTCGTCTGCGGGAAGGGCGCCGTAGGACGAGCGGCCGCGGCCGAGGACGCGCCGGGCAAGGTCATAGCGACGTTCCTGTATCCAGATCCCGTCCGGGGCACCCAAGAACGGGTCCGTGGACAGCCTTTCATCCATCGCGTTCGCGATCCTCTTCTGCACCATGGTCCAGGGCCAGGCGTGACCCTGTGGTGCTCCGCCACTGATCCACGGGCGCCAATCCGGCACCGAGTCTGGAACGAACGGGTGTACCCCTGGTGGAACCTCGGTCACGTAATCGGCCGCTGAACGAGAGGTCGAGAATGCTATGTCGATGTGATGCCCGGAGACCGTGACGCCCAACCCGACCGGGCCCCTGACCACCGCTGATGGGAGAACGCCGCCAGCGAGCGGGCCAAGAGCCTCCGTCCAGGTGCGCAGGGCCCGAAGGAGGCGGGCGCCGCTCGTCTTGGCGTCGAGGTTCTCGTCGTCCTCGGTGCGCCAGTCTCGGTGCCCGCTGAACGCCTCGTTGGTGACCCAGGCCGCCGCTCCCGGGTTTCCGGCAACCCACGTCCCCAACAGGTCATCCACCGCATCTTCGCTCTGTGCGCTCAGCGCAGCTACTGCCGCGGCCCATCGCCAACGGTTGAAACTGAGAGCGTCGGCCACGACCTCCGAGGCTGGCACGTCGCCGGCGAGAATCGCCTGCGCCGCAAACCAGTGTTGGAAGATCGGCAGGGAGAACCGGACTGAGTCATTAGGGCCGTCGGCAACTAGCCGGCTCGAACGGGCGATCTGGCCGTCGCTGAACAGCAAGCCGTCCTTGCCCGTCCTGGTAAGCGCCACGGCGAGTTTCTTGAGGACCGGGCGAGTCTCACCTGAGGTTACCGCTGACCGCTCGGTGCCCTTTCTAAGAGCATCTTCGACCAAGCCTCGAATGAGATCTGCTTCTCCGTGGGGAGCTTCGTCCCGGCTGAGCATGACTCCTGCCCCGAGGGCGAAGAACGGCCTGGTCACCGTGGCCCGCATGTCCGTCGTCCAGCGCCACGTGCTGTGCGGCCTGCCGCTGACCGACTCGATGAGTTTCAGTGCCGCATCCTCGGTGAGGAGCGTCGCAGCTGTCTCCTCTGTCGACGTGGCGGACAGCATGCCCGGACGAGCCGTCAGCAAGACCCGAATACTCGTATACGTCCTGGCGAGGATGCGAGCGGCTTCCAGCAGGGCCTGCGCCTTGGCGGGGTCGTTCGTCTCGTCGAGACCGTCAACCGTGATGGACGCGCCTCGTCCATGCCGCCAGGTGGGCCCGAGCTGCTGTTCGACGGCGTCTTCGAGTGTTTGGCCGAATAGGTCGCGCGCGTTCAACCACACCGGGAACGGCGCTTGCTCATCTGCGATGAGATTCTCGATCTCGGCGCGGTGCCATGCCTCCGCAGTCTCGGACTTGCCAGACCCAAAGTCGCCCAGCATCACCACGACTCCGCCGGGCGGGACATTCGGGACCTCGATCTGGTCGAAGTATGACGCCAAGGCAGCCTCATCGACCCCGAACACCTGCAGGCGAACCGCCCGGCGCGCCGTAGACCGCTGCTGGAGAACCGTCGCGAGGTCATCAGAGCTCAACGCCGCGCCTGGACCCACGAGCTGGAGGAGGAGGTCCCGCACGCTGACGCTGCGCTGCTGCGCCCAATTCTCAGTCAGCTCGGCTCGGTCACCATCGCCGAGCGCCGCCGCGATCGCCGGGTAAGTGAGCTCAACCAGCCGCAATGCACGGGACAGGTGGTCATCGGCGGACACCCAGTCCTTCGACGCAGCAGACAAAGCCTCGTCGAGCCGCTTCGCCAACGGGCCGTGGATGTCCTCGACCGGGCTGGCGAGCTCCTCGGCGGTGATGGTCTTGAGCCACTTCCGGTAGGTCCGCCACCGACACGAGAAGTCGACCCTCTTGCGGACCCGCCACCACACCAACCACCGAAAGGTCACCTTGCGAGCGAGTGCCCGCCCCGCGGGCGCCGCCAACCCTCCGAGGAGACGTCCACCACCAGCAGCAAGGGCGGGGCCCTCCAAGCCGCTCACGGAGCCTCCTTAATCTAGAAGGTCCAGTATCCCGGGCTGTTCGGGACCCTGCCAAGCGGCACGCCGCCGAGTGCCACTAGGGCGTGTTTAAGAAGTTGGGGTGCTTCGTTGCTGGCTGGTTAAGAGGGGTGTGGTTGGTGGGCGTGTTGGTGATCGATAAGAGGCGAGGTCTCCGGTAGATGAGTCATCGACCAAGAAGATCATCGACGCGGAGACCTCGTGCGGGACACGATACCGGCCGGTGGTCGCTCGGACCTGACGGATGCGCAGTGGGCGGTGTTGGAGCCGTTGCTGCCGGTGGGTCAGAAGTCGGGGCGTCCACCGAAGCGGACGAAACGGCAGCTGATCGATGGGATCCGGTGGCGTGTGCGTACCGGCGCGCCGTGGCGGGACGTGTCCGTCCGGTATGGGCCGTGGCAGTCGGTGTATGGGCTGTTTCGCCGGTGGCAGCGTGACGGCACCTGGGCGCGGATCCTGACCAGCCTGCGTGCGCGGGCGGACGCGGCCGGGCTGCTCGGGTGGGATGTCAGCGTGGACACCACGATCGCCCGAGCGCACCAGCACGCCGCGGGCGCGCGGAAACCGGGGATCGTCAGCTGTGCCCGCCCGGCGGGGTGCGCACCGAACCGGATGATCACGCCCTGGGCAGATCGCGTGGCGGGTGGACCACCAAGGTGCACCTGGCCTGCGAACAGGGGCTCAAACCGATGTCGTTTCTGGTGACCCCCGGCCAACGCGCCGACAGCCCACTGTTCGCCACCGTGCTGATGGGCATCCGGGTGCCCCGGCCCGGTGCTGGGCGCCCGCGCACCCGACCGGGCCGGGTACTGGCGGACAAGGCATACAGCTGTGCAGCGAACCGAGCCTACCTACGCAAGCGTGGAATCAAGGCCACCATCCCATCCAGGACCGACCAGGACACCAACCGGCGCAACAAAGGCACCCGCGGCGGACGCCCACCAGCCTTCGACCCAGACGTGTACCAGCAGCGACACACCGTCGAATGCGGCATCAACCGGCTCAAACGCCAACGCGCCATCGCCACCCGCTACGACAAACTCGCCGTACGCTACGAAGCCACCATCACCATCGCCGCCATCAACGAATGGCTCCTCCCAGACTTATGAAACACGCCCTAGTGCGCCTCGACTCGCTCAGGCCCATGACTTGGGCACCGGAGAATGCAGTTATCGTTCTCGCCAATTCGTCGGCACCATTGTTGCGGCAATCACGGATCTCGGGCTCACGGTCGCGTCCCAACTGCTCGTTGATGTCGGTGCACCAGACCCGGCATCGCCTAACCCCAGTCAATCTCCGTACGTCGCGTTTGGTCACTGCCACCGCTTGCGTCAATCTGGGCTACTAGAGACTTCCCGTAAGGCCGTTGTCTGGCCAGACTCGGTCCAGGTACCCGGCGGAACGCTCTATTTTGGGGTTGCCCACCCGCGTGCGGGTGTGGCTCTATTTCTGTTTGCGGACCGTCGGGCGCTGTGACGAGGCGTGGCTCAAGAGGGGACTGCCCAGCTCGTAGTAGCAATGCCCGCCTCGCCGTCCATATTGATTCTCAGGCCGAGAGGAAGAGGCGTTGGAGAAGGTCATCATCGGGGTGGATCCTCACAAGCTGTCAGCGACGATCGAGGTCGTCGACGATCGCGAGAACGCCCTGGGGTCTGGCAGGTTCACCACCGACAAGGCCGGGTTCGCGGCAATGCGTACATACGTCAAGCAGTGGTCGGACCGGGAGTGGGCGGTCGAGGGCAGCCTGGGCGTGGGTCGGCGGCTGGCGCAGCGGCTGTTGGAGGCCGGCGAGCGGGTCGTCGATGTCCCGGCCAAGCTCGCTGCCAGGGCACGCCTGTTGGACACCGGCCATGGCCGCAAGACCGACGTCCACGACGCACATTCGGTTGCGGTCGCAGCAGTCCGCGCCAAGGACCTTCGTGTGCTCGTGCCCGACGATCAACTACAGGCGCTGCGGATGCTCGTGGATCACCGTGACCAGTTGTCCAATCGCCGAGTACGGACGGTGAACCGGCTGCACCGCTTGCTGGGCGAACTCGCTCCGGGCAAGGAGAATAAGGACATCACTGCACTGCAGGCAAAGACGATCCTTGCCAGGGTGCGAGCTCGTGACATCGCTGGGAAGACCAGGCGCCGTCTCGCCGTGGATGAGCTGGCCGACCTGATCGCGATCGAGAAGAAGGTCAAGACACTGACCACAGAGATCAAGACCACCGTCACCCAGCGTGGTTCCCACCTGATGGACCTTCCCGGCGTAGGCCCTGTCGTGGCTGCACGGATACTGGCCGACGTCGGTGACGTTGCCCGCTTCGCTAACCGCAACCGGTTCGCGTCCTGGACCGGCACCGCTCCTCTGGAGGCCTCCTCAGGAGAGCAAACCGTCACTGGCTTTCCCGAGCGGGCAACCGCCGGGTGAACCGGATGCTGCACATCGCCGCGACGACGCAGATCCGACTCGACACCGACGGTCGCGTCTACTACCGGCGCAAACTCACTGACGGGAAGTCGCGGATGGAGGCCATGCGCTGTCTCAAACGAAGAGTCTCCGACGCGGTCTACCGCCAGTTGATCGCCGACGCACGTGCTGCGCAGAACGTGGTGGCCGCCCACCCAGGAACGGGTCCCGGAGGGCACTGCGGGGCGTCTCATCAATCCAGCGCGGTCGACCTTCCCCCGCACGTCGACACTTCGGATCAGCCACGTCCCGGACCCGCAAGACCGACGCTACAGCCGCTTCGACGAATCACAAACCCCGCCACACCGACGGCCGGTTGACAACAGAGGGGTGTGTCAGATTAACGGTGGATCCGGTCTTGGTATCGGTTAGTTTCCGGTTGGTGTGA
>NZ_QMIG01000054.1 GCF_003287285.1 Phytoactinopolyspora halophila
ACCGCCAACACAACCGACACACCACCAGCCACCACACGCTTCAAACAACGCACCACAAACTCCCTTGCGGTCAGAAAACAGCCTCAGCGGCCGTCCGCAGATGCCACGGCCGCGGGGGTCCCGGGTGCACGCGGGTCATTCCCACGGCACCCGGGACCTTGCAACGATCAGGACCGTAGGTGTTCGGTCGCCTGGAGCAGGTATGCACGCGCCTGCTCGTCCTCGACCTGCCCGGCCACCCGGAGGAAGCGATCGAACGCCAGCTCCGCCGGGCGAGCAAGCTCTCGTTCCACGTGCCGCTGTGCCGTGGACAGGTGCGTATCCAGCTGCCGGTACTGCGGCCGCTCGAGCACACCGTCCTCGTAATACGCCTCCAGCGCCTCGAACACACCCGCGAACGTGACCGTGACCTCGAACGACACCGATACCTCAGCCTCGTTGCCCGCCTCGTCCACCACCGTGGCGATCACGCTGTGCTCGCCGACGTCGAGGGCCAGCTCGGCCGGATTCTCCGCGGGTTCGCCGTCGACCTCGACGGCCACCGTTGCCACGCCGGACGTGGCATCCTCGGCCACCGCTTCGACCTCCAGCGGCGCGCCGAGCTCGTACGCGCCACCGTCCTCGACACCGTCGAGGACCACATCCGGCGCGGTGGCGTCCAGCGGGACGGTGACCTGCACCGGTTCGGACGAGTTGCCTGCCTCGTCGGTGCCACGGAACTCCAGCTCGTGCACGCCGTCATCGGCCAGCTCCAGCGATTGCCCGTACTCGGTCCAGTCACCGCCATCGAGCCGGTACTCGACTGACACCTCGCCATCGCCGTCGTCGGTGGCTGCGGCCGACACCTCCACCGGCGCGCTCCACCAGCCGTTCGCGCCCGACGGCTCCGCCGGATCCAGTTCGACCTCGACATCGGGCGGCGTATCATCCGCGATCTCGCTGATCCGGATGTTGCGGAAGTACACGTCATCCTGATCGCCGTGGTTCTGGATCCCGATGTAGCTCGGCGGATTCATCCGGTTCGGGTCGGTGTCGGTGTAGTCGTTGATCTTCTCGCCGTTCAGGAAAACCTGGATGCGATCTCCCTCGACGACGATCTCGAACTCGTTCCACTCTCCCGGCGGGTTGAGAGCCTCATCCCGAGCTTCCTGGTCGGCACCCTGGAATCCGTAGATCGCGCCGGTCGTGCGGTCCGGCTCGTCGGTGGCGTCGATCTGCACCTCGTGCCCCTCGTCGACGGCGACCCACGGGTCGTCGCCCGGGTCCGGGAACCCGACAAACACGCCCGAGTTGTCATCGCCGGGCATCATCCAGTCGAGCTTCAGGGAGTACGAGTCGAACGCCTCGTCGTACCAGTACAGGCCCATTCCCCCGGAGGAGAGCAGCTCGCAGTTGGTGTGGTGGAAGCCACCGGGCCCGGCCATCTGCCAGTTCTCCAGGCTGTCGGCCGTGCCGTCGAAGAGGCTGCGGTAGCCCTCTTCCGGTTCGGTGGGCTCGCACTCGGTGACGTCGGCGTCGTCGACGTGGAAGTAATCGAACGACGTCGGCTGTCCCTCACCGTTGAACGCGGCCAGGCCCACCTTCGGGTTCGGCATCTGCGAGAGCGGCCGGGAGCGGCCGAACTCGTTCCAGTCCTCGCCGTCGGCCGACCAGAACGCCGTGAGCGCCTGGCCGTCGCTGACGACCTTGATGTGGGCCTCCTCGGTGATGCCTTCGGGCAGCTCACCTGAGCGGTCCTGCTCCGGGTCGAAGACGGCATCGCCGTCGACGTTCTGCCCGAACTCGAACCGCCAGCCGAGATCCGGAATGTTGATCAAGACCGCCTTGGCAAAGTTGGCGTCCCCGGCGTGCACCAGGATGCCGCCCTGCTCGTAGTCTCCACCCGCCGGAATCTCCAGCTTGGTGGTCAGCTCGAAGCCGTCCTCGGGCGCGTCTTGCAGGATCACGTTCGCGGCGTTCGTGTTGCCGCCGTACATGTCCCCTTCGAGCGCGTCGATCTGCAGCTGGCCGTCGGCCACCCGGTAGTGCTCCGGGTCGGGACGCAGGATGGTCGACCACCGGCACCGATCCAGCTGGTCGCCGTCGAACTCGTCGTTCGGGTCGATATCTGCATCCGGATCCGGGCAGGGTGGCGGCTCGGTGCTGAACGTCATCGCGTCGACGTCGAACAGCCCGCCACCGTCCCCGGTGAACACCAGGTACAGGTCGTCGGTGCCGCCCGGATCCTCCAGCTCCACCGGTTCAAGATCGACGTAGTCGTCGTAGCTGCCGGTGTTCGGCACGTCGACGCTGGCCGCGAGCGGGCCGTCGGGTGCACCGGTGCGAACCTCGACCGTGCCGCCGGAGCCCCCGGACGACACCCGCAGGCTCACCGACTCGACGCCGGCGAGATTCCACGGGCTGAACGAGATCCAGTCACCGTCGTCGATGTAGCCCACGCGGGCGCCACCCTCGGCTCCGCCGGCGTCAACGACCTGGATACCGCTCTGATCGGAGAAGTGCTCGGCCTGGCGGTGGTCGGGCTGCAGCACCAGCTCGGCCGAACCCGTCGCCGGACCCGCGTCGTCGTTCGGCGGGGTGTCGGTGTACTCGGCGAGCAACAGGCCGAAGATGTTGTCGTCGGTGCCGTGCGAGGCATCGGCCCCGGTCGGGATCGTGCCTTCGCAGCCGAGGACGCTCTCCCCGCCGTGCGAGTGCTGATCATGTCCGAGGGCGAAGGTGACCTCGACCTCGTCGCAGTCGACCGGCATGCCGTCCGGATCGGTGACCTCCACCTCGTAGTCGACGTCGTCGCCGAAGGTGAACAGCTGACCGTTCGCGGGCTCGACGAACTCGACGACGGGCGCGGTGTTGCCGACGACGACGCGGACCGTCGCCACGCCCTCCTGGCCAGTCTGGTCGGTGACCGTCAGCCGGGCGGTGTACTCGCCGTTCTCGGTGTAGGTGTACGAGCCGTCCGGCTCGGTCGAGTCGGCCGTTCCGTCACCGTCGAAGTCCCACTCGTAGGAGATCGTGTCGCCCGGGTCCGGGTCGTACGACCCCTCGGAGGAGAACTCCACCGTGAGCGGCGCCTGCCCGGACGTCGGCTCGCCCGAGGCGACGGCCACCGGCGAGCGAACGCCCTTCACGTAGTCGATCCGGTACAACGCCGAATTCTCGTCACCGTTGAAGAAGCCGGTCCCGTAATCGAGCACGTACAGCGAGCCCTCCGGGCCGAACTCCAGGTCCATCAGCTGGGTGTTCTCCATGAAGTCGGAGAACGGCCCGATCGTTGACGGCGAGCCGTCGTCGTCGAGACCGATGTTCTTGATCCACTGCCGCCCGAACTCGTAGGCGAAGAACTGGCCGTCGTAGAACTCGGGGAACTTGGTCTCCGACTCCAGGTCCGGATCGTACCGGTAGACCGGGCCGGCCATCGGCGACTCGCTGCCGCTGCCGAACTCAGGCATCGAGCCACCGTCGTAGGCGATCCAGGCCGGCTCGGCCGGTGGCACCGTGTCCAGGCCCGTGTTGAGCACCGAGTCGTTGGCCGGGCCGTTGTCGCAGTCGAACGGCTCACCGATCGGATCGTCCGTGCCGTCGTTCGGGTCCTCTTCTCCGGTGTTCGGGTCGGTACCGTAGTAGGACGTGAATTCGCGCTCGACGTAGGTTTCCTCCGGCGTGTTCATCCCGGTGCAGTACGGCCAGCCGAAGTTGCCCGGTTCGGTGACCCGGTTGAACTCCACCTGTCCCCCGGGTCCGTACTGGTTGGCGCTGCCGGCGTCCGGGCCGTAGTCGCCCACCCACACGTCACCGGTTTCCTGATCGACACTCATCCGGAACGGGTTACGGAAACCCATCGCGTAAACCTCGGAGCGGGTCTGCTCGGTTCCCTCGGGGAACAGATTGCCCTCCGGAATCGAGTACGAGCCGTCCTCGTTCACCGCGATCCGCAGGATCTTGCCGCGCAGGTCGTTCGTGTTGCCCGAGGAGCGCCGCGCGTCGAACTGGGGCGCCCGGTCCTCGCGGTCGTCGATCGGCGAGTACCCGTTCGACTCGAAGGGGTCGGTGTCGTCGCCGGTGGACAGGTACAGGTTGCCAGCAGCGTCGAAGTCGATGTCACCGCCGTGGTGGCAGCAGTTGCCACGATCCTGCGGCACCTGCAAGATGACCTGTTCGGAGTCCAGGTCGAGCGCTCCGTCGGAGAACTGGAACCGGGAGAGGTTGTTGTGCCCCTCGTACTCCTCCCAGATGCTGGGATCGAGGCTGCTGTGCTCGACCTCCCCATCGGGAGTGCCCAGCTCCGGCGCGTAGTAGAGGTAGACCCAGCCGTTCTCCTCGAAGTCCGGGTCGATGGCGATGCCCTGCATGCCGTCCTCGCGGTAGTCGTACACCGGAACCTCGGCGGCAAGCGTCGTCTCGCCGGCCGCCGCGGTGTAGAAGACCTTGCCGGAACGGTCGGTGTGCAGCACTCCGCCGTCCGGGAGCACGGCTTGGCCCATCGGCTCGCCCATCTCGTCAACGCCGCGGGCGAGGGTGACCTGATCGAAGTTCTCGTGCACCGTGGCGCCGCAGTCCGCGTTGGTGGCGCCGGCGGCGGTTTCGATGCCACCCAGAATGTGATCTAAAAACGCCGGCTCGGAAAACGACTCC
>NZ_QMIG01000056.1 GCF_003287285.1 Phytoactinopolyspora halophila
CTCCAACCCAGCGGCTCAACCAGCTGCTCATTGCAAGCACCGATTGAACCTGCCCATAGGTCGCTTAGTGTTCATGATCACGGGAAGTGGGTGGGCGGGAGATGGGTGTTCGGGGAGTTGTGGCGTGGCTCATACTATGAATGATTCAGAATGATAGTGATTATCATTTAATATGCCATCATGAAGACGCACAGGAAACCACGGAAAGCGACGGCGGGATTGCTCAGCGCCGTGCCGCTGCTGGTGTTGACCGCATGCGGAACCGACGACGGAGGGGGCGCTACCACCGACGTCGCCCAGGACGAACCGGCCGACACGTCCGGTACCGGCGATGCCGACGGGGACGACGATGCGGGTGACGGCGGATCCGGGCACGACGCTGGGCACGACGCTGGGCATGACGCTGGGCATGACCCTGGGCATGACGAGGAATCTGCATCGCGCCTGGTCGCCACCTACGACGGGGGTGTGCTGGTGCTGGACGCGCAGACACTGGGCGTGCTCGAAGACATCGAGCTGGAGGGCTTCATTCGCCTGAACCCCGTCGGTGACGGGCGGCATGTCCTGATCTCGGCCGGGGACGCCTTCCTGACCCTCGACACGGGCACGGGCCCCGGCGCAGACGGCACCGCCACACTGACCGACATCTCCTTCGAATCCGACCACCCCGGGCACGTGGTGGAACACGCGGGTAAGACGGTCCTGTTCAGCGACGGCACCGGCCGCGTGGAGATCTTCGACACGGACGCTCTGGTCGGCGATGCCCTGGAGACCGAGGTCTACATGGCCGACGATCCGCACCACGGCGTCGCCGTGGAACTGGAGGGTGGCGAGCTGCTCCTCACCATCGGAACCGAGGAGAGCCGCACCGGCGTCAAGGTTCTCGATGCCGAACGTGAGGAGATCGCCCGCAACGAGGACTGCCCGGGCGTGCACGGCGAGGCGATGGCGCGGGACGAGGCCGTCGTTATCGGGTGCGAGGACGGCGTGCTCGTCTACCAGGACGGCGAGTTCACCAAGATCGACAGTCCGGACGAGTACGGCCGGATCGGCAATCAGGCCGGATCATCCGAGTCGGCCGTCGTGCTCGGCGATTACAAGGTCGACCCCGACGCCGAGCTGGAGCGGCCGGAACGGATCTCCCTGATCGACACGTTCATGCACGAACTGACGCTCGTCGACATCGGCACGAGCTACTCGTTCCGCTCGCTGGCCCGCGGACCACATGGCGAGGTTCTGCTGCTCGGTACCGACGGCGCGATCCACGTGATCGATCCGGACGCCGCCGAGGTGATCTCCGAGATTCCCGTGGTGGAAGAGTGGGACGAGCCGCTCGACTGGCAGCAGCCGCGTCCGACGATCTTCGTGGAGGATCACACCATCTACGTCACCGAGCCGGCCTCCAACGCCTTGCATGCCGTGGACCTGCACGACGAGACGGTACACACCAGCACGGAACTACCGGCAACGCCGAACGAACTGACCGGGGTGTCGGGCTGATACGTCCGGCCGGATCGATGGCCGCGGAGCGCGCGTCTACCGAGTGAGTGCGATGGTCAGGAGGACGGCGGCCAGCAGGGACGCGATGGTGCGCACGTGGTTGCCCGCCGTCCAGGAGGCCGCGAAGCGAGTCCAGCGTGCCTCCATATCGGGACTGCCCGGTTCGACCGTGGCCAGCGCGTCGTTGCGCGGGACGTGGAAGGCGATCGTCAGCGCGATCGACCCCACGAGGTAGGCGGCACTCCCGGCCAGCACGAGAGCGAAGCCGCTTTCACCCCAGCGGATGAGCGCCGTGATCACCAGCACGACGCAGGCGAGCGCCGGCAGGAACAATGCGGTCATGAAGATCGGGCGTACCGCCGCCACGTTGATGGCCTGCATGGCCGCCAGCCCCTGGGCTGGCGGGAGTTGACGCAGGGCACGCATCACCATCACGGAGAACACGAGAAAGGCTCCCGCCACGACGCCGCTTCCGACCGCGGCGACTAGCGTCAGGATGTACACGTATCCATCGATCACGGCACTAGCGTGCCACGCAGGGCGAGCAGCGGTGGGCATGACCGTTGTGGAGAGGCTGATCGTGCCGCTCCGAGGAACCGACATTGTCGAGGCTATGACCGTGACGATGTCGGTTCTTCGGGTTGCGGCGCACGGCGTACGGCTCGCGTCCGGTAAACCGCGTCTACCTGGTATCGGGCCGGATCCTGGCCAGGGTGTCGACGACCCGGTCCAGCTCGTCTTCGGTGTTGTAATAGTGCACCGAGGCGCGCACGATCGGCACCGCGGCCGGGTCGAACTGGAGCGCGCTGACGCGGCTCCAGCTCACGTTGATCCCGTGTTCGAGGAGCAGGCGGACGACATCGTCGGGGTCGTGCCCCTCCATGCTGAACGTGACGATGCCGCATCGCCGGGCGCCGCGGTCTCGTACGGTGACGCCCGGCACGGCGGAGAGCTGTTCGCGTAGCCGGTTCGCCAGCCAGGTGACGCGTTCCTCGATGGCGTGTGGGCCCAGGGCCGCGGCGTAGCCTGCCGCGACGCCGAGCCCGATCTGGCCGGCGACGAACCGCTCCCAGGTCTCGAAGCGCTTGGCGTCCTCGCGGATCTCGTACGTGTCCGGCGCTGTCCACGTCGCGGCGTGATGGTCGAGGAACGGTGGCTCCAGCGTCTCGATGACGTCGCGGCGCGCGTACAGGAACCCGGTGCCTCGGGGGCCGCGCAAGAACTTGCGCCCGGTTGCGGACAGCAGGTCGCAGCCAATCTCGTCGACGTTGACGGCGAGCTGGCCCACGGACTGGCAGGCGTCGAGGAGGTACAGCGCGCCGGCCGCCCGGCACAGCTCGCCGATCTCCTGTGCCGGGTTGACGAGCCCGTTGTGGGTGGGAACGTGGTTGACCGCGACGACGCGGACGTCGCCGGCCGCCAGCTCCGATTTCAGCGCGTCGATCGAGATCTGGCCGTGCGAGTCGTCGGGGACGACGTCCACCCGTACGCCGTGGCGGCGGGCGGCTTGCTGGAAGGCGATGCCGTTGGCGGGGTATTCGCTCGTGGTGGTCAGGATGCGCTCGCCCGGGCGGAACGGGATGGCGTAAAAGGCCATGTCCCAGGCGCGGGTCGCGTTCTCGACGTAAGCGATCTCGTCCGCCTGGGCGCCGATCAATTCGGCGACGGCGGTATAGAACCGCTCGGCCTGCTCGGATGCCTGTCCTTGTGCTTCGTAGCCTCCGGACGTGGCTTCGAGCTCGAGATGTCCGATCACCGCGTCCAGAACCGGCTGCGGCGGTAGCGCGGCGCCGGCGTTGTTCAGATGGACCACCGTGTTGCAGCCAGGCGTGTCCGCTCGGGCCGATGCCACGTCGATCGTCGCCATGTCGCTCCAGATTCCATCGTGCTCGGACTGAATTACGTGCCGCCAGTCTCGCACAACGTTGCTCGGCAGCACGGCCGTATGGACGCGTGGCGAGTGGTCAGAGCAGTGCGTCCACCTGCGTGGGGGAGAGGGCGTGGTCGATGACCATGACGGCGGCGCCGATGGTGCCGGTGCGGTCGCCGGTGTGGGATTGCACGATGCGCAGGTGTTGGGTGGCCAGGGGCAGGGAGCGGCG
>NZ_QMIG01000004.1 GCF_003287285.1 Phytoactinopolyspora halophila
CCACGCACACACAAAGAAGGCCACCCCGAAGGATGGCCTCCCCGCTGAGATCCGAAGACCCGCTTGTGTTCATGATCAGCGGGAAGGGGCGGCGTGCTCAGGCCAGCGCGGAGCGCAAGCGCTCCAACGCCTTCTGCGAGAGCTCGTCCATGTCGAAGGCGGTCGAGTCCGAGTCGGCGGCCAGCACCACGCCGTAACCTTGATCAATCATGAAGACGATCTCCAAGGACTGGCCGATCTCGCCCTCCTCGGCCTTCTCGAAGGCGATGACCTCCTCGGCATCCACCTCAGGAGCATCGGTCTCGGACACTACCATCGTGACCTCGGCGGAACCGGCCGTTGCTTCACCGCCTTCCGGCAGGTTGAGCGTGTACTCGCCACACTGCTCGATGAACTCCGCGACCTGATCGACGTCATCGGCCGTGGCGTTCGCATACACGGCGCCGCGGAGTTCCTTCCACACGAGTTCCTCTTCTTCGACCTCCGCGACCACCCCGGCCGACTCCACGTCGTCGCGAGCCAGCGGACTGCTCGACGCGTTCTCGCACTCGGATGGCTCGACGGACGCCTCCTCGCTCTGGACCTCGACCAGCCGTTCCATGCTCGTCACCATTGTCATGTCCACAGCCGACTGAGGTCCGACCTCGGCTTCGTCAGGAAGATCATCCGCAGTGAGCAGAACCTCGGAAAGGTCAACGTCCGATCCGGCACCTGCACCGTCATCGGGCTCATCAGCGGTGTCGTCGCTGTCCGCAGCGTCGTCGTCCGCCATGCCGTTCTCCGTCTCGCTTTCGGCACCGTTGTCGCCGGTGGCGTCCTCGGCGTCCTCACCGTCGTCGCCACCACAGGCCGCGAGCACCAGGCCGGCGAGTATCGCCACACACATCCTCGTTTTACGCATGAGTCTTGCTTCATCCTCCATAGACTTCGTGCAGTCGGTCGGTCGGTCGACTTGCCAGCCGACCGACCGACGATGCTACGAGACCTCCGGCTGCTGCGCCTGCACCATCGCCGTGATACGGCTGAGATCTTTATCACCATCGGAGGACGAGCAGGCACCGATCCCAGCTAACGGGAACGCGCCCGGCAGGATCGAGACCCAGGTCCGGTTGTCCGACACGAATCGAGCTCAGTCGACGGTGACCTGGGTGATGCCCAGGGTTTCCTCGGCCCAGGGAAAGATCCACATGAACAGGGCATACACGATGACAGCGAACAGCACCAGGGACAGAATCAGCTTCGCCGGCCACGGCCCGGGCAGCTGCCGCCACACGAAGGCATACATCTAGCGCTCCTCCACGTCGATCAGGGTTCCCGTCGCATACATGCGATGCGAGGAGCCGAGTCTCGGCCAGCACGTGGTCAATGTCACGCGTGCCTCGTCGGGTTCGGTACTGCTCGGCTCTCCGGGCACCGGGTCTACCACCCAGGTGTCACTGATATTGATCTTGTTGCCGTCGGAATCGCCGTCCGGGGCGTCGTCAAGCCGGTAGGTGAAGACACCTTCTGCCGTCTCCACTTCGACGATGTCTCCGACATGCAGCTCGGGAAAGTCCGCGAAGGGTTCACCATGTCCGGCCCGGTGCGCGGCGACCCCGAAGTTGCCCAGCTCGCCCGGATCTGCGGAGTCCGGGTAGTGACCGGGACCGTTGCGCAGGTCGTCATCCTCGACCCCCTCGACGATGACCCACTCCCAATCGTCACCGAAACGTGGAATCCGGATGATGCCGTACGCGTCACCGAGCTCCAGGTCTTGCAGGCTCGACGACGAATCGCCGTCGGACTGCTCCTGGTCGAAGTCGAGCTGCTCCCGCAAGTCGTCCTGCGCCGAGGCCGTCTGCAGGCCGGTTCCCCACAGGAGATAGACCACGAACAGGAGCACGATCACGCCGGCCGTGAGTAACAGTTCACCAATGAAACCCACGAACACCGCGAACGGACTCCGTCGCGGGCTTCTTCGCCGGTGCGCATGTCGGCGCACGTCGGTCGTCTCAGGTGTCACCTGTTCTCCCAGAGATCGATCTCCGCACGAGGTCGCGAGCCGACGACGCCGGCCATCCCCACAACGACCGCATTGCCGGCGAGGTTCCATGTACGCCACATTGCGTGCTCACGCGGAGTCGATTGCCCGGTACACGCCGTCCACCACCGTCAATATCCGTGCGCCCGCCACATCAGGATCCGGCTCACCCGCATCCAGCCACGCCATGATCGACTCAATCACGATGGAGGTAGCGACCCGTGCCGCCCAGCCAGCCCAGCGCTCGTCGGTGACATCCTCGGCGAGGTATGGCCGCAGAGTCGCGACCATCCCCGCTCGTAACTCCTCGATCTCGGTGCTGGATTCCGGGTCACTGGCGGCATGCCGGAAAATCAGGCGGAACGCGTCGGGTTCGGCGCGTGCCCACTCGATCATGCCGGGCACGCTGCCCTCACCGAGCGCACCTGCCGTCGTCGTCGCCTCGTGCAAGCGCGTCACCGCTCGATCGATCACGCAGTGATACAGCTCGGTCTTCGAGTCGAAGTGCCGGTAGAGAATCATGCGGGTGACGCCGGCCGCAGCCGCGACGTCTTCTAGCCCCGTATGTGCAAACCCGCCTGAACGCGCGAACGCCCGCGTCGCGGCCCGCAGGATTTGCTCCCGGCGTTCCTCCTTGCGCAGTCGCCGACGGGCCGTCGACCTGCCGTCCGCGCGGGCCGCTCGATCGATCTCGCTACCCGCCGCCCCGGACTCCTCGTGGTCGTTCGAACCCATCGCTCCCCACTGTGCCGCCTGCGCCGTTCGCACGAGTGTAGTGGCCACACATTCGGTGCGGAGGCTCGACGGATCGGCCGCTTGCCCGTTTCCCCGACTTACTATACTTTTGCGTATATACTTTCGAGTATAAGAGTGCGAGGACATATTTCATGAACCTGCTCACCACCGAGACATCCGATCGCCATACCAACGCCACCCCCGCCATTGACGTCACGGCACTGGTCAAGCGCTACGGCGACACCCTGGCTCTCGATGCATTCGACCTGACGGTGCCCTATGGCACCGTGTGCGGCCTACTGGGACCCAACGGAGCCGGGAAGACCACCGCGGTACGCATCCTGTCCACATTGCTGCAGCCCGACTCGGGCAGGGCCAAGGTGGCCGGACTCGACGTCGTCACACACCCGGTTCAGGTGCGCTATCGCATCGGCCTCACGGGCCAGCTGCCGGCCGTCGAAGACCGGTTGACCGGCAGAGAGAATCTCGAGCTGTTCGCCCGTTTTTACCGCTTCAGCCGCACCGCCGCCCGGAACCGGGCCGCCGAGCTTCTCGAACGCTTCGACCTGGTCGAAGCCGCTGACCGGCCACCACGAGACTATTCGGGCGGCATGCGGCGCCGACTCGACCTGGCTATCAGCTTCGTCATGGCACCACCCGTGCTCTTTCTCGACGAACCCACCACCGGCATGGATCCGGGGCACCGGCAGGAAGTGTGGAACGCGATGCGCGCGCTCGTGGCGGAGGGGACAACGGTGGTGCTGACCACGCATTACCTGGACGAGGCCGACCAACTCGCCGACGCCTTGACCGTGGTCGATCACGGAAGGGTGATCGCTCGCGGCACCCCGGACGATCTCAAGTCCGCTATCGGCGGAGACCGGGTCGACGTGATCGTTGACGAAGCCGATATCGCATACGTAAGTGAGCTGCTCACCCGATCCACTGGAACCATACCGCAGGTCACACCCACTGCCAGGAGGGTGACTGTCACCGCGAACGACCGCGTGGGCACGCTCGCGCAGGTAGCGCGCACGCTCGACGACGACGGCGTCGCCGTGCACGACGTCTCCCTGCGCCGCCCCACCCTTGACGACGTGTTTGCCCACTTCACCCGGAACATCCCAGACTCTCGGAGCTGATTGCATGACAACCACACACGTGTGGCCCACGATCCCGGCGACGGCGACCACGAGGCTGCGAGCGACACTCGCCGACAGCTGGCTCATGACCCGTCGCAACCTCGTCTACTGGATCCGCTCTCCCGAAGAGCTATTCGGCAGCCTGGTGTTTCCGTTGATCACAGTGCTGCTCTTCGGATACGTCTTCGGCAATGCGATCCCCGTTCCCGGAGGAGGCGAGTACCGGGAATTCCTCATGCCCGGGCTGTTCGCGATGACGATGATCTTTGGGCTGGTCATCACCACGGGAGCCGTGGTGACCGACACGGAACGCGGCGTGACAGATCGGTTCCGGGCGATGCCCATCTCGTCGTCCGCGGTCATGATCGGCCGCAGCACGTCCGACATGGTTCGCGCAGGCGCCGATCTCCTCGTTCTCATCGGCTGCGGCGCGCTCGTCGGTTGGCGTTCGCACGGTACTGTCGCCGCCACACTAGGAGGGCTCGGCCTGTTGCTGCTGCTACGGCTCGCGCTCATCTGGGTCGGCATCTATCTTGGCCTGATTCTGCGCACCGCCGAGGGAGTATCGGCGATCTCGCCGCTCGTCTTGCCGTTCGCCATGGTCTCCAACGCGTTCGTGGCGCCAGCTCTCATGCCCTCCTGGCTCGGCACCGTGGCCGAGTTCACCCCCATGTCCGCCACCGTCACCGCGACGCGGGAACTCTTCGGCAACCCGGGACTCACCGGCGAGTCCTGGGCGGCCGAACACGCGACACTGCTGGCCGTTCTCTGGCCGCTCGTGCTCATCCTCGTATTCTTTCCCCTTGCCGTGGGGCGCTACCGAAGGTCGCGATAAATCCCGATCGGCACGAGACGTACCCACCTATGCCCCGTACCCACCGTCGACGGCGAACGAGGCACCGGTCACCCACGCACCGTCGCCGCCGGCGAGGTACGACACCATGCCGGCGACGTCGGCGGGTGTCCCGTACCGGCCCAGCGCCGTCAGGGCGCGCTCGTCCGCGGCCTCGTCGGAGTCGGCCGGGTTCATGTCCGTGTCCGTCGGGCCGGGATGGACGACATTGGCCGTGATACCTCGCGGTCCGAGGTCCCGGGCCAGTCCCTTGGTCAACCCGGTCAAGGCGGACTTGCTCATCGAATACAGCGTGATGCCCGCGACCGGCACGCGTTCGGCCAGGCAACTCCCGATACTGATGATGCGGCCCCCGTCGCCCATATGCGCCGCCGCAGCCTGCGCAGCCAGGAAGACACCGCGCACGTGGACAGCCAGGGTGCTGTCGACCTCGTCGAGTGTGACCTCCTCAAGTGGTCCCATGGGGAACACCCCGGCGTTGGCAACGAGAATGTCCAGCCGGCCAAGCTGGCGCACCGTCTCGTCGATGACCCAGGTCACGGCCTGGGGGTCGGCACTGTCAGCCGCGAGCGCGAGCGCCCGCCGACCTCCGGATTCGATCTTCTCGACGACCGTCGCCGCTTCGTCGGCTCTGCTGCGGTAGGTGACGACGACGTCCGCGCCGTCCTCGGCCAGCCTGCTTGCGATGGCCGCACCGATCCCCCGGCTGCCCCCTGTGACCACAGCCACCTTGCCCGTCAGATCCGGCATTTCCGTCCTCCTATTTTGTAACGATCGATAAATAAATTAGTATCAGGAGGCACAGCCGGAGTCAAAATCCGCACCATGGGCCGGGAGGAAGCTAGCTATGGCAGACCGTGGCCGACCGCGGTCGTTCGACCGGGATGCTGCCCTGCGGCAAGCGATGGAGCTCTTCTGGGAGCACGGCTACGAAGGAGTGGCCATCAGCGACCTCACACGCGCCATGGGCATCAATACTCCGAGCCTGTATTCCGCCTTCCACGGCAAAGCGGCACTCTTCCGCGAGGCACTGGATCTCTATGCCCGCACGGCCGGCTCGATGACCGATCGGGCGCTCGCCGAGGAACCGACGGCGCGCCGCGCCGTGGAAGCGATCCTGCGTGGGAACGCCACGCTCTACGCCCAGCCGGGCCGCCCGAGTGGCTGCATGTTCGTACTCTCCGCGACCAACTACAGCACGAAGAGCAGCGAGGTACACGACTTCGTCGCCGAGCAACGCAGGAAGACCGTCGCCGCTATCGAACGGCGGCTGGCCCGTGGCGTTCGCGAAGGTGAGCTGCCCGCCGGCACGGATGTCGGCGCGATGGCCGCCTTCTACGGCACCGTACTGCACGGAATGGCGATCGAAGCACGCGACGGGGTCTCCCGAACGACCCTGGAATCGATCGTCGACTCGGCCATGCTCGCCTGGGATACGCTCCTCCAGCAGGAGGATGCCGCAGCGGACCCTGGCGGTACCGGCGAGGCGGGCGCCAGCGGCACGGACACCGGCGATGCGGGCACCGAAGCGGGAGCCCCGACCTCTGCCGCCTCGGCAGGCACCGGCCGAGCTCCGTCAACCCCTCCGGCCTGAAGAGACCTCGGCCGAAGCCCTACGCCGTTAGAGGTCGACCTCACTATGCACCGGGCGCAGCGACCACTGCGGCTCGCCCAGTCATGCCCCTCGCCCTCGCTAGCCATGCACGTTGAGTACACCCAAGCAAGCGCTTTCCGGAACCCGGATGTGGGGATTCAGCGTGCATGGCGCGGGGATTCGGCGTGCACCAGCGGACCACGCATGCCGGTTCCGGGACTCGACAGCACATAGCGGGACGACGACGCATGCCGGATCGGCCAGCTGCCAGGAACGCGTGTGGTGCGATCCCGAGCTGGCCGTGAGAGGGGGCGCACCGGCATGCGGGGCGACCCGGCCCACGTGCTGGCCGTGAGGCGATCATCGCTATGCGGAGACGACCTCGCCCACGAGCTGGCCGTGAGGAGTGGTCACCGGTATGCGGGGGCGACCTGGCCCACCGCGTCACCGATACGGTGCACGCGCATGGCGTTCGTGGAACCGGGGATGCCGGGAGGCGAACCGGCGACGATCACCACGAGATCGCCCTTATCGCATCGCCCCTGCTCCAGCAGGACACGGTCCACTTGCTTGACCATCTCGTCCGTGTGGTCGACGTGCTCGGCGGTATAGGCCTCGATCCCCCACGAGAGGGCAAGCTGGTGCCGGGTCGACTCCAGCGGGCTGAATCCGAGCAAGGGCACCGGCGGCCGCAACCGGACCATCCGGCGAGCGGAGTCTCCCGTCTGCGTGAACGCCACGATGTATCGAGCGTCCAGCAACTCGGCGGCCTCGACCGCCGCGCGGGTGATCACGCCACCCTTGGTCCGTGGCAGCGTTCCCAGCGGTGGAATCCGTTCGTGGCCATGTTCCTCGACGGTCGACACGATCTTGCTCATCGTGCGAACCGTCTCGATCGGGTAGCTGCCGACGCTCGTCTCACCGGACAGCATCACCGCGTCGGCGCCGTCGAGCACCGCGTTCGCGACGTCGGAGGTCTCGGCCCGGGTCGGCCGGGGGTTGCTGATCATCGAGTCCAGCATCTGGGTGGCGACGATCACCGGCTTGGCCTGCTGCCGGCACATCTCGATGGCCTGCTTTTGCACGAGAGGCACGTCCCACAGCGGCAGCTCGACACCCAGATCACCGCGGGCCACCATGACGCCGTCAAAGGCGTCGACGATCTCCCTCAGGTTCTCGACCGCCTGCGGTTTCTCGATCTTGGCGATCACGGGCCGCCGGATGCCCTCGTCGTCCATGATCTGGTGCACGACATCCACGTCGTCTGCCGAGCGCACGAACGACAGCGCGATCATGTCGGCTCCGGTACGCAGGCCCCACCGCAGATCGTCCGTGTCCTTGTCGGACAGCGCCGGCACGCTGACCGCGGTCCCGGGCAGGTTGAGACCCTTGTGGTTGGAGACCCGGCCACCAAGAACCACCCGGGTCACGACGTCGTTGCCGGTGACCTCTTGCACCTCGAGGGAGATCCGGCCGTCGTCGACCAGCACCGTGTCGCCGGGCTGCACGTCACCTGGAAGGCCGGAGTACGTCGTGGAGCTGCGCTCGTCGTCTCCGGCGATGTCGTCCGTCGTGATCGTGAACTGATCACCCTGGTGAAGCAATACCGATCCCTCGGCGAACGTACCGAGCCGGATCTTGGGTCCCTGCAGGTCCACGAGTACGCCGACGTTGCGCCCGGCCTCGGCCGCGGCCTTGCGGACCCGGGCGTAGCGCTCCTCGTGTTCGGTGTGGCTGCCGTGGCTCAGGTTGAACCGCGCCACATCCATGCCCGCCTCGACCAGCTCGTGTAAGCGCTCGTCGGAGTCGGTCGCCGGCCCGAGGGTGCAGACTATCTTCGCTCTACGCACGTCTATCAACTCTAGACCTCTTCTCCTCGTGCCGACGAGCCCGATGGCCCCGCGCAGCGTAAAGTTTCCGTTATCGACACCGGAGCGTTCCCCGGTACCGCCAGGCGACATCAACACCGTCTCCGGTGCAGGTTCCCGGTCCGGCACCACCCGCGCGAGCCCGATCGTCCCCTAGACGGTCAGCGGACGATCGGCCGGCTCCACCGGTGCCGGCAACCGCTTCGCACCGGTCAGCCAACGGTCAACCTCGGCCGCGCACGCGCGCCCCTCGGCGATCGCCCACACGATCAGGGACTGCCCACGACCGGCGTCACCGGCGACGAACACGCCGGGCACGTTCGTCTCGTAGGTGCGGTCCCGAACGATGTTCGTGCGCTCGTCGCGATCAACAGCGAGCTGATCCAGCAGCGGCGATTGCTCGGGCCCGGTGAACCCCATGGACAGTAGCACAAGGTCGGCCGGGAGCTCGCGCTCGCTCCCCTCGACGGGCTCGAAACCCGACGCCGTGCGCTGCACCTCGACAAGCTTCAACGCCCGAACCCGGCCGTCGTCGTCGCCGAGGAACTCCTGCGTGGAAACGGAGAAGAGACGCTCCCCGCCCTCTTCGTGAGCGCTCGACGTGCGCAGGATCAGCGGCCATGTCGGCCAGGGGGTGGACTCGGGACGCTGCTCCGGGGGTTCGGGCATGATCTCCAGCTGCGTCACCGACGCCGCTCCCTGGCGGTGTGCCGTGCCCAGGCAGTCAGCTCCGGTGTCGCCACCACCGATGATGACCACGTGCTTGCCCTCGGCGGTGATCTGGTCCGGAACGTGCTCCCCGAGGGCCGTCCGGTTCGCCTGCGGCAGGTACTCCATGGCCTGATGGATCCCGTCCAGCTCGCGTCCCGGGATCGGCAGGTCACGGGCCTGCGTGGCGCCGACAGCCAGGACCACGGCGTCGTAGCGGCGCTTGAGTTCCTGACCGGTCAGGGTCTCACCGACCTCGATGCCGGTACGGAAGATGGTGCCTTCGGCGCGCATCTGGTCGAGCCGGCGCTCGATATGGCGTTTTTCCATCTTGAACTCGGGAATGCCGTAACGCAGCAGGCCGCCGACGCTATCGTCACGCTCGTACACCGCGACGGTGTGCCCGGCGCGGGTCAGCTGCTGCGCCGCCGCGAGACCGGCGGGACCGGATCCGATAACGGCGACTGTGTGGTCCGTGAGCCGCTCTGGAGGCTGGGGCGCGACCCACCCTTCCTCGAACGCCCGGTCGATGATCGCCACTTCGACGTTCTTGATGGTGACCGGGTCGTCGGAGATGGCCACGACGCAGGCCGCCTCGCACGGTGCCGGGCAGAGCCGGCCGGTGAACTCCGGGAAGTTGTTCGTGGCGTGCAGCCGTTCCGACGCCTCGTGCCAGTCGTCCCGCCACACGAGATCGTTCCACTCGGGAATGAGGTTTCCCAGAGGGCAGCCGTCGTGACAGAACGGAATGCCGCAGTCCATGCACCGACCGGCCTGCTCGGTGATGATCGGCAACAATGTTTTGCCGATTCCGGGTTTCGGATAGATCTCGTTCCAGTCCTGCACCCGCTCGGAAACCGGCCGGGGCTTCGCACCCTCCCGGCCAGTCGTCATGAACCCACGTGGGTCAGCCATGCGCTGCCTCCATATTCCTGGTCGGCGCCACACGCCACTGTCGAGGTCTCTCCCATCGGACGAGCACGAGAGGGCCCGGTGGGTGGAGGGCCTTCAGGGCGTGGTCGGGCGTGCGTAGGGTGACGAAGGAGCCCGAAGCGGGCGAGGAGGGCCTCCACCCACCGGGCGCCTCACCCATGCGCTGCCTCCATGATCGCCTCGTTGACGTCGCGTCCCTCGCGCTCGGCGGCGGCCTTGGCGGCGAGCACTCGCTTGAAATCACGGGGCATGATCGTGGTGAACCGGGAGGCGGACCGCTCCCAGTCGGCAAGCAGCGCATCCGCCACCGTCGAGCCGGTCTCGTCCCGATGTTTGGTGATGATCTCGTACAGCTGGTCGAGCTCCTCCGTCGATGGCTCTTGCAGCTCCACCATCTCCGGGTTCACCAGGGCAGGGTCGAGATCGAGCACGTACGCGGTGCCACCCGACATGCCCGCGGCGATGTTGCGGCCGGTGCGGCCGAGGACCACCGCGACTCCCCCGGTCATGTACTCGCAGGCGTGATCGCCGACACCTTCGACCACGGCGGTCACCCCGGAGTTGCGCACGCAGAACCGCTCGCCGGCCACGCCCCGGACGAACAGCTCGCCGCCGGTCGCGCCGTAGGCGCTGACGTTGCCGGTGATGACATTCTCTTCCGGGGCGAACGCCGCCTCGCGGTCGGGCCGGACGATGATCCGCCCACCGGAGAGGCCCTTGGCCAGGTAATCGTTGGCATCACCTTCCAGGCGCAGGGTGACGCCCCGCGGCACGAACGCGCCGAACGATTGCCCGGCGGAGCCGACGAGCGTGATGTCGATCGTGTCGTCCGGGAGACCGTCGCCAGCGAAGCGCTTGGTGATCTCGTGGCCGAGCATGGTGCCGACCGTGCGGTTGACATTGCGGATCGGCAACTGCGCGCGAACCGGCTCCCCGTGCTCCAGGGCGTCCGTGGCCAGCGTGATGAGCTGGTTGTCGAGCGCCTTCTGCAAGCCGTGGTCCTGCTCGACCACCTTGTGGCGTGGCGTGCCTTCGGCGAGCTCGGGCACGTACAGCAGCGGCGTGAGATCCAGGCCGGACGCCTTCCAGTGATCCACCGCGACCGTGGTGTCCAGCATGTCCGCGTGCCCGATCGCCTCGTCCAGGCTGCGGAAGCCCAGCTCGGCCAGGTACTCGCGGACCTCCTCGGCCACGTATTCGAAGAAGTTGACGACGAAGTCCGCGTGGCCGGTGTACTTCGTGCGCAGCTCCGGATTCTGCGTGGCGATCCCGACCGGGCAGGTGTCGAGGTGGCACACGCGCATCATCACGCACCCGGACGCCACCAGCGGTGCGGTGGAGAAGCCGTACTCCTCCGCTCCGAGCAGCGCGGCGATCACGACGTCGCGGCCGGTCTTGAGCTGGCCGTCGGTCTGCACGACGATGCGGTCACGCAGGCCGTTGAGCAGCAGCGTCTGCTGTGTCTCGGCCAGCCCGAGCTCCCACGGGGCACCGGCGTGCTTCAGGCTGGTCTGCGGCGAGGCACCGGTACCGCCATCGTGCCCGGAGATGAGCACGACATCGGCGTGCGCCTTGGACACGCCAGCGGCGACCGTCCCGACGCCCACTTCGGCGACGAGCTTGACGTGCACCCGCGCCGACGGGTTCGAGTTCTTCAGATCGTGGATCAGCTGTGCCAGATCCTCGATCGAGTAGATGTCGTGGTGCGGGGGTGGCGAGATGAGGCCCACGCCAGGCGTCGAATGGCGGGTCTTGGCGATCCATGGCCAGACCTTGCCCCCGGGCAACTGTCCACCTTCGCCGGGTTTCGCACCCTGCGCCATCTTGATCTGCAGATCGTCGGCGTTGGTGAGATAGTCCGAAGTGACACCGAAACGGCCGCTGGCCACCTGCTTGACGGCGCTGCGCCGTTCGGGATCGTGCAGGCGATCCTCGTCCTCACCGCCCTCACCGGTGTTGGACTTGCCGCCGAGCCGGTTCATGGCGATCGCCAACGTCTCGTGCGCCTCCTGGCTGATCGAGCCGTACGACATCGCGCCTGTGGAGAACCGCTTCACGATCGACTCGACCGGTTCGACCTCCTCGATGGGCACCGGCGGGCGCGCGCCCTCTTTAAAGCCGAACATCCCGCGCAGCGTCATCAGGCGTTCCGACTGCTCGTTGACCCGGCGGGTGTACTGCTTGAACACGTCGTACCGGCCGCTTCGCGTGGAGTGCTGCAAGCGGAACACCGTCTCGGGGTCGAACAGGTGATATTCGCCCTCGCGGCGCCACTGGTACTCGCCGCCGACCTCGAGCGTGCGGTGTGCGGGCGCCGTGCCGCCCGGCGGGTAGGCACGCACGTGCCGCCGCCGGACCTCCTCGGCGAGGACGTCGACGCCGACGCCGCCCAGCCGCGAGGTGGTGCCGGTGAAGTACCGGTCGACGAGCTCTCGCGACAGCCCGATCGCCTCGAAGATCTGCGCGCCCGTGTAGGACGCGACCGTCGAGACCCCCATCTTGCTCATGACCTTGAGCACGCCCTTGCCGAGCGCCTTGATGAGGTTCGCCACGGCCTTCTCCGGCTCGACGCCGGGAAGCAGCGTTCCCCGGCGGGCGAGATCCTCGACACTCTCCATCGCCAAGTACGGGTTGACGGCCGAGGCGCCGTAGCCGATGAGAAGCGCGACGTGGTGCACCTCGCGGACGTCTCCCGCCTCGACGACGAGCCCGACCAGGGTGCGCGTCTTCTCCCGCACCAGGTGATGGTGCACGGCGCTGGTCAGCAGCAGCGACGGGATGGGCGCCCGGGTGGCATCGGAGTGCCGATCGGACAGGACGATGATCCGGGCACCGGTGTCGATCGCCTTCGACACCTCGGTGCAGATCTCGTCCAACCGGCGCGACAGCGCGGCGCCGCCCCCGGCGACGTCGTACAGACCCCGCACGACGTGCGTGGCATAGCCCGGAAGGTTGCCGTCCTGGTTGATGTGGATGATCTTCGCCAGATCGTCGTTGTCGATGACCGGGTACGGCAGCACCAACTGGCGACACGACGCCGGGCCGGGCTCGAGCAGGTTGCCTTCCGGGCCGATGGTGCCGGCCAGCGACGTCACCAGCTCCTCGCGGATCGCATCCAGCGGCGGATTGGTGACCTGGGCGAACAGTTGCGTGAAGTAGTCGAAGAGCATGCGCGGACGCTCGGACAGCGTCGCGATCGGCGTGTCGGTCCCCATCGACCCGATGGGTTCCGCGCCCGCCTTCGCCATCGGCGTGAGCAGCACGCGCAGCTCTTCCTCCGTGTAGCCGAAGGTCTGCTGCCGGCGCGTGACGCTGGCGTGGGTGTGCACGACGTGCTCGCGCTCGGGAAGGTCGTCGAGGTGCATGAGCCCGGCATGCAGCCACTCGCCGTACGGCTTGGCCTGCGCCAGCTCGCTCATCACTTCGTCGTCGTTGACCAGACGGTGTTCGCTCAGGTCCGCGAGGAACATGCGGCCCGGCTCCAGCCGGCCCTTGCGCACCACCTTCGACGGCTCGACGTCGAGGACGCCCGACTCGGACGCGAGCACCACGAGGCCGTCGTCGGTGACCCACCAGCGCCCGGGACGCAGCCCGTTGCGGTCGAGCACCGCGCCGAGCTGGTTGCCGTCGGTGAACACCACGCACGCCGGGCCGTCCCACGGCTCCATGACCGTGCTGTGGAACTCGAAGAACTCCCGGCGCTCGGCGGGGAGATTGGCGTGGTTTTCCCACGCTTCCGGGATCATCATCCGCACAGCGTGCGGCAGGCTGCGCCCGCCCAAGTGCAACAGTTCAAGAACTTCGTCGAAGCTGGCGGAGTCCGAACCCGTGGGATCGACGATCGGGTACAGCCTGCTGAGATCACCCGGGATGAGGCCACTGGACAGCAGCGACTCGCGCGCCCGCATCCAGTTGCGGTTGCCCTGCACGGTGTTGATCTCGCCGTTGTGCGCGACGTACCGGTACGGATGCGCCAGCGGCCAGCTGGGGAACGTGTTGGTGGAGAACCGCGAGTGGACGACGGCCATCGCGGACGCGAAGCGCCGGTCGGAGAGATCCGGGAAGAAGGGTTCCAGCTGTCCCGTGGTCAGCATGCCCTTGTACACGAGGGTGCGCGCCGACAGGCTCGGGAAGTAGACGTCCGCCTCGTGCTCGGCGCGCTTGCGCACCGCGAACGCGCGACGCTCCAGATCCATGCCGGTGACCCCGCCACCGGTGCCGCCGACGAAGAGCTGGCGGAAACGCGGCATGGTCGAGCGCGCCGTGGCGCCCACCAGCCCCGGCGTCGTCGGCACGTCACGCCAGCCGAGGACGTCGAGCTCTTCCTCGCCGACGATCCGCTCGATGGTGTCGACAGCCTTCTGTGCTGCCTCATCATCGTCGGGCAAGAATCCCAGACCGACAGCGTACGAGCCTTGTTCGGGCAGTTCGAAGCCCACCACGGCCCGGAAGAAGGCATCGGGGATCTGCACGAGAATGCCCGCCCCGTCACCGGAGTCGGGTTCGGATCCCGAGGCTCCCCGATGGTCGAGGTTGGCCAGAACTTTCAACCCGTGGTCGACAATCTCGCGGCTGGGGACGCCATCCAACGTGGCCACGAACGCCACGCCACAGGCGTCGTGCTCGAACTGCGGGTTGTACAAGCCCTGGGTGGCAGGCATGAAGCGCATCGGCACTCCCGTCGTCGTCGAAGTGACAGCGGGTGGGACAGCGCTGGCCCAGACAACTCTCTTCGAGAGTTTGGAGGAGATTACATCACGAGCACAAGATCACGTTGTGCTGTCTCAGCATATGTGGACATACCGGGTCCACCCCGAACGGCGCCTGTGCCGTACGCAATACCAGCGACACCACCGAAAATGGCACATCCCGGCCGCGTGCTCGATATTGCGTCTTGCAACCTTACCGCACGTGACACGTTTATGGATATGCGACAAGCCGCTCACCGGACGGCGGCGACCCCGCCGCCGTCACCGTGACGTCCGCATCCGTCACCGTACCGGGAACGGCAACGGACACCGCCGTGGCGCATCTCACGTCCGTTCCGGCTCTCCGCCGGTGTCGCCGCTGCCTCCAGCGTCCTCCCCGTCTCCGCCAGCACCGCCGTCGTCACCGGCCACGCTGCCGGGTTCGCTATCGAGGTCACCGGCCGTCTCGCCGCTGGCATCACCAGCCGCCCCGGTATCGGCAGTCTCGCTCGCCGTCCCCGCGACGACCTTCTCCTGCGCTTCCTCCTCCGCTTCCGCGCCAGCAGGCGTTCCAGCCACCGTCTCCGGCGCCTCGCGCCCGGGCCGCAGCCGTGCCGAGAGGACGAAGTACACGATGGCCGCGATGAAGAGCAGGCCGGAGACCCACATGTTGACGCGGAGCCCGAAGATCTCGTTGGCCGGGTCGACCCGCAGGTACTCGAAGAACCCGCGGCCGAGCGTGTAGCCGGCGACGTACAGCGCCAGCACCCGGCCGTGCCCGAGCTGGAACCGGCGGTCGGCCCAGAGAAGGAACAGCGCGACCGCAACCGCCCACAACGACTCGTACAGGAAGGTTGGATGGAACGTCTCAGCGTTGGCGTAGGCGGCCGGGCGGTTGCCGGGGTCGATCTCCAACCCCCACGGCAGGTCCGTGGGGCGGCCGAAGAGCTCCTGGTTAAACCAGTTGCCCCACCGGCCAATCGCCTGGGCGAGCAGGATGCCCGGAGCCAGGGCGTCGGCCATGGCCGGCATCGGGATGCCGCGCCGGCGGCAGGCGATCCACACGCCCAGCGCACCACCGGCGATGGCCCCCCAGATGCCGATACCACCTTCCCAGATCTGCAGCGCCCGCCACGGATCGCGACCCTCGCCGAAGTACAGCTGGTTGTCGGTGATGACGTGGTAGATGCGCGCGCCGACGATGCCGAACGGCACGGCCCAGATGGCGATGTCGGACACCGTTCCCGCGCTGCCTCCGCGCGCCTGCCACCGGCGGCTGCCCAGCCAGATCGCCACGACGATCCCGGCGATGATGGCCAGCGCGTACGCCCGCAGCGGGAAGGGCCCGATGTGCCACACTCCCTCGTCCGGGCTCGGGATCGAGGCAGGCAGCGTGGTCGGTGCGATATTCGCCATGATCATGGTCACGAGGCGACGGTACCCGTACGAGCGCGACTAGTCATCATCCGCGCCGGCATCGCCGTCCTCCTCGTTGCCCGGCTCGTCGGCGCCGTCGTCCTCGGCGCCCTCATCGCCGGCTTCCTCGCCGTCGCCGGAGCCGCCATCGCCGCCGTCGAGCTCGGCCTCGATGGCCGACTGCAACGCCTGCGGCGACTGCCATTCCTGGAGGACCTCGCCGTTGATGATGACGGTGGGCGTGCCCTCGATCCCGGCTTCACGTGCCTTGTCGGTCATCGACGTTGCCCAGTCCGAGTACGTGCCATCGTCCACGCACTCCTCGTACTCGCCCTCGATCCCGAGGTCTGCCCCGAAGTCGGCGAGCTGGTTGTCGGTCCACTGGGGCAACGAATCCCCAGAGTACGCCGCCGTCTTGAACTCGGAGCCCATGCCCTCTTCGGCGGCACAGGCGAAGGCGTTGCTGGCCCGTGCAGAGTAGACACCGCCGGTGAAGGTGATCGGGTGGGCGATGAGCTGCACGTCGCCGGACTCGATGAACTGCTTGAGGACGGGCCCGCTGTTCTGTTCGAACGATTGACATGCCGGGCAGAGGAAGTCCATCCAGTACTCGACCGTGACGGGGGCATCCTCGTTCCCCAGCATGATCCCGTCGTACTCGCCGGTTGCCGCCGTCGGCACCGCGGAGTTCCCGCTCGCCGTGCTATCGCCGTCGTCTCCCCGCGTGCTGATGACCGCGACCGCGATGATCGCGACAGCGACCAGGACGGCGCCCGCGATTCCGAACCGCATCATGCGCTCTCTGGCGCGCTCCTTGCGTGCCTGCTCCTCGCGCATCGCCTTGACGCGCTCTCGGGCCTCCGCCTTCTTATTGCTCATCGCTGCCTCTTTCGAATGACCTCGAACCGTGCACATCTACCGACGACGCCGCGGGGCAAGCCGTTCACAACTAGCCGTCGACGACGGTACAACTTCTGCAGGGCAGGGACGAGTTCCCGGCACCATCGCGGCAATCACAGATTGATTACCCTTTGGCCCCGAGATCGGGCTCCCGTCGACCGCTCACGGCGTCGCGCGCCGCACGCCGTCAGCGAGCTCTGCGGCCAGGCTCGCGGCCGCGCGCACGCCGCTCGCCGCATCGTCGGCGTCCATCAGGCGGCGCACGAACGCCGACCCCACGATGACGCCATCGGCGAAGCTGGCGACCTCGGCGGCCTGGTCCCCGCTGGAAACGCCGAGGCCCACCGCAATCGGCAGGTCGGTCGTCGCGCGTGTCCGGGTGACCAGCCCCGCAGCGGCGTTTCCTACCTGCCCACGGGTACCGGTCACGCCCATGGTCGAGGCGGCGTAAACGAACCCCCGGCACTCCCGCGTCGTCAGCGCGATCCGCTCGTCCGTCGACGACGGCGCCACGAGAAAGACGGTGTCGAGCTCGCGGGCCCGAGCCACCGGCAGCCACTCCTGCGCGTCGTCGGGAATCAGATCCGGGGTGATGGCCCCCGATCCCCCGGCCGACTGGAGATCGCAGGCGAATCGCTCTGCGCCATACCGGTCGATCGGGTTCCAGTACGACATCACGAGTACTGCCGCACCCGTCGACGCGACGGCCTCGACCGTGCGCAGCACCTCCGGCGTCCGGGTGCCGCCCCGCAGCGCGGCGTCCACGGCATCCTGGATCACCGGCCCGTCCATGAGTGGGTCGCTGTAGGGAAGGCCCACCTCGACGACGTCGACGCCGGCCTCGACCATGGCCGTGAGCGCCTGGATCCCGCCGTCGACGGACGGGTAGCCCGCCGGCAGGTAGCCGACCAGGGCCGCACGCCCCTCCGCGTGCGCCTTCGCGAACGCTGTCGATGTCTTCACGTCGTCCTCACTTCGCTACGTTCCTTCCTGCGCGTCCGGATCGAGCAACCCGAACCACCGCGCTGCGGTGTCGAGATCCTTGTCCCCGCGCCCGGAAAGATTGACCACGATGACGGCGCCCGGGCCCAGCTTGGCTCCCAGCAGGCGTGCCCCGGCGAGCGCGTGCGCGCTCTCGATCGCGGGAATGATGCCTTCGGTGCGGCTGAGCAGCTGGAACGCCTCCATCGCGGCGGCGTCGTCCACGGGCTCGTACACCGCGCGGCCACTGTCGTTGAGCCAGGAATGCTCGGGGCCGACGCCGGGATAGTCCAGACCTGCCGAGATGGAATGCGATTCGATGGTCTGCCCGTGCTCATCCTGCAGCAGGTACGAGCGGGCGCCGTGCAGCACCCCGGGTGCCCCGGAGGAGATGGTCGAGGCATGCCGGCCGGTCTCGACGCCGTCCCCGCCGGCTTCGAATCCATACAGCCCGACCTCGGTGTCGTCGATGAAGGCGTGGAAGATGCCGATGGCGTTCGATCCGCCGCCGACGCACGCTGCCACGGCGTCGGGTAGCTTCCCGGTGAGCTCCTGGACCTGCTGGCGCGCCTCGACACCGATGACGCGCTGCAGGTCGCGGACCAGGGTCGGGAACGGGTGCGGGCCGGCGACCGTGCCGAAGACGTAGTTGGTGGTCTCGACGTTGGTCACCCAGTCACGCATGGCCTCGTTGATGGCGTCCTTGAGGGTGCGCGATCCCGTGGAGACCGGGACGACACGCGCGCCGAGCAGCTCCATGCGGGCGACGTTGAGCGCCTGCCGGCGGGTGTCCTCCTCGCCCATGTAGATCACGCATTCGAGGCCCATGAGCGCGGCCGCCGTCGCCGTGGCGACGCCGTGCTGGCCGGCCCCGGTCTCCGCGATCACGCGGGTCTTGCCGATCCGCTTGGTCAGCAGTGCCTGGCCGAGCACATTGTTGATCTTGTGTGAGCCGGTGTGGTTGAGATCCTCGCGCTTGAGCAGGATCCGCGCGCCGGATGCGGCCTCCGCGCTGAAGCGCGTCGCGTCGGTGAGTGGCGTGGGGCGGCCGCTGTACGACTTCAGCAGGCCGTCGAGCTCGGCCCCGAATGCCGGATCCGCGGCGGCTGCCTGATACTCGCGATCGAGCTCGTCCAGGGCGGCGACCAGTGCCTCGGGTACGTAGCGGCCCCCATAGGGACCGAACCGACCCGGTCTCTCGGATGGCCGCTCGGGTCGCTCGGTCACCTCGTGCTCCTCGGTCACCTCGTGCTCCTCGAAGATGCGTGCGTCGACACCGGCGGGCGTGCGCCCCTCCCGCTCGTCGCCGGCGCGGCGCGCGCCGACGACGAACCTTGGCCTGACCCTAGCCTGCGCCCGTGCACGTCCACCACGCGGGTTTGCGCAACTTGCAAAGACTCGTTTGCAAATATACCTTTGCATCATGGACGACACGCCCCAAGGGCCTCCGCTGGACGACGACGAGCGCGCGGTGCGCCTGGATGCCCTCTCGGTCCGTGGCTTGGCGCATCCGATCCGCCTCAAGATGCTGGGACTCCTTCGAACCGATGGCCCCGCTACGGCAACGAGCCTGGCCCGGCAGCTCGGGTTGAACACCGGCGCGACCAGTTACCACCTGCGCCAGCTCGCGGCATACGGGTTCATCGTGGAGGATTCGGGCCGCGGCACCACGCGGGAGCGGTGGTGGCGCGCCGCTCACCGGTCCACCTACTTCGACCGCAACGCCCTGACCGGCGACGAGACCGGCGAGGCATTCGTCCGGGCAATCGGGCAGATCTACTCCGAGAAGATCCAGCGAGCCATCGACGAGTACGCCACCCTGCCGCCCGAATGGCGGGACGCCGGCACGCTCAGCGACACCATGTTGATGCTGACACCGGACGAGTCCACGCGGCTGGTGTCCGAGCTGTTCGAGGTCATGGCCCGCTACCGGCGGCACGATCCGGACCATCCGTCGCCCGCCCCTGCCGATGCCACGCCGGTCACCCTCCAGCTCCAGGTGTTTCCGGACGCGAGCAAGCTCGCCGACGCCGAACCGCCCGAGGAGACCGGATGAGCGACCCGGAGGGCGCGGGGCACGCCGGGCGCGAACCGCGCGAACCGCGCGAACCGCGCAGCCTGTACGGCTTGCTGGCCGCGAACATCGTCTCGCTCGCCGGCACCCGCCTGTCGATGATCGCGCTGCCCTGGTACGTCATCACCAGCACCGGTGATGCCGTCAACACGGGCCTGGCGGCCTTCGCCCAGATGACGCCATACGTGCTCGCCAAGGCCCTGGCCGGCCCGGTGGTGGATCGCCTCGGACCCCGGCGGGTCACCATCGTCGCCGAGATTGCCGGCGCGGCGGCGATCGGCCTGATCCCCGTCCTGCACGCCGCCGACGCGCTGCCATTCGGCACGTTCCTGGTGCTGGTGGCGCTGGTCGGGATGGCCAGCGGTCCGGCCGACGGCGCCAAATCCGCGATGATCCCGGCAGTCGCCGAGCGGGCCCAGGTACCCCTCGAACGAGTCACCGGGCTGACCGGGACGATCGAGCGGCTCGCCAGCACTATCGGCGCGGCCGCAGCCGGAAGCGTCGTCGCCTTTCTGGGCGCCGCCCCCGCACTCGCCGTGAACGCCGTGACGTTCGTGTTCGCAGCGGTGATCGTGATGGCCACGGCGCCGTCCCGGTACGGACCGCATACTCGCGTCGCGGGTGGCTACCTCGGCCAGTTCCGGGAAGGCGCCAGTTTCATCTGGCGCGATCGCCTGCTACGCGCGATCTACATGATGACCAGTATCACCAACCTGCTGGATGCGGCCACGTTCTCCGTGCTGCTCCCGGTCTGGGCGCACAGCTCCGGGCGGGGACCCGCGGAGATCGGCCTGCTGGCGGCGGCGTTCGGCGCCGCTGCGGTAGCGGCGAGCATGCTCGCGGCGGCCATCGGGCACCGCATGCCACGTCGTGCGACGTACCTGGCCAGTTTCCTGATCGCCGGCGCGCCCCGGTTCATCGTTCTCGTGCTCGACGTGCCGTTGAGCACCATCGTTTCCGTCTACGTCGTTTCGGGCTTCGCCGCGGGTTTCATCAATCCGATCCTGGGCGCAGTGATCTTCGCGCGGATCCCGGCCGATCTCGTCGGCCGGGTGAGCGCGCTGGGCACGTCCCTCGCCTGGGCCGGCGTCCCGTTCGGCGGGCTCGCCGGGGGCGCGATCACCGCGGCGGTCGGGCTGTCGCCCGCCTTGATCATCCTGGGCATCGCCTACCTCGTCACCACCATCCTGCCCGGCTTGCAGCGCAGTTGGCGCGAGATGGACCGCCGGTGACCGGCGGCTCCTACTGCGAACGGTTGTTCAGCGCCGGATGCGCGCCAGCCGCCACGAGGTCGGCCACCGCACTACGCGGTTCCTTGCCCGTCACCAGGCTCTCGCCAACGAGCACCGCGTCGGCACCGTCCTGGCCCAGTTCGATGACGTCGTGCGGGCCCCGCACGCCCGACTCGGCGATACGCACGACTCCGTCCGGCACCAGCGAGGCGAGCCGGTGGAACGTCGACGTGTCGACCTCGAGCGTGTTCAGATCGCGCGCGTTGATGCCGATGATGCGCGCACCCGCGTCGACGGCACGGTGGACCTCGTCCGCGGTATGCGCCTCGACGAGAGTGGTCAGGCCGATCGACTCCGCCCGCTCGATCAGGCTCACGAGCGCGTTCTGCTCGAGAGCGGCCACGATGAGTAACGCGACGTCGGCGCCGTGCGCGCGCGCCTCCCAGAGCTGGTAACTGGTGATGATGAAGTCCTTGCGCAGGATGGGAACATCGACGGCCGCGCGGACCGCGCGAAGATCGTCGAGCGAACCGTTGAAGCGCTGGCCTTCAGTTAGCACGCTGATAGCGACCGCACCACCGGATTCGTAATCGACGGCGAGTGCCGCGGGATCCGAGATATCCGCCAGGGAACCTTTCGACGGGCTCGACCGTTTTACCTCAGCAAGGATCGAGACTCCGGGAGAACGCAACAGTGGCGTCACGTCACGCGCCGGCGGCTGCTTCGACGCCAGCTCCTTCAGATTGCCCAGTGGGATCCGTTCCTGGCGCGCGGCAAGATCGGCGCGGACACCGTCGAGGATCTCCTCGAGTACGCTCACGCTTGCTCTCCGCCCTGTGATTGTGTGCATATGACAACTAATGTGGGGGGACTCAACCGATCCAGAGTAGCCACGCGTCCTGACGCGTCCTGCCGCGGCCCCCTGTGTGGATCGCGTCGCGCATCGAGCACACGACGATTCGGTGGCCAGCGCTGAACGTTCGGTGACTTCATGGCACCTCGTCACTCCGCGGCGAGACGGACGAATGCGGGACACGCGGCGGATCCAGCGCGTATCCGACACCCCGGACCGCGTGGATTTCCAGCGCTCCACCCAGTTTGGTACGCAACGACGCGATGTGGACGTCGACCGTGCGTGAACCGATCGGGTTCGGGTAACCCAGTGCCTCGCACATCAGCTCCGTGCGGGTACAAATCCGTCCTGGACGGTGCATCAGGTATCCCAGAACCGCCGCCTGGACCGGGGTCAGCGAGATCGAGCGACCCGCCGCCGGCAGCACGGCCGTGCGTCTGGCGACATCGAGCGTGACTCCAGCAACCGAGACCGACGATCCGCCTTCACCAGGTCGGCTCGCCGCTCGGCCACCGGCGCCGCTACTCATGACTAGCCGTCTCTGCCCTCGGAACCCGCCGGGACCGACTCGGGTGACTGCTCTTTCGAGCTCATCCGCTCGTGCTGGCCGAATCCCATCATCTGCAGCACCTTGCCGGCGATGCCACCGAGGACGATGAGCCCGACGCCTCCGAACCAGAACACCTGCCAGTTCAGCATCATGACGCCGATACCACCGACCACGAACCCGGCCACGATCATGATGACGGCCGTCCAGGCCGCCGGGGTATGGCCGTGGCTGTTGTACGCCATCTCGTCTCCTTGCGAGCTAGATACCTGCGGGCAGTATCCGTGTTCGTCTACGTTCGTCGCTTACGCACCGTGCTGAGAATCTCGATATGACTATTGTGCCGGATGCGCGCGAGTTCACGCTGTCGGGTCGTCACCTCGGTCCAACGCATCCCAGACGGCCGCCGAACTGCCGGCCTCACCGTCACCCTCAGTAACCGCCTGCCCGCCGCCGAGCTGGGCGCGACGATCGGGGTGACTGGCGTGGTCCGCCCGGTCCGCATTACCCGACCCGTCCGCCCGGCCCGCCTGGTCAGTCCGATCCATCCGATCCATCTGATCCGTCCGGCCCGCACGTCCAGTACGTCCGGTACGGCCGGTCCGTTCATACCGGCGGCCCATGGCCGGCCAGCGGTGACCGCGCAGCGCCACGAGCACGCCGGCTGCCACCATCAAGGCCGCACCCGCCGCCGTCGGGACGACCCACCCGGGCGAGGTGGAGAGCGTGTCCACCGGACCGGATCCCTCGCCTCCGCGCTCGATCCAGCGCGCCGCCCGGCCGTCCACATCGGCGGCGACGACCAGCACGTTGACCAGCAGCACGGACCCCAGCAGCGCGAGCACGGCACCCACGATCCGCCGGCCCATCCGCCGCACGGCCGGCACCAGCACGACAGCCGCGAGCCCGACCAGGCACACGGCCGACGCGAGCGGGACGAGATCGCTGCCGGTCACCTCGACCGTCGTGCGCATCAACGTCGCCGGAACCTCGGCCGTCGCCCAGGTGCGCGTGGCTCCCCACAGCCCCGTCCCCGAGCCGAGGACGAGCGCGCCGAGCGTTGCCAGGCACTCCCTGCGGGCCGCTCGCCGATGCCTCGCAGCCAGGTCCGTCACCGCGTTCTCCATCCGGGTCTCACGGGCTCTCATGTTCTCGGCGTTCGGCGACGGGGCGCATGGCATCGGCGATCGCGACCGCGCGCAACGCCGACGCCGCCTTGTTCCGCGATTCCGTCCACTCGGCCTCGGGGTTGGAATCGGCCACCACGCCCGAACCCGCCTGGACGTAGGCGACGCCGTCGCGAATCAGCGCGGTCCGGATGGCGATGGCGACATCGAGGTCGCCGGCGAAGTCCAGATACCCGACCACGCCGCCGTACAGGCCGCGCCGGGTGGGTTCGAGCTCGTCGATGATCTCCATGGCGCGCACCTTGGGCGCACCCGACAGCGTGCCCGCCGGGAAGCACGCCGCGAGCACGTCCAGCGCACTGCGCTCCTCGCCGAGCCGGCCCACCACGGTGGACTCGAGATGCATGACGTGGCTGTAGCGGCGGACCGACATGAAGTCGACGACCTCGACCGTGCCCGGAGCGCACACCCGGCCCAGATCGTTACGGGACAGGTCGACAAGCATCAGGTGCTCGGCGCGCTCCTTGGGATCGTCGACGAGTTCGGCCGCCAGCGCCGCGTCGGCCTCGGGGGATTCGCCACGCCACCGGGTCCCGGCGATGGGATGCGTCATCACCCGGTCACCCTCCACCTTGACCAGGGCCTCGGGGCTGGAACCGACGACGGAGAAGGCGTCGTGCCCGTCGCCGTTCGGCCCGGGAAACCGCAGCAGGTACATGTAAGGGCTCGGGTTGTCGCGGCGCAGCACCCGATACACGTCCAGCGGATCGGCCTGGGTGGTGGCCTCGAACCGCTGGGACAGCACCACCTGGAAGGCCTCGCCGGCGTAGATCTCTTCCTTGGCCCGCTCGACGGAGGCCAGGAAATCCTCCTTGCTGGTGCGGCTGTGGTGCTCGGGGACCATCTCCGGCACGTACGGGTTGACCGACGACGGCGTGGGTGCGGCCAGCTGCGCGGTCATCCGGTCGAGGCGGGTCACCGCGTCGAACCACGCCTCGTCCACTCTCTCGTCGGAGTCGTCCCAATTCACGGCGTTCGCGACCAGTAGCACCGTGCCGTCGTCGTGGTCGACCACGGCGATGTCGGTAGCGAGCAGGAAGGCCATCTCCGGCAGCCGGAGGTCGTCGGCGGTGCTGGCCGGCAACCGTTCCAGGCGCCGTACCGCGTCGTAGGAGACGAAGCCCACCAGGCCACCGGTCAGCGGCGGCAGGCCAGGCAAGTGGGAAGTCCGCAGGATCTCGAGGGTGCCGGCGAGGGCTTCCCACGGGTTGCCTCCCGACGGGAGGCCGGTCGGTGGGTTTCCGTGCCAGATCGCGGCGCCGTCGCGCTCGGTGAGGATCGCCGCTGAATCGGCACCGATGAAGGAGTACCGCGACCACACTCCCCCGTGTTCTGCGGATTCCAGCAGGAAGGTCCCGGGCCGGTTCCCGGCCAGCTTGCGGTAGATGCCGACCGGGGTTTCGGCGTCGGCCAGCAGGCGGCGCACGACGGGGATCACGCGGCGGTCCCGGGCGAGCTTCCGGAACGTGTCGATATCGGGCGCGACGTCGAGCCCGATCGGCTGCTCAAACGTCCCATGATCATGAACGCTGGTCGTCTCCGTGTGACGACCAGCGTTCATGATCATGGGCGTGGGATCGGTCATGCCATTCCTCCGGATGGTGTACTCACGGGCTCGATCAAGCCGTCGTCGAAACAGGTCGACGCGCCGGTATGACAGGCCGGCCCCTCTTGCTCGACCTTCAGCAAGATCGTATCGGCATCGCAGTCCAGCCTGACCTCGCGCACCCACTGCCGGTGACCTGACGTCTCGCCCTTCACCCAGTGCTCCTGGCGGCTCCGGCTCCAATACGTGGCCCTGCCGGTGCTGAGCGTGCGGTGCAGCGCTTCGTCGTCCATCCACGCGAGCATCAGCACCGAGCCGGTGTCGTGCTGCTGGACGATAGCCGGAAGCAGGCCATCGGTGGTGCGCCTCAGGCGCTCTGCCAAGGCGGGATCGAGACTGGACATGCCATCCATTCTGCCGGACACCGGTGCATCGCTGATGCTCGTGGCCGCTGCGATACGGTTCCTGGGTTGAGATGATGACGTGACCGAGGAGCTATTCGTGATACGTAACACTCTGCGTTCCCGTATCGTCGGTGTCGCAGCACTGGCGGCTGCGGCGCTGATCATGAGCGGTTGCAGTGCTTTCGAGGACCTGATGGGTGACGACAAACCCGACCGTGACGAGGAGACCGGCCAGGTCACGGAACAACAGGAAGACATCAGCGTCTTCGACATCGAAGAAGGCGACTGCATCGGCGAGTTCGCCCAGGATTCAGTGGACACGGTCGACCTCTATCCGTGCGACGAAGAACATTTCCAGCAGGTATTCCTCATCACCGAGATCGAACAAGATGAGCTGCCGGGCGACGAGGAACTCGAAGAACTCGTGATCGACGAGTGCCTGCCCGCGTTCGAAGAGCACGTGGGCGTCGCCTACGAAGAGTCGGAACTGGACGTCAACTATCTCGCCCCGTCACAGGACACCTGGGCGGACGGTGACCGCGACATCGTCTGCACCGTCTTCGACCCCGCCGGCACGGTCACCGGCAGCCTCGAAGGCGCCGACCGCTAGCCTCACCCGTAGGCACCAGTCCCTCGATCGTCCCGCCACCGATCCCTTGATCGCCCCTCCGACCGAACCGTCGTGGAACCGGCTGTCGTGGAACCGGCCGTCGTGCTCACCGGGACTGGGCGATCCACGCCACGTGCAGCTTCGCGTACACGCCACCAGCCTCGACCAGCTGCACATGTGGGCCCCGCTCGACGAGACGGCCGGCGTCGAACACGAAAACCTCGTCGGCCGTCTCCGCGGTGGACAGGCGGTGGGCGATGGTGACCGACGTGCGCCCTCGCGACACCCCCTCCAGGGCTCGCGCCAGGCGCACCTCGGTCGCGGGATCGACCGCACTGGTCGCCTCATCCAGCACCAGAAGATCCGGATCGGCCAGGTAGGCGCGCACCAGCGCCACGAGCTGGCGCTCACCGGCGGACAGCGACTCGCCACGCTGGCCCACCGACGCGTCGAGCTCACCGGGTAGGGACTCCGCCCACTCGGCGAGACCCAGCTCGGTGAGGGCCCACCACAGGTCGTCGTCGGTGGCATCCGGACGCGCGAAACGCAGGTTCGCCGCGAGCGTGTCGTCGAACAGGAAACCTTCCTGCGGCACCATCACGACGCGCTGGCGCAGCGAATCGAACCGCACCTCACGCAGGTCAACGCCGTCGAGAACCACCCGCCCCGACACCGGATCCATCAGGCGGGTGAGAAGCTTGGCGAACGTCGTCTTACCCGAACCCGTCTCCCCGACCACGGCCACCTTCGTACGCGGCAGGATTTCCGCGTTCACGTCGTGAAGCACCCGAGGCCCATCCGGGTAGGCGTACGAAACAGCCTCGAACCGGACATCGACGGGCCCGTGGGGCAGCGTCGTGCCGGCGTCGCCGGGGTCTGCGACGTCGGCGGGCGTGTCCAGTACCCCGAGCACGCGCCGCCAGCCGGCGATCGCGTTCTGCGCCTCGCTCAGCACCTCCGTACCAACCTGGATGGGGGCGACGAAGAGGGTGACGAGGAAAATGAACGCCAGGAGCCGTCCCAGGGTGATGTCGCCGGCGATACCGAGTCCCACGCCGGCGAGCACCACGGCGGCGTTGGCGATCCCGGCGAACACTTCCCCGGTGGAGAACGTGAACGCGGCCAGGCGATGTGCCCGGGTGGCGGCGCTGCGATGCGCCTCGACCGCCTCGTCGATCCGCTGCTGCGTCCGGCCCTCGATCGCGTACGCGCGGACGGTCTGCGCACCCACGATCGACTCGGAAACGGCGCCCAGCATCGCGCCGACCCGCTCGCGCACCACCATGAACGCCGCGGACAGCATGCGCTGGAACCAGCGCAGGGCGACGAAGAACGGGAGGAAGCACAGCCACACCAGGAGCGTGAGCTGCCACGAATAGATCGCCATGATCACCGTGGCGATGATCAACTGGCCGATATTCACCAGCAGGAACAAGCCACCGAACTGCACGAACTGCGAGATCGTGTCGACGTCGGTGGTAACGCGCGCCACGAGCCCTCCGCGGCGCTCGGTGTTCTGGGTGAGTACCGACAGGTCGTGGACGTGCCGGAACGCCTTGGTGCGCAAGGTGGCCAGACCCGCCTCGCTGGCCCGGAAGAGCCTCCGGTTCATGAGGTAGGTGGCACCGATGGTGATCACGATTCCGCACCCCGCCACCACGGCCATCCACCGGACGAACTCCAGGTCCGCCCCGCCGGGCGCGTTCAAACCGCGATCGATCGTCTGCTGCACCGCGATCGGGACGATGACCCGGCCCGCCGTGGCGACCATGGCGATGACGAGCGTCAGCGGCAGGCCCTGCTTCATCTCGGGAGACAGGGCGAGGCCCCGTGCGATGGTGCGCAGCGCGCCGTCGGACCTCTTCTCCCCGAGCCGGGAGGATGCCACGCTCACCACCCACCTCCATGATCATGAACGCGAGTCGATCTGTGAGGGCGATTTACGTTCATGATCAGCGGAACGGGGGTCATGGCGTACCTCCATCTCCGTCCGCCGCCCGGTCCGCCGCGTCTCGCTCGTACGCCGTCAGCAGCTGCTCGTATCCGGGCGACGTCACCATCAGCTCGGCATGGCTCCCACGCCCCGCGATCCGGCCGTCCTCGATGTACACGACCTCGTCAGCGAGCGCGATCGTCGCGCGGCGATACGCCACGACGATGACGGTCGACGGCAGCCCCGCCTCCCGCAAACCGGCCAGGATCCGGCGCTCCACCTGCGGATCCACCGCACTGGTCGCGTCGTCGAGCACCAGCAAGCGAGGCCGGCGCACCAGTGCCCGCGCCAGCGCGAGCCGCTGCCGCTGGCCCCCGGAGAGCGTCGTTCCCCGCTCCCCCACCACGGCGTCCAGCCCGCCGTCGTCCTGGCGCACGAAGTCGTCGGCCTGCGCGAGCTCCAGGGCCGCCCAGACGTCCCCGTCAGGTACGTCGCGGCCCAGCGTGACGTTGTCCCGGATGCTGTCCTCGAAGACGAACGGCTGCTGGAACACCAGCGCCGCCGCGTCGGCAGCCTCCCCACGCGTCAGCGACCGGATGTCGACGCCGTCCACGAGCACCGAACCATCCGAGGGATCGACCAGGCGGACGAGCAACCCGGCCAGCGTCGACTTTCCAGATCCCGTCGGCCCGACGACGGCGATCGTCCGCCCCGGCGGAACGTCCAGGGTCACGCCCTCCAGGACCCGGTGCTCGCCATCTCGGCGCTCGTCGCCATCTCGGCGCTCGTCGCTCTCTCGGCGCTCGTCGCCGTCGCGTTGCTCACCGTCATCGCGTTGCTCACCGGCGTGGCGCTCGCCTCCTGCCTGTCCAGCTGCGTGCTCCCCTCCCGGTCTGGCATCGCCGCGGCGCTCGCCCGCGGTGCGGCGGGTCATCGCGCGACCCGCGCGTCGCTCGCGCTCCGCCACCGTGGGCAGGGTCTCGCCGGCATCGGTCTCGTACGCAAAGCTCACGTCCTCGACGCCGACGCGTGCTGCGCTGCCGGCACCGTCGAGGCGTCGTTCGCCGTAGGGCAGCGCCCCGGTCGCGTCGAGGACCGCCGACACCCGGCGCCAGCCAACGACGGCCCGGGGAAGCTCGCCCAGCACGAAGCCGATCGCCCGGATGGGGAACGCGGTGAGCGTGAAGAGATAGGCGACCTGAACGAGTTGCCCGGGCTCCAGAGTCCCACCGGCGATGCGCGTCGAGCCGATCAACAGCACGACGAGGATCGCGAGGTTGGGCAACGCCTCGAGTATCGGGTCGAACGCGCCCCGGATCCGGCCCACCCTGGCGTTCGCGTCACGCAGCTGGTGAGCGACGCGGCGGAATCGTTCGGTCTCGTCCGACTCCCGGCCCATCGCCTTGACCAGAGCCGCGCCGTCGAACGACTCGTGCGCCACGCCGGACAGGTCGGCGCGCAGCGCCTGCGCGCGCGTCGCCACCGGTGAGAGGCGGCGCTGGTAGACGAAATTGATCATGAGGATCGTCGGGAAGACCAGGAACCCGACGAGTGCCAGCCATGGATCGACCAGCACCATCGACACCAGCGCGATCGCCAGCATGACGATCACGCCGAGCGCGAACGGCAGCGGCGCGATAGGCCACCATGTCGCCTCCACGTCGGCGTTCGCGTTCGACAGCAACCTGCCGGCGGAGTGGCGATGATGCCACGACAGCGGAAGCTTGAGGTACTGGCGCGTGACCTGCCTGCGATACGAGGCCTGGAGACGGTATTGCCCCATCCCGGCGTAGTACCGGCGAAGCACGATGCCCGCCGCTTTCAAGATCGCCGCACCGATGATGGCCGTGGCGGCCACCGCCAGTGCCCCAGCCGTCGTCCTGCCCTCGGCGAAAGCCGGCACGACGACGCGATCGGTCACCCGCCCGATCACCTCGGCGGCGACGACGGTCATCAGTCCGTACAGGGCGCTGCCGAGGATGGCGACACCGAGGACCACGGGCTCGTCCCGCAAGGCCCGGCCAAGGATGCGCATGCCCTCACCGAGCGTCGCCCGCCGTTCGGGCCGCCTGTCGCTCACTGTGTCCGCCCTCGTCAGATGCCGTATCCGGGCGTTCCCACCCTTCACGCCGAGTCGGCGTGAAGGGTGGGAACGCCCGGAATTCCTGTACGGTACCAACCGCCTCCGACGCTCGTGAAACAGATTGTCACTGCCGGACGATTCCCGGATACCACAACAGGACTTCTCGGGCCGTGACACGACTACAGACGTGTTACGGCTCGAGAAAACGTACCAAACATGATCATTCGGGAGCGGCGCGTACGGCGTGGCCGCCGGACGCGAGTGCCTCCTTCACCGCGCCGATCCGCAGCTCGCCGAAGTGGAACACGCTCGCGGCGAGCACCGCATCGGCACCGGCGTCGATGGCGGGCGAGAAATGGTCCACGGCACCAGCTCCCCCGCTGGCGACGATGGGGACCCCCACCGCGTTCCGGACGGCCATGATCATCTCGAGGTCGTAGCCGGCCTTGGTGCCGTCGGCGTCCATCGAGTTGAGCAGGATCTCACCCGCACCGGAATCGGCGGCACGGCGCGCCCACTCGACCGCGTCGATGCCCGTCCCGCGGCGCCCGCCGTGGGTGGTGACCTCGAACCCGGACGTCGTGTCGCCGCCGCGCCGGGCATCCACCGAGAGCACGAGCACCTGCGCGCCGAACCGGTCAGCAATCTCGCCGATCAGCTCGGGACGCTCGATCGCACCCGTGTTGACCCCGACCTTGTCGGCGCCGGCGCGCAGCAACCGGTCCACGTGCTCGACCGACCGGATGCCACCGCCCACGGTGAGGGGGATGAACACCTCCTCCGCGGTGCGGGCCACGACGTCGTAGACGGTGTCGCGGTCGTCGCTGGATGCGGTGATGTCGAGGAACGTCAGCTCGTCGGCACCTTCGGTGTTGTAGGCCGCCGCGAGCTCGACGGGATCGCCGGCGTCCCGCAGGTTGACGAAGTTGACGCCCTTCACCACGCGTCCCGCATCCACGTCGAGGCACGGGATGACCCGGACTGCAACGCTCATACCTTCACCTTCCCATGATCATGAACACGTACCCCATCACAGAGGCCGGCTAGTGTTCATGATCAGCGGGTTGAGGGGGCGGGGTGTGGGCCGTGGGGTGGCCGGCGACGTTCAGCGCCTGTTCGAGGGTGAACGCGCCCGAGTACAGCGCCTTGCCCACGATCGCGCCCTCCACGCCGTCGTCGACGAGCGTGCGCAGCGCGGCGAGGTCGTCGAGCGTCGACACGCCACCGCTGGCGACGACGGGACGATCGGTCCGCTCGCACACGGATCGCAACAGCTCGACATTCGGTCCACGCAGCGTCCCATCCTTGGTGACGTCGGTGACGACGTAGCGCGCGCAGCCATCCGCGTCGAGCCTCTCCAGGACGTTCCACAGCTCGCCACCCTCCCGGGTCCAGCCCCGGGCCGCCAACGTGGTCCCACGAACGTCCAGCCCGACGGCGATGCGCTCGCCGTGGTTCGCGATCACCCGCGCCGTCCAGTCCGGGTCCTCCAGCGCGGCGGTACCGAGATTCACCCGCGCGCACCCCGTCTTCAGCGCATGCTCGAGGGACTCGTCGTCGCGGATGCCGCCGGAAAGTTCGACATGCACGTCGAGGCGGCCCACGACCTCCGCGAGCAGCGCGCGATTGGAGCCGCGACCGAAAGCCGCGTCGAGATCCACGAGGTGAATCCACTCCGCTCCGGCCTCCTGCCACGCCAGCGCCGCCTCCAGCGGGGAGCCGTACGACGTCTCCGTGCCCGCCTCGCCGCGTACCAGGCGTACCGCCTGGCCGTCGGCGACATCGACCGCGGGCAGCAAGACCAGCCGTCCCTCGCTCATGTGCCTCGTCCTCCGAGTCTTTCGATGTCCGATGCCGTCTATCGTCTCGATCCGCCTGCCGCCGCCCGAGCTCGCCACGCGACGGCACGCGCCCTCACGCCAGCTTCACCGCCCGAAAACGCAGCCGGCGGTAGTCGGCCCACCACGCGCCGTCATGCCACAGCTCGGGCCGGGCGAGCTCGACGACGCGGTTCAGCACCCCCGGGGACATGTCGGCCAGCACGTCCGAGGCGAACATCTCCAGCCATCGCTGCAAGCCGTCGGGCCCGGTCAGCTTCGTCGGCCGGTCGTAGAAATCGAGCTGGCGGATCTCCAGGCCGGTGTCTTCCAGCATCGCCGCGTATTCCGCTGGCGACGGGAAGTACCACGGCCAGCGCCGCTCCGGCAGGCCGGACTCGCGGCATGCCTGGTCGACTACGGTCATGATGGTCGAGACATTGCCGGTAGCTCCCATCTCGGCGACGAATCGCCCGTCCGGGCGCAGGGCGTCGGAGACGCATCCAAGGACTTCCACCGGTGCCGGCATCCAGTGCAGGGCCGCGTTCGACACGACGGCGTCCACCGGCTCTTCGACGGAAAAGTCGTGCGCGTCAACAACGCGCAGCTCGGCCGAGTCGCCCAGCCGCTGCCGCGCCGCATCGATCATCGTCTGGTCCGCGTCCAGTCCGAGGACGTCGGCGCCGGAATCGACGAGGCGGGCGGTGAGCTCGCCGGTTCCGCAGCCCAGATCGATGATCTTCTCGCCGGGCTGCGGCCGCAGCCAGTCCAGGAGCTCGACGCCGTACGCCGCGACGAACGCGAACTCTTGGTCGTACGTGCGGGCATCCCAGTTCGTCACGCTCACAGACCTTTCACCCAATTGCGCAGCAATGCAAGTCCTGCCTCACCCGACTTCTCCGGATGGAACTGTGTCGCCGCCAGGGCACCGTTCTCCACCGCGGCGACGAAACGGTCGTGCTGGTGCTCCGTCCAGGTCACCAGCGGAGGACGAATCCGCGCCGCCGTGGTGTCGCGGGGCATCTCCCAGCGCCGCACGCCGTACGAATGCACGAAATAGAACCGCTCGCTCTCGATCCCGGCGAACAGGCCGGAACCGGACGGGACGGTGATCGTGTTCCAGCCCATGTGCGGCAACGGTGCGGCATCCAGCCGCTCGACGGTACCCGGCCACTCGCCCAGCCCGTCGCTCTCGACACCATGCTCGACACCCCGCTCGAACAGCACCTGCATGCCCACGCAGATCCCCAGCACCGGGCGCCCGCCGGACAGCCGGCGGCCGATCACCTCGTCGCCGCGGACCGCGCGCACCCCCTGCACACACGCCGCGAACGCCCCGACGCCGGGCACGACCAGGCCGTCGGCGTCCTCGGCGGCTCGCCGCTCGGCGGTCAGCTCGACGTCCGCACCGACCCTCCGCAGCGCACGGGTCGCCGACCGGACGTTGCCGAAGCCGTAATCGAGAACGACGACACGGCGCGACGCGTTCATCGCTGCCCTCCTCGTGCCACACTTTCACCGTGACCGTGGACAAGTCCTCCCGCCCAGATCCAAGCCAGCTCGACGAGATCGGCCGGGCTGCCCACGCTACCGCCGACATGCCAGCGCGCCGCTGGCCCCGGCGCGCCGCCATCGCATCGGCGACGGTGATCGTCGTCGTGGTGGCGACGACGACGGCCGGCGGCTGGTACTACGCGGACGAGCTCCTGCTGGTGGACGCCTCGCCGGCAGAATATCCGGTGGAGGTGCTCGACGTGACCGGCGACACCGTGACCCTGACCGGCACGGACGCCGACCAGCCGGGGCTCGTGGGACTGGAGTGGAACAGTGGATACGCCCGGCTGGGCCCGGAGATCGCACGGTCGGGCAACCGGGTGATCCGCCCGCTCGTCCCGTTTCCGGACGTGCCCGAAGCCGGCACCAAGGCGCGCGTCGACGGCTACGCCTTCCCATCCGAACTCGCGACCTTTCGCACCGTCAGCACGCTCGACGCCACCGAGGTCCACTTCCCCGGGCCGCTTGGCGCCTATCCCGCCACCTACGTTCCTGGCGAACGTGACCGCTGGGTGATCCACGTCCACGGCCGCGGCGGCAACCGCGCCGAGGCGTACCGCCTCGTGCCGGCGATCCACCAGCTCGGATACCCGCAGCTGTCGATCTCCTACCGCAACGACGACGATGCGCCGTCCGACTCCGACGGCGAGTACGGGCTCGGCTGGACCGAGTCGGAAGACCTGGCCGCTGCCGTGGCCCATGCCCGCGAACGCGGCGCTCGCGACGTCGTGCTCGTGGGGTACTCGATGGGCGGTGCGGTCGTGGGGAACTACCTGCGTGTCCACGGCGAAACGGGTATCGCCGGCCTCATCTACGACTCGCCGGTCCTGTCGTGGGCGGACGTGCTGGCCCACGAGTCGGCGAACCGTAACCTGCCCGGGTTCGCGGCGCACGTCGCGTCGGCGGTCGTGCGCGTGCGCACCGGCATCGACCTCGGCGCCATGGACCAGATTCGCAACGCCGACGACGCCTCCGTGCCCGTCCTGCTGTTCCACGGCAGTGCCGATCCGACGGTGCCGGCGCGCTCGTCGGACGAGTACGCGGCGGCGCGGCCCGACATCGTCACCTACATCCGGCCCGCGGGCGTCGGGCACGTGCGCTCGTGGAATCACGACACCGATGCCTACGACGCCGCCGTCACCGACTTCCTGAGCAGCCTGCGCTGATCGCCCCGAGCTACCCGGCGCGCCGCCAGGCATCGCGGCCATCCAGCTCACCGCGCCGCCAGGCATCGCGGCCATCCAGCTCACAGCGCGCCCTTCGTCGACGGCACGCCCCGTTCCCGCGGGTCGAGCGCGACGGCAGTGCGTAGCGCCCGGGCGAGCGCCTTGAACTGCGCCTCGGCGATGTGGTGCGGATCGCGGCCGGCAAGCAACCGGACGTGCATCGTCATGCCCGCGTGGTGCGCGATGCTCTCCAGCACGTGCGCCGTCAGCGAGCCGGTGAAGTGCCCACCGATCAGCACATACTCCTGGCCAGCGGGTTCGCCGGAATGGACGAAGTACGGCCGCCCCGAGACGTCGACGACGGCCTGGGCGAGCGCCTCGTCCAGCGGCACCAGGGCATCGCCGTAGCGGATGATCCCGGACTTGTCGCCGAGCGCCTCGCGCAGCGCCTGACCCAGCACGATGGCCGTGTCTTCCACCGTGTGGTGCACGTCGATGTGGGTGTCCCCGTGCGCGGAGATGGAGAGATCGATCAGCGAGTGCCGGGCCAGGGCCGTGAGCATGTGATCGTAAAACGGCACCGTCGTGGAGACGTCGTGCGTCCCCGTTCCGTCGAGATTTACCTCGACGACCACCGCGCTCTCGCTGGTCGTCCGCTCGATCTTTGCCGTGCGGGCACCGTCTGCGTGCGTCATGTCCCCGTATCCTCGCCTGGTTCCCGTGCCAGCACCTTTCGCAGGGCACGAACGAATGTTTCGGTTTCCTCGGGCGTGCCCACGCATGCCCGCAGCCAGCCCTCCGGGCCCGTCTCCCGGACCAGCACCCCGTGCTCCAGCAGCGCCCGGAAGATCGCGTGCCGGTCGTCGAACGGACCGAACAGCACGAAGTTCGCGTCCGAATCGGGCACCTGCAGACCCAGCGAGCGCAACGACTCTGCGAGCTCGTCCCGGGTCGAGCGTAGCTGCTCCACCCGCTCCTGCAGCTCGGCCGCGTGCGCCAGGGCGACCCGCGCCACCGCCTGCGTCACCGCCGACAGGTGGTACGGCAGCCGCACCACGCGCAACACGTCGACCACCTCGGTGGAGGCCGCGGCGTATCCGACCCGCGCACCCGCGAAGGCGAACGCCTTGCTCATGGTCCGGGTCACGATCAACCGCGGGCACTCGGCCAGCAAGCTCAGCGCACTCGGCGTGCCGGCACGGCGGAACTCCGCGTACGCCTCGTCGACGACGAGCATCCCCGGCGAGGCGTCGTGCAGCGCACGCACCAGATCAAGCGAGACGGCCGTTCCCGTCGGGTTGTTCGGCGACGCGACGAACACCACCGACGGCCGGTGCTCCACCACCGCGGCCAGCGCGTCGTCGACGTCGACGGTGAAATCCTCGCGACGCGGCGCGGTGACCCACTCCGTCGCCGTGTTCCGGGCGTACTCCGGATACATCGAGTACGTGGGCGCGAACGAGAGCACGCGCCGGCCGGGACCGCCGAACGCCTGCAAGATCTGGAGCATGATCTCGTTGGAGCCGTTCGCCGCCCACACCTGTTCCGGTGTCAGATCGACACCCGACTCACCCGCCAGGTAGGTGGCCAGGTCGGCGCGCAAGTCCAGCGCCTCGCGGTCGGGGTACCGGTTGAGCCCGGCCACGGCGTCCGCGACCGCCTTCGCCGCATCCGCCGCCAGCGCCTCCGACGGCGGGTACGGATTCTCGTTCACGTTCAGCCGGATCGGAACGTCCAGCTGCGGAGCCCCGTACGGTTGGATCCCGCGGAGCTCCTCGCGGATCGGCAGGTCCGTCATGACGTATCTCCCGTGGTCGTGCCGGCCGAGCCGCCCGTTTGGACGCCACCCGCCGTAAACCGGGCCCGCACGGCCGCTCCGTGCGCGGGCAGATCTTCGGCGTCGGCGAGCGTCTCGACGTGGGCCGCGACATCGCGCAGTGCCGCCTCGTCGTACTCCACCACGTGGATCCCGCGCAGGAACGATTGCACCGACAGCCCGGACGTGTGCCGGGCGGAGGCGCCCGTGGGCAGCACATGGTTGGAACCGGCAGCGTAATCACCGAGGCTCACCGGCGACCACGGCCCGACGAAGACGGCACCGGCGTTGCGCACCCGGCTCGCGACGTCGGCCGCGTCACGCGTGTGTATCTCCAGGTGCTCGGCCGCATACGCGTCGACGACGGCGAGTCCCTGCTCGAGATCGTCGACGAGGACGATGCCGGACTGGTCCCCACCCAGAGCCGTCGCCACCCGGTCGACGTGCTTCGTCGCGGCGACCTGCACATCCAGCTCGGCCTCCACGGCGTCGGCGAGCGCGCCGTCGTCGGTAACCAGCACGCTGGCGGCCAACGTGTCGTGCTCGGCCTGGCTGATCAGGTCCGCGGCGACATGCCGCGGGTCCGCGGCGGCGTCCGCGAGGATCGCGATCTCGGTGGGTCCGGCCTCGGCGTCGATACCGATGACGCCCTTGAGCAGCCGCTTCGCCGCGGCCACGTAGACATTGCCCGGCCCGGTGACCATGTCGACAGGCGCGCACCCGGTCCCCGCGTCGTCGCCGGCCCCGTACGCGAACATGGCGATCGCCTGCGCACCGCCGACGGCATAGACCTCGGTGACGCCGAGCAACGCGCACGCGGCAAGGATGGTGGGGTGTGGCAGGCCATCCGGGCCCTGCTGCGGCGGGCTAGCCACCGCGATCTCCTCGACGCCGGCCTCCTGGGCAGGGACGACGTTCATGACCACGCTGCTCGGATAGACCGCGAGCCCGCCTGGCGCGTACAGGCCTACACGCTGCACGGGAACCCAGCGCTCGGTCACCGTTCCGCCGGGAACCACGGTGGTCGTCACATCGGTGCGCCGCTGATCGGCATGGACCCTGCGGGCACGGACAATGGACTCGTCCAGCGCGGCTCGTACGTCGGTGTCCAGCCCGTCAAGCGCGGCATGTAACACGCTCTCGGGCACCCGGAGATCGTCAACGTCGACGCCATCGAAGCGGGACGTCAGCTCCTTCAGCGCGGCCACGCCCCGATGGCGCACGTCGGCGCAGATGGGCCGCACGGCGTCGAGCGCTGCCTCGACGTCGACAGGGGCACGGGGGACGAGCGCGCGGTAGTCGAGCACCTCACCGGTGGCGAGGCGACCGCGCAGGTCGATGCGGCGTATCACGCGCTCAAGTGTAAGGACGTGGTCCACCACCTGGACAGCCCGATCGCATACCAAGACACCCCTCCCCTCCAGTTCCGCCTCCAGCTCCGAATGATCATGTTTGGTACGTTTTCTCGGCCCGTAACACGGCTGCAGACGTGTCACGGGCCGAGAAAGCGTGTTGGCGTAACGCGACCGACCAATGCGACGCGGGCAAGATCAGCTCGACGCAACGTGGCAGGATCGACGCGACATGCTCGGGCCCAACACGATGTGCACGATGTGGGCGGAATCAGCACGATAAGGCGGGCTCAGTACCACGGGGGTAGGTGCCCCGAGGAGAGGGGAGTAGCTCCCCGGCGAAGGGCTAGCTCCCGGCGAGCCAGGCCGACGAGTCTGAGCGCACGGCAACGGCACGAAGCGGCTCCACGGCCCTGCCGACACGCACCGCCACGTCACCCCCTGTGCGTGCCACCCCCTTCAGAGCACGTCACGGCACCAGGACTTCTCGGGCCGTAACACGTCTACAGCCGTGTTACGGCCCAAGAAAACGTACCAAACATGATCATTCGGAGCCGGGGGTGGAGCGGAGGAGCTGGCCGAGGATCGCCACGCCGGACTCGATCTGCTCCGGCGTCGCCACCGAGTAGCTCAGCCGCAGGCCGTTCGCCCCACCTCCGTCGGGATAGAAGGCGTGACCCGGCACGTATGCCACACCAGCGTCGACAGCTTCGCGCGCCAGCTCCATCGTGTCGAGCCCGTCGGGGACCGTGAGCCAGATGAACATGCCACCCTCCGGGCGGGTCCATCGGCATCCCGCGCCGAGATGGCGTTCCAGCGCCTGGAGCATCAGGTCCCGGCGGCTGCGGTAGTGGTCCCGGATCTTCAGCAGATGCTCGTCCCGGAACCCGTCCCCGGCGACCTCCACCGCCACCATCTGCGCCAGGGTCGACGTATGCAGGTCGGCGGCCTGCTTGGCATGCCGGACTGGGGCGAGCGCGTCGGGCGTGGCGACCAGCCATCCCAGCCGGAGACCCGGAACCATGGTTTTCGAGAACGTCCCCACGTGGATCACCTGCTCGGGCGCCAGGTCGAACAGGTGCGGCAGCTCGTCGCCGTCGAAGCGCAGCTCACCGTACGGGTTGTCTTCGAGGATGGGAACGCCATAGCGACGCGCCAGCTCGATGACCGCGTGCCGCCGTTCGAGGTTCAGGCTCACGCCGCTGGGGTTGTCGAAGGTGGGGATCACGTAGATCAGCTTCGCGCCTGCTGCCAGCGCAGCTTCCAGAGATTCCACGACGAACCCGTCGCCGTCCGTGTCGACGGCACGGTAGCGCACCTCATACGGGTCGAACGCGCGCAGCGCGCCCGGGTAGGTCGGAGCGGCAACGACGACGGTGTCGCCGGGATCCAGGTAGCACTTGGCTACCAGATCGAGTCCTTGCTGCGCCCCGGAAACGATCTGCACCCAGGAGCCGTCCACCTCCGCCGCGGCACCCGTGCCCGATGCACCAGCCGGGCCCACACCGGGAACGCCATGCGAGCCCGCACCAGAGACGCCAGCCGAACCCGCATCGGGCACGCTGACCGTTCCGGCACCGGAATGCCGGGCGGCGACCCACTCCCGCAGCGCCGCATGCCCTTCGGTGGTGCTGTACTGCAGGGCGCTGGCACCCTCGCGAGCCAGTACGCGCCGGGTGGCATCCTCGATTTCCGCCACGGGGAACAGCTCTGGTGCCGGTAATCCACCCGCGAACGAGATGACGTCGCCCGTCTGGGTCAGCTTCAGGATTTCCCGGATCGCTGACGGCTTGAGCCTTCGCGTACGCGACGCGGCATGCGCCGACCAATCGATCATAACCATCCCATCACCCCGCTACGTGTCCATCATCAGGAATTCAGCCTTCAGGGACTCAGCGTTGCACGGAGTCCGGGGAACCCAGGGTCCGCAGGTCCTCTCGGGTCGGAAGGCCCTCCCAGTCACCGAGGGCCGTGCACGCGAATGCACCCGCCGTGACAGCGGTACGCAGCCGCTGCGCCGGGGGTTCGGCGGCCATCCACTCCGCCAGGTATCCGGCTACGAAGGCGTCACCGGCGCCGACCGTGTCCACCACGGGCACGGACAGCGCCGCCAACGTGTGCGGCTGCCCGTCGACGAGCGCGTACGCACCGTCGCCGCCGAGCTTCAAGATCACTTGGTCTGGCCCCAGGCCCGACAGGGAGCGGGCGAGCTCCTCGTGGTGCCCGTCGGGCACCACCAGCGCCGCCTCCTCCGGACCGGCGAAGACCGCATCGGCACGCTCCACCAGGTGTTTCAGGACCGGCCCGGCGTCCTCGCGGCTCCACAGGCTCGACCGGTAGTTCAGATCGACCGAGACCCGCGTGCCGTGCTGGCGGGCGATGTCGACGGCGTGCTGCACCGCCGACGCCGGACCCGGACCCAGGGCAGGTGTGATTCCCGTGACGTGCAGGACGTCCGCCGCAGCGATGGTCTCGCTGTCGACGTCGAACGCGGTCATCGCCGACGCCGCGCTGCCCGAGCGGTAATACCGCACGTGAGTGCGCATGGCGTTCGGACGTTCCTTGATCATCAAACCGGTAGGGCGGCCGGTGTCGATCTGGACGAGGGCTTCGACCCGTTCGGCACGCAGTTCACGCTGGATCAGCTCACCGAAGCCGTCGTTGCCGAGGCGGCTGATCCACGTGGCCCGGCCGCCGAGCCGGGCCACCCCGATCGCGACGTTCGTCTCCGCGCCTGCCACCGACAACCGCATGTCGCGATTGCTCGCCAGCGAGCCGACCTGCACTGCCGCGATCAGCGCCATCGTTTCCCCGGCGGTGACGAGATGACCGCTCATGCGAGCGCCTGCCCGCCTGACGGCTGCGCGCTCGCCTCTCCAGGCGATCCGGTAGCACCGGACACCGCCTGCCGGGCCGTGCGGACCGCGTCCAATGCCCTTCTGGCCCGCTCGGCCAGCGCATCCAGGTCGCCGCCCTCGGCGGCATCACCTTGTAACGGCCCGCCCAGCCCGACGCCTACGGCGCCGGCGCGGATCCAGTCCCCGATGCTGTCGATCGACACGCCTCCGGTCGGCATGAGCCGGATGTCGGGGAACGGCCCGGCAACGTCCTTGAAGTACGACGGCCCGACCGTCGATGCGGGAAACACCTTGACCGCGCTGGCTCCGGCGCGCCACGCCGCGTGGATCTCCGTCGGGGTCAGCGCTCCGGGGTACGACGGGATGCCCGCCGTGCGTGCCACCCGGACGACGTCGAGCTCGGCCGACGGCGACACGAGGAAATCCACGCCGGCCTCGACGGCAGTTCGTGCCTGCTCAGCCGTGGTCACCGTGCCCGCACCCACCTCGACATGATCCGGCAGATCGGCCCGCACAGCCTTGATCGATTCGATCGCATCCGGCGAGGTCAGGGTGATCTCCAAGCAGGTCACCCCGGAATCCACGAGAACGCGGCAGATCTCGCCGAAGCGTGCGGCCGACGGGGCTCGCAGGATGGCCATCACGCCGGTCTGCCGCAGCTGCGGCGTCGGTGGCATCCGGCCGGACGCGTCGCCCTCGTTCATCACCACATCTCCCCTTTCGTCCCTTGCCACCCTATCCAGCAGTCAAGATCAGCTTTTGACCAGGTCACGCAGCCAGGTCAGCCGTTCGCGCACCTGGAAGGTCTGACCACCTTCGTGCTGGTTGTACGTCCAGACCCGGATCTCTTTCGGGCCCGCATAATGGTTGTACGAGCCGAAGACCGTCGACGGCGGGCACGTGGCATCCATCAACGCCACGCTGAACAGCGCCGGCACGGTGCAGCGCGGCGCGAAGTTCGTCCCGTCGAAGTAGGACAGCGTGCGAAAGACCTGTTCCTCGTGGTCCCGGTGGGTGGCGAGGTAGGTGACGATCTCGCGGTACGGCATGGTGTCGACGAGTTCGGTGGCGCGCCGGAATCCGGTGAGGAACGGCACGTCGATCATCGCTCCGAGCAGTCCCGGGTAGAGCGCGGCCACCGCCTGCGCGATTCCGCCGCCCTGGCTGGAACCATCGACGACGACGCGCCCGGCGTCGGCGCACGGATGGGTGAGGGCCGCCTCGACGGCGCGTACCGCGTCGGTGAAGACCCGGCGGTAGTAGTAGTCGTCCGGGTCGAGCACGCCGCGCGTCAGGAACCCGGGCGCCTGCGGGCTGGCGCCGCCGACGGGATCGGGCGTGTCGCCGGGGATGTTCACCGAGCCCTGGCCCCGGGTGTCCATGATGAACGTCGCATAGCCAGCGGCCGGGAGGGTCAGCCAATCGTGAGGAAGGCCACGGCCGCCTCCGTATCCGATGTACGTGACGACGGTCGGCAGCGGCTCCGTCGTGCCGGCAGGCAGCATGAACCAGCCGGCGATGCGGTGTCCGCCCCAGCCGCAGAACCGGACGTCGTAGACGTCGATCACGCTCAATCCGGCATCGTAGGGAGTGAACTCCGCCTCCAGCGGAAGGTCGCGCGCTTCGGCGAGCGTGCGCTGCCAGAACGCGTCGAAGTCGGGCTGCTCGTCGCGCTCGGGCCGGTATTCGCGCAGTTCCGCCAGAGGTTTGTCGAACAGGGGCACGGGCAGGCTCCTTACTCGATCGGCCGGAGAGGGACATGTCGCAGCCTAGCCACCCCTCCCATGATCATGAACGCCTGTGTACCCCATATGGACACATAGTGTTCATGATCAGCGGACAGGGTGGGGGTAGCGTGTATGTCAGGACATCTTCACCACCCCACGACCGGAGGACATGGCACCGATGCACGACGACCGCAAGCTGATCGAAGACCGGCTCGATCGCGTCCTGCGCGAACGCATCCGCCCCGCCGTGTACCCCTACACGGCACCGCTGGCCGTCGAGATGTGGCATGTCCCCGGCGAGCCGGTCCCGGCCGCGACCGGGCTCGCCGCCACCTACGAGCCCGGCGCCGTCGGCGACCCGTGGGGGCCGCCCTGGGGCACCACGTGGTTCCGGTTCAGCGGCCACGTACCGGAATCCTGGCACGGCCGGACCGTCGAAGCCGTCATCGATCTCGGCTTCGACTCGGACCGCACCGGCTTCTGCGCCGAAGGGCTCGTCTACCTTCCCGACGGCAGCACGGTGAAGGGCCTGCACCCGCGTAGCCGGTGGGTACGCGTCGCCGAGCCGGCGGCCGGTGACGACGACGTGCTGTTCTACGTGGAGGCGGCGGCGAACCCCCTCATCGAGGGTCCGGTGACGTGGCTCGGCGACACCACCACCGCCGGTGACGACCCGCTCTACCGGCTGGCTCGAGCCGAGCTCGCCGTGTTCGATGCGGCCGTGTGGGAGCTCGTCCAGGACCTCGACGTGCTCGGACAGCTCATGCACCAGCTGCCGCTCGACCAGCCCCGGCGCTGGGAAATTCTGCAAGCCATCAACCAGGCCCTCGACGTTCTCGATCTCGACGATGTCAACGCCACGGCAGCCGCCGCCCGCGAGCGGCTCGCTCCCGCGCTGGCCAGCCCGGCGCAGGCGTCCGCCCACCAGGTCAGCGCCGTCGGGCACGCGCACATCGACTCCGCGTGGCTGTGGCCCCTGCGCGAAACCGTGCGCAAGGTGGCCCGCACCGCCTCCAACACGGTGAACCTGATGGATGACCATCCGGAGTTCATCTTCGCGATGTCGCAGGCCCAGCAGCTGGCCTGGATCAAGGAGCATCGTCCCGAGGTCTTCGAGCAGGTACGCAAGAAGATCGCCGACGGGCGGTTCATCCCGGTTGGCGGCATGTGGGTCGAAGCCGACACCAACATGCCCGGTGGCGAGGCGATGGCCCGCCAGTTCGTGCACGGCAAGAGGTTCTTCGCCGACGAGTTCGGCATCGAGACCGACGAGGTGTGGCTGCCCGACTCGTTCGGCTACTCCGCCGCGCTCCCCCAGCTGGTCAAGCTCTCGGGTTCGCGCTGGTTCCTCACGCAGAAGATCTCGTGGTCGACGACGAACCCCTTCCCGCATCACACGTTCTGGTGGGAAGGCATCGACGGGACCCGCGTGTTCACCCATTTCCCGCCCGTCGACACCTATAACGCCGAGTTCACCGGGCAGGAAATGGCCCACCTGGTGCGCAACTTCCGGGACAAGGGGCCGGCGCGGCGCTCCCTCGTCCCGTTCGGGCACGGCGACGGCGGCGGTGGCGCCACCCGCGAGATGCTCGCGCGCGCCGCCCGGATGCGTGACCTCGAAGGATCTCCGCAGGTCACGATCGAGCCCCCGGCCACCTTCTTCGCGAAGGCCCGGGAGGACTATCCGGACGCCCCGGTCTGGGTGGGCGAGCTGTACCTGGAGTATCACCGCGGCACGTACACGTCGCAGGTGAAGACCAAGCAAGGAAACCGGCGCAGCGAACACTTGCTGCGCGAGGCCGAGCTCTGGGCCGCGACGGCCGCCGTCCGTGCCGGCTTCGAGTACCCCTACCAGCAGCTCGACCGGTTGTGGAAGGTGGTCTTGCTCAACCAGTTCCACGACATTCTCCCCGGCTCGTCGATCGCCTGGGTGCACCGCGAGGCGGCGAGCACGTACGCGGCCGTCGCCGACGAGCTGCACGACATCATCGCGGACGCCCAGAGCGCCCTGGCCGGCGACGGTGAGCAGCACATCGTCTTCAATGCCGCGCCACACGAGCGAGCGGGGATCCCCGCGGGTGGCGCCGGCGTCCGGCCCGTAGCCGCGACCCCGGCCGCGGCCACCACGCCGACGGCCAGCAGCACGGCCACCAGCACGGCCACGGTGGACGACGCCCGGGTTACGGCCACGGAGCGCGGCGACGGCTGGGTGCTCGACAACGGCCACCTCCGTGTCGTCGTCGACGGGCGCGGGCTGGTGACCTCCGTCGTGGAGCACGCCACCGGCCGGGACGCCGTCGCGCCCGATGCTGCGGCCAACCTGCTGCAACTCCACGCCGATCTGCCCATCCAGTACGACGCGTGGGACATCGAGTCCTACTACCGCAACACTGTGACCGATCTGACCGGCGTCAACGAGCTCTCCCTGGATAGCACCGGACCGGACGCCGCGACCGTGCGCGTCACGCGCAGCTTCGGCCAGTCCACGGTGACGCAGCTGGTCAGCCTGCGGGCCGGGAGCCGCGTCGTGGACTTCGCGACCGAGACCGACTGGCACGAGACGGAGAAGCTGCTCAAGGCGGCGTTCCCGCTCGACGTCCGGGCCGAGGTGTCGTCGGCGGAGACCCAGTTCGGTCACGTCAATCGGCCCACGCATTCCAACACGTCGTGGGATGCCGCCAAGTTCGAGATCTGCGCGCACCGGTTCGTGCACGTCGGCGAACCCGGCTGGGGCGCGGCGCTCGTCAACGACTCCACGTACGGCCACGACGTCACGCGGACCGTGCGCCCCGGCGACGGCGGCACCACCACGACCGTGCGGTTGTCACTCGTGCGTGCACCACGGTTCCCCGACCCCGAGACCGATCAGGGCACGCACCGCTTCGGCTACGCGCTCGCGCCGGGAGCCGGCATCGTCGACGCGGCACGCGAGGGCTACCGCATCAACATTCCCGAGCGGGTGGTCACCGGCGGGCATACCGTGCAGCCGCTGGTGTCGATCGACAACGATGCGGTGGTCGTCGAGGCCGTCAAGCTCGCCGACGACGGTTCCGGTGACGTCATCGTCCGGTGTTACGAGGCCACCGGAGGCAGGGCGCTAGCCCGGCTGACCGCCGGGTTCGCCGTGGATTCCGCGGTTACCACCGATCTGCTGGAACGCTCTGGCGGCGACGAAGCCGGCGGGGACGCTGCGGGGGACGCCCGCGGTGTGGCCGGGTCCGACGCCGGCCCGGAAGCTGCGAAGCTCGACGGGAACACCGTGACGTTGCGCCTGCGGCCATTCGAGATCGTCACTCTCCGGTTGGCCCGCCTGGCCGAGCAGACCCGCAGTGCCTGACGCGGCCCGGCAACGGCTACGGGACGAAGGCACGCTGGGCCTGCCTGCGGAACTCGCGCGGTGACACGTCCCGCAGGTCGCGGAAGCGCCGGGTGAAGTAGGACTGGCTGGAGAAGCCGCAGCGGTGGGCGATCGCGGTAATCGATTCCGTGGACGTGGCGAGCAATGTCGCCGCTCGTTCGATCCGTAGCCGGGTCACGAACTCCGTCGGCGTTGTATCCAGGTGAGTCCGCATCGTGCGGGCGAGGTGCGCCGGGCTCACTCTGGCCACGTGCACCATTCGTGCCACCCCGCCGCGCAGGTTCTCCTCGTGGCGCATTGCCTGGCAAACATCGGCCAGCCAGGGCGGCTGCGCCCCGGCCACCGCCGTATCCGGCTCGGCTCGCGGTGCGGCCACCACGGCGAGCACGTCGCTCCAGAACCGGGTGAGGTCGAGCATGTGCGGATCGGAGTAATACCGGGCCAGCGCGCTCTCGAACACCGCACGGGCATGAGCGCGCCACGCGGGCGGCACGGTCACGGCTGGCGGTTCGGGGCGGTGCTCCCACGTGCGTTCCGGGTCAATACCGGCCAGTTCGGCGAACCGGCGCCAGCCCTCTGCCGGGAATGCGACGTTGATGAACTCCAGGCCGTCCGGATGCAGGCCGCGGAAGGCGTGACGATCCTGCGGGCGGATGAAGACGACGTCGCCGTGACGCAACTCGCGGCGCCCGTCGGCCAGCAGGTGCTCGCCGCTTCCGGCCGTGACGGCCAGGATCTCGTAGAAATCAGCGTGTCCGTGCAGGTCGGACTGTGGCGATCTCGGTTCGAAGCGCACCCGTGCGGCATGGTACGGGCGTCCACGGGCATGGGAGTCAAACCACAGCAGCGCCACCACATCAACACGGTACATGTTCTCGCAACATGCGTTCTATCCCGCACACCGCCGGGCGACGCACCATGGAGGTACGCACCCTAACGGAGGAATCATGCTCAACGAGGCACCGCAGACCTTTTCACGCCACTCGGACGGGCCCGTCGGTGACGCCGATCGGGAACGCGCCATGAACGACTTCGAGCGCGACGGTTACATCATCTTCCGGGATGTCATTGATCCGGACCTCATCAACGAGGTGCACGGCCACGTCGAATGGTTGCGGCAACGCCATCCGGATGTCCGGCCGGAACAGCTGGGCCACATCTATCTGCGCGACGACCCGTTCTGGCTCCGGCTGGTGAGCGACGAGCGGCTGCTGCGTATCGCCGAGCTGTTCGTCGGTCCCGACATCGCGCTGTTCGCCTCGCACTACATCTCGAAGCCGCCCTACTCCGGCCAACCCGTCCTGTGGCATCAGGACGCCGCCTTCTGGCCGCTGGAGCCGATGGACGTCGTGACACTCTGGCTTGCGGTGGACCACTCCACGCCGGAGAACGGCTGCGTGCGGCTCATTCCGGGCTCCCACACCTGGGATATCGCGGACAAGCGCGCCAACACCGACGTGGAGAGCGTCCTGGGTGAAGAGATCGCCGTAGACGTCGACGAGGATCAGGCCGTGAACATGGTGCTCGCACCCGGCGACGTCGAGGTTCACCACTCCGCGATCGTTCACGGCAGCGAGGCCAACACATCGCCACACCGCCGATGCGGGCTCACCATTCGCTACATCCCGACGTCGACCAAGATCACCGCCGAGGAACAGCCCTACCCCAGCGCGTTCCACCTGCGCGGTGATCCGGGCGTGAACGTGTATCAGCCATGGCCGGCGTTCGATCCGGACCGGCACTACGCGCCTTGAGCCGCTGACCGCTCGACTACGACGACGGCCGGTGAGCAGCTGCTGCTTCTTGCCACCGTCATGCGACCCGGTCGCCATAGCGTTGCCGTGCAGCCTCACCGGTGGTGCCGAGCTCGTGCCCGATCTTGGCCCACGATGCCCCGGAAACGGGCATCGCGTACCGCATCGGCCAGCTCACGTTCCACCTGTGATCGGCGATATGCGAGCCTTCGCAATGCCATCATCGGAGGCTCATGCCGATCTTCGGCACGAGGCTCATAGTCTTCGAATTGGTCCGCAAGCTCAGCGGCGCGAGCAATGAGTTCGTCGATCGATCGTGGCATTACGAGAGAACGGAACGTCTATCAGCGGCATGAATCGGTCAACAACAAACGATGTCACGCGATGCGTGCAGACATGACGTCAAGGAGTCCTGCACATGATCTCTGTCGTTGTACATTCACTCCTCAGGACGACGCGCCGCGCGCGCCAGTGCGGTGACACTCGTGTCCCACACATCGACAGCTGATCGACACCGGGCATGATGGTGCCCGATGAGCAAGAGACGCCGTGCCAACTCGGGCACGCCGGCCACGGTCATGCTGGACCGCGCGGGCGTGTCCTACACGCTGCACCCTTACCAGCACGATCCCTCGGCGGATTCGTTCGGCCTCGAAGCCGCCGCCGCGCTGGGCGTCGACGCCGAGCGCGTGTTCAAGACCCTGCTTGCCGACGTCGACGGCCGCCTGGTGGTCGGAATCGTCCCGGTGACCGACTCGCTCGACCTCAAGGCGCTCGCCCGGGCCGCTGGCGGCAAGCGGGCGACCATGGCCGAGGTCGCCACGGCCGAGCGGGCCACCGGTTACGTCGCCGGCGGCATCAGCCCGCTCGGCCAGCGAAAGCAGCTACCCACGATCCTCGACGAGAGTGCCCGGGAATTTCCGACCATCTACGTCTCCGGTGGCCGGCGTGGCCTGGACATCGAGCTGAGCCCGGATGACCTGCGGACGTTGACCGGGGCCACCATTGCCGCGATCTCCCGGTCCGACGCGCCGGCCTGACCGTTGGTGACAACCGCCCTGCACGCGGGGGGCATGCACCTTTCGTGCGAAAATGTCGGACGCGCCGGGCTGCACAGCGCCGTGCTCACCGTTTCCGTTCGCCGCCACCGGTGAGCCGCACGATCCGACCGGGATGCGACGGCTCCCAGCGCGAGGCTCACCCGACACGCGAGGACCGCTCACATGACCGACCGGGCGACCGATGTGCTCGACCGCCCCGAACCGCCACCCGCCCCTACCCTGCGAGAGCGGGCCCGGCGTATCGTCGGCTCCACGCACTTCCAGCGCGTGATCATCTCGCTGATCGTCGTCAATGCGGCCGTGCTCGGCCTGGAGACCTACGAGACGATCACGTCGAACTGGGGATGGTTGCTCGTCCCGCTCAACCGCACCATCGTGGCGATCTTCGTGGTGGAGATCGCCCTGCGGATCTACGTCGATCGGCTCGCGTTCTTTCGCTCCGCGTGGGGCCTGTTCGACCTGCTCGTCGTGCTGGTCGCGCTGGTACCGGCCACCGGCGAGGCGGCCGTGCTGCGGGTGTTGCGGGTGCTTCGCATCCTGCGGCTGCTGTCCACAGTGCGGTCCATGCGCCGCGTGGTCGGCGCCCTCATCACCGCTATTCCCGGGATCGCCTCGATCGGCGCCCTGCTGGCCATCCTTTACTACGTCGGCATCGTGATGGCAACGAACCTGTTCGGCGAGATGGCACCGGAGCACTTCGGCAGCCTCGGCCAGTCCGCCGCGTCGATGTTCCGGATCATGACCGGCGACGGAGGTCTCGGCGACATCGCCGAACCCGTCGCCCGGCAGCAGCCCGCGGCGTGGTTGTTCTTCCTGATCTTCGTGGTGACCACCACGTTCGTGGTGCTCAACCTGTTCATCGCGGTCACGGTCGAAGCCCTGGAACACCAGCGGGACAACGCGCACGACACCCCTGAGCCGGGTGCGGTGGGTGGCGCCGAAGGTCCGGACGGCCCGGATCGCCCGGACAGCCCGCATGGCCTACATAGCCCACACAGCCCGCGCAGCCCAGACGGCCCCCGCAGCCCGGACGGCCCGCTCGGTCGGGACACCCGCGCCCGGGACGACGAGCTCCTCCAGGCGATCACCGCCCTGCAGGAACAGGTGACGGCACTGGAACGACGCCTGGACCAGCCCCGCCACTCCCCCTCCCGTGATCATGGTTCCGGTGATCATGAACACTAGGCGGCTACATGGAACGCTTAGTGTTCATGATCACCGGAACCATGATCACGGGAATTGGGGGCCGCGCCGGTTCAGGTAGATCGCGTACAACGACGTGGTGGCGGCGATGAACAGCCGGTTGCGCTTTGGGTCGCCGAACGTGCAGTTGGCGACCGTCTCCGGCACCCGGATCCGGCCCAGCAAGGTGCCATCCGGCGCGTAGCAGTGCACGCCATCGCCGGCACTGCACCACAAGAAATCTTCGTCGTCGACGGCGAGGCCGTCCGGCACCCCCGGCGACACGTCGCCGACCACCCGCGGCGCGTGCAGCTCGCGACCGTCGCGGACCTCGTACGCGCACAGGTGGTGCGGGCCGCCGGGATCGTGCGTGCGGGCGCTGTCGGCCACGTACAACACGGTCTCGTCGGTGGAGAACGCCAGCCCGTTGGGCTTGACCATGTCGTCGGCGACGACGTCGAGCTCGCCCGTCTGCGGATCGAACCGGAAGACGTAGCAGCCGTCGAGCTCGGACGGCGCCTTGTGTCCCTCGTAGTCGCTGAGAATGCCGTACGTGGGGTCGGTGAACCACACGCTGCCGTCCGACTTCACCACGACGTCGTTGGGCGAGTTGAGCCGCCGGCCCCGGTACGAGTCCGCCAACACCGTCACGGAGCCGTCCATTTCCGTGCGGGTCACGCGCCGGGTGCCGTGCTCGCAACTGACCAGCCTGCCCGAGCGGTCCCGCGTGTGCCCGTTCGCGAAGTTCGACGGCTGCCGGAACACCGACATCTCGGCACCCTCGACCCAGCGCAGGATGCGATCGTTGGGAATGTCGCTGACCAGCAGGTGACCGGCATCGGCCACATAGACCGGGCCCTCGGCCCAGCGCATACCGGTCGCCAGCCGTTCCAGAGAAGCGTTACCGAGCACGAAATCCGCGAACCGGCGGTCCACGATCTCCACCTCACCCGGCATGCTCCACCTCACCCGGCATGATCGCGTCCTTCGTCCTCCCCGCTCCCGGCACTCCACGGCGTGCGATCATCGCGCGCGACCGTCATCACCGTAACGACGATCAAGGCCACCAACGGCCACACGAACAGGGCCGACGGGGTGTCGAGTTCCATCGGCAGGGCCACCGGCGTTCCGGGTGGGTCGTCGCTCTCCGCCGGACCGAGCAGGATTCCCACGCCCAGCGCGAGCAATGACCCGCCGGCCCCGCCGAGAACGAGTGTCGCCAGTGCCGTGACGGGACGCCCGCGGTGGCGCAATCCGGACACCACCCCCAGGATCAGACCGATTCCGGCACTCAGAAGAGCGAACACCGCCACGCGATCGAAGAGCTCGCGGGCCTCCTCGATGGGGATCGCCACGCCGTTGTCGTCCACCTGCCCGGTGATCTCCGGTGCGAGCGCATACCAGGCCACACCGTACAGCGCACCGAACACGAGCGACAGCACCACGATCTCGGCAGCGACCCGTCTGGGCGTCAGTGGTGGCCGGCGTGATCGTCCCGCCGCGCCGTGCCGATGCGCCCGGGTACCCACGCCGGTGTCCGCCTCAGACGACACAGGCCGGACCGAGCAATGCCTTGAGGTCCCCCATGAGTTCGGACGACGGTGTGACGCGCAGCCCGTCGGACACGCGCATCACCGTCGTGCGTTGTGAGCTTTTCAGCTTCAGATGGACCTCGGTGGAGCCGGGATGGGTCACGAGCACGTCCTTCAACTTCTCGACGACCGGTGGGGTGCATCGAGCCAGCGGCATGGCCACGACCAGCGGCCCCGTCGGGGCTTGCGAGATATCCGGCATGCTCAGCTCGCTCGCGATGAACTGTACCGAATCGTCACGGCGATCCAGTTTCCCCTTCACGAGTACGATCTCGTCCTCGATCAGCTGCGTCGAGTACAGCTGGTACGTCGCGGGGAAGAACAGGCACTCGATGGAACCCTCCAGATCCTCCACCGTGGCGATCGCCCACGTGTCTCCGCGCTTGGTCACCTTGCGCTGGATACCGGTGACCAGGCCACCGATGGTGACCGTGGTGCCGCTGGAGACCTCGGATTCGTCGTTCAACGCCGAGATCGGGCGATCGGTCGAGGCGTTGAGCACGTGCTCCAGGCCGAGGAGCGGGTGGTCGGAGACGTAGAGACCGAGCATCTCCCGCTCGTACCCCAACTTTGCCTTCTTGTCCCACTCGTCCAGCTCCGGAACGTTGACCTCCAGACCGGAGGTGGACTCCTCGCCGGCGCCACCGAAGAGGTCGAACTGCCCGATCGCCTCGTTGCGCTTGAGGGTGATCACCGCGTCCACGGTGTCGTCCACGATGGACACCAGGGCTCGCCGCGCGTACCCCATGGAATCGAACGCACCGGCCTTGACCAGGGAGTCGACGACGCGCTTGTTGCAGACCGACACCGACACCTTGTTCATGAAGTCCGGGAAACTCTCGTAGCGGCCCTCGCTCTTGCGGGCCGCGACGATGCCGTCGACGACGTTCCCGCCGACATTGCGAATGGCCGAGAGCCCGAAGCGGATGTCCGTTCCGACCGGCGTGAAATCGCCCTCGGACTCGTTGACGTCCGGGGGAAGCACCTTGATACCCATGCGCCGGCACTCGGAGAGATACAGCGCGGTCTTGTCCTTGTCACCACGCACCGACGTGAGAAGCGCGGCCATGTATTCGGCCGGGTAGTTGGCCTTCAGGAATGCCGTCCAGTAGGAGATGACACCGTAGGCCGCGCTGTGCGCCTTGTTGAACGCGTAGTCGGAGAAGGGGACGAGGATGTCCCACAGCGTCTTGATCGCGGCGTCGGAGAAACCGTTGGCGCGCATCCCCTCGGAGAACGTCACGAACTCCGCGTCGAGCACCTCGCGCTTCTTCTTCCCCATGGCGCGACGGAGCAGGTCCGCTTTGCCGAGCGTGTACCCGGCGAGCTGCTGGGCGATGGCCATGACCTGCTCCTGGTACACGATCAGGCCGTAGGTGGTGCCCAGGATCGGCTCCAGCGCGTCGGCCAGCTCCGGATGGATCGGGGTGATCTCCTGCTGGCCATTCTTGCGCTGGGCATAGTTGATATGCGAGTTCGCGCCCATCGGGCCCGGGCGATACAGCGCCAGGACCGCCGAGATGTCCTCGAAGTTGTCCGGTTTCATCATCCGCAGCAAGCTGCGAATGGGGCCGCTGTCGAGCTGGAAGACGCCCAGCGTGTCGCCCCGGGCCAGGAGCTCGTACGCGGCCGGATCGTCCAGATCGAGCTCGTCGAGGTTCACCGGCTCCTTGCCGTTGCGGACGATGTTCTTCAGCGCGTCGTCGAGGATGGTGAGGTTGCGCAACCCCAGGAAGTCCATCTTGACCAGGCCGAGCGTCTCGCAGGTCGGGTAGTCGAACTGCGTGATGATCGCGCCGTCCTGCTCGCGCTTCATGATCGGAATGGTGTCGAGCAGCGGCTCGGACGACATGATCACGCCTGCCGCGTGCACGCCCCACTGGCGCTTGAGGTTCTCCAAGCCCTTGGCGGTGTCGACCACCTTGCGCACGTCGGAGTCGGACTCGTACAGCTGGCGGAACTCTCCCGCCTCGGAGTACCGGCTGTTCTCGGTGTCGAAGATTCCGCCCAGCGAGATCTCCTTGCCCATCACCGCGGGCGGCATGGCCTTGGTGATCCGCTCCCCCATGGCGAACGGATAACCCAGAACGCGGCTGGCGTCCTTGATGGCCTGCTTGGCCTTGATGGTGCCGTACGTGACGATCTGGGCGACGTGATCGCTGCCGTATTTGTCCGTGACGTACCGGATGACGTCACCGCGCCCGCGCTCGTCGAAGTCGACGTCAAAGTCCGGCATGGACTCACGTTCCGGATTGAGAAACCGCTCGAAGAACAGCCCGTGTTTCAACGGATCGAGATCGGTGATCCCCATGGCAAATGCCGTCATGGAACCGGCGCCCGACCCCCGGCCCGGACCGACCCGCACGCCGTTGTTCTTCGACCAGTTGATGAAGTCGGAGACGATCAGGTAGTAGCCGGCGTACCCCTTGCCCGTCACCACCTCGGTCTCGTATTCGGCCTGCTTGCGGGCATCGTCCGGGACGCCATCCGGATACCGCCGCTGCAGCCCGCGCTCGACCTCCTTGACGAACCACGACGTCTCGTCCTCGCCCTCGGGCACCGGGAAGTGCGGCATGTAGCGGCCGGCTTCCTCGACGAACTCGACCTCACACCGCTCGGCCACCAGCAGCGTGTTGTCACACGCCTCGGGGAGATCCGACCATACCGAGCGCATCTCCTCGGCGCTCTTGAGATAGAAGTCCTCGGCGTCGAACTTGAACCGCTTGGGGTCGGCCAGCGTGGATCCGGACTGCACGCACAGCAGCACCTCTTGGGCCTGGTGGTCGGCCTTGTGGGTGTAGTGCAGGTCATTCGTCGCGAGCAACGGCAGTTCGAGTTGCTTGGCCAGGCGGAGCAGGTCGTCACGGATGCGCCGCTCGATCGACAGGCCGTGGTCCATCAGCTCGACATAGAAGTTTCCGGCACCGAAGATGTCGCGGAACTCGGCAGCCGATGCCACAGCGTCGTCGTACTTGCCCATCCGTAGCAGCGTCTGCACCTCGCCACTCGGGCATCCGGTGGTGGCGATGATCCCGCCGGCATACTTCTCCAGCAGCTCGCGGTCCATACGCGGCTTGAAGTAGAACCCTTCGATGGAGGCCAGCGAGGACAGCCGGAAGAGGTTGTGCATGCCGGCGGTGGTCTCGGCCAGCAGCGTCATGTGGGTGTAGGCGCCACCGCCGGAGACGTCGTCCTCGCCGCCCTCGGCCCAGCGGACCCGCGTCTTGTCGAACCGGCTGGTCTTCGGCGTGAGGTAGGCCTCGGTGCCGATGATCGGCTTGATGCCGTGGGATTTGGCCTTGCTGTAGAACTCGTAGGCGCCGAACACGTTGCCGTGGTCGGTAGTGGCGAGCGCGGGCATCCCGAGGCGAGTCGCCTCGGTGAACAGATCGTCCAGCTTGGCCGCGCCATCGAGCATCGAGTACTCGGTGTGGACGTGCAGGTGGACGAAGTTGGAGCCGGATGTGTTGGACCCAGCACTCGACACGATTAGATCAAGCCTCCTCGCGCATCCACGCGGTTGATACCGACGCGCCGCGGGACGGTCCGGCCCCACCGGGACGGCCATCCGCGGGCAACAACAGCCACTCTAGGGGCACCTCGCGACAACCTTGTGGCGCCACCCCGGTTGGCTCCGAACGTTCGCGGATCCACTGGTGGGGCCCGTTCTCACGGTGGCCAGAGCGGTGGGTGACGGGGCCCGGATGGCACTCAGACGAACTGGTGCGTGAGGGTGTCCAGCGCCTGCTGCAGATCGTCCGGATACGGGGACTCGAATTCGGTCCACGCGCCCGACGACGGGTGTTCCAGCCCGAGCCGCACGGCGTGCAGCCACTGTCTCGACAGTCCCAGCCGGGATGCCAGCGTGGGATCGGCACCGTAGGTGAGATCTCCCACGCACGGGTGCCGCACGGCGCTCATGTGCACACGAATCTGGTGCGTGCGCCCGGTCTCCAACCGGATCTCCAGCAAGCTCGCGGCCGGATGCGCTTCCAGGGTCGCGTAATGCGTCACGCTGGGCTTGCCTTCGGCTACCACGGCCCACCGGTGGTCGTGCTGGGGGTGACGCCCGATCGGCGCGTCCACGGTGCCGTGTGTCGGGTCCGGATGACCCTGGACGAGCGCGTGATACACCTTGTCCACGCCACGTTCGCGGAATTGGCGTTTCAACGACGTGTACGCGTGCTCGGACTTCGCGACGATCATGATGCCGCTAGTGCCGACGTCGAGCCGGTGCACGATCCCTTGCCGTTCTGCCGCTCCACTCGTGGAAACCCGGAAGCCGGCGGCGGCCAAGCCGCCGATCACGGTGGGGCCCGTCCAGCCCGGACTGGGATGCGCGGCGACGCCGACAGGCTTGTCCACGACGACGACATCGGCGTCGTCATGGACGATCCGCATCCCTTCCACGTGCTCGGGCACCACCTGCACGGGCGCCGGAGGATCGGGGAGCTCCACCTCCAGCCAGCCCCCCGCCTGCACCCGGCTCGACTTGGGCTCGGCTACGCCGTCGACGAGCACGTGACCGTCCTGGACAAGCTCGACGGCCTTGCTGCGGGAGAAACCGAAGAGCCGGGCCAGAGCGGCGTCGAGTCGCTCCCCTTCAAGGCCCTCCGGCACGGGCAACGCACGCCGCTCACTCACCGCTGTTCGGACCCCGCTTCCCGCTCGCCCACGGTGGAGAACGCCACGCCCCGGAAGCTGAGCAGCGCGATCAGGATTGCCGCGCCGACGATCGCGGAGTCCGCGACGTTGAAAATGGGCCAGTTCGGCAACGCGATGAAGTCCACCACGTGGCCCCGCATGGGGCCCGGTTCCCGAAAGAGCCGGTCCGCCAGGGTGCCGCTCGCTCCACCCAGCAGCCCTCCGAGAGCCACCGCCCACATCGGGCTCGTCACCCGATGGCTGATCCACACGATCACCGCGATCACAGCGATCGCGATGATCGTGAGTACCAACGTGTGGTCGGTGAACATGCTGAACGCGGCGCCCGGGTTGCGGACCAGGCGGAACTGCAGGATCTCGCCGATGACGTCCACGACACGGCCATCACCCAGCGCGGAGACGGCCCATACCTTGGTCAGCTGATCCAGGCCCAGCACCGCCACGGCGATGGCGAGCAACATCGCCGTTCGACGGCGTGGCTTCCGGGGCCCCGCGGCGTCGTGGCTCAGCGACGCTCCTGCTGTTGTTTGCATGTCACGCACATTGTGGCACGTGGGAACGCCTGCAACCGAGCCTTGCCGATGGGATTGCCGCAGTTCTCGCAGATGCCGTACGTACCGTTGTCGATACGCTGCAACGCGCGCTCGATCTGCAGCACCGTCTCCCGGTGGCTCGCCGCGCGGGACAGCTCGTGCTCGCGTTCGAAGGCCTTGGTCCCGGTGTCGGCGGGGTCTTCACCGCCGCCATCGACACCACTCTTGAGTAGTTCGGCGATCTCGGTCTCGGTGTCGGAGATCTCCTCCCGGAGCCGGCTGGCATCCGACAGGAGCTCCGTGCGGACCTCCTCGAGCTCGTCCGGCGTCCACGGATCCTCGTCCGCACCCACCACCAGTGTTGCCGCATGTTCGTCCGAGGTCATCTGCTCCGCCCGAGCCGTCGCCTGCTTGCTGTCCGTGCGTTCGGCCATGCCTACGCACCCCCTGTTCTGCCACGTGCCCGCCCACTCGTTGTCCGGGTCAGGTGAGGATAGATCTTTCCTTGCTCGCCTTCAACGAACCGCCCTCTCTCAGTGTCTTCACAGCTACGATCGTGCGGATCAGGCACGCCCGGACCCTGGAAGCGAGCGACTTGACCATGCATGCTACCCGCATTGCCTTGATCGACACCTTCTTCTGAGGGATCCAGCAATACCAGCTCGGCATCAATTCCCGGCATCGCCCGATGTCGCAGCGTCGCATAACGACTCGAACTGCGCACGTAATTCGTCGGGAATCTCGACCGTCTTGACCCGGCTTCTCGCTCCCGCGACGAGACGAACATCACGCCCGTGACAGCCCAGCGTTCGCACGAGCGCGTCCAGCGCCGCTCGCGTCGCCTTGCCGTCCACGGCCCGTTCGCGAACGGCGATCACGAGCGCGCCGGCGTGCCGCCCCCCGACACGCGGACGTGCCGAGCCGGGTTTCACCCGCACCGTGACTCGCATGACTCCAGTATCCTTGTCGACATCGCTGTCGACCGTCACGTGGTGGAGCTAGCGGGAGGCGACGCGCCCGGATATCCGTGTGCTCCAGCCAGACGGCGATGCGTACACTAGCCCGTGCGAGCAGGCGTGGATGGGGACGAGTAGCCCACGCGGACGGCCAGGAGCGAGCCGGGGATGGTGTGAGCCCGGTGGTACGAGCGTGCGTGAACATCACCCCGGAGCCGCCGGAAGAACGGCACCCGGACATCGTCCGGGCGCCCAGTAGAACCGGCCGCACCTGAACGAAGCGGGCCGTGCTGTCGCGCGCGGCCAAGGAGGGTGGTACCGCGGGGTCATGCCTCGTCCCTCTGTCGAGCCCAGGACGACGGAGGATTCGGTGAGACGATGAGTGAGGCCAGTACCCCGGATACCCCGGGAGCGCATACCTACCGGCCGGTCCCCGCGCAGGTGGACCTTCCGGCGATGGAACACGAGATCATCTCCTTCTGGCGGGACAATGACGTGTTCGCCCGCGTGCTCGAAGCGACCGAGGGCAAGCCGCCATGGACGTTCTATGAAGGCCCGCCCACCGCGAACGGCGCGCCCGGCACGCACCACATCGAAGCCCGCGTCTTCAAGGACATCTTCCCGCGCCACCGGAGCATGAAGGGCTACCACGTCGTCCGCAAGGCCGGCTGGGACTGCCACGGGCTTCCGGTCGAGATCGCAGTCGAGCAGGAACTCGGCCTGTCCTCGAAGAACGACATCGAGTCCTACGGCATCGCCGCATTCAACGAACGCTGCCGCGAGTCCGTCCAGCGGCACGTCGACGCGTTCGAGGAAATGACCGAGCGGATGGGGTACTGGATCGACATGTCCCGGCCCTACCGCACCATGGACTCCTCGTACATCCAGAGCGTGTGGTGGTCACTGAAGCAGATCTTCGACGCCGGGCTACTCGTCGAAGACCATCGCGTCGCGCCGTACTGCCCCCGGTGCGAGACCAGCCTGTCCTCGCACGAACTCGCGCTCGGCTACGAGACAGTGGCCGACCCCTCGGTGTACGTGCGGCTGCCCATCACCTCGGGCCCCTGGCAGGGACGGGCGTCGCTGCTGGTGTGGACGACGACGCCGTGGACGCTGGTGTCGAACACCTCCGTGGCCGTCCACCCCGACGTCACGTACGTCGCCGCCACCGATTCCAGCGAGACACTGATCGTCGCCGAGAAGCTGTTCGATTCCGTTCTGGGCGAGGGCTGGACCGTCACCGACCGGTTCACCGGCGCCGAGATGGAACGGTGGGGCTATCAGCGGCCGTTCGAGCTGGTGGAATTGACCGACGGCGAGCACCCGGCTGGCGACGTCAACTACGTAGTCGTCGACGACTACGTCACCACCGACGACGGCACCGGCCTCGTCCACCAAGCCCCCGCGTTCGGCGCGGACGACCTGCGGGTGTGCCGGCGGTACGGATTGCCCGTGGTCAACCCGGTACGGGCGGACGGGACGTTCGGCGCGGACGTGCCACTCGTCGGCGGCCAGTTCTTCAAGCACGCCGACACCGCGCTCACCCGCGACCTCGAAGAGCGCGGGCTGATGTTTCACCACACCCAGTACGAGCACGAGTACCCGCACTGCTGGCGCTGCCATACGCCGCTGCTGTACTACGCGCAGCCGTCCTGGTACATCCGCACCACCCAGTTCAAAGACGCGCTGCTGCGCGAGAACGAGAAGACGAACTGGTACCCGGACACCATCAAGTGGGGCCGCTACGGCGAATGGCTGCGCGGCAACGTCGACTGGTCGCTCTCCCGGAATCGCTACTGGGGCACGCCACTGCCGATCTGGCGAAACGACGAGGATCCCTCCCACCTCGTGTGTGTGGGCTCCTTGGCGGAACTGTCCGAGCTGGCCGGGACGGATCTGTCGAATCTCGACCCGCACCGCCCGTTCGTCGACGACATCACCTTCACGCTGGACGGAGTGCCAGGGACGTTCCGCCGCGAGCCGTACGTCATCGACGCGTGGTACGACTCCGGTTCGATGCCGTTCGCGCAGTGGGGCTACCCGCACGCCCCCGGCAGCACGGAAGCGTTCGAGAACGCCTACCCGGCACAGTTCATCTGCGAGGGGATCGACCAGACACGTGGCTGGTTCTACACGCTCATGGCCGTGGGTACCGCGGTGTTCGGCCGCTCGTCATACGAGAACGTCCTGTGCCTGGGCCTGCTCCTCGCCGAGGACGGCCGCAAGATGTCCAAACATCTGGGCAACGTGATCGAGCCCTTCCCGCTCATGGACGACCACGGTGCCGACGCCGTGCGCTGGTTCATGGCCGCACACGGGTCGCCGTGGCAGGCACGCCCTCTCGGCCCGACGGTGCTCGGCGAGATCGTGCGCAAGGTATTGCTGACGTACTGGAACACCGTCTCCTTCCTGTCGCTGTACGGGCGCACATCGGGCTGGAGCCCGGGCGACGGCGCACCGGCCGTGGATCAGCGGCCGGTGCTCGACCGCTGGGCGCTGAGCGAGCTGAACCGGCTCGTGGCCGATGTCGACGCCGCGCTCGATGCCTACGACACCCAACGCGCCGGCAGCCGGCTGGCCACATTCATCGACGACCTGTCGAACTGGTACGTGCGACGCTCCCGTCGCCGCTTCTGGGACGGCGACCCGGCCGCGCTGGCGACGCTGCACGAGTGCGTGGAGACGCTGACCCGGCTCCTCGCTCCGATCACGCCGTTCATCACCGAGCGGGTGTGGCAGGACCTCGTCGTCGCGGTCGATCCGTCCGCTGCCGCGTCCGTGCACATGGCGTCGTGGCCGGAGCCGGACACCGCCCTGGTCGACGACCAGCTGGCCGAGGAAGTCGCCTTGACCCGGCGACTCGTCGAGCTCGGGCGGGCAGCCCGCGCGGAATCGAAGATCCGTACCCGCCAGCCGCTGGCCCGCGCGCTCGTGGGTGCCTGGGGGTGGGACCGGCTGCGCGGCGAGCTTCGCGCCGAGATCGCCGACGAGCTGAACGTCACCGAGGTCATGTCGTTCTCCGAGGCCGCCTCGTCAGGAGCGTCCGGTGATGCTGGCGATGCCGGTGAGGCGGGCCATCCGGCTGCCGCCGGAGGGTCGCCCGGCACCGCCCAGGCAGGCGATACCGCCCAAACAGGCGATCCAGACGACGCGGGCAGTGCCCTGCTCGACGTCTCGGCCAAGGCGAACTTCCGCTCCCTGGGCAAGCGCTACGCGAAGGACACCCCCAAGGTCGCCGCGGCGATCGCGGAGACGGACGCGGCCGAGCTGGCGGCGTCGCTGCGCGCCTCCGGATCGGCCACGCTCACCGTCGAGGATGTCGGCGACGTGGTGCTCAGCCCGGAAGACGTGGTGATCACCGAGACGCCACGGGAAGGCTGGGCGGTCGTGCGCGAGGGCGAGACGGTCGCGCTCGACTTGACGCTGACCGACGAGCTGGTGCGAGCAGGTCTCGTGCGCGAAGTGATCCGCCTGATCCAGGAAGCACGCAAGGCCAGCGGCTTCGATGTCGCCGACCGGATCGAGCTGGCCTGGTCCGCGTCGCCCGACGCCGGCCAGCTCGACCAGGCCGTACGCGAGCACCAGCAACTGCTCGCGGACGAGGTGCTCGCCGTATCCGTGCACGACGAGCTTCACGCCTTGGACGGTGAAGCAGACCACACCGATGAGGGCTTGGGCTTCACCTTCCGGCTACGCCGGGCCACCCGCTAGGCCGCTATGGCCACTTCTTGGGCCTGCGGAACGTCCAGGACCAGATGTGGGCCTCTGGAGGTTCCACAGGCCCAAGAAGTCGCCTCTGGCGTGCTGCTCGTAGATGGAGAGGGAGCGTGCCTCACAGGTAGCCGCGCAGCTTCGCGGCAGTGGCGACGCGCTCGACCGCGATCTGAAAGGCCGACTGCCGCTGCGTCATGTTCTCCTTCGCCGCGCGCTCCTGAACCGCTGTATAGGCCGCCGCCATGTGCCGGTAGAGCTCGTCGTTGACCTGCTTCTCCGACCACTTGAACTCTTGCAGGTTCTGGGTCCACTCGAAGTACGACACCGTGACACCGCCAGCGTTGACGAGAATGTCCGGCAGGACGTCGATGCCGCGATCAGCCAGGATGTCGTCAGCATCCGGCGTGACGGGGTGATTGGCAGCTTCGAGGATCATGCGGGCCGAAACCTGATCGGCATTGGACGCGGTGATCACTTCGCCCAGGGCGGCGGGGATCAGCACCGTCGCATCCAGCGTGACGAGCTCCTCGTTGGTGATCGCATCCGTGCCGGGAGTGTCGACGACGCTGCCGGTCTCGCGCATCTGCGTATCAACGGCGTCGATGTCCAGACCACCACCGGAATAGATACCGCCGTAAGCGTCACTGACCGCCACCACGCGGAAGCCCTCATCAGCGGCGAGGCGAGCTGCCCAGGACCCGACATTGCCGTAGCCCTGGATGGCGACGCTCACATCCTCGGGCCGCCAGCCATGATCGGCTGCCGCCTTGATGAGCACCATGATCGTGCCACGTCCGGTGGCCGCGTCCCGGCCCTTCGAGCCGCCGAGCTCCACCGGCTTGCCCGTGACAATGGCCGGTGTGTGACCGTTCTTGCGCCCGTACTCGTCCATCATCCACGCCATGGTCTGGGCGTCGGTGTTGACGTCCGGCGCCATGATGTCGCGGCGTTCGCCGATGACATAGCTCACCTGCGACATGTAGCGCCGAGACATCCGCTCGGCCTCGCCCTCGGACAGCGTGTTCGGGTCCACCTGCACACCGCCCTTGGCCCCGCCGAATGGAACGTCGACGAGCGCCGTCTTCCACGTCATCAACGACGCCAGCGCCCGCACCTCGTCGAGATCGGCGTGCTGGTGAAAGCGCACACCACCTTTGTACGGACCGCGGGCACCGTTGTGTTGGACCCGATAGCCGTACACCGTGCGCATGCCCCCGTCGCGCGACCGCAGCGGTACCTGCACCCGGATCTCCCGGTAGGTACCAGCCAGCAGTTCCCGCGTCGTGTCCTTCAGACCGAGCTGATCAGCCGCGCGGTGGAAGCACGCCGTCACGGCCTCGAACGGCGTGAGCTTCGTGCTCTCCGATGCCATCAACGTTGGTCATCGTCGAGCAAGCTGGCAACCGATCGCAGCGATCCCCCCGTCTGGGTTACCGACGCACCTTCACCGCCAGCCTGTCCCTGCTGGCCCGAGCCACTGCCGTCCGACTGCGGCTCGTCCTGCTCCGGATACTGCTCCGGGTACTGTTCCGGATATTGCTCCGGGTACTGCTCCGGATATTGCTCCGGGTACTGCTCAGGCTGCTGCTGGTTCTGGTGCTGGTTCTGATGTAGCTGCTGCACCTCGTCTTCGTGCGGCTGCAGCTGCGGAGGATGCTGCTGCTGCGCCGGAGCGAGCTCGGATTCGTCGCGCTCCGTCTCTTCAGCCCCGCCCATCTCGAGCTTGCGTAGCTCGTTCTCCAGGTAGGACTTCAGCCGGCTGCGGTATTCACGCTCGAACGCACGGAGTCCTTCGAGCTGGCGCTCCAGATCGGCCCGCTCGGTCTCGAGCTTGCCGAAGGCCTGTGCCCTACGCTTCTGGACCTCCTGGTCGATCGATTCCGCACGCTGGCGCGCGTCTTGCTCGAGCTTGGCCGCCTTCGCCTTAGTTTCGGCGTCAAGCTTCTCGGCACGACTGCGAGCCTCGTTGATCAACCGATCCGCCTCGGTCTTGGCATCCGCCACCAGCTCATCCGCCGTCTTCTGGGCGAGAGCGAGAACCTTGGCCGCCGCATCGCTGGGCTGGCCGCTACCGGAGCCCTGCCCTTGCGATTGGGCTTGCTGGGCGGCCGCCGCCGGCGGTGCCGCCGACGGTGGAGATTGCGGGGCTTCGGCCTGGCGCGGAGCAGCCTGGACCGGCTCGGCCGACCCAACCGCACCCGAACCACGGGTCACGGCGGCGAGCTTGTCACGAAGCTCGTCGTTCTCGCGCTGCAATCGCGCGAGCTCGGCCTCGACTTCGTCCAGGAACTCGTCGACCTCCTGCATGTCGTAACCTTCACGCAGGCGGACCGTTGTGAACTCCTTGTTCTGGACAGCCTCAGGCGTCAGTGGCATAACGTCACCTCGAATGTGAGCAGCGTCGAGAGTCACCGTACCGCGTCATCCCAGCGAATCCACAACCGAGATGGCAATTCGTACCAGGATGATCAGCACGATGAACGCCAAATCAATGGCAACCGATCCGATCCGAAGCGGCGGAATGATCCGCCGCAGTGCCCGGAGAGGCGGATCGGTCACTGTGTACACGGCCTCCAAGACTACGAGTAGCGGCCCTTTGGGCTGCCATTCGCGCGCGAAGACCTGGATCCAGTCGACCACCAGACGGGCCAGCAGGGCGAAGAAGAACAGCCATAGCGCGATCGACAGCGGCTGAGTGATGACCTGCACGGGATACGAACCTACCTGACGGGGTGCGAGCGTGCCGCCACCGGTACCGGTCTCGGGGATGTTCTGGAGTCATATCGAAATAGTCGCATAGGTACGAAGTCAACTCTGATTGAAGAACGCGCCATCGGCAATACGTGCCTTGTCCTCCGCCGTCACCCGCACGTCAGCGGGCGTGAGCAGGAACACCTTCGCCGTGATGCGATCGATGCTACCGCGCAGCCCGAAGATCAGCCCGGCGGCGAAATCGACGAGCCGTTTGGCGTCCACGTCATCCATGTCCGACAGGTTCATGATGACGGGGATGCCATCGCGGAAGTGCTCACCGAGAACCCGAGCCTCGTTGTACGTCCTCGGATGCAGCGTCGTGATACGTGCCTCACGCTGCGCGTTCCCACGGCGTTGCGAGGTGTTCGACCGCCTCTCGGCCAGCGACGACACGGTGGCCGTGTGCTCCCGCTCGTAGCGGGCCGGTGTCCGCTCGGTGTCGGCGGGCTCGCCGTCGTCGACGACATCGTCGTCGTAGTCTCCGTCGAACTCGTCGTCATAGATGTCGTCGTACTCACCTTCGTAGCGGTCCCGGTCCTCCACGAGGCCGAGGTAGACCGCAACCTTGCGCATCGCGCTGGCCATGCTCCAAGTCCTCCGCACTGGTGGTGGACGGTCACTACCTTTGTTACCACTGACACTAGCTTGGCCACACGCCTCGCACTGGGATTCGAGACACGACACGCGCGGTGTGTCGCTCGTGATCTTCCCTAGTCGTCGCCATCTCACCTGCGATGATCACCTGCGGCCCCGGGGCCGCGGACCCAGGCGACGGACCGGGAACGCTATCCGGACGCCATCCAGGCCAGGCCGGCAAACCGCCCGGTGGCGTGCTCCCGCCGGTACGAAAAGTACCGCGAGTCCTCACGTGTGCAGGGAGAATAGCCGTGATCAGCAAGATCGTCGACGCGCGCCCCCAGCTCGCCGAGCTGGGCCCGCACGCCGCCGGCGACGTCCAGCGCGGGTGTGCCCTCTCGCGTGCGCGCCCATGCTGCCGGTATGACGTTGGCCACGTCCTCCCGCATCGAAGCGGGAACCTCGTAGCACGACCCACAGATCGCAGGGCCGACTTGAGCCACGATGTCGCGCGCGCCTTCGTGGCGCATCGTTTCGATCACGGCCGGGACCACGCCGGCAGCCAGGCCGGGCCGACCGGCGTGTGCGACGCCCAGCACACCGGCACGCGGGTCGGCGAGCACCACGGGCACGCAGTCCGCCACCAGCACGGCGAGTGCCAGGCCGGGCGTGCTGGTGACCATCGCATCCACCGCTGGCGGACCGCTGGCGCTCGTCCCGGACGAAGCCGCCCCGCCCCGCGAATCGGGGCGCCCGGTTGGCCGGACGCCCCCGGGCTTTCCGGCCGGCGTCCCCTTCACGACGGCGACATCGGCACCGTGCACCTGGTTCATGTACACGACGCGCTCGGCAGGCAGGCCGATCTCCGTGGCCAGCCGTCGGCGGTTCTCCTCGACCGCGGACGGCTCGTCTCCGACGTGCCGGGCCAGATTCAGCTCGGCGAATGACGCCTCGCTCACGCCGCCCTCGCGATCGGTGAAGGCGAACGTGACCTGGCCGTACGTGCGACTGTGAGCTATCACGGTGCCATCCTGCCCGGCGGCACGAGAGCCTGGCCCGGCACCCCGCGGGCCGGTGTCATCGAACCGCGGGTCCCGGCATGCTCGTGCGGCGCCGCAGACCCGCTATTTGAGAAAGTCCGGCACGTCGAGCTCATCATCCGATGGCACGATCCGACGCTGGTCGCGAGGCGGAGGCGGCGCCGCCGGCTCCGCACGCTCCGGCTCCTCACGACGGGGCTGCGAGGAGGTCTCCCTGTCGGCTTCGCCGACCTCTTGTGGCTCGTCGGAACGGCCACCGGCCTCGCGAGCAGCCTCGATCGGGGTCACGCCCTCGCCGGAGGTCCCCTGCTCGCCCGCGTCACCGCTGTGGTCATCGCCACGGCGCACCGTGCCGACCTCGCGACGCGGTGGAAGACCGCCGTCGAATCCGGCGGCGATGACCGTGACGCGCACCTCGTCACCGAGGGCATCGTCGATCACCGCACCAAAGATGATGTTTGCTTCGTCGTGCGCCGCCTGAGCGACCAGGTTCGCCGCCTCGTTGATCTCGAAGAGTCCGAGGTCGGAACCACCGGATACGGACAGCAGCACTCCGTGCGCGCCGTCGATGGACGCTTCGAGAAGCGGCGACGATATCGCCATCTCCGCCGCGGCCACGGCCCGGTCTTCCCCGCGTGCCGAGCCGATTCCCATCAAGGCGGACCCGGCATTGCTCATGACGGACTTCACATCGGCGAAGTCGAGATTGATGAGACCTGGAGTTGTGATCAGATCAGTGATGCCCTGGACACCGGACAGCAGCACCTGATCGGCGCTCTTGAAGGCATCCAGCACGCTGACCTGGCGATCGCTGATGGACAGCAAGCGATCGTTGGGGATCACGATCAGCGTGTCCACTTCTTCGCGCAGAGCCTCGATTCCCGCTTCGGCTTGCAGGGCCCGCCGCCGTCCTTCGAACATGAACGGGCGGGTGACCACACCAATAGTGAGCGCGCCGAGCGAGCGTGCGATCCGTGCGACCACGGGAGCTCCCCCGGTCCCGGTGCCACCGCCCTCGCCCGCCGTGACGAACACCATGTCGGCGCCCTTGAGCACCTCTTCGATCTCTTCGCCGTGGTCTTCGGAGGCATCACGACCGACGTCGGGATTGGCCCCCGCGCCCAACCCTCGGGTCAGCTCGCGGCCGACGTCGAGCTTGACGTCGGCGTCGCTCATCAACAGTGCCTGCGCATCAGTGTTGATCGCGATGAACTCGACACCCTTGAGGCCGACTTCGATCATGCGGTTGACCGCGTTGACGCCGCCACCACCGATGCCGACGACCTTGATCACCGCGAGATAGTTCTGCGGAGCAGTCACGTCCAGTCGCCTCTCAATCGAGTTCGCCTCCAACTCTCACCCTCAAGTTGAGGTTTATAGTTATGTCAACCTGAGTGATGTTTTAGACGCTAGGTGCGCTAAAGCTTCATGCCACGCCGACACGCCGAAGCGGCCGTGATCGACATTCGCCACCCCGCCCGTCACCATGATCGTGTACGCATCCGCTCTCTTACAACGGCGGATGCGTACACGATCATGGTGACGGGCGGGGTGTCACGGCACGACCGAGGGGCTGTCCGGTGCGGACACGTCATAGGCCGACGGCGTTTCCTCGTGTTCGTCCATCAGCGCCAGCAGCACGCGGGCCTTGTCGGCGGTTCGCTCGTCGGTCCCCCACCGCACCGTGGCGCCACTCTCCAAGAGCAGCCGGACGTCGGCAACCGATTCCACCTCCACCTGCTCCACCAGCTCGTCGATGGAGTCCGGCAGGCCCGTGAGTACCGCCACGCCGGTGGCCCGGGCCAGCTGGGCGGTCTCTTCGGTGGGCGCCACCAGTACCGGGACGTTCTCCGGTGCCGAATCGGACTCGCCGAAGAGCACGCCCTCCTCGTCCACGCTCCACCACGAGCTGCCATCGCGGATCGCCGCCGCGGGGACCCTCGGCTCCACCTCGATGGTGATGCTGTGCGGCCACGACCGGTGCACGTCGACGTCGCCGACCTCGGGCAGCTCAGCGACCCGTTCTCCGACGTCACCGGTGTCCACCCGGGCCAGCGGAACTCCCTCCGGGACCTCGGCCGTATCACGCACCTCGTCTACCACGTCCCCCTCGACGCCCGTGACCCGTACGTCCCGCACCGAGAGCACCGACGACCAGCCCACCAGCCATGTGGCGCCCGCCGCCGCGGCGAGCACCACGACCAGCGCCACGACCGTCAGGAACCTGCGGATACGCCGGCGACGGGCACGGGCGGCGAACCGTTCGGCACTCGTCGACCGCGCGGTGGTCATCCCCCGTCCTCACCGTCTTCCCGCAAGATCTCCAGAATCTCCGGCCCCACCAGCGTGACGTCTCCGGCGCCGATGGTCAGCACCACGTCTCCCGGGCGGCTTCCCGACGCGGCCAGCTCGGGCACCTTCGACCAGGACTGCTCGAACGTCACCTGGACCGACGGCAACGGGACGGCCTCGGCCACGAGCGCACCCGTGACGCCCGGCTGGGGATCTTCACGCGCGGCGTACACGTCCATGACGATCACTTCGTCGGCCGCGCCCAACGCGGCACCGAACTGTTCCGCGAACAGGCGCGTCCGGCTGAACAGGTGCGGCTGGAACACCGCTATCAACCGGCCGCCACCGGCGACCGGGCGCGCCGCCGCCAGAACTGCCGCGACCTCGGTGGGGTGATGCGCATAGTCGTCATACACCCGCACGCCCGCGGCGGTACCCTTCAGCTCGAACCGCCGCCGCGTGCCGCTGAACCCGGCCAGCCCGTCGCGCACATCACTGGCGGGGAATCCGAGTCCCAGCGCGGCCGTGAAAGCACCAGCGGCATTCAGCGCGTTGTGCCGCCCGGGCACCCGCAGCTGCACCCGGCCCTGTTTCCGGCCACGCGCCACCAGCTCGAACGAGGCTCCCGGACCAGACAGCTCGAGCTCCCCGACGCGTACCATCGCTTCGGGCGACTCGCCGTAGGTGTGCACCTCCACGCCACGCTCGGCGGCCCGCTCCCCCAGTTCCCGGGCGCCGGGGTCGTCCACACACACGACGACGAAGCTGCGCACGCGGTCGATGAACGACTCGAAGGCCGCCACGTACGCGTCGTCCGTGCCATAGTTGTCGAGGTGATCGGCCTCGACGTTGGTCACGATCGCTACCTCGGGATCGTAGGCGAGAAACGAGGCGTCGCTCTCGTCCGCTTCGGCCACGAACAGCTCACCCGTGCCGTTGTGCGCGTTGGCACCGGATTCGTTCAGGTTGCCCCCGATGGCGAACGAGGGATCCGCCCCGCAGTGCTGCAGCACCACGGTCAGCATCGACGTGGTGGTGGTCTTGCCATGCGTGCCGGCGACGGCGATCGCCCGCCGTCCTGCCATCACCGAGGCCAGCGCCGAGGCGCGCGGCAGGATCCGCAGCCCCTGGTCGCGGGCCGCCACCACCTCCGGATTGGTCTCGCGGATCGCCGTCGACACGACGACGGTGTCAGCTCGGCCGACGTTCTTCGCGTCGTGTCCGACATGAACGCGGGCACCGAGTGCGCGCAATCCAGTCAGGATCCCGGATTCCTTGACATCGCTGCCGGACACTTCGAGGCCCCTCGCCAGCAGGATCCGCGCGATGCCGCTCATTCCGGCCCCACCGATGCCCACGAAGTGGATGCTTCCCAGATCCTCGGCGGGCACGACGCCGTCCGGTGGAGTAACGATCATTCCCCGTGACCTCCGCCACCTTCGGACGCCGCCTGGCGCACCATCTCGACGAGCCGCTCGTCGGCATCGCGGTGGCCGAGCCGTGCCGCTGCCGTGCTCATCTCGGCGAGCCGGTCCGGATCGGTCAGCAACGGCAGGGCGTGCTGGACCAGCCAGGAGCCGTTCAACTCCGTGTCGCGGATCATCAGCCCGCCGCCGGCCTCCACCGTCGGCTCGGCGTTCAGCCGCTGCTCGCCGTTGCCGTGCGGCAGCGGAACGTAGACCGCGGGCAGCCCCACGGCCGCGAGCTCGGCGCAGGTCAGCGCGCCGGCGCGGCACAGCACGAGGTCGGCGGCGGCGTACGCGAGATCCATGCGATCGATGTAGGCGACGGGCGTATAGCCCGGGCGGGGCGTCACGGCGTCGATGTTCGCCGAACCGACGGCATGCAGGATCTGCACACCGGCCGCCGTCAGGGCTTCGCCCGCCTCGTCGACTGCCAGGTTCAACCGGCGAGCGCCCTGGCTGCCCCCGAAAACCAGCAAGGTCGGAGCGTCCTGGGGCAGGCCGAAGAACGTCCGCCCCTCCGCACGCGTGCTCGCCCGGTCGAGGGAGGTGATGGCCCGCCGCAGCGGGATGCCGATCTCCTGGCTGTTGCGCAAGCCCACGGTGCTCGACGTCGCCGCCACATACGACGTGAACCGGGCACCGAGCCGGTTCGCCAGACCGGGGCGGGCGTTGGCCTCGTGCACCACGGTAGCCAGCCCGAGCCGCCGTGCGGCCAGATAGGCCGGCAACGCCACGTAACCACCGAAGCCGACGAGAACGTCAGCACGCCGCTCGCGCAAGACGTCGGCGGTCCGGCGCACCGCTCCGCGCACTCGCGCGGGTAACCTGAGCAGCTCCGGGGTGACCCGGCGCGGCAACGGCACCGGGGGGATGAGCGCGAGGTCGTAGCCACGTTCGGGGACGAGGCGGTTTTCGAGGCCGCGTTCGGTGCCGAGCAACGTGATCTCGGCCTCGGGCTCGACCCTCCGCAGCGCATCCGCGGTGGCCAGCGCCGGTTCGATATGTCCTGCGGTGCCGCCTCCGGCCAACACGACCCTCACGTGCGCGCCTCCTGCCGCTGCCGACGCCGTCGCCGTGCGGCCAGCGCCTCCTTCGCTCCGGGTTCCTGCTTGGCCAGGGCGAGCATCACCCCAACGGCCGCAATGGTCACCACCATCGACGCCCCTCCATACGAGACAAGCGGAAGCGGTACACCCACCACCGGAAACACCGCCAACACCATGCCGAGATTGATCACGGTCTGCACCATGAACCAGCCGGTGATACCGGCTGCTGCCAACCGGACGAACGTGTCTTTCGTCCGCGTTGCGATGCGCAGGCCAGCATAGCCGAAGGCGAGGAAGAGCACGATGACCATCAGGGAGCCGGGAAGCCCGAGCTCCTCGCCCAGGATGGCGAAGATGAAATCGGTGTGCTGCTCCGGCAACGGGCCCCACTTCTGGGTGCTGGCTCCAAGGCCCGTTCCCCACCATCCGCCGTTCGCGAGGGCGAAGATCGAGTTCGCGGGCTGGTACCCGGTCACCGAGTAGTCGCTGAACGGATCCAGGAACGTCAGGATCCGCGCGAGCCGGTGTTCCGCCGTGGCGATGAGGTAGACGCCCAGGACTCCCACGCCGCCGAGAGTGAGCCCGAACAGCCATGTCGGCACGCCGATCACCCAGAGCATGCCGAGCAGGATCAGCATCATGATCACTGACGTGCCCAGGTCACCCTGCCCGATGGTCAAGCCGACGACAACCGCCGCGATGGGCCCGACCGGCACGACCAGATGCCGCCAGTGCCGGAGCAGCTTGCCCTTGTTCGCGAACACGTGCGCCGCCCAGATGACAAGGGCAAGCTTGGCGGCTTCGGACGGTTGGAGCAAGAAGGGACCACCGAAGTCGAGCCAGTTCCGGCTGCCTCCGCGGACCACTCCCAAACCCGGCACGTATGTCAGCGCCAGCAGGACGATGGCACCGATCACCATCAACAGCGACAACGCGCGCAGGAACCGCAACGGCATCCTCGAGATCACCCACGCGACGGGTAACGCCACGAGTACCCAGAGAAGCTGCCGGGTGAAGTAATAGGCCGGGTGGCCGAACTGCTGGGTCGACATGTAGGTCGTGGACGAGAAGACCATGATCAACCCGAGCAGCAGCAACAGCCCGGCCGATCCCAGGATCAGGTAATACGACGCCAGCGGCCGGCGCAGGAACCGGCCCAGCGACGCCCGAAGGTCCACGCCGGTGCCGTTGTTCGGCGTGCCGCCCTCAGCGGTCGCCATGCCGGCGTACCGCCGCAGCAAAGGCATCGCCACGGCTGGCGTAGTCGACGAACATGTCCATCGAGGCGCAGGCAGGGGCCAGCAACACGGTATCGCCCCGCCGGGCCATGTCCGCTGCCGCTCGCACTGCATGCTCCATGGCCATATTGTCGGTCGTGGTGACCTCGACCACCGGCACCTCGGGGGCGTGTCGCGCCAATGACGCCCGGATCAGGCTCCGATCGGTGCCCATGAGCACCACGCCTCGCAGCCGGTCCCGGGCGCCGAGCACGAGCTCGTCGAACGTGGCTCCCTTGGCCAGCCCCCCGGCGATCCACACGATGGATTCGTAGGCGCCCAGCGCCGCGGTCGCGGCGTGCGTGTTGGTCGCCTTCGAATCGTCGACGAACGTCACGTCGTCGATGGTCGCGACGGTGGCCGCGCGATGGGGATCGGGTTCGTACCCGCGCAGCCCATCACGGACCGCCACAGGGGGCACGCCCAGCGAGCGGGCCAACGCCGCCGCCGCGAGCGCGTTGGCGACGTTGTGCGGAGCCGACGGTCGCACATCGTCGACCGATGCGAGCTCGGCCGCAGACGTCTGGCGCTCGTCGACGAACGCGCGATCCACGAGCACGCCGTCCACCACTCCGACCATGCCGACACGGGGCACATCGAGTGTGAAGCCGATGGCACGCGCCCCCTCGACGACGTCGGCCTCGCGCACCAGCCGTTCGGTCACCGGGTCCGCGACGTTGTACACGCACGAGGACTCCACGCCCTGGTAGATGCGGCCCTTGTCGGCGGCGTAGGCATCCATCGTGCCGTGCCAGTCGAGGTGATCCGGTGCGACGTTGAGCACGGCGGCCGAGCGCACCGCCAGGGAATGGGTCCAATGCAGCTGGAAGCTGGACAGCTCGACCGCCAGGACGTCGTGACCGGCCGGGTCGAGTACGGCGCTGACGATCGGATCGCCGACATTGCCTGCCGAACCGACCCGGAGACCCGAGGCACGCAGCATCTGCGTCAGCATTCGCAACGTCGTGGTCTTGCCGTTCGTCCCGGTCAGGGCCAGCCAGGGTGTCGAGCGGTCACGCAGCCGCCATGCCAGCTCGACCTCACCCCAGACGGGCACGTTGCTGGCCGCCGCGGCCGCCAGGAGAGGCGCATCGGAACGCCATCCCGGCGAGGTCACTACGAGGTCGGTCCCCTCCGGCAGGGACGCCGTACTGCCCGGTCCCAGGTACGCCGCCGCCCCGAGCATGTGCAAGACGGTCGCGCGCTCGCGCTCCGCGGTGCCATCGTGTTCGTCGACGACGGTCACCCGGGCGCCCAGGCGCACCAGAGCATCGGCCGCGGCGAATCCGGACACACCGATCCCGGCGACGACCACGGACAGTTCCGGCCACGGACCGTTCCGCTCCGCGGCCTGCACCCACTCCGGACCGTTCAGATCGCTCGGACGGCTCATAACGTGGCAACCCACTCCGCGTAGAACAGGCCGGCGCCTCCCATGACGAACAGGCCGGCGATGATCCAGAACCGGATGACGATGGTGACCTCGCCCCAGCCCTTGAGCTCGAAGTGGTGCTGCAACGGTGCCATCCGGAACAACCGCTTACCACGCGACACCTTGAACCATCCCACCTGCAGGATCACCGAGAGGGTGATGACGGCGAAGAGGCCACCGAGCACTATCAGCAGCAGCTCGGTGCGGCTGGTGATCGCCAATCCCGCCAGCGCACCTCCGAGAGCCAGCGACCCGGTGTCGCCCATGAAGATCTTCGCCGGTGCCGCGTTCCACCACAGGAAGCCGAAACAGGCACCCATCAAGGCGGCGGACAGTACAGCGAGATCGAGCGGGTCGCGGACCTCGTAGCACCCCGGTCCTGGCTCCACCGCGCAACTCTGGTTGAACTGCCAGACGCTGATGAGCGTGTACGCGCCGAACACCATGACCGACGCCCCGGTGGCCAGCCCGTCGAGACCGTCGGTCAGGTTAACCGCGTTCGACGCACCCGCGACCATCAGCAACGCCCAGATCACGAACGCCGCTGCTGGCAGCGCGACGGGGGTGTCGCGCAAGAACGAGATGGCCTCGGAACCGGGCGTGTATCCCTGCTCGTCGGGAAAATTCAGGGCCATGATGCCAAACGCCACGGCCACCGCGACCTGGCCAGACATCTTCGCCCCGCTGCGCAAGCCCAGGCTGCGCTGCTTGGAGATCTTGATGTAGTCGTCGAGAAAACCGACCAGTCCGAGGCCGACCAGCAAGAACAACACCAGCAGCCCGGATGCGCTCGGTGCCGACGGCCGAGCGAGGTGCGCACCGGCGTATCCCGCCACCGCTGCGACGATGATCACGGCTCCGCCCATCGTGGGCGTGCCTCGCTTCGTGTGGTGGCTCGTCGGGCCGTCGTCGCGGATGAGCTGGCCGTATCCACGTTTGACGAGGAGACGGATGGTCGCGGGTGTCCCGAGAATGGCCACGATCACGGCGATGGTGCCGGCCGTGATGATCGAGATCACGTGGTCGCCTCCTGTCCCGCGAGATCCTCGCCCAGATGGCGCAGGCCAGCGTCCCGGGACGACTTGACGAGCACGACGTCACCACTGCTGAGCTCGCTTGCCAGGAGCTTCGCTGCCGCCTCGCGGTCCGGAACCCACGTGGATTCGCCCGCCCAGGAGCCTTCGAGGCTGGCGCCTTGCTGCATCGCGCGCGCGCCCTCCCCGACAGCAACCAGCCGATCGATGTTGAGCCGTACGGCCAGTCGCCCGATGGAGTCGTGTTCGGCGGCCGAATCCTTGCCCAGTTCGAGCATCTCGCCCAGGACGGCCCAGGTCCGGCGCCCTTGCGCCATGGAGGCCAGCGCCTTCAGGGCGGCCCGGGTGGACTCCGGGTTGGCGTTGTAGGCGTCGTTGACGACGGTGACACCGTCGGGCCGCTCGGTCACCTCCATCCGCCACCGGGACAGCGAGTGGGCAGCCGAGAGCTGGTCGGCGATATCGGATGTGGGCATGCCGAGCGCGTGCGCCACGCCGGCGACGGCGAGTGCATTGGCGACCTGATGTTCCCCGATCAGGCGCAACGTGACCGGTGCGGTGCCGCCCGGAGTGACGAGGGTGAACGAGGCCCGTCCGGTCCCGTCCAGCTCGACGTCGTCGGCCCGAATATCCGCATAGACCGACTCACCCACCATCACCACGGACGTCGGGGCACGCTCTGCCATCCGGCGGACAATCTGATCGTCGCCGTTGAGTACCGCCGTGCCCTCTCGTGGCAATGCTTCGATCAGCTCGCCCTTGGCCTGCGCGATGGACTCGCGGTCGCCGAACTCGCCGAGGTGCGCGGAGCCCACGTTAAGGACCACGCCGATCCGCGGCGGCGCGACGCCACACAGGTACCGGATGTGGCCGATCCCCCGTGCGCCCATCTCCACGATCAGGGTACGGGTGGTGTGGTCCGCCTTCAGTACCGTCAGCGGCACGCCGACCTCGGTGTTGTAGGAACCGGGTGGCGCCACGACGGGGCCGAGGGGCGCGAGCGCCTGGGCCAGGAGATCCTTCGTCGTCGTCTTGCCCGACGATCCCGTCACTCCGACGACGACGAGCTCGGGCAGGCGATCCACCACGCCGCGCGCCAGCCGTCCGAGCGCGCGTTCAGCATCGTCGACCACGATCTGCGGCACGCCGACATCGGCGACGATTCGCTCGACGAGCGCGGCCGCCACGCCAGCTTCGGACGCCGCAGCCACGTAATCGTGCCCATCTCGATGCTCGCCCCGCCGGGCCACGAACAATCCACCGGGACCGGCCTCGCGGGAATCGACGACAACGTCTCCGGTGACCTCCGTCGCGGCCACGGCCGCATCCTGCTCGTCCTCCGCAACATCGTTCAGCCGGCCGCCGGTCACATCCGCGATCTCGGTCAGTGTTAGCCGGATCACCGCACCATACCTCCGGTCATGCTCGGCTGCTCGCTGCCTCGGCTCGCGCTCGGCGTCGTCCTCGCTCCGGTGCCAGCCCGCACCCGTACGTGACGCCGGCCAGTCATCTCCGCCACCTGTTCAATTCCTCTCTCAGGACCTCACGGTCGTCGAACGGATGCACGGTGCCAGCGATCTCCTGCCCTTGCTCGTGTCCCTTGCCGAGCAAGACAACCGTGTCCTCCGCTCCCCGGGCACGAGCGAGCGCGGCCTCGATCGCCGCCCGCCGTCCGGCGACCTCGACCAGGTCCGCACGCTTCTCCCGGGACATTTCCTCAGCCCCCGCAAGCACCGCCGCCCGGATCACTGCCGGTTCCTCCGAGCGCGGATTGTCGTCGGTCACGATTACCACATCGGCCTCGGCCGCCGCAGCAGCCCCCATGGCTCGCCGCTTGTCCCGGTCGCGGTCGCCACCGGCGCCGACGACGGCGATGAGCCGTCCCCCGTCCCCGTGATGCTCGGGACGATCGTCCCGTTCTCCCCCGCTTGCGGCCCGGCGATCGCGCAGTGCCCGCAAGACATTCTGGATGGCATCAGGCGTGTGTGCGTAATCGACGACCGCCAGCGGCGCGCCCGGAATGTCCGCACCCACCTGCTCCATGCGTCCCGGCACACCGGCACACGACGCTACACCGGAGACCGCCAGCTGGGGATCGATGCCCGCCTCCACCAGCATCGCCACCGCCAGCGCGGCGTTGGCCACGTTGAAGTCGCCCGGTAGCGGCACGTGTAACGGCAGCGACCGGCCCCCGGGCGTGACCAGGCACAGTCCGGCGCCACGGCCGTGTACCGACCATCGGGGCAGGGCGATCTCCCCGGCGAGCTCGCGCCCCCCAGATGGCGACGCATCCGGCTCGTTCCCGGTGGGCGCCGGAGTGGTCAAGATCACCGAACCCGGAATGTCAATCCACGAGGCCAGCATGCGGCCGTACTCGTCGTCGATGCACACGACCGCGCGCTCCGCCCGGTGCGACCTGAACAGCCGGGCCTTGGTCGCGAAATACTCGTCCAGGTCGCTATGGAAATCGAGATGGTCCTGCGAGAGGTTGGTGAATCCGGCGACGTCGAAGACGATTCCGTCCACTCGGCCGAACGCCAGTGCGTGACTGGACACCTCCATCACGCAGGCACCGATGCCGCGCTCGCGCATCACCGCGAGAATCGCGTGGATGTCAGTCGCTTCCGGCGTGGTGCGCACGCTGGGCAGCGTCTCGTCGTCGATCCTGGTCTCCACCGTGCCGATCAGGCCCGTGGACCAGCCGGCATGCCGCATGCCCGCTTCCAGCATGTAGGTGGTGGTGGTCTTGCCGTTCGTCCCGGTGACCCCCAGCATGCACAGGTCCCGCGCCGGGTAGCCGTAAACCGCCGCCGCTACGTCGCCCATCCACGCTCGCGGGTGGTCCACCACCACGACCGGGACCTCCCGGCCGGATCCCCCACCTGCGTCCCCCGCGAGGAGCCCGCCGACCAGCTCGGCGCCGTCCGGATCGGTCAGCACGGCCGCCGCGCCCCTGCCGACCGCTTCGCCAACGAAGCGGGCGCCGTGCGTCGTCGCTCCGGGGATCGCAGCATACAGATCTCCCGGCTGCACCTGGCGCGAGTCATGGGCGATGCCGGTGACCACTGTGGAGCACGGTTCGGGTACGGCACCGAGCGGCAGCATCGACCGCAGCGTGGTCAGCGGAAACGGCTCGACATGCAGGGGACGCGGACCAGACCACTCAGGCACGGGAGCACAATCTACTCGTCCTCGGCGGCACCGTCAGCCGGTGGTACTGCCGACCCGCCATCCTCGGAACCGTCGTCAGTACCACCGCCGGCACCGTCGCCGGAGCCGGCCGAACTCGCAGCGCTTTCCTCCTCGTCGCGGACGATCTCGTCGGCGAACAAGGGCAGTTCCGGGGCCTCATCGACCGACGGCGGGACACCGCCGTTTTCCAGCGCAAAGCGCATGATGTCGTGGAACGCCGGACCGGCCAGGGCCCCGCCGGAATTGCCGTTGCGCGGGTTCATGAGCGAGACCACGACGACATAGCGGGGATCCTCCGCCGGGGCGAATCCCATGAACGACGCGTTGTACTGGCTGTAGCAGCCACACTCCGGATCGACACGCTGCGCCGTCCCCGTTTTCCCGGCCACCCGGTAACCGTCGAGTGCCACGTCGGCCCCCGTACCGTCCTCTCCCATGACGGACTCCATCATCGACGTCACCTGCGCCGCCGTCTCCTCGCTGATCACCCTTTCCGGTTCCGCGGGGTCGACCGGAACCTCGTTTCCATCCGGGTCGATGGTGGCGGAGATCAGCATGGGGTCAAACCGGACACCACCGGTTGCGATCGTGGCATACGCCGACGCGAGCTGTACCGCATTCACCGACACACCCTGCCCGAACGAGATGTTGTCGTGGGTGAGCGACGACCACTCCTCCAGTTCCGGCAGCCGGCCGGCCGTCTCGGCGGGCAGCCCGATGCCGGTCACGCTGCCGAGCCCGAAGTCCGACAGGTAGCCCCGGAAGGTCTCGGCATCAATTCCCTCGGCCGCCAGCAGAGTCCCCACGTTGCTGGACTTCGCGAGGATGCCCGCCAGCGTCATCTCCTGCTCCGGGTGGCTGTAGTGATCGTGGATGGTGTGCCCACTCCGGCGGATCTGCCCGGGTACGGAATACACGGAGTCGACCTCGGCGGCACCCTCTTCGAGGATCGCGGCCATGGTCAGCGGCTTGAAGATCGAGCCGGGCTCGTACGCCTCTTCGACCGCCCTACTACCTCGATCACCGGCGGGGGTGTCGCTCGGTTCGTTCGGGTCGACCGACGGGTCACTGGCCAGCGCGACGATCTCGTGGGACTCCGGCGCCATCTCGAGCACGACCGCCGCTCCGCCGTCAGCGTCGGCGTTCTCGACCGCCTCGGACAGTGCTTCCTCCGCGTACCACTGGATGTCCCGGTCGAGCGTCAGCCGCAGCCCGTCCCCGGCCACCGGTTCCTCGTGGACCATCGCCTCGGTCGGGATACGTTCACCCGTCGGACTGCGCCGCCGGACGACATGCCCGTCCTGCCCGGCCAGCACGTCGTCTTGGGACAGCTCCAACCCCGCAAGGGGCTCGCCGTCAGAGCCGGTGAAGCCGACGACGCTGCCCCCGACCGGGCCGGCGGGATAGGTACGCCCGTCGGCGTCCTCGGCATCGATACCCCGCAAATCGAGTTCCTCGATGTCTCGCCACGTCGAGCCGCTCACGTCCTTCGCGATATAAGCGAAGGGCCGGTCGCCGCTCAACCGCTCTTGAAGCTCGGGGACATCCTCGTCCAGGACGGTGTCCAGCTGCAGGGCGTAAGCCGCGGGATTGGAGACCTGGGTCTGGTCGACGAAGACGTTGTACGCCTCGACGGCCCGGGCCAGTGGCGCGCCATTGCGATCGACGATGTCGCCCCGGGGTGCCGGCAGAGTGGTGTCCGTCCGGCCGATCTGGTTGGCCGCCACCGCATAGGTCGACGCGTCCAGCCCTTGCAACTGCACGAGCCGGCCAGCCAGCAACGAAAGCACCACGCAGAGCCCGACCAGGAGGACCTTGATCCGCTTTCTGGGGTCGGCGAACCGGAACGGCGGTACTCTGCGCTTCTTCGGCGTGCCCGGGCGCCGAGCAGAGACGCTCGGCTGCCGCGCCGCCGGTCTCGTCTTCCGCACCGGTGGTTGACGTGGCTGACGCTTCGCGTCGCGCCCCTTTCCCTGCGCAGGTGCGCGCCCCTGGTTTCGATTGGCCGACGTTCCGGAACGCCCCTGGTTCGCCTGCTTCCGGCCGTCTCGCCGCCCGGAAGCAGGAGGTTCCCGCCGGGGGCGTCCCCGGTCTGGTTTATCGCGCGCGCGGCCCCCGTCCTTGCGGCCACCGCCACGTGTCGTCACCCGTCTCTCCCGCCGTTCGCCGCGGCTTCACCGCCTGATGCGACGGAATCGATCCGGATGAACTCCACGTCCTCGGCGGGAACCATACCGAGATCGCGGGCCTGCTCTGCCAGGGCGGCCGGAGACTCGAGATTGGCCAGTTCACTCGACAGCATCTCGGCACGATCACGCAGCGCCGTGGTCTCGGCCTCGAGCTTGCTCAACGCGAACGAGCCCTGCTGTAAAGCCGTGTTGAGCAGCAACAGCCCGACCAGGCCGACGCCCAACACAAGCAATACCGTGACGACGAACGGTGTGCGCCGGGATCGGGTGACTCCCGGCAGCACCCGCAGCGGCGCCTGTGCACGCCGCTGCCGGGCGCGAAGCACCTCCGGATTGAGTGCTCGTTCTGCGCTCATGGTCGCTCCTCCCCGTGTGTGCGAACCCGCTCGAGAGCCCGCAGCCTGGCTGATGCCGCTCGCGGGTTGGTCTCGATTTCGGCTTCGTCTGGAACCTCGCCCTTGGCCAGCAGCCGTGCCACCGGTCGGTGCTCGGGCAGCTCGACGGGCAGGCCGGGAGGCGCCGTACTCGCCGCACGGGCTGCGAACAGCCGCTTGACGATACGGTCCTCCAGCGAGTGATACGAAAGGACGACCGCGCGGCCGCCGACAGCGAGCGCGTCGACCGCCCCGGGCAGCGCGCGCTCCAGAGTCGACAGCTCACCGTTCACCTCGATGCGCAAGGCCTGAAAGGTGCGCTTGGCCGGGTGGCCTCCCGTGCGCCGGGCCGGAGCCGGAATAGCGGCACGCACCACCTCGACCAACTGCCCGGTAGTCTCGAACGGCTGGTTCTTGCGCTGTCGCGCGATAGCCGTAGCGATCCGTGAGGCATAGCGCTCTTCGCCGTAGATCCGCAGAACCCGGGCGAGCGTACGCGCGTCGTACGTGTTGAGAACATCCGCCGCGGTGCGCCCACCACCCTCCTGGTTCATGCGCATGTCCAGCGGCGCGTCGTGTGCGTACGAGAATCCACGCTCGGTCTCGTCGAGCTGGAGCGACGAGACTCCGAGATCGAACAGGACACCGTGGATCCGCTCGATTCCACGCTCGGCCAGAACGTCGCCGATCTCGTCGTAGACCGCGTTCACCGTCGTCACTCGATCGCCGAACGCGCCGAGGCGGCGCTGCGCCTCGTCGAGTGCCTTCGGGTCGCGATCCAGCCCGATCAGCTGTGCTGCCGGGCAACGCTGCAACACGGCCTCGGCGTGGCCTCCCAAGCCGAGAGTCGCGTCGACAACCACGCTTCCGGGAGACTCCAAAGCTGGCGCGAGCAGACTCGTGACGCGATCGAGCAGCACCGGCACGTGGGCCCCACCCGGAGTCCACTGCTCCGATGCCATCGCTGTCACCCCCGTCGATCTATCCGAATGCGCTACGCGTGGTGGAAATCGCCGTATTCGGTTCGTGCCACCAGGTCCCCGCCCGCTCGATCTCGTCTGGGTGCTCGGTACTGCCTGACGCCGGGGAAGTTGCGTCAGGGAGTGGTGAGCGGGCCGGAGACCTCGCCGCACGAACCGGAACGTCCCGCGTTGAGCTCCTGGTCGCGCCGTTCGTGTGGCTCCTAGAAGATTCCCGGCAGCACCTCCTCCGATATGTCGGCGAACATGGGCTCCTTCTCGGCCTGGTACTGATCCCAGGCCTCGGACGACCAGATCTCTACCCGGGTCATCGCGCCGACGACGGTGCATTCGCGCTCCAGCCCGGCATAGGCACGCAGCCCCGGTGGAATGGTGATCCGGCCCTGCTTGTCGGGAACCTCGTCGCTGGCTCCCGCGGCCAGCATGCGGGCGAAGTCCCGGGTGCCCTTGTGCGTGAAGGGTGCTGCCTTGAGCTGCTCGGTGAACTGAACGAACTCCGCTCGAGGCCAGACGTAGAGACAACGTTCCTGCCCCCGTGTAATCACTACGCCCTCCGCTAATTCGTCCCGGAACTTCGCGGGGAGAAAGAGCCGGCCCTTGTCGTCCAACCGGGGCGTATGGGTGCCCAGAAACATGAGCCCCACCTCCCCGTTGGTCAGGCCACTCTTGCTCCATCGGCCTCCACTGTACTCCACCTTTCCCCACTTGCAACCACAATCACACCATTAACATGTCGCGTCGCCCCACGCGTTCGTCCGCACCAGGTGACGGCTTAACTAAATCAGCAGGTCAGAGACCTTTTGCGGCGAATGGCGAGGCGTGGAGGGAGCGTGGTGGAGAGGTGGTGGACCCGTGAGCCGTGTCGGGTCGTGTCGTTGCCCGCCTCACCCCCGGTCGGCACCCGACGCGGTCCGCCGTGCACGCTGAACCCACGTCGACTCCCCGCCGTGCACGCTGAGCCCACGTCGACTCCCCGCCGTGCACGCTGAGCCCACGTCGACTCCCCGCCGTGCACGCTGAGCCCACGTCGATCGAGCTGTGAAAGCGCCTTCCCGGGTGCACTCACCGTGCACGGCGCTGCGGGACACACCTTTCGTCAGCTGGTCGTCATCGGCCCGGCCGTCTGCGGAGGACCGGGCAGATGAGGGAAACCCGCGTCCCGACGGCAAGCCGCCGCAACGTCAGCGTTTCCGCACAGCGTGCGGGCACGGGCATCGGTCGGAGTTTCGTGGCAGGTCAGAGGAGTTCTTCCGGTATCTCGGCCCGACGTCCGGCGCCGTGCAGCAGCCGTCGAACGTCCGTTCTCGCCCGGCCGAGAACGGATGGCGGGATGATCGCGACCATGTAGACGGTCAAGGCCGCCGAACAGGGCCGGCGGAAAGGGCCGGCGGAAAGGGCCGGCGGAAAGGGCCGGCGGAAAGGGCCGGCGGAAAGGGCCGGCGGAAAGGGCCGGCGGAAAGGGCCGGCGGAAAGGGCCGGCGGAAAGGGCCGGCGGAAAGGGCCGGCGGAAAGGGCCGGCGGAAAGGGCCGGCGGAAAGGGCCGGCGGAAAGGGCCGGCGGAAAGGGCCGGCGGAAAGGGCCGGCGGAAAGGGCCGGCGGAAAGGGCCGGCGGAAAGGGCCGGCGGAAAGGGCCGGCGGAAAGGGCCGGCGGAAAGGGCCGGCGGAAAGGGCCGGCGGAAAGGGCCGGCGGAAAGGGCCGGCGGAAAGGGCCGGCGGAAAGGGCCGGCGGAAAGGGCCGGCGGAAAGGGCCGGCGGAAAGGGCCGGCGGAAAGGGCCGGCGGAAAGGGCCGGCGGAAAGGAGAGAATATGGGCACAAGACGTTTGTCGGGAGACATCCTCCCGGGCTCGTTTCTCGGCTCGCAATTTGCCAGACTCGTGACACGAGCGTCCGCGCCTGAGATCGGCCACAAAGGAGACGGCTGTGCCCGAGCCCCTGAACAATAGTCCTTCCGACGACGTGCCCAGCGACGGCACGCTGCCGGGCGCTGCGACGAGCGGCGAGCTCAACCTGGCGGACCTCACCGAGGTCGCGGACCGGCTGCAGACTGCTATCGGCGGCGTGGTCGAAGGAAAATCTGAGGTCATCGAACTCGCACTGGCCACGCTGTTCGCCGAGGGACATCTATTGATCGAGGACGTACCCGGCGTTGGCAAGACGCTGCTGGCCAAAGCGATGGCCCGGGCGATCGATTGCTCGGTGCGGCGGATCCAGTTCACGCCCGATCTGATGCCCAGTGACGTCACCGGCGTCTCGGTCTTCAACCAGGAGTCGCGCGAGTTCGAGTTCAAGCCCGGCGGCGTGTTCGCCAACGTCGTCGTCGGAGACGAGATCAACCGGGCCTCGCCCAAGACCCAATCGGCGTTGCTGGAGTGCATGGAGGAGCGCCAGGTCACCGTCGACGGCACGACGTACCCCCTGGATACTCCCTTCATGGTGGTCGCCACCCAGAACCCCATCGAGATGGAGGGCACCTACCCCCTCCCGGAAGCACAACGCGATCGCTTCATGATCCGCCTGTCCATGGGGTATCCGGCGACATCATCCGAGATCGACATGATCGACACGCACGGTGCCTACACGGGGCTCGACACGCTCGAACCCGTCACCGACGCGGCCCACATGCGCAAGCTCGTCGGTCTCGTCCGGGATGTGTACGTGTCCGAGGCCGTCAAGAACTATTCCGTCGCCCTCACGGCTGCGACCCGCACATCGTCGGAGCTGCGCCTCGGCGCTTCGCCCCGGGCAACCCTGCACCTCGTCCGGGCCGCCAAGGCTTGGGCCGCCCTCGACGGCCGCGATTACGTGCTGCCCGACGATCTGCAGGCACTCGCCGTTCCGGTCCTCGCACATCGCCTGCTGCCCACGGCGGAGGCACAGATCGGGCGGCGCGACACCGCGGGCGTGGTCACCAGCATCGTCCAGCAGACCCCGGTGCCGGAAGGTCAGCCCGGAACATGACTCGCTGGCTGTCCGGATTGACCCGTCGCGGGTGGGCGTTTCTGGCGCTCGGCTCGGGTGTCGTTGTGGCCGCAATCCTCGTCGGACAGCAGGACATCTTGCGCGCCGGCATCTTGCTTCTCATCCTTCCCCTCGCCAGCTTGCTCATCGCCGCCAGGAGCCGGGTGCACCTGAACGCCCGCCGAACCGTCGAGCCGCAACGCTTGCCGGTGGGTTCGCGCAGCACCGTCCGTCTCGAACTTGCCAACCAGACGCGAACGCCCATCGGTGTGGTGCTTGTCGAGGACACGTTGCCGTATACGCTCGGCAGCCGCCCCCGATTCGTGCTGGACAACGTATGGTCTCGATTTCGCCGCGAGGTCACGTACGAGCTCCAGCCCGCCACCCGCGGCCGCTTTTCCATCGGGCCACTTACCGTGCGGGTCACCGATCCGTTCGGCCTGATCGAGTTCCGTCGCGCCTTCAGCGACGTCGCGACCTTGATCGCAACCCCGGTTGTGTGGCCGCTGCCCACCGTTCGGCTGACGGGCGAATGGACCGGCAGCGGGGCGACCCGGCCCCGCGCGATCGCCACCGCAGGAGAAGAGGACGCCACGGTGCGCGCTTACCGCGACGGCGACGACATGCGCCGGGTGCACTGGCGCGCCACGGCCCATCACGGCGAGCTCATGGTGCGCCGCGAGGAGCAACCATGGCAGAGCAGGGCCAGCATCTTGCTGGACACCAGGCTCAGCGGGCACGCCGGTGAGGGACCAGACTCCTCCTTCGAATGGGCGATCAGCGCCGCCGCGTCGGTCGGCGTGCACCTGGCGGAGCGCGGCTACCTGGTGCGCCTCGTCAACGAGCAGTCCGGCGCTGCCGGCCCGGCGGCAACCGACGGGCAGCACTCGGCACGCGAACCAGTCAGTTCCCGGGTCCAGCTCCTCGACACGCTCGCCGTCACGTCGGCCAGCCGCCACGTGTCCGTGGGGCACTGGTCGGACCTGCTCGACGGTCCCGAATCGGCCACCGGCATGCTGATCGCCGTGCTGGGCCGGTTACAGCCAGCCGAGGCACACATCGTCGCTCAGCTCCGGCACAGTTCCACGGCAGCGCTGGCCATCCTGCTCGACGTCAACTCGTGGACGTCCGCCCCCACGCCGGAGAGCGAACGGGTCCGGGAGGCTGAAGTGGCCCAGATCTTGCGGCGCGGTGGCTGGAACGTGATCGAGGCCCGCCGTAGTGAGCCGCTGGCCACGGTGTGGGAACGCCTCAGCCTCGCCACTACGTCCAGCCCGTCGTCTCCCGGCTCGGTGAACATGGAGGGCGTCGCATGAGTACGGCGATCCGGCTGACTCTCGTCGGAGCGGTCGCCACCGCGCTGTCAGTGCTCCCCCTTCTCGAACTCACCGACACCGGAGCCTGGCTCATCCAGGCCAGCCTGGCACTTGCGCTGATCAGCGCCACCGGCCATCTCGCCCGTAGGCTTCGCCTGCCGGTGCTGCTCACCGTGATCATTCAGCTAGCCGTGCTGACCTGGTGGATCGGCTTAATGATCGCCGCGGACCTGGCCTGGCTGGGCTTTCTGCCCAGCACGGAGTGGCCCGCGAGATTCGTCGCCGTATTCGGGGACGGCGCCGAGCTGATCGCCACAACCGTCACCCCCATCGCCATACCCAACGCCGTGCTCGTGTATCTCGTCGGCGGTGCCGGACTCGTCGCCATCGTCGTCGATCTCACTGTCGGAAGTCTCAGGCGCGGCGTGCTGGCCGGGCTGCCACTCGGTTCCTGCTACGCGGTCACCGCATACGTCGAAGGTGGAGGTCTGGGCTGGTGGTGGTTCGTCCTGCCGGCCGCGGCATACCTCGCCGTGCTCATGGCCGAGAACCGGATCCGGGTTGCCGCGTGGGGACGCTCCACCAGCCAGCACCGCCACCCCCGCAATCCGCTCCAAGCCACCGACGCACTCGCGCGTAGCGGACGGCGGGTCGGCGCCGTGGCCATCGCCGCTGCCGTCGCCGTCCCAGCCACCGCCCCGGTGCTCAGCGACGGTTTCCTCTCCGGACATGGCAGCGGTGGTAGTGGCGGCGACGGGCGCACCATCCGCACCGACAACCCGATCCTCGATCTACAGCGCAACCTCACGAGGCCGGACAACGTCGACGTGTTGCGCTACGAAGCCTCCGACGAAGCACCCCACTACATTCGTACGGTCACTCTCGATTCCTTCGACGGCGAGGTCTGGCAAACGTCGGACCGCCCGGTCCCGGAGGAGCAGCGGGTGGACGAAGGGTTGCCCGAACCTCCCGGGATGGACATCGACGATCCCGACGAGATCGAGCTCCACTTCGAGATCACCGACAACTACAGCTCGCGCTGGCTGCCCCTGGTCTATCCAGCACAGCAGATCGAGATCGCGGGCGACTGGCGCTACGACGTCGCCACCCTCGACGTCGTTTCCACCGACGACGACGTGCTGGGCACCGAATACACGACGGTCAGCCTGGACGTGCCGCTCGACGCGGAGATCCTGCAGGACGCCGGCTCCCCGGATTCCGACGTGGAGGAATTGACCGAGCTTCCCGACGAGCTACCCGAGAGCGTCATCGAGCACGCCGAGGAGGTCACCTCGGACGCCGAGGGCGACTTCGCCAAGGCCGTGGCACTTCAGGAGTGGTTCAGGGGCTCGGCCTTCACCTACGACCTGGATACGCAGGCTGGGACCTCGACCTCGGCGGTGGTCGACTTCCTCGAAGACCGCCGGGGTTACTGCGAGCAGTTCGCCGGCACGATGGCGATCATGGCTCGCTACCTGGGCATTCCGGCACGGGTCGCCGTCGGCTTCACACCGGGCACGTTCGAAGGGGACGCCACCTGGCTAGTCCGCGCCCACGATGCCCATGCCTGGCCCGAGCTGTACTTCGAGGGTGTCGGCTGGGTTCCGTGGGAGCCGACGCCGGCCGCGCGCACCGGCACGGCTCCGGAATGGACAACGGAGCCGAGGGAGGCACCGTCGACCGACGGAGAAACCCCGGAGGGCTCCGACGCGACGACGGCACCCGACGATCAGGAAACCCTGCCCGAGGAAGAAATGTTCGGTGGCGGTGGCAGCGCCACGCCCGGCGAGACCACCAGGTGGCCGTGGGCGATCGTCGCGATCGCCGGCATCGGCATCGTACTCGTTGCCGTGCCGTCCAGACTTGCGGCGCTACGCCGGTGGCTGCGCTGGCGGCGTGCCGGCACCGACCCCGTGGCCTGCGCCTCCGCCGCTTGGTCCGACCTCAGTGAGGCTACCCGAGACGCCGGATTCGCTTGGAACACCGCGGCGACGCCCCGCACCGTCGGGCGGACGCTCGCGGCTTCGGCCGGGCTCACCGGCACCGACCGCGATCTTCTCGATCACTTGGTGGGTGTGGTGGAACGGGCCCGCTACGCTCGCACCCACGAACAGGTGACGTTCTTGCGGGGTGACACGGCCGTGCTGTGTGCCACGCTGCGCCACTCTGCAGGACGCGGGCGACGCCTGCGGGCGTTCCTCTGGCCCACGGCGTTGCGCGACGCCGTTCGGGCGGGCGCGCAGCGGATCAGCGCCATGCTCGACCGGTGGGAGTCCGCCAGATCTCGTCGATTGAAGGACGCGCCGCTACGCCGGTGACGGCCACCCGCAACGGGCGCGGCTGACAACCCTGCCCGCTCACCAACCCCTGCCCGAGGGCCTTCTGCCGAAGACGTGACGTTTGGCGTTCGGCGAGGCAGGCGCACAGCGACGATCTTCGACTCGGTGCCCACGTTTCGTGTCCAGTCCGCGATCCGTTCACACCCGCACCCGCACGCTGTCCAACGGTGATGTAGCGAACGACGTCAGATCCGCCGCACGGTCAGTTGCCGTATCCGCGCTCCCGCCGCTGACGCCAACGTTCCTCCATGCGCTGCATGAACGACGCTCCGTCACGCTGGCGGCCAGAACGCCGCTGCCGACGTGGTGAACCAGGCCCGATATCCGGGATCTCGCCACCGTCTTCCGAAACCTCGGGAGCTCGTCTCCACGATGTCACGCCCAGCCACGCCGAGCCGAGCATCACGACGAATCCAGCCACACCGAGGGGAATGATCTCGGTGATCGCACCCGTCATCAACATGACGATACCGATGACGAACGCGATACCGGCCCACACCGCGCGGCGGATGCAACGCCGACGTAAATCGGAGCCACGCATGGTCGTGGCGAACTTCGGATCCTCAGCCTGGAGCGCCTGCTCCATCTGCTCGAGCAGCCGCTGCTCATGATCGGAGAGAGGCACCGTTTCCCTCCAACGAACGCGGACTAACAAGGGGTGTTGCTCCTGCCACTTCAAGCATATGCGGCGATTGCGCGCCGCGAAAGCCAGGATGGCCTTCCTCGTGACAGACGTCGCCAATACGGGACATCCTCCGCCGCGACTCACTCATGTGAGCGACGCCACGATGTGCAAGGCAGCCGCGAGAGAGCGCATCTCCGGCAGCTCCGCCGCCCGTTCCTCCAAGGTGGCCAGAGCTCGCATGTCGACTGGATCGTCGACGAAAGCCCCCGGGACCAGTTCGCTGAACATCCGTACCCCGTGGACGGCGTCGACGGTCAGGCCGGCCTCATCGACCAGTTTCCGCAGCCCCGCTTCGGTGAATCGACGAGGCAACGGGTCGGTACTGCCCCACCGGCCCTCCGGATCCTCCAGGAGGCGGCAGGCCGCTTCCAGGTGCCCGGCGAGCGCCTTGCCTATCACGGCAGCGCTGCGCTGCGCGGCAACGATACTGACGATAGCGCCCGGTCGCAGGCAGTCGACCATGCCCGTGAGCGCCGTCTGGGGCTCATCGACCACTTCGAGAACACCGTGGCATACGACGACGTCGACACTCGCTCGCGGCACCGCTGAGCGTAACCCGGCCGCGTCGCCCTGTATCGGAGTAATCTGCTCGGTCACCCCGGCCTCACGGGCACGCTGGCGCAGGGTGGCCAGCGCGTTCGGGCTGGGATCGACCACGGTGACGGCATGTCCGTCCGCGGCCAGCGGCACGGCGAGCGTGCCGCTCCCGCCGCCCACGTCGACAATGTCGAGTGCGGAGCGATTCAACGTCTCGCGCTGCCGGTTCACCACCGAGAGCAACTGGTCCCACACGGTCAGGCTCGTCCCGTGGCGTTCCGCACCCGTCATCTCCCGCCTCCACAGTTCCCTCGTCGTCATGACCTGGTTGTACCCATGAACTCAAGCTTCGCAACGCCATCTGGCCCGCGCTCACGCGCCCTCACACGGGTTCAGCTCTCGCTCGAACGCGCCCACAGGTTCAGGCTGGCATCCACGGCATACGGCTCGATCGCAGCGATCTCGTCATCGGCCAGCTCCAGCCGTTCCAGAGCACCGAGATTGTCCAGCAGCTGCTCTGGCGTGCGCGCACCCACCAGGACCGAGGTCACGCGATCGTCGCGGAGAGCCCAGCTCAACGCCAGCTGAGCGAGCGTCTGACCACGCTCCGCGGCAATCCGGTTCAACGCGCCGATCCGTTCCCGGACGTTGTCCGTGACCAGCGACGGATCAAACGATCCCGCACGGGCCGCGCGGGCGTCGTCGGGGATGCCATCGAGATACTTCGACGTCAGCAAGCCCTGTGCCAGCGGCGAGAAGGCGATCACTCCGATGCCCAGCTCGCCGACCGCATCCAGCAAGCCCGTCTCGATCCACCGGTTGAACATCGAATACGACGGCTGATGAATGGTCACCGGTGTACCGAGCTCTGCCATGATCTGCGCCGCTTCCCGCGTGCGTTGCGCGGAGTACGACGATATGCCGGCATACAGCGCCCGTCCCGAGCGAACGGCAGTGTCGAGCGCACCCAGGGTCTCCTCGAGCGGCGTGGCCGGATCGACGCGATGCGAATAGAAGATGTCGACGTAATCCAGACCCATCCGTTTCAGCGACTCGTCGAGACTCGCCAACAGGTACTTCCGGGACCCCCAATCACCGTACGGGCCCGGCCACATGTCGTAGCCGGCTTTCGTCGAGATGATCAGCTCGTTTCGGTAGGGCTTGAGATCCTCGGCGAAGATCCGCCCGAAGTTCTTCTCGGCCGATCCCGGTGGCGGGCCGTAGTTGTTCGCGAGATCGAAGTGGGTGATTCCACGGTCGAACGCTGTGCGGACGATTTCGCGCTGGGTGGCCAGCGGCGCGTCGTCGCCGAAATTCTGCCAGAGCCCGAGCGATATCGCGGGCAGATCGAGACCAGTTCGTCCACACCGGCGATAGCGCATCGAATCGTAGCGGTCCTCGGCCGCACGGTAGGGCGAGTTCACGTGTAGATCCTTTCCTGGGCGTCGGCTCATGGTGCGAACCTATCGCGCTCCTCCTCATGACCACCTGCACGCCGCAACACGCTCTCTCGGGCAACGACACGTTCAGCAGGCATGTCGCCGCTCGAGAAGAGCCGTCACAGCCCAAAAAGCGGGGAACCGGGCTTGCTCACCGGTTCCCCGCTCATGGGTCGCGACCTCTTCACCAGCGGACGTCACATATGAGGTCAGCGAAATCTCATCAGCTGCAGCCGCTGGTGGAACCACACCCTTCGCAGACGTAGCAACTTCCGGCCGGGCGCATCTTGGTGCCACAGGTGAGGCACAGCGGTGCATCGGTGTTTATGCCCTGCATGGATTCGAGCAATTCGGTGGATGTATGTGCCTCCGGCCGGGAGCTGGGGTCGGCCTTGGCTTCCTCGACATCCTCCACTCCTTCCTCGTCCCCGTTCTTGGCCCGATCGGCAACCGGGGCGGACTGGCGGAAGGACTCGACGTAGAAATCGTCGTCCTCCTCCACCGGCGAGAACTCTCCCGTTTCCATCTGCTTGGTGCGCTCGGCCACCGTGTGGATTCCGAGGGCGGAGCGAGCTTCGAACGGAAGGTGATCCAGCGCGAGACGGCGGAAGATGTAGTCCACCACGCTCTGGGCCATGCGCACGTCAGGGTCATCGGTGAGGCCTGAGGGCTCGAACCGCATGTTGGTGAACTTCTGCACATACGTTTCGAGGGGAACGCCGTACTGCAGCGCTATGGAGATCGCGATGGAGAACGCGTCCATCATGCCGGCCAGTGTCGATCCCTGCTTCCCCAGCTTGAGGAAGACTTCGCCGAGACCGTCGTCCGGATACGAGCCAGCGGTGATGTAGCCCTTCGCGCCGCCGACCGTGAACGACGTGGTCTGGCTCGGCCGCGTCTTGGGCAGCCTCCTGCGGATGGGCCGGTACTCGACCACCACCTCCTTCTCCGGCTCGGCCTCCTCCTTGCGCGAGCTACCGTCAGACAGTGGCTGACCGACCTTGCAGTTGTCCCGGTAAACGGCCAGAGCCTTCAGCCCCAGCTTCCAACCTTCGAGATAGATCTCTTCGATGTCCTCGACGGTGGCCGACTCGGGCATGTTCACCGTCTTGCTGATCGCCCCGGACAGGAACGGCTGCACCGCTGCCATCATCCGGACATGTCCCATGGCCTCGATGGAGCGGCGCTGCCCCGTCGCGCAGTCGAACACGTCGTAGTGCTCGGGACGAAGGCCAGGAGCGTCGATGACATGGCCGTGTTCGGCGATGTATTCGACCACGGCCTCGGCCGTCTCTTCCGGATAGCCCAGGCGGCTCAGCGCCGCCGGGACGGCTTGATTGACGATCTGCATCGACCCGCCGCCAACCAGCTTCTTGAACTTCACAAGCGAGAAGTCCGGCTCGATCCCGGTGGTGTCGCAGTCCATCATGAACCCGATGGTGCCGGTGGGCGCGAGCAGGCTGGCCTGCGCGTTACGCCACCCGTTGCGCTCGCCGATCTTGTTGCCTTCTTGCCAGTAGCGAGTGGCGACCTTCTGCACATCGGCATCCAGCGCCCAGTGGGTGCGCAGCGCATCGTTGGCCGCGGCGTGCTTGCGCATGACCCGCGCGTGGGCATCGGCGTTGCGCGCGTACCCCTCGTACGGGCCCACGACGCCGGCGAGCTCGGCGGAACGCTTGTAGGCCGCGCCGGTCATCAGGGAGGTGACCGCCCCGGCCAGCGCCCGGCCCGCTTCGGAATCGTAGGCGAGCCCCGATGCCATGAGCAGCGCGCCGAGATTGGCGTAGCCGATCCCGAGCTGCCGGTACGCGCGTGTGATCTCGGTGATCTGATCCGTCGGGAAGTCGGCGAAGCAGATCGAGATGTCCATCGCCGTGATCACCATCTCGACGACCTTGGCGAAGGTCTCGGCGTCGAAGCTCCCGTCCTCGTTCAGGAACTTCAGCAGATTCAGGCTGGCGAGGTTGCAGCTGGAATTGTCCAGGCTCATGTACTCCGAGCATGGATTGGACGCCGTGATCCGGCCCGTCTCGGGATTGGTGTGCCAGTCGTTGATGGTGTCGTCGTACTGCATACCCGGATCCGCGCACTCCCACGCCGCCTGCGCCATCTTGCGGAACAGGCTCCGGGCGTCGGTCGTGTCGACGACCTCACCCGTCATGCGCGCGCGCAGCCCGAACTCGTCACCCTTCTCCACCGCACGCATGAACTCGTCGGAGACGCGCACCGAGTTGTTGGCGTTCTGGTACTGCACCGACACGATGTCCTTGCCCCCGAGGTCCATCTCGAACCCGGCGTCGCGCAAGGCACGGATCTTGTGCTCTTCACGTGCCTTGGTCTCGATGAACTCTTCGACATCGGGGTGGTCGACATCGAGGACGACCATCTTCGCCGCACGCCGGGTGGCGCCACCGGACTTGATGGTGCCGGCCGACGCATCCGCCCCGCGCATGAAGCTCACCGGGCCCGAGGCGGTGCCGCCAGAGGACAAGAGTTCTTTACTGGACCGAATACGGGACAGGTTCAGGCCCGCCCCGGACCCGCCTTTGAAGATCATCCCTTCTTCGCGGTACCAGTTCAGGATCGATTCCATGGAATCGTCCACGGACAGGATGAAGCACGCCGAGACCTGTTGCGGCGAGGCCGTTCCGACGTTGAACCACACCGGGGAGTTGAAGCTGAACACCTGATGGAGCAGCATCCAGGCGAGCTCGTGCTCAAAGACCTCTGCATCCTCCGCGCTCGCGAAGTATCCGTGCTCCTCACCGGACTGCCGATAGGTCTTGACGACCCGGTCGATGAGCTGGCGCAGGCTCCACTCGCGAGCATCCGATCCCAACGCGCCCCGGAAGTACTTGGTGGTGACGATCGTCGAGGCGTTCATCGACCAGAACTCCGGGAATTCGACGCCCTTCTGCTCGAAGACCGTTTCTCCCGTCTGCCAGTTTTGCTGCGAGACGTCGCGCCGTTCCCAGGTGACTTCGTCGTACGGGTGAACTCCGGGTGTGGTGTAGATCCGATCTATGGTGAGTCCCCGTGCGGCCCGCTTCATCTTCGACCGTCCGGATGCCTTGGCACCGGAGCCACCTCGTCCTGGACCGCTCACCGTTTCCGTCATCAACTGCTCCTCATCTCTTTCCCCCGTTACCGGCAACCGTGCTCGTGGGATCGGCCACCGGATGGCGAGCTCTTGTCTTCATGTGTGCGCACGTGCTGTGGTGCCCGGAGGTGCTCTAGCTGACTTCCCGAAGCGCGGCGATCTCGGCTTCGAAGTCAGCCAACGAGTCGAACCCGCGGTACACGCTGGCGAATCGCAGGTATGCCACCTCGTCGAGCTCCCGTAGCGGTTCGAGGATCGCCAGCCCGACCTCGTTGCTCGGGATCTCGGCACACCCGGCGCCGCGAAAGCGCTCCTCGATTCGCTGGGCCAGGCGGGCCAGGGCGTCCTCGTCGACACCTCGTCCCTGGCAGGCCTTACGGACACCGGTGACGACCTTGTCCCGGCTGAACGGCTCCGTTGCCCCCGACCTCTTCACCACGGCGAGTGTCAGCTGCTCGACGGTGGTGAACCGCCGCTCGCACGCGGGGCACTGACGACGCCGCCGGATGGCCGTGCCGTCCTCGGCGGTCCGGCTGTCGACGACACGACTGTCCGGATGCCGGCAGAAGGGACAGTTCATGCCGCAAACCTCCTTTCCGGACCGTCGCCTGTGGAAGAGCTGGGGACAACCTGTGCACCGCCAACCACAACTTGTGGACTACTTACATGTATGTAACTACTAGATATAGGGGAACCGTACGTCGAAGCGAGACCCTTTGCAACCACATTGACGCGATCGACCGACCGGCTGCCATCGCCGCAGCTCAGGACTGCCCGTGACGGCCGCCACGGCGCGTCGGCGAGGGACCTCACGCTCTCCGCGCGACCCGCCGCCATCACCGACAGCGCAGGTCATCCCCCAGACGCCGGGACACGGAGCACGTCACCCGGCTCGATGTCGCCTCCGTCACCAAGATCGTTGAGCTCGACGATGGTATCGACCAACGGCCGGGGATCGGCAGTGGCGTCGATCTCCCTGGCGACACTCCACAGCGTGTCACCCGGCTCGATGCGGACGGACACCGTCTCGCCCGGGACCTCCGTGCCGGGCTCGCGCGCCACGAACGGCAGCGCGGCCAGGACCACCAGCACCATCCATGCTAGTGCCACCACCACCCTGCCACGCCGTGTCAGCCGCGAACCGTGCATCGACGGCGGCGCCGGCGCGGCGCAGCCGTGCGGACGCCGGCTCCGCGCACCCAATGGCCGTCCGCACGGCTGGCCGGCCCGCTGGCCGGGCTGGCCAGAAGCTGGACCGGTGCGCCCGCCGATGCGCCGGCCCGGCGTCACCTCCCGTTCCGATGGAGGAGCCACCTCCGGCAGCGGAGGAGCCACCCCCGGCCGTGGAGGAGCCTCCGGCAACCCGGGGGCCACCTCCGGCGAGCGCGGCGCGACACGCCCGGCCGGCCTGACGAACCCGGCCTCCGATACGGCACCCAGCTCGCTGCACGCGCCAGGGGGATCGGACGGCGCCGTCGGCCGCGCCGACCGTGTCGTTATGATCATCATCGCGCCTACCTCCGGTTTCTCATCGCAACCACCTCACGGTTGCGAACAGCCGTTCGATAGAACATTCGTACGAACTAGTTCTACACCTCCGCACCGACAATGTCGAGAAAACCTCGAACAGATGTTTGATCGTGTCGGAGTTTCGAGCTAGCCTGACGAAAACAGATCATGAGGCACGGACAACGCGGAGGTACTGTCGTGGCCAGCGAGAGCAAGAAGAACCCCGGAGCGAGTCAGGGAACCGCGCGACACGCCTCTGTCCACCAGTTCCCCGATCCCACCACCGGTGGGCGGCCCATCCTGACGCCGCGGCAGTGGAGGGTGCTCGAGGTCATCCGGGATTCCGTGGATCGGCGCGGCTACCCGCCGAGCATGCGCGAGATCGGGGAAGCCGCCGGGCTGGCCAGTCCATCCAGCGTTTCGCACCAGCTCAGCGTTCTCGAAGAAAAGGGATACATCCGGCGCGACCCGCACCGTCCGCGCGCACTCGAGGTCCTCGCTCCACCGCGCGACGACGAGCACGGCGAGACCCGCGCCGCGCCTGTCTCGCTGGTCACCGACGACACACCGATGCCCCAGCCTTCGTACGTTCCGATGGTCGGGCGGATCGCCGCCGGTGGTCCGGTACTTGCCGAGCAAGCCGTCGAAGACGTCTTCCCGCTGCCCCGGGAGCTCGTCGGTGAGGGCGAGCTGTTCATGCTCAAGGTCACCGGTGACTCGATGGTAGATGCAGCCATCTGCGATGGAGACTGGGTCGTCGTACGCCAGCAGCAGGTCGCCGAGAACGGAGAGATCGTGGCAGCGATGATCGACGGCGAGGCGACGGTCAAGACCTACAAGCAACGCGACGGCGAGGTCTGGCTCCTGCCACACAACGACGCATACGAGCCCATTCCCGGCGACGACGCCGCTGTCCTGGGACGGGTCGTCGCCGTCATGCGCCGGATCTAGGTCACGAACCCGGCGCTTGCCTCCCGCCCGCGAGGCGGCCGAGCGCTCCGGTCACCACCGAGCGATCTGTGGTGAACCACATGGGCGGCAGTGACGCGCGCAGATACCCGCCGTACCGTGCCGTGACCAGCCGGGGATCCAGCACCGCAACTACGCCCCGGTCGCTGGACCTGCGGATGAGCCGGCCGGCGCCCTGCGCGAGCAACAACGCCGCATGGTGAGCGGCCACGGTCATGAAGCCGTTGCCGCCGTGGCGCTCGACCCACCGTTGGCGCGCGGAACTCAACGGCTCGTCCGGTCGCGGGAACGGCAGGCGGTCGATCACCACCAGGTGACATGCCGCGCCGGGAACGTCCACGCCCTGCCAGAGCGACAGCGTTCCGAACAGGCTTGTCGTATCGTCCTCGGCGAATCGACGGACGAGTGTCGCCATCACGTCGTCGCCCTGACACAACACCGGAAAGTCCGGCAGCCGTTCGCGGATCGCCTCTCCCGCCTCCATCGCGGCCCGACGCGAGGAGAACAGGCCCAGGGTACGCCCGCCTGCCGCCGAGATCAGCTCGGCCAGCACGTCCACGGCCTCGCTGCGCAGCCCGTCTCGCCCGGGCGTCGGAAGGTCGCGAGCCACATACAGAATGGCTTGCCGGGCGTAATCGAACGGGGAACCAACATCGACGCCCTCCCAGCTCGGCGCCTTCTCGTCGAGCAACCCGAAGGAGCCGGCGGCCGAGTCGAACGAGCCACCGATCTCCAGCGTGGCCGACGTGCCCACAACCGTGAATTCGTCGAAGAGTTTCTCGCGTAGCAGTCCCGCCACGGACAGGGGTGCGACACGCAGCATGCGTCCGGCGGAGGGCCTGCCGGGGCCGCGATCGAACTCCTCCACCCAGGCCACGTCATGCTCGCTGCGTGCCAGCAAGCGTTCGGCGGTGGCGTGCACGTCGTCCACCATCGTCTGCGCCGATCTCCGGGCCGCCTCCACATCCGGATCGCGATCTTCGCGCTCCGTGCCGGAGAAACCCGACGCCACATCTCGTGCCGCATCACGCACCAGTTCCAGCACGCTCATCAGCTGCTCCGGCGGCTCGTCCAGCCGCCCGGCCGGCACGTCGGCCAGGACGTCACGCAACCGCTCCCCCGCCGCGCGCAGCTCCCCGGACTCCGCCTCACCCGCGTGAGCGCGGGACCGGGTGCCTGCCCGCTCCACCATCGCCGGCCACAGATCGGCGGATGCCACGCTGGTGACCCGGGAAACGAGTTCGTGTGCCTCGTCCACGACCACAACGCCGTGTTCCGGCAACACGGGAACGCCCTCCAGCGCGTTGATGGCCAGCAGGGCATGGTTGGTGACCACCACGTCGGCCTCCGCCGCGCGAGCCCGTGCCACCTCGGCAAAGCACTCCTGCCCGTACGGGCAACGCGAGGCGCCGAGGCATTCGCGCGCACTGACCGACACCTGCGCCCACGCCCGATCGCTCACTCCCGGTTCCAACCGGTCGCGATCACCCGTGCCACCTGTCCGGGCTTGCTCCTCGGCCCAGTCCCGGGCCCGGACCACGTCGGCACCCATGGACCCCGTGGAGACCTCGTCCGCCGCGACCAGCTCGCCCTGGTCGTCGGGTACACCGTCGCGAACCCGGTGCAGGCACGCGTAGTTGGCCCGGCCCTTCAATGTCGCCCACCGGGGGCGGCGCCCGAGCAGTGGCTCGGCCGCCTCCGCGAGCACGGGAAGGTCACGATCGACCAGCTGGGCTTGGAGAGCGAGGGTGGCCGTTGCCACGACGACCGGCTCGTCCAGCTCGGTGGCATACCGCAGTGCCGGCACCAGGTAAGCCATCGACTTCCCGGTTCCGGTGCCGGCTTGCACCAGCAGGTGCTCGCCCGTGATGATCGCCGACTCGACGGACTCGGCCATGCGCAGCTGGCCCGGCCTGTGGGTCCCACCCAGCGAGTCCACTACCGCGTCGAGTAGTTCTTTAACACCGACGTCGGCATCGGCGTCGGCTGACTCCCGTTCCTCGCTCCCGCTCATCGACGTGAGGCTACACCGATACCGGCCGCGCATTCGATCTCGGTGGGCACGTGATGGAATCGAGTCATGAGCGATGAAGGTGTCCCCCTGATCCCGCGCGACGTTCTCTTCGGTAACCCGGAACGGCTGCTTCCGAGCCTCTCCCCCGACGGCACCCGCCTCGGCTTCGTCGCGCCCGACGATGGCGTTCTCAACGTCTGGGTTGGCCCGGCGGATGACCCGGCGGCGGCCCGGCCGGTCACGTTCGACCGCGGCAGGGGCATCCGCATCTACGACTTCTGCCACGACGACCGCACGCTCGTCTATCTCCAGGACACTGACGGCGACGAAGACTGGCGACTCTATGCGCTGGACCTCGAGACCGGCGAGGCACAGCTCGTCACGCCGCAATCCGGTGTCACGGCTGGCGTGCTGGCGCACAATCGGTGGCATCCCACCACCATGTTGGTGGCGCTAAACGCCGACGATCCGGCGCTGCACGACGTCTACCGGCTCGACCTGACCAGCCGTGAGATCGAGAAGATCGAGACGAACCCGGGCTACGCGGCCTGGATGGTCGATTCCGACCTCCGGATACGTGGTGGTGTCGCCATGACCGAGGACGGCGGCGCCGTGATTTACCTGCGCAATTCCGATACCGGGGCCGACGAGCCATGGCTGGAGGTCGGTCCGGACGACACCGCCACCACCGGGGTCTACGGCTTCAGCCGGGATGGCCAGACGGTCTATCTCCTGTCGAGTATCGGCGCGAATTCGTCGCGCCTGCTCGCGGTCGACCTCTCCACCGGCGAGGAGACCGTTCTCGCCGAGGACCCGAACTATGACGTCGCGGGCGTCGCGCAGCATCCGGAGACCCTCGAACCCCAAGGCGTCAGCTTCCTCAAGGAGCGCAAGGAATGGCTCTACCTCGATCCCGAGTTCGGGGCCGAGGTTGATCACCTACGTTCCATGTTGCGGGGTGAGATCGGTATCTCCCGTCCGGTACGCGACGGCCACCGCTGGATGGTGCACGATCTCCTCTCCGATGGCCCCATCCGCTATTACATCTACGAGCGCGGCACTCGCGAGCTCACATTCTTGTTCTCGCATCGCCCGGAGCTGGAGCAGTACCAGCTCGCCGAGATGGAGCCGTTCAGCTACACCGCACGGGATGGGCTGACCATCCACGGGTACCTGACGGTTCCCGTCGGTGCCGAGCGCAGGGATCTCCCGGCGGTGCTGAACGTGCACGGTGGCCCGTGGGCCCGCGACACCTGGGGATACGACCCCGAGGCGCAGTGGTTCGCCAACCGTGGATACGTCTGCGTCCAGGGCAACTTCCGGGGCTCATCGGGCTATGGCAAGGCTTTCGGCAACGCCGGAGACAAGCAGTGGGGCAAGGCGATGCACACCGACCTGATCGACGCGGTCGACTACCTGGCGGGACGCGGCTGGATCGATCGGGAGCGGGTGGGCATCTACGGCGGGTCCTACGGTGGCTACGCCGCGCTCGCCGGGGCCGCGTTCACGCCCGACGTCTTCCGGTGCGCCGTCGATCTTGTCGGGCCGTCGAATTTGCTGACCTTGCTGTCGTCCATACCGGAGTATTGGAAGCCCCAGCTCGCGTTCATGCACAAGGCCGTTGGCAACCCGGACGCCGAGAAGGATCTGCTCTGGGAGGCCTCTCCCCTGTCCCGGGTGGACGACATCCGGATCCCCATCCTGGTTGCGCAGGGAAAGAACGATCCGCGCGTGAAGGAAGCCGAGGCCGAGCAGATCGTCAACGCGCTGGCCGAGAAGAACCTCGATCACGAGTACCTGTTGTTCGAGGATGAGGGCCACGGACTGGCCAAGCCCGAGAACCGGGAACGCTTCTACGCTGCCGCCGAGGCGTTTCTCGCCCAGCACCTGGGTGGGCGTTATCAGTCCTGAGGCTGTCGGTATGAGTCCCCGAGGCTGCTGGCTCGTCGTTCGAGCACTCACCGGAACCCGCGTCTCCGCTATGACTGGGAGACGCGGCGTTCGGCCGAAGAAACCGACATCATCGAGGTGATGACCTCGATGATGTCGGTTTCTGCCAACGCGACCCGATCAGTTTCCGGCACAGGTCACGCGATGCTCGCGAACGGGATGCCCCGATGGCTCACGTGGTGGCGTACGGATCGAGAGCTGCCGCCAGCTGTTCCGGAACGCGAGCGCAGATGCGCGTGCCCGCGACGTCATGCTCGACCGAGAGGATCTCGCCAGTCGAGTGCACCTTCGATACGAGCTCGCCCCGATCGTAGGGCACCAGGGCCTCGATCTGGACCGGTGGGCGTGGCAGATCTCGCTCGATCGTCTCGCGCAGCTCGTCGATGCCCCGGCCACGGCGGGCCGACACGGCTACCGCGTGCGGCTCGGTGCGCAGCAGCCGCTCGATGACACCGGGCTCGGCGGCATCGATCTTGTTCACCGCGACGATCTCCGGGACATCGGCGGCGCCCACGTCGGCCAGGACCTCCCGCACGGCCGCGAGCTGGCTTTCCGGGTCCGGATGGGAACCGTCGACGACGTGCACCAAAACGTTGGCCTCGGCGACCTCTTCCAGTGTGGATCGGAACGACTCGACGAGTTCGTGTGGCAGGTGCCGGACGAAACCCACCGTGTCCGTGAACGTGTACACCCGGCCGTCCGATGCCTGCGCCCGCCGCACCGTCGGGTCAAGCGTGGCGAACAACTCGTCCTCGACCAGAACGCCCGCGCCCGTCAACCGATTGAGCAGCGACGACTTCCCGGCGTTGGTGTATCCGACGATGGCAACGGCCGGAACCGCGTGACGCTGGCGGTCGGCGCGTTTGGTCTCCCGGGCCGTACGCATCGCCGCAAGCTCGCGGCGGAGTTTCGCCATGCGAGCCTGGATCCGCCGCCGGTCAGTTTCGAGCTTGGTTTCACCCGGCCCACGCGTTCCGACGCCGCCGCCCGGGCCTCCAGCCCGGCCACCGGCCTGCCGGGAGAGGCTGGAACCCCAGCCCCGGAGCCGTTGGGAGAGGTAGTCGAGCTGGGCAAGCTCCACCTGTGCCTTGCCCTCGCGACTTCGGGCATGCTGGGCGAAGATGTCGAGGATCAGCATCGTACGGTCGACGACCTTCACCTTGATCCGGTCTTCGAGATTCCGTAGCTGCGAAGCCGAGAGCTCGCCATCGCAGATCACCGTGTCGGCACCGGTGTCCTGCACGACATCGCGCAGTTCATCGACCTTCCCCGAGCCGATGAACGTGGCCGGGTCGGGCCGGAGCCGACGCTGGACGAGACCTTCCAGGACCATCGAGCCAGCGGTTTCCGCGAGTGCGGCGAGCTCGGCAAGCGAGTTCTCGGCGTCGGCGGCCTTGCCATCGGTCCAGACTCCCGCGAGAACCACACGCTCCAGCCGCAGTTTCCGGTACTCGACTTCGGTGATCTCGTCGAGCTCGGTAGACAGGCCAGCGATGCGGCGCAGCGACTCGCGATGCTCGCGGTCGATGTCGCTGGCGGTGAGCTCGGTAGCTTCAGCAACGGCTGGCGACGGTTCCAGCGTCTCCGTGCCGGACTGATCGGCGTCGACCTGGGGGGTCGTCGGTTGTGGGCTCCTGGTCATGCTCCTTCTTCCGCCCCGCTCCGCGTGCCGGGGCTGTGCGAGAGGTTGTTCTTACAGGATTCAACACACGAACGGTACGTGCGCATCCCGACACATCACCCAGAATGGCACGGATCCGCTACGGTGGTCACCTGAATATCCACGCCAATCTCCAGGCGACGACACCGCGTTTCCGTTGTGACCCCTCGCCGAAACCTAGCTGGCTGACGTGGAGCGGGCGCCCTCCGTCGCAGCTTGCCGCAACGCCGAAACCGCACGGGCGGACGCCGCCCGCCGTCCGTTGCGTCCCGCGGAACGCCGGCGCGAGCGCAGTGCCGCCGCCACCAGGACGGCCTCTCGCTTTTCCGTCTCGATTCGCAACATGTCGTCACCCCTTCGGCTCTGGTGGCCTTCCCCCGCAGAAAGCCACCTACGACGACGTTCCGGCTGCCGGCACCGCGCTGTAGCGACACCGCAGGCACCCGGTTCTCTTATGTGTAAAGACGTATCCGGGGCCCGACAAGATGCGGTGATTTACGTCACAGAGCGGGTGAGGATCTCGCCGTCCGATCCGGCGCGGGATCCGGATACGTCTTCCTCACGAAACGCGCATCGAGCGTCACCGTACCGCGCACCCCCAGCTCGGCTGGACCGGTGAGCATGAGCTCGCCATCGGGGCGTTCGGTCACCCGTAGCTGCCCGCCGGGTACCTGAACGGTGTACGTCCCCTCCCGCGTGCCGTCCCGGCGCATCGCCGCCCAAGCCGCCGCGCACACCCCCGTACCGCATGACCGGGTCTCCCCCACGCCCCGCTCCCATACGCGCAGGGCGATGTGCCGCTCTCCCACGCGGGCGACGAACTCGACGTTCGCCCCATCCGGGAAGACGTCGCGCGGACGCACAGTGGGCACGCTCGTCAGCATGCCCAGCTCAGCCAGCGCTCTCACGTCGTCCACCCGCACGTGCTCGTCGCCGATACCGGCGGCGTCGCCACCTTCGTCGACGAACACGACGGCGTGAGGGTTCGGCACCGTGACCGCCGTCGCGGGCCAGCTACGCCCGTCCAGCCCGATCGTCGCCTCGACCGAGCCGCCGGTCAGGGGCACGGCCCTGCCCATTTCGACCGTGAACTGGCCCTCCGGCTCCACGTGAACCACGCGGACGCCGCCACGGGTGGCGATCCGCATCGTGGGCCCGGCGGCATGTCCGTGATCAAGCAGGTAGCGCGCGAGCACGCGGATACCATTGCCGCACATCTCGGCAACCGAGCCGTCGGCGTTGCGGTAGTCCATGAACCACTCGGCCCCGGACTCCTCCGCCAGCCCCGGCATCTCGGCAACGGCGGCGGTACGCACGACACGGATCAGGCCGTCCGCACCGATGCCGGAATGGCGATCCGTGATCATCCGCACCGTCGGTGGGTCCACCACGCCGTCGGACACGCCGTCGGGATCCGGCACGAGCACGAAGTCGTTCTGCGTGCCATGCCCCTTGACGAACTCGACTTGCGCACCCATCGGCGCTACCGTCCCTTCCTCCATGCCATCACGTGTGTGCGGATAGCGCACCGAGGCGGCTCACCACGCGATCCGCCTTCTCCGTATCCGCCTGCTCGAACGGGACCCACCAGATCCGCTCGTCCTTGCGGAACCACGAATCCTGACGGCGGGCGAATCGCCGTGTGGCCCGCACGGTCTCGGCCCGGGCGTCCTCCTCGGTGCATTCCCCAGCCAGAAACGCCAGCACCTGCGCATAGCCCAGCGCCCGGCTGGCGGTACGGCCCTGCCGCAGCCCGCGCGCCTCCAGCTGGCGGACCTCCTCGACCAGGCCGGCCTCCCACATCGCCGCCACGCGCGACTCGATCCGAGCGTCGAGCACGTCGCGCGGCACGTCGATACCGACCTGGGTGACATCGTCGTAGACGTGTTCCCGGGGCGGCAGCGACGCCCGGAAGGGCCCGCCGGTCAGCTCGATGACCTCGAGAGCCCGGACAATTCGCCGGCCGTTGCTGGGCAGGATGGCCGCCGCCGCGTCCGGGTCCCGCTCGGCCAGCCGGGCATGCAGCCGCGCGGCACCCTCACGGGCCAGCTCGTCCTCCAGCCGGGAGCGGACGCGGGCATCGGTGCCGGGAAAGTCGAAGCGGTCGAGAATCGCACGCACGTAGAGAGCGCTACCTCCGACGACGACGGGCACGACGCCACCCTTCCGGCACTCGTCGATCGCCGCACGGGCCATGCCCTGGAACTCGGCCACCGTAGCCGGTTCGGTGACGTCGAGGATGTCGAGGAGGTGGTGGGGAACGCCACCACGCTGTTCCGGCGGCACCTTCGCGGTGCCGATGTCCATGCCGCGATAGATCTGCATCGAGTCGGCGTTGACCACCTCGCCACCCAACCGGCTGGCCAGTTCGATCGCCAGGCCGCTCTTGCCGGCCGCCGTGGGTCCGACGACGGCAACGATCGGCACTCGATCCGCTACGCTCATCAGCTCCAGTGTCACACGCCGACCCGTCACAAACGACGAGTCGCCCCACCATCGCTCGTGCGACAGTGAGGCGACTCGTCGTGCCTGATACCGGCGAAGCCCGCGTGGCTCGACTGGCAGCAGCCGAGACCGCGGGGACAACAGCCGGATCAGTAGCGGTAGTACTCGGGCTTGTACGGGCCCTCAACGTCCACACCGATGTACTCGGCCTGGTCCTTGCTCATCTTGGTGAGCTTGCCGCCGAGCGCCTCGAGGTGCACCCGGGCGACCTTCTCATCCAGGTGCTTGGGCAGCAAGTACACCTGGTCCGTGCCGTACTCGCCCTGCTTGGTGAACAGCTCGATCTGCGCGATGGTCTGATCGGAGAACGAGTTCGACATGACGAACGATGGGTGTCCAGTGGCGTTGCCCAGGTTGAGCAGCCGGCCCTCGGAGAGCACGATGATCGAGTGGCCGTCGGGGAACATCCACTCGTCGACCTGCGGCTTGATGTGGGTGCGCTTGACGCCGGGGTAGCGCTCGAGCTCGGCGATCTGGATCTCGTTGTCGAAGTGACCGATGTTTCCGACGATCGCCTGGTGCTTCATCTTCGCCATGTGGTCGACCGTGATCACGTCCTTGTTACCCGTGGCGGTGATCACGATGTCGGCACGGTCCAGGACGTCGTCCAGCACGGCGACCTCGTACCCGTCCATCGCGGCCTGCAAGGCACAGATCGGGTCGATCTCGGTGATGATCACGCGGGCACCCTGACCGCGAAGCGACTCCGCGCTGCCCTTGCCGACGTCACCGTAGCCGCAGACCACGGCGGTCTTGCCGCCGATGAGCACGTCAGTGGCCCGGTTGATGCCGTCGATGAGCGAATGCCGGCAGCCGTACTTGTTGTCGAACTTGGACTTGGTGACAGCGTCGTTGACGTTGATCGCCGGGAAGAGCAGCTCGCCAGTCTCCGCCAGGTGGTACAGCCGGTGCACGCCGGTGGTGGTCTCCTCGGTGACACCCTTGATACCCGACGCGAGCGTGGTCCACTTCGACGCGTCCTGAGCCAGCGAGGCACGCAGGCGGTCGAGGAAGACCTTGAACTCCTCCGGGTCGTTCTCGTCGGCCGTGGGCACCGCACCGGCCTTCTCGAACTCGACCCCCTTGTGCACCAGCAGGGTGGCGTCCCCGCCGTCGTCGAGGATCATGTTCGGCGCCGAGCCCGGCCAGGTCAGCATCTGCTCGGTGCACCACCAGTACTCCTCCAGCGACTCGCCCTTCCAGGCGAATACCGGAACACCGGCCGGGGACTGCGGCGTGCCGTTCGGGCCCACGACGACGGCTGCCGCGGCGTGGTCCTGTGTCGAGAAGATGTTGCAGCTGGCCCAGCGGACTTCCGCGCCCAGCGCCACGAGTGTCTCGATCAACACGGCCGTCTGGATGGTCATGTGCAGCGAGCCGGAGATCCGGGCGCCCCGCAACGGCTGGGACTCGGCGTACTCGCGCCGCAGAGCCATCAGGCCCGGCATCTCGTGTTCGGCCAGACGGATCTCGTTGCGGCCGAACTCGGCCAGGGACAGGTCGGCGACGGCAAAGTCCACGCCGTTGAGTGACTGCTTCGGTACGGACGGACTAAAGGTCGCGGCGGTCATCTGATGACTCCTTCGAATACGGTTTTCGGTTCCAGCTTATGGCGTCGAAATCTTCGGGCCGGGGCGCGGCCGGGTGCTGGAGGGCATCGGTGGAGCCCTCCACGGGCGAAGCCGGTGGTCTCCGGCACGCCGCCCGGCTGCGCTGACTACGTGTTGAAATACTTGGCCTCCGGGTGGTGGACGACAAAAGCATCGGTCGACTGTTCGGGATGCAGCTGGTGCTCGTCGGAGAGCTTGACCCCGATCCGGTCGGGCTCGAGCAGCTCGACGATCTTCGTGCGATCCTCCAGCTCCGGGCATGCCCCGTAGCCCAGCGAGAACCGCGCGCCGCGGTAGCCCAGGCGGAAGTACTCCTCGATGTCCTCCGGGTCCTCCGCCGAGACCGGCACGGAGCCGTTGAAGAGCAGCTCGTCACGCACGCGACGGTGCCAGTACTCGGCCAGCGCCTCGGTGAGCTGCACACCCAGACCGTGCACTTCCAGGTAGTCGCGGTAGGAGTTGCTCGCGAACAGCTCGTTCGCGAAATCCGCGATCGGCTGGCCCATGGTCACCAGCTGCAACGGCAACACGTCGACGTGGCCGCGCTCGGCTGCGAGCTCCCGCGTGCGGAAGAAGTCCGCCAGGCACAGCCGCCGGTCGCGGCGCTGGCGCGGGAACGTGAACCGGAGCCGCTCCTTCGCGTCAGGCTCGGGGCTCTCCAGCACGACGACGGAGTCGCCCTCGGACACGCAGGGGAAATATCCGTAGACCACGGCGGCGTGTGCCAGGACGCCTTCCGTCGTCAGCCGGTCGATCCAGGAGCGCAAGCGCGGGCGGCCTTCGGTCTCGACGAGCTCCTCGTACGTGGGGCCGTCGCCACCCTTGGTGCCGCGCAGGCCCCACTGCCCGAAGAACGTGGCACGCTCGTCGAGCATCGTCGAGTAGTCGGCCACGGCCACGCCCTTGACCAGCCGGCTTCCCCAGAACGGCGGTTCGGGGACCGGCACGTCGGTCTCGACGTCGGAGCGTGCCGGCTGCTCCTCGGGCTCATCCGCGGCGGCTTCACGGGCGGCCGCGATCCGCTTGGACCGCTCCCGGCGGGCCTTGCGTTCGGCGCGTTTGCGCTGGGCCTCTTCGTCGACCTCCAGCGTCTCGCCCTTCTTGCGGGCCATCACCGTGTCCATGAGCTTCAGGCCCTCGAAGGCGTCCTTCGCGTAGGAAACCTCGCCCTCGTAGATCTCGGCGAGGTCATCCTCGACGTAGGTCCGGTTGAGGGCGGCACCACCCAGCAGCACCGGCCAGGTCTCGGCGACCCCCCGGGAGTTCATCTCCTGGAGGTTCTCCTTCATGATCACCGTGGATTTGACGAGCAAGCCGGACATGCCGATCGCGTCGGCCTCGTGCTCGGTCGCGGCATCCAGGATCGCGTTGATCGGCTGTTTGATCCCGATGTTCACGACGTCGTAGCCGTTGTTGGACAGGATGATGTCCACCAGGTTCTTGCCGATATCGTGCACGTCGCCCTTGACGGTGGCGAGCACGATCCGGCCCTTGCCCCCGGAATCGTCCTTGTCCATGTGTGGCTCGAGATGCGCCACCGCCGTCTTCATGACCTCGGCAGCCTGCAGCACGAACGGAAGCTGCATCTGGCCCGAGCCGAACAGGTCACCGACGGTCTTCATGCCAGCAAGCAACGTGTCGTTGACGATGTCGAGCGGCTTGCGCTCCTTCATCGCCTCGTCGAGGTCCTCTTCGAGGCCATTGCGCTCGCCATCGACGATCCGCCGTTCCAGCCGCTCGCCCAGCGGGAGCGCCGCGAGCTCTTCGGCGCGGCTCTGCCGGTTCGAGGACGAACTGGCGCCCTCGAACAGCGCCATGAACTTCTGCAGCGGGTCGTAGTCCTCGGTACGGCGGTCATACACCAGATCCAGGGCGACCTCGCGCTGCTCGTCCGGGATCCTGGCCATCGGCAGGATCTTCGACGCGTGCACGATCGCCGTAGACAGGCCGGCCTGCACGCATTCGTGCAAGAAGACCGAGTTCAGCACCTGCCGGGCAGCGGCGTTCAGCCCGAACGACACGTTGGATACACCCAGTGTCGTCTGGACGCCCGGGTATTCGGTCGTGAGCTGGCGGATCGCCTCGATCGTCTCGATGGCGTCCCGGCGGACCTCTTCCTGACCCGTCGAGATGGGGAACGTCAGGGTGTCGACGATGATGTCCTCGACAGCCATGCCCCAGTTCGTGGTGAGGTCCTCGATCAGGCGCCGCGCCACCCGCATCTTCCATTCCGCGGTGCGGGCCTGCCCGTCCTCGTCGATACACAGGGCAACCACGGAGGCGCCGTGCTCGGAGACGATCTCCATCGCCTTCTGGTAACGCGAGTCCGGGCCAGCGCCGTCCTCGTAGTTCACCGAGTTGATGACGCACCGGCCGCCGACCCGTTCCAGGCCGGCTTCGATCACGCTCGGCTCGGTGGAGTCCAGCATGATGGGCAACGTCGATGCCGTGGCCAGCCGCGATGCGAGCAGGTCCATGTCGGCCACGCCGTCGCGGCCCACGTAGTCGACGCACAGGTCGAGCAGGTGGGCGCCCTCGCGCGTTTGCGTGCGGGCGATCTCCACGCAGTCATCCCAGCGCTCTTCTGCCATGGCCTCCCGGAAGGCCTTCGAGCCGTTGGCGTTCGTGCGCTCGCCGATCATCAGGACGGAGGCATCTTGCCGGAAGGGCACCGTCTGGTAGACCGACGACACGCCGGGCTCGGGCTCCGGTGTGCGCTCGGCCGGCTCCAGATCCACGACCTTCTCGACAACCTTGCGCAGATGCTCCGGTGTGGTACCGCAGCACCCGCCCACCATCCGGGTGCCGAACTCGGTCACGAACTCGGCCAGGGCTCTCGCCAGCCCGTCCGGATCCAGCGGGTAAACGGCACCGTCCGGGCCGATCTCCGGCAGCCCCGCGTTCGGCATCACCGATATCGGCACGCGGGCGTGCTGCGAAAGGTACCGGAGGTGCTCGCTCATCTCCTCGGGGCCGGTCGCGCAATTCATCCCGATCATGTCGATGCCGAGCGGTTCCAGCGCGGTAAGCGCCGCCCCGATCTCGCTTCCGACCAGCATGGTCCCGGTCTGCTCGACCGTGACCTGCGCGATGATCGGTACCTTGTGTCCCTCCGCGGCCATGGCCCGCTTCGCGGCGATGACCGCGGCCTTCGTCTGCAACAGGTCCTGGCTGGTCTCGACCAGAACCACGTCGATGCCGCCGTTGAGCATCCCGCGCACCTGCTCGATGTAGGCGTCGCGGATCTCGGCGTACGTGATGTGGCCGAGCGTTGGCAGCTTCGTCCCGGGACCCACTGCCCCGAGCACGAAGCGCGGCTTCTGCGGTGTGGAGTACTCGTCGGCCGTCTCCCGCGCCAACCGCGCGCCGGCCTCGGCGAGCTCGCGGATGCGGTCCTGGATGTCGTACTCCATCAGGTTCGGCAAGTTCGTGCCGAACGTGTTGGTCTCGATCAGATCGGACCCGACTTCGAGAAACCCGCGGTGCACCGCGCGGACCGCATCCGGCCGCGTCACGTTGAGGATCTCGTTACAACCTTCGAGCCCGTCGAAGTCGTCCAGGGTGAGGTCTTGAGCCTGCAGCTGGGTACCCATGGCTCCATCGGCCACGAGCACTCGGCGGCGCAGTTCGCTGAGGAACGCGCTCTCAGCCACACCGCTCACCTCCTCATTCTGTATTGTCACTCTCGGTCCCTCGCTCATCATCGTCGTATCCAGATACCGATCAGGGGATTGCCGCCACAGGGGGCGACGGCAATCCCCTGACGGCACGTCAGAGCGTGCGACCGAGGAATGGCTTCACCTCTGTCGCGGCTTCCTCGCCGTACGCATCGGCGAACCGGCGCACGAATGTCTCCGGATCGATCTCGTACTCCTGCGGCCCCAGGGTCTCCAGCACGGTCGTGGCCAACAGGCTGCCGAATTGCATGGACCGCTCGGTGGAGAGCTGCCACGCGACGCCCGCGAAGAAGCCGACCCGGAACGCGTCCCCGACACCGGTCGGATCGACCTCCTGTTTCGCAGGGACGGCGGGAACCGTGGCGACCTCGCCCTCCTTGGTCTCCAGCCGCGCCCCGGCGCTTCCGAGCGTGGTCATCCACGATCCAACCCGAGCCAGCACGTCCTCCTTCGACCAGCCGGTCTTGTCCAGGAGGAGGCTGTGCTCGTACTCGTTCGTGAACAGCCACGCCGCGCCGTCCACCAGGCCACGAATCTCATCGCCGGTCATCCGGGCCACCTGCTGGCCGACGTCGGCGACGAATCGGTAGCCATGCTGACGGCACTCCTCGGTGTGCCGCAGCATCGCCACCGGATCGTGCGGGCTGATCGTCACGAGGTCGAACCCGCCGACGCGCTCGGCGACGGAAGCGAGCTCGATCTGCCGCGCGTCGGACATCGCACCCGAGTAGAAGGTTCCGATCTGGTTCTGGTCCTCGTCCGTGGTGCAAATGAAACGCGCGGTGTGCTTGTCCTCGGAGACGTACACCCCGCTCGTGTCGACACCGTGGCTGGACAGGAACTCGTCGTACTCCGCGAAGTCCCGGCCGACCCCCGCGACGAGGACCGGCGACATGCCGATCTTGGCGAAGCCCAGCGCGATGTTTCCGGCGGTACCTCCGCGCCGGATGTCGAGCTGGTCGGCCAGGAACGACAGCGACACCTGGTCGAGATGGTCGGCTACGAGCTGGTCGGCGAACCGACCCGGGAACACCATCAGATGGTCGGTGGCGATCGATCCGGTCACTGCAATACGCAAGGGGACTCCTCGTCGTCGGGGGGCGGCGTTCGGGTTCTGACCAGCGATCGCTAGACGCGAGCCGCCGCCTTCAGCTGCTCCACGCGATCCGTGCGCTCCCACGGCACGTCGAGGTCGTCCCGGCCGAAGTGGCCGTAGGCCGCCGTCGGCGCGTAGCGGGGACGCAGCAGGTCGAGATCCCGGACGATCGCTGCCGGGCGAAGGTCGAAGACTTCTTCGATCGCCATCTGAATCTTGGCAGGATCGACCTTCTCGGTACCGAAGGTCTCGATGAAGAGACCCACCGGGGCCGCCTTGCCGATGGCGTAGGCGGTCTGCACCTCGATCTTGTCCGCCAGCCCTGCCGCAACAGCGTTCTTGGCGACCCACCGCGTCGCGTACGCCGCGGAACGATCCACCTTGGACGGGTCCTTACCCGAGAACGCGCCGCCACCGTGGCGAGCGTAGCCACCGTAGGTGTCGACGATGATCTTCCGACCCGTGAGGCCGGCGTCACCGACCGGGCCACCGACGACGAACCGGCCCGTCGGGTTGACCAGCAGCCGGGTCTCGGAAACGTCGAGACCCAGCGAATCGATCACTGGTGTCATGACGTGCTCGCGTACGTCCGGGGTGAGCATCTCTTCGAGATCGATGTCGGCGGCGTGCTGGCTGGAGACGACGACCGTGTCCAGCCGGACCGGCTTGCCGTCCTCGTACTCCACCGTGACCTGGGTCTTGCCGTCCGGGCGCAGGTACGGCAACGTGCCTTCCTTGCGAACCTCGCTCAACCGGCGAGCCAGGCGGTGGGCCAGCGCGATCGGCAGCGGCATGAGCTCCGGGGTCTCCGTGCAGGCAAAGCCGAACATGAGCCCCTGGTCACCCGCACCCTGCGATGCGATCTCGTCCTTCTCACCCTCGACGCGAGTCTCGAACGCGGAGTCGACACCCTGGGCGATGTCGGGCGACTGCGCGTCGATCGCGACGTTCACGCCACACGATGCTCCGTCGAATCCCTTCGCCGAGGAGTCGTATCCGATCTCGAGAATGCGGTCGCGCACCACCGCGGGGATGTCGACGTAGCCCTTCGTGGTCACCTCACCGGCCACGTGTACCTGGCCGGTCGTGATCAGCGTCTCGCACGCCACCCGGGACTTCGGATCCTGCTCCAGCATCGCGTCCAGGATCGAATCACTGATGGCATCCGACATCTTGTCCGGATGACCCTCGGTAACCGACTCGCTCGTAAACAGTCGTCGATATGCCATGCCTCTTATCTCGCTTCCTTCATCGTCTCTTACGATTCGCCATGTGGTCCGGCCGTTGCAATGGGGCCGAGATTCGTGACGCGTCGGCCATGGGCTATCAACCACGGCCGACCGTCACGAACCGGATGAGATCTAGCGGCGGGCGACGATCACGCCCCATGCCAGATTTCCGGCATTTCCGCCATTGACCCAATTCTTTAGGCCGGCCTTCATCCGCTCCTGGTACTCCTGGCTCACCCGGCCTTCGAGCTCGCCCGCTCGCTTCTCCAGCTCACCGAGAACGCGTCCGTAATGGCGCGGAAGCTGCTCGCTCTCGTCGCGGAATTCGATCGAGGTGAGTCCGAGCCGATTGAGCTCTCGCCGGTAGAAGTCCGGCGTGCCCATGGTTTCCAGCTGCAAGCGTGCCAGGATCGGCTCGATCGACTTCTGGTCGATGTGATCCGCAGCCATCGGATCGGTGAAGATGAGCGTCCCGGTCGGCTTGAGCACCCGCACAGCCTCTTCGAGCGTGCGGCTGCGGTCACCACTGTGCAAGAACGAGTCCTGTGACCACACGACGTCGTACGAGTTGTCCTCGAACGGCAGATCCTCGAACGAGCCGTCGACCACGTCGATCAGGTCGTCCAGGTTCTGCTCCCGGTTCATGACGCGGTTCCGCTCGTTCTCCACCTCACTGAGATTGAGGCATGTCACCCGGCAACCGAACGTCTTCGCGAGATAGCGGGCCGAGCCACCGTAGCCCGCCCCCAGGTCCAGCACCTTGGTATCCGCGTCCAGCTTGAGCTCGCCGGCCATCTGCTCGACGGTGCGCCGGCTGGCGGCGCCGATGTCCTCGTCCGGCGTGGCGTACAACCCGACGTGGATGTCCTCGCCACCCCAGATGATCGAGTAGAAGTTGTCGGCATCTTCGGAGTTGTAGTAATCGCGCGCTGTGTTGACAGTAGTGGAATAAATGTCAGCCAGCTCCTCGTCCGAACGGTAGCGCTTCTCCGCGACGTGGATGAAGAAGTCCGGATCATCCTCGCGATACGTTTGCTGGAAGTCGCCGAATGTCTCGACATGCTGGAATCCGACTTCGCGCATGAGCCTGCGCACATAATTCTTGCGAAGCGGATACATGTTCAAGTAGTACTCGGAACCATCCGAGAACGTGTAGCGAAAACGGGCCAAACCGTCGTCGACATATTCCGGGACGGCCGATACGTCTTCACCACAGTAATAATACGTGTGCTTGCTCGAAAAACCTTGATCGAGAATCGAGTCGTAATTACGCTGATCGATGATCAGGACACCGTCGTGTTTCAGCATTGCGTAGAATTCCGCAAGCGCCTTGCGACGGTCTCGCTCGGAGAAGAGATGGGTGAAAGAATTACCCAGACACACGATGGCGTCATATTCTCCGTGCACGTCACGGTTGAGCCAGCGCCAATCGGCATTGACCACGCGCAGGATATGCCCGCCGTGCTTCAATCCGTTCTCGAACGCCTTGGCCAGCATGGGCGCGCTGCCATCGGCGCTGACCGTCTCGAAGCCTTCTTCGAGCAACCGCACCGAGTGGAAACCCGTTCCCGTGGCAACGTCGAGCACCTTGCGGACGCCGCGCTCCTTGAGTTGATCGACGAAGAAGCTGCCTTCACTTTCAGCACGCTTCTTCCAGTCGATCAGGTCATCCCACTTCTCGACGAACCCGGGAACGTACTCCTCGGTGTAGTGATCGGTGGTACGCACCTCGAGTGGACTGTCACCGAAGTCCTGATGAACATCGAGGGAGTCAGATGACTCCGATTCTGGCGCCTTGCCATTACTTGCTTCGCTAATCTGTCTCGCCATGCACAACTCCCGGTGTTCACGCGGCGTGCGGAGCTCGCCCAGCCGACGCACCGTTGCATCAGCATCTGGCCGCTCTCGTCGGTCAGACGCATCTCCAGGCGGGGCTCGCAGCCACAATCTCGTGGGCGCCACCCGCCTGCGTCGCCCGACTCCTGTCGGCAATTCACTGGACCGGTCCCAGCGCTGCGAGAAGAAGATCGAACCTCATCTCGCATCGTTTAACACGCTAGAGGATTCGACCGGACATATCAACTCTGGGCATACAAACATGCCCTGACCAGGCAAGTTTCCGCCACAATTCGAGAACAGATCAGGCCGTCTTCGAAAGCGGTCAGGGGTGGGCGGGACAGCGATGACTGAATGCCGTAAAGTGGTTTCGTTATTCACTTTCGCGGCATCTCAGTATCTGATCAACTTCCCCCGGGATTCGGTTCTATTCGGACTGGTGCGTACCAGTAACAATGTCGCATCTTTGTGTTCCGCGTATGTTTCTTTCTACGCAACCGTTCCGGTGTACGCAACTATGATAGGAGACAGATTTCTTTTACGCCAACCCGGATTCGAACATTCCGATCGGCCACTTTCGCTCGAAATACGCCCGGCCGCAGCACCCGGGAACGCTGCTGGTACGGCGCTCGGGAGACGTCCCCGGGACCGCCCGGCTCCCCAGCATCCGGACACGCCGGAGGGTCATTCGTCACGTGACGCCCCAACATGGTCGAATAACGTCATGGTCTCCTTCGGCGACGCCCTCCAACTCATGTGCGCAGGTGTCGTCACCCTCATCACGCTGTCGTCCGTCATCGCTTGGTTGCCCGCTCGCAGCCACTGCCCGGACTGCCTGAGCGGGCGCCTGTTCATCGGCATCGGAACGATCGCGCTGATCTTGGACCCCGGAGGCGTCGGCGTGTTGGGCGCGATACTTGCCGCCATGGGTATTGCCATCTGGTGGGCCGGGCAGCCAGTACCCGAGATACCCCGTCCCCGGCAGCAGGGATTGCTCATCACATCCCTCATAGCGGGACTCGTCACCCTCATGGCCCTGCGTGGCTGGGGACCGCTAGGCGACATCCCGGAGCAAGCCCGGATCGTCGTCGCACCCTTCGTCGCCGCGGTCGGCGCCCTCGGCACGCTCGCCGTCGCCGACCGCGCCCGCGTTACCTACCGAGACGAGCTACGCCGTCGCCTGCGGCACCCGTCCGCCGTGCACGAATACCGATCTTGACCCGCTCACCAGCTGCCGGGCCCGCCGCCCACGGAGCGCGAGACGGGCCCCACTCGTGGTGCTTACTCGCACTTGATCACGAAGGCGAGCTGCAGCAGGCGTCCCCGGCCGGCTCCGGCTCCGGAGTACCAACCGACGGCATGCCCAGCATCACACCGCCGGGCGACGCCGACGCCGTAGCCGTCGAGGTGCCAGCCGTGCTCGCCCGGTTGGCACGCTCGTACGCATCACCAGCCGTAGTGCGGCGTACCTCGTATCGGCCACCAGCCGATGCCGAGTCCGCGACCAGGTAATGCGGTGCCGCGTGCGTCACCTCGACGGTCACCATGTCTCCCGGGCGGGGCCGGGGAACATCGTCGGGCACCGAGAAGTGCACCAGGCGGTTGTCCCGTGCCCGTCCGGACCATCGACGGGTCTCGTCATCCTTGCGTCCCTCGCCGTCAGCCACCAGCACCTCAACGGGGCGGCCGACTGCCTTGCGTGCCTCGTCCCACGCGATCTCCTCGACGAGCTCGGTCAGCCGCTGGTATCGATCGCGCACGACCTCAGGAGGCACGTGCCCGTCCATCTCCGCAGCCGGGGTACCGGGACGCTTGGAGTACTGGAAGGTGAATGCCGAGGCGAACCTCGCCTCGCGCACCACGTGCAGCGTCTCCTGGAAGTCCTCCTCCGTCTCGCCGGGAAAGCCGACGATGATGTCGGTGGTGATGGCGGCCTCCGGCATCGCCTCTCGAACTCGGGACACGATGTCCAGGTAGCGCTTCTGCCGGTACGAACGCCGCATCGCCTTGAGCACGCGATCCGAGCCGGATTGCAGTGGCATGTGCAGCTGTGGCATCACCGCCGGGGTCTCGGCCATCGCGGCGATGACATCGTCAGTGAAATCCCGCGGGTGCGGGCTGGTGAAGCGCACCCGCTCCAGCCCTTCCACCGAGCCGACCGTGCGCAAGAGTTTGCCGAAGGCGTAGCGATCCCCGAACTCGACGCCGTACGCGTTGACGTTCTGGCCGAGCAGCGTCACCTCGATCACGCCATCAGCCACCAGCGCCTCGACCTCGGCCAGCACGTCGCCTGGACGGCGGTCCTTCTCCCGGCCACGCAACGCCGGCACGATACAGAAGGTGCACGTGTTGTTGCAGCCGACACTGATGGCCACCCACGCGGAGTACGGGCTTTCCCGGCGCGACGGAAGCGAGGAGGGGAAGGTCTCGAGCGCCTCGACGATCTCAACCTGTGCTTCCTGTTCGATCCGCGCGCGTTCCAACAGGGCCGGCAACGAGCCAACATTGTGCGTGCCGAAGACGACATCGACCCAGGGCGCGCGCCGCACGATCTCGTCGCGATCCTTCTGCGCGAGGCACCCGCCCACGGCGATCTGCATGCCGGGATGGGCGGATTTGCGCGAGGCGAGGTGGCCGAGATTGCCGTAAAGCTTGTTGTCGGCGTTCTCGCGGACCGCACACGTGTTGAGCACCACGACGTCGGCGTCGTTCGAGCCCGCCTTGGCGAAGCCCGCGTCGTCGAGGAGCCCGGCGATCCGCTCCGAGTCGTGGACATTCATCTGGCACCCGAAGGTGCGGACGTGGTACGTGCGTGTGCTCATCTCGCCATCCAGGGTACGCGGTTTCCGCCCGGGCGCGCGTCACGTGGTGGCCAGCGCTGCCTCGCGCCGCCGTAGCCGCGGGCCGCTCCACCACTGCCACGCGAAGATCGACGCCGCGATCACCAAGCCGATCGCGTCGGCCGCGATCGAGCCGTGCAGCAGCAAGAGACCGGCACCGGCCAGTGCCACCCGCAATACCGGGCTGATCCTGCGGTCAACATACCCGACCACCCCGACACCGAGGCTGACGATGCCCGCGACTGCCGTCAGGAACGCCAGCACGCCCGTCACCCACGTGGCGTCCTGCAGGAGCAACTCGTGCGAGAACAGGAACATGTACGGCACGATGAAGCCGCCGAGCGCGATGCGTACCGACTGCACGCCCGTCCGCATCGGATTGCTGCGCGCGATGCCGGATGCCGCGTACGACGCGAGACAGACCGGCGGAGTGATATCGGCCAGGACACCGAAGTAGTACACGAACAGGTGCGCGACCAGGATCTGCTCGGGCGCGAAATCGCCGGCCATCATGATCGCCGGTGCCGCAAGCGTGGCGGTAATCACGTAGTTCGCCGTCGTGGGCACGCCGATACCGAGGATCAGGCACGCGATCATGGCAAGGAAGGCCGTCACCAACAGCTGCCCACCTGCCAGCGCCACCAACTCGCTACCCAGATGAAGGCCGACGCCGGTCAGGGTGATCACCCCGGCGATGAGGCCGGCAGTAGCACACGCCACGATGATCGGCAACGCCAGCCGGGCCGCGTCGACCAGCCCGTCGAGCAGGGCTACCGGGGTGAGCTTGTCTTCCATCGTGCGCCACCGCCGGAAGGCCACCGCGATGATCTGGCTGAGGACGTTGATCCCCACTGCCACGCCAATGGCCACCGTCGCTGCGAACATCGGCGTGTATCCCTGGATCAGGACGATGAAGATCACGATGATCGGGATGACGAGATAGCCCTTGCGCAGCAGCAATCTCCGCACATTCGGTAGCTGGCTGCGCGCCAGCCCGCCGATGCCCAGGCGCTTCGAGTCATAGTGAATGATCACGTACTGGGCGAGGAAGAAGAGGATGGCCGGGATGATCGCCGCCTTCATGATCTCGGAGTACGGCTGGCCGGTCATGTCGATCATGATGAATGCGGCAGCGCCCATCACGGGTGGCGCGAGCTGTCCACCCGTCGACGACGCCGCCTCGACGGCGCCCGCGTACTCGCCCGTGTAGCCCGATCGCTTCATCATCGGGATAGTGAAGGCGCCGTTGCCGACGGTGTTGGCCACCGAGCTTCCGGTGATCGTCCCGGAGAAGGCGCTCGTCAGCACGCCGACCTTGGCCGTCCCTCCGGTCATCCATCCGGTGGCGCCGAAGGCCGCGTCGGTAAAGAAGCGTTCCATGCCGCTGCGTTGCAGCATCGCGGCAAAGATCATGAACATGTAGATGAACGTCGACGACACGGCGATCGGCGTGCCGAACACGCCCTCGGTGCCGAGAAACTGCGTGGAGATGATCCGATCGATCGAGTAACCGGCATGGCGCAGGAACCCCGGCATGATCTCGCCGAAGTACGCGTATCCCAGCATCACGGCGGCCACCGCGACGAGCGGCGTACCGATGACACGCTGCGCCGCCACCAGGATCAGCATGATGCCGATCGCACCCACCGCGATGTGGATCTCGTCGTGCCGGCCGGCCTGCGCGAGGATCTCATCGGAGTTGAAAAACAGGTACAGGCCGGAGAAGAAGCCCAGAATCGAGAGGAGCACGTCGGCCACCGGGATGCCGGCCAATGCGAGCGGCAGATGCCGGGCAGCCTGTACCAGCAGCACCACGACCGCCGCCGGAGCGGCAGCGTGCAGGCCGACATCGCCGCTCGCCACGACGAAGGCCAGCCCGCCGAGAACGATCGCCGTGATCACCCAGCTGCGCCGCGCCTCCCACGCGGTGAACTCCACCTTGGCCGGATACAGCAGGAACGTGAGCCCGAGACCGAAGGCGACGTGAAACGACCGCTGCTGGTGACTGGGCAGCTGGGCACCGATGGCCGTGTAGAGATGGAACACGCTCAGCGCGAGTGCCAGAACGAAGAACGCCCACCGCCACCACGCCCGCATCTGGGTCCGGATCTTGACGGTCGCGTCGGTGAAGTCAGCCTGTTCAAGCCTCTCGATGTCCTGGCTCGCGTCCTCGATCTTGCCAGCCATCGCCCTTCGCCCCTCGATCCGTCTCACCCTCGAACCGCAAGCTCGACATATTCGCCACGGCGAGTCACGTCGAGCAGCCGCAACCGCTCACCGTCAGCGAACACCACGGTGTGATCCACCGCATCGCTCCCGACGCGCAGGGGCACGGTGCCGATCCGCATATCGTGGTGCAAGACACGGTATGCCCCATTCTCGTGCACAAACGTCGTCTCCCCATCGTCACCGAGCTCCTCCGCCCCGGCGGGCAGGTTCGGACCGAACTCGTCGAACCGCAGTTCGCGTAACAGGATCGCCGGCGCCTCGTCGTCGATCGCGAATATCTCGACGACGGGGCGGTTGGTCACCGAGTGCGTGTGTTCGAGCCGGAACGTTTCCCCCGCCGTGACGGGGCGCGAATAGACCACCTCGTCCGCGCCCATGTCCCGGACCTCGAACTCGAGGCCATCATCGCCGGTACGGGTCGCCGCCACGATCACCACGACGGCAAACAACGCGACGACGCCGATCGTGCGCCACCCGGGCATGCCACCCCACGCGAGCACACCGCGACGCGGTGCGGCCGGCGAATCCGGCCGCACCACCACCTCGTCGCGCTCGGTCATGCTCACCCGAGCTCAGCCGATCACCGTCCGCTCCGGCTACCCCTCCCCGTCCAGGGCGTTGTTCTCCTCGTAGTAGCGTTCAGCGCCCGGATGCAGCGGGATGTCACCCCGACCCAGCACGGCCGACTCGATGTCGATCTGGTTGCCCGTCGCCTGCGCTTCCGCGATCTCTGAGCTCTCTTCGTACAACACGCGGGTCAGCTCGTACGCCAGATCCTCGTCGAGATCGGAGCGGGCATACAGCGTCGCCCAGTTCGTCACGAGGGTCGCCGGCTCGGTGATGTTGGAGTACGTGCCCGGCTCGTACTCGATCTCGGTCAACGTGGGATCGTCCGACAGCGTCTGCTCCAGCAGCTCACCTTCCAGCGAGACGAGATTGAGGTCGACAGCCGTTGCGACCTCTTCCAGGCTTCCGGCGGGCAGGGCCAGGATCGCGAAGGCGGCATCGATGGAGCCGTCACGCAGCCGGTCGGCCGCCTCGCCGAAGGTGTCCTGGAACTCCTCGACCTCGATTCCCGCACGGTCGAGCAAGTCACGGGCGAAAGCCTCCGTGCCGCTCCCGGGAGGGCCGAGTGCGACACGCATACCGTCGAGATCTTCGACCGTCTCGATACCGGCATCCGCACGCGCCACGATCTGGTTGACCTCTTGATAGACGTTTCCGATGAACGTGATGTCGTGATCTTCACCTTCGAACGCGCCGGTGCCCTCGCGCGCGACCGCGGCCCGGCCGTTCACCGCCATGATCAATTCGACTTCCTCGTCGTGGAGCAAGGCCAAATTCTCGTCCGACGCGCCGCTGGACTGGGTGCTCACCCGTACATCCGGAATGTGATCGTTCCACACTCCAGCGATGGCACCGCCGAGCGGGAAGTAGGTTCCACCGGTGGAACCGGTGGCCATCGTCAAGATCTCCGTGTCGTCTCCGCATGCAGCCAGCAACAACGCCGGTGCCGCCAGCAACGCCGCAACACGCCTGGCGATCATGCGCCCCGCCCTCGTCATGCTCGTCGTCCTCCTTCTGGGTCCGGGCCCTGTGCTGGGTGTTGCCCTGCTGTGACAGGGTCACGTGCAACGATCAACTTCCTGTTGTCACAGAGAAGATCACCGTGTCATGCGTTGACGGTAAGACCGTGCGATGGGGCGGGCAAGGGGCATCACGGCATACGCCTGTCGGGGAGGCGGAACCGAGTCGGATTCGTATCTCGTCCGTGACCGGCCGCTCGGCGGGTATCCGGTTTCCTGTGCAGGCCATACGCACGCCGCCGGCGCTCCGAGCGCCATGGTTCGCCGCGTGCCTTCGCGGCAGGCCCGCTTCGCCAAGTGCCCTCGCAGTAGGCCCGCTCTCGTCGAGTGCCTTCGCGGCAGGCCCGCTTCGCCGGGGACTTCGCGGCAGGCCCGCTTCGCCGGGGACTTCGCGGCAGGCCCTATACGGCAGCCGTGGTTCTCGCGATCGGTGTGGAGTTTCGGCCGGGCTGCGCGGCAAAACAGTCGTTATAGCAGCCCATCCTCCACGCACAGTGTGCCCGAACTCCACATCGATCACCGTCATGCCGTGCCTGCAGGCGGCGACCACATCCCGGGCGTGACGACGTGCTGGGCGTGACGACGTGCTGGGCGTAACCGCGTGCCGGGCGTAACCGCGTGCCGGGCGTGACGACGTGCCGGGCGTGACCACATCATCCCGGGCGGTCACGGTCTGCGGGCGTGACCGCGTGCTGGGCGGTCACCGCGTGCCGGCACGGCGCGCCGTCACCGCCCTCACACCACGTCCCGGCGTTCACACAGCTGGCTGCCGAACTAGCGGGCGAACTCGCTTGCCCGGGACTCCCGGACAACCGTGATACGAATCTGACCCGGATAGGTCAGTTCCTCCTCGACCTGCTTGGCGATATCTCGGGCGAGCACCTGGGCCTGGAGGTCGTCGACCTCGTCGGGCTGCACCATGACCCGTACCTCGCGTCCGGCCTGCATGGCGAAGACCTTCTCGACGCCCTCCTGCGCCATGGCGATCTCTTCCAGCCGCTCCAGGCGCTTGACATAGGCTTCCAGCGACTCGCGCCGGGCACCCGGGCGGCTCCCCGAGATCGCGTCCGCCGCTTGGGTCAGCACCGCCTCGACACTGCGGACCTCGACCTCGTTGTGATGTGCCTCGATGGCGTGCACCACGTCATCGCTTTCACCGTAGCGCCGGGCGACTTCCGCACCGATCAGTGCGTGGCTTCCCTCGACCTCGTGTGTCAGGGCCTTGCCGATGTCATGCAGCAGGCCGCAACGTTTCGCCAACTGGACATCCAGGCCGAGCTCCGCGGCCATGATTCCGGCCAGATGCGCCGATTCCAACAAGTGCTGCAGCACGTTCTGCCCGTAGGACATGCGGTATCGCAGCCGTCCCAGGAGCGCCACGAGATCCGGGTGGACGTCCGAGATGCCCATCTCGACGAGCGCGTCTTCACCAGCGCGCTGGCAAACGTTCTCCACCTCCGCCTTGCTCTTGTGGTATTGCTCCTCGATCCGGTGCGGGTGGATCCTTCCGTCGAGCACCAGCTCTTCGAGTGTCATGCGGGCGATCTCGCGCCGCACGGGATCGAAACACGAGAGCAACACCGCTTCTGGCGTGTCGTCGATGATGACGTTGACACCGGTGATCTGTTCGAAGGCCCGGATATTGCGTCCTTCACGTCCGATGATCCGGCCCTTCATCTCGTCACCAGGCAGGTTAAGCACCGACACGACCGCCTCGGCAGTCTGTTCCGAAGCGAGCCGCTGGATCGCGAGCGTGATAATCTCCCGTGCCCGCGCCTGCGCCTGCTCGGTTGCCTCGCGCTCGATGTCACGTGCCTTGATCGCGGCTTCTCGCTTCGCCTGACCTTCGATGACCTCGACAAGTTCCTTCTTGGCGTCCTCCGGGGTCAGCCCGGCGACCCGGGCGAGCTCGGCTTGCCGGGAATTCTCCAGCTCCTCGAGCTCGACGAGCTTGGCCGCGACCGCAGCTTCCTGTCGGGACAGTTCATATTGGCGACTCTCCAGGGCACGGTTCTCGACGTGTAACCGCGCCTCTCGTTGACCCAGTCTTGCCTCGCGTTGTTCAAGATCCAGACGTTTCTCGCCGAGCTCGGAATTGATCTCGTCCACATGCTGCTCGGCTTGTTCGGTCTCGGCCTGCGCGTGAGCCCGCAGCTCATCGGCCTCGCGCTGCGCCTCTTCCCGGATCGAGGCAGCCTCTTGCCGGGCGGCCGCCAACTCCGCGGAATGCTGCTCCTCCAGCTCCCGCTCGGCCTTCGACCTGCGCTTGGCCGAGCGGCGGAGAAGTTCGACGAGGACCAGAACAACTGCGACGGCAATAACCGAGCCGACGATGAGAATCGCAGTTGCAGTCTCCATCGTCAGCTCCCTTGCATACGCGCCCTGCAGTGGACGCAGCTGTGGTGGAAACCGCTCTACGACCGCGCCAGCACGGCAACGAAGCTCCGGCGGCCATCCACCCGCAGAGGGCGCTACTCGAGTGTGCTACCGGCCAAGCCAGCACACTCACCACAGACATAGCCGCCATAAAAGCGGTTCGCCCTCACCCGATGAGTGGATAGTGCCGTATCTACTGCTCCTTATGTGTCGTATTGCTATGTCGAACCGCAGTCGCGGAGTTCTTTCCACCTTTTATATTGAGGCTACGTAAGGGCGAACACGAGGTCAAGGCAGGGCCGCCTCAGTATGAAGATCATTCGTCCTCGTCAGGAGGCTCGAACGACAGCTCCGTTTCGTCCACGCCTTCCGCTTCGAGACACTCCCGCACCACCCGATACGCCAAGCCAGCCGGATAGCCTTTTCGGCCAAGCATGCCGACCAGGCGCCGGGTTCGCGCGGCCGGCTCAAGCCTTCCGGTACTGGGCAGACGTCGCGCCACCAGGGCGCGCGCTGCTTCTTCCTCCTGGTCCGCAGAGACGACTTCTACCGCTCGCTCAGCAACCTCGGGTTCCACACCCCGGTTGCGAAGCTCTTGCGCCAGAGCTCGCCGCGCCAGGCCGCGGCCCGAGTGCCGGGACTCCACCCAGGCCGCGGCAAACGCTGCGTCGTCAATCAGCTTCACGTCGCTGAACCGATCGAGGACGCGATGGCGTACGTCGTCGGGCACACCCTTCCGTGCCATCGCCTCATCGAGCTGCGCACGAGTCTGCGGGGCAGCAGCCAAGCGGCGCAGCGCTACCGCTCGTGCCATCTCCTCCGGATCGGTTCCGGCATCGTCGCGCGCGGAGTCATCATCGCCATCACGATCGGCGTGACTAGATGCTTCGGATACCGTCGGATGTTGGTGATATGTCATCAACACTCCATACGGCGTGTTCAGAAGTCTGCCGCAGACTCGTCATCGGCCTCCGCGTCGACTCGTGGCCCGACACCGAGCTTCTCCTTGATCTTCTTCTCGATGCCGTCGGCGAGATCGGGATTCTCCTTCAAGAAGTTACGGGCATTCTCCTTGCCCTGCCCCAGCTGATCGCCCTCGTAGGTGTACCACGCGCCGGACTTGCGGACGATGCCCTGCTCAACGCCAAGATCGATCAAGCTTCCTTCGCGGCTGATTCCCTCACCATAAAGAATGTCGAACTCCGCCTGCTTGAATGGAGGGGCAACCTTGTTCTTGACTATTTTGACTCGAGTTCGATTTCCGACGGCGTCGGTTCCGTCTTTCAACGTCTCGATTCTGCGAATATCCAGGCGAACAGAGGAGTAGAATTTCAGCGCCTTTCCTCCGGTGGTCGTCTCCGGCGAACCAAAGAAAACACCGACCTTTTCCCGAAGCTGGTTGATGAAAATCGCCATCGTCTTGGATTGGCTCAACGCACCGGCGATCTTGCGTAGCGCCTGGCTCATCAGCCGGGCCTGCAAGCCCACGTGGCTGTCACCCATCTCGCCCTCGATCTCGGCCCGCGGCACCAGCGCCGCCACCGAGTCGATCACGATGACGTCCAACGCTCCGGAACGGATCAGGGTGTCCGCGATCTCCAGCGCCTGCTCCCCCGTGTCTGGCTGGGAGACCAGCAGCTGATCCGTGTCCACGCCCAGTGCCTTGGCATAGTCGGGATCGAGCGCGTGCTCGGCATCGATGAAGCCCGCGACGCCGCCCAACTTCTGAGCATTGGCCACCGCATGCAGTGCCACCGTCGTCTTCCCACTGCTCTCGGGGCCATACATTTCGATCACCCGGCCGCGTGGCAGACCACCGATGCCGAGCGCCACGTCGAGCGAGATGGAACCCGTGGGAACGACCTCTACCGGTGCCCGGGTTTCCTGTCCCAGGCGCATGACCGAGCCCTTGCCGTGTGCACGCTCGATCTGCGCCAGAGCCGTGTCGAGAGCCTTCTCGCGATCTGCGGGAGCTGCCATAGATACCACCTGGGATTGACGAGCCGCGCCGCGGCCCTGATTACGTTTGGCCATCAGTTGAGACGTTACGCGCTCGCACCGACAAGGTCGACGGCCTCACCGCGCCCTGTGGACAAGCCTTCACCGTCTCGACGGCATCCACCGTATACCGAAACTCTGTTCGAAGGCGCGCGACACGCCCACCCACGCCTCCTCTCCCATGATCATGAACACGTACACCCCCTACAGGGTCGACAAGTGTTCACGATCATGGGAGAGGGTCGCGAGGATCGGGATGTCCGCAAGCGACGAGGACGACACCCGGCGCGGGTCCTCACCGAGAACGACAAGATCCGCGAGCTTTCCCGGTTCGACACTGCCCACCAGGTACTCGACCCCGCACACCTGGGCCGCGGTCCTCGTGTACGCCGCCAGGGCCTCCTCTACCGACACCGCCTCGTCCGGCCCCACCGGACGACCACTCGAGCTCATCCGTTCCACCATGGCCTGAATTCCCCGCAACGGCGCGCCATCTGCGACGGGCCGATCCGAGCTTCCGGCCAGCGGCACACCGCGATCGAGAAACGAGCGCATCCGATACAGCCACGCGCTACGTTCCTCCCCCATGACGCGCATGTAGTCGTCGCCGAAGACATTCAGGAACGTCGGCTGGACCACAGCGCTCAGCCCAGCCGCAGCGAACCGCTCCATCTGATCCGGCCGGACCAGACCGCAGTGTTCGATCCGATGCCGGGCGTTCTCCCGCGGCCATGCTTCCTGCGCCCACTGCACCGCCGCGATCGCCTGATCGACGGCGCGGTCACCGATCGCGTGCATCGCCAGCTGCCAACCACCTCGATGCGCATCGGCGACGAGCTCGGCCAGCTCGTCGCCGGTATAGTTCAACCGTCCCGATCCGCCGTCGAGGTACGGCTCGGTCAACGCCGCCGTACGCGCCGACATCCCGCCGTCGAGCCACATCTTCAGCGCGCCCACGGAGAGCCACTCGTCGCCCAGCCCGGTCCGCAGTCCGAGATCGAGCGCGCGGGGAACGCCGTCGGCGGGATCGGCACCGGACTGCCGCAAGACGCTGGCCGGAACCATCGCTTGCACCCGCACCGGGAGCCGACCACGTTCGCGGGCACTCTGGTAGGCGCCCAGCTCGACCGGCGAGAACCCGGCCAGTCCAGCGGCGATACCCGCGTCGGCGCACATCGTGACGCCCTGTGCCCGGCATTTCCGGCCCGCCGCTTCGATCGCGTCCACGATCTCCTCGACGCTGTAGGGCAGGCGCCGCGTCCGGACCAGCATCATCGCGTCCTCCAAGAAGACGCCGGTGGGCTGGCCGTCGCCGTCTCGCACGACGCCGGCGTCGAACGATGCCAGCTCCCCGTCGGGAATCATGTCCAGCACGGCGCGGGAGACGAGACAGGCGTGTCCGGAGATGTGCGACGCGAGCACCTTGCGCCCCGCCGCCACGGGCTCCAGGTCCCGCCACGTCAGGTGTTCGCCGAGCGGGCGTTGGTCGTAGCCGACGACATCGACCCACTGTCCCTGCGGCGTGGCCGCCACCGCCCGGGCCACCGCATCGAGCACGGCGTCGCGGCTAGCACATCTCGACAGGTCGACCTGCTGACTCGCCGTGCCGGTCCAGGTCAGATGCGTATGCGCATCGACGAAGCCCGGGATCACCACCGCACCGCCGAGATCGTGTACCTGTCCGGCCGGCATGGCCGAGACGTCATCATCGAGCCCGACGATGCGGCCGTTCCAGATACCGATGCTCGTCGCCGTGGGCCGCCACGGATCCATCGTCAGCACGCGGCAATTGGTGATCAGCACGTCCAGCTGCACGATCGGTCTCTCCTCGCACGTTGTCGATCTCTCGATGGAACGCGGCACCTCAGGTCAGCAGGAGCCGCTCCACCCTCCGGGCGGCGAACGTGATCCCGACGAGCCCCATCATGACGAGATACAGAACGTGCACCACGAGCCCCACGCCGACATCTCCCAGCATCAGGCTACGAACCAGCGACGCGCCATGGTAGAGCGGCGTGGCCTGGACCACCCACTGGAGTGCCTCGGGGTAGGTGCTCAGGGGGAAGAACGTCGCCGAGAAGAGAAACATCGGCAGGATCGAGATGTTGACGTACTCGAAGTCCTGCCAGCTGCGCATGAACGTGGTCAGCGCCATCCCGGCGGAGGCGAACGCGAACCCGATGAGTGTCGCCGTGGGAATCGCGAGCACGGCCCACCAGGACCGTGCCATGCCGCTGACCGCGACAACCAGGAGGAATGTCGTGGAGTAGAGCGAGCCCCGCAGCAATGCCCATGCGATCTCGCCCACCGCGACATCACGCGGGCCGAGGGGCGTGGCCAGCACGGACTCGTAGAGCTTGGTGTACTTCAACTTGAAGAAGACGTTGAACGTCGCGTCGAAGATCGCCCCGTTCATCGCTGCCGCCGCCATCAGTGCCGGTGCGACGTACGCCGCATATTCGATCATCCGGCCGCCACCGGCATCGACCTGGCCGATCAGTGCGCCCAGACCCACGCCCAGCGAGAACAAGTAGAAGACGGGCTCGAACAAGCCGCTGACCAGCGTGATCCAGCGGCTCCGATAGGCACGAATGTTACGTTCGACGAGCGCACGCGCCATGCTGGCTCCCGCGGGGAACGGCACCATCCGCCCCAGCCGCTGGACGGCACCACCTCGCGGCGATCGCTCAAGCGCGCTCACAGTATCAACCTCTTTCGCACGCTCATCAGCGCCAGCTGGATTCCGATCCCGGCCAAGACCACGAGGTAGGCGACATGTGCCGCGGCACCCGCGAGGGTCATCGTCTCCAGCGCCAGCCCGCGGCACAGCTCGACGGCGTGCCACAGCGGCGTGATCCGCGCGATCAATTCGAGCGCCGTAGGCAGCTGTTCGACAGGGAAGAACGTGCCGGAGAACAGGAACATTGGCAGCACGATGAAGCGAAACAGCATGTTGAAGCCGGACTCGTTGCGCTGGCGCGCCGCAAAGGCTACGACCGGTGCCGCGAAAGCCAGACCGGTCAACACGGCCACCGGCAGCGCCAGCAGTACCCACCATGACGTGATCGCCCCGAAGAGCGTCGCGATCGTCACGAAGATGGTACTGGTCATCGCCACGCGCATCATCACGAAGACCAGGTGGCCGAGGACGATATCCGGAATGCCCAGGGGTGCCGCCAGCATGGCATGGTATTGCCGCTGCCACTTGATGGCACCCAAGACCGGGAACGTGGACTCGAAGACCGCTGTCTGCATCGCCTGGGCAGCCAGAATGCCCGGGGCGAGGAACAACAGGTAGTCGACCCCCTCGATGCCGCCACTCGTACCGGCGTCAACGAGCGTGCCCAATCCCATCCCCATGGCCAAGAGGAAGAACAACGGCTGGAGAATGCCGCTGATGATCGTTCCACGCCACACCCGGCGATAGTGCGCCAGCCAGTGCGCGAGTGCCCGATTCCACATGCGGCCCTCACGCGGCTGATCTGGAACGGGTTCGTGAGGTTCGGGGGATCTCGCGTCGGTGACAGCCATCAATCGATCAACGTCCGGCCGGTCAGGTGGAGGAAGACGTCCTCGAGCGTGGCACGGCGCACGAGGGTGGACAGTGGTGCCAGGCCACGCTCGTGCACGATCTTGGCCGCAGCGTCGCCGTCGTCGGTGTAGAGCAGCAGCCGGTCCGGCAAGACCTCGACCCGTGTGGCCAGGTCGCTGACCTTGGCCTCGTACAGTTCGTGATCATCTGTGGCGAGCCGCAACTCGAGCACTTCTCGGGTGGAATGCTCCGAAATGAGCTGCCGTGGTGATCCTTCGGCCACGATCCTGCCGCCGTCCATCACCACGAGCCGATCACACAGCTGCTCCGCCTCGTCCATGTAGTGCGTGGTCAACACGAGCGTGACTCCGGAACGTTTGAGCCGGAACAGCCGGTCCCACAACGCATGCCGGGCCTGGGGATCGAGCCCGGTGGTGGGTTCATCCAGCATGAGCAGCTCGGGCTCGTTGACCAGCGAACGCGCGATGGTCAGCCGCCGTTTCATCCCGCCGGACAGGGGCTCGACCAGCTCGTCTGCGCGCTCGCTGAGCTGGGCGAACTCGAGCAGTTCGGTAGCTCGCTCCCGAATGACCGAGCGCGGCAGCCCGAAGTAGCGCCCGTAGACCAGAATGTTCTCGCGTACCGTCAGCTCCTCGTCGAGCGTGTCACGCTGGGGCACGACGCCGAGCCGTCCGCGGATCTGCGAGCCGTGGGTGATGGGATCCATCCCGAGGACTCGCAGGGTGCCGCCGCTCGGCGGTGACACGCAGCCGATCATGCGCATCGTCGACGACTTCCCGGCGCCGTTCGGGCCCAGGAAACCGAATGCCTCTCCCCTGCGCACTTCGACATCGATGCCATCGACGGCGGTGAAGTCCCCAAAGTGCTTCGTCAGGCCCCTCGCCGCGATCAGCGGCGGATCATCCGGTTGAGCTACCACGTACCAGGACGTTACCCGTCGTAGCCGACAAACTCACCGGAGTTTCGCTCAGAGCTTCCCCCTTCCGCTGATCATGAACACTAGTCGACCTATGTACTCGCCTAGTGTTCATGATCAGCGGAAGGGGGAAGCGGTGGGGCGAGTCACCGCTCGCTCGGGGGCAGGCGCAACGCCTCGCAGACCGCGCGCCAGATCTCCTTGGTCTCTATACCTGCCTCCAGCGCCTGGTACACCGTCCGCCCGCCCAACGAATCGAGTATGTAGTCACGTGCCCAGGAATCGGCATAGGTAGGTCCGAGGTGGAGTTCCATCCGTTCCCAGAATTCGGTCAACCGCACGCGGCAAGTATCTCCAAGGCGGGACGCGATGGTGCAAGTGGCACCGCAACGAAGCTACGCGGGTTTCGACGCGACACCATGAGAAGCTACGCGGGTGTCGGTGCCGCACGGCACGATAGATGTATGGACAACGTCCTGGAGATGTTCGGTCCGGCCACCCGAGCCTGGTTCGCGGGCTCGTTCGGAACGCCCACGCCCGCACAGGAGGGCACCTGGCAGACCGTCGCTGCCGGGCGGAATGCGCTGGTCGTGGCGCCCACCGGGTCCGGCAAGACGCTCGCGGCCTTTCTCTGGGCACTCGACCGGATCGCCACCGATCCGGCGCCAGCCGACCCGACGCGCGGCTGCCAGGTGGTCTACGTATCCCCACTCAAGGCGCTCACCGTCGACATCGACCGCAACCTGCGTGCACCCATGGAGGGCATCGCCAGGATGAGCGAGGAGCTGGGGCTGGCCGCGCCCACCATCACCACGGCCGTGCGCACCGGGGACACGCCAGCCGAGGAACGGCGCCGCTTCGCCCGGCGGCCAGCGGACATCCTGATCACCACGCCGGAGTCGCTCTTCCTGATGCTCACATCCCAGGCACGCGACGCGTTGCGCGGCGTGCGGACCGTGATCGTCGACGAGGTCCATTCCGTCGCCGGCACCAAGCGCGGCGCCCATCAGGCGCTGTCGCTCGAACGCCTGGACGCACTGCTCGACCGGCCCGCGCAGCGGATCGGGCTCTCCGCCACCGTGCGGCCAGTCGAAGACGTAGCCCGGTTCCTCGGCGGATCGCATCCCGTCGACGTCGTGGCACCGGATACCGGCAAGGAGTGGGACCTGCGGGTGGTGGTCCCGGTGCCCGACCTGTCCGAGCTCGACGCCGTGGGCCGGGACGACGACACACCCGGCGGCTCCATCTGGCCACACGTCGAGCAACGGGTCGCGAGTCTCATCCAGGAACACACGTCCACGCTGGTGTTCGCCAACTCGCGCCGGCTGGCGGAGCGGCTGACCAGCCGGCTGAACGAGATCGCCGAGGACACGCCGCAGGCCGACCGGTCGCCGGCGGATATCGTAGCGCAGGCCGGCACGGCGCACGGAGCTTCGAAGACACTCGCCCGGGCCCATCACGGGTCGGTGAGCAAGGAACAGCGCGCGCTCATCGAGGACGATCTCAAGTCCGGGCGGCTACCGGCCGTGGTGGCCACCAGCAGCCTGGAGCTGGGGATCGACATGGGCGCGGTGGATCTGGTGGTCCAGGTCGAGGCGCCGCCGTCGGTGGCCAGCGGCGTGCAACGCGTCGGGAGGTCCGGGCACCAGGTCGGTGCCATCTCGCGGGGCGTGCTCTTCCCCAAGTATCGCGGTGACCTGGTGCAGACCGCCGTGGTCTGCGAGCGGATGCGGGCGGGCCAGATCGAGGAGCTCCGGATCCCGCACAACCCGCTCGACGTTCTCGCCCAGCAGATCGTCGCGATGGTCGCCATGGACGACTGGCGCGTGGACGAGTTGCTGGAGCTGATCCGCCAGGCTCACCCGTTCCACGAGCTGCCCGAATCGTCGTACCGGGCGGTTCTGGACATGCTCGCCGGACGCTACCCGTCGGACGAGTTCGCCGAGCTGCGCCCGCGGCTGGTCTGGGACCGCGACGCCGGTACGCTGAGCGGCCGGCCCGGCAGCCAGCAGCTCGCCGTCACCAGCGGGGGCACCATCCCCGATCGCGGCCTCTACGGCGTGTTCCTGGCCGGAGCCGACACCAGGCGAGGCAACGCCCGGGTCGGCGAGCTCGACGAGGAGATGGTGTACGAGTCGCGCGTCGGCGACGTGTTCTCGCTCGGCGCCACCAGCTGGCGGATCGAGGAGATCACGCACGATCGCGTGGTGGTCTCTCCCGCGCCGGGCCGGCCCGGCCGGTTGCCGTTCTGGAAGGGCGACACCATCGGCCGGCCTGCCGAGCTGGGCACGGCCGTCGGGGCATTCGTCCGGGAGGTGTCCCAGGCCGCGGAGCCGGACGCCCGGGTACGCGCCGAACGGGCCGGACTGGACGCCTGGGCCACTGACAACCTGCTCGCATACCTGCGTGATCAGCGCGCCGCCACCGGACACGTACCCGACGATCGCACCATCGTGGTGGAGCGGTTCCGCGACGAGCTCGGCGACTGGCGACTCGTCGTCCATTCCCCGTATGGCGGCCAGGTCCACGCACCCTGGGCGCTGGCACTCGATGCCCGGCTGCGCGAGCGCTACGGCGTCGACGTCCAGGCGGTTTACGCCGACGACGGCATCGTGTTGCGCATCCCGGACACGTTCGACAGCGTGGACGCCGATCCGGAAGCCGGTGCGCCCGACGTGGACCTCGTGGTCCTGGATCCGGACGACGTGGAAGATCTGGTGACCGCCGAGGTCGGTGCGTCGGCGCTGTTCGCGGCCCGGTTCCGGGAGTCGGCGGCCCGGGCGCTGCTGCTCCCGCGCCGCCAGCCCGGTCGCCGATCTCCGTTGTGGCAGCAGCGGCAGCGCTCGGCGCAGCTGCTCACGGTCGCCGCGAAGTACGGCTCGTTCCCGATGCTGCTGGAGACGATGCGCGAGTGCTTGCAGGACGTCTACGACCTGCCCGGACTCGTCCAGCTGATGCGAGACGTCGCCAGCGGTGAGATCCGCGTCGTGGAGGTGGAAACGCCGCAGGCGTCACCCTTCGCCCGTTCGCTGCTGTTCGGATACGTCGGCGCCTTCATGTATGAGAACGACTCGCCACTGGCGGAGCGGCGCGCGCAGGCGCTGACCCTGGACTCCGCGTTGCTGGCCGAGTTGCTCGGCCACGCCGAGCTGCGCGAACTGCTGGATCTCGGCGTCATCGAGCGCACCGAGGCCGAGTTGCAGTGGCTGGTGGACGAACGCAAGGCCGGCGACGCCGAGGCCGTCGCCGACCTGCTCCGGCTGCTGGGGCCGCTGTCCGCGGATGAGGTCGCGGATCGGTGCCAGGAGCCCGATGACGCCGGCGCACACCTGCGCGAGCTCGCCGCCCAGCGGCGGGTGGTGGCGGCTCCGATCGCTGGCGAAGAGCGCTGGGCAGTGATGGAGGACGTCCCCCGGCTGCGCGACGCCCTCGGCGTACCGGTGCCGGAGGGCGTCCATCCCGACTTCTTGGAGCCGGTACCCGATCCCCTCGGTGACCTCGTCGCCCGCTACGCGCGCACGCACGGCCCGTTCCACGCCGACACCGTGGCGCGGCGCTTCGGCCTGGGCCGCGCCATCGTGCATGGTGCACTGCGGCAACTCGTCGTCGACGGCCGGCTCGTCGAGGGGCAGCTGCGGCCCGGCGAGTCCGGCACCGACTGGTGCGATGCCGACGTCCTACGATTGCTGCGACGCCGCTCGCTGGCGGCGCTCCGGCAGGAGGCGGAGCCGGTCGAGCCGGCTGCACTGGCCAGATTTTTGCCAGCCTGGCAGTCGGTGGGCTCCGACCTGCGAGGCCCGGAAGGCGTGCTGCAGGTGGTCGAGCAGCTGGACGGCGTCGCGGTTCCGGCCAGCGCGCTCGAACGGCTGGTGCTGCCTGCGCGGCTACCCGAGTACAGCCCGGCCTGGCTGGACGAGCTCACCACGACCGGCGAGGTCATCTGGTCCGGCCGGGGCGGCATCCAGGGCGGCGACGGGTGGGTGTCGCTGCACCTGGCCGACACCGCTCCGTTGACGCTGCCCGATCCCGACGACGTGCCCGACGAGCCGGTGCACCGGGCGCTCTTCGATGCGCTCCAGCACGGTGGTGGCTTCTTCTTCCGCCAGCTGGCGGACGCCGTCGTGGTGAGCACCGGACGTGGTGGTCCAGGCACGGCCGGCGGCCAGCACGCACCCGGCGAGGGCCCGGAGTCGCTCGCCGACGTCGCCGACGCGGTGACCAGACCCAGCTCGCTGACCGACCAAGATGTGGTGGATGCGCTGTGGGACCTGGTGTGGGCCGGGCTGGTCACCAACGACACGCTCGCCCCGCTGCGCACGTCGCTCTCCGGGCCGTCCGGGGTCCGCAGCAGGAGCCACCGCCAGCAGGCGGCGCCGTCCCGGTCGCGCTACCGGCGGACCCGGCGTCCGGCTACGCCCGCCCGTTCCGGGCCGCCGACCGCTGCCGGGCGCTGGTCGCTGCTGCCCGAACGTGATCTCGATCCCACGCGCCGGGCGCACGCGGCCGCGGAAGCGTTGTTGGACCGGCACGGCGTAGTGACGCGCGGCGCCGTGGTCTCCGAGCGGCTGCCCGGTGGCTTCGCCGCGACATACAAGGTGCTCGCGGCGTTCGAGGAGTCGGGCCGGGCCCGGCGCGGGTATTTCGTCACTGGACTCGGAGCCGCCCAGTTCGCCACCGTCGGCGCCGTCGACCGGCTGCGGGCGTTTGCGGGCTCGGCCAAGCACGCCCGTACCGGGTCGTCGTCGGCTGCCGTTGTGCTCGCTGCGACCGACCCGGCCAACCCGTACGGCGCTGCTCTGCCGTGGCCGGACCGCCCGGATACGGCCGACAGCGGGCACCGCCCCGGGCGCAAGGCCGGGGCATTGGTTGTGCTCGTCGACGGCGAGCTGGCGCTCTATGTCGAACGCGGCGGCCGGACCCTCCTGTCCTGGACGGATGATCCCGACGCGCTCGGCCGGGCCGCTCGCGCGCTTGCCGACGCCGTGCGCCGCGGCGGCCTCGGCGGCTTGCGCGTGGAACGGGCGGATGGTGAGCAGATCACCTCGACACCGCTGGGCGAGGCCCTCACCACGGCCGGTTTCTACGCCACCCCGCGCGGCCTCCGCCTGCGCAGTTGAAACGTGGTCACCTTCTCGGAACTCGCGCCGATCCGGAACCAGTACGTCCGGAACGACCTCTCGTGGAGCGTGGGCTGACGATCACCTAGCGGCCTGCGCGCTCCTTGGCGACCAGTTCCTTTACGGCCGGAGAGATCTCCTTCGCAAGCTGGTGGATTGCACGCGGATCGCGTGCATCGACGGTGAAGACGCTGATGCCGTCTTGGAGGGCGAGCTCGGCGATCTGTTCGACTGGTAGGAGTTCGCCCAGGTTGAGCAGACGCCGGACGTCCTGCGGCGAGCGACCGGCGTGGATGGCGGCCTCGTCGATGGTCGCGTTGCCCTCGGCGAGCGTGATCGGTCCGTGTTCCTCCAGTGCGGGCAGGGACGGCCACCAACCGTCGGCCATGCGTCCAGTTAGGCGGAGCATCCGCGGCTTGTATGCCCCGGTCCAGATGCCGATGTTGTGGCTGGGACGGGGACCTGGCCGCGCGCCGCGAACCTGGTAGTGGTTCCCATCGACGTGCACACCGCCAGAGGTGTCGACATCCCAGATCCCTCGGATAACCTCGATCGCCTCCTCCAGGGCATCGACCGCCTCGCCGGGTGAGCGGCGCGGGCCGCCCATCGCCTCGATCCCGTCCCATATCGCGCCCGCACCGAGGCCGAGTTCGAACCGGCCTCCGCTGAGGATGTCCAGGCTTGCTGCGCTTCGCGCCAGGATGGCAGGTTGCCGTAACGGAATGGGGTGGACGCTGGCCGCCAGCCGGATCTGTGTGGTGCGGCCGGCGAGGTAGCTGAGCAGTGTCCAGGTGTCGAGGAACGCGGGGTGGTAGGGGTGATCGGAAATGGCAGCCAGATCGACACCAGTTTGATCGGCGAGCTCGGCGAGCCGCACCACAGTTGATGATTGGTGACTGTACGAATCGATGCCTGCACCGAATAGCAGGTCGTGTCCATAGTCAGGCAAGGTTGGCTCCTTCGTTGGTTTCGGATGTGTCTGATGTGGTTGGTTTCCCGCTGGGTGGAACCTGTCGCAGCACCGAGAGTGCGACGACAGCGAACGCGAGCGCGGCAGCCGCACCTACCCCGGCGATGACGTTCAGGCCGTTTGTGAAGGCCTCACGGGCAGACTCCAGCACGTCGGTTGCCAGGACATCCGGCAGGTGGTCGGCCGCCGCAACGGCACTGGCGAGAGTGTCACGGGCGGCTTCGAGAGCGTCGGCTGGAACATCAGCGGTCACACCGTCGGTGCTCTGCCCCCGATACACGGCAGTACCTACGCTGCCGAGCACGGCGACACCCATGGCGATACCGAGCTCGCCGCTGGTCTCCGACATCGACGATGCTGATCCTGCCCGCTCTGGAGGGGCAGACCCGACGACGAGGTAGGTGCCAAGCATCGCCAGTGGTCCAAGTCCAAGGCTTGCCACGGTGTACCCGGTGACCAGTACGGTCAGCCCACCCTGACTCGGCAGCTGAGTGAGGATCAGGAACCCGGCGGCGGCGACCAATAGCGAGGCCGCGATGACCGAACCCGGGCGGATCCGTTGCATCAGCTGCGGAGCGACCATGTTTCCGATCAGCAGACCCGCCATTGGTGGCAGCATCCATAGCGCCGCGCGCAGCGGCGTCAGCCCTTCGACCAGTTGGAGGTACTGCGTGACGAACAGGAGAGCACCTCCCATGATCAGCGTGGCCAGCAGGATCACACCCACAGCGGCACTAAAAGATCGGTTACGGAAAAGGGTCAGATCGACCAGGGGCTGGCTCCGAGCGGTCGTCGCTTGGGCGAGGATGTTCTGCCGGCGGACGAAAAGGGCAGCGAACAGCACGCTCGTCGCTATGGCCAGCACGGGTTGCAGCCCGATGCCGTCGGCCGTCAGCTCCTTGAGGCCATAGATCGCCGGGAGAATTGCCACGAGTGACAAGCCAACACTCACCAGGTCGAGTTTCCCGGCCTGCGGGTCGCGGAACTCAGGTAACAACACCGGGCCAGCCGCCAGCAGCAGCACCATCACGGGCACACCCAGCAAGAACACCGAGCCCCACCAGAACTGCTCGAGGAGGATTCCGCCAACGATCGGCCCGGCAACTCCACCGACCAGGAACGCACTCATCCACACCGCAATAGCGGTGCCGCGCTGCTTGGCGTCGGCAAACATATTGCTGATCAACGCCAGAGTCGATGGCATCAGCGTCGCCCCCGCGATGCCGAGGATCGCCCGGGCGGCAATCAGCATCTCCGGGCTCGTCGCGTATGCGGTCAGAATCGAGGCCAGCCCGAATGCAACGGCGCCGGTAAAGAGCAGGCGACGCCGGCCGATCCGGTCGCCCAGCGTCCCCATGGTGATGAGGAATCCAGCGATCATGAAGCCGTATATATCCGTCATCCACAGCAGCTCGGTACTGCTCGGGGCCAGATCAGCAGTCAGGTGCGGGAGTGCCAGGAAAAGGACGTTGTTGTCCAGTCCGAGGAGCAGTGTGGGCAGCGCCAGCACGGCCAGCCCGATCCACTCACGGGCGCTGGCCCGCCTCGTTGTCGGTGGTTTCACGTCGGTAGTCATGAGTACAGCCGTTCTCGTATCGGGGTGGTGGACTGCCGTTCAGGCCATGTGCCGGGACAGCTCAGAGAGTCGCGAGCCCCAGCACCACAGGAGTCATTGAGGCCAGCACGAGAACGGTTGGCACCGGTGTGCCTTTGACGTCGTTGACGCGCAGGTGCGAGACGACGGCGCCGACGAAGAAGAGGACCAGGCCGACGCCCGCGGCAATGCCAAGCGGCCGGTAAGCGATGCCCGCCAGCAATCCGAGGGCGCCCGCGATCTTCAATATCGCCAAGATCGGGAACCAGCTATGTGGGACGCCTAGCCTGGTCAGGGTCTCCGTGATGTCCGGTTCCTTGACGAGCATCGACCGCCCGGAGAACACCAGCGCGAACGACAACAGGACGGTCAATGAGATGTACGCAATAAACATGGTCATATATACACCGTAGAAAGCATTAAGTATATGACCAATGATTTATTAACTCGTTTTTCTGCGCAATCGTCTATATTGCGTTGTCTAACGTAGTCTTCCGGTATGGCCGCTCCAGTGCGCCCGTGGAGCTAGACGTCGATACGCCAGGCGTGGCTGCTGGCACCTCTAATACCTATTGGACCCTTGACGATGACACACGTGGATCAGCAGATCAGCTTCCTGATGGAGACCCTCGATCACCACGGCGTGGCCACCTGCGCGAACGTGTCCAGCCACGTCGATACGCGGACAGTCGATACTCGGGTATGTGATGAACACGCCCCGGGTCTGGACGCACGTCCGGGTAGCGACGTGATGGCCTGCTGTCAGTCGACGATGTCGCCAGGTGTCACGTAGGCGCGATCGACGTGAAGCAAGGGTGTTTCCCCGCGCATATCTGCCGGGACGCGCACCACCTCTCCGATGGCGATCGTGTGGTCACCAGCGTCGACGAACTGGTAGGGGGCACACTCCACGGCGGCCACGCCGCCGGTGAAGATGAGCTCGCCGTTGTCCGTGCGGCGCGTCGTCCAGGCGCTGAAGTCGTCGCGAGCACCCGGGTGCCGATGCCGTGCGCAGTAGCGGGCGACCTCGAGCTGGTCCACCGCGAGGAAGGTGAGAGACCAGCCGTCGGCCACGTAGATCGCGTCGTGGATGAACCCGTCCTTCTTCACACACACGAGGACGAGCGGCGGATCGAGTGAGACTGCCGACACCGCGGACACAGTCAGACCGCAGTCCCGGCCGATGGGATCCAAGGTGGTCAGGATCCCGACACCGCTGCCCAATCGAGCCATCGCATCGCGAAAGTCTGGCGCGTCGCGCACCTGCGCAGCATGCGGCAACATTTCGGGAACGGCGCCGGTGACGGATCGATGACGCTCGGATGACAGAGCCCGTACCGCCGGATCGAAGCTATGCCCGTTTCGGGGCTCCGGCTCACTCGTCATACCCAGTCAGCACCACCGGATGTCGAGAAATTCCTCCGGCGAGACCTCGCCAAGCTCACCCGACCGTGATGACGTCCCGCTCATCGAGCTCCTCGCGCGGACGGAGTTCGGTGAGTGCGCCGATCGCCGCGGCCTCGACGCGCATCATCTCGTCGCTCACATCACGGAGTAACTCCGACAACGGGATGTCGAGCGCACTGCAGATGGCTGCAAGCAACTCCGACGAAGCTTCCTTGCGTCCCCGCTCCACTTCCGAGAGGTATCCGAGACTGACACGTGCGGCCGCTGAGATCTCGCGCAGGGTGCGGCCCTGGGAGACCCGACGGCGTCGGATGACGTCACCGATGAGGCGCCTGACGAGAACCATGGGCCACCCCTTTCAAGGTCGGTCTCGACACTTGCGTACTACCACCGTACCCTCCGACGCCGGAAAGCCCACGTCGAGGAGTACCGATCGATGGTGAACGTGTCGCGACCGTGATCGATTCCACCTGTTCACGCTCGTATATCGTCTCAACCACCTGCACTATTCCGGCACCCAGCCCTAACCGCGAAGGCGCAGGCCAAGTCACGATCCAGCCGGCCACGCCTCGGCCACTGCACGCAACGCGGACAATGCCGCCACAACCGCCGCAGAACGAATTTCGCCCCGGCTGCCTTCCAGCCGGCTCGCACCCGTGAACGACGTCACGCTCGCTTCCGGCGAATTCCCGCCGGCAGCGTCCCCGCCGCCCGGCGCCGCCACGATCGCCACGAACACGGTTCCCGGCGGGTGCCCATCCTGCGAATCCGGGCCGGCCACACCCGTCGTCGCCAACCCGATATCAGCACCCAGCTCGCGGCGGCAACCAGCGGCCATCTCCACCGCGGTCTCGACCGCCACCGCCCCGTGCCTGTCCAACACCGCGCGATCGACGCCGACGACATGCGCCTTGGACGATGTGGCGTAGGCCACGATTCCACCACGGAAAACCGACGATGCCCCTGCAACACTGGTCAGCGCGGCACTGACCAGCCCGCCGGTCATCGACTCGGCCGTGGCCACCGTCACGCCGTGCCGGCGCAGGCTGGCGATCGTCTCGGCCGCGGCGACCTCGATCGCGTCCGTCATACCGTTCCTCCACGAGAATCACGGCTGAGCCGCACTGCCTGCAGGACGTAGTCGATCCCGGTCACGATCGTCACGGCGACAGCGACGGACATGACGGTGAGCTGAACGGGATCGACGGCATCCGGCAGGGGCAGAATGAACAAGCCCAATGCCACAGCCTGCAGCGCCGTCTTCACCTTGCCCCCGCGCCCGGCGGGCAGAACGCCACGGCGAATCACGACGAACCGCAACGCCGTGATCCCCCACTCGCGGACGAGCACCACCACCGTCACCCACCACGGCAGGTCACCGATCACCGAGAGGCCGACGAACGCCATTCCGGTCAGCGCCTTGTCGGCGATCGGATCGGCGATCTTGCCGAAATCGGTCACGAGCCCCCGACGGCGAGCCAGCTCTCCGTCCGCCCGGTCGGTCACCATGGCCGCCGCGAAGGCCGTGAACGCCACGAGCCGCGATGCGTCATCGGATCCACCATCACGCAGAAGGAGCCACCCGAACAGGGGGACCAGCAGAAACCGGAGCACCGTGATGGCGTTCGCCACGTTCCATGCACTCGGCGACGGTCTGGAGCGGTGCACATCGGACACGCCGCTAGCCTAGAGCCTGTGACCGCGCGCGTGCGCAAGCCGGGGCTCGTTACGCCACGCGTGCCGCCTCACCAGTCACCGACTCTCTAATAGTCTCGTCTACGTGAGCACCGACGCGGCCCACCGTATCCACCCACATGGGGGGCCCGACCTTCCCGAGACGCCACCTGCTCTGGCCTTGCGAAGACTGGTCAAGCGGTTCGACCGGACCGTCGCCGTCGACGGCTTGGAGCTCGACGTGCCGACGGGCTCCTTCTTCGGCCTGGTCGGTCCGAACGGTGCCGGTAAAACGACCACACTGTCCATGACCACCGGCCTGATTCGCCCGGACGCCGGGACGGCGTGCGTCCTGGGCCACGACGTCTGGGACGACCCCATCACGGCGAAACGCCTCCTCGGCATCCTGCCGGACAACCTCACGCTCTTCGACCGCCTGACCGGGGCACAACTGCTCGAGTACATCGGGCGCCTGCACGACCTCGACCGGGAGCTCGCGCGCCAGCGAGCACGGGAACTACTCGACGTGCTCGATCTCTCCGACGCCGCAGACACGCTCGTCGTCGACTACAGCGCGGGGATGACGAAGAAGATCGGTCTCGCGTGCGCATTGATCCATGGTCCGCGGATCCTGATTCTCGACGAACCGTTCGAATCGGTCGATCCCGTCTCGGCCGCAACCATCCGCAGCATCCTGCGCACGTTCGCCGCCGGCGGCGGCACCGTCGTCATCTCCAGCCACGTGATGACACTCGTGGAGCAGCTGTGCGACCACGTCGCCATCATCGCCCGGGGCCGGGTCCTCGCCTCGGGACCAATCGACGAGGTGCGGCACGACGATTCCCTCGAAGACCGGTTCGTCCGGCTCGTCGGCGGGCATCGAGAGCTTGGAGAAGAGCTGGCATGGCTACGTTCCTCCCGGCCATAACACTCCGTTCGTCCGCCCGGCAGGGCAACGAGGACCATCTCACCGAGCCCGTCGATGCCGCCAGCAGCTGGATACAGTTCGTCATGCTGGTCGTCGCGCTGAAGTTGCAGCTGCTCGGCAACGGCTTCAAGGTCTCGAACGCGCGTCTGGTGGCCGGGTTGATCGGTGCCGCGGCAGGGTTCGGCGTCACCGTCACCGGTGTCTACCTCATCGCCCAGCTACGCACCGCCCAACCCTCCGACACCTACCTCGTGCTGGTCATCGGTGGCAGCCTGATCGTCGTCGGTTGGCTCCTGCTTCCGGTACTGATCTTCGGCGTGGACGAGTCGATCGACCCCCACAAGTTCGCGCTCCTGCCCATCCCGCGCAACCGCCTGCTCGTCGGGATGCTCGCGGCCGGATTCGCCGGGCTTCCCGCGGCGGCGACACTGGTGATCTCGGTCAGCACCGTCATCCCCTGGTCCAGGCACGCACTTGCCGCGCTCGTCGCATTCCTCGGCGCCATCCTCCTCACCATGTTGTGTGTCGTCGCCAGCCGGATGATCACGACCGCCTTGTCCGAGGTACTGCGTTCCCGTCGCATCCGGGATCTGCTCTCGGTGTCCGGACTGCTCGTTGCCGGCTCGCTCGTCTTGTTGCAGCTCGGCCTGCCATCCATGGCGCAGCTCGCCACCCGCGAGTTCACCGAGCAACTCGCCGGCGTCCTCGCCTGGACCCCGCTCGCCGCCGCGTGGGCCGCTCCCTACGACGTCGTCACCGGTGCGCCGGCTCTCGGTTTCGCACGGCTGGCGATCGTCGCCGCCACCATCGCCGTGCTGATCCTTCTCTGGGGGTATGCGCTGCGCCGTTCCCTGGAGCGCGGCGCCGCCATGCCGGGGAATCGCATCCGGTCCCGCCCGTCTCACACCACGCGCATGGAATCGAGCACCAACACGCTCGCGCCATGGTGGGCGCGCAGATTCCTGCCCAGCACGGTCACCGGAGCGGTCGCCGCGCGAGTGCTGCGACTGTGGTGGCGCGATCCCCGGCAGCGAGTCAGCCTGCTGATCATCCCTATCGTTCTCGTCGCGCTCGTCGCCGGGCCCTCGATCGCCGGCTTGCACGACGATGTGCTCGTTCTCGCCGCCCCCGGCATCGGGACACTTCTCGGCCTCATGATGCTCAACCACACGGCGTACGACGGCACCGCCTTGTGGATGCATCTGGCAGCATCGTTGCCCGGCCGAACCGACCGTGCCGGACGCGCCCTGGGGACAGCCGTCTGGGCCGTACCCGTTGTCAGTATCGGTGCGATGTTCGTCTGCCTGCTGGTAGACCGCCCGGTACTGCTGCCCGCCACCGTTGGCAGCTCCGTCGGTACCGTGTTCGTCGGCCTGGCATTTGCCTCGATCACGAGCGTGGTCATCGCCTTTCCAGCAGCTCCCGCCGGTGCCAACCCGTTCGTCAGCCCGAGCGGTGGCAACGTGGTCGTCGTGCTGCAGCAGTTCCTGGGAGGACTGGTGGTCGGGCTCCTGTCCCTGCCGATCTACCTCAGCCTCGGATTCGCGCTCTGGTGGCAGCCCGACCTCGGATGGCTCATATTGGCCGGTGCTCCGGCGTACGGGCTGGTGCTGCTGCGGCTTGGAAACCGGATCGGCGGACGCTACCTGGACGAACACGGTCCAGAGCTGCTGCGCCGCATCACTCCGTCGCGCACATAGACGGCACGATCCGAATCAGCCTCACCGCACCGGCTCACCCCGGCCGACTCACGCCGCCAGCTCACCCCGGCCGACTCGCCCGGCCAGCTCGCCCGGCCGGCTCACCCCACCCACACCAGCTCACCCCGGCCGACTCACGCCGCCAGCTCGCCCCGGCCACGCCAGCTCACCGTGGCCGCACCAGCCGATGCCACCGACTCACCGCATCAGCCCCCACGGCGCCGGTCCAACCTCGCCAGTCCACCTCGCTACACCTCTCCGTCCGCTCCACGTCGTGCCGATATCCGGCCATGCACGTTGAATACCCCTGGAGAGCGCCTAATTGAGAGGAAATCACGTGGGACCACCGTGCACGGCGCGTGGGATCAGCGTGCACGGCACGTGGAGTCGGCGGGCGTGGGACCAGCGTGCACGGCACGGGCTCGGCACGGGGGCGTATCCCCCGGGGGTCGCCCTGGCCCGAAGCGGATCCACACCGGCTGCCGCTACCCTGCCTGGCCACTCCACACCGTTCCCCTGTCAGCCGGTCCACGCCGCTCCCCTGTGGATTCATGGTGTCAGCCCATGGGCGGCACCCCGTACATCCGCGCGGCGATTCTGGACTGGCGCACGATGCGATCAAGTATCGAGCGCGGTTCATACATCGCCTCTGCTGGAGTCCAGCGCACCACGACGAAACCTGCCTCTTCGATACGCATCTGCCGCTTCTTCTCGTCGAGCAGTACCTGGCCGCTCGTCGCCCACGTGGGGTTCGTGTACTTCTGGAAGCCATCCACTTCCCCGACGAGCCGGTACCGGCGCCACAGGAAGTCAGCCCGGATACCGCCCCTTCCCTCACCAACCACCCACGCGTTGCACTCCGGCAACGGGAACGCAGCCGTGACGAAGGTGGCATAGGAGCAAGACTCCCCCGGAGATTCTCGGGTGACCGAGGCATGGTGGGCGACGGAACGCGCGTCGTGGCTCTTGCCCCATCCCGCCATTCGGTCGCTGACCTTCGCCAGCTCACCCGGCTCGATGACGCGGCCGTGAAGCCCCGCGTCCGCGATGACCAAGCCGGCACCGAAACCGTAATGACGTGCTACGTCCAAGGCCGTCCGAGCTGGTGAAGCGCTCAACACGTCACGTACGACGACGAACTCGCCCTCCACGAGTGGCCCGGTAGCCCGCACACGTAAGCCCGGGTAGGACCGTTGTCCGCCGGGTCTCTGACCGGAAGAACCCGGCCCGCCGGCACGCCGCACGGTGGAGAGCTCCACGACATCCGGCTGGCCGCGTGGCACTGGCAGTTCGAGGAGGAGCGCTGCGGAATAGCCACTCGCCCAACCACGCTTACCGATGGCAAGCCATGCAGCATATAGGTGGATGGCATGCCGGTCTGCGGGCGAGCTCGCACTCTTGTCCCAGACGTCGCGTTCACAGTAGATGCCGCGCCGTAACCGGACGAAGCGCCCGGAACGGTGGGCCCACTCGATAGTGCGCCCCGTGACGCCCCGAGCGAGCAGATCCGCGACTTTGTAAACCCCGGGTATGCCGACCATGCCGGCAGAGCTTGCCGCATGATGCCGGAGACCGCATCTCGCTATCCACAGGCTCGGAACCCGGCATGGACGACTCTGCCCGTCACCGTGAGCCCACGTGCATACCGTCTCGCCGTCGATTTCGAGCCCCGTACTCGTTCCTCCATCGCGATGCTGTTCGTTCCATCGCGATGCCATGCACGTTGAATGTCCGCGGGCAACCGCTTTCCCAGCCGAATTCACGTGGAATCAGCGTGCACGGGACGTGGACCCAGCGTGCACGGGACGTGGGCCCAGCGTGCACGGGACGTGGGCTCAACGTGCACGGAGTTGGAATCCGGCTGACAGCAGCGGTGCCCGACCTCGGAGTCGGGGCCACGCCGATCGGAACCGCGGCCACGGAGTCGGTTCCCCGACGCCGCAGTCGGGGTCTCGTCAGTCGGGCCTCGTCAGTCGGCGCCGCGGGCCGCGGCGCCGAGGTTCGCCAGTCCAGGCCCTACCGTTCAACCGGTGGGCTAGTCTCGACGAGGTCGGACAATGCGCACGCGGCAGAAGACGGCGAAAGGAACCTGTGATGTTCTCCGGGCTGGGCAGGATGGTCATTCTCGTGGAAGATCAAGAGGAGGCTCTCGTCTTCTACCGCGACGTTCTCGGCTGTACGGTACTGTTCGACCAGACCACCGACGGTTTCCGATTCCTGCACGTCGGTGTCCCCGGCCAGGAAGACGTCGGGCTCTGGCTCATGCCCGCCGGCGACGGTGAGCGCCAGCTCGTGGGGCAGCAAGCTGGTGAACGGCCACTGCTCGTCTTCTACACCGAGGACATCCAGCTGGTGCGCGAGCGGCTGGTCAGCCATGGGGTGGAGATCTGGGCCGAACGGGAGGACCCGGGCAGCCGCTCGCTGCACTTTCGGGATCTGTACGGCAACGTCGTCATCGCCGCGCAGCTGAGATAGCCGCCACCAGATCCACGACGCCGCTCTCTGCGCTGATCATGAACACAAGACTAGCCATAGACGATGCCTAGTGTTCATGATCAGCGGAGAGAGGCGGTGGGATTATTCGCCGCGGATGGTCGCCAGCGTCTCTTCGAGATCGTCCGGCTTGATCAGCACATCTCGTGCCTTGGAGCCCTCCGACGCGCCGACAATTCCCCGGCTTTCCATCAGATCCATCAGGCGCCCGGCCTTGGCGAAGCCGACCCGCAGCTTGCGCTGCAACATCGATGTCGATCCGAACTGCGTGTTCACGACGAGCTCGGTGGCCTGGCACAGCAGATCGAGGTCGTCGCCGATGTCTTCGTCGACCTCCTTCTTCGCCGACGCCGGGGCCGTGACGTCCTCGCGGTAGGTGGGTTCGAGCTGGTTCTTGCAGTGCTGGACGACGGCCGAGATCTCGCTCTCGGTGACCCACGAACCCTGGACCCGGATGGGCTTGCTCGAACCCATCGGCAGGAAGAGGCCGTCACCCTGCCCGACCAGCTTCTCCGCGCCCGGCTGGTCCAGGATCACGCGGGAATCGGCCAGCGACGACGTCGCGAACGCCAGCCGCGAGGGCACGTTCGCCTTGATCAGGCCGGTGACGACGTCGACCGACGGACGCTGTGTGGCCAGCACCAGATGGATGCCGGCGGCCCGGGCGAGCTGGGTGATACGCACGACCGCGTCCTCGACGTCGCGGGGTGCCACCATCATCAGGTCGGCGAGCTCGTCGACAATCACCAACAGGTAGGGATACGGCGAGAGGACACGCTCGCTGCCCTCGGGAGCCTTCACCTGACCCGAGCGCACGGCCTTATTGAAGTCGTCGATATGCCGGAAACCGAACTCCGCGAGGTCGTCGTAGCGCATGTCCATCTCGCGCACGACCCACTGCAGCGCCTCGGCCGCCTTCTTCGGGCTGGTGATGATCGGCGTGATGAGATGCGGAACGCCTTCGTATGCCGAGAGCTCGACCCGCTTGGGGTCCACCATGATCAGCCGCGCCTCGTCCGGCGTGGCGCGCATGAGCACCGAGGTGATCATCGAGTTGACGAAGCTCGACTTACCCGAACCGGTGGCCCCGGCCACCAGCAAGTGCGGCATCTTCGCCAGGTTGGCGACGACGAAGCCGCCCTCGACGTCCTTGCCGAGCCCGGCAACCATCGGATGGTGATCCTGGCGAGCCACTGGGGATCGCAGCACATCCCCCAGGCTGACGATCTCCTTGTCGGTGTTCGGGATCTCGATTCCGATGGCGGACTTGCCCGGGATGGGCGACAGGATCCGGACATCGGCGCTGGCCACCGCGTACGAAATGTTCTTGTTCAGCGCTGTGACCTTCTCGACCTTCACCGCGGCGCCGAGCTCCACCTCGTAGCGGGTGACCGTGGGACCACGCGTGTAACCGGTGACTTCCGCGTCGATGTTGAACTGCTGGAATACACCGGTCAGTGCCTCGACGATGGCGTCGGACGCGGGTGACCGGGCCTTGTGCGCGGTGCCCTGCCGCAGCACGTCGCTCGACGGCAGCGCGTAGGTGATGTCGCCGGAGAGGGCCAGCTGCTCGACGCGTTGCGGCACCGGCGTGTGCGGGGGCGGGTCGGTGGTGGATGTGCTGCTGTCCGCCGACGGCGGAGGTGGCACGTCGTCGGCCGTCGCGTGATCCTTCGCCTTGCCTGGCTTCGTCGTGCTTCCTGGTTTCGACGGCTTGTCTTGCAACACCGGCGAGTCATAGGGCTCGTCGTCGGCCGAGTCGAGACCGGCTTCCTTGCGCCGACGTGGGCTCACCGGCCGCGGCTTGTCATCTTCTTCGGGCCTGCGGAACCCGAGAAAGACGACCGTGCGGTCCCAGAACACCGCGGCGTAGGCCGGGATCTCGTACATCGGGATGCCGATGACCACCAAGATCCCGAACACGGTCAGCAATCCCAGCAGTGGAACCGTCACCCACACGGTGAGCAGGTCGGCCAGCACCGTGGAGGCGACGTAGCCGACGGCGCCACCCGAGCGCTGCAGTGCCTCCGCACCGTCGACCGGGCGTGGCATACCCCCGGCCACGTGAGCGAGCCCGAGTGCGCCGAGCGAGAGGCACGTCCACCCGAACACCTGGCGGTTGGTCGGCGCGTTGCGATCCGGCCGGCGCATGAGCCGCCATGCGGCCATGAGCAACAACACCGGGACGACGTGCGCTGCCGTGCCGACGGCACCGGCCAGCACGTCGTGGATCACGGTGGCGACGGCGCCGTCGATCGACCACCACATCACCGCCGCGACGATGATGGCCGCGCCGATGAGCCCGAGCGCGCCACCGTCACGGCGATGTTCGGTGGGAATGTCGCGGGCAGTCGAGCCGATCCGCCGGGCGATACTCCCGATGAGATGAGCGAGCCCCATCCAGACGGCACGGATGCCCCGGCCGATGGCACGCACCAGCCGCAGGCCCGGGCCGGCCCGGCCCGGCCGGCGCGCCGGCGGACGCCGTTGCGGCGAGCGCCCTCCCGAGCTACGTTGCGCCGGACGCTTGCGCGTGGCGCTGGACGACGTACGCGACCGCGAGGACGCTGCGGGGGCAGAGGTCGTACGGGTCGCCATAGAGATCAGGTTACAGGTGACTCACCCATATCTTCAGTCACATTTGTCCCGGCGCGCCGGATCAGCTTTCGACAACCACGCAGCCGGGTCAGTCTTCGACGACCGTGCGCCGGATCAGGATTCGACGACCACCGGGATGATCATCGGCCGGCGCCGCAGCCTGCCACCGACCCAACGGCCGATGGTGCGCCGTACGGTCTGCTGGAGCTGGTACGTGTCGGCGTTGCCGCTTTCGGCAGCGTTCTCCACGGCCTTCACCAGCTCGGGACGGATCTCGTCGAATACGCTGTCTTCCTCGGCGAACCCCCGGGCGTGAATCTCGGGACCCCCGGTGACCTTGCCCGTCACGGAGTCGACCACGACGACGACGGAGACGAAGCCCTCCTCCCCGAGAATGCGCCGATCCTTCAGCGACGCCTCGGCGATGCCGCCGACGTTCGAGCCGTCGACGTAGACGTATCCGCAGGGGACGGCACCGACGATGCGGGCCACGCCGTCGACGAGATCGACGACCACGCCGTCCTCGGCCAGCGCCACCCGTTCCCGCGGGATGCCGGCACGCATGGCGATCTCGGCATTGGCCTGAAGGTGCCGCGCCTCACCGTGGATGGGCATGACGCTATGGGGTTTGACGATGTTGTACGCGTACAACAGCTCGCCGGCCGATGCGTGACCGGAGGTGTGCACCATGGCGTTGCCCTTGTGCACCACCGTGGCACCGGCTCTCGTCAGCCCGTTGATGACCCGGGAGACCGCGTTCTCGTTGCCGGGGATCAGCGACGAGGCGAGGATGACGACGTCGCCCTCCTCGACGCGGATCGCCGGGTGATCGCGGTTGGCGATCCGCGACAGCGCCGCCATCGGCTCACCTTGCGAGCCGGTCGACATCAGCACGAGCTGGTCCGGCGGGATGTCGTCAATGCTCTTCAGATCGACCAGCGTGCCACCCGGCACCGACAGGTAACCGAGATCGCGGGCGATACCCATGTTGCGCACCATCGATCGCCCGACGAACGCGACCTTGCGCCCGTGCGCCACGGCGACATCCAGGACCTGCTGGACACGGTGGACGTGGCTCGCGAACGACGCGACGATGATCCGGCCCGGCGCCGTCACGAACGTGCGATCCAACACCGCGGCAATGTCACGCTCGTGCGGCGTGAACCCCGGCACCTCGGCGTTAGTGGAGTCGACGAGAAACAGGTCGACACCGGCGTCGCCATGCCGGGCGAATCCGTTGAGGTCCGTCAACCGGCCGTCGAGCGGCAACTGATCCATCTTGAAGTCGCCGGTGTGCAGGATCGTTCCGGCGTCCGTGCGGATCGCCATCGCCAGGCCATCGGGAATCGAGTGGTTGACGGCCAGGAATTCGACCTCGAACGGGCCGAACCTCTCGACCTGCTGCTCCTTCACTTCCAGCTGGAACGAGTCGATCCGGTGCTCTTTGAGTTTCGCCTCGACCAGCGCCAGGGTGAGCCGGGACCCGACGAGCGGAATGTCCGGCTTCTCCCGCAGCAGAAACGGCACTGCCCCGATATGATCCTCGTGCCCGTGGGTGAGCAGGATCGCCTCGACGTCGTCCAGGCGGTCACGGATGTAGTCGAAATCCGGAAGGATCAGATCGACACCGGGCTGATGGTCTTCGGGAAACAGGACACCGCAATCGATGATCAGCAGGCGTCCCCGGTATTCGAAGACCATCATGTTCCGGCCTACTTCACCCAGGCCGCCCAGCGGGACGAGGCGCAGCGCCTCCGGGGCGAGTGGTGGTGGTTCGGGAAGCTCGGGATGCGGGTGGCTCACAGCAGGCCCGCCTCCGCGAGGTCGGTGCGCATCTGTGCGACCTGCTCGTCAGTGGCGGGAATCAGGGGCGAGCGCATCTGGCGGCTCGCGATGAGTCCTGATGCGTGAACAGCCGCTTTGACCATGATCGCTCCTTGGGTTCGGGTCATGATTGCGCGCACGGCCGGGATGAGCTGGCGGTGCAAGCGTAGTGCCCGGACGAGGTCGCCGGAGTCGATAGCGCGCGTCATCTGAGAGTACTCGCGGGCCGCGACATGGGCGACGACGCTCACCACTCCCACCGCTCCATGCGTGAGCAGTGCCAGGTTCAGTGCGTCCTCGCCAGAGTAATACGCCAATCCAGTACGGGCCATGACCTCTGAGGAGGCGAAAATGTCGCCCTTGGCGTCCTTGACGGCCACGATTCGTTCGTGTTCGGCGACCCGGAACAGGGTGTCGGTCGCGATGGGCACCACCGAACGTCCCGGGATGTCGTAGAGCATGACCGGGAGATCCGTGGCATCGGCAACCGCCGTGAAATGCCGACGCACACCTTCTTGCGGGGGGCGGCTGTAGTAGGGCGTCACCACCAGCAAGCCGTGCGCTCCCGCCTTCTCCGCCGAACGGGCCAGCTCGATCGTGTGATGGGTGTCATACGTGCCGACGCCGGCCACCACCTTGGCACGTCCCTTGGCCGCATCCAGCACCGTGCGCAATAGCGCGTCCTTCTCCGAATCGCTCGTGGTGGGGCTCTCCCCCGTGGTCCCGCTCAGTACGAGACCATCGCAACCACGCTCGATGAGATCTTCGGTCAGTGCCGCCGCGCCGTCGAGATCCAGCGTCCCGTCATCGTGGAACGGGGTCACCATCGCGGTCAGCACCCGACCGAACGGTGCCGACGCCGGAGTACCCGTCGTCGCAGCAGCAAGGGTGAACAGCTCGTCGGCCATGCATGGAAGGTTACCGTTTCTACCGCGGCCTGGCGCACACCTGTCGCCCCACATTCCAGTGTCCGCGGTGTTAGATTGCGAGACGTGCGGCAGTATCTCGACCTCCTCGGCCACGTGCTCGGCTCCGGAACGCGGAAACCGGATCGCACGGGCACCGGAACGCTCAGCGTCTTCGGTTACCAGATGCGCTTCGATCTCGCAGCCGGGTTCCCCGTGGTGACGACGAAGAAGCTGCACTTGAGGTCGGTGATCACCGAGCTGCTGTGGTTCCTGCGCGGTTCCACCGACGTCGGCTGGCTGCACGAGCGTGGCGTCACCATCTGGGACGAATGGGCCGGTGACGACGGCGACCTCGGCCCTATCTACGGCTACCAGTGGCGCTCGTGGCCCGCCCCGGACGGCACGGCCATCGACCAGATCGCCCAGGTCGTCGAGTCGATCCGGACCCATCCCGACTCCCGGCGCCACGTGGTCAGCGCGTGGAACGTCGCCGACATCGAGCGCATGGCGCTGCCACCGTGCCATACATTGTTCCAGTTCTACGTCGCCGACGGCCGGCTGTCCTGCCAGCTCTATCAACGTTCCGGCGACATCTTTCTCGGCGTTCCGTTCAACATCGCCTCGTATGCGCTGCTGACGCTGATGGTCGCGCAGGTCTGCGATCTCGAACCTGGCGAGTTCATCCACACCCTCGGTGATGCCCACCTGTATCTCAACCACGTCGAGCAGGCACGCCTTCAGCTGGAACGCGAACCGCGACCGTTGCCGCGGATGGAGCTGAACCCGCACCGGCGCACCCTCGACGAGTTCGAATACGAGGACTTCGAGCTGATCGGCTACGATCCGCACCCCGCGATCAAGGCACCGATCGCGGTATGACGATCACCATTCTCGCGGCCGTTGCCCGCAACGGCGTGATCGGTGTCGCCGGCGACCTCCCGTGGAAGATCTCTGAGGACCTCAAGCGGGTCAAGCGGCTGACCACGGGCCACGTGCTGGTAATGGGACGCAGAACCTACGAGTCGATCGGCCGTCCCCTGCCTGGGCGCTCCACCGTGGTCGTCACCCGACACCCGGCCTGGTCAGCCGAGGGCGTGCACGTGGCGGCATCCGTGCCCGACGCGTTGCGGCTGGCGGCATCGCTCGACGACGAGATCTTCGTCTTCGGAGGGGCGGACATCTACGCCCAGACCCTGGACCTGGCGCATCGCCTCGAGCTGACCGAGGTTCAAGACGCCCCCGAAGGAGACACGTACTTCCCGGCCGTCGATTGGTCACAGTGGCGCGAAGTCACACGCGAGCGGCACGACGGCTTCGACTTCGTCACCTACGAACGCGACACCACTCCGCGGGCATCCGCGCCGGCCACCTAGTGCCGTGAGCCGGCCGGACGCGAGGATCCCTGGCGGCCCACGCGAGGGGCGAGGGCTCAGGCCGCGAGGGGCAAGGGCTCAGGCGACGGGATGGCGTACCTCGGCGTAGTGGCACGCGGCCGGATGCCCGTGGCCGAAACGGTCGATCAGCGCCGGGTCCTCCTCGGCACACTTCTCGTCCGCCTTCCAGCAGCGGGTACGGAAGTTGCAGCCGGACGGCGGATCGGCCGGGTTGGGCACGTCGCCTTCCAGAACGATCCGGTTGGCCTTCGCCGCAGCCGCCTCGTCCGGATCCGGGTTGGGGGCGGCAGACAGCAGGGCCTGCGTATAGGGGTGGGTGGCTTCGTCGTAGATCGCCTTCTCGTCGCCGATCTCGACGATGCGGCCCAGGTACATGACGCCGACCCGATCTGAGATGTGCCGGACCACCGAGAGGTCGTGGGCGATGAAGATGTACGAGAGGCCGAAGTCGTCCTGGATCTCCTCCAGCAGGTTCATCACCTGCGCCTGTACCGAGACGTCCAGCGCCGACACCGGCTCGTCACAGACGATGATCTTCGGCCGGAGCGTCAGCGCCCGGGCGATGCCGATGCGCTGCCGCTGACCACCAGAGAACTGGTGCGGGTAGCGGTTCATCATGGACGCGTCGAGACCGACCCGCTCCAGCAGCTCGCCGGCACGTTTCTTGCGTTCCCGGCGCGGCACCGTGTCCCGGTGGATGTCCCACGCCTCGGTGACGATGTCCCCCACTGTCATGCGCGGGTTCAGCGAGCCGTAGGGATCCTGGAAGATGATCTGGATCTCGCGACGCAGCTTCCGCAGCCGCTTGGGCGACATGGCGAAGATGTCCTCACCCTCGAACGTCGCGGTACCGGCAGTCGGCTCCTCGAGCCGGACAAGCGTCTTCGCCACCGTCGACTTTCCGCACCCGGACTCACCAACGATGCCGAGAGTCTCCCCGCGTGCGAGCTCGAACGAGACGCCGTCGACGGCCTTCACTGCACCGATCTCGCCCACACCCAGAAGCCGCCGCCCGAGCGGGAACTCCTTGACCAAGCCGTCGACCTTGAGCAGCGGCTCTCCCGTCACGAGAACACCTCCTCGGCAAAATGGCAGGCACTTCGCCTGCCTGCGACGACCTCGCGAAGCGGCGGATGCTCGTTCACGCACGTGTCGGGTCGCATGTACGGGCATCGCGGGTGGAACGGGCAGCCCGACGGGATGTTCGCGAGGCTGGGTGGCGCCCCGGTGATCGGCACCAGTTTCTGATCTCCATGCGTGGCTTTCGGCATGGAACTCATCAAGCCCTCGGTATACGGGTGAGCGGGGTTCTTGAAGACACTGTAGACGTCGCCTTCTTCCACCACTCGTCCCGCGTACATGACCGACACCCGGTGCGCCATGTCGGTGACGACGCCGAGATCGTGGGTGATGAGGATCAGCGACATCCCGAGGTCCCGCTGCAGATCCTCGAGCAAGGCCATCACCTGCGCCTGGACCGTCACATCCAGGGCCGTGGTCGGTTCGTCGGCGATGAGCACCTCGGGATCCAGCGCGAGTGCCATGGCGATCATCACCCGCTGGCGCATACCGCCCGAGAACTCGTGCGGATAGTCGTCCACCCGCGCGGCAGCGTACGGTATCTTCACCAGCTCCATCAGCTCGATCACCCGAGCGCGGGCATCCCGCCGCGACATGCCCCGGTGGACCCGCAGCTGCTCGCCAATCTGCCAGCCGACCGTGAACACCGGATTCAGCGCGGACAGCGCGTCCTGGAAGATCATCGTAATCGACTGCCCGCGCACCTGATGGTGAAGGTGCCGGTTCGCCAGCAGATCCTGGCCGTGGAACAGGATCTCACCGCCGGTGACGAATCCGGGCGGGCTGTCGATCAGATCCATCACCGCCTGTGCGGTGACGCTCTTACCAGAGCCCGACTCTCCGAGAATCGCCAGCGTCTCACCGCGGTCGAGAGCGAAGCTGACCCCGTTGACAGCGTTGACGGTCCCGTGCGGGGTCCTGAACTCCACCGAGAGGTCGCGAACCTCGAGCACGGGCGCTGTCGCGGACAGCGTCACGTCAGGCTCCAGGGCGGGTCCGGTCATCACAATCGGTCCTTACCGTAGCTTGGGGTCGAGCGCATCCCGCAGCGCGTCGCCCATCAGGACGAACGCGAACACGGTCAGCGCGACGAACACACCGGGGAAGAAGATCAGGTGCGGGTCGGTCAGGATCTGGGTCCGGGCGCCGGAGAGTTGCAGGCCCCACGAGATCGCCGGGAGTTGCAGCCCCACCCCGAGGAACGTCAGTGATGCCTCGGCGGCGATGATCAAGCCGATGAACACCGTCGCATAGACCACGAGGGGCGCGAGCGCATTCGGCAGGATGTGCTTGCGCATGATCCGGAAATCGCTGGCCCCGAGCACCTTGGCCGCAGCGACGTAGTCGGCACTCTTCGCCGCAATGACCGACGAGCGCATGATCCTCGTCATGATCGGCCAGCTGAACACGATCAAGGCGAGCGCCACGTGGGGTATTCCCCGGCTGTCGATGACGGAGAGGAACACGATAGCGCCGAGCAGGAACGGCAGCGCGAACACCAGATCGGCGAACCGCGAGATGACGCTGTCTTGCCAGCCGCCGTAGTAGCCGGCGATCAGACCGAGAACGATGGCGACGAAAGCCGTGAGGGAGGTGACGGCCACCCCGATCACGATCGACGCACGCGCACCATAGATGACCCTCGAGTAATAGTCGCAACCTTGCAGGTCGAAACCGAACCAGTGGTCGGCACTCGGGCGCTCCAGGGAGCGCGACAGATCGCACGATCGCGGATCGATACTGGTGAACAGCTGCGGGGCGATGGCCATCACGATCAACACCAGGATGAGCAGCGCCGAGACGACGAAGAACGGGTTGCGGCGCAACTCCCTCCAGGCGTCGCCCCACAGGCTCGCCGCGCCCGTCTGGCCGCCGGCCGTCGCCTCCTGGGAGGCGGACCGATCCTGACTCGCAGTTGTCTCAGTCATACCGAATCCGTGGGTCGAGGTAGGCGTAGAGGAGGTCGATGACGAGGCTGAGCGTCACGAACACGAGAACGAACAAGGTGACAATACCCACGACGACGGTTCCTTCCTGCTGCTGGATCCCGCGGAACACTTCGCGGCCCAGCCCGGGCAGGTTGAAGATCCCCTCGATGATCACCGTGCCGCTCAACATGGTTCCGAGGTCGGCACCCAGGAACGTCACCACGGGAATCAACGAGTTCCGCAGCGCGTGCCGGCCGACCACCCGGGTCCGGCTGAGCCCTTTCGCCGTCGCCATGCGCACATAGTCCGCCCGCAAGTTCTCGAGCAACGACGTTCGGAGTAGTCGCGCGACCAGCGCCATAGACGTCGAGGCGAGCATGGCTCCCGGCAGGATGTAGCTGTACCAGCCTTGATCGATTCCGGCGATCGGGAACCAGCCGAGGTGCAGGCCGAAGACCACCTGGCCAATCATCCCGAGGACGAGCGTCGGGATGGCCACCAGAACCGTGGTAGAGACCTGGACCAGCGAATCGACGAAGCCCTGCCGCCGCAGGGCGGCGAGGATTCCCGCGAGGCCGCCGATGACACCCTGGATCACCAACGCGCTCACCGCCAGCCGGATGGACACCGGCACGCGTTGGACGATGATGTCGTTGACCGGTCGACCGGAAAACGTGGTGCCGAAGTCACCCTGCAGCAGCCCCAGCATGTACTTCCCATACTGGATCAGCAGCGGGTCGTTGAGATTGTACCGCTCCCGCAACGTCTCCTGCACGGCGTCACTCAGCGGGCGGTCACCGGACAGTGCCCGGATCGGATCTCCCGGAATAGCGAACACCAGAGCGAAGATGATGAAGGTCGCTCCGATCACCACCGGCAGGAACTGGAGCAACCGCCTGATCACATAGCGTTTCATCGCACCCGGCCCTTACACCTGGTGAGGGCCGCCCACCAGGGGGCGGCCCTCAACCGATGACGACGTCTACGTCACTCCGTGACCTGGATCTGTTCGACCCGCACGAACGTCCGCGGGTCGACCTCGACGTTGCTCACCCGGTCGGTGTGCACGGTGGTGCGTGTCTCGTACCACAACGGGATGATCGGCAGGTCCTCCAGGAGGATGTCCTCGGCTTCCTGGTACAGGGCGTCGGCCTCCGCCTGATCCTGGACGCCGTTGGCCTCCGTGATGAGGTTGTCGAACTCCTCGTTGGAGTAGTGCGTGTAATTCGAACTCACGCCCGTGGTGTAGATCGGCTCCATCGCGTACTGCGGGCTCGGGTACGACAGCACCCAACCCAGCCGGAACGGCCCCGTCACCTCGGCGTTGTCGTGCAGGTCAAGGTACTGCGCGAACTCGAGGTCCTCGAACGAGATCTCTTCGACACCCAGGTTCTCCTGCCACTGGTTGGCAATGGCCTCGACCCAGTCCTCGTGACCCGCACCGGAGTTGAAGTAGAGCGTCAGCTCGTCGGGCCCGCCGGCCTCGTCGTACATCTCCGCGGCCGCCTCCGGGTCGAAGTGGCAGTAGTCGCAGGCATCCTCACGGTGCTGGGGCAGCACCGGCGGGATGACAGCCGTGGCCGGGCTCCGGGCGCCGTTGAAGATGGCGTCGATGATCGCCTGGCGGTCGATGGCCATCGACATGGCGTGCCGGACGTCCGGGTCCTGGAACTCCTCCTGGTACAGCGGGAATCCCATGTACGTGAACGACGAGGTGTCCGTCCGGACGAGATTCTCGCCGAAGTCGTTCTCCACCGTGGTCTCGCGCTCCGGCGGGATCTGCTTGAGGACGTCGAGTTCTCCGGCCTGGACGTCCAGGTAGGCGGTGTTGATGTCATCGTAGATCCGCCACACGATGCGGTCGGCGACGCCCGGGTCGTCGCCCGGCCAGTCCTCGTACCGTTCCATGGCGATCTCGACGTCGTGCTGCCACTCGCCGTCCATCTGGTACCGGCCGTTGCCGATCGGGGACTCCTGGAAGGCCTCGATGTCCTCGAACGCCTCGTCCGGCAGCGGGTAGAAGCCGGTGTAGCTCAGCATGATCGGCAGCGGCGAGAACGGCTCGTTGAGCTCGATCTCCAGCGTGGTGTCGTCGATGACCCGGACGCCTTCCAACTCCTCGGCGTCGCCATTGATGACATCCTCGTAGCCCAGGATCTTGTCGTAGAAGTTGGCGTTCTGCTGGGCGTTGTCGGGGTCCACCACCCAGTTCCACGTGTCCGCGAACGTCTGCGCCGTGACCGGGTCGCCGTTGTGGAAGGTGAAGTCGTCACGCAGGTTGAACGTCCACGTGACATTGTCTTCTGTCTCCCAGTCGGTGGCGACCACGCCATACGCCTCACCCGTGTCGTAATCGACCGCGGTGAGTCCGCTGTAGAGCTGCTCCAGCACGGAGCTTCCGCACACTTCGCTGGAGTTACCGGTCATCAGGTTCTGCGGTTCACAGTTATAGATGGTGAACTCGCCACCCGACTCGGCCGCCTCGTCCGGGGCGTCGGTCGAGTCGTCGTCATCCGATCCGCAGGCGGCGGCGACAAGCGCCACTGTTGCAGCGAGAATCGCCGCTCTCGTTCCCGTTTTCTTGATAATCACGACCAATGTTCCTTAGTGACGTAGGGAGTTATCGGTGAGCATGAACATACCTACCCAACCCCGTATGACCAAAGCACAGCGAGAAAGGAACGTAACGATGTTACGCACCTGATATGTTAACTCTTCCGAGAACAGGTACACGATAGCCCTCACGACTCCGGTCACGCCCGAACCGGGCACGAGGGCTCTTCCAGGAGCCGACCACCCCCGGTTGCCCCGATCGCCGATCCCGCGACGTTAGGGTGGAACGTGTGGCTGAGCAACCCGTCGCCGACAAGAGCGTCCGTATTGCCTGGGCAGCGGATGCCGAGGCCATCGGTCAGGTGCAGGCGCGAGCGTGGCTGCGCTTCTACGGCACCCTGCTGCCCCAGCAGCTCCTGAACGAGATCGACGGATCGGCGTTCGCCCAGGTGTGGCGGCAATCCGTGACTCGGCCACCCACGGCGAAGCACCGGGTACTGGTGGCACTCGACCACGGCCAGGTTTGCGCGTTCGCCGCCACCCAGCCCTGCGACGACCCCGATGCCTCGGCCACCGACGGCGAGATCTCCGCCTTTCACGTCGACCCGGACGCGCTGGGCCAGGGCCACGGCTCACGGCTGCTCACCGCGGCCGTCGACACCCTGCGCGCTGACGCCTTCCAGCATGCCCGGATGTGGATCGTGGCAGGCGACGATCCCCTGCGCCACTTCGTCGAATCGGCCGGCTGGGCAGCGGACACTGCCCATCGCACCCTCGACCTGACCGGTGACGAAACGGCCACACTCAAGCAGATCCGGGTCCATACCGACCTCGGCTCTTGAGGTGATCGAGGCCGAACGTGGCCGTGATGGCGGCTCTTTCCCACCCCCGATTTTCCGTCCCCGATCACGAGGGGTCCGCCAGGTAAGCCCGCCCCCGGGGTGACAGCTGATAGCCGATGTCCAGGCTTTCGGTCAGCCCGAGGTTCTTCAGCTTGCGCACGTCGGCCTTGAAATCGTCCCGTTCGCGGCCCATCATCGCCGCCAGGTCGCCCGCCCGGCGGGCCGGATGTTCGCCGATCAGCCGAAGGGTGTCACGAGTCCATGCACCGGAGCGTGATGCCTGGTCGAGCCGGTCGAGCCGCCGGTCGATCTCCGCCCGCTCGTCGTGGTCGAGCTCGCTCTCCCGGGCAAGCTCGGCACGTGGATCCGAGCGATCGGACCGGCGGAACTCGATCCGGTAGGTGGGAAGGGTGTCATCCCCGCGCAGCTCGTATACCAGGCTTGCTGCATCCGGGTATCCGGCGGCCCGCGCATCCCCATCACTGATCGAAGCGGGGTCGACGATGTCGACGGCCAGCACGTCGATGATCCCGGCACCGGTGCGATACGAACGCCCGGCGACAGCCTGCCGACGCTTCCACCGGCGGAACGTCAGCGTGATCGAACCATCCTCGATACCCGCCCAGAACCGCTTCTCGAAGAGCATGGGAACGAGGATAGGCCCGCCTGCCGGTGCCCCGGTTACAGGTCGAGGTAGTGATCCAGCCCGACCGTCAGGCCGGGGCGAGAACCGACATTGCGCACTCCGATCAGCACGCCAGGCATGAAGGAGACGCGGTCGAAGGAATCGTGCCGGAGGGTAAGCGTCTCCCCCACCGCCCCGAACAGGACTTCCTCGTGCGCGACGAGACCGCGTAGCCGTACGGCATGCACGGGCACGCCATCCACGTCTGCGCCACGAGCACCGTCCATACTGCTCTCCGTTGCATCCGGAGCGGCCGGCAGACCCGCATCGCGACGCGCCTCGGCGATCATCCGAGCCGTCCGCATCGCTGTACCGCTCGGTGCATCCACCTTGTTCGGATGGTGCAGCTCGACTACCTCGGCGGACTCGTAGAATCGGGCAGCCTCGGCGGCGAACTTCATGGTGAGCACGGCGCCCAGGGCGAAGTTCGGCGCGATCAGTACGCCGGTCCCCGGCGCCGCGGCCAGCGCGCTGCGCACCGAGTCCAAGCGTCCCTCATCCCATCCGGTCGTTCCCACCACGGCGTGCACTCCACGGCTGATGGCGTGCTGGACATTGCCGAGCGTGGCATCGGGCACCGTGAAATCGACGGCGACGTCCGCCCCACCGAGATCTCCCAGGTCGTCTCCGGCGTCGAGCTGGGCGACCAGATCGAGGTCGGGTGCATTGTCCACTGCTCGGCAGACCTCTCGTCCCATCCGGCCCAGTGCACCGAGAACCGCAACGCGTATCGTCATGCCCCTAGTCTGACGGACGCCCGCAGCGGTCGTGTCACGGCCACTTCGATGGTCAAACATGCGCGAAAGGAGTCATTTCGGCGTTTTGATGCACGTCTCGGTATCGAAGTGCCGCGCCCGGACCTGACGGCCGTGTCGGTGCCGGCTGCCGCGCCTGGATCTGGAAGCCAGCCTCCAGGTAGGGCATGTCGAGCGCGACCGGCTAGGCTTGATGCCCACCTGAGCGAGGCTCTCCGTCCCCGGCCAACGCCGTCGTCAGGTATCCAGATGACCAGCAGATCCGGCAGGCAAAGAGCGCATCGGTGTTCAACGTCGTCTTCTACCAGCCCAGGATCCCACCCAACACGGGCAACGCGATCCGCCTCGCCGCGGCTACGGGTGCCCACCTGCACCTGATCGAACCGCTCGGTTTCGACCTGGAGGACGCCAAGCTGCGCCGCGCCGGCCTCGACTACCACGACCTGGCGAACGTCACCGTCCACCCGGAGATCGCCGCCGCGTGGACGATGCTGTTGCCCGCCAACGTCTACGCGTTCACCACGGATGCCACGCTGGGTTTCGCCGACGTCTCGTACCATCCGGGCGACGTCATGCTCTTCGGCCCCGAGCCCGACGGGTTGCCCGCCGACGTCCAGGACGATCCCGCGGTCACGGCCCACGTACGCATCCCCATGATCCCGGGCCGCCGGTCTCTCAACCTGTCCAATTCCGCAGCCGTGGCCGTCTACGAGGCATGGCGCCAGCACGGATTCGGCGGCGCCTGACATGATGAGCCCCATGTACCTGCGACTCCCGCGACGGATGGCGCGATTCAACCGGATCGTCACGAACCGCGTCATGGGCTTGTGGGCGCCCTATCTCCCGCCCTGGGCGGTGATCGTGCACCGGGGCCGGCGCAGCGGCCGCGAATACCGAACCGTGGTGTGGGCGTGGATACGCCGCCCCACCGTGGTGGTCGCGCTCACGTACGGTCCCACCGACTGGCAGCGCAACGTGGCTGCCGCCGGGAAGGGCCAGATGATCCGCCGGGGACGGACCTGGACGCTGACGAATCCACGTGTCGTCACCGCCGACGAGAGCCGGACACTTCCGTGGGGGACCCGGTGGACCGCCCGGGTCTTCGGTTCGGCATTCGTCGCCGAGCTGAACACCGGAGGCTGAACACCCAAGGCGGGCCTGCCCAGGCGGGTCAGTCCAGGCGGGTCAGTCCAGGACGGACTCGAACCGGGACGTGTCGTCGAACGGACCAACGACCGCCAGAGCCGGGCGCGATGTCAGCAGCCACGACGCGAGCTCGCGCACATCGTCCATGGTCACAGCGTCGATTCGCGCCAGGAGCTCGTCGATGCTCGGAAGTTCGTCATACACGAGCTCGGACTTGGCCAGTCGGCTCATACGGGCGCTGGTGTCCTCGAGCCCGAGCACCAGGCCACCCCGCATCTGCCCCTTGCCGCGCATCAGCTCGTCGTCGGTGATTCCCGACGACGCGACATCGGCCAGGATGCCGCGGGTCACCTCGAGTACTTCGTCGGCCTTGCGCGGGTGACAGCCAGCATAGACACCGAACAAGCCAGCCGCCGCGTGCTGCGCGGCGAACGAGAACACCGAGTACGCCAGTCCGCGGTTCTCCCGGATCTCCTGGAAGAGACGCGACGACATACCGCCGCCGAGCGCCGCGTTGAGGACGCCCAGGGTGAAACGCCGGGTGTCGTTGCGCGCCAATCCCGGCATCGCCAGCAACAGGTTCGCCTGTTCGATGGGCCGGGACATCAGGGTGACACCGCTGTCGACACCGGGAGCGGTACCGCTCGTCCGCGCCCTGGCCGGAAGGTCGTCTCCCGCGAGGAAGCCGTTCGGGGCGAACGCCTCCGACACGATCTTGACGACGTCGTCGTGCTCGATGTTCCCGGCGGCGGTGACGACGATGTTCGGGGCGCGATAGTGTTGCTGGTAGTACTCGTACACCGTGTCACGCCGCATTTGCTGGATACTCTCGGCAGTACCCAGGATGGAGCGGCCCAGCGGGCTGTCGCCCCACATGCGGGCGGTGAGGAGGTCGTGCACCGCGTCCGACGGGTCGTCGTCGCGCATCGCGATCTCTTCGAGTACCACCTCGCGTTCGGCGTCCACCTCGGCCGCCTCGATCGACGACGACGTCACCATGTCCGCCAGGACGTCCACGGCCACGGCGAGATCGGCGTCGAGGACGCGGGCGTAGTAGCAGGTGAACTCCTTCGCGGTGAATGCGTTGATGTCACCCCCGACCGCCTCGATCTCCGAGGAGATGTCGAGCGCGCTGCGCCGCCGGGTCCCTTTGAACAGCAGGTGTTCGAGGTAGTGGGTCGCCCCGGCCTCGCCCGGACGCTCGTCAACCGATCCGATGCCGATCCACACGCCGATGGCCACCGAGCGCACGGTAGGCACGGCTTCGGTCAGTACCCGCAGCCCTCCGGGAAGGACGCTGCGCCGCACCGGCCCAGCGTCCTCGTCCAGCACAGTGCTCGTCTGCACGGCGGTCACTCCGAACCGGCCGTGACCGCATCCTGGTTGGCACTCTGCGCCTCGTCGACCACGGGAGTCAGCGACAGCTTGCCACGATCGTCGATCTCGGTGATCTCGACGTCGAGCTTCTGCCCGACCTCCACCACGTCGTCGACGCTCTCGACGCGCTTGCCGCCGGCGAGCGACCGCAACTTCGAGATGTGCACCAGGCCGTCCTTGCCCGGAAGCAAGGAGACGAACGCGCCGAAGCTCGTGGTCTTGACGATGGTGCCGAGGTAGCGCTCGCCGACCTCGGGCATGGTCGGATTGGCGATCTCGTTGATCGCCTTGCGGGCGGCCTCCGCGGACGGGCCGTCGACGGCTCCGATGAAGATGGTGCCGTCGTCCTCGATCGCGATCTCGGCTCCCGTGTCCTCCTGGATCTGGTTGATGATCTTCCCTTTCGGGCCGATCACCGAACCGATCTGGTCAACGGGGACGTTGACGGTGATGATGCGCGGGGCGTGCGGGCTCATCTCGTCCGGCTCGGAGATGGCCTCGGCCATCACGTCGAGGATGGTCAGCCGGGCATCACGAGCCTGCTCCAGAGCCGAGCTCAACACCGACGCGGGGATGCCGTCGAGCTTGGTGTCCAGCTGCAAGGCCGTGATGAACTCGCGGGTGCCGGCGACTTTGAAATCCATGTCGCCGAACGCGTCCTCGGCACCGAGAATGTCGGTGAGCGTGACGTAGCGCTGTTCCTTCGTCCCTGCCTCGTTCGCGATCTCGCCGGAGATGAGCCCCATGGCGATACCGGCCACGGGGGCGCGCAGCGGAACACCGGCATTCATGAGCGACATCGTCGACGCGCACACCGATCCCATCGAGGTCGACCCGTTCGAGCCGATGGCCTCCGACACCTGCCGGATGGCATAGGGGAACTCCTCACGCGTGGGCAACACCGGCAGGATCGCTCGCTCCGCCAGCGCACCATGCCCGATCTCCCGCCGCTTGGGGGTACCGACACGGCCCGTCTCCCCGGTGGAGAACGGCGGCATGCTGTAGTGATGCAGATACCGCTTGGATGTCTCCGGTGCGAGCGTGTCCAGCTTCTGCTCCATGCTGAGCATGTTCAGCGTGCTCACGCCCAGGATCTGGGTCTCGCCCCGCTCGAACAGCGCCGAGCCGTGAGCCCGCGGGATGGTGCCGACCTCGGCAGACAGCGTACGGATGTCGGCCGGCCCGCGGCCGTCGATGCGTACCTCGTCCCGCAGGATCCGCTCCCGGATCGCCGATTTCGTCAACGCGCGGAACGCGGTGGCGATCTCCTTCTCGCGTTCCGGGAAGCGCTCGGCCAGCTCGGCGAGGACATCGTCGCGAATCTGGTCGAGCTGCTCCTCGCGCTCCGTCTTCGACTCGATGGTCAGCGCACTGGCCAGCCGGTCACGCGCGCTGGCTTCGACCGCAGCGTAGACGTCGTCGGCGTAGTCGAGGAAGATCGGGAAGTCGACGGTCTCGCGTGCCGCCTTCGACGCGAGTTCGTTCTGGGCGTCAACGAGCTTGCTGATGAACGGCTTGGCTGCATCGAGCCCGGCCGCGACCACCGCTTCCGTCGGCGCCGTACGCTCGTTCTTCACGTGCCGCCAGGTGTCGACGGTCGCCTCGGCTTCGACCATCATGATCGCGACGTCGCCATCCGGTAGCACCCGGCCGGCGACGACCATGTCGAACACCGCATCGGACATCTGGGAGTGCAGCGGGAACGCCACCCACTGGTCCTCGATCAGCGCCATCCGGACGGCGCCAACGGGCCCGGAAAATGGCAGACCGCTCAGCTGGGTGGAAGCCGATGCCGCGTTGATGGCGACGACGTCGTACATGTGCTCCGGATGCAGGGACATCACCGTGAGCACGACCTGCACCTCGTTGCGCAACCCGTGCGCGAACGACGGGCGCAGCGGGCGGTCGGTGAGCCGGCAGGTGAGGATCGCGTCCTCGCTCGGGCGGCCCTCCCGCCGGAAGAACGAGCCGGGAATCCGGCCCGCGGCGTACATGCGCTCTTCGACGTCCACTGTCAGGGGGAAGAAGTCGAGGTGCTCTTTGGGCTGTTTCGATGCCGTCGTCGCCGAGAGCAGCATCGTCTCGTCGTCGAGATAAGCCGTGGCCGAGCCAGCGGCCAACCGGGCCAGATGGCCGGTTTCGAAGCGAATCCTGCGGGTGCCGAACTGGCCGTTGTCGATGACAGCCTCGGCGGAATGGACTTGCGGACCCGTCATGGGTCACCCTCCTCGTCGTTCAAGGGTCACCTGGCTGTCTACCGGGTCCGTTTCCGCATGTGACCGCCGGTCTTCGATAGAAGCGCCCGGGGTGGAACACCCCGGATGCCACAACCGAGGACCGGCCTCTGTGTCTCGTGGACATTCCCGTGACAAACCGGTGACCCCGTGGGTCTATGGCTATTCAGTTGTCGCCCGAAATAAACAACGAGGAGCGGCTCCCGGGTGGGAATCCGCTCCCCGCTCATCGGATCATCGGCGCAGACCGAGCTTTTCGATCAGGGCGCGATAGCGCGAGATATCGGTCTTTCTGAGATAGTTCAGCAGCCGGCGGCGCTGGCCGACCAGCAACAGCAGGCCGCGCCGGCTGTGGTGGTCGTGCTTGTGCACCTTCATGTGCTCGGTCAGGTGAGTGATCCGGTGCGTCAGCAGCGCAACCTGGACCTCAGGCGAGCCCGTGTCGCCCTCGCTGCGTGCGTGCTCAGCTATGATCTTTTGTTTCGTTGCGCTGTCGATCGACACGCGACTCCCTTTCTCACTGCTCGTTGCGCGGCGCCACCGGGCCTGTTCACCGGAGCTCTCCCTTACCCGCGGCCGTTCTGACGGCAGCCCAAGGCTACCAGCGAAGGGCTGTCCAGGACGAATCGCGTATCATTCCTGCCCACAAGGCTCTTGGTGAACCGTCCGGGCCGCCCGCCGATGACACCGCCTGGATTCCGGAGTCAGCGCCCATCCGCGCGAAGCGCCTCCCGCGCGGCAGCGACATCGGCGTTCATGGCCGCGACGAGCTCATCGAGCGAGTCGAACCGCTGCTGGCCCCGGATCCAGGCGACGAAATGCACCACGACCCGATGCCCGTACAGGTCGAGATCGTCACGGTCGAGGACGTACGCTTCCACACGGTGGCTCGCGCCCTCGAATGTCGGATTCTCACCGACCGAGATGGCCGCCCGGTACCACTCCTCCGTACTCGGCAGCTCCAGCCACCCCGCGTACACGCCGTCCAGCGGCACCGCGATCCCCGCGGGCGTGGGGACATTCGCCGTGGGAAAGCCGAGCTCGCGACCACGCCGATCACCGCGCACCACGACACCGTCGACCGTCCAGAAACGGCCCAGCACGCCCACAACACCGGCGACGTCTCCCTGCGCGAGCATGGAGCGCACCGCCGTGGACGACCACCTCGTGCCGGAATCGTCGCCCACGGGAGCCAGCGCCTCCACCTCGAAGCCAGCCCGCGCGCCGACACTGCGCAGCAGCTCCACGTCACCCTTGGCCCGGTAGCCGAACCGGAAGTCCTCGCCGACCACCACCGCGCGCGCCTTCAAGACCGTGACCAGGACATCGTCGATGAAATCCGGGGCTAGCTGTTCCGAGCGGTCACGCGTGAAGGGCAACACCAGCACGTGATCGGCGCCCGCCTCACGCAGCAGCCGTGCCCGCTCCGTCACCGTGGTCAACGGCGACGGCGCCTTGTCCGGGCGGACCACGGCGAGAGGATTCGGGTCGAAGGTCACCGCCACCACGGGCAACCCGAGCTCCGCGGCGCGGCGCGCCGCCGCCCGTATCACCGTTTGATGACCGCGGTGCACAGCGTCGAAGACCCCGATGGTCACGACGCTGCCGGGGAGATCAGCCGGCACCTCGCCAGGCGAAGACCACACGGCCACGGGCAGTTCCCTCACTTTCGGCTCGGCTCACGCATCGCTGATGGTCACGCGATCGATGGTACGTCTCGCTCACGGCGTCGGGTCCGGCGCCTCGGCATCCCCGAGCTGCGAGTCGCTGCCACGCTCCCGGCCGGGCAGCACGACGTTCAGGACGACGGCGAGCAGCCCTGCGGGAACGATTCCGGTCTCCAGGAGCACCCGCACCTCCTCCGGAGCGATGGCCACCAGCTCGGGCACCGCGGCCATACCCTGGCCCACGCCGACCGACACCGCGATGACCAGCAGGTCCCGGCGGTCGAGCGGGGCCTCGGCCAGCAGCCGAACGCCGGCCGCGGCGACCATCGCGAACATCACGATCGCCGCGCCGCCAAGCACCGCCGACGGCATCGCCGCAATGACGGCCGCGAGCTTGGGGAAGAGCCCGGCGAGGATCAACAGCCCGGCCCCGATCGATACGACGTGCCGGCTCATGACGCCGGTGAACGCCACCAGGCCGACGTTCTGGCTGAACGAGGTGTTCGGCAAGGCACTGAACAACGACGCGAAGGCGGTACCGACACCGTCGGCCATCACGCCACCGGACAGCTCACGGTCGGTGGCCTCGCGGCCCGCTCCCCCTTTGGTCACCGCGGCGAGATCGCCGATGGTCTCGACGGATGTGGCGATCGCCATCACGCCCATGCCGATGAGGGCCGACGCCGGAAAGCTCAGACCGAATTCGAGCGGGGTGGGCACGGCGAACCAGTCCGCATCGGCGATCTCGGTGGTGTCGACCTGGCCGAACGGGATCGCCACGAGATAGCCCACGACCAGGCCGATCAACACCGACGCCGCACTGAACACGCCCCGGCCGAGCGAGTACGCCAGCAATATGATCACGAGCACGAGCCCGGCGAGGAACAGGTGGGTGGGCGAACCGAAATCATCGGCATCCGCGCCACCTCCGGCCAGGTTCACGCCGGTGGGTAACAGGCCAATCCCGATCACGAGCACGACGATGCCGCTGACCAGCGGCGGGAAGAGCCTCTTCAGCCAGCGCAGGCTCAACCCCAGCGCCACCTGGACCGCACCGGCGAAGATGGCTCCGCCGAAAACCGCGGCCAGGCCGTACTCCTGCGCCAGCGGGATGGCGACGACCAGGAAACCGAAGCTGGTGCCCTGCACGATGGGAAGCCGGGCACCAACGGGGCCGATCCCGACGGTCTGCAGCAGCGTGGTCAACCCGGCCACCAGCAGCGCCACCTGGACGAGGAAGGCGGTCTCGCCGGTGGTGACGCCCACGGCACCGGCAATGATGATGGGAATCGTGACATTGCTGGCCACCATGACCAGCACGTGCTGCACACCCAGCGGAATAGCCTTGCGAAGCGGAGGTAGCTCGTCGACGTCGTACAGCGCCTCGGTGGTCCGTTCCCTCGTCACCGCACCGCTCCCTTCGACCGTGCACGTCCGGCACCGTTCGATCAGCGTGGCACGCGGCTCAGCTCCCTGCCTAACACCTCGTTCAGCCGTCCCAGCAGCTCGGCGAAGCGATCGACGTCATCGGCCGGCCAGGGCTGCAACGCGTCAAACAGCCATTGCGCACGCGCGGCGCGCAGCCGATGTACCCGATCGCGCCCGGCCTCGGTGATCCGGATCAGCCGGGCTCGCCGGTCTTCCGGTACCGCGACCCGCTCGACAAGTCCGAGACTCTCCAGCTGGGCGACCTGCCGGCTGACCGTCGACTTGTCCAGGCCGAAATGCTCGGCGAGATCACCCGCGCGGATGTCTCCGGCGTCGAGAAAGGCGCCCAACAACCCGTACGTGGCCGCTTCCAGGCCGTCGTCGACATCGCGCGCAACAACCGCAGCCATCCGGCGCAGCCGGCGGCCGAGAACGAGGAGCTCGGCCTCGAGTTCCTCGTGGACCTCCTGGCGATCGCGTTGCGTCATCGTCGGGGGCGTCACCGTTTCGGTTCTGGTCCAGTGAACACGGCAAGGTACTTCGCTCGCGGCCCTCGATCCTCCACGAGTGAGAGCAGCCTACCGTCTGGACCGAACACCGCAACGGGCCCCGGGCCGAGATCGGTCCGCGAAAGCGGCACGCCATTGGCGACCTGCCTGGCCGTCTCGGCCTCGACCTCCATCCGCGGAAACGTCGCGGCCGCCGCCTCCTCCATCGATACGAGTTCGAGCCCGGCTTCGAGCTGGTCGAGCGTGCGAGCCTGGTCGAGCCGGTACGGACCCACCCGGGTGCGCCGCAGGGCGGTCAGGTGCCCACCGACGCCCAGCGCGGCACCGACATCTCGCGCCAGCGCGCGGATGTAGGTGCCGGAGGAGCATTCGACGACGACACGGGCGTCGACGTAGTTCTCGACCCGGTCGATTCCGACGAGGTCGAACCGGTCCACGGTCACCGTACGGGCCTTGAGCTCCACTTCCTCGCCAGAGCGGACCCGCTGGTAGGAGCGCACGCCGTCCACCTTGACCGCCGAGACCGCGCTCGGGACCTGCCGGATCTCACCGGTGAAGACGGCCAGTTCGGCCCGCACGGCCGCCTCGTCTATCCCGGAGGCGTCGGCCGTGCCGGTCACCTCGCCTTCCGCGTCGTCGGTGACCGTGCTGGCGCCCAGCCTGATGGTCGCCTCGTACGTCTTCTCGGTGAGCGCGAGGTGGCCCAGCAGCCGGGTGGCACGGCCAACACCGATGACAAGCACCCCAGTCGCCATCGGGTCGAGCGTGCCGGCATGGCCCACCCTGCGCGTACCGGCCACCTTGCGAATCCGGCCGACAACCGCGTGCGACGTCATGCCCGCTGGTTTGTCGGCGATCACCAGGCCGTGTTGTCCCGTGGTCACGGCGCCGCCCGGTCGCCTTCTTCCTCGTCGTCAGCGCGATAGGGATCGGGATCACCCGCGTACTGCGCGTCGGCGGCAGCGCGGGCGACCTCCTCATCCGATTCGCGCGCCACGCGCAGCAGATCTTCGATGTGCGCGGCGCTCTCCGGTACGGCGTCGGCGACAAACTCGACCGACGGCGTGAACCGGATCCCGGTCTGGCGGCCCACTTCCGATCGCACCAGTCCCTTGACCCGCTCCAGGGCAGCGGCCGTCGACGCGCGCTCGCTGTCGTCGCCGTAGACGGTGTAGAAGATGGTGGCTTCCCGCAGATCACCCGTGACCCGGGCATCCGTGACGGTCACGAAGCCCAGGCGTGGGTCCTTCACGCGACGTTCGAGTGTCTCCGCCGCGATCTCCCGGATCCGATCGGCCAGCTTGCGTGCGCGCCCGGCATCAGCCATCTCGTCCTCCTGTGGGCAATGGATCGTCCTCATCCGAACGCACGTGCGGGTGGGCCGAGAGCACCTCGATCTCGGGCCGGTCTGCCACCATACGCTCGACCGCTTCGAGCACGTGGCGGCAGTGGCCGGCGTCGGCAGCCACCACCGCCACGCCCAGTTCCGTGCGGCGGTACAGCTCGAGATGGCCCACCTCGGCGGCGGCCACCTCGAACCGGCGCCGGACCTCCGAGACGATCGGCCGCACGGCGGCCCGCTTCTGCTTCAGTGACCGGATGTCACCGAGCAGCAGATCCAGGGTCAGCGTCCCGACGAACATCAGGTGCGCGGTTTCTCCCTCATCTCGAAGGTCTCGATCACGTCGCCAACCCGGATGTCGTTGTACGAGCCGAGATTGATACCGCACTCGAAGCCATCGCGGACTTCGGTGACGTCGTCCTTCACCCGCCGCAACGTCTCGATCCGCAACTGCTCGCCGACGACGACGCCGTCGCGGATGAGACGGGCCGAGGCATGCCGCCGGATGATACCGCTCGTGACCATGCAACCGGCGATGTTGCCGATCCGGGACGAGCGGAACACCTCGCGGATCTCCGCTGCCCCGAGCTTGGCCTCTTCGTACTCGGGCTTGAGCATGCCCTTGAGTGCCGCCTCGATCTCCTCGATCGCCGCATAGATGACCGAGTAGTAGCGGACGTCGACACCCTCGCGCTCGGCGAGCTCCTCCACGGCACGGTTTTGCGGACGGACGTTGAAGCCGATGATGATGCCCTGGTCGATCGACGCGAGGTTGACGTCGTTCGCGGTGATGGCACCGACACCACGGTGGATGATCCGCAGGTTGACCTCGTCGCCAACATCGATCTTCGCCAGGGCATCCTCCAGCGCCTCGACGGAACCCGAGACGTCGCCCTTGAGGATGAGATTGAGCGTCTGGACCTTGCTCTCGGCCAGGAAGCTCTCCAGCGTGACCCGCTTGCGTGCCTTGGCCAGCGCCGCATTGCGTTCCATCGCCTCACGCTTCTCCGCGATCTGGCGCACCGTGCGATCGTCGCCGGCTACGAGGAACTTGTCTCCGGCACCCGGAACGGCGGTCAGGCCGAGGACCTGCACCGGCTGCGACGGAGCCGCGGAGTCGATCTGCTTGCCGAACTCATCCTGCATGGCCCGCACACGCCCGTACGACTGCCCAGTGACGATCGCATCGCCCGAGCGCAGGGTCCCACGCTGGACCAGGACGGTGGCCACCGGGCCGCGTCCCTTGTCGAGGTGACCCTCGATAGCGACACCCCGGGCAAGCATGTCCGGGTTGGCCCGCAGCTCCAGCGCCGCATCCGCCGTGAGCAGCACCGCTTCGAGAAGCCTGTCGATACCCTCGCGCTTGAGCGCCGAGATATCGACGAACATCGTCTCGCCTCCGAACTCCTCGGCGACGAGCTCGTATTCGGTGAGCTGCTGGCGGATCTTGTCCGGGTTGGCGCCTTCCTTGTCGACCTTGTTCACCGCGACGACGATCGGCACGCCGGCCGCCTGCGCGTGGTTAAGTGCCTCGATGGTCTGCGGCATGATGCCGTCGTCGGCAGCGACCACGAGGATGGCGATGTCGGTCACCTGGGCACCACGGGCACGCATGGCGGTGAACGCCTCGTGACCCGGGGTGTCGATGAAGGTAATCGCCCGATCCTCGTCGTCATGGTCGACGTGGACCTGGTAAGCACCGATGTGCTGGGTGATCCCGCCGGACTCGCCACTGACGACGTTGGCGTTCCGGATCGCATCCAGCAGCTTCGTCTTACCGTGATCGACGTGGCCCATGACCGTGACCACCGGCGGCCGTGGCGCCGTCCGGCCGTCGCCTTCGTCGGCGAAGTCGATGTCGAAGGACTCCAGCAGCTCGCGGTCCTCGTCCTCGGGCGAGACGAGCTGGAGATCGTAGCCAAGCTCGGTCCCCAGCAGCTGGAATGTCTCCTCGTCGACGGACTGGGTGGCCGTCACCATCTCACCGAGGCCGAACAGCACCTGGACCAGCTGCGCGGGATCCACCTGGATACGCTCGGCAAAATCGGCCAGCGACGCGCCACGCGGCAACCGGATCGTCTGCCCGTTCCCGCGCGGAAGGCGGACACCGCCGATGGTCGGCGCCTGCATGTTGTCGAGCTCCTGGCGCTTCTGCCGCTTGCTCTTGCGGCTCTTCGCCGGCTTTCCTCCCGGACGGCCGAACGCACCCGCGGCACCGCCGCGGCCTCGACCACCAGGACCCGGGCGACCACCGGGGCCACCGGGGCCACCACCGGGACGGCCCGCAGCGCCTGGGCCGCCGGGACCACCGGGACCGCCGCCGGGGCGAGTGCCGGGACGGCCGCCGCCACCGCCACCGCCGGAACGGCCACGACCGCCGCCGCCACCGCCACCGTCGCGGCCGCCGCCACCGCTGTCGCGGCCGCCACCGCCGCCGCCACCGGCGGGGCGCCCGCTGGGACGCGACGGGCGAGACGGCATCATCGCCGGATTGGGACGGGGACCAGCGGTGCCCGAACCCGAGCGGGAACCACCCTGTCCGGCCTGGCCGCCCTGGCCGGCTTGGCTTCCCTGGCCGCCCTGACTGCCCTGGCCCTCGCCGGCAGTGCCACCGCCGCCATCACGGCGGCCGCTCTGCCGCTGCATACCCGTCGAGCCGCCAGAGCTGAACGGATTGTTGCCCGGACGCGGCCCCGACGGCGGACGCTGGCTACCCGGCTTGGACGACGGCGGGCCGGGCTTCGGCGCGCTCGAGCCACCCGAACGCGAGCGCTGTCCCCCGGATCCACCGGACTTCGATTTGGTGCCCCCGCCCTGGGCCGCACCCGGCGGGCCCGGCTTGGGCATCGACTTGGGTGTCGGACCCGGCTTGGGACCGGGCTTGGGTGCCGTCTGCGGCGTTTCCGGTGTCGCCGGTTCGGCAGGTTCTGACGGCGTCTCGACGGTGCCAGCGCTTGCCGCGGGCTCGGACGGCACCTGTTCGACCGCTGGCTCGCTCGGCTCGCTCGGCGCCGAATCCGCTGCCGGCTGGGCCGACGACGCCGCTGGCGCGGCAGGTGCCTCCGGAGCCGCTTCGGCCGACACCGCCGGCGGCGGCGTTGCTACGTCGGACTCCGTCTTCGTGCTCGGCTCCGCTGGCTTCGCGGCTGGCGTACTCGGCGCCTCCGACTGCGCGGCGAACGCTTCCTTCAACCTGCGAACGACCGGCGCCTCGACGGTGGAGGACGCCGACTTGACGTACTCACCGAGATCGCTCAGCTTGCCGAGGACATCTTTACTCGATACGCCAAGTTCCTTGGCAAGCTCGTGTACCCGGACCTTTGCCACTGCTCTCCTTCTCGGTCCGGGCGCGGAGGCTCGGACCGGCTAGGTGGTGTGCGTGCTCATCGTTGCGTGCTCATCGAACGCTCGTGAGAGTCACGTCGTGTCTCCTTCTTCCTGGCCAATCAGCCGAGCCGGAACCATTCCGGAGCGGCCTTCAAGAGCCTCGTTTAGGCTCCCGCCGTTGCGTCGAGCCATCGCCGAACCAGGCTAACGTCGAACCTGCCCCCGCGGCGAAACGACCGCGCGAACGCTCGACGCCGCTCGGCGACGTCCAGACATCCGGTTCTCGGGTGAATATATGCACCCCTGCCCGGACGCCGGCCGCCGGGGTCCGGAACGAGCTCGATCTCCGAGCTCGATCCCTGCGCGACGACTCGCAGCAACTCGGATTTTGCCGTGCGAGACCGGCAACCAACACATGTTCGTATGGGTTGATGGCCGGACGCGCGGCCCTCCGTCGCCATAGTTTACCGTCTCTTCCGGCTGATCCGTGAACCGTGCTGGATACGGGCTATCGCCCACGCGTGCGGGCAGGTGGCTCTACGCCTCGTCCGGGTGGATCGTCGTCATCGACTCGTCCGGCTGCGTGTCCGGGCGGATGTCGATACGCCATCCCGTGAGGCGGGCCGCGAGCCGGGCGTTCTGGCCTTCCCTGCCGATCGCCAACGAGAGCTGGAAGTCGGGCACGATCACCCGGGCGGCCTTGCCTCCCATATCGACGATGTCGACACTCTGCACCCGCGCCGGCGACAACGCGTTGGCCACGAACTCGGCCGGATCCTCCGACCAGTCGATGATATCGATCTTCTCGCCGTTGAGTTCGGTCATGACCGACCGGACCCGGGCCCCCATCGGGCCGATGCACGCGCCCTTGGCGTTGACCCCCGCGATGGTGGACCGGACTGCGATCTTGGTGCGGTGGCCGGCCTCCCGCGCGATCGCCACGACCTCGACCGTTCCGTCCGAGATCTCGGGCACCTCGAAGGCGAACAGCCGCTTGACCAGATTCGGGTGGGTGCGCGACAACGTCACGAGCGGTCCGCGCAAGCCCTTGCGCACCTGAACGACGTAGCACCTGATCCGGCTGCCGTGCGGGTACTGTTCACCGGGAACTTGCTCGGCGCTGGGAAGCGACGCTTCGATGCGGCCGAGATCGACCTGCACGTGTCGCGGATCCGGATCCTGCTGGATGGTGCCCGAGACGATGTCGCCTTCCTTGCTGTGGAACTCGCCGAACGTGGCCTCGTCTTCGGCGTCCCGGAAGCGCTGCAGGATCTCCTGCTTGGCGGTGGTCGCGGCGATCCGCCCGAAGCCGATCGGGGTGTCGTCCCACTCGCGCACCACCGTGCCGTCGTCGTCGACCTCCTGCGCCCAGACCGTCACGTGCCCCGACGTACGGTCAAGCTCCACCCGCGCGTGCGTGTGCGGAGCGTCGGTGCGCTGGTAGGCCAGCAGCAGTGCCCGTTCGATCGCCTCGACGACGCGATCGAATGGGATCTCCTTCTCCCGTTCGAGGGAGCGAAGGAGGGAAAGGTCGATGTCCACGTCACGTTCACCCCGTTTCGATGTCGGTGGCGCGGCTGAACTCGACCTGAACCCGCGCCTTGTCGACATCGCCGTACACGATCTCGCGTTTGGTGCCGTCCACGTCCAGAACCGCCGAGGTGTCGTCGCTCGACTCGACACGTCCGGTCACCACCGACCCGTCGGTCTTCTTGACCTTGACGAGCCGGCCTTCGGCTCGCGCCCAGTGCCGCGGAAGCTGCAGCGGCCGGGACACGCCGGGTGAGCTGACCTCAAGCGTGTACGGCGCTTCCCCCATGGCGGCGCTCTCGTCGAGAGCCTCGGAGATGATCCGGGAGATCTCCGCGCACCGGTCGAGGTCGACCCCGCCCTCGGCATCGACGATGACCTGCACCCGGCTCCGGCGTCCGGCCTGGGAGACGCTGAGCTCCTCGAAATCCAAGCCTTCGCGCTCGACAATCGGCGCGATGATCTCCTTCAGGAGGTCACGATCCGCCGGACTCACACGCACCCTCCTCGCTCTCGAGTTGTCCGGCCCAGCTGGCCGGTCACGCTGTCAACCTTAACCGATGCGTCGCACCCATGCGGCGAGGAGTGAACCACGAGGTGAACCGCCCGAGACACGCCGCTCCCACGTCGATGATCATCGGCATTTTTCAGGGTCATACCGGGCTAAATCGTTCATGATCATGACGAAGGGGACCACGCGGACGGCTCCGGCATGCGAACGGTTACGGTTACCCGGTGAGCCTCATGGTCGACGTATCCCGACGACGCGCGCTCCTGGCATTGGCCGGCATCCCCGTCGCGGGGATGGCGCTCGCGTCATGCAGCGAGACTCATCCCGCGAAACGCCGCGCACCTCACCACCACCCCGACCGCGACTCCGTGGTCCGGTGGCGTGCCATCCAGCTGGAGCAACGGCTGCTCGCGCGGCACGCCGAGACGGTCACGCACCATCCAGAACTCGAGGACCTGCTCGGCACGCCCACGGCGCACCATCGGGCGCATCTCGAAGCCTTGCTCGACGACGGTCCACTCCCCCGCCTCGCATCCGTCGATGACGCATCCGGCGTTTCCGGGACGGCCGCAGACGGGAGGACGTCCGGGTCCGGAACGGACACCGGCCCGGGCGACGCCGGCCCGGGAGAGACCGGCCCGGGAGAGACCGAGCCGCCCGAGATCCCCGCCAATCCCGGCGATGCCCTCGCAGCCATCCGCGACGCGGAACGCACCGCGTCCGACCTGCACATCACGGAGTGCGTGAACGCCACGAGCCCGCGCCTGGCGGCCCTTCTGGGGTCACTCGCCGCGGCCGAGGCGGCACACGACGCGGACCTCGACGGTGGCGCCGCATGAACCGTTCCGTGCGGTTTCCGACCAGTGACGTGTCCGACGACGCGACACCACCCGACGACGTCGTCGCGGCGCTCCAGGCCACACTTGCTGGAGAACACGCCTGCGTGTACGGCTACGGCGTGGCAGGGGCGTATCTCGACGACGACGAGCTCGCGGCGGCACGCCAGGCGTTGGAGGTTCACGAGCAGCGGCGGGACACGCTCCGCGAGCATCTCCTCGCCATGGACGTCGAGCCCGAGGCCGCGCTGCCCGCCTATGCGTTACCGTTCGCGGTGGACGATGCGACCTCGGCCCGGGAACTCGCCGGTGTCCTGGAGGAGCGCCTCGGCGCCGTCTACATCGACCTCATCGGGGCCGGGACCGGCGTGGATCTTCGCGAGCTGGCTGCCGAAGCCGTCGTCGACACCGCGGTGCGCGCAGCCCGATGGGGCGTGGCGCTCTCCGCCTTCCCCGGCCTCGAGGGCCGCGAGGGGGCGCCGGATGCCGCCGGCGAGTGACCGGACGCCGGCGAGTGACATGTCCAGCGGCTCCGGTCAGGATCGTGCCGCACCGGCGGGCGCCGGCTGGTACGTCCCGAATGCCCACACGTTGCCTTCCGGGTCACGCGCCGCGTAGTCGCGCGAGCCATAGTCCTGGTCCGTGGGCTCCATGACGATCTCGGCACCCGCCGCGGCAGCGCGATCACGGTGCGCGTCCACGTCCTCTACTACGACGTAGACGCACGAGGGCGTGATATCGAAGACCGAATCCCCGGTGCGGATGCCACTCACCATGATCATGCTGCCGGCACAGCTCATCTGGGCATGCACCACCTGGCCGTCGTGCTCGGCGACCTCCTCTTCGGTGAACCCGAACGCCGCAGCGAGGAACGCCAGGGCGCTGCGGGGGTCGCGGTAGCTGACCACTGGAAAGATCGTCTGGTGCGGTTCGTGATTCATGCTCGCGATCCTAGGCACCACGCCGGATGCCCGCTTGGAGAAATGTGACCTCCCCGGCATCGGTGCCAGGCCGTCAGCTCGACGAGCCGGGCGGAGGGTTCCGCTCCGCCATCAGGTCGGTAGGAGTGCAGCCAGCCATCTCCTGGACCTCGTGCACCAGGTGGCTGTGATCGGCGTAGCCACAGTCCGCCGCGACATCACTGATGGCTCGGGATCCGTCGAGCATGCGCACCGCCCGGGCGAACCGCAGCACCCGCGCGGCCGCCTTGGGCCGGAGACCGACGTGATGCCGGAAACGGTCACCGAAATGTCTCCGGCTCCATCCGATGTCAGCGGCAAGTCGACCGATCTCGATCTGCCCCTCCGAGCGGCGTATCCGTTCCCATGCCCACCCGATGGCAGGTTCCACGGCCCGGGCCCGCTCGGCGCGCCGGAGCAAGAACGTGTCGACGATGCCGAACCGGGTGCCCCAGTCGGGCGCCGATACCAGCTGGTCGACCAGATCCGCCGCCGATGGACCGAGCACGTCCGCCAGCTCCAGCGAACCGGACCGGAGCTCATCACCGGCCAGGCCCAGCATGCGGAACGCGCCGAGCGGGGTGAGATCGATCTGCAAGCCCCGCTGACCGCCCGCGTACTCGGTAACCGCGTAGGTGTCGGAAAAGCCCGCCACGAACGATGTCAACCTGATCGGCGCTCCCGCACCGTCGACGAGACCGCTCACCCGCAGCGTGTCCCCGAAGCTGATGATGACCGGCACGCGCGCCGACGGGACCTCGCGCCGGCGGACCGGCCGGAGCGCGTGCTCGCGGTACCCGACATAGCCGACGACGTCGGCGGCCAGGGCCGGATGTGGCGGACACGCCGCGAACGCCCACGAGACGTCGGCGTCCTCGTGCCGCGACGTCGAGATGGTCCGGGACGTCATGCTCGCATTATCCACCGCCGGTGGGCGTGATCGCTCGACGCCGGCAGACCGGCGGCGCGGCCGGACTGCTCAGGAACGGCGCACCAGCGACCGGATGTAGCCGACGGCGTCGGACACGGCCACCTCGGTGCGCTCGCCGGAACGCCGATCCTTGACCTCGACGTTGCCCCCGGCCAGCGCGCGCCCGACGACGATGATCGTCGGCACCCCGATGAGTTCCGAGTCGTTGAACTTCACACCCGGGCTGACGCTCTCGCGGTCGTCGTAAAGCACCGAAACTCCCGCCGCCTCGAGCTCGCGGGCAAGTTCGTCCGCGGCGGTGAACACCGATGCATCCTTGCCGGTGGCGACGATGTGCACGTCGGCCGGTGCGACCTCACGCGGCCAGATGATGCCGTTCTCGTCGTGCGAATTCTCGACGATCGCCGCGACCGCACGCGACACACCGACCCCGTACGAGCCCATGGTGACCGTGACCAGCTTGCCGTTCTCGTCCAGCACCTGCAGGCCCAGGGCCTCGGCATACTTGCGTCCCAGCTGGAAGATGTGGCCCATCTCGATGCCCCGCGCCAGCTCTAGCGGACCCGAACCGTCCGGCGCGGGGTCACCTTCGCGGACGTCGGCGGCCTCGATGGTGCCGTCCGGGGTGAAGTCGCGGCCGCACACGAGATCCACCACGTGGTGACCGTGCTGATCGGCGCCGGTCACCCACCTGGTGCCCGCGACGACGCGGGGATCGACCAGGTAGCGGATGCCGGATACGTTCTTCTCACCCAGCACCCCCGGGCCGACATATCCCCTGGTCAAGGCCGGGTAGGCTGCGAAATCGTCGTCGGTGAATGTCTCCAGCGTCGCCGGTTCGAGCTGTGCCTGCAGGCGCTTCTCGTCGACCTCGCGGTCGCCGGGCACGCCGACCGCGAGCGGCTCGCGTGTCCCGTCCGGCTGGCGCACCATGACCAGGACGTTCTTGAGGGTATCTGCGGCCGTCCACGGACGGTCGTCACGCGGGAAGCGCTCGTTGAGAAAGTCAACGAGGGTTTCGATCGTCGGCGTGTCCGGCGTGTCCTCCACGTGTGCCGCTGGCGCGTCGTCGTAGGGCACGGGATCGGGCGCCGGCGTCACCACCGCCTCGACGTTCGCCGCGTAGCCTCCCGGCGAGCGCACATACGTGTCCTCGCCGTTCTTGGCCGTGGCCAGGAACTCCTCGCTGGCCGATCCGCCCATGGCGCCCGACATCGCCGCGACGATCTCGTACTCGAGGCCCAGCCGGTCGAAGATCTTGATGTATGCCTCGCGGTGCGCGTTGTACGAGCGCAGGAACGCCTCGTCCGAGACGTCGAACGAGTACGAGTCCTTCATCACGAACTCGCGTCCGCGCAGGAGGCCGGCCCGTGGACGCTGCTCGTCCCGGTACTTCGTCTGGATCTGGTACAGCGACAGCGGCAGGTCCTTGTACGACGAGTACAAGTCCTTCACCAGGAGGGTGAACATCTCCTCGTGGGTCGGACCCAGCAGGTAGTCAGCCTGCTTGCGATCCTTGACCCGGAAGACGCTGTCGCCGTATTCCGCCCAGCGGTTGCTTGCCTCGTAGGGCTCGCGCGGCAGCAGCGCCGGGAAGTGCACCTCCTGCGCGCCGATCGCGTCCATCTCCTCGCGAATGATCGCCTCGATGTTGCGCAGCACCTGATATCCGAGCGGCAACCAGCTGTAGATTCCGGGGGCCGCGCGGCGGATGTATCCGGCGCGAACCAGCAGCGTGTGGCTGACGACGTCGGCATCGACAGGATCCTCCCGCAAGGTGCGGAGGAACAGGGTCGACATGCGCATGACCACGGGCGTACTCCAGTTGACTGTGCGGCGATTGAACTACGAACGACGCCGAGAATAGCTGCTATGCGGGCTGCCGCGACACCCGATACCCGTGCCTCCGCATCGGGCGGGGCATAGCCCGGCGGTCATTCCGCTTCGATCATCTCCAGGCCGGCGTCGGCGCCGCCCCGATCTTCGACGATGGACGTGGTGCGATCCAGCGCCTCCTCCAGGCGGGACTCGCTCGCCGTCCCGGACTCTCCGGTGGCCAGGGCCGCCGGGACGTGCAGCACTTCGACCGGCAGCTCGTAGGTCTGGTACAGCGGCAAGTACTCCGCCGCGGTGGTGGAGAACGAGCCGTCGGTGACGTCTTCCGTGAAGGTCAGGCGGGCCAGCAGTCCTTCCGAAAGCGGGCTCTCGGGCCGCGCGTGGTTCGCCATCAGGTTTCCGAGGCCGTAGACCACCCACTGGCCGTCGAACTCTTCCATCGGCTGCACGACATGCGCGTGATGTCCCAGCAGGGCGTCGACGTCGTCGGATGCGATCAACCGCGGCGCCAGCTCCCGTTGCTGGCGGTTGGGGTCGTGAACGTACTCGTCACCCCAATGCAAGGCCACGATGACGACTTCGGCACCCGCATCGCGGGCGGCGGCCGCGTCGTCGAGGATGTCCTCCTCGTCGATGCGGTTGCTGCGCCACTCCTCACCGTTCGGATAGGGAATGCCGTTGAACCCGAACGTGTAGGAGATGAGGCCAACATTGACGCTGCCCTCGGGTGTTTCAACGGAGATGATGGTCTGCTCCTGGCTCTCCTCCTTCGTGCGGGCCGATCCGGCATGGGCCAACCCGTGTTCCTCCAGGGTGTCGAGCGTGCGCTGCACTCCGTCGGCCCCCTGATCGAAGACGTGGTTCGACGCGGTGGTGCACGCGTCGTACCCGGTTTCTGCGAGGGCAGGGACGATCTGCGGCGGACCGGAGAACCTGGGATAGCCCTCGAACGGGCCGTCCTCGGGCGCGATCGGCACTTCGAGATGGCAGATCGCGAGGTCGGATTCGCTGACCACGGGCTCGATATTCGCGAGCTGCGGCGCGAAATTCCAGGTTCCGTCGGAATCGGCGTCGCGTTTGGCCTGGGTCCACAGCCGCTCGTGCAGCAACACGTCGCCCGTCGCCGCCACGCTGAAATCGCGAGGCTTCGGGTCGGGCGTAGGGGTAGGAGTGGGAGCAGGCGTCGAGGGCGGCGTCGTTTCGCCGGCAGCCTCGGTGGACGGCGACTCCGGCCCGGAGGTCGCCTGGCTTTCGCTGTCACCGCAGGCCGCCACCACCAGGGCGCAGGCCGCGAGGATCGCTGGCATCCGTCCCAGTCGGAACATCACCGAACCAGTATCTCCTTGTCCGCTGATCATGAACACTAGTCGACCTATGTAGTCGACTAGTGTTCATGATCAGCGGGTCGTGCGGCCCGGGGGGGTCAGAGCATGACGGTCGCAAAGCGGCCCACCTCGGTGAAGCCGACCTTGCGATAGGCACCGAGGGCGGCGTGATTGTACTCGTTGACATACAGCGACACGGCCGGGGCGATCTCCCGCAGGGCATGGCTGACGACCGCGGCCATCCCGCCCACCGACAGCCCGTGCCCACGCCGGTCCGGGCGCACCCACACACCCTGAACCTGGCACGCCTTCGGTGTGACCGCGCCGATCTCCGCCTTGAACACGACCTCTCCGTCCTCGAACCGGGCGAATGCCCGCCCCGCCCGGACGAGCTCGCTCAGCCGGGCGCGGTAATAGGCCCCACCATCGGAACCGTTTGGCGAGATGCCAACCTCTTCGGTGAACATCGCCACGGCGGCCGGATGCAGCACCTCGACCTCGTCCGGACGGACCCGGCGCACGGCCGGATCGGGCTCGACGGCCGCCTCCTCGGTGATCGCCATCACCGGTTGCGACGAGCGCACATCCCGCGCCGGTCCCCACTCCGGCTGAAGCAGATCCCACATGCTCATCACGGCATCGGCCTGGCCCACCAGGGAGGAGCATCGGCGGCCCCGGTGCAACGCCACGTCCGCAAAGGTTCGCGCCGCCACCGGATCGGCCCCGACGGGTACGAGATTGGCACCCGCGTAGCAGACGGCGACGAGCTGGTGATCGATGAAATACCCCCACAGCTCCCCGCCCAGTTTCGTCGGCACCATTCCGGAGCCGTGCACCCGGGACCCGACAAACACGTCGATCAGCGGCTCGCGGTCGACCACCCGCGTCACCGCGCCGAGGTCTGAAGGGCCGAGCACGCGCGTCGAGGTCAGACTGTCCAGCACGGCATCCGACCTCCTTCCAGCAGGCGGGTGCAATTCCCGCTTTCCAGTCAACCAGCTCCATGGAACCGGTGCATGGCGCGAGACACAAGACGAAGCCCGTATTGTCACGATTGCACCCGGGTCCGGCCCGTCGCGTCGGGCGCCCGCGCCTGCTAGGTGACGGTCACCTGCGGCTCGCCGGACTCCACACCCTCGGTCTCCATCTGCTCCGCGATTCGCGACGCCTCGTCGATCAGCGTCTCGACGATGTCGGCCTCCGGCACGGTCTTGATGACCTCGCCCTTGACGAAGATCTGGCCCTTGCCATTGCCCGAGGCGACACCGAGGTCGGCCTCTCTCGCCTCGCCCGGTCCATTGACGATGCAGCCCATAACCGCAACCCGCAGCGGGACCTGCATCCCCTCAAGACCGGCGGTCACCCGGTCGGCTAGCGAGTACACGTCGACTTGCGCCCGCCCGCATGACGGGCACGAAACGATCTCAAGCTTGCGTTCGCGGAGGTTCAGCGATTGCAGGATCTGGATGCCGACCTTGACTTCCTCGACGGGTGGCGCGGACAGCGACACCCGGATGGTGTCACCGATGCCCCTCGCCAGCAGCGTGCCGAACGCGACCGACGACTTCACGGTGCCCTGGAACGCCGGCCCCGCCTCCGTGACGCCGAGATGCAGCGGCCAGTCGCCCCTCTCCGAGAGCATCTCGTAGGCGCGCACCATGACCACCGGATCGTGGTGCTTGACCGAGATCTTGAAGTCGTGGAAGTCGTGCTCCTCGAACAGCGACGCCTCCCGCACGGCCGACTCGACCAGTGCTTCCGCCGTCGGCTTGCCGTACTTCTCCAGCTGCCGCGGGTCGAGAGAGCCGGCGTTCACACCGATACGCAACGAGACGCCGGCGTCCTTGGCCGCTTGCGCGATCTCGCCGACCCGGTCGTCGAACTTCTTGATGTTGCCCGGGTTCACCCGGACACCGGCACAGCCCGCGTCGATCGCCGCGAACACGTATTTGGGCTGGAAGTGGATGTCGGCCACCACCGGGATCTGCGATTTCTGCGCGATGGCCGGCAGCGCTTCCGCATCGTCGGCGCTGGGCACGGCGACTCGCACGATGTCGCAGCCCGCCGCGGTCAGCTCCGCTATCTGCTGGAGTGTGGCGTTGATGTCCGTCGTCGGCGTCGTCGTCATCGACTGCACGCTGACCGGCGCGTCGCCACCGACCTCGACCTTGCCGACCCGGATCTTCCGGGTCTGGCGGCGCTCTGCCAGCACCGGGGCGGGCATCCCCGGCAATCCCAACGCAACGCTCATGTCCCGCAACACTCCTCAGCTATCCCTGCGCTGATCATGAACGCAACTCGTCTTCCATGGCCGAGAAGTGTTCATGATCACGGGTGGGTGGTCACCCCTATTGTCCCTCGTGTCCTCAACCGAACAGCGTGATGGGGCTGACGATGTCGGCGTAGATCAACAATGCCGCCATTCCAATCAGGACGACCGCCACCCCGTACGCGATCGGCAACCCCTTGGCGACGTCCACCGGACGTGGAGCGGGACGCCGTACGAGACGGGCGACGCCACGTTTGATCCCCTCCCAGATGGCACCGGCAGCGTGCCCACCATCCAGCGGCAGGAGCGGGATCAGGTTGAAGATGGCGATAGCCATGTTGAACGTCGCGAGCAGCATGACGAACGTGACGATCCGTTCGGCACCGGCCAGCTCGGAGACGATCTCCCCGCCGATCCGCCCGGCGCCGACGATGCTCACCGGAGTATCGGGGTCACGTTCCGCCCCGTTGAACGCGGCGTCCCAGACGTTGCCCATGCGCTCCGGAATGCCGGCCATCGCATCGAGCATCCGCACGACGAACGTGCCGCTCCACGCGGCGACACCGGTGACGTCTTCCTGTTCGTAATCGACGATGAGTGGCCGTACGCCGAGGAAGCCCACCTCGGCGTACTCCGGCTCCTCGGCATCGCTTCCGCCCGCCACGGGACGCTCGGCACGGACCAGGTCCGGCGTGAGCGTGAGCCGCTCACCGTCGCGCTCCACCTCGACGTCGACGGTGCCGGCGCCCGCGGCCCGGATGGCGCCCGACACCTCCTCCCACGAATCGACCGGCCGGCCGTCGAAGGAGACGATGTGATCACCGGCTTCGAATCCCGCCTCGGCAGCAGGCGCCGGCGGGTCCTCGGCCGCGCACGCGGTCCGCTCCGCCCCGGCCGGGATGACGCACTCGCTGACCTCGCTCACGGTCGGCGCCAGGACGGGTTTCTCGGGGTTGCCGAAGGTCATCAGCACGCCCCCAGCCAGCAGAAGGGCCAGGATGACGTTCATCGCCGGGCCGCCCAGCATGATGATGAGCTTCTTCCACCACGGTTTGCGGTAGAACACCCGCTCCTCGTCTCCGGGCTGGATCTCCTCCCCGGCTGTCTTGCGGGCATCTTCGATGAGCGCCTGGATCGGGCCCGTGCTGGCCTTGCGCAGCCGTTTCGGGTCGCCCCCCGGCTCGGGAGGGAACATACCGATCATCCGGATGTAGCCGCCCAGGGGAACGGATTTCACGCCGTACTCGGTCTCACCCCGGCGGCGCGACCAGACGGTACGTCCGAACCCGACCATGTACTGGGTGACCTTGACACCGAACAGCTTCGCCGGCACCAGGTGGCCGACCTCGTGGAGCGCGATGGAAAGAATCAGCCCCAGGGCGAAGAGCAGGATGCCGACAATGACGAGCCAGTCCACCTAGCGCCCCGCTCTCCCCGGGTGGCCTACATTCCGGTAGCTGCCACTGCTGACTTTACTGTCACGGTTCGCTTCGCTGCCCACGACACCGGCAGCCACAACCGGCACGGCTTCCCCCAGGTTCACGGACGCACTTCTCCCGACGCGATGATCTCGTGGGCACGGTTGCGGGCCCACCGTTCAGCCGCGAGAACGTCTTCGACGCTCGTGACGTTCCCGTCAGGATACTCGGCGAGCACCTCTTCAACGGTATCCACGATTCCGGTGAATGCCAGCCGGTGATCATGGAAGGCACCCACGCACTCCTCGTTGGCGGCGTTGTACACCGCGGGTGCCGTGCCGCCCCGCCGCCCCGCCTCGCGGGCCAGCTGGACAGCAGGGAACGCGTCGTCGTCCAACGGGAAGAACTCCCATCGGGCCGCGGCCGTCCAGTCGCACGCCGGTGCGATGTCGGCCAACCGCTGCGGCCATGACAGTGCCAGCGCGATGGCCAGCCGCATGTCGGGAGGGCTGGCCTTGGCGATGGTCGATCCGTCGACAAACTCCACCATGGAGTGCACCACCGACTGCGGGTGCACGACGACCTCGATCGCGTCGAACGGCACGTCGAACAGCAAATGCGCCTCGATGACCTCGAGGCCCTTGTTGACCAGAGTCGCCGAGTTGGTGGTGACGACGCGCCCCATGTTCCACGTCGGGTGCGCCAACGCCTCGGTGGGTGTGACCGTCGCCAGTTGCTTGCGGCTGTAGCCCCGGAACGGCCCCCCGCTGGCGGTGACCACGAGCTTGCGCACTTCCTCCGCACGGCCACCCCGCAGGCACTGGGCCAGCGCACTGTGCTCGCTGTCCACCGGCACGATCTGGCCCGGCGTGGCAGCGTCCTTGACCAGCGGCCCGCCGGCGATCAGGGATTCCTTGTTGGCCAGCGCCAGGGTGCGCCCCGCCTCCAGGGCGGCGAGCGTGGGAGCCAGGCCGATGGAACCATCGATGCCGTTCAGCACGACGTCGCACGGGTGCGCAGCCAGTTCGGTGACCGCATCGGGACCGGCGAGGACCTTGGGCAGGGCGAACTCGCCCGCACTGTATCCGCGCTTCTGTGCCTCTGCGTAGAGCGCCAGCAGGACATCTTCCGCGGATCCGGACTTCGCGACCGCGACGACGTCCACGCCGAGCTCCAGTGCCTGCTCGGCCAGGGTCTCCGGATCCGAGCCCCCGGCCGCCAGGCCGACGGCTCGCAACCGATCCGGGTTGCGGCGGATCACGTCGATCGCCTGCGTCCCGATCGAGCCGGTGGAGCCGAGAACGATCACGTCGCGCGGGTTGCTCACGCGCCCATTCTCCACCCGGAGCCGCGTCCGTGTCGCCGGTCCCCGTGATCATCGAGGATCACGTACATCATCATGTGCGCGATCCTCGATCATCACGGCGCCGTGGAGCGAGCGATCTGGGCCAGAAACGAGCGCAGCAGGGTTCGCACTCGCTCGGCAGGCATGTCGTCGGGCACGTTCATCGCCTGGCTCGCGAGGCCGTCGACGAATACATGGAGGTACTCTGCCCAGGTCTCAACCTGCTCATCGACATACGCGACGCCAACGAGTTCCGCGAACGACGTGTCACCGGCCGATCCGGTCAGCACGGCGACCACGGCCCGATACAGCGCGCGTTGCGCCTCCCACATGGCCGAACGCTCCGCCGCGGGGCGTCCACGCTCCCACTCGGTGAGGGCCAGCCAGAGCGCGTACTCCTGCCGCCGCTCGTCGTCGAGCGGGATGAGCTCTTCCACGATGCGCGCCATGAGCTCCCGGCTGGACGGCTCGCTCCGCAATTGCTCCACCCTCGCCCGCACGCGCTCGCGCAGCCGGGTCCAGGCCGTCTCGGCAGCGAACGCGCGCAGCTCCTCCTGGCTGGCGAAGTAGTACCGCAGCGCTCCCGTGGACCACCCCGCTTCGGTAGCGACCGCGCGCACGGACGCGCCGACCACGCTGCGCCGCACGACGACGCGCAGTACCGCCTCGGCGAGCTCCCGGCGCCGGCGATCGTGGTCGACGACCTTGGGCATACCTCTTTTCTATCACAGATGTGTTAAATTAAATCGCACAACCGTGTCACAAAGAGGGGACAGTTCACATGACCGCCGAGATCCTGCTCACCGTCGCTGGTCTCGCGCTGCTCGACACCCTGAGCCCTGCGACCATCGGCGTCACCATCTACCTCCTGCTCACCGCGGATCGCCGGCTCGCCCCACTGCTGTTCACGTACCTCGGCACGGTCGCCGCCTTCTACTTCACGCTCGGCGTGGCGCTCGTACTCGGCCTCGATGTTTTCCTGGCCGCAGCCGGCGACGCGCTGAACACCCGGACGTCGTTCTGGATCCAGGCAGTCATCGGGGCCGCGATGCTGATCGGCAGCTTCCTGATCCCCACCAAGCGCGCGGCCCCCTCCCCCAGGACGCCGCGCGTGCACACGCTTCCCGCGATGATTGGCTTCGGCCTCACCACCGGATTGCTGGAAGCCGGCATGGCACTGCCCTACCTCGGCGCGATCGGCATTCTGATCAGCGCCGACGTGGGCGCACACCAGTGGTTACCCGTGATCGCCGGCTACAACCTGGTGATGGTGCTGCCGCCGGTGCTGATGTATCTCGCGTGGAATCTGCTCGGCGCCCGCATCCGCCCGCGGCTGCAACGCTGGCGGGACAAGATCGCCGGCGGGACCCGCGAAACCATGGCCTGGATCCTCGGCATCGCCGGCTTCCTCGTCCTCCGTGATGCCGTCTTCCGCCTCTCCGGCGACGGCAGCGCCTTCCCCTTCTGAGCTCGCCCTCGCGATCATCGAGGATCGCGCACACCATGGTGTACACGATCCTCGATGATCACCAACGGGAGCGCGGGCGATCACAACGCGCGATCACGGCACGCACAATCGCAGCCCGCGATCACGGGGCGGGTGATCACGGGGTGGCGGGCGAGTGCTCCGCGGGCTCGACGGTCCGGCGGGCAGGCTCGTCCGCCGGTTCCTCAGCGGTCTGTGGCTCCACGAGCCGGCCCGGCCGGACGACAGTGAACACCACGGTCACGGCCACACCGGTGGCGGCCACCATGACGCTGGCCATCGGCACCGCCGAGTCGGCACCGAACATGCCCACGATCGGCGCGATGGCTCCGCCCACGAGAAAGTTCATCGCCCCGATGAGCGACGCCGCGGTACCGGCCGCCTCGCCGTGGTTCGCCAGCGCCAACGCCGGCACGTTCGGCAACGTGAAGCCGATCGTCGCCAGCATGAAGAACAGCGGGACCGCGATACCGAGCATGCCGAACGCGCCTGTCAGCGATATCACGATCAGCACGGCTGAGGCGGTCGCGGCCACCGACACGGCGGTGGCGAGGACCCATTGCGGCCCGAACCGGCGCCCTGCCCGCGGGTTGATCTGCGTGGCGATGATCAAGCCGGCAGCGTTGACCCCGAACAGCAGCCCGTACTGCTGTTCCGACAGGCCGTAGACGCCCTGGAAGACGAACGACGAGCCGGAGATGTACGAGAACAGCGCGCCCATCATCAGCCCGCCCGTGAACATCAGGCCGACGAAGGTGCGATCGCGCAGTACCGGCCGGAACGCGCGCGCCGTGTCCCGGAAGCCGCCGCGGCGACGCTGCGGAGGGAGGGTCTCGCGCAGGCCGACGACCACGACGACGACCAGTGCGGCGCCCAGCAGCGCCAGCAGCCAGAACACGCCCCGCCAGTCGGTGAAGCGCAAGATCTGCCCGCCCAGGGTCGGCGCGAGGACCGGCGCGGCACCCATCACGAGCATCAGGCGCGAGAGCATGCGCACCGCCGGCAGTCCGGTATACATGTCCCGCACCACGGCCATGGACACCACGGCCCCCGCGGCCGCGGCCATGCCCTGCAGGACACGGAACATTCCCAAGGTTGCGATGTTCGGTGCGAGGGCGCACAGCACGGAGGCCACGACGTGGACCATGACGGCGGTTATCAGTGGACGCCGGCGCCCGAGCCGGTCCGAGAGCGGGCCGATGATCAACTGGCCGAGCGCGACCCCGATCAGCGTGCCGGTCAAGGTGAGCTGGACCTGTGACTCGGACGCGCCCAGAGTCTCCGAGATGGACGGGAACGCGGGAAGGTACAGGTCGATGGTGAGCGGACCCAGGGCGGTGAGGGAACCGAGCACGAGCACCGTTCGCACCATCGCCCACTTCCGGTCCCGTCGCTGCCGGACGGTATCGGCGTCGTTGACGGGCTCGGTTCGATCAGCTCCGTCGGATCCGTTGGTTCCGGACGCGCCCGGAGACGTCGCGTGGAACTCTGATGGCATGCGAGAGCCCTTTCCGTGTTTTTTCCGAAGACAGCAAGAATGCGCCGGGGCGGTCTCGTGGCGGCGTCGGCACGGCCCCGCCAGCAACAACCATGCCAGACGAGCCTGACATTCCCGGCTCGCACGATCGATGTGGAACCCTGGTCCGCGCGGGCTTTCAGCGACCCTGCGAGCCAGCATGTCAAGTCCAGTCGCGTTTCCCAACCACATTTCCCGGCACGCGAAAGCCGGCCGGCGTGGCGAGCCACTCGGCAAACGTGGGCCACACGCGTCCCGCGGGACACACATGACAGACTTGAACTGACGGCAGATCACTACGGCTAGCAATCTGGCGCGTCATGTGTAGGCGTTGGCCATTTTTCCGCGATAGCCCGGAGATCATCCGTCGATCGAGTTATGTTACAGAAATATTTCCAGGATCATCTCGATTCGGTATAGACCTCTGCGGTTCCGAGGCACCAAGAGGTCCAGACCATTGACGCACCTACACGACGGTGATAGACCAACCGGTCAATAGGTCCACACAATGGACCTTCTACCGGACGCTCCGCCTCCTGCCGTGGAAGGAACCAACTCCCCGCAAGTGGCGAACACCACATGTGCTCCTCGACTCGATTGCGAGGTACTTCCCGCATCATGGCTACGACACCCATCCGACGCTGGCGGCGGATGACCGCGATAGCGCTGGCTCCGATGCTCGCCGCTGCGGCTGTCGCTGCATCGCCGGCGTTCGCCGCTGACGACGACACGTCCGACGCCACGCTGGTCGTGGGCAAGGTCGGACTGAACGACATCCCCCATCTGAACCCGCTGGACTCCGGCTGGGTCGTCCAGGGTGAGATCAACCACCTGATGTACGACCCGCTGATCCGGTGGAGCCAGGAAGACTTCACACCCGCACCGGGGCTGGCCGAAGACTGGGAAGTCTCCGACGACGGGCTGACCTGGACTTACCATCTCAACCCCGACGCCACGTGGTCCGACGGCGAGCCGGTCACCGCACAGGATGTGGTGTTCACCATCGACCTGATGCAGACCAACGACATCCTCAACTCCCGGCACGGCGGCCTGGTGGACCAGATGACGTCGGTCGAAGCGCTCGACGACCACACGGTGGAGATCACCACCGACGAGCCGAGCGCGATCATGAACCACCTGAACGGCTTGATGCCCATGCCGGAACACGTCTGGAGCGAGATCGACGACCCGGGCGAGTACACCGGAGAACCGGGCCAGCCCACCTCGGGCGCATTCCAGCTAACCGAGTACAGCCCCGGCGAGCGCGTCGTGCTGACCGCGAACGAGAACTACTGGGACGAGCCGGTGGCCTATGACGAGCTCGTCTTCCAGAGTTTCGAGACCACCGAGGCTGCCGTTCAGGCCCTGCAGCAAGGCGAGATCGACTTCCTCGACAACCTGAACCCGGAACAAGCCTCGGCGCTGGAATCCAACGAGGACGTCACGGTCAGCATCCAGCCCAGCCGCCATCTGGAGAACATCAGCTTCAACACCGGAGCTCGCACCAAGGACGGCGAGGAGTTCGGCGACGGGCACCCGGCGCTCACCGACCCGGTGGTGCGCCAGGCCATTCACCACGTGATCGACAAGGAACAACTGGTCGACATCATCCTGGACGGCAACGGCACCCCCGGCGTGAGCTGGGTCGCGCCGATCTTCTCCGAGCACTTCTGGGACCCGGGCGACGAGAGATTCGAAGTCAGCGCCGAACGCGGCAACGAGCTGCTGGACGAGGCCGGCTACGACGAGCGTACGGACGACGGCATCCGTATCGACCCGGAGAGCGGCGAGCCGCTGAACTTCCGGCTGCAATACCACTCGGACCGGCCAGCCTACGCCGACATCGTCGACTTCCTGGTGGATTGGATCGGCGAGCTCGACATCGCGGTGGAACCGACTCCGATGGAGACCGTCCCGCTCAACGAGGAGCTGGACGCGGGCAACTACGACATCTCGACAGGCGGCTGGAACTACGGCCCGGACCCCAGCGAGGACCTCGCCTACCTCACCTGTGATCGGCTGCCCGACGAGCCGGAACCGACCGACCTGACGTTCGACTTCTACTGCAACGAAGAGGTCGACGCGCTGTGGGAACAGCAACTGCGGGCCACCGATTCCGAGGAGCGGGCCGAGGCGGTCAAGGAACTACAGCAGATCGTCTACCGGGACAGCCCGCAGATCATTCTCTACTATGATCACGCGATCGAGGCCTACTCCAACGACTGGACCGGCTTCGGCATGTTGCCTGAATCCGGTGGCACGATCGCCCGGCAGCAGGGCGACTACGGGTACACCCAGGCGGTGCCGGCCGACATGGCCGAGGACGCGGCGGCCGGCGACGGCAGCGCCGACGACGGTGACGACACCGCGGCCGCCTCCGACGACGATGGTTCCAACACCGGATTGATCGTCGCGATCGTCGTCGTGGCGTTGATTGTCATCGGTGGGGCCATCTGGCTCGTGCGCCGCCGCGCGACCGCCCACGAACGGGAGTAACGGCGACCACGATGGGTAAGCTCTCCACGACGCAGGCGTCGGTGTCACCACCTGGTGGTGGCATCGGCGCCGGCGACGGAAACGGCAACGATCTCGACGGCGACACCCCACCCCGCCCGGAGCGCTCGGCGGCGCGCCGGGAGCTCTGGCGCTATCTCGCTGGACGGATTTCCGGTGCCGCCGTATCGATGATCCTGGTGCTGTTCAGCGCCTTCTTCATCTTCCGTATCATCGGCGGCGATCCGGTGCGAGCGATCGGCGGGGACTCCCCGATGACGCCGGAGCAGCGGGCCGAGATCGAGGAGCGTCTCGGGCTCAACGAGCCGATGGCGGTCCAGTTCTGGGAGTACGTCAAGGACCTCTTCACCCTGGACTGGGGTGAATCGTACGTTTCCAGTGCGCAGGTCACCGACCTGATGTGGGACCGGCTACCCAACACGCTGCTGCTCACCGGCACTGCCCTGATCCTGGCCGCCGGGCTGGGGATCTGGATTGGTGCTCGCGCCGGGTGGAAGCAGGGCAGCTTCTTCGAGAAGAGCCAGGTCGGCATTTCGCTGACGCTGTGGTCGGCGCCCACGTTCTGGCTGGGCATGATCGTGATCATCGTATTCTCGGTAGAGCTGGGGATGTTCCCGGTCAACGGCATGCGCTCCACCCGGGGCGTGGCCGACGGTTTCTGGCCGGAAGCGCTCGACGTCGCGCATCACCTGGTGCTGCCCGCCGTCACGATGGCCGCGGTGATCTACGCGCAGTACGTGCTCATCATGCGCTCGTCCATCCTGGAGGAGCGCAACAACGATTACCTGACCGTCGCCCGAGCCAAGGGACTGCGCGACGCCGTGGTACGCCGCCGGCACGCCGTGCCCAACGCGATGCTTCCGACCGTCACCCTGATCGCCTTGCAGTTCGGCGCGATCTTCAACGGCGCGTTGCTGACGGAGACCATATTCAGCTGGCCGGGCCTTGGGCTGCTCTTCTACCAGGCGATCAAGATACCGGACATCCCCCTTCTGCAATTGCTGTTCATCTTCTTCGCCGGTACCACGATCCTGGCCAACCTCCTGGTCGACATCCTGTACCGGTTTCTCGATCCGAGAGTGCGGAGGTCGGCATGAGCGAGCAGGGCACGCAGCAGGGCGAGGAGCGTCTGCACTCCGCCCGCGCCATCGTCTGGGCCCGGCGGCGCGCCGCACTGTCCACGTTCTGGCGGCTGTACCGGACCCAGCGCGCGGGCCTGGTTGGTCTGGCCATCCTGATCGCCATCACCCTGCTCACCGTGCTGGCCCCGCTGTACACGGACGAGGCCGAGCTGCGGGCGTCGAATGCTCCGGGTGGACGGATGGAGTCTCCGAGCACGGAGTTCTGGTTCGGCACCGACCAGACCGGACGTTCCATCTTGCTGATGGTGATCTGGGGCGCGCGAGTGTCGCTGCAAGTCGGCGTCGTGGCCGCAGTGCTCGCCGTGACGCTCGGCACCTTGATCGGCATGGCCGCGGCGCATTTCGGTGGCTGGATCTCGTGGGTGCTGATGCGGCTGACCGACTGGTTCATCGTCCTGCCCAACCTGGTGCTTGCGATCGCCCTGGTCATCGCCCTGGGGCCGAGCAGGATCACAATCATCGCCGCGATCGCGCTGACGTCGTGGGCGAGCACGGCGCGGGTGGTGCGGGCGCAAACCATGGCGATCGAGGGCCGCCCGTACATCGAGCGCGCGCAGGCGCTGGGTGCCGGTCACTGGCACCAGATGACGCGGCACGTCCTGCCCAACCTGATGCCACTGGTACTGGCCAGCGCCACCTTGCAGGTCTCCAGCGCCATCCTGGCCGAAGCATCGCTCTCCTTCCTCGGCCTGGGCGATCCGAGCCAGCCCTCGTGGGGAACCATCCTGGAACGGGCATTCGACGCGGGCGCCATCTCGGTGGGTGCCTGGTGGTACATGCTGCCACCCGGTATCGCCATCCTTCTGGTGGTGCTGGCATTCACGCTGTGCGGGCGTGCCATGGAGTCCGTCCTCAACCCGCGGCTTCGTGACAACACATGAGAGGGGTTCCGTGACGCCGTTACTGGAGATCGACGATCTCACGATCACCTACCGCAGCGCCCGCGGCGAGATTCCCGCCGTGCGTGGTATCTCGTTCGGCCTGCAGCCGGGTGACTCTCTCGGCCTCGCCGGAGAGTCCGGATGCGGCAAGTCCACGGTCGCGGCTGCCGTGCTCCGGTTGCTGCCTCGGGGCACCCAGGTGTCCGGACGGATCATGCTGGATGGCGAGGACGTGCTGAAGATGTCCTTCGGCACGTTGCGGGTGGTCCGGTGGGCTGGTGCGTCGATCGTCTTCCAGGGCGCCATGCATTCGCTCAATCCGGTGCAACGCGTCGCCCGGCAGATCGCCGAGCCGATCGTGTTGCACGAGCACATCTCGGCCAGCGCCGCCGAGGAACGGGCGGTCGAGCTCATGACGCAAGTGGGCCTGCCCACCTGGCGCGCACGTAGTTACCCGCATCAGCTCTCGGGTGGGCAGCGGCAACGCGTCATGATCGCGATGGCGCTCGCCTGCTCGCCCCAGCTCATCATCGCGGACGAGGCGACAACGGCGCTCGATGTCATGATCCAGGCGCAGGTGCTGGCGCTCATCAAGAGGCTGGTGGCAGAACGGGACATCGCGCTCGTCATGATCAGCCATGACCTGTCCGTGCTTGCCGACACCTGTGACCAGCTCGCGGTCATGTATGCGGGCAAGCTCGTGGAGCACGGCCCGTCCCATGAGGTCTTCGGCAACGCCCAGCACCCCTATGCTCAGGCACTCTCCGCAGCATTCCCGATCGTGGGCGACCCGGACGAACGGCGCAACCCGCAGGGCCTCGCGGGAGACCCGCCCGATCCGGCCGCGCTGCCCACCGGGTGCTCATTCCATCCTCGCTGCCCGGTGGCGATGGACGAGTGCACATCTACCACGGTGGAACTTCGCGCGGTCCGGCACGATTGGCAAGCCGCCTGCCTCCGCGTCGAGGCCGAACCCACGCAACCCCCCGCGGCGACGCCGAGCGCGCTCGGCGTCGCCGCCGGCCCAGATGCCCGGGAACGCGATGCCAGGGCCCAGGAACGCGATGCCGGGTCCCAGGAACGCGGCGCCGGCGACCTGCGCGTCCGGGCGACCTCGGAGGACGACACATGACTGACGGGACGACGAAGCCGATCCTGAGCGCCACAGATCTGGCGGTTCGATTCACGGCCCCGGGCGGGCGCATCGCCCGCGCCGTGGACGGTGTGAACCTCGACCTCCTGCCTGGCGAGATCCTCGCCCTCGCCGGCGAATCCGGATGCGGCAAGACCACCCTCGCGCGCACGCTGCTCGGCCTGGAACACCCGACGTCGGGAACGGTGAGCTTTCAGGGCACGCCACTCGCCTACAGCACCAAGACGCTCAAGGCGTACCGCAGCCAGGTGCAGCTGGTCTTGCAAGACCCCACGGGAGCACTCAACCCTCGGCACACGGTGTATGACGCGGTGGCCGAAGGGCTCAGGATTCACGGCATCGACGACAACGAGCACGATCGGGTGGCCGAGGCGCTGTCACGTGCCGGGCTGCGCCCGCCGGAGCGATTCTTCCTCTCGTACCCGCACGAGCTCTCGGGTGGGCAGCGCCAGCGCGTGGTCATCGCCGGTGCGCTGGTCCTGCATCCCCAAGTGATCATCGCCGACGAGCCGGTGGCGTCCCTCGACGCCTCGGTCCGGGGCGAGATCCTGGCCCTGTTGATGCGGCTGCGCGACGAGCTGGGGCTGGCCGCTGTGGTCGTCACGCACGACTTGGGCTTGGCCTGGAACATCGCCGACCGCATCGCGGTCATGTACCTGGGGCGCATCGTCGAGCAGGGCTCTGTTGACCACGTGCTTACCGATCCGCAGCACCCCTACACCCGGGCGCTCGTCTCGGTGTTGCCCCACTCGCCCATCCCGGAACCCGTGGTTCTCGCGGGTGAGCCGCCGGATGCCACGGACGTACCCGCGGGGTGCCGCTTTCACCCGCGGTGCCAGGTGCTGGCGTCAGGCGCGGCCGCGGCCGAAGGCGTCGACGGCCACTGCCGCACCGACGACCTGCCGATCCTGACCGGAGGGGAGCAGACCCAGGTCGCCTGCCACTACGCCACCAGTCGCGCGCAGGCTGTCACCTCGTAGGACCCCGCCGTTCGCCACGACGCGGCCACCCCTTCCGAATGATCATGTTTGGTACGTTTTCTTGGGCCGTAACACGGCTGTAGACGTGTCACGGCCCAAGAAGACGTGTTACGGCGAGCGGCCCTCCACTCAGTGCTCGCGCGAGCCCACTCCGGCGGGTTCGGCCGTCGCCGGTTCCTGCGAATCGCGTGCGGCCAGATACCGAGCGAGTTTCGTACCCTCGACGTCGACGTTCGGCAATACCCGGTCGAGCCACCTCGGCAACCACCATGCCCGGTCGCCGACGAGCGCCAGCACCGCCGGGACGATCGTCATCCGCACCACGAACGCGTCGAACGCGATCGCAGCGGCCAGGGCCAGACCAACCTGCGTAATGATGTCATCGTCGCCGAGCACGAACCCGAAGAACACGCTGATCATGATGAGCGCGGCCGCAGCGACCACCCGGGATCCGTGCTGGAATCCGACGGTGATCGCGGCGTTGCGCTGATGTCCACGCACGTACTCTTCCCGCATCCGGGTGACGAGGAAGACCTCGTAGTCCATGGCCAGACCGAAGACCACACCGATGATGAAGATCGGCAGCATGCTGATGATCGGCCCGGTCTGGTCGATGCCGAACACATCGCTGAGCCAGCCCCACTGGAACACGGCCACGATCGCGCCAAACGTTGCGGCCATGGTCAGCAAGAAGCCTGCCGCCGCCTTGACGGGCACCACGATCGAGCGGAACACCAGCATCAACAGGATCAGCGAGAGGCCGACCACCACCATGAGGTAGGGCAGCATGGCATCGCCCATCGTGTCCGAGAAATCGATCATGATGGCGGTGTTGCCGGTCACCGCCACGGATGCACTGTCGTTCTCGACCAGCGTCGTGAGCTCGGACCGCATCGTCTCTACCAGGTCCTCAGTCTCCTGGCTGGATGGGCCCGTCGTGGGAATGACGTTGATGATGGCCGTGTCGCCAGCCTGGTTGAACTGCGGTGGCGCGGCCCGGGCGACGCCGTCCATCTCCGCGAGCGATCCGGACACCTGCTCGGCTGTGGCCTGCGGGTCGGAGCTCTGCGCGCCGTCGACGACGACCAGGAGCGGGCCGTTGAACCCGGGCCCGAAACCTTCGGCGGTCAGATCGTAAGCCTGACGCTGCGTCGTCTCGGGGGGTTGGTCGCCGTCGTCGGGAAGGCCGAGCCGCAGGTCGAGTGCGGGAAGCGCCAGCGCACCGAGCGCCGCCACGGCAATAACGAGGACGGTGAGCGGTCGGCGAGTGATCATCCCGACGTAACGCTTGCTCAGGGTTCCCTTGCCGTTGCCGTTGTCGGCCTCGGGATCGCTGATCTTCAGCCCGGGCACGCGCCAGCGCAGTACCCGATTCCCCGCGAAACCGAGCAGGGCCGGGAGCAAACTCAGCGCGACCAGGACGGCGATCCCCACGGTGACCGCGGCGGCCAGACCCATCTCGGTCAGGATGGGAATGCCGACGACGGACAGGCCGACGAGCGCGATCATCACGGTCAGCCCGGCGAACACGACGGCCGAGCCGGCCGTGCCGATGGCCCGGCCGACAGCTTCCTCGACGCGATTGCCGACCGACAGCTCGTGCCGGTAACGCGACACGATGAACAGCGCATAGTCGATGCCGACGGCCAGACCGAGCATCGTCGCCAGGATCGGTGTGGTCTCTCCGAGCTCCAGAAATCCGGTGGCTGCGGAGATGCCGGAAATACCGATCATGACCCCGGTGACACCCGTGATCAACGGCATACCGGCGGCAGCGAGCGAGCCGAAGGTGATGAGAAGCACGACGGCGGCGACGGCGAGACCGATCATCTCGCTTCCGCCTTCGACCTCCTCTTCCATGGTCGCGTCGCCGCCGGCCTCGACGGTCAGTCCGGCGTCGCGTCCGGTCTCGACCGCGTCAAAGAGCGCTTCGCGTGCCGCGTCCTCCAGCTCGAAGAAGTCGACCTCGTAGCTGACCTGGGCCATCGCGATGGTGCCGTCCTCGGACACCATGCCGGAGTCGAACGGGCTGTCCACGTTCGCGACCTGGGGCGCGTCCCGCAGCTCCCCGACGACTTCCTCCACCACGGAAGCCGTCTCCGGGTCTTCCATCGTGCTGCCTTCTGGCGCGGCGAACACGACCCGCGCCTCGGCGCCCTGCATGGACATATCGGGGAATCGCTCTTCGAGCAGGTCGAACGCTTCCTGGGACTCGGTACCCGGGATGGAGAACGAATCGGAGGTGGGGCCGGACAACGTGGCAGCCGCACCACCGACGGCAATCAGTACCGCCAGCCAGAGGAGGGCGACGAGCCGTCGGCCGCGGTGACAGAGCCGGCCCAGCCGGTAGAGGAAGGTAGCCACAGATACTCCATGAGACGTGTCAGAAAAACCTGAACAAGGAGAACATGCAGGAGCTGTGAGCATACTGAGAGGGTCGGGGAATGTGCGCGAAGCCACATTGGTGACGCCGGCCGCAGACGACGGCACCGCCCGCAGACCCCGGCACTGCCCGCAGACCCCGGCACCGCCGGCAGACACCGCCGCCGGCCGACGCCCGGGAGGCTACGCGACGGCAGCAGCCAGCCGGGAGGCCGATCCGGGATCGTGAGCTGGCAGTACGGCCATGTCGGGCCAGGTGTAGCGCAGCGCGTTCACCTTCTCCATCACCGAACGGGTCACTCGCTTGTCACACAGCCCCGACGGCTGCCCGGCCGCGAGTAGTCTCGCGTCGTAGGTCAGATCCCCTACCAGGAGCAGCGGAGCACGATCGGTACGCCGAACCAGCATCGACAACGAGCCCGGGGTGTGTCCGGGGGTCGACAGGAGAACGACACTGCCGTCGTCGAACAGGTCGTAGCCCTCGTGGAACGGCGCGAGATCCGGATCTCCGAGCGGTTCCGGCGTGATCAGTTTCCAGGTGAGCCCCGGCATGTCGATGTGTGAGCGGTAGATGCCGCGCATCTGTGGACGGGGAACCTGGAGTGTGTCCCACTCGCTGCGGCTGACCACGATGTTCGCGTGCCGAAGTACCGGGAGTCCCCCCACGTGGTCGGGGTGGAGGTGCGAGAGCACGGCCGTGCCGACATCGGCGATCCGGTAACCGAGGCGTGCGAGGTTCGCCTCCACCGTGTCGGACGGATCGAGGTGGATCTTCGCCATCCGGGCGTTCACCAGCTTGTTCGCCCGCCCGGGAAAGTAGTCCGGATCGGTCACCGATGCGGGATCCTGGCCGGTGTCGAACAGGACGAGGCCGTCTCGATGTTCGACGACGAAGACGTTGATCGGGCGTGGCTCGGTCCATCGCCGCGAGGTGAGCAGCCAGACGGGCGTCGGCTTTCGTGTTGGCCCCACGTGTTCGGGATGCATACGGACCGTACCCGTGCTGAACACGGCCACCCGTGCGATCGGATCTGTCGGCGTGCCACCCATCGTCACCGTCACCCCCAAACCCCCAACCCCCTTCCCGCTGATCATGAACACTTTGCGGCTACATAGCACGACTAGTGTTCATGATCAGCGGGTAAAGAGGTGCTCTTTCGATCATCCCAAGGTCCCGTAAGATCGACAAGATGGCGGGGCGGGCAATCGAGCGCACCGAGGGTTACCTTCGCACCTCCGACGGTGACACCCTCTGGTACGAGACGGCCGGCACCGGTACACCGCTCGTTCTCGCGCACGGCCTCGGCGGCAACGCCGTCGTCTGGTTCCAGCAGCTCCCCCACTTCGCCGGCCGCTACCGGGTCATCACCTGGGATCAGCGCGGGTTCGGGCGCTCGTCCAACGACAACGGGCGAGCCGGACCGCAGACGTCGGTCCACGACCAGCTCGCGCTGCTGGACCATCTCGACGTCGACACCGCGCATCTCGTTGGCCAGTCGCTCGGCGGGTGGGCCGTGCTCGGTGCGGCCCTCGCTGCCCCAGAGCGGGTCCGTTCCCTGGTTCTCAGCAGCAGCACCGCCGGCATTCCGGCGCTCCACCTGCCGCCGTTCGACGCCGGTCCGGTCCAGGCCACGTACGGCACCAAGCCGCTCTCGCGCCATCCCGCGATCGGCGATCGCCTGCCCGAAAGCGACCCGCCGCGCGCCTACCTGTACCAGGCACTGAGCTCGTTCGGCCGGCGACCACCGGACGCGGACTTCGCGACGATGCTCGCCGAGACCGTGCACGACGCCGACGCGCTCGGCGAGCTCACCATCCCCACGCTGCTCATCTGCGGATCACGAGATCCCGTGATGACACCCGGCCACGTCCGCGACGCCGCCCAGCGCCTGCCTGACGCCCGAGTGGTGGAGCTGGATCTGAGCCACTCGACGTACTTCGAGGATCCGCAGACCTGGAACGGCGTCGTCGACGACTTCCTCCACTCCGTCGACACGCCGGGAGATGGTGCCCGATGAGCCGCATCCTCCTGCTGGACCACGCCGCCACCGGCGCAGCGCTAGACACCGACCGCCTGCTGGGTGCGCTGCGCACGGCGCTGATCGCGACGAGCCGTGGCGATACGTCGACACCTCCGCGTGTCGCCGCCTACGCCCCGGCCGGCATCCTCGGTGCGATGCCCGGCTACGTTCCCGGTCTCGGGCTCGCGGGCAAGTTCGTCTCCATCTTCTCGGGTCTCGGCCCCGGCGGGCGCAGCGCTCACCAGGGCCTCGTCGCGCTGTTCGACGAGAACGACGGCCACCTGCTGGCGATCATGAACGGCGAGGCCATCACGGCCAGGCGGACCACGGGCAGTGCCACCGTGGCCTTTCAGGCACTGGCCCCACCCCAGGTTGAGCGCATCGCCGTCGTCGGCGCCGGAACGCAGGCGCGGGCCCAGCTCGCCCTGCTGCAGCACCTGGAAGCCGACGCCGAGATCGTCGTGTCCCGCACACCCGCGTCGGCCGCCGAGGTGGCCGACGAGTACGGCGTGCAGGCCAGCACGAGCGTCGAGGAGGCGGTGTCCGGGGCCGACGTCGTGTTCTGCTGCACGCATGCCGGGCAGCCCGTCGTGCGACATGCCTGGCTGCGCCCGCACGCGCATGTAAGCTCCGTTGGTGGCTCCCTCGGGCCCGAGCTCGAACACGCGACCGTCACCGGGGGATCCCTGTTCGTCGAGTGGCCCGGCGCCAGCACCTGCGCCCCACCTGCCGGTGCGCACGAGCTGCAGGACGTTCCCGACGGACACGCCCGCCTCGTGGGTGAGGTGCTCGCCCGCGACGTACTCGCCCGCGACGTACTCGCCGGCGACGTCCCGGCCCGCACCGCGGACGAGCTGACCGTGTTCAAGTCGACCGGATACGCCGCGCTCGACGTCGCCGCGGCCGCGGCAACCTACGAAGCCGCCACCGCTGCCGGCCTTGGCACGGAGGTGACCATCTAGGCGCTGCGCTCGCCACAGGATCGAAGGAACCGACATTATCCAGGCCATGACCTCGACGATGTCGGTTCCTTCCGTGCACGCCTGCATCCCGCACCCGTGGCCAACAGGTCGTCATAGGGTGGACGCATGACTCCTGCGCCTCTCGTTCTCGAGCTCGACCTGCACACACCACTGATCACCGCTCCCCCGCAGGACCCGCTGAACGCCATCCGAGCGCGCCAACGTACGCAGCTGACCGACGTCCTCGAAGGGCTGCGCCGGGCCGCCAACGATCCCAAGGTCGCCGGTTTGATCGCGCGATGCGACTCAGGAGCGCAGCCGACGTCGGTGGTCCAGGAGATCCGCGCCGCCGTACGGGAGTTCGCCCAGTCCGGCAAACCCACCGTGGCCTGGGCACAGACCTTCGGTGAGATGGCACCGGGAACCATCGGCTACTACACCGCCACCGCTTTCGACGAGATCTGGCTACAGCCGTCGGGAGACGTCGTCCTTCCCGGGCTGAACGCTCCCGCCCTCTTCCTGCGCGGCGCGCTGGATCGTCTCGGCCTGCAGCCGGAGCTCGCACAGCGCTACGAGTACAAGAACGCCGCCGACATGTTCACGCAGCCCGGTTTCACCGACGCGCATCGGGAGGCGCTCGGGCGGATCGTGGAGTCCACCGCAGACCAGATCATCTCCGAGGTGGCGACGGCACGCGGGATCGACCGGGCACGCCTGCGCGAGCTCGTGGACAGCAGCATGATCCCGGCCGACGACGCGCGATCCGCCGGCCTGGTGGACCGCATCGGATATCGCGACGACGCGTACACCGAGCTGGCCAAGCGCCTCGGTGGCAGGATGCGGTTGCGATACGTCGGGCGGTACAACCACGCGCAGAACAAGAACCAGGCCGTCGCATCGTACCTGCAACGCAAGCCGGCACGCGTCGCCGTGATCCACGGACGCGGCCCGGTCACGACGGGCCGCAGTTCCACGAACCCGCTGGGTTCCGCAACGCTCGGCGCCGACACAATCGGTTCCGCGCTGCGGGCCGCGGTGAAGGACGAGTCGGTCCGCGCGATCGTGTTCCGGGTGGACAGCCCGGGCGGCTCCTACGTCGGCTCGGACACGATCCGCAACGATGTGCGCATCGCTCGCCGGAGCAAGCCGGTCATCGCGTCGTTGGGCTCGGTCGCCGGCTCTGGTGGCTATTTCGTGACGATGTGTTCCGACGCCGTCGTCGCATCTCCGGCCACCATCACCGGCTCGATCGGTGTACTGGCCGGCAAGTTCGCGTCCCAGAACCTCCTGGATCGGCTGGGCGTCGCCATCGAACGGGTCAGCGTCGGCGCGCAGGCCGATATGTTCGAAGCCGAGCAGTCGTACTCCGAGGAGCAATGGGAGATCCTCAACCGCTGGCTCGATCGGGTCTACGAGGATTTCACCGCCAAGGTGGCCGTTGACAGGGGCCTGAGCCGCGAGCACGTCGAGGGCGTCGCGCGCGGGCGGATCTGGACGGGAGCCGACGCCTACGAGCGCGGGCTCGTGGACGAGCTAGGTGGCCTGGCGACGGCGATACAGATCGCCCGGGATCGTGCCGGGTTGCCGCGCCGCGACGATCTCGCCGACGTCCAGATGTTCCCGCGCGTGCCGTTCGTGGAGCGGCTCAAACCACCGGAGAACAGCCAGTCACCAGCGAACGCCGGGGTGTCGATACGGCCATGGGGTTCGTTGACGCACCTGGCCACGGCTCTGGGCCTGCCCGCAGCCGGGCCGTTGACCATGCCGTTCTGGACCGGAGGTACTTTCCAGGGCTAAGTGGCGGGATCTCCGCCGTGTTGCCGGCCGTGTGGCGAGAGGCACGCTGGCGGGCACATGTCTCACCCGCACGTTGGGTGATCGACCAGTGATACCGCCATCGCGATGGAGATTTATCCATCTCGTTTGGGCGCGCCCGGGTGTTCTACTGGCAGCATGGCCAACAACGCGCCCCTCCACGTTCCCGTGCCCGCCAGCACCGCCCGGGCCGTCCACGTACAGCCCGGGCAGCACGTGCGGGTAACCGACACCCACGGCGGGCAGGTCGGCGACGTGTTCGTCGTTGTCGCGGACAACCCCGGCGAACACCTCAGCGCGGCCCACACCCGCCTGCACGTCAACCGGCTCTTCCCCCGACCGGGAGAGCAGTTCGTCACCACGGCACGCCGGCCGATCTTGCGGCTGGTCGAGGACACCTCGCCCGGGTACCACGACATGCTCGTCCCGGCGTGTGACCCCGCCCGCTACCGCCAGCTCGGCGCGCCCGAGGGACACCCATCGTGCGCGATGAACCTCCGCGACGCGCTGGAAGCATACGACGCGCACGGTTCGACAGGCGCCGGCTTACCGGCGGGTGCCGGGCGAGACGCCGTACCCGCAGTCCCGCAGCCGGTGAACGTCTTCATGCGGGTACCCGTCGCCGACGACGGCACGATCAGCCTGCTGTCCGCGATGTCCGGGCCAGGCGATGCCATCACGTTCGAGGCGGAGCTCGACTGCCTCGTCGTCGTTTCCGCGTGCCCGCAAGATCTCTCCGACATCAATCAGAAGCAGCCGACATCACTGGCGATCGACGTGCTCGACTCCCGCTGATTCGACTGACTCGATTCCCGCCGGCTCGACTTCCCACGTACTCGATTCACACCTGCGTGACTCGCGCGACCTCGATCCACACCGAACTCGATCCGATCACTAAACCATCCTGCGTACAGGAGTCGCACCATGACCAGCATCAGCAGCCCAGCCACCCCGAGTCCACTGCATCCCGCCCTCTCCCCCGCGTACCTGGGCAGCATCAAGCTGCCCAACCGGTTCGCGGTGGCGCCCATGACCCGCGTCTCCGCGACCAGCGATGGCGTCCCCACGCGCCAGATGGCCGACTACTACGCCGGGTTCGCACGCGGAGGGTTCGGTCTCGTCATCACGGAGGGCACCTATACCGATCAGCTCTACAGCCAGGGATATGCCAACCAGCCCGGCGCCGTCACCGACGCGCACATGCAGGGGTGGCGCCACGTCGTCGACGCCGTACGCTCCGCCGGCGGGCACATCATCATGCAGCTCATGCACGCCGGCGCGCTGTCTCAGGGAAATCCCCATGTCTCCGGGACGGCGGGGCCCTCTGCCGTGCAGCCTCGCGGCGCGATGTTGCCCGAATACGGCGGTGACGGCCCCTGGCCCGTGCCCGCGGAGATGGATCGGGATGACATCGACGCCGTGCTGGACGGGTTCGTCGGGGCGGCGGAGCGAGCGCTCGCGACCGGGTTCGACGGTGTCGAGATCCACGCGGCCAACGGGTATCTTCTCGATCAGTTCCTCACCGACTACACGAACCTGCGTGCCGATCGATACGGCGGGGACCTCGACCGCCGTGTACGCCTGCTGGCGGAGGTCGCTGCCGGGATCCGGGCAGCGACCAGCCCCGGGTTCGTCGTCGGCATGCGACTCTCGCAAACGAAGGTGAACGACGTCGAATACCGCTGGCCCGGTGGCGCCCGTGACGCCGAGCGGATCGTGGCAGCCGTGACCCGTGCGCACCTGGACTACCTGCACATCGCCAGCGAGGGGCGCGATTGGCTGGAGACGGCGCGGCTGGACAACGGCGACACGGTCACCGCGCTGGCCCGGCGAACCGGCAGGCTTCCGGTGATCGCCAACGGAGGCATGCACGATCCGGATCAGGCCGGCCGTGTTCTCGACGGCGAGCACGCCGACGTCGTCGCCGTCGCCCGCGGTGCGCTGCGCCATCCGGATCTGCCGCAGCGGATCGCACGCGGGCAGGAGCCGGAACGGTTCGATCCCGCCATGCTGAGCCCGATGGCCACTCTAGACAACGCCGAACGGTGGTGGGCCGGGCGCGCGCCGGCGTGATGCCTCGACCAGAACGTCAACGTCCCCTCGGGGATGCCAGCGACAGGGCATTCCCGAGGGGACGCGATATCACCGCGGCGGGGTACTCGTGCCGCTGCGGGCTCGGAAGTCAGCGGCGATCTCATCGAACGTGGCCCATCGCACGCCGTCGTGACCGTTGATGTGCTCGATCAGCCGTTCCAGCATCAGCAGCACCTGGGGGCGTCCCGACACGTCCGGATGGATCGTGAACGTCACCACCGCGTAGTCCATCTCGCGGTACACCCAGTCGAACTGATCCCGCCACAGCTCCTCGAGGTGGCGGGGGTTCACGAACCCGTGGCTGTTCGGGGCGCCCTTGATGAACAACATGGGCGGGAGGTCGTCCAGGTACCAGTTGGCCGGGATCTCCACCAGCTCGGTCCGCTCGCCCCGCACTAGCGGGCGCATCCACTCCTCAGCCGGCCGCGAATAATCGATCTTCGTCCACTGATCACCGACACGCACGTAGTAGGGCGTGAAGTCGTCGTGCATCAGCGAGTGATCGTAGGTGATCCCGTGATCCAGCAGTAGCTGCGCCGTCTGCCGGGAGAACTCCCACCACGGCGCGACATAGCCGGTTGGCCGCCGCCCGGCGAGCCCTTCCAGGAGCTCGATCGAGCGCTCCAGCACAACTCGCTCCTGCGTATCGCTCATGGCCAGCGGATTCTCGTGGGAATAGCCGTGCAGGCCGATCTCGTGCCCGGCATCGACGACGGCCTTCATCTGCTCGGGAAACGTCTCCGCTGAGTGCCCGGGAACGAACCAGGTGGTTCGCAACCCGTAGCGCTGGAACAGCGTCAGCAGCCGCGGCGTGCCCACCTCACCCGCGAACATCCCGCGCGATATGTCGTCCGGCGAGTCCTGACCGCCGTATGAACCGAGCCAGCCGGCGACGGCGTCGACGTCGACACCGAACGCACACATGATCTCCTTGGCCATCCGAGCCTCCTCGAGTTCGCTCGTTCCGTGACTCCCCGTTGGGTGAGTCCTCGCATCGTCATGTCGTTGGTGGGGTCGCCTGGCTGGTGGTTCGGCTGGTCAGCGCCGTACATGCGTCCTCACATGTGCCGGGCGAGGATCTCCGCGACACGCTCCATCATCGACGCCGTCGACGCCGTCGACAGCGCCAGCGCCAGCAGAAGCCGGGCGTGGGCGGGCCGCACCGTGCCGGCGAAGATCAGTCCCGAGCGCGCGAGATCACGCCCGCCACCCGGCCCCCCGTACAGCGGGATCACCGGACCCGCCCCGCAGCGCGATGCCACCACGACGGGGACACCCGCCGTGATCGCACCCGCGATCTCCTCCGCAAGCGCTGGCGGCAGATTTCCGGCTCCCAGCCCTGCGACGACGATCCCGCGGGCTCCCGCCTGCACAGCTGCGCGCAGCAAGGCGCCATCCGCTCCGGCGTAGGCGGTGACGATGTCCACGCGCGGCAACGGTTCACCGAGCACGACGGGATCGAACGTGTCGCCCCGCGCCGGCCGCGCCAGCACCCGCACGGCCGTGCTGTCCACCGTCGCCAGCGGCCCCGCCGACGGCGCCGAGTACGCGTCGAGGGCCGTGGTGTGCGTCTTCGCCGCGAATCGCGCGGGCCACGCCGTGCCCGCCATACAGACCACCGTGCCGATACCTCGAGCGTGCTCGTTCGCCGCCAGCCGTACCGCGTTCTCCAGGTTGCGCGGGCCGTCGGTGTCCGGCTCGTCGGCGTGGCGTTGGGCACCGCAGAACACGATGGGTGTCTCGCCGCTATGGACAAGATCGGTGAGAAAGGCGCTCTCCTCCATCGTGTCCGTGCCGTGGGTGACCACAACGCCGTCGGCTTCGTGCGCCGCCTCGTGGGCCGCGCGAGCGATCTGTCGCAGTTCCGGGTCACCTACCCGGTAGCTGCCGATGCGCAACACTTCCTGCCCCTCGAGACCGATTCCGGGAAGATCCAGGTGGGCGAGCAGGTCGTCGGGCCCATCGGTTGCCACGACACTCGCGCCACGCCAGCGCGAGGCGATGGTGCCGCCCGTGGTGAGGACCCGGACGTGCGGGCGCGGACGGGACATCTCGGTGCTCACACCAGACCTCCGAAGGCATGTCGAGTGGACGGTCGCCGGTGGTAGCCGACCAGCCAACGTATGCGCAATCGTTTGCGCGATCGTTGTTACGGTAGCCTATGGACGGTTCGATTCCGCCGTCAAGAGCTCATGGAGGACACGCCGGAGTGACCGACCAAGGCGACGACGACCCGGCCGCCACGCGCGCGCAGGATGATCCGGCCGCCACGCGCGGTCTACCGGTCACGCTGCGCACCATCGCCGAGCACGCAGGGGTACACACCTCCACCGTCTCCCGCGCACTGCGCCAGCCCGACCGCGCCGATCCCACGGCCCGGCGAATCCAGAGCATCGCCGCCGAGCTCGGCTACCGTCCCGATCTCGCCGCAGCCAGCCTGCGCACCCGCCGTTCCGGAACCATCGGGATGCTGGTCCACCGGCTCACCGACGTCGTCCAAGCGATCTTGTTCGAGGCAGTCGAGCACACCGCACTGGAACTCGGCTATCAGGCGATCGTGGCGAACACCTACGACGCCGTGGCCGAGCAATACCGTCGCGCCGAACTCATGCTCGCACGACGGGTCGACGGGCTCGTGCTCGCCGACGCGCATCTCACCCCCGGCTACATCGCCTGGGTCCACGAGCGGGGCGTGCCGTTCGTCCTGGTCAACCGGCGTACCGGCGACTACCCGTCGGTCACACTCGACGATTACCTGGCGGGCCAGCTCGCCGGGTCCCATCTCGCCGGCCTCGATCACACCGTCGTCGCCGTGCTCGCCGGTCTGGCGCACTCGAGCGCATCGTCGGAGCGCGCGAGCGGCTGTCTCGACGCGTCGCGTGAGCGCGGCGTGCAGATCGAGGACGATCTCGTGGAGGGCACCCGGCTCGACGCATCGAGCGGGCGCGCAGCGATGCGGCGTATCCTCGCCCGCCGCCCGGATGTCACCGCCGTGTTCGCGGTCAACGACTTCGACGCGCTCGGTGCCGTGATCGCACTCCGCGAGGCCGGACGCGAGCCCGGACGCGACGTCGCCGTCGTCGGGTGCAACGACGTCCCCGTGGCCGAAGCTGCCCAGCTCACGACCATCCGCAGCCCGCACACCACCATGGGCGCAACGGCCACTCGCCTGCTCATGGACGTGATCGACCAGGGCCGCGTCGAAAGCGTGCGGCTGTCTCCGGAACTCGTCGTTCGCGCCACCAGTTGCCCACCACCGGAACGGCACGAACATCGCACCTAGGTAGTCGGCTCGGCGACGTCGCCCGGCGTGGGCGGCATTCGGCGTGGACGGCACTCGACGTGGGCCGCAAGACGTCGACGTCACTCCGCCGGGACGGCATCGAGCGCTCGCACGGCCAAGAAGAGATCGACGCGATCTTCCGTGCGGCTCACGTCCCGGCCAGTCAGCTCAGTGACCCTGGACAGCCGGTTACGCAAGGTGTTCACGTGGATGTGCAAGGCCGTGGCGGTGGCCGACCACTGTCCGTCGTGGTCGAGAAAGGAGCGAACGGTCCGCTCCAGCTCGCTGCCGCGCGCACGGTCGTGCTCGCGGATCGGATCGAGCACCGCCTTCGCGAACCGTCGCAACGTCGCCGGCTCGTTCAGGCCGAGAAGCAAATGGTGCGTCCCGAGCGCGGCGAAACGCACCACCGGTGCCCCAGCCGCGCGCCGGCGTAGCACCCGGCACGCCTCACGCGCTTCGAACAGCGACGATCGCAGGCACCCGATACCGCTCCCGACGGTGCCCAGACCGGCCACGACGCGTTCGCGCCTGGGCACTGTACGAGCGGATTCCACGAACCGCGTGGCAAGCGGTTCCTGCTCGGCGTCGGCACGACGCCACGGAAAGATCACGACGACGTCGTTCGAGCCACTCGCAACCACCGCCGGAATGCCCTCATCGACGAAGAACCGCCGGATCGACTCGGCGAGATCCACCGGAGCACCGGAAGACATCCCCTCGTATTCGTCACCGCTCGCCACCGACCAGACAGCCAGCCGATCCCCGGCGCCGATCCCGAACCCTTCGAGCCGTTCCGCGACGAGGTCCGTGTCCGGCGTACCGGAACTGATCATCTCGATGAGCTCACCCGCGAACCTCATCTCGATCGCCTGGGTGAGCTCGATCCGGGCCAGCTCGAGACTGACGAACCGGGCCACCTGATCGAGCGCGTCCCGATGCGCGTTGCCGAGCTCACTCGACGGGGACAGGCAGGCAAGCGCGGCATCGGCGCCACCCAGGGCCCCGCACAGGAACAGCGACGCCCTCCTCCCCTCCCGGAGCTCGACGTCGAGCGGAGGTGGGTGCCGGGCCAGAGCAGCGGCGATGGCTTCCAGATCGCCCTCCTCCAGCCACGTGCCGGCAAGTCGACGTGCCATGCGGTCGACGACGGCGACGTCGAGTTCGGGATGGTCGCGTTCCAGAACGTCCAGGACGCCGGCAAGGCCGGCGCCACGGGAGATCGTCTCGGCGAGGGCATCGCCCCGCCGCACCAATCCCGCCAGCTCGTGCTGCCGATGCTCGGCGTATTCGGCTGCCACGGCCCGGGAGAGCTCCGTGAACGGCACCTCGATCGCCAATTCCACGAGCGGGAGGTCCACGCGACGGCATGCTTCGATCAACTCGGGCGGAATCCGTGGGGTCTGCTCCGTCAATCCGAAGACGATGCCAGCCGCCCCACACGCCACCACGTTCTCCACGAACCTCGCGGCCGATCCGTCGTCGTGCCGCCACAACCCGTTGGTCATGACGAGCTCGCGCTCCCGCAAGTACGGCGAGGGGTCAAGCAGTTCCGTGTTGTGCACCCAGCGCACCGGAGCTTCCAGCGCACCCGTGGCTCCGTCGACGACGGCCCGGAGGTGAAGGGCGGGATCGGCGAGCAGGGAAGCGATCGTGGGCACGGTGGGCATTCTAAGAAAGTTTCCCGCACAAGGGACTTTCGTCCCTACCCTCGCGAGGGGCCGGACCCGTACACAAGGAAGAGCGCTCGTTGGCTGTCCATGCCGAGCAGCGCGCACTCCAGTAAGACGCGAGGACCGGCCCCAGGGGGATGGGCCGGTCCCACGTACGGTGACTCTGCCCCGCTGTGCCTCGTCCCCCGGGCCGCTGTGCTTCGTCCCCCGGGCCGCTGTGCCTCGTCCCCCGGGCCGCTGTGCCGCGTCGCGGCGCCCCGTGGTCCGCATGGCCACCTGTCGCGGGCGGGACTACGCCAGCGCCGGGGTGTCGAGCGTCAACGTCGACGTCTTGGTGTCCAGTGTGGCGGGGATGCCCAGCGGCACGGTCAACGTCCCCTCGCCGTGGCCGAATCCGAGCTCGCTGACGACCGGCACGCCAAGATCACCGAAGCGATCGAGGACCACCTCATCCAGCGCCCCACAGTTGTGCCACGAGCCGAGCACGACGGCGGCGACGCCGTCCAGCCAGCCGGTCCGCAGCATGTGGGTGATATAGCGGTCCAAGCGGTAGGTGTCCTCGTCGACGTCCTCCAGAAGCAGAATCCCGCCGCTGATGTTGGGCCGCCCGGTGGGTGTGGCCAGCTCCGCGGCAAGCATGCTGATACACCCGCCGATGGTCACGCCGGACACCGTGCCGTCCTCGCTGACCATCGACGGATCCCCCCGTGCGATGGTCTGGGCCGTCGGCGACGTGAGCGTCATGACCGACTCGGGCTCGAACAGCGTCTGGCGGAAATGCTCGGCGGTGCCGGCGACGTCGTCGATGAACGCGGTGCTCGCCACCATCGGCCCGTGCAGGGTGGCGACGCCCAGGCAGTTGGCGAAGGCCTCGTGCAGCGCCGTGATGTCACTGAAACCGGCAAACACCTTCGGTTCGGCTGCAGCCATCGCCGACCAATCGAGCAGGTCCATCATGCGCTGGGCACCGTAGCCGCCCCGGGCGCAGAGCACGGCGGCGACAGATGGGTCACACCAGGCCTCTTGCAGGTCCGCGGCGCGATGCTCGTCGGCGCCGGCGAGATAGTCGAATTTCTCGTGCTGGTCCGTGACGTGTGAAGCCACCACGACGTCGAGACCCCAATCACGCAAGATCTCGCATCCGGCGTCGAGCCGATCTTTGGGCATCGGTCCGCTGGGTGCGACAACGACCACCCGGTCACCCGCGGTCAACCTTCGTGGCCGGGTCAGCGGTTGCAAGTACATCGGCACTTCTCTCCGGGATCTGTCGTCAGGTTCACCGTGGGCCGCCACGGCTCGTCAGCGGCAGGCACGACACCGTATCATCCCCGGACACACGACAGCACGCGACACCACCGGTTCGTGCCACCCTCCCAGCTCCCCTCATTTCCGAATGATCATGTTTGGTACGTTTTCTCGGGCCATAAGACGTCTGCAGTCGTGTTATGGCCCGAGAAAACGTACCAAACATGATCATTCGGCGCAGGTCAGATTCGTTTGGGGCAGGTCAGGTGTGGAGGGATAGAGGCGGGAGATCGTCAGCGGGCTCGAAACCGAAGACTCGCGCATACAGGGACAGTTCGGCCTCCAGCGCTGCGACGATCGTCTCTGCCTTCCGGAATCCGTGCTGCTCACCGTCGAACGTGAGGTACGCGTGCGGCACACCGCGCCCCGCGACCGCCGCCACGAACCGTTCCGCCTGCACCGGCGGGCAGATCTCGTCCTCCAGTCCCTGCATGAGCAAGAACGGCGCCGATACGCGCTCCGGGAACGTCATCGGTGACCGCTCCCGGTAGCGTTGCTCCACCGCCGGCCACGGCCCTACCAGGCTCTCCAGGTACTGCGACTCGAAATCGTGAGTCTCTCCGGTACGCCAGCCCACGAGGTCGAGGATGGGGTACTGGATGACCCCGCACGCGAACACGTCGGTGAACGTCAGCGCGGCTGCCGCCGTCCAGCCACCGGCGCTGCCGCCCCGGATGGCCAGCCTCTGCGGGTCGGCCGTGCCCTCGTCGGCCAGCGCCCGTGCCACCGCCACGCAGTCCTCGACGTCGACGACTCCCCAGTTCTCGCGCAGCCGTTCCCGGTACTCCCGGCCGTGCCCGGTTGAGCCGCCGTAGTTGACTTCGACGACGCCGATGCCCCGGCTGGTGAAGTAGGCCACTTCGAGGTCGGCGACCATCGGTACCCGGCTCGTCGGCCCGCCGTGCGCGAAGACGACGTACGGCGCGAGCTCCCCGGAGGGACCGGTGAATTCGTCGTTGCGCGGCGGGGAGACGATGGCGTGGATGTCCCGGCCACCCGGACCAGAGAAGGTCCGTGCTTGCGCCCGCGGCAGGTGCCCGTCCGCGACGCCCGGCGGTGTCCGCGGCCGGGTGACGTCGGTGGCCACCAGCGTGTCCGGATCCACCGCCACCACCCGGTACGGTTCTTCGTCGCTGCCCGCCACGCCGGCGATCGACGGCGCCAGGGTCGGTGCCCACTCGGTGAATCCCACCCCGCTTTCCGGCTCGACAGCCGCGAGCTCACCTCGCGAGCCTGCCGTGTCCAGGATGCTCAACCGGGTCGCGGCGCGGCCGTGGATGACGGCAACCCGCCCGCCGCCCAGCGGCGTGAACCACTGCATACCCAGCTGCCACAGCGGCCCGCCGAACTCTTCCTCCCGTGGACACAGATTCACCGGTGCGCCCGCCGGGTGCCCGTCGGCGTCGAGCTCGACGCGGTGCAGGTTCCACCACCCCACCGGGTCGGCGGCATACAGCAGGGCTCCGTCGGATTCCCATTCCGCCTGCACGATGGCCTGTCCGGCACCACCGGCGACGGTGACGGGCTCGCCGACGCTGCCGTCAGCACGCACCCGCGCCACCCGCAGCAGGGTCGAATCCCACGGCATCGCCGGATGGTTCCAGCCGATCCACGACAGCCAGCTACCGTCCGGCGAGGGACGCGGGCAGCTCAGGAAGTGCGTGTCCGCCACGAGCTCGCGCACGGCCTCCGGCTTGGTGGCCCCGGAGCCGTCCAGTGGCACGGCGACGACGCACCGCCGCACGTCCGTGGGTTCGGGCCCGGTGAGCTCCTCTCGGATGCACCAGATCTCGTGACCGTCCGGCGCTGTCACCGGTTCGACGTAGCGCAGCCCCGCCGGCCGGTCCGGTTCGGGCGTCAGCGGTTCCGGTCGCTCACCCGCCTCGGGCTCGTATCGGTACAGGCGCTGGTCGGAGAACTCCGAGAACACCACGGCGGGACCGGCTCCGCCTGGCGCCGGCGCGATGACGTAGGCGCGCCCTCCGTACTCGTGTACCCGGCTGCGCACGTTCCACGGCGGCGGAAGCACGACGTCGCCGGTGCCGCGCAGCAGTGCCAGCCTGCCGCCTTCGGTGGGCCGGGGCTCGGTCCACCACAGCTCGCCGCCGTACTGGCTCACCCAGCCCGGCCGGCCGTCCACCTCCGCCACGGACCGGGCGTCGATCGACGACTGCCAGGTGCCATGTGGTGCCGTTCGTGTCATCACGGGCCCTCCGGTCAGCCCACGCTGCTGAGGAACCGGTCCAGGACCCGTGCCCCGGACTCCAGCGCTTGCGCGGGAACCCGCTCGTCCACGCCGTGCACGAGCGGTGCGAGTTCGATGTCGGGCGCCAGTGTCATCGGCGTGAAGCCGTAGCCGGCGATGCCCAGCCGGGAGAATTGCTTGGCGTCGGTGCCGCCACCCATGCAGTACGGCACGACGTGCCCATCCGGATCTTCGGCGTGGATGGCCTCGGCCATCGCCGCGAACGTCGGCGAGTCCACTGGCGCCGTCAGCGGGATCTCGCGGTGGTAGTAGTCCCACTCGACACGCGGACCGGTGAGCTCGTCCATGGTCGCCTCGAACTCCGCTTCGGCGCCGGGAACCATCCGGCCGTCGACGTGTGCCGTGGCCTCCCCCGGTATGACGTTGACTTTGTAGCCAGCCGAGAGCATCGTCGGGTTCGCGCTGTTGCGCACCGTGCTCTCCACGAGCCTGCCGGCCCGGCCGAGCTGGTGGAGCGCGGCGTCGACGTCGAAGTCCGGCGCATCCGGGTCGATCTTCACGCCCATCGCCTGGCCGAGCCGCACCAGCGCGGCGTGCACCGTCGGGCTGAGCCGCATCGGCCACCGGTACTCGTCGATGCGCGTGATGGCGGCGGCCAGCGCCGCGACGGCGTTGTCGTCGTTCCTCTTGGAGCCATGTCCGGCCGTGCCGTGGGAGGTGAGTTTCATCCAGGCGGTGCCGCGTTCGCCGGCGCCGATCGGGTAGATCCGGCGGCCGTCGGCATGGTACGTGTAGCCGCCAGACTCGCTGATTCCTTCCGTGCAGTCCTCGAACAGCTCTGGGTGCTCGCGGACCAGCCACGACGCACCGTAGGCCGCGGTGTCTTCCTCGTCGGCGGTGAAGGCGAACACGATGTCACGACGGGGGCCGCGTCCCTCGCGCGCCCAGGCCCGGGCGACGCTGATCATCATCGCGACCATGTTCTTCATGTCCACCGCGCCGCGGCCCCACACCATGCCGTCGCGCACCTCACCCGAGAACGGATGCACGGTCCAGTCGGCAGCGTCCGCCGGGACGACGTCGAGGTGGCCGTGCACGAGCAGTGCCGGGCGCTCGCGCTCGGCCGCGGGAATCCGCGCCACCAGGTTGGCGCGGCCAGGTGCCGATTCGAGCAGCTTCGACTCGATTCCCACCTCGTCGAGGCGACGTGCGACGTACTCGGCGGCCGGGCGCTCCCGGCAGTCGCCTCCGCCCCGGTTGGTGGTATCGATGCGGATGAGCTCGGACGCGAGGGTGACGACGTCCGGATCGGTCATGGTGCCCCCAGGTCTCGTTGCGACATCGGACTCAGCCATATCTCTCCTCCATGGCGTTGGAGATGAGCGTCGTGACGGCTTTGAAGCAGCGGATCATGTCGTAGGCGGTGGGAGCGAGAAAGCGCACCCGCCGTGGCCGTATCCATTCCACGGTCGGCACCATCGCCGCGAATCCCGCCAGCTGGGTGGCGTCGACCTCGATGTCCACGGTGAACGGTTCCTCGCGGGTGACGGGAGGATGACGAGTGGCCAGCGACGCCGCGGCGGTGGCGCCCGCACGGATGTCGGAGAAGCTCTGGGCGGGAGTCCGGCACCGCGCAGCGTAGCGCGACACGTAGTCTTTCACCGCGACCGTCTGGGCGTCAGGCGCGTAGGTCGAGGCGTCGGCGCATGCCCGGTCGTCGCCGGTGACCAGGATGACGGGCGTGCCGTATTCGGCGGCCACGTGGGCATTGAGCCGCCCCTCGCTGGCCGGTTCGCCATCGACCCAGACGCCGGTGATGGAGTTCGGGAGGTAGGTGTGCGCCAGCACACCTTCCATGCCGGCGCCCGCGTGGTAGCCGAGGAACACCACGCCGTCGACGTCGCCAGCCTGGATGCCTTCGACCATCGTCAAGTCCTTGTGCCGGCCGGTGATCATCTCCGCGCGCCGGTCGAGCTCTTCGAGGAGAAGGTTGCGCATGGTCGCGTGGGCCTCGTTGACGAGCACCTCGCTGGCGCCGCCGTCGAACAGGCCGGCGATGGCGGCGTTCACGTCAGAGGTGAACATGCCGCGGCATCGCTGCCACGGCTCGGTGCCCGGTTCGACATCGGCCGGCCACGTCGCGCCCGTGGCGCCCTCCATGTCGGCCGATATCAAAATCTTCATGTGGCGCTACGATACGCGAAACGAAGTCATGCCCTCATGGGGGCTACCCGGAAATCTTCCCGAATGTCGAGTTCATGCCGAGAATATTCAGGGAGTTGCCACCTCGACCTCGAAGCCTTCCTCGTTCTCGAAGTAGGCGGCGTAATGGTGCGGACCCCCGGCATACGGGTGACGGTCGCTGAACATCAGCCGCCATCCGTAGGTCGGCGCCTCGGAGACAATCCGGTCCACCATCCACCGCTCCGGAACGGCCAGCGCGAGATGGTTGAGCCCCGGTGCCTTGCGATCATACGGCGCCCACGACATGTCCGGCGACTGCTCGATCACCACGTATGGGCCGCCGCCCGGCGACTGCCACGACCGGCCGGTGTCCCATACCTGGAACAGCGTCCAGCCCAATCGCTCGAACAGCCATCCGAACGAGCGGGTCGCAGCCTCGATATCGCGCGTCCAGATCTCGACGTGATGCAGGCCGGTGGACGGCGTGCGGACATCGGACAGCGACGGGTCATCTGCGGGCTCGTACGCGTTCACCGCCGGCTGCTGGTGTGTCCGCTGCGCCGGCGCCGAGTATCCCGTCTCGAGAGCCCGCAGGGCGGGGTCGAGCTCGTTGACCGCCGAATCGGTCAACGGCTCGTCCATACGTTGTGGCTCGTTGTATCCCGGATACGTAGGCTGCGGGGATCCAGGGGGGTATCCCGATGGCGCGGCCGGCGGAGCAGGGGCAGCCGGTGGTCCGCCTGGTGGTGGCCCGCCCGCCGGCGGGCCACCAGCGGGTGGTCCGCCGGCCGGCGGAGCAGCGGGCGGCATCCCGCCTGCTGGATAGCCCATCGGATCGCTGCCGGGCCAACCGTGCTCGGGGCCACGCGGCATGTTCTGGGTGTGTTGCGCGGGAGCGGCATACTGATGCTGCTGCGAGGGCTGCGACTTGCGCTCGGCATCGCGACGCTGACGAAGCTCGGCCGCTGCGGCGTCGAGCCAGTCGTCAACGTCATCCATCGAGTAGCCTTCGCGCATCCGCACGACCTTGAACTCCTCGGCTTCGATCCGCTCGGGCGTGATCCCCCTTCCCCCCGGGCGGCCGTCGAGCGCTTCGATGACCTGATCGACAAAGTCATCCACGGCGTCGAGGTCGTAGCCCTCGCGCATCCGTACCGTACGAAACTCGGGTTCGCGACTCACAGCCACGGTGTCGTCACACTCCTCAGGAACGAGAACGACCGACCTCGGACACGTCCACAGCCCGCGGCAGACACCGCGCACCATCCGAGCCGTCGAATCCCCCGAGATCGGCCACTCCAAGCAGAACGTAGTCTAAACGCTCCACGACGCGCGAGGGACAACTCAGGTCGGTGACGTAGCCAACTGGCCACACGCCCCGTCTATATCACGCCCGCGAGTGTCACGCACGGTGACCGAAATACCGTGCCGCTCCAGGGCGGCGACGAACGCGCGCTCCACCTCGGGGTCCGACGCCGTCCAGCGCGAACCTGGTGTGGGGTTCAGCGGGATCGGGTTGACGTGCACCCAGCCGCGCCCGCGCTCGGTGAGCAGCTCGCCCAGGAGATCCGCCCGCCACTCGTGATCGTTGATGTCTCTGATCAGCGCGTACTCGATGGACACGCGGCGGCCGGTGCGGTCGAAGTACCGCCGCGCCGCGTCCAGCGCTTCGCCGACCTTCCATCGCGTGTTCACGGGGACCAGCTCGTCGCGCAAGCCGTCGTCGGGTGCGTGCAGCGAAAGCGCGAGAGTCACCGAGAGATCCTCCTCAGCCAGCCGATCGATCGCCGGAGCCAGGCCGACCGTGGAGACGGTGACGCTACGCTGGCTGATCCCGAGACCGGCGGGAACGGGATCGATGAACCTGCGCACGGCGGAGAGCACGGCGTTGTAGTTGGCCAGCGGCTCGCCCATCCCCATGAACACCACGTTGGTGATCCGTCCCGGCCCGCCGGCGAGCTCGCCAGCGCCAGCCATCCGTGCGGAGGCCACCACCTGTTCGACGATCTCCGCTGCGGACATGTTGCGCGTCAGGCCCTGCTGGCCGGTGGCGCAGAAGGGGCAGTTCATTCCGCATCCGGCCTGGCTGGACACGCAGACGGTGATCCGGTCCCGGCTGGCCGTGTAGCGCATCATCACGCTCTCCACGAACGAGCCGTCGAACAGCTGCCACAGCGTCTTGCGCGTGTAACCGCCATCGGTGTCCTGGTGCCGCACCGGCGAGACCAGCGGCGGCAGGAGCTCACCGACCAGCCCGGAACGGGCGGACGCGGGAATGTCCGTCATCGCCTCGGGATCCGCGAGGAACCGGGCGAAATAGTGGCGCGAGAGCTGATCGGCCCGGAACGGCCGCTCACCGAGCTCGGACACCGCCTCGCGCCGGGCATCCACGTCCAGATCTGCCAGGTGTCGCGGAGGCTTACCCCGGCGCGCCGGCGTGAGCTGAAGCTCTCCTGGTCTGGGCATGGTGCATCCTTCCGGCTCGGGTGTTGACGGTATCGATTCTCCCACGCTGCCGGAGCGACAACTCTGCGTTGCCTCGTTTGGCTCTCGTTATGTCACCTGGCGTGTCCCAACATATGGACACTAATGATCACCTCATCAGTTCGCCGTGACCACGAAAGCGAGCACGAGCCACACCAGCGGGGCGGTGGGCAGCAGCGAATCCAGCCGGTCCATGATCCCGCCGTGGCCCGGAAGCAGCGAACTCATGTCCTTGATGTTCAGATCACGCTTGATCATCGACTCGCCCAGATCCCCCAGCGTCGCCCCGAGGACGCCGACGGCGCCCAGCAGCACGCCACTCCACCACGGTGCCTCGAACGCGAGTACGGCGATCGCCATACCTGCGGGAACTCCCAGCAGCAGCGAGCCGGCGAATCCCTCCCACGTCTTCTTCGGGCTCGCACTCGGCGCCATCGGATGCCTGCCGATCAGCACGCCGGTGAAGTATCCGCCCACGTCCGAGGCCACGACCACGGCCAGCAGCGCGAAGACCTGCCAGTGCCCGTCGTCAGCGCGAACCATCAAGACCGCGAAACCGGCCAGGAACGGCACGTAGACAACCGTGAAGATGCCGGACGCGACGTCGCGAAGGTATCCGGCCATCGGGCTGCCCAGCCGCCACACCACGATCGCCAGGACTGTCAGCGCCAACCCCACGACCAGCGCCGAATCCCCGGCGACAAAGCCACCCACGAGCATCAGCACCGTACCGAGTACGGCCGGCACGACGGGTACGTGCACCTCACGGGAGGCGAACGCGTGCGCCAGCTCCCATACCGCGACCACCATCACGACGACGACGAGCCCGACGAAGGCCGGCGCGTACAGGAACAACGTTCCCACGGCAAGGCCCGCCAGCAGGAAGCCCACTGCCGTCGCCGCGCGCAAATCCCGCCCGGGACGCCGTTTCGCTCGGCCCGGCGGTCGCCGCGACGGCTCCGAGTTGTCATCAGAGTCCGCCGGCTGGTCTGCCATCACCGAGCCCGACACCGGCTCTCTCAGACCTCGAGAAGCTCGGACTCTTTGTGCTTGAGCAGCTCGTCGACTTGGTCGACGTGATTCTTCGTCATCGTCTCCAGCTGCTTCTCCGCACGGGCGGCCTCGTCTTCACCCACCTCGCTGTCCTGGACCAGCTTCTCCAGCGCGTCCTTGGCATGCCTGCGGACACTCCGGATCGAAACCCGGATGTTCTCGGCCTTCTCCCGGGCCAGCTTGATGTACTGCCGCCGGCGCTCCTCGGTCAGCTCTGGCAACACGACCCGGATGACCTGCCCGTCGTTCGACGGGTTGACTCCCAAGTCGGAGTCCCGGATGGCCCGTTCGATCACACCCATCGAGGACTTGTCATACGGCTGAACCGTGATCATCCGGGCGTCGGCGACGTGAAACGAGGCCAGCTGGTTGATAGGTGTCTGTGAGCCGTAATAGTCGACCATGATCTTGTTGAACATGGACGGATGAGCCCGTCCCGTCCGGATCGCCGCGAAGTCTTCCTTGCCGACCGATACCGCCTTGTCCATCTTCTCTTCGGCCTCGAAGAGTGTTTCCTCGATCACCGCTGCTCCTTTGCCTCGTGTGCGCCCTGACTCTGACATGCGGGTGACGCCAATCAGCAGCTCTCGGCGATCTGCCCGTTCAAGCCGCCGAGAAAACGCAGTGTCCCGCATCGGGCTTCAAGTTGTCGATGACAGTATCGGGACCTCATTCCTCAGTCACGACCGTATCCACCCCAGCGGCGACGATGGTACCGATCGGATCGCCACGGATCGCACGGGCGATGCCGTGGTCCTCGTCCAGCCCGAAGACCACGATGGGAAGCTTGTTGTCCGCGCAGAGACTGAACGCCGCCGGATCGGCGACCTCCAGCCGGCGCCGGATCACGTCGCGATAGGTGATGCTCACGTACTTGCGGGCCGAGGTGTCCTCGCGAGGGTCGGCCTCGTATACGCCGTCGACCCCGCTCTTGGCCATCAGGAGCCGGTCACATCCGATCTCCAGTGCGCGCTGGGCCGCCACCGTGTCCGTGGTGAAGTAGGGCATTCCCGCCCCGGCCCCGAAGATCACGACACGGCCTTTCTCCAGGTGGCGCGCGGCACGCCGGGGAATGTACGGCTCGGCCACCTGGCCCATCGTGATGGCCGTCTGTACGCGGGTGTCGACCCCCCGTTGCTCCAGGAAGTCCTGCAGCGCCAGGCAGTTCATCACCGTCCCGAGCATGCCCATGTAATCGCCGCGAGCCCGGTCCATGCCGTTGTTCTGCAACTCCGCGCCGCGGAAGAAGTTCCCGCCGCCAACGACGATGGCGACCTGCACGCCCTCGCTGACCGCTCCGGCGATCTGCTCAGCAATGGACTTGACCACTTGCGGATCCACGCCCACCTTGCCACCGCCGAAGACCTCACCGGAGAGCTTGAGCAGCACCCGTCGCCGTTCGGCCGCCTGTTGCGGGGAGACGTCGGGCGCCGGAGACGTGTCCGCCGCATCCGGATCGCCACTGTGCCGCGACATCTCGCCGTCCTGTTTCGGCACGCCATCGCTCAACGCCACGGCTGGCACCCCTCCCGCTGTTGTCTCCGCCATGGTGCCGGCCTCCTCGCATGCTCGGCTGCTCCCCTCGTGATCATCAACGATCTGACGCGTCACCACGCCCACGATCGTTGATGATCACGAATTCGGTCATATTCGCTCAGGCACCCACCTCGAACCGGGCAAAACGCGTCACGGTCACGCCCGCCTCCTCGAGAATCGCACTGACCGTCTTCTTCGAGTCTTTCACCGACGGCTGGTCCACGAGAACACTGTCCTTGTAGAAACCGTTAACCCGGCCTTCAATGATCTTCGGCAGCGCCTGCTCGGGCTTGCCTTCCTCGCGCGCCGTCGCCTCGGCGATCCGGCGCTCGTTCTCCACAACCTCGGCCGGCACGTCGTCGCGGGTGACGTACTGCGGGCGCATGGCAGCGACCTGCATGGCAATATCGCGCGCCACCGCCTCGTCGTCGCCCTCGTACTCGACAATCACGCCGACCTGGGCGGGAAGGTCGGCCGAACGCCGGTGAAGGTAGGTCACGACATTGCCGTCGAAGCTGGCCACCTGGCGCACCTCGACCTTTTCGCCGATGACCGCGTTCGCGTTCTCGACCGCGTCGGCCACCGTGCGTCCATCCGGCAAGGTCGCCGCGTTCAACGCCGCCGCGTCGGCCGGCATCGTCACGGCTGCGGCCGAGGCAATGTCGGATGCCAGCTTCTGGAAATCGGCGTTCTTCGCCACGAAATCCGTCTCGCAGGCTAGCTCGATCATCGCGCCGCCCTCGGCGGCGACCAACCCGTTCGCCGTCGTACGCTCGGCGGCGCGCTTGGCGGCCTTCGCCGCGCCCTTGATCCGCAGCGCTTCGACGGCACCGTCGAAGTCGCCGTCGCTCTCCTCGAGCGCCTTCTTGGCGTCCATCATCCCGGCGCCGGTCGTGTCGCGGAGCTTCTTCACATCCGCGGCAGTGAAGTTCGGCATCGTGTGCTTCTCTCTCCTCGTTGTCCACATACGACGGCAGCGGCGCTCCCCGGCCTCCCGGGAGCACCACTGCCGTTGTCCGTCAGGTTGCGAGACGCTACCCGTGCGTGCCGTCCCGCCGTCCTACCTGGCTCAGGCCTGCGATGTCGCAGTCTGCGCGAGATCGGACTCCGATTGCGCAGCCTCCGGCTGCGCAGCGCCGGACTCGGAGGCCGAATCGGAGGTGGAATCGGTACCGGCCGGCGTCTCATCGCTGGCCTGGCCCGTGCCCTCCGCCTCGGCATCGGATCCGACCAGTAGTTCCTTCTCCCATTCGGCCAAGGGCTCGTCAGCCGCGACCTCCGCGGTGCCCTCGTCGCCGCCGCGCTGCCCGTGCCGGGCGATCAACCCGTCCGCAACGGCATCGGCAACCACCCGAGTCAGCAATGTGACCGCGCGGATCGCGTCGTCGTTGCCGGGAATGGGGAACTGCACCTCGTCGGGATCGCAGTTGGTATCAAGGATTCCCACGACCGGGATGCCCAGCTTCCGGGCTTCGTCGACGGCCAGGTGTTCCTTCTTGGTGTCGACGATCCAGATCGCGCTGGGAACCTTGGTCATGTTGCGCACGCCGCCCAGGGTGCGCTCCAGCTTGTCCTTCTCACGCCTGCGCATGAGAAGTTCCTTCTTGGTCAGCCCGGATGCCGCGACGTCGTCGAAGTCGATCTCTTCAAGCTCCTTGAGCCGCTGCAGCCGCTTGTTGACCGTCTGGAAGTTCGTCAGCATCCCACCGAGCCACCGCTCGGTGACGTACGGCATGTTGACCCGGGTAGCTTGTTCCCGCACTGCCTCTTGGGCCTGCTTCTTGGTCCCGACGAACAGCACCGTGCCGCCGTGCGCGACCGTTTCCTTGACGAACTCGTAGGCGCCATCGATGTAGCTCAGCGACTGCTGAAGATCGATGATGTAAATGCCGTTACGTTCCGTGAAAATGTACCGCTTCATCTTCGGGTTCCAGCGCCGAGTCTGGTGCCCGAAGTGCACTCCGCTTTCGAGGAGCTGCTTCATTGTGACGACGGCCATGGCCGCGCCCGCCTCCTTCTACGCCCACCCACGGGGCGTTTCGTCGTGGTTTCAGCGGTCAGCGGTCTTGCTGCCGCTCCTGGTGTCCTCGGCATAACCGCCGCCCCGATGGAAACCACCGGGGACCACAGGGGAATGCCGTGTCGAGAACACGCGTAGTCGATCTAGTCATGCCAGATCACCGCCAGTGTACGGCACAATGGCGCGTCTCTCCACACCGGCGCGCGTGCTGGCGAGTCAGCACGCGGGCCAGGCATCGCCGGCCTGGAGTGGTCGGCCTGGAGTGGTCGGCTCAACCTCGCACGCCATGCAGATGGCACGCAGCCTGGTGCCCCTGCGCTGCATCCGCGTCGCCCGTGTCGCCACCGACAGCGTCGTCGCCACCGAGAGCGTCGTCGCCGCCGACGGGCTGGAGCACCGGATCGTAGTGCGGACAGGGATCGAAGACCTTCGGACACCGGGTCCGGAACCGGCATCCCGACGGAGGAGCGGCCGGGCTGGGAATGTCGCCACCGAGCACGATCCGGTCACGGGCGCGTTCCTTGCGAGGTGACGGCGCCGGCACCGCCGACACGAGCGCCTCGGTGTACGGATGTTGCGGATCGTCGACGACTGACGGTGCCGCTCCGATCTCCACGATCCGGCCCAGGTACATCACCGCAACCCGATCCGCCACCTGCCGTACGGCTGCGAGATCGTGCGACACGAACAGATACGTCAGGCCGAAATCACGCTGCAATCGCACGAGCAGGTTCATGACCTGCGCCTGCACCGAGACGTCGAGCGAGGCGATCGGCTCGTCGCAGACCACGAACTCCGGTTCACCCGCGAGCGCGCGGGCGATCCCCACCCGCTGGCGCTGGCCACCGGAGAACTCGTGCGGGTACCGGCCACGGTGATCAGGGTCCAGCCCGACAACCTCCATCAACTCACCGATCCGGGCCCGGCGCCGCCTCCGGCCCCGGTGCAGCCCGTGGATGGCCAGCGGTTCACCGATAGTGTCGCCGACGGTGCGCCGGGGATCCAGCGAGGCGAACGGATCCTGAAAGATCACCGCCATGCGCCGGCGCAACGACCGCAGAGCCGACGCGGACAACGTGGCGGTGTCCACACCGTCGAACTCGACCGTGCCGGCGCTGGGGTCGATGAGGCGCACGAGCGCCTGACCGAGCGTCGACTTCCCACATCCCGACTCCCCTACCAGGCCCAGCGTCTCTCCCCTACGCACGTGCAGGTCAACGCCGTCGACCGCGCGCACGACCTCCGTGACGGAGCGGCGGAAGGGCATCTGCGAGCGCATCGGGAAATGCACGTGCAATCCCGACGCACGCACCAGGGGCGGCTCGCCAGCCATGGCGTCACACCCCCTCGGGCGTGTAAAACGTGGCGGCACGGTGACCCGGGTCCCCGGCCACGGAAGCCAGCGGTGGCTCCTCGGTCCGGCACCGCACATCGGCGCGCACCGGACAACGCGGATAGAACGCGCATCCCTCCGGCAGCTCGACCGGATCGGGTGGCAGACCCGGCATGGTGACCAGCAGATCCCGCTCCCGTGCCGGGCGCGGATCGTCGACCACGGGCGTGGCACCGAGGAGCCCCCGCGTGTACGGGTGAACCGGACGCTCGAACAGCGCGTCCACGCTGCCTTCTTCAACACAACGCCCCGCGTACATGACGAGTACGTGATCGGCGATCCCCGCCACCACACCCAGATCGTGGGTGATCCAGATGACGCCCGTCGAGTGCTCTTTCTGCAATCGCATCAGCAGGTCGAGAATCTGCGCCTGCACCGTGACGTCGAGAGCCGTCGTCGCCTCGTCGGCGATCAGCACGCGCGGCTGCCCGGCCAGCGCGATCGCGATCATCACCCGCTGGCGCATCCCCCCGGAAAGCTGGTGCGGATACGCTTCGAGACGCGACCGCGGATCCGGAATTCCGACCTCCGCCAGCAGCTCCTCCGCCCGCGCCCGGGCCACATCCTTCGGCATCGACGCATGCGCCCGCAGCGCCTCCACGAGCTGCCGCCCCACCGTCAGCACCGGATTCAACGACGTCGCCGGGTCCTGGAACACCATGCCGACGCCGGCACCCCGTACCGCACGCATCTCCTCCTCGTCGCGGCCGATCAGCTCGTATCCATCGAATACCGCGCTACCGCTGATTCGAGCCACGTCGCCTGGCAACAGGCCCAGCAGCGCGAGCGCCCCGACGCTCTTTCCCGAACCGGACTCCCCGACGATCGCCAGCGTGCGGCCCGGCTCGACGTCGTAGGACAGCCCGTTCACCACCCTCGCCAGCCCTCGTGGCGTGCGAAACGCGACCCGCAAGTCGCGCACCGACAGGACCGGGCCGCCCTGCTCATCCCTCACGCGCCACCACCTTTACCCGAGAGCGCCGACCTTTGCCGCGGATCCAGCACATCGCGGAGCGCGTCACCCAAGACGTTGAACGCCAAGACCGTGACGAAAATCGCCAGGCCCGGGAACAGGGCCATCCACCACGCCTGCTCGATGAAGCCGCGACCTTCGGACAGCATGCGGCCCCACGACGGATCCGGGGGTTGCGTTCCCAGCCCGACGAAACTCAACGCGGCCTCCGACAAGATCGCAAAGGCCAAGCTCACCGTCGTCTGAACGATGATCGGAGCCGAGACATTGGGTAACACGTGCCGCGCGAGCACCCGCGTGTTGCCCGCTCCGCTCGCCCTCGACGCCCGTATGTAGATCTCCTCACGCACGCTCAACACGCTCGCACGCGTCACCCGCGCGAAAATCGGCGTGTATACGATACCGATCGCGATCATCGCGTTGTTCTCACCAGGCCCCAAGATGGCAAGGATGGCGATCGCCATCAGCATCGCCGGAAACGCGAACAGCATGTCGGAGAAACGCATCAGCACGTCATCCAGCCACCGGCCGAAATAGCCGGCCAGCAGGCCCATGAGCACCCCGGCGACAAGGGAGATCCCCACCGCCACCAGCCCGACGCGCAACGACACCTCCGCGCCGAAAAGCACCCGGGAGAAGACATCGCGGCCGAACTCGTCCGTGCCGAACCAGTGCTGGCCCGACGGCGCCTCCAACTGGCCCCCCGCGAACTGCTCGTTGTATCCATACGGAGCGACAGCGGCACCAAACACCGCCACCACCACGAGAGCGAACAAGACCGCGCCAGACACGAGCGCCATCGGATTCCGGCCGAGAAGCAACAACGTCTCCACCCAGCGCGACCGATGCTTCCCCTCGACCGGCAAAGCATCGAGCGCCTCGTCCCTCACGCGCCAGCTCCGCTCGCTCGTCACTTCGCCGCACCAACCCCACCAGTCACGCTCAGCTCCTCACTCACTCCGCCGCCCCGCTCGTCCCTCACGCGCCAGCTCCGCTCGCTCGTCACTTCGCCGCACCAACCCCACCAGTCACGCTCAGCTCCTCACTCACTCCGCCGCCCCGCTCGTCCCTCACGCGCCAGCTCCGCTCGCTCGTCACTTCGCCGCTCCGACATACGAGATTCGGGGATCAAGCCTCGCGTACAACAAATCGACCAGGAGATTGACAAGCAAGAAGATCACCGCGAATAGCAAGACAGACCCTTGCAGCAACGGATAGTCCCGGGACTCGACAGCCTGCAAGGCCATCTGACCCAGCCCTGGCCAGGCGAAGACGATCTCGACGATCACCACGCCCGACAACAGATACGCGAGCTGCACCCCGCCGACGGTGACCAGCGGAATCAACGCGTTGCGCAACACGTGCCAGCCGAGAACGTCCCGCCGGCGCATGCCCTTCGCCCGCGCGGTACGGACATGGTCCTGGCCCAGGGCCTCCAAAACCGACGAACGGACGAATCTGGTCAGGATCGAACCGCTGGCCACGCCAGCGGTGACCGCGGGCATCACGAGATGGTGCGCCCACCCCACGGGATCGCTGGTCAGCCCCACGTAGCCGCCGGAGGGAAACCACCCCAACGTCCCGGCGAACAGCAGGATGAGCATGATCCCCATCCAGAAGTCGGGAATACTCAGACCGGCCTGGCTGCTCGCCGTCGCGAACCAATCGACCGGTGACCGGGGTTTCAGTGCGGCGATAGTTCCCAGAGGTATGGCGATGAGCAACGCCACGACGATCGCTGCCGCGGCGAGGGAAACCGTAGCCGGCACCCGCTCCAGGATCATCTCCATGACCGGCCGGCCCGTGCGAAAGCTCACGCCGAGATCACCGGTGAACGCCGAGCCGATCCAGTCGAGGTACTGGGTGAGCAGCGGCTCGTCCAAGCCAGCTCGCTCGCGCATCGCCTGATAGGCCGCCTCCGTGGCGCGCGTACCCAGTGCCTGGCGCACCGGATCGCCGGGCACGAGATGCATGATCGCGAAGACCAGGATGCTGACACCGATCAGCACGACGGCTGACTGCCACAACCGTCGCAGCACATAACCGGTCACCGATCGCTCTCCCTACGGACGGTGTCCACCTGCCGTGCCGGGTGCCGGTCTCGGGACATCGACGCTGCCGACGGGCACCCGGGCGTCGACGCCATCGTGCTCACTCGGGCAACGTCACGTTCTCGAACTCGGTTGCACGGTCCGGCCGGACCTCGTAGCCGTCCAAGCCCGGAACCCACGCCTGGACGACGTCGGGGTTGTACAAGTACAGGTAGCTGACGTCGTCGACGATCATCTCCGCGGCCTGGTCGTACAACTCCTTGCGAGCATCCTGGTCGGTCTCGCCCGCCGCCTCGTTGAGGAGCTCATCGACGTCGGGATTGCAGTAACCCTGGAAGTTGAGGCCACCGTCGCAGACGTGCTGTGCATGGTAGAAGCCGAACGGATCGAGGTTGCCGACCCAGCTCCACATGAAGGCGTCGAAATCGCCCTCGCTCTGCCGGTCGAGCCAGGTACTCTCCGGTTCCTGCTCGATCGTGACCTCGATACCGATGTCCGCCAGCTGCGACTCCAGTGCCTGAGCGATCTGGACACCCTCGGTCTCCTGCACCACCATCACGTCAAGCTGCTGCCCCTCGTCGACACCCGCCGATTCGAGCAGTGACGCGGCTTCGTCGGGGTTGTGCTCGTAGGGCGCGTATTCGTGGTGCCAGAGATTGTGTTCGGGAATGGCCGTCTGGTTGATCGTCGCCGCGCCGAACTGGGCGGCCTCGACGATCTGCTCGCGATCGATGCCGTAGGCGATGGCTTGCCGTGCCTCGACCTCATCCCAGGGTTCTCGCTCCTGGTTGAGGGCCAGGTACCAGTAGTCGACGCTGGGAGACATGCCGAGCTCGACCTCCTCATCCCCCTGAAGATCCTCGACCGCCTGCGGCGCGATGTTGTCGGTCCAGTGGATGTCGCCGGCCCGCAGCGACGTCAACGCCGTCGTGGCCTCAGAGATGTAGCGGAACTCCACGGCGTCGAGTGTGGGTGAGCCATTCCAATGATTCTCGTACGCCGTGATCGTCACCCCGCTGGCCTCGGGTGAACCGAGCTCGAACGGCCCGGTCCCGACGGCCTCGGTCACGAGGTCGAGGTCCTCGTCGGCACCTTCCGGGATGATCGCCAGACCCTTGTGACTGCCCAGATTGTCCAGGAGGGCCGGCGTCGGCTGGTTCAGCGTGATCTCTACCGTGTGCTCGGCCACCGCCTCGATATCGTCGACCTCGGAGAACTTGTAGGCGTTGGCCAGCTCATCCTCGATGATCCGGTTGTAGGAATAGACGACGTCGTCAGCGGTGAGGTCACTGCCGTCGTGGAACGTGACGTCGTCCCGCAGTTCGAATGTCCAGGTGAGCTCGTCGTCGCTGGTGCTCCAGTCGCGTGCGAGGCTGGGCTGGTATTCGCCTTCGGCATCTGGTGCCACCAGCGTGTCGTAGACGTTCTCCAGGACCTGAAAGCTCACATGGGCGGTGGTGACATGCGGGTCGAACTGGTCGGGCTCACCACCGATCGCCGCGATCAAGGTGCCGCCTTCAGGTGCGTCACCTGCCGTCCCCTCCTCGTCACCATCCACGTCGACACCCTCGCCCGTGTCGCATGCGGCGAGAGCGAGGGACGCGGCAAGAACCGCGGCACCCCATCGCCAGGCTCGGAACCTGAGTATCGTCGGGAATCGCCGATTCCGCGGCGTCACCGTCATCACTCTCGTCATGCCCACTCACCCATCTGCCAGGCCATTCCGCTGGGTATGGCCCGATCGTCGCGTGCTGACTCGTGCCGTTCCAGGTCAGCCCGTTTCCTGGCTCACTGACGTGGCACCCACGCTATCGGTGCACCTCGGTGTGACGTTATCCACAGGCCGAAATCGAGGGCTCCACTCATCCACATTCTGTCGTGACCGGAGTGACCTCGACACACCGAACGACCAGGCTCGGGCGCATGAACCGAGCTCGCATCTCTCATGCCGTCGCCGGACTCCTGCGCAGGTCCGTGAGCGCGGTCCGAAACGTGGCCACGCTTCTCCTGATCGCGTTGCCGCTCGCCTCCACGGCCGCTGCGGCAGCCCCGGATGAGGGTTGGGTCTACCCGGTGGGACCCCCGGCTGGCCCGGTCGACGTCGTCCGCGGATTCGAGCCACCAGAGCAGGCCTGGCTGGCGGGTAACCGGGGCGTGGAGCTGCGCGCACCCGTCGGATCGGAGGTGCGCGCTGCCAACGCCGGAGAAGTTACCTACGCCGGGCCCCTGGCCGGACGCGGTGTGGTCGTCGTCCAGCACGACGAGCTTCGCACCACATACGAGCCGGTCGACGCCACGGTCTCGGCTGGCGCCCTGGTATCGGCCGGGGAACCGATCGGCACCGTGGCCGCGCACGGCAACCACTGCGCCCCCGAGTCGTGCGTGCACTGGGGTGCGATCGAGGCGAACACCTACATCGATCCGCTCACCCTCGTCGACACCTTGGCCGTGCGCCTGCTTCCGCTGGGCAATCGCGCCCTCACCGAAGAACCTCCACCCGATGAACCAGGCGAACCCGACAAACCCGACGATTTCGAGGACGGCTCGCCGGATCCACCGGATGACACCGATCGCACCGCCGAGCGGCTGCACTGGCCGGTCACCAATCCCTACGTGACCTCGCCTTACGGCATGCGCATCCACCCCGTGACCGGAGAACGCCGATTACACGACGGTACTGATTTCCGCGCTCGCTGCGGTACACCCATCCGGGCCGCCGCACCTGGCCGGGTGCGCGCCACCGGCCATTACGGCCCATACGGGTTACAGGTCACCATCCACCACGGCTCGCTGTCCGGAGTATCGATCACCACCTCGTACAGCCATCTGTCACATGTCGGCGTGCACGAGGGCCAGAGGGTCGCCAGCCAAGAGGTGATCGGCCGGGCCGGCACCACGGGCCGATCCACGGGCTGTCACCTGCACTTCATGACCTATATCGATGGTTCTCTGAAAAATCCCATGCCGTGGTTGCCATCAGGACAGTAGCGCCGGATAGGTCCTATTCCTGACGTGAATGACCACAGCGCCCCACCGTCCCGGCACGTCAGAATGTGGTTGTGCCGATCGCCAACGATCTGCTGCACGCCGCGCCGAGGTCACTGCCCACGGACGCTCGACGTGTCCATACCCAGAAGGGAACGCCGTGCCGGACGACCACCCTGGAAACCGCGGACAGGCCGAAGCTCCGAAACGGCGCGTTCTCGTGGTCGGAGGTACCAGCGGTATCGGGGCAGCGATCGCTCGCCGATTCGCCAGCTCGGGTGCCGAGGTCACGGCTGCGGGCCTCGGAGCCGACGGTGCGGCCGAGACACTCACCGAGTGCGCCTCCGTGGTCGAGGTCGATCTTCGCCGTGTTGCGCAGATCGAAGAACTCATCACACGAATGCCCGGGCTCGATGTCCTCGTGAACGCCGCGGGGGTCATCCAGCGGGACGACGAGTTCCAGCCCGACGTCTTCGACGACGTACTCACCGTCAACCTGATCGGAACCATGCGGGCGTGTGTCGCGGCCCGGGAGATTCTCGCCGGATCCGGCGGATGCATCGTCAACATGGCATCAATGCTGAGCTTCTTCGGCGGCGCACGGGTGCCCGGCTACGCCGCCAGCAAGGGCGGCGTCGTCCAGTTGACCAAGTCCCTGGCCGTCGCCTGGGCAGCCGACGGTATCCGCGTCAATGCTATCGCGCCGGGCTGGATCCGCACCGACCTGACACACGGCTTGCGCCAGGAGCCGGAAGCCGACCGGAAGATCATCGAACGCACGCCCATGCGACGGTGGGGCGAGGCCTCCGATGTGGCCGGCGCGGTGGAGTTCCTCGCTGGCCCGGATGCGGCGTTCATCACCGGTGTCGTCCTGCCGGTCGACGGCGGTTACCTGGCCACGTGAGCGGCACGAGCAGCCTGAACATCGAGAAGGAGGAGCCCATGACTATCGCACCATTGATCGCCGAATCCGGTGACTTTCCCGACGAGATCGCCGTCGCTGCCGAGCCGGACGATCCCAGGGTGTGGGTGCCGCAGGCACCAGACGTGTGGTTTCGCCCGCTGATGTTCAACACCGTGATCGGCCAGTGGTGCAACCTGCTCAAGGTCACCGCTGCCGGGATCGTCTCCCGGCACCGCCATCCTGGCGCCGTGTTCGGCTACGTCATTTCCGGGCGGTGGCATTATTACGAGCACGAGTGGGTCGCCGAGACCGGCCACTTCGTGTACGAGCCGCCGGGTGAGATCCACACGCTCGCGGTGCCCGAGGACTGCACTGAGATGATCACGCTGTTCAACATCACCGGAGCCATGGTGTACGTCGACGAGGAGGGCCGCCAGATCGGCTACGAGGACACCTTCACCAAGATCGATCGTTGCCGCGCCCACTATGCCAGCGTGGGGCTCGGATCGGACTACGTCGATCAGTTCATCCGCTAGTCTCGGCAGCGCACTCAGGTTCATCCGCTAGTCTCGGCAACGTACTCAGCCCAGCCGGGCCGCACGGACGATCGTGCGGCACGCATGAGAGCAGCCGGGAGGCCGGAGTGGATTTCTCCAGTGCCTACAACTACCGGATGGACTGGATCGTCAGCTTCGTCGCCGTTGCGCGGGAGGGTGGATTCTCGGCCGCTGCCAAGGCCCAATACCGGTCACAGCCCCGGATCAGCAGCCATGTCAGCGAGTTCGAGCGCACACTCGGTTTCAAGCTGTTCGACCGTTCGATCCACCCTCCCGCGCTCACCCCTGAGGGACGCGCCCTGCTTCCGCATGCTGAGGAGATCCTCTCCCGGCTGGACATCCTCACCGACGTCGCCGCCGAGGCGGGCGGTGAGCTGCGCGGTGAGGTCCACATCGGCATGTATCCGAGCGCAGCGGCCTTCCTGTATCCGTCCGTCGTACACCGGCTCCGCCGGGAGTCTCCCGGCGTCACAACCGTGCTGCGCGAGAACGACACGCTCGCCCTGGAACGCATGATGATCGCCGGAGACGTCGACCTCGCCGTCCGGCCGGTGCTGCCACCCGTACGCGGCGACGCCCTGGCGCACACCGAGCTGTGGCACGAGCCCCTCGTCGCCGTGGTGCCGCACGAGCACGCGCTGGCCGGTGAGGCATCCCTGCCGCTCGAGCGGGTAGCCAGCTACCCGCTCGTCACCATCGGTGAATCCACGGACGGCGTGCGACAGTTCGAGACCAATCTGGCATTCACCGAGGCCGGCCTCCACCCGACCATCGCGTTCCAGACGAACCAGCCGCAGACACTCGCCGCCGTGGTCCGATCGGGTCTCGGGGTCGGCATCACCAACGCGCTCGCGATGAGCACGGCGAACTGCACCGGTCTGCGGCTCGTCCGGGTGACCGCCGGACACGTCGCCCGGCAGGTTGCCGTGTGGTGGCGGCGAGACCGCCTGGCGTCACCCGCCACCACACGGGTACGCGACGTGATCGCCAGTATTCCGCCTCCCCAGCTGCACCAGGTCGGAGTGGCCCAGCGCTAGGTGACGGCGCAGGTCAGTGCGAGTGCCGGGGCACCGCGTCGCCGCTGCTGCCGATCAGGAAATCCAGGTCCGCTCCCCGGTCGGCCTGCAGCACGTGCTCGGTGTACAGCTTCGCCCAACCACGCACGGGCGACTCGACCGGTGAGACATGCTCCGCCTCGCGCTTCGACAGTTCCGCATCGTCCACGAGCACGTCGAGGCGGCGGGCGCTGGTGTCGAGCTCGATCCAATCGCCCGTGCGCACGAGCGCAAGTGGACCACCGGCCGCGGCCTCGGGCGCCACGTGCAGCACGCACGTGCCGTATCCGGTACCACTCATGCGCGCGTCGCTGATCCGCACGACGTCGTCGACTCCCGCCTCCAGAAGCACCTTCGGCACCGGAACGTTGCCGACCTCGGGAAAGCCCGGATAGCCACGGGGACCGGCGTTGCGCACCACGATCACCGTGGACGGGGTAACCGGCAGATCGAGATCGTCCGCGGCTGCCACGTAGTCCTCGATCCGGTCGAACACGAGCGCTTGACCACGATGTTTCAGCAGGTGAGGGGACGCAGCCGACACCTTGAGCACGGCACCGTCAGGGCACAGATTGCCACGCAGCACCGCCGTGGCTGACCCCGGCGGCCGGAACGGCTCGTCCCTGGTGGTGATGACGTCGCGATTCCAGCATGGCGCGTCCGCGATCTCCTCGCCGACCGTCCGTCCACTGACCGTCGGTGCGTCGCCGTGGATGAGCTCGCCCAGCTCCGACATGACCGCCGGCAGCCCGCCGGCGTAGTAGAAATCCTCCATGAGGAACCGCCCGGACGGCATCAGATCCACGAGCACCGGCACGTCGGCACCGAGGCGGTCGAAATCGTCGAGATCGAGCGTGACACCGACCCGGCCGGCCAGCGCGAGGAGGTGCACGACGGCGTTGGTCGAGCCGCCGAGCGCCGCGTTGACGCGTACGGCGTTCTCGAACGCCTGCCGGGTCAGCAGCGCACTCGGACGCGTCCCCTCCGCGGCCAGTGCCACCGCCCGGCGGCCGGAGGCCTGCGCCAGCGCGTATCGCCGGGAATCGACGGCAGGAATCGCGGCTCCCCCGGCAAGCTGCACGCCCAGCGCCTCCGCCACGCACGCCATGGTGGACGCCGTGCCCATCGTCATGCAGTGCCCGCGGCTGCGGGACATACATCCTTCGGCCTCGGCGAGATCAGCGGAACTCATCCGCCCGGAACGGGCCTCCTCGGTGAACCTCCACACATCAGTGCCGGATCCGATGTCCCGTCCGCGGAACTTGCCGTTCAGCATCGGCCCACCCGTGACCGAGATGGCCGGGACGTCCACGCTGGCCGCTCCCATCAGATGTGCCGGCGTGGTCTTGTCACAGCCCGACAGCAGCACCACCGAGTCGACCGGATTCGCCCGGATCGATTCCTCCACCTCCATCGCCATGAGGTTGCGATACAGCATGGTGGTGGGCCGCATCAGCGGTTCGCCGAGGGACATCGTGGGGAACTCGAGGGGAAATCCGCCTGCTTCCCAGACACCACGTTTGACGGCGTCGGCAATGTCACGCAGATGGGCGTTGCAGGGCGTGAGCTCCGACCAGCTGTTGGCGATGCCGACCACCGGCCGGCCATCGAATACTTCCGGGCCGAATCCCTGGTTACGCATCCACGACCGGTGAATGAACCCGTTGCGGCCCTCCGCCGAGAACCAGAACTCACTACGCCGCCGCGACGCCTCAGGGGCGTCGTACTCTCCGGCCTCCATACGCTGGCCTCCTGACCCGCTTCGCATCGTGTCCCGATGGTGACTCCACCGACATCACATCGGAGATCGTGTCAGAAGTCGAGCGGACAATCGCCCGGAAAGCAACACCGGTCCGCGCTTCGTCGCCACCACCTCCTCAGGCGCGCGGATGCGCCTGCTGGTACGCCCGCCGCAACCGATCAATCGAGACGTGCGTGTAGATCTGCGTGGTTCCCAGCGAGGAATGTCCGAGCAGTTCTTGCACCGACCGCAGGTCAGCACCACCTTCGAGCACGTGTGTTGCCGCGCTGTGCCGCAACCCGTGCGGGCTCAGGTCCGGCGCCTCGGGGACGGCCCGAAGTCGCGCGTGCACCATCGAGCGGACGGCACGTGCGCCGATGCGTGCGCCGCGTACGCCGACGAACAGCGCCGCCCCCGCCTTCGGCCCGGCCAGTTCGGGCCGCCCTCGCGCGAGCCACGCTCGCAGCGCTTGCTCGGCGGGCACCCCGTACGGGACCGTCCGCTCGCGGCGCCCCTTACCCAGTACCCGAACCACCCGGCGCTCGTCGTCGACGTCGTCGACGTCCAGCCCGACGAGCTCGCTCACCCGGACACCCGTGGCGTACAGGGTCTCCAGCAAGGCGTGATCACGCAGGGCCACGGGATCGCCCGTGCCAGCCTCCACGGCCACCGCTTCGAGCACGGAGGTGGCCTCGGCAGGCTGCAGCACCTCTGGAAGCTCGCGCTGCACCCGGGGCGAGGCGAGCCGGTCCGCCACATCGGATTCGAGCAGACCGATCCGATGGGCCCACGCGGTGAAGACGCGTGCCGCCGACGCGCGACGGGCCAGCGTCGCCCGCGACCGCCCTCGCGTGTGCAGCGCCGCGAGCCAACTGCGCAGCACCGAGATGTCGATCTCGCTGGGCTGCCCGCGGCGCATCCGGCTCGCGTGCCGCATCAGGTCCATGATGTCGCTGACGTAGGCACGTACGGTGTGTCCGGAGCGATCGCACTCGGTTGCGAGATACTGAGCGAACTCGTCCAGCGCCGCGCTCATCGGTGGGGGCAGCGCGGCAGGGGAGCCGTCGCCGTCGCCGTGCCCGTCGTCGAGCCCATCCTCCGAGCCGTCGTCGAGCCGCGGCAGGTGCCCGTCCGCACGCTCGTCGTCTGTGTCCACGTAGTTACCGTCGCCCCAGTCGGCACGGAGGTCAAGCACCCCACGCCCGCTCCCTCCGGTGATCATGAACACGTGTCGACCTCGGACGTGGGCTAGTGTTCATGATCACCGGAAGAGCGGGCGTGGGCTCAGGTGGGGAGAGTTCGAGCAAGGACCTGCGCGAGATGCACCGGCTCCTGGCCGGTCAACTCGGAAATCTGCGTCCGGCAGCTGAATCCGTCCGCCACGATCAGCGTGTCCGGCGCGGCCGCCTCGATGGCCGGGACCAGGACCCGGTTGGCCAGCGCCACCGACACGCCGTAATGACCTTTCTCCATGCCGAAGTTACCAGCCAGCCCGCAGCAACCCGAGTCCGGCGTCTCGTTCTGCACACCGGCCCTTGCCAGCAATCGCTCCTCTGCCTCGTAGCCGAACACGGCATGCTGGTGACAGTGCTGCTGGCTGATCGACCGAGCCTCCAGCCCGGGAAATTCCACGTCCGGCGCGTACCGATCCAGCACGCCGGCCAGTGTGTGCACGCGTTCTGGCAGCCCGTTCAACTCGGCATCGCCGAGAATCTCGCGGGCGTCGTATCGCAACGCTGCCAGACAGCTGGGCTCCAGCCCGACGATCGGGATGCCCGCCCGCAGCTCGGGCTCCAGCGCCCGCACCGTCCGCCGCAGCACGCGGCGCGCGATACCCAACTGGCCAGTCGAGATCCACGTCAGGCCACAACACACCGACGAACGTGGCAACCGGACGTCGAAACCCGCGTGCTCGAGCACGCGAACCGCGTCCACGCCGATCTCGGGAGCGAAGAAGTTGGTGAAGGTGTCAGGCCACAACAGCACACTCGGCCGATGACCTTTGTGAGACCGGAGCCGATGTGACCGCCGTCGCCCGGATCGTAGCGAGCCGCGCAGGCTCCGGCGGGCAAACCGGGGCAGGGATCGCTCCGGCGCGATGCCGCCAAGCCGCTTGACCAGCGACGCCGGACCTGATCGGCGGATCACCGCATTCACCACGCCTGGCGCGACCGAGGCCACGCGGGCAGCGACCGGCAAGAATCCCAGGGAGTAATGACTGGCCGGGCGCAGCCGCCGGGCGTAGTGGTGATGGAGAAACTCCGCCTTGTACGAGGCCATGTCCACATTCACCGGGCAATCCGACAGGCATCCCTTGCACGCCAGGCAGAGGTCGAGGGCATCGCGCACCTCCGTGGATCGCCACCCGTCGGTGATGGTCTCACCACGCATCATCTCGAACAGCATCCGCGCCCGTCCGCGCGTGGAGTGTTCCTCCGCACCGGTGACCATGTAGCTCGGGCACATCACGCCACTGCCGTCCAGACACGCCCCGACACCGACGCATCGCCGCGTGGCCGCCGCGAAGCTCCCGTCGTCGCCGGGGTAGCGCAAGGTAACCGGAAGCTCGCGCGTCGGCCCGTCGAACCGGAGATCCGAGTCGAGCGGACGCGGGCGGACGAGCACGCCCGGGTTCAGCAAATCATCGGGGTCCCAGATCGCTTTGAACTGTTCGAACAAGTTGATCATCGCCGCGGAGTACATCCGCGGCAGCAGCTCGGAGCGGGCCTGGCCATCACCGTGCTCACCGGAGAGCGATCCTCCGTGCGCGACGACGAGATCGGCCGCCTCGTTCAGGAACGCTCGAAACTGCCTGCGGCCTTCGGCCGTGGTGAGACCGAAATCGATCCGGATGTGGACGCACCCCTCCCCGAAGTGCCCGTACGGGCGGCCGTGTAGCCCGTGCGAGCGCAACAGCTCGCGCAGCTCCCGCAGGTACGAGCCCAGCTGCTGGGGCGGCACCGCCGCGTCTTCCCACCCAGGCCAGGCCTCGGAACCATCGGCCATCCGGGTGACAATGCCCGCCGCGGCCTCCCGAATCGACCAGAGCGCACGTTGATCATCCGGGTCGGCAGCGATCACGGTGGCCGCTCCCGTGGACATCTCCAGCTCGGCGGCTACGTCCCTCCCTCGCCGTTCCGCCTCGGCCGCACTGGGGCCACCGACCTCGACGAAGAGCCAACCGCCACCCGCTGGCAAGTGGTCGAGCGCGGCGGGCCGCCGGCCCAGGGTGAGCAACGCATCGACGAGGTCGGCACCCATGCCCTCGATGGTCAGCGGTTCCAGAGGAAGAACGGCGGGTGCCGCGTCTGCCGCCGCGACGTCGTCGGCGTAGCCCGCCACGACCAGCACGCGCGCCGACGGCGCCGGAACCAGCCGCACCGTCGCCTCGGTGACCAGCACACAGGTTCCTTCCGTGCCGACGAGTGCCCGGGCGACGTTGCCGCCGTTCTCCGGCAGCAACTGGTCGACCGCGTAGCCCGACACCCGGCGCGGCAAGGCAGGGAATCCCTGCCGGAGCAACGCGAGGTTCTCCGTGGCCAGCTGCTGCAACTGCCGATGGATCTCCCCTGCACGACCCGGCAATTCCGCGTGCCGTCGCTCGTCCGGCCCCGTGGAGCCGACCGACATGCGCACCCCGTCGGCCGTGAGCACGTCGAGCGACACGACGTTGTCGGAGGTTCGGCCCCAGGCGACAGAATGTGAGCCGCAGGCGTCGTTGCCGATCATCCCGCCGATGGTGCACCGGCTGTGCGTCGACGGATCCGGACCGAAGGTGAGCCCGTACTCGGCGGCTGCCGCGCGCAGATCGTCGAGGACGACACCGGGCTGCACCCGGGCGGTCCGCGCCTCCGGGTCGATCTCGACGATGGCGTTCAAGTATCGCGTGCAGTCGACGACGACACCACGGCCCAGTGCCTGCCCGCCGATGCTGGTAGCGGCGCCACGGGTGGTGATGGGAGTCCGGTGTTCGCGGCACAGTCGCACCGTGCTCGCCACATCGTCCGGAGTGCGCGGGAAGACGACAGCAACCGGCACATGCCGGTAGTTCGACGCGTCCATGCTGTAGGTGGCACGGGCGGTGATGCCGTCCTCGACTTCTCCGGACAACGCCGAGCGCAACTCGTCGACGAGATGCCGCGCGTCGTGATCGGAAGCGGGCTCGCTCATCTGGTCGATTCTCCAGTTCCTTGTCTCACCGCCTGCAACACCCCCTCGCCATTCCCGCTGTCTCCGCTGATCATGAACACTAAGCGACCGCATTGGTCGTTTAGTGTTCATGATCAGCGGAGACAGGGAGGGGCGGGTGGGCCAGGAGCATCCGGCTCCACCCGTCAACACCGTCGGCGACCATTCCCCCGGCCGCGAGCTGCTGCAGGGACGACTCGACGAAGGCCGCCCCGTATCCCGTGGTACGCGTCAGCTCCGCCACGGTGACTGGTGCGCGGGTCGGCAGGCACTCGTAGACATGGCGCACGTCCGGCGGGTAGGCGTCCAGCGGGCGGTCCGGCCCCGCAGTGCGCGGCGCCGCGTCGGCACCGAGAACTCCCACGGCGTCGACCACCTCGCGCGCGTCAGTCACGAGTGTCGCGCCCCGATCCCGGATCCACTCGTGGCACCCGGCCGAGAGCTCCGAGGTGACCGGACCGGGAACGGCAAGCACCTCGCGTCCCAGCGACGCCGACCAGCGAGCCGTGTTCAGCGCCCCAGATCTGCGTGCTGCCTCAACCACGACGGTACCGGCCGTGAGCGCCGCGATGATGCGGTTGCGGGCGAGAAACCGTGATCGCATGGGCGCCATGCCCGGTGCGAGCTCGCTGATCACCAGCCCGCTGGTGGCGATCCGTTCCAGCAGCTCGCCGTGGCCACGCGGATAGGCCGTATCCAGCCCACAGGCCAGGACCGCGGCCGTCGCTCCGCCCATGGCCAGCGCACCGTGATGTGCCGCCGCATCGACCCCGTAGGCAGCGCCCGAGATGACGGTCCACTGCAGGGCCGTGAGATCGGCGGCGAGATCGGCAGCGACCCGAGTCCCGTACGGCGAAGCCGCCCGGGCGCCGACGACGGCGATCGCCCGTTCGCACCACTCCGCCAGGGACACCTCTCCCCGCACCCAGAGGCCGAACGGCGGCGCGACCGCATCATCGCCCGCCGTCAGCGTGGCCGGCATGTCGTCGAGCGAAGCGGGCCACTCGTCGTCACCTGGACAGACGAAGCGCAGTCCCAGATCACGCGCACGGGCCAAGACCGCCGTACCGTCGACGCCGTGCGCTCGCCGCCGCAGGGCAGCGTCGCGGTCCAGACGGCGATCACCGCTGACGATCGAGCGCCACGTCGCCTCCGGCCCCGCGGAGATGACACGCCGGGCGATGCTCTCCGTTGCGGGCTCGACGACCGCGGCCAGCGCCGCCCGGGCAGCCCGGCCCGCCGACGGTGTCATGACGACTCCCCCGTCCGCAGTTCGATCGCCTGGAGCACGTCGTCACGGGTCGGCCGGTCATGACCGGCGACATCGGCGACCGTCCAGGCCAGCCGCAGGATACGGTCCGCACCGCGAGCCGTGACCGTGCCCGCACGTAGCTGCTTGTAGACCGGACCGGCGACATCTGCCGGAAGCGGAAACTCCCGCCGCAGGTGCATCACTGGTACTTCGCCGTTGACCCGCCACGGCGTGCCGGCCAGCCTCCTCGCCTGGCGCTCGCGGGCGCTCGCGACGCGCTCGGCCACGGCCGCGCTCCGCTCGTTTCCGTTCACGGCCGCTCCCAGATCCGCGATGGACGGCGCGGGTACCTGCTTGTTGACATCGATCCGGTCGCGGACCGGCCCGGAGATGCGCTGCCGATAGCGCCGGACCGCATGCGGTGTGCATTCGCACTGCCGCTGGCGCTCACCGTGGTTGCCACACATGCACGGGTTCTGCGCCAACACGAGCAGGAACGACGCCGGGAACACCGCCGTGGCCTTCGCCCGCGACACCACGATCCGCCCGTTCTCCAACGGCTCGCGAAGGCCGTCGAGCACGTGCCGGGAGAACTCGGGTGCTTCGTCGAGAAAGAGCACGCCACGGTGGGCGAGGCTGGCCGCGCCCGGACGCACCGTCTGCCCGCCACCGCCGATGATGGAAACCGCCGACGCCGAGTGGTGCGGATCCGCGAAGGGCGGGCGCTCGATGAGGGGACGGTCAGCTGGCAGGACGGCCGCCACCGAATGGATGGCGGTGACATCGAGCGACTCTTCCGTCGACAGATCGGGCAGCAGCCCCGGCAGGCGCCGCGCCAACATGGTCTTGCCGGCGCCTGGTGGACCCTCCAGCTTGACGTGGTGGTGGCCGGCGGCTGCCATCTCCACCGCCACCTTGGCCGCCTCCTGCCCAGCTACGTCGGCGAGATCGAGACCGGGATCGCGAGGTGGTTCGGACGGCCCGAGCTCCGCACATCCCGCTGGCGGTTCGGGCTCGTCGTCGGGAATCTCGACCCCGCGCAAGAACGCCAGCACGTGCCGCAGCGACCAAGCTCCCACGACCGTGACGTCGGGGATCTGCCGCGCCTCTTCCGCGTTCTGCTCAGCCACGACGATGCGTCGCATTCCAGCCCGCCACGCGGCCAGCACCGCAGGCAGCACTCCCGGCACGGCCCGCAGCCGCCCGTCCAGGGCCAGCTCACCGAGGAACACCACGCCATCCGTGGCCGACGCCGGTACGTCGCCCGCGGCGCCGAGGATGCCAACCGCGACGCCGAGATCGAAATGGCTACCCCGTTTGGGAAGCGACGCCGGAGACAGGCTCACCGTGATCTTTTGCAACGGCCACGACTCCCCGCTCGACAGCACGGCCGCCCGTACTCGGTCCCGAGCCTCGTTCAACGCCGTGTCCGGGAGGCCGACCAGCGAGAATCCTGGCATCCCGCCGATGTGCACATCGATGTCGACGACCGTTCCCTGGACCCCCACCAGCGCCACACTGCGGCAACGCCCCAGCCGGATCACGCGATCACCTGCCCCATCCGAGCACCCGCAGGCTGCCGTGGACCGGCCAACGACCATGTCCGGCCCACCATCTAGAACGCACCCCGCACGTGTTCGACGTGGGGCGGCGCCAGGCGGCGGCGCTGTACCGCGATCACGTCCACCCGCACCGGAGATCCGTACCGGCCAGTGGCATCCAGCCACGCCAGCGCGAGCCGGCGCAACCTCGCGCCTTTCTCCCCGGTCACGGCTTCGAGCCCGGAACCGTATCCCAGACCACTGCGCGTCTTGACCTCGCAGACGACGACCGTGGCGTCCTCCAGCGCCACGATGTCGATCTCACCCACGGAGCATCGCCAATTCCGGGCGACGACGATTAGACCATTTCGTTCCAGATGCCGCGCCGCGACCTGCTCGCCGTAGGCACCCACACCATCTTTGACCCGCACGGGCCTCACCTCCGCCTTGAGCTTGCCGCGCGCGGAGGCACCATCAGAAGGGACTCAAAGCAAGATGTGGATAGCTAGGCGACTGAGTTCGAGCTTGTGGACAAAAATGCGCTCACGAGATCTCCCGTGAGCGAGCGAGGCAACGTGGCCCGGCCACGCCGAACGAGGGATGCCCGGCGGCCCAGCCACGCCGGACGAGGGATGCGCCGCGGCCCAGCCGCGCCGAATCAACGGCGAACGTAGCTGGGCCTCTCCCGATCAGGTCTTCGGAATCTCCAAATCGCTCTTGGCGAGCTCCTCGACGTTGACATCCTTGAAGGTCACGACCTTCACGTTCTTCACGAAGCGCGCCGGTCGATACATGTCCCAGACCCAGGCGTCGCTCATCGTCACTTCGAAGTACACGTCCGCGCCCTCGCCTCGCACCTGGAGATCAACGTTGTTCGTGAGGTAGAAACGCCGCTCGGTTTCCACCACGTACGAGAACAACCCCACAACATCGCGGTACTCACGATAGAGCGAAAGCTCCATGTCCGACTCGTACTTCTCGAGCTCCTCAGCGCTCATCGCCACGCTCTCCTTCCCGCTGCGCACCGTCGATCAAGGATGGCTCACCGTCGTCATCCGCGTGGTGGGCTACCGTGTCTCCCCCGACAACGGATATCACGCGAGCGACGTTCGCGTACGACTGACGGTGAATCGGGCTGGCGCCGAGACGTTCCAGGGCAGCCTGGTGATCACTCGTCACGTAACCCTTGTGTTCGTTGAACCCGTAGCCAGGCCACCGTTCGTGCAGCTCGCACATCAAACGGTCACGCGTGACCTTCGCGATCACCGACGCGGCAGCGATGCACGCGGCCACCTGATCTCCCTTCCACATCGCCAATCCCGGAACACCGAGACCGGCGACGGGAAACCCATCCGTCAGGACATACCGCGGCGTCACATCGAGCCGCGCCAGCGCGCGGCGCATGGCCTCCACGTTGCACCGGTGCACGCCGGCACGATCGATCTCTGACGGCTCGACGACCACCACCGACCACGCCGCGGCACGCCGCACCACTTCGTCGTAGGCGCGTTCCCTGGATGCCGGTGTCAGCAGCTTGGAGTCGGCCAGTCCGGGCACGCGTCCCCGCTTTCCATCGGCCAGCACCGCAGCCGCGACGACCAGCGGTCCGGCGCACGCTCCCCGGCCGGCCTCGTCGGCACCCGCCACGGGAGCGAAACCGGCGCGCGCGAGGACGCGTTCATAGGCATAGATTCCGGCATCGCGCCGTACCAGGACTCGAGGACGGTCGACTAACACGGTCATGATGCTGCCCTAGCTTAGACGCCGTCGAGCGGGTAGTCCCTACCCGACTACCTCATTTCGGTTATCGTCCTTCGGTTCGACCCGCCACTGTCCCGCAGGGTGGCGGTATGCCCGGTTCCGCCGCATCATTCCGACGGTGGCGAATCGGGAACGTGCTCGAACGTATCTTCATCGGAGATCGAGGACCAGCGAGAGAACGGCCAGACGATCGCGAACGCGCGGCCCACCACCAGGTCTTCGGAGAACGTCCCGTGCGCCCGCGAGTCGCCGGAGTTCGATCGGTGATCACCCATGACGAACAGCTCCCCTTCGGGGACCTCCTCGCTGAACTCCTGATTGGACGCTTCATCGCTGGGAAAAAGGTACTCCGACTCGTCGATGGCCACGCCATTGACGAGCAACCGCCCGTCGTCGTCGCAGCACTCGACGGTGTCGCCGCCGACGCCGATCACGCGCTTGATCACATGACCCGTCGAATCGTCCGGCAGCACCCCGACGAACTGGAAAAAATCTTGCAACCCCCCGGCGACACCGCCCGGACCCTCCGGTTGCGGTCCGAGCCAGCCGTTGGGATCGGTGAAGACCACGACGTCACCACGCTCGACGTCGCCGAAATGCAATGTAATCTTCGATACCATCACCCGATCGCCGACCCGCAACGTGTCTTCCATCGACTCGGACGGGATGAGGAAGGCCTGGACGAGGAAGATGCGCACGACCGTTGCGATGATCAAGGAGAGCACCACGACGATGGCGGTCTCTTTCAGGACAGCGAAGCCACGCCGCCGCTTCGGTCCCGGATCCTGGGATTCGTCATCGCCACCCGGTGGCACGTCCTGCCCGATCACGCCTGGCCTTCGCCGGCTGGTCAGTTGCGCTTCTCGGGAATCCTCGCCGCCTTACCGCGCCGGTTACGCAGGTAATACAGCTTCGCGCGCCGGACATGTCCGCGCGTGACCACCTCGATCTTGTTGATGATCGGAGTGTGCACCGGGAAGGTCCGTTCGACACCCACGCCGAAGCTGATCTTACGCACCGTGAAGGTCTCGCGAATCCCGGAGCCTTGCCGGCGGATCACCACACCCTGGAAGACCTGGATACGGGAACGGTTTCCCTCGACCACGCGGACGTGGACCTTCACCGTGTCGCCAGCCTTGAAGGCGGGAATGTCGTCGCGCAGTTGAGCGGCATCGACTACATCGAGCGTGTGCATCGTTGACGTTCGCTTCCTCGCAGGCGCCACGGGTCACCTGCAGTGTCTCTGGGATGACTTCGATCCCGGCGTTCGCTGCGGCGCTCCCCCCGTGGCAGGGGCGACGGCGAGCCGGGGCACGGACGCTCTAGTGTGCCACACAATGGCGCGGAAGCGGTAACCAGCCACGGGCTTGTCGTACGGCCAGTACGGGCCAGTCACGGGCTACATGCCGGGCTCGTCGTCTGACGTCTCCCCGCATTCATCGGGTTCCCGCGTATCCACGCTCGTCTCGAGCACTTCGCGGTCTCGCCCGTCGAGCGCGTCCGGATCGAGTCTGGCGACCAGATCGGGGCGCCGCTCGGCCGTGAGACGCAACGCCTGATCACGCCGCCAGCGCGCGACCCGCGCGTGATGGCCCGAGAGCAGCACCTCTGGCACGTCCAGGCCGCGCCACGACGGTGGCTTGGTATACACCGGATATTCGAGCAAGCCGTCGGTCCCGTGCGACTCCTCGACCAGCGAGTCGGGATTGCCGACGACGCCCGGCAACAGCCTGGTGACCGCCTCGATGATGACCAGAGCCGCGGCCTCTCCACCTCCCAGGACGTAGTCGCCGATCGAGACCTCACTCACCCGAACACGTCGGCGCGCATCGGCCATCACCCGCGCGTCGATCCCCTCATACCGGCCGCAGGCGAACACCAGCCACGGGTCATCAGCCAAGCGCGCCGCCATTCGCTGATCGAACAGGTGGCCCGCGGGAGACGGGACGACCAGGTGCGCCGGCCGCTCCACCTCCGACCCGGTGATGTCGTCCAGCGCCGCACCCCAGACGTCCGGCTTCATCACCATGCCCGCGCCACCCCCGTACGGGGTGTCGTCAACCGTGCGATGCCGATCGGTGGTCCAGTCACGCAGATCGTGCACACGGAGGTCGAGCAGGCCGGAGTCGCGCGCCTTTCCGACGAGTGACAGGTCCAAGGGCGCCAGGTAATCCGGAAAGATCGTGACGACGTCGATTCTCATCTGTCCGGCCCTTCGCCACCGCCCAGCTCCGCCGTGTCCGGCTCGTCGTCCCCGTGCCCGGCTGTCTCGACATCGGGCAAGTCGACCAGGCCGGGCGGGGGCGACACGACGAGCTTTCCGGCTGCGACGTCGACATCCGTGACGATCTCACTCACGAACGGCACGAGCACCTCACCGCCGCCGCGTGGACGTACCGCGAGCAGCTCCTGCGCCGGGCCGTGGATCACCTCGGTGACTTCGCCTATCTCCGCGTCCTCGGCCGTCACCACCTGTAGCCCGACAAGCTGATGATCGAAGAACTCCTCCGGATCCTCCGGAGTCTCGTTGTCGCCGATCTCCACCTGCAACTCGACGCCGCGCAGCGCCTCGGCCGCGTCGCGGCCCTCGACGCCTTCGAACAGCACGAGCAACCGGCCCTGATGCCAGCGCGAGTCGCGCACCGTCAACGACGACGGCGGGCTGCCCGGAGCAGACTCGCCGTGAGCACGCACCCCGCGTCGCGACGACATGGTGCTTCGCGGCGACGCGGTCCGTAACACCGTGCCGGCAGCGAACCGCTCGTCCGGGGTGTCGGTGCGAATCTCCACCGACACCTCTCCGCGGACACCATGGGCCTTGGCAACTCTGCCCACCGTGACGATCACGGCACGTTCCTTCCGCTCGCCCCTCATCGACGTGTAGACCGGCGTGGAGATGGCGGGGAGCCTACGCCAGTGTCTCCCCAGACTGGCGCAGACTCCCCGGCTCGGCGCCGGCGTCGCGAGCCCGCTCGACCATGGGCTCTATCGTTCGTCGACGTCGACGAAGTCGATGCGAACATTGTCATCAGCCAGTGCGCTGACAACCGTCCGGAACGCGGTAGCCGTCCGGCCGCCGCGACCTATGACCTTACCAAGATCGTCGGGATGAACGTGCACCTGGAGCAACTGACCACGGCGCTGCTGCCGGGTCCGGACAGTCACGTCGTCAGGATGCTCGACGATGCCCGCAACCAGATGCTCGAGCGCCTGGGCGAGCATGACTAGGCCTCGTCGGCAGAGTCACCAGCCGCGGCCTGCGTGGCCTCCGGCTTGGCCTCCGACGCGGCATCGCCAGGCTGCTCCGCAGCTTCGCTCTCGGACTCCGACGCACTGGCCGCCGGGGATTCCTCCTCGGACTTGCCCTCGTCCTCGGACTTGGCATCATCCTTGGCCTTGGACTTCGCGTCGTCCTTCTTGGCGGAACTCTTCTTCGTCGACTTCTTCTTGGCAGTGGTCGCCTCGTCCTTCGGTTCGTTGTAAACCTCGGCGAGAGCGGCGTCGTAGACGGACCGCTTGTCCGCCTTCGTGGGCGGCTCCTGCAACGTGCCCTCGGCCCCCGGCAAACCCTTGAACTTCTGCCAGTCGCCGGTGACCTTGAGGATCGACCGGACCGGCTCGGTCGGCTGTGCACCAACGCCGAGCCAATACTGGGCACGTTCCGAGTTGACCTTGATAAAACTCGGCTTGGTCATCGGGTTGTAGAGGCCGATCTCCTCGATCGCCCGGCCGTCACGCCGGTTACGAGCATCCGCAACGATGATTCGGTAATGGGGGGAGCGGATCTTTCCCATCCGCTTCAGCTTGATCTTGACAGCCACGGGTGTGGAGTCTCCTTGTATTGTCGCGCAACGGATGAACCGCCACCATCCGGGTGGGGAGCCGGCGACGACGGTTCGGCTGGACTCGACGACCGCGGTGAGAGGGTACGCGGAACGTCGGCTCAGCAGGTCATTGTGCCAGATCCGAGCGCCGACACCCAAACCTGCGCCGGTTCCGTGTCACATTCCCGTGTCAGATCCACGCGTCAGAACGTCACCCCGACACGTCCAGACCGTGCCGTCGCACCGGCGACGGCTCCGACACCGCGTCACGGCCTGGACGGCCTGGACGGCCTGGACGGCCTGGACGGCCTGAACGTTCTGGACGTCGCACCGGCATCGGCGCCGCACCCATAGCTTCGGCGAGCCGCTCCAGCCACCCGGCAAGGCGGCGTATCCGCTGTGCCCAGACCAGACGTGCCACGGCCTGGTCATGCACGGTCTCCCTCCGCAGCAGTTCACAGGGGCTTCCGAATGATCATGTTTGGTACGTTTCCTCGAGCCGTGACACGGCTGTAGACGTGTCACGGCCCGAGGAATCCCGGTACGGCGAACTCTCCCGCCTCGTCGCCGGACGCTCAGCCGTCACCAGAAGCCATGCCGTCGCCGGGCAACTGCGTTGCCACCGACAGTCACGTCGCCGCCGGAAGCTGCGTCGTCGTCGGGCATGGTGAAGCTGATCCCGTTAACTCCCCTCCGTTGATTCCCCGAGTCCGCGGATCCCCAGCCCGCTCCCGAACACAGCTCCCGAATGCGGCACAGGCCTTTTCACGCTCGCCGCTACTCTCGATTCGAGGCTGATCTCAATAACAGACAGTGACTGGCCGCCGACACAGGAATGACGCTGTACGAGGCGTTGCCGTAACAGGACTTCTCGGGCGGTGACACGTCTACAGCCGTGTCACGGCTCGAGGAAACGTACCAAACATGATCATTCGGAAGCGGCGGAGAGCTAGCGGATGACGCGGCCGCCGAGGAGGACTCGCACCGGGTCCAACAATGTGCCCGGATCGGTGCGTGGGTCCGCAGCATAGACGCACAGGTCAGCGGCCGACCCTTCCTCGAGTTTGCCCTGCCCGCCCAGCAGGTAGGCGCGCGCACCCCACGACGCGGCGGCAACGGCGTCGGCCGTAGGAATCCCGGCCTCGACGAACTCCAGAACCTCGCGGGCGATCAATCCATGCGGCATGTAGCCACCGGCGTCGGTGCCCGCGAAGACCGGCACCCCGGCCTCGAACGCGGTGCGCACGGTCTCGTACCGGCGCTCGTACAGTGCCCGCATGTGCGCCGCGTACGCCGGGAATTTGCTGCTGCCCTGTTCGGCAAAGCTCGGGAAGTTCGCGATGTTGACCAGCGTCGGCACCATCGACACTCCACGCTCGGCCATGACGGCGATCAGATCGTCGGACAGGCCAGTACCGTGCTCGATGCCGTCGATTCCCGCCCCCAGCAGGTCGGGTAGCGCCTCCCCGCCGAACACGTGCGCCGTGACCCGGGCGCCCATTTCGTGTGCGCGGGCGATCGCGGCGTCCAGCGCTTCCCGTGGCCAGCACGGCCCGAGGTCGCCTCGTTCCCGGTCGATCCAGTCGCCGACCAGCTTCACCCACCCGTCGCCACGCCTGGCCTCCTGCTCCACGTAGGGGACCAGCTCCTCCGGCTCGATCTCCCACCCGTAGTTGCGCAGGTAGCGCTTGGTCCGCGCGATGTGCCGACCGGCCCGGATGATCCGCGGCAGCTCCTCGCGTTCGTCCATCCAGCGGGTGTCGGCGGGCGAGCCGGCGTCGCGAAGCAGCAGGGTTCCGGCGTCGCGGTCGGCGAGTGCCTGCTCCTCGGCGACGTCGTCCGGCACGGCGCCTTGCGACGAGAGGCCGACGTGACAGTGCAGGTCGACCAATCCCGGCAGGATCCAGCCGGTTCCGACGGTGTGCGCACCGGGAATCGGCTCGAAGGTGAGCTGGCCGTCACGAATCCAGATGTCGCGATGCTCGGCCTCGGGCAGGACCACTCCCCGTACGTGCAGTGGCTCGCCGGGCCGTGTCATGTCAGCGGTTCTTGTTGAGGAACTCGGCGATGTCTCCGGGGATCTCGACGTCGCCGTTGTCAGATCCACCGGATCCGCCGCCGTCTGTGCCGCCTTGACCGCCGAACGCCGACGGGAGCTGGCCCGCGCCGGTGCCTTGCGAGCGCCGTTCCTCGGCAGCGGCGATCTGCTCGGCACGCTTGGCGGGGTTACCCGAACGCGCGCCCCGCTGCTTCTTGCCCTTCTTGGACTGCTTTGGCTGCTTGCCCTTGCTCTTCTTGCCACCGCCGGGCATGCCGCCACCGGGCATTCCGGGCATGCCTCCGCCCATACCGGGCAGGCCGCCCATCTTGCCCTGTGCCGCCTGGCTCATCATGTCCCGGGCCATGAAGAACCGCTCGACGAGCTGGTTTACCTCGCTGACCTGCGTACCCGAACCACGAGCGATCCGGGCGCGGCGGGACCCGTTGATAATCTTGGGGTTCTCACGCTCGGCCGGCGTCATCGAGAAGATCATCGCCTGGACGCGATCGAGCTCCTTGTCGTCGAAATCCTCGAGCGCATCGCGCATCTGGCCGGCGCCAGGCAGCATCCCGAGCAGGCTCTTCAGCGAGCCCATCTTCTTGACCGCCTGCATCTGTTCCAGGAAATCGTCGAAGGTGAACTGCTTGCCGCCCTTGTCGGAGAGCTTGCGGGCGAACTTCTCCGCCTGCGACGCGTCGAACGCCTTCTCGGCCTGCTCGATCAGGGTGAGCATGTCGCCCATGTCGAGGATGCGCGAGGCCATCCGCTCCGGGTGGAAGACGTCGAAGTCGCCGATCTTCTCCCCGGCCGAGGCGAACATCACCGGGCGGCCCGTGACCGACGCGACGGACAGCGCGGCACCGCCGCGGGCGTCGCCGTCGAGTTTGGTCAGCACCACGCCGTCGAATCCGACCCCGTCGAGGAAGGAGTTCGCCGTGCTCAACGCGTCCTGTCCGGTCATCGCGTCCACGACGAAGAGCGTCTCGTCGGGATTCACGGCGGCACGGATGTCCGCGGCCTGCTGCATCATCTCCTCGTCGACGCCGAGCCGGCCCGCGGTATCGACGACGACGACGTCGTGCAGCTTGGTGCGCGCGTGGTCGATACTGGACCGCGCCACCTCTACCGGATCCCCGACGCCGTTGCCCGGCTCTGGTGCGTAAACCGCGACGCCAGCCTGCTCGCCCACAACTTGCAGCTGGTTGACCGCGTTGGGCCGCTGCAAGTCGGCAGCCACGAGCAACGGCTGCTTGCCCTGCTCCTTCAGCCAGCGGGCCAGCTTCCCGGCGAGGGATGTCTTCCCCGTGCCTTGCAGTCCGGCCAGCATGATGACGGTCGGTGGCTGCTTGGCGAAGCGGATCCGGCGGGTCTCGCCCCCGAGGATCTCGACGAGCTCCTCGTTGACGATCTTGACAACCTGCTGGGCAGGGTTGAGCGCCTGGGACACCTCGGCGCCACGCGCACGTTCCTTGACCGCCGCGATGAAGTCCTTCACGACGGGCAGGGCCACGTCGGCCTCGAGCAGGGCGACGCGAATCTCGCGCGCGGTGGCGTCGATGTCCTCCTCGGACAGGCGACCCTTTCCGCGCAGCGTCTTGAAAGTCGCAGCTAGTCGGTCAGAGAGAGTGCCGAACACGTTGACGTGATCCTCAGGTTTCTCGAGAAAAGCGGGTCTGTGGCAAGGATAACCCACTCGCGGGCGCACAACCGAGCGCCCGCGAGCGGCTTTGCACGAACCTGACGATGTCGTCAAGCAACTGGCGAGAGTGCAGCGGTGTCCCGTCCACTAACGCCAACGGCAGAGCGCCGCCTCAGGGTCGTTGCTGTACCCGCGGTAGCCGGGCAGTAGCTGGGCCGTCACCGGATTCGCTGATGGCGGCCGCCAGGAGCGGGATCGGGCCGTGCCCCGCGCCAGATAGGTGCCGACCTCATCGGCGCGCTGAGGGGCGGCGTCGGCAGCGTCGATCGTGTTCATTTGCGTGCCCGGCGGCCACCGTGTCCCGGATGTCTGCCAACGTCTCGTTCGCGGCTCAGTCCAGCTGGGTGAAGTTGACGTCTCCCACCCGAAGCCGGAACCCGACTCCATCGTCGATCGTCCCGCTCGAGCTGTACACGGGCTCGTCATCTTCCTCGCTTTCAACGGGCGGGAAGAAGCCATCGTCGATGCGGAATGGGGACTCGTTGATGATCTGCTCGTAAAGCTCCTCCCCGAGCTCGACGTTCCGCTCGGGCCAGGTCTGCACCTCCGACCACGGATACTCTGGATCGGTGAACATCGTGTCGCGTTCGGCGATGAGATCAGCGCACTCGTCAAACGTGTCCTCGGTGATACGAAGGTCGGGGATGGTGCCATTCGAGTCGGGCGTGGCATTCTTGCCCAGCGACAGCGTCAACTCGCCGTGCCGGCTGCCGCCGCCCTCGTCGTCGCTGAGTTTCCCGCTCACCACCACCGGGACGTCCCACCGGAAGGCGAACGTCGGAGTCTGCGGAGAGAATTCGGGACATTCGACGGTGTAGCTCGAGTCGTGCCCGGTCAGTTGCATGCCGCCGAATCCGGAAACCTCGTTGTGCTCGTCGATGACCAGCAAGCCCCCGATGAGCACCGTGTACGAATCGAGATAATCCCAACCGGTCCGGACGCTGTCGCCCGGGTAGGAGTCGTCATGGTCGAGAAAGTTCTCCGGGTCAGGAACGAAGGCGCGTCCGGCCTTGACCCAGACGTCGGAATCCTCCGGAAAGTACAGCCCGACGCTGAACGGGATCCACTCCCTGCCGGTGGTGAGATCGATGATCTCGTCCTCCGGAGGGACAATGTCCAGCTGGTGCATCAGCGCGCCCGGAAGGATGCGGCCGTTTTCGTCGGTGGCGTATTTCAGGTAGTTACGCAGTTCCGCGGGTGTGAAGTCCGGGTTCTCCGCGAGCAGGGCGGCGATCAACCCGGAGATGAGGGGCGCCGCGAGTGACGTGCCGGAAACGATGGCATAGCCCTCCGGCGAAGCGGCGGTCCGTAGTTTGTCCGCCGGGGCCAGCACGTCGATGTAGTTCTTGTCCGGTGAGCACTGGTATTCGCCGCCACCGCGGGTGGTGCCTCCCACGGCGATCACCGTCGGGGCCGCGGCTGGCCAGTTGTCCTTGTTCCGGCCGCTCGCACTGGCGGGGCACTCGTCCTCGCTCCCGCCGTCGTTGCCGGCTGAGGCGACGACGAAGACGCCTTGTTCTTCGGCGTAGTCGAGGGCCGGCTGCAGAACCTCGTCCGGGCAGCCCTGGCCGATCCTCCCGCGCAGGTTGCACCACGCCGCTTGGCTGATGTTGATCACGTCGGCGCCGTCGTCGACAGCCTGCACGATGGCCTCCGTGAAATGCTCCAGCGTGCCGGAAGACTCACCCTCTTCGTTGCGGACGTCGTACGCGCGGATCGTGGCACCGATGGCGATGCCCGGGACGAGGCCGTTATGCTCGCCGACGATCATGGACGTGACCGCTGTCGCGTGGTCGCCGGGAGCGTCGTCGCGGCCTGGCTCGACGACGTTCGTCTCCGTCACGTCCGCTCGGGCGATGCTGGAGTGGGAGGGGTAGATGCCGTCGTCGATGACAGCGACGGTGACACCGGATCCGCGCGGATCTTCCGGAAGTCCGCCGTAGTTCAGCGCCTCTTGCTGCCACGTGGCCATACCCGCCGGAAAATCCGGGCTGCCCGCGCCCTGGGCCCCATCCTGGGCCTCGTCCCCGGTCGGCTCGTCCCCAACCGGCTCGTCCCCTTGGTCGCTCCCCGCCTGCTGGCTTACGGGTGCGGCGATACTCACGCCTACGACGTCGTCTTGTTCCTCGAGCTCGGCGACCCGCGCTTCCACGTCGTCGCCGGCGGGCACGGATTCGGTGTCGAACGTGGGCTTGCCGTCCTCGTCGATCCGGGCGACGACCAGCTCGACGGGCTCGTCATCGGGGAGCTCGGTGGGTGCGGGTTCGGGCGGATCGGGCCAGGACGGAACGTCGACGGTTTGCGACGGCTCGGAGACATACTCCCCGGCGACCGACGCGACCGTGAACGACGACGCGCCCGCGACACTGAGCCGGTCCAGGGCGACCTCGCACGTGTCGTCGACGCACTCCGCCGGCTCGATCCGAATCGGTTCGGTGTCGTCGCCGAAGTCGAGCAAGTACGCTTCCGCGTCGGCGACGACGTCGAACGTCACCTTGAGATGAGGGGCGTCGTCTTCGCCGGTGACAGACGCGTCGATCGCGTCTGGCGCCTCCGGCCCATCATCCGACTGTACGTCGCCATCGTCACCGGTGCACGCCGTCACCATGAGCAGGGCAGCACCCACCGCTGCACACTGTAAGATAAATGAGTTCCCCTGGCGCACGCTCACATCGTCCGACGCTATCAACGTCCGGCGTATACATAGCACATGGCGCACATGGGCGCTGACGCCGCACCGATTTGGGAGACACGCTCTAGACGCGGGGGGCCATCGCCGACCAGGATGATCTGTGCCCCGACGCGGAGGAATCCCTCATGGCCATACTGACCGACCTCGTCGACGCCATCACCACGGGGCGTGTCGAGGTGATCGATCTGACCGCACCGTTGCGGTCGAGCACGCCCGTGCTCGTCCTACCGGAGCAGTTCAATCAGACGGCGACGTTCCAGCTCGAAGAGCTCAGCCGCTACGACGAGCGCGGGCCGGCCTGGTACTGGAACAATTTCCGCACCGGCGAGCACACCGGTACGCACCTCGATGCTCCGAACCACTGGATCACCGGCCGTGACGGCGACGACGTCTCACGGCTGCCGCTGACCCGGCTGGTGGCGCCGGCCGCCGTCGTTGACCTCAGCGAGCAGGCACGGGCCGATCCGGACTTCCTGATCGAAGTCGACCACATCCGTGCCTGGGAGGCCGAGCACGGCCAGCTACCCGACGGGTGCTGGCTGCTCCTCCGCACCGGGTGGGACGCGCGCAGCCACGACCAGGACGAATTCCTGAACGCCGACGACACCGGCCCGCACACGCCCGGTGTCAGCGCCGAGTGTGCGAAGTGGCTCGCGGACGAGGCTCCCATCGTCGGGCTGGGGGTCGAGACCGTCGGCACCGATGCCGGAGCCGCCCACTCGTTCGATCCGCCTTTCCCGTGTCACGCGTACCTGATGGGTGCGGACAAGTACGGGCTCACCCAGCTGCAGAACGTGGCGCATTTGCCGGCCACCGGCGCCGTCGTGATCGCCGCGCCGCTGCCCATCGTCGGCGGTTCCGGGAGTCCTGCCCGCGTCCTGGCCCTCGTCGAGCGCCCGCCCGGCTGACCCTCCGACCCTCCAGCTGATCATGAACACTTTACCCCTCTCTGAGAGCGCAAAGTGTTCATGATCAGCCGGTAGAGGGGAGCTGAGGGGACGCTCCAGATCTCGGTGGGAGGATCGAGCCATGAACGTCGCGGAATCGATCGGTCAGAGCCTGGCAGAGCTGGGCCTCACCCGGGTCTTCGGGGTGGTCGGCAGCGGGAACTTCCACGTCACCAACGCCCTCGTGGCCTCCGGGGCTCGCTACGTGGCCGCCCGGCACGAGTGCGGCGCGACGACCATGGCCGATGCCTATGCCCGCATGAGCGGCCAGGTCGCGGCGGTGACGCTTCACCAGGGATGCGGCCTGACCAATGCGATGACCGGCATCACCGAGGCCGCCAAGAGCCGCACTCCGCTCCTGATCCTGGCGGCGGAGGCGACGAATCGGCAGTCCAACTTCTTCGTCGACCAGCACTCCCTGGCCACCGCCGTCGGCGCGCACAGCCTCCGGCTCGGATCACCGGAGACGGCGGTGGCCGACGCCATTCACGCCTACGAACTCGCCCGTGACCAGCACCGGACCGTCGTACTCAATCTTCCGCTCGACGTTCAGAATGCCCCGGCGCCCGGCGCCGACGAGCTCGGCGACGGCCACGGCCACGGCCACGGCCACGGCCACGGCGCGAATGTATCGGCCGCAGTGACAACCACGTCCGCCGCTCGCGCCGGATCGCCGACGTCGAGCGAGTCCGCAGCGAGCCCGCCCGATGTCACGGCGCTGGCCGACCTCTTGGCCGCGGCTCAGCGTCCGGTGATCATCGCGGGGCGCGGAGCCCGGCATGCGCGCGCCGAGTTGCTCGACCTCGCCGAAGCCTGCGGCGCGCTTCTCGCCACCTCTGCCGTCGCCAGAGGAATGTTCGCGGGCAGCCCATGGTCGCTCGACGTCTCCGGCGGTTTCGCCACCCCGACCGTGGCGGAACTCGTGAGCGACGCCGACGTCATCGCCGCGTTCGGCTGCTCGTTGAACATGTGGACGACGCGGCACGGCACCCTGTTCGGCCCGGATACGGCCGTGGCGCAGGTCGATATCGATCCCGGCGCCATCGGCCGGCACCACCCGGTCGGTCACCGGCTCGTCGGCGACGCCGCCCGGATCGCCGAGGCAACGGCGCGGCAGTTGTGGGACCGTTCGGACGTCACCCGCGGCTACCGCAGCGAGGACGTCCAGCACCGCCTGCAGCAGGGATTGCGCTGGCGCGATGTCCCGTACGAGGACTGGAGCAGCGGCAGCGCAGAGAACGCCCGCATCGACCCGCGCACGCTGACGATCGCCCTGGACGACCTGCTCCCCGCGCAGCGGGTGGTCTCCGTGGACTCCGGGAACTTCATGGGCTATCCGAGCATGTATCTGGCCGTGCCCGACGAGTACGGCTTCTGCTTCACGCAGGCATTCCAGTCCGTGGGCCTCGGGCTCGCCACGGCCATCGGGGCCGCGCTTGCCCAGCCCGACCGGTTGCCCGTCGCCGCGCTGGGTGACGGTGGCGCCCTCATGGCGGCCGCGGAGTTCGAGACGGTGCACCGCCTGGGCCTGCCCATGCTCGCCATCGTTTACAACGACGACGCGTACGGCGCCGAGGTTCATCACTTCGCCGGCGGGGAGCCGTTGGACACGATCACCTTTCCGGAGACGGATATCGCCGCTGTCGCGGCGGGATACGGCTGGCAGGCGGCGACGGTTCGGCACCGGGCCGACCTCGAATCCGTCCGCACCTGGCTGGAAGGGCCGCCCCGGCAGCCGTTGCTCCTCGACGCGAAGGTGGCGTCCCCACGTGGCGCGTGGTGGCTTGAGGAGGCGTTCCGCGGCCATTGACCGGCTCACGACGACACCACCGCGACCAGCTATGTGACCGGCCCCGTACCCGCACAGTTGCAGGGACGGTCAGGCGCGCGCAGCGCGCACGCAGGCCGCCATCAGCCGGGGAAGGTCGGCTGTGGACACGAGTGCGGCCAGCTCGTCCGCCGAGGTGGGAAGGCCCGCCTTCTCCGCGCCCTGCAGGGCGCGCTTGTCCACGTACGGCGCCACGTCGGGCCAGACACCTTGGACCTCGCGACAGAAGATGGCCGCACCCGTGGGCCCGATTCCGGGAAATTCCTGGAGTTTGCGCTCCAGCCCGGGCACGCCGTCGGCGCCGTCGTGTAACCGGCGCAGGTCGCCGCCGTAGCGGTCGACTAACAGCTGTGCACCGTCTCCCAGCATCGTCGCGGTGCGTTCGTCGTACCGCCGGTAGTGCCCCCGCCCCAGAGCGTCAACGCGGTCTTGCCAGCTAGCGTCGAGCATCGCCTGTGGTGTGCGATACCCCGACGCGGAGAGTTCGCGCGCAGCGGCGACCGCGATGTCCGCACTGATCCGGGCAGAGAGCAGCAACGACAGGACGAGTAGGCGATACAGCGGCGACGGCTTGTTCGCCAGGGTGATCCCCGCCTGCTCGGCGAAGGTCTGCCCGTGGCGGTGCAGAACCGCCGCCACCTGTTCATCCGTCGAGCTCATTACCTCGAGTCGTCACGTTTGAACGCGCCCTTGGCTTCCTCGGCGGCTTCCTTGGCCTTCTCTCCGGCCTTCTTCAACTTGGCCTTGGTCTGTTCGGTCATGCCCTCGGCCTGCGCCTGCTCGTTGTCGGCGACCTCACCGGCCTTCTCCTTGGCCTTGCCGGCAGCTTCCTCGGCCTTGTGCTTCATCTTGTCCTCATCCGTCATCAGGGTATCCTCCATATCGCCTCGGATTTCTCTTCACTGGCGACCATGCTGATACCCACGTCGGGCCGGGTTACACGACGCCCGGGTCACGTGACGCCGAGAACGGATGTCATGGCACCCGCCGGCGACGGGCGCCGGTAAGGCCGGAACAGGTGGATGAACGCGTACGTCACTCGAGGAGGCCGTCGACGAACTCTTCCGCGTCGAACGGCGCGAGGTCGTCGGCGCCCTCACCCAGACCCACCATCTTGACCGGAACGCCGAGCTCGCGCTGGACCGCGACGACGATTCCCCCTTTCGCGGTGCCGTCGAGCTTGGTCAACACGATGCCGGTCACGTCTACGACCTCGCCGAACACCCGGGCCTGGGCCATCCCGTTCTGTCCCGTCGTGGCGTCGAGCACCAGGAGCACCTCATCCACAGGGCCGTGCCGCTCGATTACGCGCTTGATCTTGCCGAGCTCGTCCATGAGATTGGCCTTGGTCTGCAGGCGCCCGGCCGTGTCCACGAGCACGACATCGGCTTCCGATTCGATGCCGGTCTTGACCGCGTCGAAGGCGACGCTGGCGGGATCGGCGCCCTCGTCCCCTCGCACCGTCGGCACCCCGACTCGTTCCCCCCACGTGGTCAGCTGGTCGACCGCGGCCGCCCGGAACGTGTCCGCGGCCGCCAGCACGACGTCGCGATCCTCGGCGACGAGGACCCGCGCGAGCTTGCCGACCGTCGTCGTCTTCCCGGTGCCGTTGACTCCGACCACGAGCACCACGGCCGGGCGGTTCTCGGAGACATGCCGATCGGTTCGGACCCGCCGGTCCATGTCGGCGCCGACGAGCGCGACCAACTCCTCACGCAGGATGCTGCGCGCCTGTTCCGCGTCGGCCAGGCTTTCCACCCGCGCACGCGTACGCAGGCGCTCAACGAGCTCCTGGGTGGGTTCCACTCCCAGATCGGCGGAGAGCAGGGTGTCCTCGATCTCCTCCCACGTGTCGTCGTCAAGCCGATCGCGCGACAGCAACGACAGCAGTCCACGGCCAAGGGTGGACTGGGACTTGGCCAGCCGGCTTCGCAGCCGGACCAGCCGGCCCTCGGCGGGCTCGGGCCGCTCGACCGGCACGGAGACCATCTCGTCGAGAACGGCGTCGTCGATGTCGGTATCGGGGAGCGGCACATCCGAGACCGAACGGCGGCGCTGCTCGACGGGCGGCGTGGTGTCGTCGTCGACACCCGGCGAGTGGTCGACACCTGGCCGCCCCGTCGTATCGGTTTCCGACTGATCCTGCCGCCGTCCAGGGACGACCAGGAAGACGGCGACGCCGACGAGCAGGACAGTGACAACCACACCTATGACCACGTACTCCACGGCTGTCTATCCTCCCACGGATCACGACGCCGCTGAACCGGCGCCCGTACCGGGCGGGCGGGTCTTCATTCGTCCCCGACGGGCGACAAGCTCACATGGAGGTCATCCGGTGCCGCGGCCTCAGGTCGACATGGTGGCTGTCGATGGCTCACGCAGTTCCTCCGCCCGTAATGCCGGCGTCGGCCGTTCCAGCCGTGCCGCCACACCACGCCGCACGCGGCACATGCCGCGACCGGCTGCGATCCGGCTCGCATCGGCACGGGCACGCAGGAATGATCGGTTCCGTCGGATCCATCGGCGACCGCGCGATGAGCGGCTCGTCTCGTGCGCCATCCCGGCAACGATCAGAACGCTACTGGCGACCAGCACGCTCACCAGCATGGCGACGGCAATCGCGGTCATGTGAACCCCCTTGCATCACATTGGTCACATGAATCACATGAGTCCCTACAGTTTACGCACGTTTCGGGTTTTCCGGAATTCGCGACCGCACCACCGGCGTGTCACACGCGGGTAACAGCGTGCTGTCAGCGCCGTGTGCGTGCACTGACAGCGATACCCATCAGGATGAGTTCTATCGAGACCTGACGACCGAAACGGGAACAGCCGAACCGCGAGGAGCCTGATATGCCATCCGACCCTTCCGATCTCGCCATCAAAGCTGAAGGGCTGGTCAAGCACTTCGGCGAAACGACGGCCCTGGACGGGGTCGATCTCGCCGTGCCGACCGGCACCGTCCTGGGTGTGCTGGGCCCGAACGGCGCCGGAAAGACCACCGCCGTTCGCATCCTCGGTACCCTGCTCAAACCCGACGCCGGACACGCCACTGTCGGCGGCTACGACGTGCTACGCCAAGCTCACCAGGTACGCCAGCTCATCGGCCTGACCGGGCAGTACGCCGCCGTCGACGAGAAGCTGACCGGCGCCGAGAACCTCCTGCTCATCGGCCGGCTGCTGGGACTGAGCCGGGCAGAATCCAAGCAGCGGGCCCGGCAGTTGCTGGCCGACTTCAGCCTCACCAACGCTGGCAACCGCGCCACCGAAACCTACTCCGGCGGGATGCGCAGGCGCCTGGACCTCGCGGCGAGCCTGGTCGGCCGGCCCCGGATGCTCTACCTCGACGAGCCGACCACCGGGCTCGATCCCCGGGCGCGGGCAGAGTTGTGGGCGCTCATTCGCAGCCTCGTCGAGCGCGGTGTCACCGTGCTGCTCACCACCCAGTACCTGGAAGAGGCCGACGAGCTCGCCGACGAGATCGCGGTGATCGACAAGGGGCGGGTGATCGCCAACGGATCTCCGGAGCAGCTCAAGGCCACGACCGGAACGCAGCTGCTCGCCGTGCGGCCTCAGGATCCCGCGATGCTGGGCACGGTCGTATCGGTGGTCGGTGAGCTTGCCCGGACGGCTCCCGACGTCGACGGTCAGCTGGTCACCGCGCCGCTCTCGGACCCGGCCGTGCTGCCCACCGTCGTACGCCGTCTCGACGACGCCGGTGTCGTCGTCACCGAACTGACCCTGCGCAAGTCGAGCCTCGACGAGGTCTTCCTGTCCCTGACCGGCGAGCCCGCCGAGCACGACGACGCCCAATACGCCGAAGGGATACCCGCATGACCACGACGATGACCGTAGCCCCGTCCGAACCGGATGTGGAACCCGAACACCGCGAGCTCGAACCACGGGTGGGCTTGACGACCGGAATCCGGCAGAGCTTCACGCTGGCCTGGCGGACCGTCGTCCAGGTGCGGCACAACCCGTGGGAACTCGGTGACTTCAGCATCCAGCCGATCATGTTCGTCCTGATGTTCACGTTCATGTTCGGCGGCGCCATCGCCGGCGACTGGCAGAGCTACCTCACGTACATGCTGCCGGGCATGATCGTGATGAACATGCTGTTCGTGACGCTCTACGTCGGCCAGGGACTCAACACCGATCTGACGAAGGGCGTGTTCGACCGGCTTCGTTCGCTTCCCATCGCGCGATGGTCCCCGCTCGCGGGACGTATCCTCGCCGATCAGGTCAAGCAGGCGTGGTCGATCGTTCTGGTGCTGGCCGTCGGGATGATCCTGGGCTTCCGGCTCGGCAATGGTGTGACCGGCTTGCTCGGTGCCGTCGCCTTGCTCCTCGTATTCGCCCTGGCCTTCTCCTGGGTGAGCGTCGTGGTCGGCCTCATCGCCAAGGATCCGGAACGCGTGCAGATTTACGGGATGACGGTGCTCTTTCCCGTGACCTTCGTGAGCAACGTTTTTGTCCCCGTGGACACGCTTCCCGACTGGCTGCAAACGGTGGTCGACGCGAACCCGGTCTCCACCATCGCCGACGCGGTACGCAGCCTGCTACTGACCAATCCCGACGGCGCCGCGATCGGCCAGACGCTGGTAGCGGCCGCGGTGATCGTCGCCGTGTTCGCGCCCCTGTCGGTCTTGGTCTTCAAGCGCCGCCTCTAACCCGGCCCCCAGACCCGCTGATCATGAACACTAGTCGGCCTATGGGCGGCTAGTGTTCATGATCACGGGTTGGTGGGGATGGTTGGTGGGGGTGGTCAGCGGGAGGTGAGAGGGAGGCGCAGGTGGGCCAGCGCCTCGTCGCGGCTCATGCCGGTGCCGTGCGCGTACACCTCCTCGAAGCCCTCATCACCCAGCGCCTGCCGGGCCTTGCGCTCGGCTTCGGCACGTTCGGCACTGCCCAGGTCGGTCATGCCGCGCAACGACGCGCTGATACCCAGCAACCGGGCGGTCTCCGCGTACTCGTGACGGGAAGCGGCCAGCGAGGCCCGGACATCCGCCAGCGTGGCCATGTTCGGCAGGTCCGGCATGTCGCCCCAGTGCACGCCCGACGATCCCGCGAAGCTCAAGGCGAATGCCTCGTCCAACAGCGCCGCTGCCGCATCGAGGTCACCGGCCGCGATCTCCACATGGGCTTGATCCGCCGCCACCAACGGTTCCGAGGGCTCATGGCCGTAGAGCGACGATCGGGCCTGGTGCAGCTCCGCGCGCGCCGCGTCGAGATCACCTTCCCGATATGCCAGCCAGCCCCTGCTGACATGAGCCATCGCGCGGGCTTCCGGCGTCCCCAAGCGGTACGCCTCGCTCATCGCGAAGTCGCTCGAACGCCGGGCCGCCGCGTGATCACCGAGCTCGGTCTGCTGCCGGCTCAAACTGGCCAGCACCGATGGCGCATCGTCCATCGTGCCGAGCTCGCACATCAAGCGCAGCGCCTCTTGCAGGGCGCGCATGGCCCCGGCATGATCACCACGCTGGGCAAGCGAGTTGGCGCGCGTCCCGAGCATGAATGAGATGCCCAGCCGGTCTCCGATGTCCATGAACTCGGCCATCGCGGCATCCGTATGGTGATCGCGACTCTTGATATCCCCTTCCCCGCTGGTCACGAGCATGCTCAGGCAATGCCCCATACCGCGAATCCACGGGTCCGGACTCCGTGTCGCAGCCGTCAACGCACCTCGCGCCTGCCGTCGTCCGTCGACGAGTGCGGCCCATATCGCGTCGACGAGCGTGTGGAACGGGAAGTCTTTCTCGGGCTCCGTACGCCGGCAGACCATGCGAGCGCGCGCGAGCTCGCGGATGCCGAGGTCCGTCCTCGTCCCCTCCCCGAAGCAGTTGATGGCCACGTAGAAGTGCACTAGTGCACGCCGGGCCAGCGGATTCGGATCGGGCAGGGACAGGGTTTCCCACAGCCACGGGCCGCCTTCCTGGCGGCCACCGCGCGACATCCAGTAATAGCCGAGGACGGACGCGATGCGCACTGCCAGCTCGGTGTCGGCATCCTGTATGGCCCGGCGCAATGCGCCGAGGATGTTGTCGTAGTCGGCGCCCAGGCGGACCATCCAGGCGACCTGCTCCCGGCGGCGCAAGAACGGTTCGGCACGTTCGGCCAGGTCCCGGAAGTACCGGCCGTGCGCCGCAGCGATCTGCTCCTCCTCGCCGGCGTCGACCAGCTGCTCCCCGGCATAGGCCCGCACCGTCTCCAGCAACCGGTAGCGCACGTCACCGTCGGGAACGTCGCATGGGCACGCTTCCACGAGCGACTTGTCGATGAGCGACGCGACCGTGTCGAGCACGTCGCGCACCTCCAGCTCGTCACCGCCGCACACCTGCTCCACGGCGTCCAGCGAGGCACCCCCGGAGAAGACGGCCATCCGGCGAAGGAGGATCCGTTCCGGCTTCTCCAGCAGCTCCCAGCTCCACTCGACCACCGCACGCAGGGTCTGCTGGCGAGCCAGCGCCATGCGGCCACCGTTGGTCAGGAGCCGGAAGCGGTCGTCGAGACGGGCCGCGATCTGCGCCGGGGACAGCGCGCGCACCCGCGCCGCCGCGAGCTCGATCGCCAGGGGCATGCCGTCGAGCCGGCGACACGTCTCGACGACGGGCGCCACGGTGTTCCCGTCCAGCTCGAAGTCCGGGCGGACTGCGGCGGCGCGGTCGGCGAAGAGCCGGATCGCCGCGTAGGTGGCGGCCTCTTCCGGAGTGGGCGATTCGTCCTCGCACGGCAGCGCCAACGGACCCACCGGGTGCAGTTGCTCACCATCGATGCTCAGGGCTTCCCGGCTCGTCGTGACCACACGCAGCTGATGGCACGCGCCGAGGAGCGCGTCGACGAATTCGGCGACGGCCGCGACGAGATGTTCGCAGTTGTCCAGAACCAGGACCGCACGTTTGGTAGCGAGCGCCTCGATGAGCCGCGCCAGCGCGTCACGTGCCAGCGGGAACCGATCCCGGATTCCGTCGACGCCGCCGGATACCGACTCACCGAGCCCGAGCACGGTCAAGACCGCAGGTGCGACGTCCAGGGCGTCGCCGACGGAGGCGAGCTCGACGAACCAGACGCCATCGACACAGACCGGAGATCTGCTCCCCACCAGCCGCTGTGCAGACTCGATGGCCAGCCTCGTCTTGCCGGCACCTCCCGGGCCGTGCAAGGTGACGAGCCGGGCCTCCTCGACGGCGTCGACCAGGTCCTCGATGTCGCTGTCCCGGCCGACGAAGCTGGTCCGTCGTGACGGCAGGTTCGAGCCGACGGGCTGCGGTGACGGCAGGCCGGGCGACGCCGGCGGCGACGTGTGCGCCGCCGACGGTGTACCCGGCGCCGTGAGCCCGCTCGTCAGGCCAGTGCCCGGATCCGGGGCCGTATCGCTCATCGGCGGGGCAGCCGACTCCGGGGCAGCAGCCGTCGCCCCGGCTGCGCGTGTCGAGCGCGTATCGGCGAGCTCGCCCCGCAACGCGGCGAGGTGGATCTCCCGCAGTTCCCGCGACGGGTCGATCCCCAGCTCGTCAGCAAGCTGCTGCCGGGTCCGCTCATAGACGGTCAGGGCTTCGGCCTGCCGGCCCGAACCTGCCAACGCCCTGATCAGCAACCCGCAGATCCGCTCCCGCAGCGGATACGTGCTGGCGAGCGCCTCGAGCTCGCCCACCACGTCAGCGTGGCGGCCGAGTTCGAGGGCCGCCTCGTGGCGGTCCTCGGCCGCTGACAGTCGCAGCTCGTCCAGCCGGCTGGCCGCCGGAACGGCGAACGGCGCCTGCCCGAGATCGGCGAGGACCGGTCCCCGCCACAACTCCAGCGCCTGCGTGAGACGTGCGTGTGCTGCCGTGGCGTCGCCATGCCGCAGCGCCTCGCGACCCTCCGACACGAGCCGTTCGAACCGGTGCGCGTCGACGTCGTCCTCGTCCAGCGCCAGGAGATATCCGGCGGGGTGAGACTCGACGACGATGGGAGTCGCGGCGGAGGCGTTTCCCGGCCCTGCGGACGGCGCGGACGTCGGGAACCCGTCGCGCAGGGATCGGCGCAGCCGCGACACGATCGACTGCAGGGCGTTCGTCGCACCGGCAGGCGGGCTGGCCTCCCAGAGCGCGTCAACCAGCGTGTCTACGGTGACCACTCGCCCCGGTTCCAGCGCCAGCCGGGCAAGGAGGGCTCGAGGCCGGCCTCCGGCGATCTCGGCCGACCGTCCGTGGCCATCCCACACCTGCAACGGGCCAAGAATTCCGATGCGCACTCCACCAGCTTTACACGCCACCGCCCCATTCCCGTGATCATGTGCATGAGTCGACCACATAGGCGGGCTCAAGCGGTGCTTGCAACGTTCATGCTTAGTGGTGGAGGTGGGCGTTGATGGCGTC
>NZ_QMIG01000057.1 GCF_003287285.1 Phytoactinopolyspora halophila
AACCTCGACATCTGATCAGTCTCGCAGGACGAGCGCTCCATATTTGTCAGACATGCCCTAGCCACCGCAACGTCGAAGATGCCGGCAGGCCGTGTGGCTCGCCACCATGAAGTGGTGGACAGATAGCCCGTCACACCCCGTCACGAAGCGGGAAGGGAGTGGAGCTCAGGCGATGGACATGGTGAAGGTGTGCCGCTATGACAAGGTGCCGCGTGACGGCGCGATCGCAGTTCAGGTCGACGGCACCCCGGTCGCCGTGGTGCGCAGCGGTGACAACCTGTACGCGATCAGCGACGTCTGCTCGCACGCAGAGGTTTCCCTCTCCGAGGGGGAGATCTATGACAACACCATCGAGTGCTGGCTACACGGTTCCTGCTTCGATCTGCGTACCGGGGAGCCCACCAACCCCCCAGCCACAGAGTCGGTTGCCACCTACCGGGTGGAAATCGACGGTGACGACATCTACGTCTCGCTCGATCCCATCGCCTAGTCCGACATTGAGAAGACATTTGAGCCACATCGCCACGGACAGCGCGAGGAGGCGGGGCGGTGAAGGGAATCATCCTTGCCGGCGGCCAGGGCACGCGGCTACATCCGATCACGCTCGGCGTTTCGAAACAACTGCTTCCTGTTTATGACAAGCCGATGATCTACTATCCGCTTTCGGCGTTGATGCTCGCGGGTATTACCGATATCCAGATCATCTCGTCACCGGATCACCTCAGCATGTTCCGCAAATTGCTGGGAGACGGTTCGTGGCTCGGCATCTCCCTGAGCTATGCGGAGCAGGATCAACCTCGAGGTATCGCCGATGCTTTCCTGACATCCGCCGACCATATCGGAAACGACTCCGTTGCTCTGGTGCTCGGCGACAACATATTTCACGGATCCCGGTTCGGAACGTTACTTCAGCAGGCCACTCAGAACGTCGAGGGCTGTGTCCTCTTCGGCCACCCGGTGCGGGAACCGGAACGCTATGGAGTCGGCGAGCTGGATGAGCGTGGGAATCTCGTATCGATCGAGGAGAAACCGACCAGCCCGCGCACCAATTTGGCGATCACCGGGCTCTATCTCTATGACGACACGGTGGTGGACATCGCCAGAGGATTGCAACCCTCCGAGCGCGGCGAACTGGAGATCACCGACATCAACCGCATATACCTAGAACGAGGTGAGGCCACACTGATACCACTTGGCCGCGGTTTCGTCTGGCTGGACACGGGCACCAACGAGGCTCTCATGGAAGCGGGTCAGTATGTGCAGGTCCTCCAGCACAGGCAGGGTGTGAGGATAGCCTGCGTGGAAGAGATCGCCTGGCGCATGGGATACATCGACCGTGAGGCTTGCTATCGCCTCGGCAGTCGCCTCGCACAGTCACCTTACGGCCGATACATCATGGAAGTGACCCAGATTGATCAAAGCGAGCAGGAATACGGCATTTCTCGAGCCGCTCAAGTGCTGACATAGATTGCGAGTGCTCGCCGCGAGGTGGAGAGTACGTGTCTGCATCTATCGACGTGGCCCGCCTTCGCAGCCTGCCTCTCCGTGTCCGCTTTCCCACTGCTCCGGGTATTCGCGTGTGCTACTATCTCGAACGTGCCGGGTAGCTTCGCCACCACGCAGGATTTGCGTGATCTCGTGCGGCTACGTCGTGTTCGTGACCGGATCGATCGGGAATACGCGCAGCCGCTAGACGTTCAGGCGCTAGCGTGCGGCGTGAACATGTCAGCCGGGCATCTGAGTCGCCAGTTCCGGCTTGCGTACGGCGAGACGCCGTACGCGTATCTGATGACGCGGCGCATCGAGCGCGCGATGGCGCTGCTTCGTCGTGGTGACCTCAGTGTCACTGAGGTCTGCTTCGCGGTTGGCTGCTCGTCGCTGGGCACTTTCAGCAGTCGCTTCACCGAGTTGGTGGGCGTGCCCCCAAGCGTCTATCGAGAGCGGGCCTTGCACGCGACGGTTGGATTGCCGACATGTGTCGTGAAACAGGCAACCAGACCGATCAGGAATCGAGAAGTGCGGGGCATGAGCCGCGTATAGCGCTGCTGCCATGGGCATCACCGTCCAGCTACGCGTTCCTCTCCGCACAACGCCCTGCACGCCCTACCTCCTATCGCCCATCATGACGTCGCTGCTGGGCACCAACTGGGTGGATCGAAGTTGGGGGCATGCACATCACGGCGATGGTGACGCGGTACGACCGCAGCCGTCCACGAAGCAAACTCGTGAGCATCAATGGCTGTGCGGCTCCGGGCAGAGGTTCAAACTCTACGGCTCATGACCCGATCGACCGCGATCTCGATGACTGCCTGCCACGAATCCAGTGGGTCACGTTGTCTCTGCGGTCCCGGACCTTCTCTCGTGCCGGGAGCACGGCCGCGTGCCGGCCCCCCGACGCGATTGTCTTCCTGCTGACCGCGTTGGCGCCGATAGCGATTGATGTACCGTTGCCTCCCTTCGGCAACGCGCTGAGGGTCTTCGGAAATCGTTGCGGTGCCTTCAAGGGTGACCCAGCGGCCACCCTCTGCTTGGCACAAGGCGACACGGCTTCCCGGCATGGCAATCAGGTTCCTCGCCTTGCGCGACTCGATGCCAACCATGATCCGGGCCAGCCTGGCCTCACTGTCCCAGCTAAAGGACACGGGTACGACGTGTGGGGTGTTGTCGGGCCGGAAGGTGGTGAGTGTCGCAATGTGCGGCTCCGCGAGAAAAGTCTCGATCGCGTCCGACAACGGCCATGTCTTTGTATCGGGCTCGGTCATGTGCACTGTTATCGCCCCTCCCAGGGCACGAGATGTCGAGTCAGCTCACGGGTACCGGTTCGCGTCACGCCGTACTCCCGCCGTTCATCCCGCACATTCGTCGATACGTATTGCACAGCAGTCTGGGAAGGAATCCAATAACCTTGGTCGAGCGCGGGTGGAGCCGGTGGGTTCATGGCACCCCGCGCACCGCCCTGGTCAGCACACGCCGTCGTGTGCTGGTTGGCTGAGGGCGACTTCGTGGCGGGCGTGGGGGATTGATCCGGCTT
>NZ_QMIG01000058.1 GCF_003287285.1 Phytoactinopolyspora halophila
CGAGTACTAGGCTCCATCATCGTCCGATGAACCCAGCACCCCGCCAGGATCCGAAGACCCATCGAACCACCGAATGCGTACGGCATCAGCCGTACGCGCCGGGAAGCCGTAACGGCGGCAGGGACGCTTCGATATCCTCCCTGCTTGGCTCCAGCCAGGGCGGCAGTTTCAGGGAACGCCCGAGTTCGAGCAGCGGCTCGTCGATGTCGAAACCCGGCGTGTCAGTTGCGATCTCGAACAGCACACCACCGGGTTCGCGGAAGTAGATCGACATGAAGTACCGCCGATCGATGATCTCGGTCACCCGGATTCCGGATTCGACGAGCTCGTCGCGCCAGCGGGTCATCGTGTCCAAGTCCGGCGCACGGAAGGCGACGTGATGCACCGTTCCACCGGCCTGCAGCCCACGATCAGCCGAGACCGCTGATACGTCGACAAGAGTTCCCGACTCGCCTCCCGACATCTGGAACCGTGCCCGGTTCTGTTGCTCCTCACCCAGGCGCATCCCGAGTGTCGTCGTCAACATCTGTGCGGTGGGGTCGAGGAGATGTTCACTCACCGTGATGGCGTGCAGGCCGCGCACGGCCCGTTCGGCCGGGATGCTTGCTTCGCCGTCCCAACCGGAACGCTGGTCGCTGGGGGCGGCGACCAGCTCGATCGTCATCCCGTCCGGATCTCGCAGCGACAGGACGTCTTCACCACCACGGCTGTACGGCTGCTCGACGGGCACGCCAAGGCCCTTCAACCGCTCGTGCCACCACCCGATCGATCCTTCGGGAACGCTGAACGCCGTGGCCGTCGTCAGGCCGGCGCCCTCCCGTCCCCGGGGCACGCCTCGCCAGGGAAAGAACGTGAGCAGGCTGGACGGCCGTCCCGTCTCGTCGCCGTAATAGAGGTGGTAGGTGTCCGGTGCGTCGAAGTTCACCGTCTGCTTGACCAATCGCAGCCCGAGCACCCGGGTGTAGAACTCGACGTTTCGCTGCGGGTCGTCGGCGATGGCCGTGACATGGTGCAGCCCATGCGGCGCCACCGTACGACCGGTCTGGTCAGCCGCCCCCGTCATCATGAGCTCCCAGCCCACATTTACTGCTTGATGGCCGAGACCTCGAATTCGAGGGTGACCTTGTCGCTGAGCAGGACACCACCCGTCTCAAGCGGCGCATTCCAGGTGACGTTGAAGTCGTGCCGGTTGACCGTCACCGAACCGTCGAAGCCAAGGCGGAAATTGCCGAACGGGTCGATCGCCGAGCCACCGTATTCGAAAGGAATCGTGACGGAACGAGTCACGTCCTTGATCGTGAGATCCCCGGTGACCTCGAAGGTCTCATCGCCCGTCTGGCGGATTCCGGTGGTGACAAACGTGATCTCGGGGTATTTCTCGACATCGAGGAAATCATTGGTCCGCAGGTGGCCATCACGCTGCTCGTTGCGAGTGTCGATGCTGACCGCCTTGATGGTGACCTGCGCACTGGACTGCTCCGGGTTGTCACCGTCGATGGTGAGGGAACCCGAGAAGTCGTTGAACGAACCCCGGACCTTAGTCACCATCGCGTGCCGCGCGACGAAGCCGAGACGCGAGTGTTCCGGGTCGATCGTGTATTTACCTGTGAGCTCGCTGAATTGCGACATCCCTACTCCTTCATGCGCTAATCCGAGACGGACTGGTTGACACATCACACAGTGGCAGAAAATAGGTGACGTGTCAACCAAATTCAGTGTAGGGTTTACGTGTGAACGAGACGAGGTGGCTCGACGAGGACGAGCAGCGGGCATGGCGCGCCTACGTGCGGATGCAGGGAACGTTGAACGCGCGCCTCAACCGGCAGCTCCAGAACGACTCGAACATGACACTCTCGGAGTTCGAAGTCCTCGTACGCCTGACCGACGTACCCGAGGAGTACCTCACCGTCTCCGAGCTGGCCCAAGCCCTGGAATGGGAAAAGAGCCGGGTATCTCACCAGGTCACGCGAATGGAAAGGCGTGGACTCGTGCAACGTACGAGCTGTCCCACCGACGCACGCAGCGCGCACGTCGTCCTCACCGCCTGCGGGCGCAAGGCCATCGAAGCCGCCGCACCCGGACATGTCGAGGCCGTTCGCCGCCTCTTCCTCGACGAGCTGACCACCGAACAACTCACGACGCTCGAAACGCTCGCCACTCAGGTACTCGCCCGAATCGAAGCCGAAGACGGGTGAGCTACACCGCTCTCGCCCGGTGACCAAGCGTCAACCGAACCGCCCCGCGAGCCCTCGGGCCGAGCCCGGGAACTCTTGGATCGAGCCTAGGAACCCTCGGGCGGGCGCTGCTTCTTCCCGTGCGTGCGTTCCCACATCGACAACTGCTTCTCCAGGCCCTTCATGATCTCGAATACCTGGCTCGGCGGTATGCGCACCCGTGACACGACACGCGTGGGCACCTTGGTCACGCGGCTTCCATCGTCGTTCTCCACGGACTTCGGCGGCCGTTTGACCACGGCAAAGTCGATCACGAAGGAATCGGAGGTGTGCCAGATCGACGCGAAATCGGCGTATGTGCCAGGTTCGACGTCTGCTGGGATGTCTAGATCGTACTCGCGTCGGCTGGGCTGATTCGCCATGAGTACAACAGTGCCACAGTCGGCTCGGCGCATGCCCGGCGGACCACCGCCGGCGCCGCCACCTGCGCAGACCCCTCGATAGCTCCCGACGGACACAGACAATTTCTCGCCGACAATCAGCCGATGATAAACTTCACGATCGTTGCGCCGTTAGCTCAACTGGCAGAGCAACTGACTCTTAATCAGTGGGTTGGGGGTTCGAGTCCCTCACGGCGCACAACGTGTGACCAGTGATAGTGGGTCTTCGGATCTCAGCGGGGAGGCCATCCTTCGGGGTGGCCTTCTTTGTGTGTGCGTGGC
>NZ_QMIG01000059.1 GCF_003287285.1 Phytoactinopolyspora halophila
GCTGCGAGCCACCAGACGATGGGATGCTTGCCAAGCCCGTCTGGCGGGTCGGCGACGAATGCGGCGAGGCCTTTGTGTAGCAGGTTCAGACCGGGCCGGCTGTGCCGACGCGGTGGGGCGACCGGACGGTTACAGCCGGAAAGGTACGTCTGCACAGCCGGAACGCCCTGCGGCGGCACAGCACACCAACGCCGACCAGTACCTGCTGTCAGGCGGCTCATCGACCGCGTCTTCTCCTATCAGCGCAGAGGTGATGGATGTGGCGTTGGCCTGCCCAGTTTGCCGTTGGAGGAGAGGTGACCACCTGTGTGAACGCTTCGTGGGTTTCTCTCTTGGCACGAGGTGATGGGTAGGCGTAAGCTGAATCAAGATGAGCAAAAGTGATTCAAGGAAGTGGTGGCCATGACGGCAGACATCGGTGTGCTGATCGAACGTGCCCGTGCGGCAGCAGGCCTCAGCCAGCGTGCCCTCGCCGACGTGACCGGCATATCGCAGTCCACCCTGTCGCGGATCATCTCCGGAGATCGGGCGGCGAAGATGCCGGAGATCGTGTTGATCGCGCAGGCGACCGGGCACACGATCGCACAGCTCACCGGCACGAGGACCGTAGCCGGCCGCGCCCAGTGTGCGGCCCGGGCAACCAACGGCTCCAGCATGGACGGCATGCGAGAGGCACTGCTGGATTTCCTAGAACTGAACGACTACTTGGACGACCAGGCCGTTCCGGCGACGGTGTGACCGAGGCGTAGGACGCATGAACGCAGAAGCCGAGGGCCGCACCGCCGCCGAACGGTTCCGCCGGGAGCATCGGCTGGGAGTGCAGCCGCTGGGCGACCTGGTGGCTGTCACCGAGCAGACGACAGGGTTCGATGTGGCGATACTCGACGCGGGTCCAGATGAACACGGCTTGGCGATGCGGGACCCGGAACGCGACACCGTGTTCATCGGAGTCGCGCGCACCACACGCCCAATGAGACAGCGCAGCACGCTCGCCCACGAACTCGCCCACGTGTTGTTCGAGGACTGGGCCAACGCGGAAGGGGGCGACTGGAGCCAGCCCTCGCCGGAAGAGGACCGGTGCCGCTCCTTCGCTCGACATCTCCTCGTGCCCGTCGAAGGAGTGCGCGAGTTCCTTGGCGACCGAGACGAGGTGACACTGGCATCACTGTCGGCGGTCGTGCAACGGTTCCTCGTGTCGCCCACCATCGCCGCAATTGCCCTGGACCAGGCCGGGTACATCGATGCTGCCACCAGCGAGCATTGGCGTGACCTCCACACCCCACAACTGGCGGCTCGGTTCGGTTGGACCGATCAGTACCGGGCATTGCAGGCGGAATCCGATAGGCGGCGTGCGCCGCAGCGGCTACTCGCCCGCGCTATCAACGGCTACGCACTCGGGGTGCTTCACGCACAACACATTGCCACGCTGCGCGGCGTTACCCTTGAAGAAGCCGAGGCCGACCTGGACGAGGCAGGCGTCGCCCCCATCGAACGAGACGTCGTATGGGCTAACGCCAGCGACCTTCCTGACGTACACGTGGACCTGTCTGACCTGGACGACGACCTCACCACCTCGGACAACGGACCGGGGGCGGTGGAGAGTGACGGCGGATGAGTCACCGCCCGATCATCGACGCCGGACCCGGCCTGAACTTCTTCTCCATCAACCTAGAACGGCTCCTCATCGACACACTTGGGCCCCTGTCCGCCCCAGAGACCGTGAAGAACGAGCTACTCCGGAAGTCTCAACAGGATGGCCGGTTCCGCGCAGCCGAAATGGTCTGGCGCAAATTGTCCGAACGCTGGATGCAGATCCTTTCCGACGACGTGACCCCCGAACTCGAAGCGGTCGTACGCCGGATCAGTCAACTACCCATGCAGGAGCGGCTGAAGCGTCCGAGGGACCTTGGAGAGACCATGGTCATCGCCCATGCGGTCGTCGCCGCAGAAGCGGGCAAGGAGGTGATCGTGCTGATCGACGACGGGCCGGGTGCGCGAATCGCAACATCCGAGATCAACCGGCTACAGCGGCTTCGCACACTTGGCAAGACGATCGGAACGGTCACATTGACGAGCACACTCACAGTCCTAGCGAAAGCCGCAGGCAGAAAGTACATCCCCGACCGAGCAACCATGCGCGGCACCTACCGTCGTCTCCGGGAACTCGACGACGGCCTGCCGCCGATCCAAACCACCAACCTCCTCTCCCCCGAGCTTTGGAAATGACAGCCAGACCTCCCCAACTCCTCCCGACGCCGCCATAAGGGCCTTGATGAGCGGCCTCGGCCTGCACGATTCCACCCATGTCCGATCGTCGTCCGCGATCTCGATTTACGGACTGCGCGCGGGCTGCGATCTTGATCCGCACGCGTCTACGCAGGTCAGCGTCACACGAGCCCGAACCTAGCCGGAATCCGGCTTATAGGCCAGCTCGTCCTCTCACCTGCACCGACAGACGCCGACCCAGCCTCAC
>NZ_QMIG01000060.1 GCF_003287285.1 Phytoactinopolyspora halophila
CCACGAGCGTGACCCGCACCCCTCTAGCCACAGTCGAGAGCGGGTAAACCACCCACCCCAACCCCGACCCGACCCGCAGATCAGATGCGCCGTGTACCTCCTGACCGGGTGATCCGTCGCGCCAGCCGCCGCACACCCGGCGCCCGCGACGTCATGGCTGTACCGGCTACCAGGGAACGGGTCCCTCCTCCGCCAGGCTTGCTCCCGACGGTCCCGCATCGTCCAGCAGCGCGAGCCGGACGGCGATCACGGCCCCCTCCGAGGGAGTCCGTTGTCCCCGATGGTGGTTGATGTCCGTGGCTACCACTCCCGGGTGGGCCGCGTTGACTTTGATCGGAGTTCCCCGCAGTTCTTTCGCGTAGGCGACCGTGATGGCATTCAACGCGGTTTTCGAGGACTGGTAGGCGAGCAAGTTGAGATCCGCGAATGGGGATTCCGGATCCGAGTTCAGGGTCAGTGAGCCCACGTGGCTGGACATGTTGACAATCCGCCCGGCTTCTGCGCGGTGAAGCAGCGGCAGCATCGCATTGGTCACGGACACCACACCGAAGACATTGGTCTCGTACACCTCCCGCATGTCGTCAGCCGTCGCCTCGCTGGGCGCTCCGGTGAAGCCGCCGGCGATGCCGGCGTTGTTCACCAGGATGTCCAGGCGACCGTAGAGTCGCATGATCTGGATCTTGGCGTCGGCTATGGACGTGGCATCCGTCACGTCGATTCGCACTGGCCTCGCGGAGATGCCACGACCCGCCAGGGCGTCGGCCGCATGCGTGCCGCGCACCTCGTCCCTGGCGCCGACGAGGATGACGTTTCCCCGTTCGCCCAGTTGCCGCGCTATCTCGAATCCGATGCCCTTGTTGGCGCCCGTGACGAGCGCGATTTTCTCCACTGGCACCTCTGGTGTCCCTTTCTGTCGTAGGAGGCTTGCATTACGCTCGCCGAATCTTTCACTCGATTGTTGTGGAACCAGTTTCGTCCGGGCCGGTTCAACCGCGCGAAATCCGCAGTCGAACAGTCGGCCAGCCAGCCGGAATCGTAATGCACCCAGAAATGATGATGTGTATTTTGACGATGAAATTCGATTTCCGGGCAGAGGGTAGGAAATGAAAAAAGGCGTGATAGTTGCTGGTGCCGGGCCGGTCGGTTTGATGCTCGCGGGCGAAATCCACCTGGGCGGGGCGGATGTCGTCGTATACGACAAGCTGACAACACGGACCGGTGAATCCCGCGCCCTCGGCTTCAACAGGCGGGCCGCCGAATCGCTGGACCAGCGCGGGCTGCTCTCCCGGTTGGGCGATTACGTGTGGGGCCCGATGGGGCACTTCGGTGGCGTCCGGTTCGATCTCGGCATGCTGGATGACGACCACAGCGGGGTCCTGGGTCTGTCCCAGGCCAAGACCGAAGAAATGCTGGAAGGCTGGCTGGGCGAGCTCGGCGTGCCGGTGCGGCGCGGATACGAGGTGACGGGTTTCCGCGAGACACCGCACGGCATCGCCGTCTCCTTCGACGGGCCCGACGGTCCCGGCGAGGACACCGCCAGCTACCTGGTCGGATGCGACGGCGGCCGCAGCACCATCCGCAAGCTGGCCGGCATCGACTTCCCCGGCTCGGCATCCACCCGGGGCATGTATACCGCCGAGATCACCGGGGTCACGCTGCGCCCACGGCCTATCGGCGAACGCCTTCCTGGCGGCAACATGGTGCTGTGCACCCCTCTGGGCGAGGGCCGCTACCGCGTCGTGATCCACGACGCGAGTTTGCCCCCTCACCCGGATTCCGAAGCACTGACGTTCAGGCAGGTCGCTGACGCGTGGCAGCGGCTCACCGGCGAATCCATCCACCACGCGCAGGCACACTGGCTCTGGGCGTGTGGCAACGCGGCCAGCTTGGCCGCCGAGTATCGGCGCGGCCGGGTGTTCCTGGCAGGCGACGCCGCCCACGAAATACCACCACTGGCCGCATGGGGACTCAGCGCCGGCCTGCAGGACGCGGTGAATCTGGGCTGGAAACTGGCGGCAACGGTCAACGGCTGGGCACCCGACGGGCTGCTCGACACCTACCACACCGAACGCCACCCCATCGGACGGCAACTGATCCGCAACGTGAAAGCAGCGTCGTTGCTGTACCTCGGCGGTGAGGAGATGGATCCGGTGCGTAGCGTGATGTCCGAGCTGGTGGCATACAAAGACGCCGC
>NZ_QMIG01000061.1 GCF_003287285.1 Phytoactinopolyspora halophila
TGGCAGTAGAGGTCGGCCAGGGCATAGAGCAGTTCTTGGTAGTGGTGGGCGTCGGTGGTGGTGGCGGCTTGGTTGGCCAGGTCGGTGATGATGTGTTGGATGGCGGGTTGGGTGGTGAAGTCGCGTTCGACGGTGCCGGTGAACAGGTTGGGTGCGGACTGGCCGGTGCGGGCTTGGTCGAGCACGTGCAGGGCATCGTCGCGGTCTTTGACCACGGCCACGCACCGGTGGGTGAAGTGTTGCCGGCCGTGCACCAGCTCGGCACTGATCACCGACAGATACGACCCATCCATGTCGGGGTGCTGGCGCAGATAGGCCACCATGTCCGCGATCTTGTGGTCCAACGCGTCGGCAGTTTTCGCGGACAACGGCAGCAGATAACACGGCTGCGCCGGCCAGGCCTGCACCCGCTGCGCCGCCCGCGCCTGGGTGTCATAGCTTTGCACCACCAGGTGAGCGTTCGTGCCACTCATCCCGAACGAACTCACCGCACCCACACGTGAGCCGCCCTCAGTTTCGGGCCAGGCCCGCGATTCCTGGTTCACATAAAACGGGCTGTCATCCCACCGGATGTAATCATTCACCTGATCACAATTGATACTGGCCGGAATCTCTTCCTTCCACATCCCCAGCACCAACGAAATCAAACTGACCACACCCGACGCGGCCAACGAATGACCCACATTCGGTTTCGTCGACGTCAACGCACAAAAACCAGTCGCCGACGTGTAATCCTTGAACGCATCCGCCAACGCGTTGATCTCAACCGGATCACCCAACCGCGTGCCCGTGCCATGCGTCACAATATGACCGATCCGCTCCGGATCAATCCCGAACCGGTCATACACATCCTTCAACAACTGGGTTTGCGCACGACCACTCGGCGCAGTAATCCCATTCGTCTTACCGTCATAATTGATGCCACTACCCACAATCGAGGCATACACCGGATCACCATCAGCCTCGGCCGCGGACAACCGCTTCAACACCACCACCGCGACCGCCTCCGACGGCACCATCCCATCGGCACCACGATCAAACGCCCGACACGCCCCCTGCTCAGACAACATGCCAGCCTTGCGCATGCCCTGATACCCAGCCGAGGTCAACATCAAATTCACCCCGGCCACCACAGCCACATCACACTCACCAGACTGCAAACTCTGACACGCCTGATGCACCGCCACCAGACCAGACGAACACGACGTATTAATCGCCATGCCCGGCCCATCCAAATTCAAAAAGTACGACAACCGCGACGCCAAAATAGAATTACTGTTCCCGGTGACACTTCCCTCATCACCGACCAACAGCTGATAATCCCCCTCCTCAGCACCCACAAACACACCAACCCGAGACCCACTCAACCCCGCATTGGCAAACCCCGCATCCTCCAACGCATTCCACGACTCCTGCAACAACAACCGCTGCCGCGGATCCATCGTCTCCGCCTCCCGCGGAGAAATCTGAAAGAACAACGGATCAAACTCGGCCACACCCGGAACAAACCCCGCCACAGCCGAACCAGCCTGCTCATCACCACCCAGACCCGACGACGCCCACCACGACAACCGATCCTGCGGCACCGCCCCCACAACCTGGCGCCCCTCACGCAAAATCGACCACAACCCCGACACATCCCGCGCCTGCGGAAACCGGCCACTCATCCCCACAATGGCCACCGCACCACCCTCGGCCCGACGCGCCCCACCAGCACGCGCACCAGAACGACGCACACCCGCAGACACCGGCACCGACCGCGCCACCGGCGAATCAGCATCCGCCTCCTGATAGAAAGCCGCCAACTCCTCACCACGGCTCTCCAACAAAAACCCACTCAACCGCGACAACGTCGGATACCCAAAAAACACATCAGGAGTCACCTCGAACCCAAACCGAGAACTCAACTCCCGAGCAAACTCCGCCAAACTAATCGAATCAAAACCGAAATCAGCCAAATTCTCATCCACACCCACCCGATCAGCAGGAATCTTCAACGTCTGACTCGTCGCATCCCGCAACTCCCACACCACACACTCCTGCACCGACCAGCCACGCATATGCACCCGCCGACCAGGACCAGCAACACGCCCCCCATCACCCTCAGACACCGACACCTGCGCCGCATCATCAGCA
>NZ_QMIG01000063.1 GCF_003287285.1 Phytoactinopolyspora halophila
AGTTTGGTGCGGCCGCCGTGGGCGGCTGCTGAGGCGAGACGGACGGTGTAGACCATGCCGTTGAGTTCCTAAGAGATGTCAAGCGACGGGGTGGCGGCTAGCGTTGGGGTTGACGGGCCGGCGATGGAGCACTTGGTGACTCCTTGCTTCGCCGGCCCGTCCCGTTCGGCGTTGTGGTGGTGCGTGCTCGCCGGAGGTGCTGGGGGACCTGGTAGCGGTCGTTGATGATTGCCCGGGCTTCGGTGCGGTCGACGGGTCGGCCGTCGACGTCGCGCAGCTCGTAGGGTGTCTGGTTCTTCCAGCAGGATGCGATACGAGTCAGCAACGTGGTGGCGATGTGGCAGAGCGCGGAGTTGTGGTGTTTGCCGGTCTCGACCATCAGCCGGTGGTACTTCGCCGCGAGGGTGGGGTCGTAGCGGCGGGCTTGGTTGGCGCTGTTGAATAGTGCTTCGCGCAGGAGTGCGTCGCCACGTTTGGTCGGGCCGCCGTGTCTGTCCGAGACGCCCGAGGCGTCGAGGGAGGGCACCAGGCCGCTGAAGCTGCGGATCCCGGCCAGGGATGTGAAGCGATCAATGTCTCCGAGTCGCCCCAGGATGACTGCGCTGGTGACGGCGCCGACGCCGGGGGCTGAGGTGATGATGCCTGCCGGGTCTCGCTCGGTGACCAGGATCGCGATGCGCTCGTCCAGTTCCTTGATCTCTTGTGTCAGCGTCAGGGCTAGGCGTGCCTCGACGGCGATGTCTTCGGCCAGGTCTGCGAAGTCCAGTTCGTCCTCCCACAACTGGCGGGTGGCCTTGGCGGCAGTCATGATGGCGTCGGCCTCGGGCTCGCCCCAGGCACCGCGGGAGTGGCGGTGGAAGAACCGGACCAGGCGGGAGCGGCCGACCCGTTTGACGGTGTGCGGGTCGGCGTAGCCGGCGGCCAGGAACCGTAGCGGGGTCGTGTTGGCCAGGTCGCCGCTCAGCGCGGTGTGCCAGTCGGGTCCGAGGATCTCCAGAAGGGCGTCCAGTCTGGCCAGGCTGGTGGTGCGTCGCTTGACCAGCGTGGAGTGCAGCTTGGTGGCTCGCCGCAGTGGGTCTCCCGGTCCCAGGCCACGCTCGGGGTGGAGTCCTTCGGGGTGCAGCATCGGGAGCCGTGCCAGCAGTACCGAGTCCAGCCGGTCGCTCTTGGTGTGCTTGGCGTAGTAGGCCCGCAGGTCCGCGGATCGCTCGGCGGAGACCAGCACCACGGTGGCTCCCTTGCGGCGGAACCAGGCCGCTAGTGGTACCCACGCGTTGCGGGTCGGTTCCATCACGACCGTGACCTGGGCCGGGTCGCTGCCAGCGGGGAGCCGTTCCCAGAGGTGGTCGAGATCGGTTGCGGTGGTCCGGAACCGATGTCCGGACCAGATCAGCTCACCGCGGTCGTCAGCCAGACTGGCTTGATGCGGTGCGCGGACCGCGATGTCGATACCCATCCGAAGGATCACTGCCGGTCTCCTCTGCTCGCGTGGTCAATCGCTTTCCGGCCGCCGGGCTGCCGTTGAGCACGATCCGCACCAGACATTCGCTAACAGGGATCCACATCGCGCGAGGTGGTCGCCGGGTTCCTAACAGGGCATCTCGAACTCCGGCAGTGGCCCCGCCCGCCAAGCGCAGTCAACAGGCAAGAAGTCGCACAGCGCTCCACTCAGTCAAACAACGTTGACGGGCAGGTGCCGGACGACACCGATCCTCCCCGCCCGTCGACCAGAAGGCTCGGAATGTCGCCCACCCAGATTGAATGTCGGTCAACGTGGAGGCGGGGTAGCCGTGTTGAGCGGCGGCTTTGTGGAACGTGTCGACCA
>NZ_QMIG01000064.1 GCF_003287285.1 Phytoactinopolyspora halophila
GGGTCTTCGGATCCTGGCGGGGTGCTGGGTTCATCGGACGATGATGGAGCCTAGTACTCGCCAGTTGGGTTTGCCGGCGTAGAGCAGTGCGCGGACTCGGTAGTTGCGGAAGTTGCGGAACCCGTAGCCGATGCGTTTGATGCGCTTGATCAGGTTGTTCAGCGCTTCGGTGGGTCCGTTGCTGGTTCGGGCGAGGTGGAAGTTGCAGATCTTGTCGAACCATTTCTGCAGGGTCCGGCCGAGTTTGTGTAGTTCGACCGGCATCGCGGGCCGTTGGCAGTGTTCGATCAGCTCTGTGAGCATTGCTTGGGCGGTGTTGATGTCGGTGCAGCGGTAGAACTCACGTAGGCGTTCCTTGACCCGGTAGGCGATCGCGACCTCACCGTGGGGGTCGCCGAGTTCGAGCAGTGAGGTGAGTCGTTGCTGGGCGGTTTCGTTGAGGCGTTCCTCGCCGGTGAGTAACACGCGGCGCACCCGGTAGAGCGGGTCGTTGCGGCGTCCGCGGTGGCCGGTGTGTTCGCGTTGCACCCGGCGTCGGACCTCGTCGAGGGCACGGTTGGCGAGTTGGACGCAGTGAAAGGCATCCACGACCTGGTGGGCCTTGGGCAGGGTCACGGAGTAGACCGCGGCGTAGACGTTGGACATGTCCAACGCACCGAAACCGATCTTGCCTTTCCACGAGCCGGGCTGGGAATGCACCCAGTGTGCGACGTCTTTGAAGTCGCGGGTGGGCAAGATCTCCAGGATCTGATGGTTCGCGACGTCAGCGACCGTGGTGACGTACTGACGCCAGCGTTGGGTGCCTAGCTTCACGAACGATGTCTCGTCCAGTCCGATGGCCGTGGTCAACGTCAGGCGTTTGGTGTCGGCTTCTAGCAGCGCTTCGCCGTAGGTGGTGAGCGCGTCGTTGATCGTGTGCCAGTCACAGCCCAGTTCCCGGGCGACGTCGGACACCGCTCGTCCCCGGCCGACCTGCTCGGTGGCCCACTTCGCGCACCGCGTGGTCAACCGGCAGTTCTTCGCCGCGATCCGGTGATCGCCCAAGGTCCACGACCGGCGATGACAACGCTCGTGCGGGCACCGCAGACGGTGTTTGCGCCACGCCAGTGTCATCGGCGTGCCGAACACCGGCAGGTCCACGTAGCGCACCACGGGCCGGTCCTTGATCTGAGCCTGAGCACCGCAAGACGGGCAGAACCGCGTGACCTCGACCTGCTCGATCAACAATTCCACATCAGGACCGGCACGCTGATACGCCAGCACTTGAACGTTCTTCAGCCCAACCAGAGCCTCGACGATCCGACTAGACTCATGCACGACGAAGGTGTCACAGGATTTCTTGGTCACACATCAAAGACTGCGACACCTTCGTCCCCATCAACCCACCGCCACGCACACACAAAGAAGGCCACCCCGAAGGATGGCCTCCCCGCTGAGATCCGAAGACCC
>NZ_QMIG01000065.1 GCF_003287285.1 Phytoactinopolyspora halophila
AGTAGTGCCCCATAGAGTGGTGTAGCGCTGGTGGCCAGCCTCGTCGCGGACGTAGGCGCGGTCACCGTGTGATCCTTCGAGTCAACCTTCCACAGAATCCTCGAACGGAGTCATCACGATGACCGCACCTCACATTGTCGACCCTGCCGGCCTGCTCACGGAAGCGCTGTCCGAGGCGTCGCCAGATATGATGCGCAGCCTGCTGCAGACCATGATCAACGCGTTGCTGTCCGCGGACGCCGACACGGTGGTTGGCGCCGAATGGGGCAAGCCCAGCCCCGACCGCACGGCGCAGCGCAACGGCTACCGGCACCGCGAGCTGGACACCCGTGTCGGCACCGTCGACGTCGCGATCCCCAAGCTGCGCGCGGGCACGTACTTCCCGGAATGGCTGCTCGAGCGTCGCAAGCGGGCCGAGACCGCGTTGATCACCGTGGTCGCGGACTGCTACCTGGCCGGCGTCTCGACGCGGCGGATGGACAAGCTCGTCAAGGCCCTCGGGATCCACTCCCTGTCCAAGTCGCAGGTATCGCGGATGGCGACCGAGCTCGACGAGCACGTCGAGGCGTTCCGTCACCGACCTCTCGACGAGTCCGGCCCGTTCACGTTCGTCGCCGCCGATGCGCTGACGATGAAGGTCCGCGAAGGCGGACGCGTCATCAACGCCGTCGTCCTCATCGCCACCGGCGTGAACGCCGACGGCCGGCGAGAAGTCCTCGGGCTGCGGGCCGCGACCAGCGAGACCGGCACCGCCTGGAACACCTTCTTCTCCGACCTCACCGCGCGCGGCCTGTCCGGGGTGCGCCTGGTCACCAGCGACGCCCACGCCGGCCTGGTCGAGGCGATCGCGGCGAACCTGCCCGGCGCTGCCTGGCAGCGCTGCCGCACCCACTACGCCGCGAACCTGATGTCCGTGACCCCGAAGAGCATGTGGCCCGCCGTCAAGGCGATGCTGCACTCGGTGTACGACCAGCCTGACGCCGAGGCCGTGCACGCCCAGTTCGACCGGCTCCTGGACTACGTCGACGACAAACTCCCTGACGCGCACGAGCACCTCGATACCGCACGCGCCGACATCCTCGCGTTCACCGCGTTCCCCGACGGCCTGTGGTCACAAATCTGGTCGAACAACCCCAACGAGCGCCTCAACCGGGAAATCCGCCGCCGTACCGACAGCGTCGGCATCTTCCCCAACCGCGACGCGATCATCCGCCTCGTTGGCGCCGTCCTCGCCGAACAGACCGACGAATGGGCCGAAGGACGCCGCTACCTCGGCCTCGACATCCTCACCAAGAGCCGCCTCACCCTCGTCCCCAACACCGAGGCGGAGGTGAGCACCGCACCCGCACTCAGCGCCTAACACCAAACCGAAGGACACCGCGCTACACCACTACGGGGGACTTGACC
>NZ_QMIG01000066.1 GCF_003287285.1 Phytoactinopolyspora halophila
GGTTGGGGTGGGTGGTTTACCCGCTCTCGACTGTGGCTAGAGGGGTGCGGGTCACGCTCGTGGGGGTAGGGCAGCAGAGAGGAGCACCAAATGACCCACGAGAATGGGCAGGCTGTTGTGTTCGTTGGTGGCTTTGGTTCGGTGGGATCGGATGATGGCGATTCGGTGAGCGACGCCGGCATCGATGTGCGGAATTTCGAGGAGTTGCCGGTGCGTGAGGTGCTGGTGGACACGTTGTCGCCGGGGCCGTATCTGCGTCAGGGCGGAACGGACGCTGCTCATGTCCAGTTGTTGGTTGATGCGGCGGGATCGTCGGAGCTTCCGCCCATTCTCGTGCAGGATGCTGGTTGTCGCGTCATTGATGGGATGCACCGGTTGCAGGCCGCGAAGCTTCGTGGTGAGGGGGTCATCAAGGCGCGTTTTGTGGACTGTTCGGATGCTGAAGCGCTTGTTCTGGCGATGACGGCGAACAGCTCACACGGGTTGCCGCTGTCGAGGGCTGATCGGGTGTCGGGAGCCAAGCAGGTGCTGAGTTCGCATCCAGATTGGTCTGATCGTGCTATTGCTGGCATCACGGGGCTGAGCGCGAAGACGATCGCGTCGTTGCGTAGCCGGTTGGCCGGCGGCGCGGATCTGGGGAACAAACGGCTCGGCCGGGATGGGCGCCGGCGCCCGGTCAGCGCGGGTGAAGGCCGGCGGCGCGCCGCGGAGTATCTCGGGGCCCATCCCAACGCCCCACTGCGCCAGGTGGCCCGCGAAACCGACGTGTCGCTGGGCACCGTGCACGACGTGAGCGCCCGGCTACGCCGTGGCATCAACCCGCAACGCACCAGCAACGACGACCCCACACCACAGCTGACCACCACCCCCACCGACGACCACCACACCGACACCCCCACCACCGCGGCCTTCGGCGCCGGCCACACCCCACTACGCCGCACCAACCACACCGAACCCCCACCCACCTGGGCCGGAATATCAGCCAAGATGGCCAAAGACCCCACCATCCGATACAGCGAAGGCGGCAAAGAATTCCTCCGCTGGATGGCCCTTCACGCCAGCGACCCCGACGGCTGGCGCAAATTCCTCAACGCCATCCCCGCACACTGGCTCAGCATCATCGCCCCCATCGCCGACAACATCAGCAAAGAATGGGCCCTCTTCGCCGAACAACTCAAACACGCCGACAACAACGCCATCGGCGCCTAACCCCACCCCTCAC
>NZ_QMIG01000005.1 GCF_003287285.1 Phytoactinopolyspora halophila
TAGGTGTGTAGGGTGTCGAAGATTTGCTGGTTCTTGTCGGTGGGGATGTCATCGAGCCAGTAGACCCGTTCGACCTGATAGAGGCCGGTGTCGCGGCCGTGGCTGTCGGCACACGGGATGTCGAGGCGGCGTCGTGGTTTCGGGCGGGGTTGTGGGGTCATGTGTGTGATGGCGTTGTCGATGTGTTGCTCGACGCGTTCGAGGGCTTCGTCTTCGGTCATGTCGGCTCCGCCTTCTCCGGCGCACGCACCGATGAGAAGCAGCACGGCGGTGATGATGGCTATGACAAGATGTCTCATCACTGCACCCGGTCGTGCTGACCTGTAACGATGTAGGCGAGATTGTTCCTTGCTTGGTTGCCTTCGTTCCAGTAGCTCGAGTGCCCTCCGATGTCGCTACTGAAATCGGTCGCACCGAACGGACTCACCACGTCGAAAGGCGAGCTCGTGGGCTGCGGGCCGAGCATCCGGTGCGGTGCAAAAGAGATCGGATCCCCCAGGGCCGTGGTGGCGAAGACGTTTTCCGGGTCGATACCGAGCTCGGACACAGTGTCCACCCCCACGCCCGGGCTGGCCACGAAGACCAGATTGTCCACGGGGACGTCTCCTTCCTTGGCGGCGTGCCCGATCACGGTGGTGCCGTAGCTGTGTCCCAGCAGGGTGTTGTGTGAATCTCCCTCGGCGTGAGTGACGCGCAGTCCTTCCTGGAAGCCGCGCAGACGCGGCGCCCCAGCCTCGGCGGCATCGGGGCTCCAAGCGGTCCTCGACGGGGATTCGACGTCGAGCACGACGTCCTGAGGAGCGTCATAACCCAGCCACATGACCACTGCGGTGGAACCTTGCCCGGCTTCTTGCGCATCCTCGAACATGATGTCCGTGCGCTGGATGTCGGTCCGGATACGCTCGTCCAGCCGGCTTCCGGTGCCGGGGACGTAGGTGGCGACGTGGCCCGCCTCGTCGGGATTGCCCACCGAGACGACGGCGCGTCCGAACCCGTGGGTGCTCAGGTCGATCAGGAAGGCCGGTGGTTCGCTCTGGTCGAGCCGTTCCTTGACGACTGACAGCCCGCCCAGGCGCTCCGCGATGCGCGAGGCCTCCTGATGGCGGGGGAGGAGCCCGGCCACGTCGGTGGGGGAGACCGGACGGCCGTCGAGATAGAGGGATGTATCGGATCCAGGTTTCTGGATCAGTTCGCCCAACTCGGTGTGCAGCCGCTCGATTTCGTGATCAAGGACGGTGCGGTTGGCCCGATCCCGCGAGGCAATTGGAACGCCGTCGAGCCGGCCTACGAGGTAAGGGTGGTACTCGACGAGGTACTCCCGCTCGGTCTCGTCCAGGCCGGCCCACCATTCGTGAACGTCCTCGGGGGAACGCCCGGCCTGGTCGTGGATCTGGTGGCTGACGTGCTCGTCGCCGTCGAGTAGATCACCCGGGAAGTGAACCACGCCGTCGTCACCGTGCAATCCGTACGCTTCCTGGTGCACGAGAAGTGTCTCGGCGCGGCGGTGCCGTTCACGCAAGTCGGGAACGACGGTTTCGAGCTCCCGTTTGGCGGCGGCGAGCCGGGCGAGATTGGTGGTCTCCACTCCGAAGTAGGAAAAGTCGCGTTCCAGTCCGGGTAGCCAATGGCGTAACCCGTCGAGGGTCCGTTCGAGGTCGTCGACGACCTGGCCGAGGGCGTCGAGATCGATGGAGGCGTAGCCGTCGTTCATCGGAGGCTGAGGTCGGCGCGCATGGTCTCGGCGACGTCTTCCGGGACGAGATCGTCCATACCGAGCAGCGCCTTCTCGACGTCGTCGGCGATGCTCGACCGGCCCGCTTCGAGATCACGAGCCGCTGGCGCAAGAGAGTGGTCGTATACCTCGCGGGCGGCCGATCCCGTCCAGGCCGGGCCGGCACCGATGGCGTCGGCTGCTGCCGTGATGCCGGCGATATCGTCGACGGCCCGGTTGACGCTGGTCAGCACCTGTTCGAGGGCGGACTTCATCGGGTTGGGAACCATCTGCGCCGGATCGGCCATGGTGGTAGTCGCCTTTCCCGTCACGTCGACTCGAGCGGAGCGTTCCGGATAGGTGAACGGTTCAGGAGACTACCGTAAAAGGAGGGGTGCCCGCTCGCATCCGTGTCTGTGCGGTGCGCGTAGCCCGCCGGCAGGCTTTGCCGGGGGTCAGGGCGCGGGAGACTGGCCGGCGTCGAGCACGTATTCGGCGTAGCGCTGCTTCATCAGGGCAACGACGTCGTCGGGGTTGGTGGCCCAGAGCTCGGCATTGAAGATCTCGACTTCAATGTCGCCGTCATATCCGGCGTCGTCGACGAGGCGGCGCAGGTACCGAAAGTCGATGTGCCCGTCGCCCATCATGCCGCGAGACAGCAGGGCATCGCCGGGGAACGGGGTGATCCAGTCGCAGACCTGGAAGCTGGCGATCCGTCCGCGAGCGCGCGCGATCTGGCGTTCGATCTCGGGGTCCCACCACACGTGGAAGGTGTCGACGACGACGCCCACGGTGTCGGCAGGATGCTGTTCTGCGATGTCCAGGGCCTGGCCGAGCGTGGACAGGACCCCTCGGTCCGCGCAGTACAGGGGGTGCATCGGTTCGAGGGCGAGCCGCACGCCACGCTCGCGTGCGTACGGGGCCAGCTCGGCGATCCCGTCGGCGACGCGCTGGCGGGCACCGGCCAGATCCCGGTCACCTTCGGGAAGCCCTCCGACGACCATCACCAGGCACGTCGTCCCCAGCTCGACGGCCTCGTCGATGGCGCGGCGGTTGTCGTCGATGGTCTGGCGACGAGCCGGTCCCTCGCGGGCGGTGAGGAAGCCACCGCGGCACAGCGACGACACTCGCAGCCCGGCATCGTGGACCAGCTCGGCGGCCCGTGCCACGCCCGCGTCGTGGACCGGCTCGCGCCACAGGCCGATGGCCTCCAACCCCGCGCGCACGCACCCGTCGACGGCCTCGTCGACGCCCCACCGGTTGGTGGTCTTCTGGTTCAGCGACAGCCGCCGCATGCCTACCTCCTCCCGCACCCAATCCCGCCATTCCCGCTGATCATGAACACTAGGTGAGTACATAGGTCGATTAATGTTCATGATCAGCGGGAAGGCGGTGGAGGGGTGCCGTACGTCTCGAGAAGTGCCGTCATGCGGGCTGCGGCGAGTTCGGGATCGGGAAAGAGTCGTGCCGCGTCTGCCAGCCGGAACGCTTCCACCAGGTGGGGCAGGCTGCGGGCGGATTGCAGCCCGCCCACCATCGTGAAACCCGCCTGGAACCCGGACAGCCACGACAGGAAGGCCACACCGGTTTTGTAGTAATACGTTGGCGCCCCGAAGATGTGCCGGGCCAGTGGCAGGGTCGGTGCGAACGCCGCGTCATAGGCGTTGTCGTCGCCGTCGTCCAGCGCTTGCAAGGCCGCGGACGCCGCGGGCGCGATCGCCGCGAAAACCCCGAGCAACGCGTCGCTGTGGTGCGCGCCGTCACCGCGAATCAGCTCGGGATAGTTGAAGTCGTCTCCGGTGTACAGGCGCACGCCGGCGGGCAGCTGGGCACGGAACGCCTTCTCGTGGTCGGCATCGAGCAGCGAGACCTTGACACCGTCGATCATCGACGCGTGGTCCCGGACGAGATCGACGACGTGACCGGTGGCGACGTCGACGTCGTCGGACCCCCAGTACCCCTGAAGGGCGGGATCGAACGCGGGGCCGAGCCAGTGCAGGATGACGGGGGAATCGACCTGCGCCAGGACGCGATCGTAGACGGCGCGATAGTCGTCGACGCTACGCGCCAGCGCGGCCAGGTGCCGGCTGGCCATGATGATCACTTGGGCGCCGGCATCCTGAATGGTGCCGATCTGTTCCTCGTACGCGGCCACCACCTCGTCCAGCGTCGTCGCCGGGCCGTCGAGCTGATCGGTGCCGGCGCCCGCCGCGATACGGGTGCCGGCGGAGGCGGCCTCGGCGGCGCTTCGCCGGATGAGCTCGCGGGTGGCCGGCCAATCCATGCCCATGCCGCGCTGCGCCGTGTCCATCGCCTCGGCCACGCCCAGCCCGTGCGACCACAGGTGGCGGCGGAACGCCAGGGTGGAGTCCCAGTCCAGCGCGGCCGGCGTGCCCGGCGTGTTGTCGGCGAGGGGATGCGCGACGACGTGGGCTGCGGCGAACGCCACGCGGGACCGGAACGGCCGCTGGGGTTTGGGCCAGTCGCGTGGCTCGTTCAGGGCGTGTTCGATGCGCCCGCCGTCGGGCGTTGGCAGGGTGATCGTGGTCATAGCGTTAACTCCGGAAGGTCGACGCGTGTGCCCTGGGCCGACGAGTCCAGCCCGGCTTGGGCGAGGCGGACGCCGCGCGCGCCGGCGAGGAAATCGTACGGATGCGGGGCATCCTCGACGACGTGCCGGACGAAGTCCTCCCATTGGGCCTTGAACCCGTTGTCGAGCTCGGCGTTGGCGGGGACCTCCTGCCACTGGGAACGGAACGGCTCGGTCTCCACGACGTCCGGGTTCCACACCGGGCGGGGTGTGGCGCCGCGGTGCTGGGCGACGCAATGGTGCAGGCCAGCGACGGCGGAACCGTGCGTGCCGTCGACCTGGAACTCGACCAGCTCGTCGCGGTGCACCCGCACGCACCACGACGAGTTGACCTGGGCGACGATGCCTCCCGCGAGCTCGAAGATCGCGTAAGCGGCGTCGTCGGCGGTGGCGTCGTAGGGCTTGCCGTTCTCGTCCCAGCGTTGCGGGATGTGGGTGACGGCGCGAGCGGTGACTGCCTCGACCCGGCCGAAGAGGTTTTCCAGGACGTAGTCCCAGTGGCAGAACATGTCAGAGACGATGCCGCCGCCGTCCTCCTTGCGGTAATTCCAGCTGGGACGTTGCGCCGGCTGCCAGTCGCCCTCGAAGACCCAGTAACCGAACTCGCCGCGTATGGAGAGGATGCGACCGAAGAACCCGCTGTCGAGAAGCCGGCGCAGTTTGATCAGCCCGGGCAGGTAGAGCTTGTCGTGGACGACACCGTTCTTCACGTTCGCTGCCGCGGCCCGGCGGGCGAGGTCGAGGGCCTCGTCCACGGTCTCGGCTACCGGCTTCTCGGTGTAGATGTGCTTGCCGGCCTCGATCGCCTTGATGATCGATGTCCGGCGAACCGAGGTGAGCTGCGCGTCGAAGTAGATCGGCAGGTCCGGGTCGGCGAGCGCGGCGTCGAGGTCGGTGGTCCACCGGGTGAGCCCGTGACGTTCGGCGATGTCGCGGAGCTTGGCTTCATTCCGGCCGACGAGCACCGGTTCGAGCTGGACACGGGTGCCGTCGGCGAGCTCGACGCCGCCCTGGTCTCGGATGCGGAGTACGGATCGGAGCAGGTGCTGCCGGTAGCCCATCCGTCCGGTGACGCCGTTCATGATGACGCCAAGCGATCTGGCTGGCATGAGGTCTCCTTGGGAAAGCGCTTTCCACCGAGCCTACACCACGCATCATCGTGATCGGGAGACCCCCATTCGTCGCCGGCGTTCACCTTCCCAAGCAGGCCGTGACGTGCGCGTATGTCCATGCTGCATGCAACGCATGCCTGCAAGATCCCGCGGTGCAACGCGAGGCGCACAGGCTCTTCGGCGGGCGTGAATGACACGCTGGTACGGAACGCCGTCTAGCGGCCTTCCGTACCAGGACTCGGTGATCGGCAGGCAGATGACGAGGAGCATGGCGTGAGCGTTGGATCCGGTGGCTCCACCAGGCGCGTTACACGTCGGCGGACGATCGTGGCGCTGGCCGTAGTCGTCGCGCTCGTGGCCGCGGCGTATGGTGCCGTGGTTGCGTACCAATGGTGGAACGGACGATGCGAAGCGCGACTGACGCCGGCGGACCCGGACGATGCTGCCACGCCGGTGGTCGTGACCGCCGAGGAGCTGGACGGCGGCTCTGTCTCGGACCGCTGGCGTGACGAGCTCACAACGACCTTGCAGACCGGCTCTGAGCAGCGGACTCCCTGGGAGGAGTTCTATGGTGCGCTTGCACCGACGATCCACCCCGTGGCGCTGACCGGCGGGACGCTTGTATACCAGACGGAGATCGACGCAGCGACCGCCGTCGTCGGCTCCGACCTCGAAAGCGAGACACCAGAGTGGGCAGTGGAGCTCGCTGCGGACGATCGTACAGACGTGTCGGTTCTGCCGGCGCGAGAGGACGTTCCCGCTGTGGTGGCGCAGGCCGGTCCCGGGACGATACATGTCGGCGGCGTGAGCGGCCCCGAGGGCGGCGGTGGAGAACTGCAATGGTGCCTCGGCCTCGATGGCGATTCGCTGGTCGATGCCGGACTCCATCGCGCATCGGGCGACGTCCTGGTGCACGCGCGTCTGGGGGAGGCGTCGCGGTTGACCCGTCTTGACGGCACCAGCGGGGAGAACGCGTGGTCGGTCACCCTGCCGGATGATGCCCAGCTCGTCGGCGACGCAGCCGCTGGAGTTCAGCTGACGTTCGACGGCGTCGAGATCGTTGCCGTCGATGTGCGCGACGGCTCGCAGGCGTGGTCCCACGAGCTGCCCGTCGACGGACTGGGCGATGCGCACCTCGTCGGGGTGTCGGATGGGTGGAGCGTCGTCCTTAGTACCGAAGATCGCGAGCAAGCGCGATCGGGCACGGGCACGACGTCGATGTATGCACTCGGCCCGGACGGCGAGGTGCGCTGGCGCGAGGATGTGGCGTCAGGCGTGGTGCGGCTCGGGTGGGCGCTGCGCGATGCGGATATGGACGTCGACGACGAGTTCGCGCGTTCGACGGCTGTCGTCGACGGAACGATCCTCGTGGCCGAGGCGGCGGGCGATGACAGCTCTGTGGATCAGCAGATGTCGGCCCGGACCGTGCACGGTTTCGATCTTCACTCCGGGCAGCGGCTATGGAGCGACGAGCTCGACGCCGACGTGCGGCTGGACGAGTCGGTCGTGCTGGATGAGGGTGACGTGATGGTGCCCCTCGGAGGGCCGCTGCTGGCGGACGAGCGCCGGGAACCGGGCATGGTGCTGGTGGACGTCGCCGAGGGGGCGATCAGCGAACGGTACCTGCCGGATGCGTGGGTGGGTAACTCCTCCACGGCCAGGGTGCTCGCCGACGATAGCTATGTCGTCCTGCCGGCCGGGGACACGTACGCGGTCTTTCGCCGCTGACGGCGCAGGCAACGGCCTTTGCCAGAGGGCCCGGCGGCCCGGAAACATTGGTGCAACCGCAGAGTTGCATTTCCCTCCAATCTAGTGCAACCTATTGGTAGCACATCAGGGTTGCCCAGTGAATGGAGAAAATCATGAGCACTCAGGATCGGATCGAGCAGCAGGTCGTGATCGACGCCCCCGTGGCCCGCGTGTGGAAGCTGGTCACCGAGCCCGGCTGGTGGATCGGCGATGGTAACGACCGCACAGGTCAACGGCGGTACCGCGATGGAGACCTGGACGTGGTCGAGGACCCACGGTTCGGGCGGTTCCCGGTCCGTACCGAAACGACAGAACCGCAGCACTACGTGTCGTATCGATGGGCCAGCACGTTTCCCGGGGAAGACCTCCGCCCGGACAATTCCACACTGGTCGAGTTCTGGCTGAGCGAGCACGACGGTGGCACACTGCTTCGCGTGGTTGAGAGTGGCTTCGCATCCCTCGCGGTTCCCGACGAGGCCCGTGAGCGTTCGGTCAACGGGAACATCGAGGGCTGGGTGGAACAGCTGACGGCGATCCAGAAGCGCGCGGAGCAGAGCGTGGAATGAGCGTCGACGAGCATGAGATCGGCACGGTGCTCGTCGCGCTCGCGGACCCGACCCGGCGCGAGCTCCTGGATGCGCTGGCCGAGGAGGGACAGGCGAGCGCGACGACCCTGGCCGGTCGCCTTCCGGTGTCTCGCCAGGCCGTCGTCAAACACCTTCGAGTCCTGGAGGAGGCCGGTCTGGTCCGATACGGCCGGTTGGGACGGGAGGTGCTGTACGAAGTTCGCCCGGCACCTCTCGATTCCTCGGCCCGGTGGCTGGCGGAACGCGCTGCGGCGTGGGACCGTCGCCTCGAAGCGATCAAACGGGTCGCCGAGAACCCGCCGGCCCGCCCATCTGATAAACCCGCTGATCATGAACACTAGTCGACCTCATGGGTCGCTTAGTGTTCATGATCAGCGGGCGAGGGGTGGTGTGCTCTGGCGGACGACGACCTCGCCGGGCACGTGGCGTAGCCGGGGCGGCTCGCCCACGGCGGCATCCAGGGCCAGTTCGAGCGCCATCCTCCCCGCCTTCTCCAGCGGGAGCCGCACCGTGGTCAGTGCAGGGCTGACGTCACGCAGCGTGGTGATGTCGTCGAACCCGGCCATGGCGATGTCGCGGGGAACGTCGACCCCCCGGTCACGGCAGGCGGTCATCGCTCCCACGGCCATGACGTCGTTGGCGGCGAACACGCACTCGACGTCCGGGTCGCGATCCAGGAGCTGGGACATCGCGGCGTGGCCGCCGTCGCGAGTGAAGTCGCCGTGAATGACGTTGTCGGTATCGACCTCGATGTTCGCCGTGACGAGCCCGTCTTGGAATCCCTGCACCCGATCGCGCGCCGTACGTAGCCTGGCCGAGCCTGCGAGGATGCCGAAGCTGCGATACCCGAGGTCGACGAGCTCGGCGGCCAGGTTCCGGGCGCCGGCATGGTTCTCGAAGGCAACCGTGTCGACCGGGAGCAGCGGCTGACTGATCATCACGACACGTCCGCCACCGCGCTCGAATTCGGCAGCCTCCTCGGACAGTGCGTGCAGGGTGTCATCGTCGTCGATGCGGCTGCCCGCCAGGATGGCGGCCTGGCCGTGCTGGCCACGAAGCGCCGCGAGGTGTTCGATCTCGCGTTGGGGGTGGCGTTCGGTGTGGGCCAGCGTGACCAGCATGTCGTGATCGTCGGCGGCTTGCATGATGCCGGCGGCGATCGACGAGAAGTAGGGGTCGGCTATGTCGTGGACGAGCAGCCCCACGATGTTCGTCTTCCCGCGAGCGACGGCTTGCGCCTGGAGGTTGGCGGAGTAGTTGAGCCTGCGGGCGGCCGCGAGTACACGCTCCCGGAGATCCTCGCCGACCTGGCGTTCGCTGCCGTTGATCGCCCTGGAGGCGGTGGCCAATGAGACGCCAGCCTCGCGGGCGACGTCCAGGAGCGTGGTGGTGCCGCTCCGCGCGTCGGTCATGGACACTCCCATTCTCAGTCGATCACGCCACGTGGGCTGGAAGGGGTTCCCATGCTATCGATGTGCTCGACCGGCACCGTCCCGCTCGCGGTCACACATTGGTGACCGCCGCCCGAGGAATCGAGATGACGTCCCGGACGGCGGCCATTGCTTCATCGGATGGCCACTCGGACCATGGTGGATGTTTAGATCGACCAGGCGGTCAGCGAATGCCGGCGTTGCGGCTCACGCAGCGCTGCGAGGGCATGCTTCTCTAGCTGGCGCACCCGTTCGCGCGATACGCCTACCTCCTCGGCGACATCTTGGAGGGTGTGCTCGCGGCCGTCGGCGAGCCCGTACCGCAACTCGATGATCCGTGCCTCGCGTGGCGGCAGCGAGTCCAGCACGGAGCGCAGCGAGTCCACGAGGGCGTGCCGTTCGGCGATGTCCTCTGCTTGCAGGACGTCGTCGTCCTCGACGATCTCTCCGACCGACGTATCCCCGTCCTCGCCGATCGGCGTGTCGAGACTGAGCGGGTCACGGGAGACCCGACGCAGTTCGATGACCCGTTCGACGGGCAACCCGGCCTCCTCGGCCACTTCCTCGACCGTGGCGTCGCGTCCGAGGAGTCGTTGCAGGTCACGGCCGATACGATGCAGCTTGGCGACCGTCTCGGCGACATGCACGGGCAACCGCACGGTGCGGGTCTGCTCCGCGAGTCCACGCTGGATGGATTGTCGAATCCACCATGTGGCATATGTGGAGAACTTGAATCCCTTGGTGTAATCGAACTTCTCGACCGCACGCATTAGGCCGAGGTTGCCTTCCTGAATCACATCGAGGAAAGGCAAGCCTCGATTGGATAGCTTTCGTGCTACCGAGACGACGAGGCGGAGGTTGGCCCGGATCATATGATCTTTGGCCAGTTGTCCGTCTTGCGCAATGGCTTGGAGTTCACGCCGGTCGTGTGGAGTGAGCTGGCGGTCGCTTTCACCAGCATCCACGGCGCGCAGGAGTTCTCCTGCATACACACCGGCCTCGATCCGCTTGGCCAGCTCGACCTCTTCATTGGCGCTGAGTAGCGGTGTCTTACCGATCTGCGCGAGGTATCGACCGACCAGGTCAGGTTCCGCATCGGAGCCGCTCGGCTGACCACGACGTTGGACGTCGGTGTCGATGCTGACCGTCATGGCTCCTCCCTTCCTGTCGTCATATCCGGACGATACCCAGATCGCCCGACGAACACACGTTTCATAACGTTCGAGACGCCCCGCAAAATTCCGAGATACCTGAGAACTTGCTGAGACTTTTCCGGCTGTGCGGAAAAGCCGCCTCGTGACCCCACCTGGCGAACCACACAATCCCCCCGGCCCCGCCTGCGCAATCCGTAGGCCCAACTACGGTACCTTCCGGGCGCGCGATTGTCGCGCATTCTCGGCGCGCTGCATTCAGCTCTTGTCCATTTCATCTCGGATCTCTTCGTACCCGAGTTGCGTTACCGGAATGTCCGGCGACGAACCGGCATCGCGGCGAGAATGCCGCTGTGCGGTATGTCAGGCGATGGCGGGCACGTGCGAGAACCGATCGCGACGATGCTGCGTCTCTACGGGGCGTGGAAGGTACGCGTACCGACGACGAGCTCTTGCGCGCCGCCGGCTCCGGTGACCGCGTGGCGTTTGAGGAGTACTACTCCCGCAACGCCGCGTGGCTGCTGATCCGGCTGCGTCGCCGATGCGGCGACGCGGAGCTCGCTGCTGACGTGATGCAGGATACGTTCCTGGCGGTGTGGCGGGCCGCGGCGACGTATTCCGGAAGCGGCCAGTCAGGAGGATGGCTGTGGTCGATAGCCACGCGCCGCCTGATCGACGCGTATCGCCGGCGCGCTGCGCGTCCCGAGTCGGCGGGTGAAGCGTCTGAAGGGCTCGTCTACACATCCTCCGCCGAGGACGAGGCGCTCGCGTCGTCGTTCGGCGCCGAGCTGGCGGTGGCACTTGACCGGCTCTCGCCGGAACTGCGTGCTGTGCTCCAGGCCACGGTCCTCGACGGGCTCTCGACGAGGGAGGCCGCGACGTTGCTCGACATTCCGGAGGGAACCGTCAAGACCCGTGTCCGGCGCGCGCGGTTGCTGCTGAAGGAGGCATTGGCATGAGTTGGCACGTGACAGGGGAGGCGCTGAGCGCCTATGCGTCCGGTCGCATCGCCGACTCGGACGCGTGGTCCGTCGAGATGCACCTGACGGCGTGTGAGCGATGCCGTGCCGCTCTCGCCGCCGAGGCAGCAACCGATGTCGATCTCTCGACGGCCATACGGGAGAGCTGGCCGGGCATTGCGGCCAACCTGTCGTCGCAGGGCCGCGTCCGCCGCGGGTCTCGATCGCGGGAGCTGATCGTCTTGATCGCCGCCGGTCCTGCGGCCCGGTGGGCGTGGTTCACCGCGGCCGTCGTCGTTCTCGCCCTGGCAGCGGGGCTCGGCGCCGTGACGCCGTTCGGGAGGGGGCAGGAGATCCCGCTCCTCGGCGTCGTGGCGCCGCTCCTCCCGATACTGGGGGTGGCAGCCTCGTACGGAAGCGGTCTCGACGATGCGCACGAGGTCATCGCGTCGACACCCGGGGGAGGGATACGGCTCCTGCTGCTTCGCTCCGCGTCGGTCCTGGCCGTCACGCTTCCGGTCGGGTTGATAGCGGGGGCGGTAACCGGGTACGGCTCTCCGATTCCCTGGCTGGCGGCGTCGCTGGCGTTGATCTTGACGACGTTGGCTCTCGCTTCCGTGACGGGCGTCGGGCGCGCCGCCGCCATCGTGGGTGCCGCCTGGGTCACCGGCCTCGCCATGAGCGCCGCGGGAGACGTTACGCAGGCGGCGCCCGCGTTGCTGGACCCCGACGCGGTCCCCGTCTGGCTGCTCGTGAGCGTGGCGGCCGTCGCGGTCGTCGCATTGCGCCGCCAGGCCTTCAACTACACATCCCTACCCGCTCACCCCCGTCTGGAGAACTGAGAACTGACATGAACGCGTCCACCATGATCGGAACGCACGTCGACGTGCGCGATCTCGTCGTCGAGTTCGGCAAGCGCACCGCCCTGGACGGCGTGGACCTCCAGCTGGACACCGGCGTGCACGGCCTGCTCGGGCCCAACGGGGCGGGCAAGACGACCCTGATGCGCGTCCTCGCCACCGTGGCCCGGTCCACGTCCGGCTCGGTGTCGTTGCTGGACCACGATCTGAGCAAGCAGCGGGACCTGCGGATGGTGCGGCGCCGGCTCGGCTACCTGCCCCAGCAGTTCGGCTACTACCCGCGTTTCACGGTGCGCGAGTTCGTCGAGTACTTCGCGTGGTTGAAGGAGATGACACCGTCGGCGGTACCGCTGGCCGTGGACCATGCGATCGAACGGGTCGGCCTTGCCGATCGTGCCGACGACCGGCTCAAGAAGCTCTCCGGTGGGATGTTGCGGCGGGCCGGCATCGCGCAGGCGATCGTCAACGACCCCGATGTCTTGCTGCTGGACGAGCCCACGGCCGGGCTCGATCCCGAACAGCGCGTCGAGTTCCGGGAGTTGCTGCGCACCATCGGTGTCGACTCGTGCGTGCTGGTGGCCACCCACCTCGTCGAAGACGTGGCCGTGGCGTGCACACATGTGACGGTGGTGAGCGACGGGCGCGCCGTCTTCCGTGGCACGCCCGACGATCTGGTGGCCGCGGGCGAGGACACCTCCGACGGTGATTCCCCGATCGAGCGGGGATACACGGCGGCCATCCGTGCGGCTCGGAAGCGCTGAGGGGTGACGTTTTCGATGAGCCGGTTGGTCGCGCGTGTGCTGAAGATGGAGCTGTGGCGTGGAACGGCACCGGTCGCGGCGCTGTCCATCGCCGTCGCCGGTATCGCGACGCTGTTCAACATGAGCGAGTACTGGGCCGGACGCTGGGCGCCGCTGGCCGAGAACTTGCGCATGATCCTGATCGTGCTGGTACCACTCGCGGCTGCGGCAGGTGCCTGGCAAGGCGGTCGCGAGCGACGGCGCCGGATCGGTGAGCTGCTCGGCTCGACCGCGCGGTCGCCATGGCAGCCGCTCCTGGTCTCGTGGACCTCTGTGGTCCTCGGGACGTTCGTCGGACTAGCGGTCACGTGGACGGCCGGCGCCGCCCTCGTGGCCCCGGTGGCGACCTACGAGGGCCGGCATTGGTGGTGGAGCGTCGTCGTGGCCTTTGCCGGGCTGGCGGCGGCCAGCGCCGTCGGCCTGGCGGTGGGCCGGCTCATACCCAACCGGCTTGTCGCTCCGATCCTGGGCATCGTCTTCTACGTTGTCGGGGGCGTGGCGACGTATCAGTCGGGTGGGACTCAGTGGCTGATGCCCACAGTGTCCAATTCCCGGGATGGCGCGTCCTACCTGGAACCGCAATTCCAGCTGATCCAGATCACCTGGCTGCTGGCGCTCGCGGCCGCCGCGCTCGTCGTGGTGGGAGCGCGCCGCCGGTGGCTGAGCACCGTCCCCCTGGCCGTGGCAGTGGTGGCGGCCATACCCATCGCGACCGGTCCCGGAGACGGACGCTGGCAGCCCGATCCGCAGGCCCGCGAGCTGGTCTGTGCCGACGGGGAGCCGCAGGTGTGCCTGGCCCGGGTGAACGCGTTCGTACTCGACGACGTCGCACCCAAGGTGCGAGAGATGCTCGAACGCTGGGAGGGCGTATCGGGCGGTTTCGAGCGCGCCATCGACCGGACGTCTTTGTCCAGGGACGAGAGGCGACGAGCCATGCCTGGTAACGGGCCGCAGGGCGACGAGATGCCCGATGGCGAGCAGGACCATGCCTCGGTCACCGAGCCGGGTGTCGATCTCGAACGCACCGTGGTGCTCGACCTGGACAACCTGATCTCGTGGAACGCGACGCTTGCCCGGCGTTCCGAACACGGCAAGACGCTCGAACTCGTCGTAGCCGAGGCAGCGCGCGAGGCCTACGGCTGCGAGGTCGGCGCCGGGGTACCCGAGGCGGCCTGGACGGCCATGTCGGTCGCGCGCCTGTGGGCGGCCGGAATGTCAGACGAGCAGCCCGGCGATGGAACGTGGGTATCCCAGGAGGAGACGCAGGCGTTCGAACACCTCCGGTCGTTGCCGGAAGCCGAGCAGAAGGCATGGATGGGTGACTATCTCGCCGCGGCTCGCGACTGCGATCACGCGGCCTTGACGGAACTCGCCGGGGAACTGCGTTGATTCCGCAGTCGCGTCCGTCGACGGAGTGGCGCGGGAACCACGCGCGGCGAACCGGCAGGCGTCGCAGGTTCCTCTGGCTGCACGTCCGCGCCCGCGGTGTCGTGCTGGCGGCGGCAGGCGTGGCGGCCGTGGCGCTGGTGGCGTGGTGGGCCGCGGGGTGGCTGGTGAATCTCGAATGGACCGGCGGCGCCGATGCGCGGGTTCCGGTGGTGGTCGGGGCTCCGCTGCTCGGTTCCGTCCTCGTCTCTGCCGGTCTGGAGGGAAAGGACGAGGAATTCGAACGGTCACTGGCGGTGCGATGGCCGGTGTTCCGGTCGATACACGTCGCCGGTGCCGCGCTGGCCATCGGCGCGCCGCTGGCCGTGACGGGCCTGTGGGAGCCGCGCGTGTACGGCGCGTTCGAGCTGGTCCGAAACACCCTGGGGTTTCTTGGCCTGGTCACGCTGGCGGCCGTCGTTGTGGGTGCGCGGCTAGCCTGGTTCCTGCCATTCGGCTTCGCCGGAGTGATCTACATCGCCACGCCGCAGCCGCTCACCGAGGCGACAGCGTGGTGGACGTGGCCGGTGCAGCAGTGGAGCTCCGGCGTGGCCGCGTGGACGGCGGCGGCTCTGTTCGTCGTCGGGACTCTGGCGTACGTCGTTCTGGGTTCCCGCCGCGCTCATTCCCGCTGATCATGAACACTAAGCGACCTATGTAGTCGCTTAGTGTTCATGATCAGCGGGAGCCAGCGGGAGCCAGCGGGAGCGGGGTTGCGAAATCGGCTTCCGGTCGGCACTATTGGTCGTCAACACGAGTTGCGCAATTCGTGTTGACACGAAGCTGGACGAGCTGAGCCGGAGGAGGCGGTAGACCGTGACCGTTCGCCGTGCCGACGTCGCCCGACTGGCGGGGACGTCTCCGGCGGTCGTCAGCTACGTCCTCAACGGAGGGCCGCGCAGCGTCGCCCCCGAGACGCGCGCCCGCGTCCTGGCCGCCGTCGAGCAGCTTGACTACCGGCCGAACGGTGTCGCGCGCTCGCTGCGCACGAACAAGACGATGACGCTGGGGCTCGTCGTGCCGGACACGTCGAACCCGTACTTCGCCGAGCTGGCGCGAGCGATCGAGGAAGCGGCGTTCTCTCATGGCTACACCCTGTTGATCGGCAATGGCGCGGAAGACGACGCGCGCCAGACGGCCTACGTCCGGACCTTCCTGCAACGCCAGGTTGACGGCCTCTTTCTCGTGCCGGCGCACGGCGTGGCCAGCTACATTGCCGACCTGGAACGCGCCCGCACGCCCTGGATCACGCTCGACCGGCGGCTGCCGGGTGTGACCGCCCCGCCGGCGGTCCTCGTGGACAACCGCGGTGGCGCCCGGGAAGCAACGGCCCACCTGCTTGAACATGGCCGCAACACGGTCGCGTGCATCGCGGGTCCGGAGGACGTGATGCCGGCCACCGATCGGGTCGCGGGCTGGCGTGACGCCTTGGCCTACGCCGGGTTGCCGGCCGACGACGCATACCTGTGGCATGTGCCCTTCGGGCGGCACCCGGGCTACATCGCCGCGCGCGAGATGCTGGGCGATCGGTCGATCGACGCCGTCTTCACCGCCAGCGACGAGCAGGCGCTCGGGGTGCTGCGCGCGGTCACTGAGGAGGGGTTGAGCTGCCCCGACGATGTCGCGATCACCTCGTTCGACGGGATTGCCGCCGCGGCCTACGCCACGCCGGCACTGACCACGATGGCCCAGCCGTTCGGTGAGCTGGGCCGGGCAGCCGTCGACCTGCTGCTGGCACGCATGGCCGATCCCGGGGACATGGCGGCGCCGTCGGTGCTTCCCGTGCAGCTGACGCCGCGCGGCTCGTGCGGTTGTGCCGATCCGCCCGGGGGCGATCTGTTCGACGGTCCGATGAGCGGAGGGCGGTGATGGCGATGACGCGGGGAGAGAGCGGGGTCCAGCCACCTGCCGGGGCCGCCGGCGGTCTGGTGTGCCGGGGACTGACCAAATCGTTCCCGGGGATACGTGCCCTGGACGGTGTCGATGTCGACGTTCCCTACGGGAGTGTCGAGGTGATCCTCGGGGAGAACGGTGCTGGCAAGTCCACCCTGATGAAGATCCTCTCGGGTGTCCACGGCCCGGACTCCGGGAGCATGACGCTGGACGGCCAGGAGTACCGGCCGGCGACGCCCAAGGCAGCCATCGCCGCAGGCGTGGCCATGATCCACCAAGAGATGAACCTGGTGCCGGGCATGTCCGTGGCGGAGAACATCTTCCTGGGGCGCCAGCCACGACGGCGCGGTGGCGTCGACTATCGCGAGATGACCCGGGCAGCGACCGACATCGTGCGCCGGGTGGGGCTGCGGGTGGACGTGACGCGGCCCGTGGGCAGCCTGTCGGTGGCCGCGCAGCAGCAGGTGGAGATCGCCAAGGCGCTGTCGCTGGAGGCGCGGATCCTGATCCTTGACGAGCCGACTGCCGCGCTGGGTGCCGAGGAGTCCGAGCGACTCTTCGAGATCGTCGACGAGCTGCGCGCGGACGGCGTGGGGTTCGCCTACATCACGCACCGCCTGCGGGAAGTGGAACGGGTGGGCGATCGTGTCGTCGTCATGCGGGACGGGCGGCGGGTGGCCAGCTGGGACCGCGCGGACGTCGACGTTGACACGCTCGTCGAGGCGATGGTCGACCGCACCGTTGACCAGGTGTATCCGGAGCCGCGCGCGCCAGAGTCCGGAGAGCTGCTGCGCGTCGAGGGGCTGGGACGCGCCGGTGCCTTCTCGGGCGTGTCGTTCACGCTGCACCGTGGCGAAGTGCTGGGCATCGCGGGGCTGGTCGGAGCGGGAAGGACCGAGCTGGCCCGCGCACTGTTCGGTGCCGAACCCGCGGACCGGGGCCGCATCGTCGCCGGCGATCGCGAGCTGGAGATCGCCAGCCCGATCGACGCGATCGAGGCGGGGATCGTGCTGGTCCCGGAGGATCGCAAGGCGTCCGGGCTGGTCCTCGGGATGCCGGTGCAGGACAACGTCGCACTGCCCTCGCTGCGTGATCTCACCGACGGGGGCGTGGTGCGGCGGTCGAGAGTGCGCGACATGGCCCGGAACCTCGCCCAGCGGTTCGACATCCGTGGCCGGCCCGGCCAGGCGGCCGGCACGCTCTCCGGCGGTAATCACCGGAGGATCGCAAGGCGTCCGGGCTGGTCCTCGGGATGCCGGTGCAGGACAACGTCGCACTGCCCTCGCTGCGTGATCTCACCGACGGGGGCGTGGTGCGGCGGTCGAGAGTGCGCGACATGGCCCGGAACCTCGCCCAGCGGTTCGACATCCGTGGCCGGCCCGGCCAGGCGGCCGGCACGCTCTCCGGCGGTAATCAGCAGAAGGCGGTCATCGCCAAGTGGATTCCGAAGCGGCCGCGCTTGGTGATCTTCGATGAGCCCACGCGGGGGATCGATGTGGGAGCGAAGACGGCGATCTACACGCTCATCGAGGAGCTCACCAGCGACGGCGTCGGCGTCATCGTCATCTCGTCGGAGCTCTCGGAGGTGCTCGGGCTGGCGCGGCGGGTGCTGGTGCTGTCGCACGGACGCCAGACCGGGCTGCTCGAACGGGACGAAGCAACGGAGGAACATGTCATGGCACTGGCGGTGAGCGGCTGATGTCGGCGCTCGTGCGAGATCAGGAGACTCCGGATCAAACGGGCCGGAAACCGTCGTGGCGCGCGGTGCTCGACCGGTTCGGGTCGAGCGGGCCACTGCTCGGCTTGTTGCTGCTGGTGGCCATCCTGTCGGTGCTCTCTCCGGCATTCTTGACCGTGAACAACTTCGTCAACGTCTTCCAGCAGATCTCGGTGCTCGCGATCCTGGCCCTCGGCATGACGGCCGTGATCATCACCGCGGGCATCGACCTGTCGGTGGGGTCCGTGCTGGCCCTCGCCGGGGTTACGGCCGGATGGACGTTCGCCGAAGCGGGCATGCCGATGCCGTTCGCGTTTCTCGCGGGCCTGGGGATCGGCGCGCTGGCCGGGCTGGCGAACGGTCTCATGATCACGCTGGGGAAGCTCCCGCCGTTCATCGCGACCCTGGCGATGCTGTCCATGGCGCGCGGGCTCGCGCTGGTCATCTCCGACGGCCGGCCGATCTCGGGCTATCCGGACTGGTTCCGCGCCATCACCCGGTTCCAGCTGTTCGGGGTCGTGCCGCTGTCCGTCCTGCTGGTGGTCATCCTGTTCCTGCTGGGTGCCGCGTACCTGCGGTATCGCCCGTCCGGGAGGGCGCTGTATGCGATCGGCGGCAACGAGGAAGTAGCGCGCCTGTCCGGCCTCAACGTCAGACGCGAGAAGATCAAGGTGTACACGGTTGCCGGCGCGCTGGCCGGGCTCGGCGGGCTCATCCTGATGGCGCGGCTCAATTCGGCCCAGCCCACCGCCGGTACGGGAATGGAGCTGGACGTGATCGCCGCCGTCGTGATCGGCGGGGCGAGCCTGGCCGGTGGGCGCGGGAGCGTGTCCGGGACGCTCGTCGGCGCGCTCATCATCGGGGTCTTGCGCAACGGCCTCAACCTGCTGGACGTCTCGTCGTTCTGGCAGCAGGTGGTCATCGGCGCGGTCATCGCGATCGCGGTGATGACCGACACCCTGCGCCGCAGATCGAAGCATTGACACCACACGAGAACAAGGGAGTGCAGACCATGAGACGACTGCTGATCGCGGTCGCCGCGGGTACGGCCGTGGCGCTCACCGCATGCGGAAACGGCGACGAAGGGGGTGGCTCCGATGCCGATGTGACCGTCGGGCTGTCCATCTCCACGCTCGAAAACCCCTTCTTCGTCACCCTTCGTGACGGCGCCGAGGAGGCAGCGGACGAGGCGGGTGTCGAGCTGCGGGTGTCCGACGCGCGCGACGACGCGCAATCGCAGGCCGATGACGTGCAAGACTTCGTCACCCGCGACGTTGACGTTCTGGTGATCAACCCGGTGGACTCCGCCGCGATCGTGCCGTCCATCGAGGCGGCGAACGATGCGGATATCCCGGTCGTCACCGTCGATCGTGGATCCGAGGGAGGAGAGGTCGCCTCCCACATCGCCAGTGACAACGTTCAAGGTGGCCGCCTGGCGGGCGAATTCCTCTTCGAGGAGATCGGTGGATCCGGTGAGGTCGCACAGCTCGAAGGGATCGCCGGGACGTCGGCGGCGCGGGACCGTGGAGCGGGCTTCGAGGAAGCCCTTGACGCGGCGTCCGGAATCGAGCTGGTGAGCAGCCAGGCGGCAGACTTCAGCCGGGACGAGGGACTGACCGTCGCGGAGAACGTCTTGCAGGCCAATGCCGATCTCGGCGGCGTGTTCGCCCAGAACGACGAGATGGCGCTGGGCGCTGTCGAGGCGGCACGCTCGGCAGGGGTGCTCGACGAGCTGGTGATCGTCGGGTTCGACGCCACCGACGACGCGCTCGCGGCGATCGAGGACGGCGAGATGGATGCCACCATCGCCCAGCAGCCCGACGAGATGGGCCGGCTGGGGATCGAGACCGCCGTGTCCATCGCGGGCGGCGACGACGTCGAGGCCGAGCAGCCGGTCGAGGTCCAGCTGGTGACGGCGGACAATGTCGGCGAATTCGCCGAGTAGCGCGGTGCAATCGGGGATGGGGCAACGGACGGCGGTGGCCGTTGCCGGCAGCCTGAACCTGGACGTGGTGATGCCGGTACCGCACCACCCCCGCCCGGGCGAGACCGTCCTGGGCGGGGACCACACCCGCCACCCTGGCGGGAAGGGAGCCAACCAGGCGGTCGCGGCGGCCCGGCTGGGCCAGCACGTCACGATGCTGGGCCGGGTGGGCGATGACGACGCGGGCTCGTTCCTGACGGGAATGCTGGACAGTGCCGGTGTGGACACGTCCGCGGTGACGGTGACGCCGCAGACCCCCACCGGCATGGCGTACATCGCGGTCGACGAGGCCGGGGAGAACACGATCATCGTGAGCCCGGGCGCCAACGGGATGTTCTCGGCCGGCGACGTGGCGTCGTCGGCCGCCGTTCTGGCAGACGCGGACGTGACCCTGCTGCAGCTTGAGGTGCCCCTGGATACTGTCGAGGCAGCGGCGCGCGCCGCGGGCGGGACCGTCGTGCTGAACCCGGCGCCGGCTCGGGAGCTGAGGCCGGCCCTGCTCGATGCTGTGGACGTGCTCGTGCTCAACGAGACGGAACTGGAGGTCCTCGCCGGGCAGCAGTTACCGAGCGGCAACCTCGACGGGATCGTCGATCTGTCCCGGCGCATCAACGGTCCGGACGCGATCGTGGTGACGCTGGGTGCACGGGGAGCGCTCCTGGTCGATTCGGAGGGCGTGTCGTACGTGCCCGCAGTGGAGGTCGACGTGGTGGATACGACGGCGGCGGGTGATGCCTTCTGTGGTGCGTTGGCCGACGCCCTCGTTCGCCGTGAAGGTCTCGGGGCGGCGGTGCGCTGGGCGACGCGTGCCGCGGCCGTGACGGTGACCCGGGATGGAGCCCAGCCGGCACTGCCCAGCCGCGACGACGTGGAGAACGTGCGCTGAGTATGAAAGACCATGGAATCCTGCATCCGAGGCTGTCTGCCGTGGTCACGGCGATGGGCCATGGCGACACGCTGTGTGTGGCCGACGCGGGCTTACCCGTCCCGCCCGGCGTCGAGCGCATCGATCTGGCCTTCGCTGCCGGGCAGCCGCGATTCATCGACGTCGTCGAGGCCGTGCTCGCCGAGCTGAGGGTCGAGGCCTACACGATCGCTGACGAATCTCTCGACCACAGCCGTCACCTGGTCGATCACGTGCGGCAACGGCTGCACGGGGCCGAGGAGCTGCGGGTGAGCCATGACGTGTTGAAGGAGCAGACGCGGGCGGTTCGCGCCGTCGTACGCACCGGGGAGTTCACGCCGTTCGCGAATGTCGTGCTGCGCAGCGGGGTTGCCTTTCCGGTGTCCCAGTAGCGGGAGCGGGAGGCGTCCGGTCATGGACGCCCGGTCGAGAGGGCTGGTGGTGGCGCCGGTCGTGTGGGCCAGCCGAGGGCCGAGCCAGCAGGTTTGGGCTCGTCGGCAAGAACCGACATTGTCCAGGTCATGGCCGTGATGATGTCGGTTCCTTGGCTGACACGGTGGGCGCTGCCCCGAGGTTCCGCTGCCCGGTGATCGATGCGGAGTTTCGGCTGGGCTGCGGGGAAAAACGGTCGTGATAGTGGCCCATTCTCTACGCACGACGGGCGGAAACTCCACATCGATCACTCACGGGTCCGGCTCACCAGTCGTGAAGATCGTCGTGGTGGCACAACCGGTGGGAACCGTCGTGGTGGAACAACCGGTGGGAACTGTCGCGATGGCACAGCCGGTGGGTGTGGTGGATGCCGGCCGCAGGCCGAGCCAGCAGGGTGGCCCGGTCGTGTGGGCCGGCCCGGGGGCCGAGCCAGCAGGTTTGGGCTCGTCGGCAAGAACCGACATTGTGGAGGTCATGGCCGTGATGATGTCGGTTCCTTGCCTGACACGGTGGGCGCTGTCGTGCTGCGCATCAACGATCACCGACATGGACTTGTGCAGGATCGTCAACGATCAGATGGCTTCATCGTGTGGGCTTCGTCGTGTGGGGCGGGCTAGGGTGTGATCGCGAGGACGGCGGCGTCGGGCGTCTCCAGCCAGTGCGGCCCGGACGTGGCGGGAAAGCGGGCCAGATCGTCGTGGACCGGGCGGCGGCGTCCCAGCGTGTCGGTGAGGAGCGTGCCCTTGGCATCGACGGCGACCAGCTCGCCGTCCACCCGCAGGAGAGCGGGACCGTCCCGGCCGGCGGCCACGGCGGTCCGCCCCGCGCGCAACGCGGCCAGGACGGCGTCGGAACCGATGTCCGATGCGGATCCCGGCGCGGCGGTCCGGTCCCCGTCTCGGGCGACGCCCTCTCCGGTGCGGCCCTCTCCGGCGCGGGCGGTGAGCCGGTCGGCCACATCGTCGTCGACGGCAACCCAGGTGACGGGCACGCCGATGGGCCGGCCCTGCTCGGGTGCGTGAAAGTCGCTGCCGCCGACGGGGATCGTGTCCCAGCCCCACGCGTTCCACCAGGACAGCGGGCCGGTCCAGCGGGTGTCCAGCCAGCTCCAGTGCCAGATTTCGGCCAGCGGCGGACGCTGGGCCAGCGGGTGGTGCCACGCGCAGTCGGCGGCCAGCGGATGGTTGATGGACAGCAGGCCACCGGTCTCGGCGACCTGCGACACCCAGGTGTCCGGAGGCTGGCGGAAATCGATCCAGGGGATCGCCCCGAAGGCGTTCGCGTGGCCGCGGTCGGTGGTCACCTCCTGGCCGGGAACGAGCGTGATGCCGTAGGCGTCGCCGATCTGGCCGAGCCCGTCGTGGTGGCTCACGGTGTTGTGGTCGGTGACCGCGAGCACGTCGAGCCCGGCCTGCACGGCCAGCGCGGCGAGTCCGGCGCGGCCGAGAGCACCGTCAGAATGCACGGTGTGCGCGTGGAAATCGCAGGCCAGCCAGGTGCGCCCGGAGTCGGCAGGCAGCCGCCGGCGCGGCGGGCGCTCGGGCAGCGGGGGAGCGGGTGGTTCAGCCTCGGGAGGGCCGGATGCGGGCACGTCAATCTCGACCGTGACGTCGAGGCCGGCAGCGGGAATGCGGTGCAGGCCCAGCACGACGGACCAGGTACCCGGCTCCAGCTCACCCGGCAGGTAACCGGGGGTCGCGGCCTCCGGGGTGATCACGTAGCGCTCGCGGTTACCGCCCGACCATCCGCGAAAGCCGTCCGCTCCGGCGCAGCCGAGATCGATCACGCCGCTGCCGCGATCGTAGGACAGGCGCACTTCCAGCGTCGACGTTCCGGGGCCGATCTCGAAGGGGATGGTCAGGTACGGCGTCTCTGCCCGGTCGTCGGGTGTCAGGGTTCGCTCGATCCGTGTGGTCATGTCTCGTCCGTTCCCTGGGATCGCCGTGCGGGCGTCGAGATCACGGGGATGTGGGAGTGTCGTCGAGGATGAGTTCGCCGCTGGCGCCGTCGAACAGCAAGGTCCGATCGATGCGCGGGACGACCCACCCGCGTGCTCCCATCTCGGGCTCGTCGTCCTCGTCGACAACCAGCTGAATGAGTGTCCCCCCGGCATCCACCGTGACGAGCGCCGCCGCGCCGAGATTCTCGACGATGGTGGCGCTGCCCTCGATCGAATCCTCGACGGGCTCGGTGGACCACCGCAGGTATTCCGGGCGCGCACCCCAGATCACCTCGTCACCGTCGCTGACCCGGCTGCGCGCGGACGGAGGTATCGGGACCGACGAGCCGGCGACCTTGACGTGCTCGCCGGACACCGTCGCGGTATGCAAGTTCATCGGTGTGGAGCCGACGAACGACGCGACGAACGTGTTGGCGGGCCGGGCAAAGACCTCGCGCGGGCTGCCGATCTGCTGGATACGTCCCTCCTTCATGATCGCGATCCGGTCGGCGAGCGCCAGCGCCTCGGCCTGGTCGTGGGTGACGAACACGGTGGTCACGCCGAGATCGCGCTGCAGCCGCTTGAGGAATGTCCGGGCTTCCAGCCGCAACCGAGCGTCCAGGTTGGACAGCGGCTCGTCGAAGAGGAATACCGTCGGGTTGCTGGCCACGGCGCGGGCCAGCGCGACCCGCTGCTGCTGGCCACCGGAGAGCTGCCCGGGCCGGCGGTCGATGAGCCCGTGCAGCGCCAGCCCATCGGCCGTCTCGGCAGCCGTCGCGTGCCGTGAGCTCTTCGGTACCCGCTGGATCTTCAGCGGGTACGAGATGTTGTCCGCGACGGACATGTGCGGGAAGAGCGCGTAGTCCTGGAATACCATGGCGACGTCGCGCTTTCCCGGAGGCAGCTCGGTGACGTCGCGGTCACCGATGGTCAGGCGTCCCTTGGTAGCGGCCTCGAGGCCGGCGATGGTGCGCAGCAGGGTGGTCTTGCCACAGCCGGACGGTCCGAGCAGGGCGAAGAACTCGCCGTCGGCGATGGTCAGATCGAGCCCGTCGACGGCGCGCACTCCGCCGGGAAACTCCTTGACCAGCTGGTGCGTGGTGATCTCCGCCATCAGCTCTTGATACCTCCGTAAAAGCGGAACCCGTAGCGCCGGCTGACGAAGAGGTACAGCAGCACCACCGGGATGGAGAACAGCAGGGAGAACGCTGAGATCAGCGCGAGGTTGGGCTGGCCGCCCTCGGTGTAGAACGTGAACATCACCACGGCCCCCGGGAACTGCTCGGGTGAGCGCAGCAGGATGAAGGGGATGAGGAAGTTCCCCCAGACCTGCACGACACCCCAGACGGCGATGGTGGCCAGCCCGGGCCGGGCGATCGGGACGACCACGTGCCGCAGGATCTGCAGCGGCGACGCCCCGTACACCCGAGCGGACTCCTCGTAGGACTTCGGGGTGTTGTCCATGAAGTCCTTCAAGATGAAGATCGCTGCTGGCAGCAGGCCGCCAGCCATCACCAGGACGACCGCGAGGTAGGTGTCGATCAGCTGGAGCTCGGTGATCAAGACGAAGATCGGCACCATCGCGGCCGTGCCCGTGACGATGGACGACAGCAGCAGCAGCGAGTACAGCAAGATGTCGCGGCCGGGCACCCGTACCCGGGACAGCGCGTAGGCGGCGAGCGCGGCCAGAACCAGGACGATTGCCATGGTGCCCACCGCGATGATCACCGAGTTCCACATCGAGCGCAGCGCGTACGGGTTGTCGATGAGCACCTGGAAGTTCTGGAGGGTGAACTCCGGAACGGACAGGCGTAGCGCCGGTGCCTGGTCGAAAGGCGCGGTGACCAGCCACAGCACGGGCAGCGCGAAGAATACGATGACGAACCCGATGAACACGTATCGCCCGATCTTGGCGAGCGTCGTGCGCACGATGCCGACCGCATCGCGGTGCTTCATGGGTGTGGTCTCGTGGGTGGTCGTCATTTCTGGCGTCGCTCCCTCAGCACACGGAGGTAGATCAGCGCGATCGCGAGGTTGATCACGATCATGATCAGGGAGAATGCCGCGCCCCGGCCGAGCTGGCCGGTTTCGAGCGCCATCCGGTAGATCAGAACCGGGAAGATCTCCGTCTCCTGGCCGGGCCCGCCCTGGGTGAGCAGGAAGGGCGTGAACACGTTGAACGTCCACAACGTCACCAGGAGCATCACCGTGAGGATGTGCCCGCGGATGTTGGGAAAGACGACGTCGCGCAGTGTCGCCCAGGTTCCGGCACCGGACATCCGGGCGGTCTCCAGCTGCGACGGCGGTATCGAGGCCAGTGCCGAGCTGAACAGCAGCATCGCGAACGCCGTGCCGTTGAAGATGTTGAAGGCGATGATCGACTGCATCGGGTACTCGAGCAGCCACGCCGTTTCCCCGGTCCCGAGTAAGGAGTTCAGCGTCCCTTCCCGCCGGTCGAGCAGTACGAGCCATAGCCACGCGATGACCGACGCGGGGAGGATCCACCCCATCAGCACCAACGTTTCGACGATCCCGCGCAGGGTCTTGCCGGCGGTGCGCATCAGCCACGCGATGGTGAAGCCGAGCACCATCTGGCCGATCAGGGCGGAGCCGAGAACGAAGACCAGGGTGCGAAAGACGGAATCGAGAAAGCGGTCGTTGGTGAGGGCGTCGATGTAGTTGTCCAGCCCGACGAACTCCGGCTCGGCGGCCGCCAGACCGGTCAACTGCCAGTTGGTGACCCCGAGATACAGCGTCCACAGGGCGGGAAAGACCAGGAAGATGCCGATGAGGACGAGTGCCGGTGCCACGAAGGCACTGGCACGTGTCCTGCCCAGGCCGGCGGCGTCCTCGTCGAGACGGCGCCGCTTGGGCGCCGTCTCGACAACGGGCTGCTCGTCCGGTTCCTGATCAGTTGGCGATGTTCTCGTCACCGACGATCCCCTCGAGCGAGGACTGGTACTGCTCCGCGGCATCGGCCGGCGACGTGCCGGTCACCACGGCTTCGGTACTTTCCTGCAGGGCTATCGAGACCTCGGGGTACTCCTCCAAACCCGGCCGGTAGAAGGTGATCGGCAGCACCTCGTCGGTGATGTAGCGGATCATCTCGTCGAGGTCGAGTTCCTCGTTCACGTCGGCCCGCGAGGTGATCCGGGGATCGTCGCCGTACCGCTCGAGCAGCGCCTCCTTCGAGTTCATGAAGGACAGCAGCTCCCAGGCGAGTTCCGGATAGTCGGTGTTCGGGTTGAGCACCTGGCCACCGCCGCCGGACATGCTGACGAAGTCCTGTCCGCCGACGCCGGCACCGGGCTCGACGGCTGGGATCTTCGCCCAGCCGACCACCTCGTCGCGGTCCTCCATGGGAGCGATGTCGGAATCGGGGGTGATGACCGAGCGCCACAGGTAGTCCCCCTCGATCAGCATCCCGAGCTCGTGCTCGGAGAACATGAGGAACGAGTTGTCCCGTCCGGCGGCCTCCTGCTGCAGAAGCGGATCGCCGAGCTCCTCCTCGACGTAGATGGTGTTGTAGAAGTCGAGTACCTGCTGCATTTCCGGCGAGGCACCCATCCAGAGGCTGGCGTCCTCGTCGTAGATCTCGGCTCCGGTTCCGGCGAGCAGTGGCAGGAAGCCCTGCATCGTGGTGGCCTCGCCCATCGGCGTTCCGGCGTTGATCTGGATCGGGGTCACGCCGTCGAGTTCTTGCAGCTGGCGTGCGGCGTCGAGGATCTCTTCCCAGCTGGTGGGCTGCCAGTCTTCGGGAAGTCCGGCCTCGGCGAACAGCTCGGTGTTGTAGTAGATCACCCGGCCGTCGGTGCCGACGGGGATCCCGTACCGGTCACCCTCGAAGGACATGTTCTGCTGGACGGCCTCCGGGACCTGGTCCCAGCCTTCCCAGTCGTCAGCTCCGGAGTAGATCTCGTTCAATGGCTGGATGTAGTCCGCCTGGGCGAACTCTCCGGTCCAGATGCCGTCGAACCCGCCGATGACGTCGGCGCCCTCGCCGGTCTGCAGGTCGAGGGCCAGCGAGGTCTTGTAGTCCTCGTCGTCGGCGCCGCTGCCGTCGAATTCGACGGTCACGTCGACCCCGTCTTCGGCCTTCATCTCTTCGAATTCGGGGATGACCCAGTCCTCGACCCACTCGGCGACCTCGGCGTTCTTTCCGCCTCGGATAGCGTTCTCGGCGATGGTCAGGGTGGCTTCGGTCACTTCTTCACCGTCGGCGGGAGCATCGGAGTCGTCATCCGAGCCGCAGGCGGCGAGCACGAGCGCGGCGGTGCTGAGGCCGACGGCGAATCCGCCGGCCCGGGAGCGCATTGAGCGAGTTTTCATCGGTTCCTCCAATGAACAGACATGCCGTTAGTGGCATCCACAGGGGTCCTGGAACTCGGCTCCCGAACCCTTCGGAGAGTGGCTCCTCCTGCTGTCAGAATGTCATAACCTTCGCACAGCCTAGACTGTGAGGTCCATAGGCCGCTACCGGCGTCTGGACTAGTGACAGGCAGGTCATGCGAGGATTTTTCGTTAGATGTCCACATGACTGCGTGCTACGCAGGGACGTCATGTCTTAACATGCTGATGTCTGCAAACTTGACGACGGGTGAGGGGTCCGGATGGATGATGGCATTCCGCAGCTGGTGGTCGATCGCAACAGCCCGGTCCCGTTGTATTTCCAGGTCGCCCAGCACCTGGAACAACTGATCGAGTCGGGTGCGTACCCTCCGGGAACGCGGCTGGACAACGAAATCCTCCTGGCAGATCAGCTTGGCCTGTCGCGTCCAACCATGCGCCGCGCGATCGAATATCTGGTCGACCGCGGGTTACTGGTGCGCAAACGGGGAGTGGGTACTCAGGTCGTGCAGCCGAAGGTGCGCCGGCCCGTCGAGCTGTCCAGCCTCTTCGATGACCTGCGTGCCGCCGGGCGGTCGCCGCACACGCAGGTCCTCGCGTTCGACGTGGACCACCCGTCGGAGATGATCGCCGAAACGCTCGGTATCGATGTCGACACCGACGTCTACGTCATCGAGCGTCTCCGGTACACCGGTGACGAACCCTTGTCGATCATGCGCAACTACATCCCGACCTCGCTGCTGGAGCTGAGCAGCGAGACCCTTGAAGAGAAGGGCCTGTACGATGTCATCCGGGCCGCCGGAATCAGCTTGAAGATCGCCACCCAGTCGATCGGCGGGCGAACCGCGAGAACGGCCGAAGCGCGGCTGCTGGACGAGAAACCCGGCGCGCCGCTGCTCACAATGACGCGGGTCGCCTACGACGACGCCGGCCGGGCCATCGAATACGGGTCACACCTGTACCGCGCGTCGCTATACACGTTCGAGCTGACCCTCACCACCCAGTAGCACGGCCATGACGGCTCCCGCTCGTGCTAGCCGCCGGCTGGCACGGACGAGTCACGCACGATGAGCTGCGGGCCCACCACCACGCTGTGGGCTGGCCGGTCGCCGGTGGAGTCGTGCAGCCTGGCGGTCAGCAGGGACACCGCGGCGCGGCCGATCGCCTCGCGGTGTGGCCGTACCGCCGTCAGTGGCGGATCGCACAGCGCGGCCACCTGGTCGTCGTAAGCGACGACGGCGAGATCCGTGGGTACGTCGATGCCGCGTTCCTGGCACCGCTCGACGACGGAGATGGCCTCCGGATCGGAATGCACGAGCAGCGCCGTCGTCGAGCTGGCGAGGCAGGCGTCGATGATCTCGTTCACCGTGTCCGGCCAGCTCGGGTCCCGGTGATCCATGGTGCGCAGATCCGGAACCCCGTCGAGCCGCAGGTGCAGCTCGTCACATGCCTTCTGCCAGCCCCGGCGCACGTGGGGAGTGGTGGGGCTGCCCGCCGTGGCGGTCAGCCCCACGCGCTGATGGCCGAGCCCGGCCAGATGCCGCACGGCCATGGCAGCGCCGTTGACATGGTCGCTGACCACCGACTCCATGGCCTCGCCGTACGGCCCCACCGTGGCTGCCCGCTCGACGAGGACGATCGGCACGGCGGACGTCTCCAGCCAGCGCACCAGCTCCTCGCCCTCCGGGCCGGTGGTGGTGGGAGCCACGAGCAGACCGTCGACGCCGACCGCCTCGACCAGCCGGGTCAGTTGCTGGCGCTCGTCGGCGGCCTCGTACGTCGCGCCGCGCAGGACGACCCGGGCCGACGAACCGGCGGCGGCTTCCCGCACCCCCCGGATGACGTCGGGCCAGTAGTAGTCGAGCGACGGCACGACCATCCCCAGGGTGAGCGAACGGCTGGCCCGGCCGGGGGACGTGCCGGGATCCTCGATCGCGGCGTCGGCTGGTGGCTCCCCGTGGGCACGCTGGGAATGGTCTGCCGACGTGCCCGTCGCCGACTCGTCGTGGGGCAACGTGGCGCCGCCGTGTACGCGCCGCAGCAGGCCGCGCCGGGCGAGCAGGGCGATGTCGCGGCGCACCGTGATCGCCGCGACGCCGAGCATCTGGGCGAGGTCGTTCACCCGCACGGTCCCGTGCCGGCGGACGGCACGCAGCACGCGTTCCCGGCGTTCGTCGGGGAGGAGATCGGGCGCTTCGGGAACGCTCATCCGAGAACCTCCGTCGTCAGGGCGATATTGCCGGGTTCGTCGTCCGGGATGCGCAACTCGAGCCGGGTCAGATGGCTGCCCCAGACGTCGGTGAGCATCGGGTCGTCCAGGATACGTCCGGTCAACGAGCCCGCCGCCCGGTCCGGATTCCAGGTGAGCTGGGTGGCGCGCGCACCGTCGAGTGGCCAGACGATCACCCGACCGGGACATGGCATGTGGACCTCGCCCGCGAGCAGGTAGTGCAGCGTGGTCGGCTCCACCTCGGCGGCCCCGCCGGTGGGGGAGGGCGCCAGGGTCCAGGCGTCCTCGATGGTGACCCGGGAGGCACGGGTGTCGAGGCTGGCGTCGCGCCGCCACTCGAGACCGGGCACCGGGTAGGCGGAGCCGAGGTCGACACGCGCGACGAACCGGTCCGGCTCGCGGGACACGGCGCACCGCCGGGCGTGGAACCGGCGACCCTGGCCCTGCGGCGTGCCACGAACTTTTGGCACGTTGTGCCAGTCGCTGTGCATGGTCCAGATGGCGTAGCGGTCCGGGCCGAAAGTCTGCGCGGTGTACGTGGGCCGCCCGGCATCGACGACGACGGGCACGCCGTCGACGGCCACCACGACCGATCCGACGTCGTTGTGATTGTGATGCTCGCCGTTGTGCCCACCCTTCACGGCCAGGGTCAGGCCCGTCGTCGTGCCGGGCCGCTCGCGTGCCAGCGCCACCTGCACGCCGGGACACCAGGCGCTGCCGACCAGCGGAGGGCGCGACGTCGTGGCCGCGGTCCACTGTGGATCGCAGAGCGCGCCGAGCAGCCGGCCGAGCCCGTGCCGGGCCGTTGCCACGGGCTCGCCGGGGACCCGGTATGACGCGGCGTGCGCGGCAGCGTCGTGGTCGCCGACGTGCCGGGACCAGCGGTGGAGCACGGCCCAGGGCTGATCGCGGGGCGGCCGGGCCCGGGCATCGGCGACATTGAGGTACCAGTCTCCACCCAGGTGCATGCGATGGGGGAACGCGACGGTCGCGCGGACGACGGGTACCTGGCTCGCGTCGAGTGCGCCGGCCGTGGCGTGCGCGACGACGTCGAGCGCCTCCAGCGCCCGGCACGCGCCGTTCCACCAGTACTCGTATCCCTCGTCGACCGAACCGTCGGGAGGCAGCGCGGCAAGGAAACGGTCGATACTCTCGATCGCCCACGCGACGGCGGCCACTCGCTCGTCGCCGTCGGGGATGAGCTGCAAGGCGGCGACGAGGACGTTGCCGCAGATCCACGGGCACCAGTTGTGCACGTCTCCGTCCAGGCCGAGCCAGGGCCAGTCGCGCCGGCCCAGGAACGGCTCGACGATGCGCTGGCGGACCTCGTGGCGTACCCGCTCCCGGAGCCCGGGGTACCGGGTGTCGAGTACCGGTCCGAGAACGTGATCGGCCCAGGCGAGCTGCGCGGCGACCTCGCCCGCACCGAGGTCGAGGTAGGGAGCGTGCACGTCGGGGAGGGCGGTTCCGGACTGCCGGACGTGCGTATCGTGCGCGGCCCAGCACCACGAACTCTGCTCGCACAGCAGCCAGATGCCGTCGGCAGCCTCGTCCAGCCACGCTGGATCGTCCGTGGCCGCGGCCAGGACCACCGCGCGGGTGAGCCGTTCCTGCCGGGCAGCGACCTGACTTTCGTATGCGGTGCGGTTGCCGTCCCGGAAGAAGCGCGAGTACTGCGACGCCAGTGGCTGTGGCCAGGCAGTACCGTGCTCTGCTTCGGCGCGTGCGCGGATGGCTTCCATGGTGGCGCGATCCGCCTGCCGCCATGCGGGTTCACCGATCACCGGACCGGGCAGCGCGCCAGGCGGAAGCGGAAGGGAGGCGCGGTCGAGAAGCTCGGCAGCACGTGTGGCTGACCACGCCGTCAGCAGCGGGCCACGGTCGCGTTCGGCTCCTGGTGTCGCGAGCTCGGCGTCATGCACCACCCGATCATCTCTGATCACATATGTATGTTTCAAGGTATTGACGCGCCGGTTGCGACCGCGTTTACTGGTCTGCCACACATATTCGATCATAAACGAACATATGTGATCGTGCTGCTGGTGGGATTCTCGCCAGCCACTGTGACGGGAGGTCCCACGGGTGACGAGCCGACGGCCACACGCCCTACTGGTCATGGCGCAGGAGAGCTTTGCCATGCAATTTCACGAGCCGCAGCTTCGCCGGTTGCACGCGCTTGCCGAGCTCGGCGAGCCACTCGTGACGGATGAGCTCGACTCGCCCGAGGTGCGCCGGCGGCTGCGCGATGTCGACGTTCTCATGACGTCGTGGGGGTGTCCGAGGCTCACGGCCGAGCGGCTCGCCGCCGCGCCCCGGCTGAGCGCCGTCTTCCACGCCGCCGGGACCGTGCGAGATCTTGTCAGCGACGACGTCTGGCGGCGCGACATCCTGGTCACGAACGCCGCCGACGACAACGCCATCCCGGTAGCGGAGTTCACGCTGGCCGCGATCATCTTCGCCGGCAAGGGCGCACCGTTCCTTGCACAGCACGTCCGGACACACCGCGACGACTGGTCAGGCATCGACCGTGCAGCGCTGAGCAACCGGGGCGGCACCATCGGCGTCGTCGGGTATTCCCGCACGGGACGGCGCGTGGTCGAACGCCTACGGAGTCTCGACGTCGACGTGCTCGTCGCCGACCCCTACGTGTCGGAAGCCGACGTCACGACGGCCGGTGCGCGCCTGGTCGAGCTGTCCGACCTGCTGCTGGCCTGCGACATCCTGACGCTGCACGTGCCTGCCCTGCCGTCGACGCGGCACCTCGTCGGGGCCACCGAATTGAGCTTGCTGCGCGACGGCGCGACCGTCATCAACACGGCCCGCGGTGCCGTCCTCGACACCGAGGCCCTGGAGAAGGAATGTGCGGCCGGCCGGCTGCACGCCATCCTGGACGTCACCGAGCCCGAGCCGCTGCCCGCGTCGTCGGTGCTCTACGAGCTGCCGAACGTCATGATTACGCCGCACATCGCCGGGTCTCTCGGTTCGGAGACCCAGCGGATGAGCGACAGCGCGCTCGACGAGCTGGAGCGCTTCGTCTCGGGCCAGCCGGCGCGAGCATCCGTCGACCCGAGCGAGCTGGAGGCCAGCGCATGACTACCGGCATCTCGCCGATCACCGGCTGGACCCGCGAAAGCTGGACCCGCCTGGCCGACCACATGCTGCGCGCGCTGCGCCCGTATGCCTCGCCGGGACATGGACGCATCACCCTGCCCGGCCCACCGGGTGGACTCGGTACGGACGTCGACGGCCTGGAGGGTTTCGCGCGCACGTTCTTGCTGGCCGGTTTCCGGCTCGCGGGCGAGAACGGTCGCGAGCCGGAGAACGTTCCGGGCCTGGCCGGGTGGTACGCGGAGGGAATCGCTGCGGGGACCGACCCCTCGGCCAGTGATCGCTGGATCCGGCCGGACGAGCATCGCCAGGCGAAGGTGGAAGCCGCCTCGATCGCGTTGATCCTCGACCTGACCCGGCCCTGGATCTGGGACCAGCTGTCGTCCGGTGTCCAGGAGCGCGTCGTCGATTACCTCGCCACCGTCGTGGGTGACGACGATTATCCGCGCAACAACTGGCTGTGGTTCCGGCTGGTGGTGCAGACGTTCCTGTGGTCGGTGGGCGGGCCGTGGTCCCCGGACGACGTCGAGGCCGACCTCGCGCTGCACGATGCCTTCTACCGCGCGGACGGCTGGTACGCGGACGGAGACGAGCGGGCGTTCGACCATTACGTCGGGTGGGCGATGCACCTGTATCCGATCCTGTGGATGCGCATGCGCGGCATGCCCGCCTCCGGCGGCGTCGATGGGCACCCCGGCGGCGCGGCCGTGACCCCTGCGACGCTCGCCGCGCAGCGCGGTGATCTCGACACCTGGCGGCTACGGCGCTTCCTGCAGGACTACGTGCGTCTCATCGGTGGTGACGGTTCCCCTCTGGTGCAGGGCCGTAGCTTGACGTACCGGTTCGCGGCGGCCGCATCGTTGTGGGCCGGCGCCCTGGCCGGCATTGACGAGCCGGGTCCGGGCGCGCTACGCCGCGCCGCGTCCGGGATCGTCGACCATTTCACGCGCCATGCGGTGCCCGACGAGCGCGGGTTGCTGACCTTGGGCTGGCACCACGAATGGCCCGGCATCGCGCAGAGCTACTCCGGACCGTCGTCGCCGTACTGGGCGGCCAAGGGGATGCTCGGTCTGGCCCTGCCCGCCGATCACCCGGCGTGGACCGCGACCGAACAGCCGCTGCCGGCCGAGGGAGGCGACCACGTCTGGGCCGCACCCGTTCCCAGCTGGCTGATCAGCAGCACGCGCGACGACGGCATCGTACGCGTCGTCAACCACGGCACCGATCACGCGTTGCCGGGCTCGTCGGCGGGTGATTCACCGCTGTACGCCCGGCTGGGCTACTCCACGGCGACGGCGCCCCTGATGTCGCCGGACGCCTGGGAATCACCTGTCGATCAGTCGGTGACGCTGCTGGATGCCGACGGCCGCGCGACGCATCGAGCGGGGATGCAGCCGCTGCGCACGGACATCTTGCGCACGGAAAGCGCCGACGAGACGGCAGGCGACGACGGCTCGGGGAGCGCTGACGACGCGACAGGCTCCGACGGCGGTCCCCGGTGCGCCGCCGTCGGAGCCTCGGTCGCGCGTGCGCGCTGGGTCGTGCCCGCACCGGGGCAACGTGATCACGGGTCGGGCCGATCCGGCGAGGTGCACGATGCCGGCGCGGTGAGCGTGCTCTCGGTGGTACGCGGCGCATGGGAGATCCGGTGCGTGCGGGTGGACGCCCTCCCCGAGGACGCGAAAGCGCTTTCCAGCGCGCGGCGGCTGCGCATCGGCGGGTGGCCGATCGCCGACGCCAGCGCCCCTCGCTGGACGGTGGACGGGCCGCGCGGCGATGGGCGCGAACGACCGCGGGGCGCGTCGCGGACCGCCGAGGTCACATCCGCCCGCGCGGTGTCCGTGATCGTCGTCGATGAGGGATTCGACGAAGCCGGTGTACACCGGCAGGTGGACGCGAGCCCGCTCGGCGCACACAGCGCAACCCCTTGGGTAGCAGGTCCGGTCACGGCCGGTGTCTGGCACGCCGTCGTGATCGGCCTGTACGAACACGCCCGCGAGCAGCCGCCACAGGTGGATCTGAACGGCACCCCGGACGGTGCGGCAACCCGGCTGCGAATCACCTGGCCTGGTGGCCAGTGGACGGTGGTCGACCTGCCGGAGGCACCGGCGAAGCATGTCCCGGCCCGGGTGGTGGCACCGGGACCGGCACCGGATTCACGCCGGATCGACGCCGGGAAGGAGAGCACGACGCCATGAGCAACGGACGACGGGACCTCGACGAGGAGTCCCGAAGAGAGGAGAGAACGCATATGCCGCGACGCCTCGTGTCAAGCCTTGGCACCACAGCGGTGCTGTCGCTGGTCCTCGCCGCCTGCGGCGGCGACGGAGATGCCGACAGCGCGACCGGTGACGGCGGAGACGGAACCCTGACCGTCTCTGTCTGGAACCTTGAAGGCACGCCGGAGTTCCAGGCGCTGTTCGACGCCTTCGAAGAAGCCCACCCGGACATCACGGTCGAACCGGTGGACATTCTCGCCGACGACTACGAGGAGAAGCTCACGGCGATGCTTGCCGGTGGCGACCAGACCGATGTGATCACCATCAAGAACGTCATGGAGTACGGGGAATACGCCAACCGCGGGCAGCTTCTCGACATCACCGACGTCGTCGAATCGGCGGACACATCCGACCTTGCCGGCCTGGAGGCGTTCGACGTCGACGGTTCCTACTTCGCGATGCCGTATCGCCAGGACTTCTGGGTGATCTACTACAACAAGACGCTCTTCGACGAGGCCGGTATCGACTATCCGGACACGATCACGTGGGACGAGTACGTCGACATCGCCGAACAACTCACCGAGGGCGAGGACGAGGACAAGGTGTACGGGACGTATCACCACACCTGGCGATCGGTGACCCAGGCGATCTCCGCGGCGCAGACCGGCGGTGACCTGCTCGGGGGAGATTACTCGTTCTTCGCCGATCAGTACGAGGTGGCCGTCGGGCTCCAGGAGTCGGGTGCGGCCATGGACTTCGGCACCGCCAACGCGCAGCAGGCGAGCTACCAGACGATGTTCGAGACCGGTGCCACGGCCATGCTTCCCATGGGTACCTGGTACATCGCCGCCATCCTCGCGGCCGAGGAGAGGGGAGACACGGACGTCGACTGGGGCATCGCTCCCATGGCACAGCGCCCGGACACGGACGAGGTGATCTCCTTCGGCTCGCCCACGGCGTTCGCGGTGAACGAGAACGCCGCGAACGCGGATGCCGCGAAGGAGTTCGTCGAGTTCGCCGCCAGTGCGGAGGGAGCGAAGGCGATCGCGGAGATCGGCGTGGTTCCTGCACTGCAGACCTCGGAGATCACCGAGACGTATTTCTCCCTCGACGGTATGCCCGACGACGAGCTGTCGAAGAAGGCGTTCGAACCGGACGTCGTCGAACTGGAGATGCCGGTGAGCGAGCGGACGGCGGACATCGACGAGATCCTCAACCAGGAACACGAGCTCATCATGGTCGGCGACAAGTCGATCGAGGACGGCCTGTCGACCATGAGCGAGCGCGTGCGCACCGAAGTGCGCGACTGAGACCGCCCCCGCCCCCAGCGCCCCATGATCATGAACACTAACTCGGCATATACGGCGATTTAGTGTTCATGATCATGGGGAGGGGCCTACGGAGAACACCATGGCTCACCCTTCGATCCCCTCGGCTGCGCCCCAACCGGTGGCGCCCGACCCGCCCCGCCGGTCCTCCCGCCGCCGGCTGATCCGGCGCGAGACGCTCGTCGGCTGGAGTTTCATCCTGCCCAACTTCGCCGGATTCGCCCTGCTCACGCTCGTTCCGGTGCTGATGGCCTTCGCCCTGGCCTTCATGCGGTGGGACTCCTACGGATCGCCGGAATGGCTCGGCCTGGACAATTTCCGGCGCCTGGTGAGCGACGAGACGTTCCACATGGCGCTGTTCAACACCGTCTATTACGCGGCCGGGCACATTCCCTTGACGCTCCTGGCGTCCCTGGGCCTGGCCATCGCGTTGAACCGGAAGATCCCGGGTCTAGGCATCTTCCGGACCGCGGCGTTCTTCCCGTACATCACCTCGCTCGTCGCCGTGGCGGTCGTGTGGAACATGCTGTTCAACCCCTCCTTAGGGCCGGTCAATCAGTTCCTCGAAGCCATCGGCATCGCCGAACCGCCGGGCTGGACGGCCAGCACCGCGTGGGCCATGCCAGCGGTGATCATCACGAGCGTGTGGCGCGACATGGGCTACTACATGGTGCTGTATCTGGCCGGCCTGCAGACGATCCCGCAGGAGTACTACGAGGCGGCCCGCGTCGACGGGGCCAACGCCTGGCAGCGGTTCTGGCACGTGACCCTGCCCGGCCTGCGGCCCATCACCTTCTTCGTCGTCGTCATCCTCACCATCCAGAGCTTCAAGGTCTTCGACCTCATCTTCGTCATGACCGAGGGCGGACCCGGCCGCAGCACGCTGGTGCTGTCCCAGCTGATCTACCAGGAGGGCATTAGCCAGGGACGGTTCGGCTACTCGTCGGCGGTGGCGCTCGCGCTGTTCTTCCTGGTGTTCATCATCACCGTGGTCCAGTTCCGGCTGAACAAGAGAGGGGAGTCGTAGTGGCCACCCTGCACGCTCCGGTCGGCGAGGATGCCCCGCTCGCACCGCAGCCATCGGCGGCACCACGGCGGCGTGGCGCGCGGGACCTGCTGCGCATGATCGCGACCTATACCATTCTCATCTTTCTCGCGCTGCTGGTCCTGGTCCCGTTCATCTGGATGATCTCGTCGTCGCTCAAGCGCAACAACGAGGTCTTCACGGTCCCGATCCAGTGGATCCCCGAAGAGTTCCAGTGGTCGAACTTCGTGGAGATCTGGGATCGGATCCCCATGCACACGTACCTGCGCAACTCCGCGTTCCTCGCCACGGTGATCACGTTTCTCCAGGTGCTCACGGGCAGCTTCGCAGCGTACGGGTTCGCCAAGGTCCGTTTTCCCGGACGTGACGCGCTGTTCCTCGGCTACGTCGCCACCGTTGCCATTCCCTGGCAGGCGTACATGGTGCCGCAGTACATCATGATGCAAAACGCCCAGCTGACGAACACGCATCTGTCGATCATCCTGATCCAGGCATTCGGAGCGTTCGGTGTCTTCCTGATGCGCCAGTACTACATGTCGATCCCGGACGAGCTGGTGGAGGCGGCGCGCATCGATGGGTTGAGCGAGTACGGCATCTACTGGCGGATCATCCTTCCCCTCTCCAAGCCGGCGCTGGCCAGTCTCGCGCTGCTCACGTTCGTGAATACCTGGAACGACTACATGGGGCCGTTTATCTATCTCACGAGCAACGAGCTGTGGACCGTGCAGCTGGGTCTGCGCTCGTTTGTCGGCCAGTACGACGCCGAATACGCCATGATCATGACTGGCGCCGTGCTGTCCGTGCTTCCCGTCGTCCTCGTCTTCCTGCTCGGCCAGCGCTACTTCATCCGGGGTATCGCGACCACCGGGCTGAAGGGGTGAACGCTTCATGGGCACCACGGCTGTTGCCCGCGTGCTGCGACCGGCTCCGCAGGCGACCTACGAGAAGATCTTCGGCACGGTCTACGTCGGCCTGATGGTCAACGTCCTGCTGGCCGTGGCGTGCTCGCCACTGCTGCTGGCGCTGGCGATCGTGCGCGATCCGATCGCGTCCTGGCCGTTCTTCCTCGCGATGTCCGGACTGTGCGCGCCCGCGTTGGCCGGGGCGTTCGGCTGTTTCGCCCGGATGGGCGAGGACGGTGGAACGCGCGTGCTCCATCCGTTCTGGACCACATACGCGCGCACCGCCCGGCGCGCCGTCGGGGTCTGGATGATCGGTGCCGTGCTTGTCGGCGTGCTGCTGTTCGATGCCCTGCTGGTCGCGCGGATGGCGTGGGGTCCGGCGCTGGTGCCGTTCTTCATCACGACATCGGCGCTCGCCGGCACCGTCGTCGTCGGCGTTATCGTGCTGGCCGTCGACCGTCCCGACCTCGGACTGCGCCAGATGGTGCGGTCGTGCGTCTACCTGCTGGCTCGCCGCTGGTACCTCGCGACCGCGAACGTCGCTGTCCTGGGGCTGGCCGTCGCTGTCGTCCTGGTCAAACCCGTGATCGGGATGCTGGTGGCGTGCGCGCCCCTGCTCTACGTGGCGTGGGCGAACACCCGCTACGCCCTCGCCCCGCTGCTCCCTGCCGATGATCATCGGCACTTTGCCCAGCCATAGTGCTTGAAAATGCCGATGATCACGGGAGGGTTCATGGATCCACCCCCGGTGAAAGGAGTGCCATGATCCACCGACGACATCGCACCGCCCGAACGTTAGCGTTAACAACGGCAGCGGCGACGACGCTCGCCGCGGTCCAGGCGGCGGTGCCGGCCACATCGGCGACCGAGGCGGTGAACGAGCCGGCGACGGAGGCCGCTGACGAGCCGGCGAGCTCGGTCACGGTCCAGATCGACCCCTCGTACCAGCAACCCGAGTTCGAAGGCTGGGGAGCGAGCCTCGTCTGGTCGGCGAACATCACCGGCGGCTACCCGGATGAGATCCGCGACCGGCTCGTCGACATGGTCTTCGGCGAGGACGGCCTGCGGCTCAACATCGCCCGGTACAACATCGGCGGCGGGAACGCCCCGGACGTGCGCGACGATTACATGAAGCTCGGGGCCACCATGGAGGGCTTCTGGAACGCGCCCGAGGGCATCACGCAGGAAGATATGGACTGGTGGGACCCGGACAATCCGGATCACTGGAACTGGGACGCCGACGCGAACCAGCGGTGGTGGATCGATGCGATCAAGGACCGCGTGGACCACTTCGAGGCGTTCAGCAACTCTCCGCCCTGGTTCCAGACGGTCAACGGCTACGTCTCCGGGCCGTTCACCGCCGGTGAGAACTCCATCCGGGAGGACACGCTCGACGACTTCGCCACCTACCTCGTGCGCGTCGTCGAGCACCTGGAAGACGCCCACGACATCGAGTTCGACACGGTCGAACCGCTCAACGAGGCGAACACCGACTACTGGACCACCACGCTCGGCCCGGACGGGCAGCCCACCGGGGGACGTCAGGAGGGCGTGCACGCCGATCCGCAGCTGCAGGAGAAGGTCATCCAGGCGCTGTCCGACGAGCTCGACGGCGCCGACACCGACGCCGTGATCTCGGCCATGGACGAGACGAACCCCGGGCTCTTCGTGGAGAACTGGAACGCCTACTCTGCCGGGACGCGTGCGGACGTGGAGCAGCTCAACGTCCACACGTACGGCACCGGGCAGCGCACGTCCGTGCGTGACATCGCCAAGGGCGAGCACAAGAAGCTCTGGATGAGCGAGGTGGAGGGCAGCTTCCACTCGCCGACGGATTACACCACCATGGAAACCGGCCTGGGCATAGCCAATCGGATCGTCAACGATCTGCGCGAGCTGGAGCCGTCCGCCTGGGTGCTGTGGCAGCCGATCGAGGACACCGGTCCGCAGGTGGAGGGCGGAGGTAACTGGGGCAGCATCCACGTCCCGTTCACCTGCACCGACGAGGACACTCTCGAGACGTGCGAGATCCAGACCAACACCAAGTACGACACCATCCGCAACTTCACCCACCACATCCGGCCCGGTGACCGGATGGTGAAGGTGGACGACACGTCGAGCGTCGCCGCCATCAAACAGTCCGGTGATGCCGCGACAGTGGTGCACGTCAACGACACGACGGAAGCGCGCGAGGTCACGCTCGACCTGTCGCTGTTCGACAACGTGAGCGGTCAGGCCAGCGTGACACCTGTCGTCTCCAGCGCCGACGGCGGGCTGATCGACGGTGATCCGGTCGCGGTCACCGGCGATTCGGCGAGCCTGGTGGTGCCCGGCAAGTCCGTGACCACGTTCGTCGTCGATGGCGTGAGCGGCGTCGATGATGACGCCGAGCTGGTACAGCCCGACCACGTCTACCGGCTGCAGGGCGTGCAGAGCGGGCTCTCGCTCGCGCCCGGCGACGGGGGCGACGGGGTCGTGATCCGGGACAACGCCGACGTGCCGGAGCAGCTGTGGTCGGTGCGCAAGCTGACCGGCGGTGTCGGTAACCGGGAGCGTCACGTGCTGGCCAACGTCGATATCGGGCAACGGCTTGCCGAGCGGGACGGGTCCCTCGTCCTGGAACCGGATGAGGGGGAGGCCGACGACGCCGCGCAGTGGATCATGTCCACGACCGGTGACGGCACGTACACCTTCGTTAACGCGGGGACCGGCCGGCTGATCGACGTGTCCGGCGAGGCCACGGACGACGGTTCGCCGGTGACCACGTGGACCCCTACGTCGGGTGCCAACCAGCGCTGGACGGTCCTGGACGAGACCCTGCTGGGAACCGAGACCGTGGAACTGTTCACCGTGCCCGAGCTGGCCCCTGAACTGCCCGAAACGGTGCCCGGTGTCTATCGGGACGGTGTCCGCGGCGAACTCCCGGTGGTGTGGGAGGACGCCCGGCCCAACCAGTGGAAGAATCCGGGCACGGTCCAGGTAAGCGGGGAGGCCACCGACGCGCTGGGCCAGACGTATCCCGCGGAGGCCGAGGTCACGGTGGACGTTCTGACGTCCACCCGTCCGGGCCGGGCGAAGACCTACGTGGGTGCCGCTCCGGAGGAGCTGCCGGACACCGTCGTCGGCGTCGGCGAGCACGGCGGCGCGGTGGACCTGCCGGTGAGCTGGGAATCCGCCCCGGACGGCGCGTTCGACGCTGCGGGCGTGGTGACGCTCGACGGCGTGGCCGAGGTGATGGACGGCAGCACCCTGCCCGCCACGGTCGAGGTGCAGGTCACCGAGCCGATCGAGGTGAACGTCGCGCGCGCCGACGGCGTCACGGCCGAGGCCACGTTCACCGAGGACGGCTACTCCGCGGACCGGCTGCGCAGCGGCAATACCACCGAGAAGGCGTGGTCGAACTGGAAACCGGGCGACACCAAGAATCCCTCGGACGCCATCACGGTCACGCTCCCGGCGGAGCGTGACGTGAACCGCGTGGTGACTCACTTCTACAAGGATGGCACCAACACCAGCGTGGCCGAGAGCTTGCAGGTTCAGATCCGGGACGCGGGCGGCCAGTGGGTGGACGCCGGCGACGATGTCGACATCGAGTGGACCGCTGACGATCCGGCTCCGGCGATTGACGTCGCGCTGGACGCGGCGACGGATGCGATCCGGGTGGTGATGTCAGCCCGGCCGGGCGGTTACATGACGCTCAGCGAGATCGAGGTCTTCGCGGACGCACCGGGCACGTCGTCGGATGCGGCGGCCGGATCGATCGAGGTCGACGGCGAGGAGATCGACGGCTTCGATCCCGATTCGACCGAGTACCGGATGGTGACCCGGCCACCGCACCGCAGTACGGTCACGGCCGAGGCCCGCGATCCGTACGCGACGGTGAACGTGGCCGAGCTCGACTCCTCGGAGCGGGGCTCGCGAGATTTCGGTGTCACGGTCGAGAGTGAGGACGGCTCGGCGAGGACGGTATACCACGTCACCCTCGCCCGCCGCTGATTCGCTCGTCCGGGGAACGTCCGGCGGCCGCGCGACGCGTCGGACGTTCCCCGGAGCCTTCCCTGACGGCGCGCGTCGTGGCAGCGTTCGCCGCGGGCCAGGTGATGAATTTCCCAGCATATTGCGCTCTCCGCTATGTGGATATTCTCCGCTTTTTGGATAACTTGACAGAATTCGAATATAGCGCCAAGGTTTAGGTCAATTAGCTGATTTAGCGCATTTCATCGTCGTCATATCGGCACTACAGATGGGCGAAAGGCATGAGACGACTGCGACTCCTGTTAGCGCTCACAACAACCCTTGGCCTGCTCAGCGTCGCCCTGTGGGGCGCTACCGTCTCCACGGCGGCGGAGGAGAGCGCCGAAAACGGGTACGACGTCCTGTTCTTCCACCACACCACCGGATTCCGGCACGACTCGATCGAGGACGCGCTGGCGGCCGTGGAAGAGCTGGGCGCCGAGCACGGTTTCTCCGTGACCGAAACACAAGACCCCGAGGTCTTCGACGACGAAGAACTCCAGAATTATGCCGCGGTCGTGTTCTACACCGACGGTGAGGGAACGCTGAATGCGGAACAGCGCACCGCCTTCGAGCGCTATCTGCATCGCGGTGGCGGCTTCGTCGGGCTGCACTCCACCGCGAACATGGACACCACGGACTGGCCGTGGTGGTCCGAGCTGATGGGCAACGCGCTGTTCGACAACCATCCGCCCATCCAGAGCGCGACCATGAACGTCGAAGACGGCGGCCACCCCGCCACCACGCATCTGGGTGACACCTGGGAGTGGGCCGACGACGAGTGGTACAACTTCACCGCGAACCCGCGCGATGCCGGGGCGCACGTCCTGCTGACGGTCGACGAGACGACGTACGACGGCGGCGAGATGGGCGAGGATCACCCGATCGCCTGGTGCTCGGAGTACGACGGTGGCCGGACGTTCTACACCGCGATCGGGCACTCGGCGAGCCACTACGAGGATCCCGACATGCGCCAGCACATCCTTGGTGCGATCGAGTGGGCGGCCGGTGCCGAGGATGGCGACTGTGGTGAACCCCGCGAGGGCCCGCCCACCGAGGCGGCCTTCGAGAAGGTGGCACTGGACGACAACACCGCCAACCCGATGAAGATGGACATCGCCCCGGACGGGCGCGTCTTCTACGTCGAGCTGGGCGGGACGCTCAAGGTCTGGCACCCCGACACGCAAGCGGTGAACATCGCGGGCGAGCTCGACGTGTTCCGCGAGCACGAGAACGGGCTGCTCGGCGTCGCGCTCGACCCGGATTTCCAGGAAAACAACTACCTGTATCTTTACCACAGCGATCCCGAAGAGTCCGAGGTCGACGGGACGGTCGGTGGGGTCCAGCAGCTGTCCCGGTTCGAGCTGGATCCGGAGAGCGAATCGCTGATCATGGACTCCGAGGTGGTGCTCCTGGAGGTCGAGCACCAGCGGCAGGAATGCTGCCACTCGTCGGGCGACATGGAGTTCGACTCGCAGGGCAACCTGTACATCTCGACGGGAGACGACACGAACCCGTTCGGCTCGCAGAATTTCGCGCCGCTCGACTACCGCGACGGCCGTGCCCCCTGGGACGCGGCACGCAGCGCGGGCAACACGAACGACCTGCGCGGGAAGATCTTGCGCATCACCCCCATGGACGATCCCGGCGACGAGCCCGGGCTCGGCAGCACGTACACGGTGCCCGACGACAATCTCTTCACCGAGGCCAACGACACGCATCACGATCTCTTTCCGGGCGGCGAGTACGATCCCGACCTGGTTCGCCCGGAGATCTATGCGATGGGCTTGCGGAATCCGATAGCCATCGCGATCGACCCGGAGACCGACTGGCTGTACGTGGGCGACGTCGGCCCCGACGCGAACCCGTCCGGCGGGTTCGACGAGGACCGGGGACCGCGGGGATACGACTCCTGGACGCAGGTCCGCGAGGCCGGCAACTACGGGTGGCCGTTCTGCTACATCGCGCAGGAGCCCTATCGCCAGTGGGACTTCGAGACGGAAACGCCGGGTGACTTCTACGACTGCGACGGCGGGCCGGTCAACGACTCGCCACGGAATACGGGGCTGGAACAGCTGCCCCCGGTGACATCGCGGACCATCTGGTATCCGTACTGCCCCTTCACCGCGCCCCAGGAGTTTCCCGAGATTCCCAGCGGCGACGTCTCGGGTGGCCAGAACTACGGTTGTGGCCGCGCCGCCTACGCGGGCGATGTGTACAACTACGACGCCGGCGTGGACGCCGAGGGCCAGTTCCCGGAGCATTACGACGGCAAGCCGTTCCTGATGGAGTGGGAGCGAGACATCGTCGCCAGCATCGATCTGGACGCCGACGGCGAGTACGTCCGGGAGTCGTTCGAGGAGTTCGGATTCCGGTGGCGCCTCGACGACGAGACGAGGTTCCGCAAGCCGCACGACATGGCATTCGGGCCGGACGGCAACATGTACCTGATCGAGTGGGGCGACGAGTTCAACTTCGCCGGTGGCGGGGTGAACCCGGACTCCGGGCTGTATCGGATCAGCTATGTCAAGGGCGGCCGCACCCCGGTGGCCGAGACGTCGGCGTCGCCGGACAGCGGCCAGGCACCGCTGGAGGTCAGCTTCTCGTCCGAGGGCAGTCACGATCCGGATGGTGAGGACATCACCTACGAGTGGAACTTCGGTGACGGGACGACGAGCACGGAGCCGAACCCGACGCACACCTACACCGAGGAAGGTGTCTACCAGGTTCAGCTGACCGTCACGGACACGACGGACCGGTCCAGCAGTTCGAACACCACGGTGACTGTCGGCAACACCCGGCCGGACGTGACCATCGAGATCCCCAAGCACGGCCAGATCTTCGACTGGGGCGACGAGGTCCCATTCGAGCTGAGCGTGACCGACGCCGAGGAGGGATCGACAGACGACGGCGGCATCGACTGCGCGGACGTCACGGTCCAGCGGGGACTGTGGCACTCCAGCGGCGAGAGCGCGCACGTACACCCGGGCCCGAGCCAGAACGGCTGCGAAGGCACGATCGTCACCCAGGCCGACGCCGACCACGGCGAGGACGCCGATCTCGCGACCGTGGTGACGGCCACGTACACCGACGAGGGCGACCATCCCGACGCGCAGCCGCTGACCGGCGGTGTCACGCACCTGCTCCAGCCGGACCGCAAGCAGGCGCAGTACTTCGACGAAGCGTCCGGGGTGAGCGTCTCTGCCGCGAACGACGAGCAGACCGGCGGGCGGGACGCCGTCGCCGGGCAGGACGGCGCCTGGGCCTCGTACGAGCCGTTCGACCTGAGCACCGTCGATGAGATGACGCTGCGCGCGTCGGCGCTCACCGATACCACGGTCGAGGTGCGGCGGGATGCGCCCGACGGCGAGCTCCTGGGAACCGCCGAGATCGAGGCGTCGGCCGAGATCGGCCGGATCGGCGGTCCGGACGGCTTCGGAAGCGCCCTCCAGCTCAACAGCTCCAGCCCGCACGAATACGTGGAGATGCCGCAGGGCGTCGTCAGCGATGTCGACGAGTTCACCATCTCCACGTGGGTGAACTGGGACGGCAGCCAGACCTGGACGCGGATCTTCGATTTCGGCTCCGGTACGGGTACGTACATGTTCCTCACGCCGAGCGCCGGTGACTCGAACAGCATGCGCTACGCGATCACGACGACCGGCGGTGGTGACGGCGAGCAGCGGATCGACGCCCCGGAGGCGTTGCCCACGGACGGGTGGCAGCACGTCGCGGTCACGCTGTCCGGGACCACCGGAACGCTGTACCTCAACGGTGAGCCGGTCGGGACCAACGAGAACATGACGCTGAGCCCGTCCGATCTGGGCGAGACCGAGCAGAATTGGATCGGTGACTCGCAATGGGAGGCGGATCCCCTCGTCGACGCGGCCGTCGACGACTTCCAGATCTTCGACCACGCGCTCGGTCAGGAGGAGATCCAGTCGTTGATGGACGGCCCGGGCGGCAACGTCGGCGGCGGTAACGTGGCCTGGTACGAGTTCGACGAGGATGGTGGCGGCACCGCGGTCGACTCGTCCGGGCAGGACAACCACGGCACGATCGCCGTCTCCGATTCGATCGCTGCTTGGCAGAACGTGACGTTTGGCCTCGAGGAGACCAGCGGCACGTTCCCGCTGCATCTCGTGTTCCCCGAGGGGCAGGCTCGGGTGAACTGGATGCACTTCGGCGATCCGCCGGATGACCCCGGAGATCCCGATCCCGAGCAGCCCATATGCGAGGACGAGCTGATCGTGGATCGTGATGACTTCGACGGGGATGCGCTCGACGACGGCCGGTGGACGGTCGTCGAGCCCGACCCGGACAACCTCGCCGTCGATGATGGTCAGCTGCTGATCCAGACCGTGGAGGGCCGGGATTTCTACGCCGACGGCGGCACGCTGCCCAACGTCGTCGTGCAGGAGCTACCCGGCGAGGCCCGCACGGTCACCGCCTCGATGGACTGGGCACCGGCGCAGAACTGGCAGAACGCCGGTCTGGTGATCTGGGACGACGAGGACAACTACATCAAGGCCGGCATGGTGCACGCGGACGGGCGCGCGTTCGAGCTGATCAAGGAGCTCGGCGGGAGTCCGGAGTTCCTCGGCAACGAGGTCGCCGGCGATGACTTCCCGGGCGGCTTTCAGCTTCGCTACGTCTTCGACGGCGACGAGCTCGAAGCCCAATACTCGGCGGACGGCGAGTCGTGGTCGACGATCGGGGCGACGGACCTATCCGGTCTGAACGATCCGATGGTCGGGGTGTACGCGACCAACTCGACCGGTGCCGATGCGACCGACCCGCCGCAGGCCGGGTTCGACTGGTTCGAGGTGGAATTCGCCGGTGCCGCGCCGGAGCGGTCGGTGAGCGACGACTTCTCCGGTACCGAGCTGGACGGCTGCCGCTGGGACAGCGTCGTGCGCTATGACACCGACCTGCTGGACGTCTCTGACGGCGCGCTGCATGTCACGACGACCAGCCAGGACATCTTCGGTGGTGACAACACCGATCTGCCCAACCTGGTGTTGCAGGAAACGCCGGACGAGGACTGGTCGGTCGAGACCAAGATGCACGCACCGCTAGAGCAGGGCTTCCAGAACGCGGGTCTCTTGGTGTATGGCGACGACGACAACTACCTGAAGGCTGGCATCGTCGCGACGAACGAACCCGGCGAGTCGCGCGCGCTCAGCGCCGAGGTCGCCACGGAGTCCGGGGCGGAACCGGAGGTGTCCAATGAGGACGTGCCGGGCGACGTCGACGGCTGGTGGCTGCGCCTGTCCAAGGAGGGCGCCGAGTACACGTTCGAATGGCGCCCGGAGGGCGCGGACGAGTGGACCGCGTTCGGGACGAACCCCTCCATCGAGCTCTCCGACCCGGCATTCGGCCTGTACGCGACCGGCAGCGCCGAACAGGGGGATGACGAAGAGATCACCGTCAGCTGGGAATGTTTCGCCCTCGGCGGGGAGAACGAGGGCGTCTGCCCGGCGGATGATCCCGCTCCGAGCGAGTGTGCTGATCCCGACACGCGAGAGACGGTGGTGATCGGTGATGTGGACAGCGGCGTCTCCAACCACGAGGTGGGTGACGGCTGCACGGTGAACGATCTCATCCGGGACGGCGAGGAGTGGCCCAACCACGGGCATTTCGTCCGGCACGTCCGCGAGGTCAGCGGCGATCTCGTTGAGCGCGAGGTCCTGACACAGCGCGAGGCCCGGGACATTCACCAGGCGGGTAGCCGCAGCGTCATCGGCCGGCACGGAACCCGGGGCCGGGGTGGCACGGTCTGACTGCCTGTTCACAATTGACCAGCAATTATCCGTATGGTGGATGTGAGCGCGTACATTGTCGAAGAGATTCGCCGCTGAGCTGACTTCGATACCGAGGCGTGCGTCTATTCGCCGTTTTGGCGGTGTTTTCGCGCGTCTGAGTGTCAAAGTCGGCGTCCGTGTCCGGGCAAGCTAGGTATGGACGCTCTTGAGCTGGTCGAGTGCTTCGTCGTCGGTGTGGCCAGCTCGCAGGGACGCGGATAGTGCGGCGGCGATACGGGTCATCTCGGCCAGCAGCCGGTCTTGCTGCCGGGTCTCCAGCCGGGCAGCCGGGCCGGAGACGGAGATCGCGGCAACGGGCTGGCCCACGACGAATACCGGCACGGCGATGCACCGCACGGCTTCTTCCTCCTCGCCCGCGTCTACGGCGTAGCCCTGCCGGGCTACGGTGTCGAGTTCGGTGGCGAAGTGCTCCCACTCGGTGATGGTCGCGGCGGTGCGGCGGGGAAGGCCGGTGCGCTCGATGATCCTTTCCGCCTCCTCGCGGGGTGTGAACGCCAGCAGTACCTTGCCCACGGCACTCGAATGGGGCAAGACGCGGTTGCCGACATGCGTGAACATGCGCAGCCGCCGTTGGGGCGCTCCGACCTGGGCGATGTAGACGACGTGGCTGCCATCGAGGACGGCGAGGTTCGCCGTTTCCTGGCTGACATCGGCAAGTTCGGCCAGATGCCGCTGGGCCCAGACGCCGAACAGCCTCGTGTAGGGCTCGCGCAGCTTCAGCACGCTGGGCCCGAGGAGGTACCGGCGAGATTCCGGGTCCTGCCGGATGTAGCCGCGTGCGGCCAGCGTTGTCAGCAGGCGATGAACCGTGGCCAGGGGCAGGCCGGTCTCCTGGATGAGCGTGGTGAGCCCGAGCGCGCCGTCCGCCTGGGCGAGTGCTTCGAGGACATCGAGCGCGCGCTCGACAGACTGGACTCCGCTGGCGTTCTTGCTCTTCGCCACGTCTGCCTCCCTCATGACCACGCCCGACCCTCGGGACCTGCGCACGGTCTGGAGCGGTCCACGACATCGATGGTCCAGCCACCATTGACGATGTATTCACGCGACCGTAACATCCTATCCATATTAAAACACACTATATCCACCTATCGGATAGTGGGGAGTGGTCGTGGTGAAGTCCGAGTTGCAGCGCGACCTCCTCGACATCCTCGGAGCCGACGGGCTGGTGACGGAGTGGGCGCAGCGCCGCACCTACGAGGCCGACGGCCTCGCCGCGTACCGGTCCGTTCCGGCACTCGTGGCGCTTCCGAGTTCTGCGGATGACGTCGCGGCCGTGATGCGTGCGTGTGTCCGGCACGGTGTGCCGGTGGTTCCCCGGGGCGCCGGAACCGGCCTGTCCGCTGGAGCACTCCCGCATCCCGAGGGTGTGCTGATCGTCATGTCCCGGATGCACCGCATCCTCGACATCGACCCGGTGAATCAGCGGATCGTGGTCGAACCGGGTGTCACCAACGCGGCGATCAGCCGTGCGGTCAGCGAGCACGACCTCTATTACGCGCCGGACCCGTCGAGCCAGATCGTGTGTTCCATCGGCGGCAACCTCGCCGAGAACTCGGGCGGGGCGCACTGCTTGAAGTACGGATTCACGACGCATCACGTGCTGGGATGTGAGCTCGTGCTGCCGGACGGTGAGACCGTCGAGCTCGGCTCTTCCACCCTCGATCCGCCCGGATATGACCTGCGTGGCGTGCTCGTCGGCTCGGAGGGAACGCTCGGCGTGGTCACGAAGATCACGCTACGGCTGTTGCGCCGTCCGGAGGCCGTCCGCACGCTGGTCGCCGACTTCGAGAGCCCGGCCGCGGCCGGCGTCGCGGTGAGCGCGATCGTCGCTGCCGGGATCGTGCCGGCGGCGGTGGAGATGATGGACAATCTCGCCATCCAGGCGTGCGAGGAAGACGCGGCGGCAGGGTTCGACGTGTCCTCGGGCGCGGCATTGATCGTGGAACTGGACGGCCCGGCGGCCGAGTGTGACGCCGCGTTCGCCGAGACGGTCGCGTTATGCCAGGAATCCGGGTCGACGGCGATTCGCGTTGCCGACGACCCGCAAGAGCGTGCTCTGGTGTGGAAGGGCCGCAAGGCCGCGTTCGCGGCCATGGGCCGGCTGGCGCCAGACTACTTCGTCCAGGACGGCGTCATCCCGCGCACGCGGCTGGGCGAGTGCCTCGCCCGGATCGCGGAGATGGCCGCGGAAGCCGATCTCCGGGTGGCGAATGTGTTCCACGCCGGTGATGGAAACTTGCATCCACTCGTCCTCTACGACAGTGCGAATCCCGGCGAGGGTGAACGCGCGGAGTCGCTGTCTGCGCGGATCGCCGAGCTGTGCGTCGAGTTCGGAGGCTCGCTCTCGGGCGAGCACGGCATCGGCGTGGACAAGGCGTGTTCGATGCCGACCATGTTCGGCGCCGACGATCTCGCCGTCATGGACCGCGTACGCGCGGCGTTCGATCCGGCGGGCCGCTGCAACCCCGACAAGGTGCTGCCGACGCCGCGGCTATGTGGCGAGAAACCCGGACCGTACCGGCCGCACCCCCTGGAGGCGGCCGGCGTGATCGAGCGGTTGTGAGCATGATGCATCCCGAAGCGGGGACCGTTGCCGAAGCGCAGGCGAGCTATCGCCCGGCGGAGCTGGCGGGCGCCCGGGAGGCGGTGCTCGCGGCGCGGCAGGCGGATACGAACGTGCTGGTGCGCGGCAGCGGCTCGAAGCTGCGGTGGGGTGCCCGCCCGGCCGGTGAGCGGCCGTGGTCGGTCATCGACACGCGTGCGCTGAATCGGCTGATCCACCACGAGCCGGGTGACATGACCGCCACGGTTCAGGCGGGGATGCCGCTGCACGAGTTGCAGGAGCAGCTCGCCGTCGCCGGCCAGGAGCTGGCCGTGGATCCGCCGCGGGCGGCACGTGGCGCCACCGTCGGGGGCGTCTACGTGGCGAACGACGCCGGTCCGCGCCGGCTGGCCTATGGCGGCATCCGTGACCTCGTGATCGGCACCACCGTGGTGCTGGCTGACGGAACGGTGGGGCGAAGCGGCGGGACCGTGATCAAGAACGTCGCGGGCTACGATCTCAACCGGCTCTGGTGTGGCTCGCTGGGCACGCTCGCGCTCGTCGTCGAGATGACCGTGCGGCTGCACCCGCGGCCGGAGGCCTCGCGCACGGTGCTGATTCCGGCGTCGGCTGGGGACGCGACGGCATTCGTGCTCGACGTGCTGGCCAGCCCGGTCGAATGCGCCCTTCTCGAATGGTCCGCCCCCGCTCCCACCCAACCCCAAGACCCGCTGATCATGAACACTAATCGACCTCATAGGTCGATTAGTGTTCATGATCAGCGGGGTCAGGCCGGGGGTGGCGGGTGGCTGCTTGTCGGGCTGGAAGGCCGGGCGGCCGGGCTCGACGCCCGGGTGGACCAGCTAGTCGACGTCGCACGGCGGCACGACCTGGCTGCCGAACCCGCTGACGGCGAGGACGGGCTGTGGGACGCCTGGCGGGAGGCGCACGCCGGCACGGCGGGCGACGACGGCGCTGAGGGGGAAGCCGAGGGGGAAACGGTCGCGCGAGCGGCGACGCTGCCGAGCCAGCTGGCGGACGTCGCCGGCGGCCTGCATCGTGCCGCCGACGCGAGCGGCGTCGAGGCGCGCCTGCACAGCCACGCTGGCCTGGGCCTGCACGATGCGATCATCACCGGCGCCGATCCGGCCGCACACGCGGCGACGGTCACGGCCTGGCGCGAGCACGTGTGCGCGCTCGGCGGGAGCGTCGTCGTCCGGGACCGTCCGGACGGCCTGGACGGCCTGGTGGACCCGTGGGGCGAGCCCCGATCCGCGCAACTAGTGAAGCTGTCGAGATCGGTGAAGCGGGCGCTGGACCCGGAAGGACGGTTCGCACCCGGCCGATTCTTGGGAGGCCTGTAGATGGACCGCGAGCTGATCGACGACTGTGTGCACTGTGGGTTCTGCCTGCCGGCGTGCCCGACGTACAGCCTGTGGGGCGAGGAGATGGACTCGCCCCGGGGCCGGATCTACCTGATGAAGACCGCGCTCGAGGGCGACACGCCGATCGACTCCACGTGGGTCGGGCACATGGACGCGTGCCTGGGCTGCATGGCCTGCGTGCCGGCGTGCCCGTCGGGCGTGAAGTACGGCGAGCTGATCGAGTCGGCGCGGGCGACCATCGAACGGGATTACCGGCGCCCGTGGCGGGACCGGCTGTTCCGTTCGCTGCTGTTCCGGATGTTCCCCGGCCGGCGACGGCTGCGGCTGGCGGCCGCATTGGGCTGGCTCTACCAGCGCTCGGGCCTGGCCACCCTGGTGCGGCGCAGCGGCGTGCGCGGCCGGCTTCCCGCGCGCTTGCAGGCCCTCGAATCGCTGATGCCGTCCACGACGCTTCGCGCTGTCACCCGGCGTACCCCGCGGCTGACGCCCGCGGAGGGTGAGCGCCGCCAGCGGGTCGGGTTCCTCACGGGGTGCATCCAGGAGGTCTTCTTCGGCGACGTGAACGCCGCTACGGTCCGGGTGCTGGCCGCGGAGGGGTGCGAGGTGGTCGCCCCGCCCGCGCAGGGCTGCTGCGGCGCGCTCGAACTGCACGGCGGGCGGGAGGCGGGCGCCCTGGATCGGGCCCGCTCCGTCGTCGACGTCTTCGCGCCGCTGGAACTCGACGCGATCGTGGTGAACGCGGCCGGGTGCGGATCGGCGTTGAAGGACTACGGCCGCCTGCTGGCCGACGATCCCGATTACGCCGAGCGGGCCGCCGCGTTCGCCGGCAAGGTTCGGGACGTCACCGAGGTACTGGCCGGCTTGCCGCCCCGGCAGAGTTATGGCCAGCTCGACGTGACGGTCGCGTACCACGACGCGTGCCATCTCGCCAACGCGCAGCGCATTACCTCCGAGCCGCGGAACCTCCTGCAGCGGGTGCCCGGCCTCCAGCTGCGCCCGGTGCTGGACGACGGCATCTGCTGCGGCTCGGCCGGTATCTACAACCTGGTCGAGCCGGAGGCCGCGGGCGAGCTGGGCCGGCGCAAGGCGGAGGCGCTCGCGTCCACCGGTGCGCAGATGGTGGTCACCACGAATCCGGGTTGTGCCCTTCAGATCGCGCGGGAGCTCGATCGCCCGGTGGTGCATCCGGTCCAGATCCTCGCGTCGGCGCTGGGCGAGCGGGCGCTGGAGGCGAGCTCATCATGATCATCAAGGTCGTGATCGCCAGGAAGGCGAGCCGAGGAGGGAAGAGCTGATGCCGACCGTGATCTTGCTGGGAACTCTGGACACCAAGGGCGAGGAGTACGACTTTCTCCGCCGTTGCCTGACCCGTTCCGGCGTGGACGTCCTGATGGTCGACTGTGGTGTGTATCCGCCGCGGGGCGACGGCCCGGATGTCGGGGCAGAGGACGTCGCGGCGGCGGGCGGGGCGTCGCTGTCCGAGTTGCGCGAGTCGGGTGATCGCGGCCGGGCGGTGTCGGTGATGGCTGAGGGCGCGGCGGCCGTGCTCGCCGGTTTGCTCGCGGACGGCCGGCTCGACGGGGTGCTCGCCATGGGTGGTTCGGGTGGCACCTCGCTGGCGGCGCACGCCATGCGGACGCTGCCGGTCGGTGTCCCCAAGCTCATCGTGTCCACGGTCGCCTCGGGAGACACCCGCCCGTACGTGGGTGCCAGGGATATCGCGATGATGTACTCCGTCGTCGACATCGCGGGAATCAACCGGCTCTCGGCGCGCATCCTGGCCAATGCCGCCGGTGCGATGGCCGGAATGGTGCGCGCGGAGCCCCCGGACGTGGCCACGCGCCCCCTCGTCGGCGCCACGATGTTCGGGGTCACGACGCAATGCGTCACGGCGGCACGCGAGCGTCTGGAAGAGTCGGGGTACGAGGTACTCGTCTTCCACGCCACCGGAACGGGCGGGCAGTCGATGGAGGCGCTCGCGGCCGACGGATACCTGAGCGGCGTTCTCGACATCACGGCGACGGAGCTGGCCGACGAGCTCGCGGGCGGCATCATGAGCGCCGGGCCCGATCGTCTCGAGATGGCCGGGCGGCTGGGCCTGCCACAGGTGGTGTCGCTGGGTGCCCTCGACATGGTCAATTTCGGTCCCCTCGACAGCGTGCCGGCGCGCTACCGGGACCGCCGCCTTTACCAGCACAACGAGAACGTGACCCTGATGCGCACGACGCCCGGCGAGTGCGCCGAGCTGGGCCGCCGGCTCGCCGGGAAACTCAACGCCGCGACCGGACCCGCCGCCCTGTTCGTCCCGCTGCGTGGTGTGTCCGCGATCGCGGTCGACGGAGGGGCGTTCCACGATGCCGACGCGGACGCCGCGTTGTTCGAGGCGGTGCGCGCGAACCTGGACACCCGGCGGGTCGAGCTGGTCGAGATGGACACGCACATCAACGATCCGGCCTTCGCCACGGCGATGGCCGACCGTTTCGAGGAGATGACACGTGAACACGCGAGCAAGGAGGCAGGGGTCTAGATGAATCGGGGTGAAGCACTCGCGCGGCTGCACCGGGTCGTGGCCGACGGTGGTGCCGTCATCGGGGCCGGCGCGGGCACGGGGCTGTCGGCGAAGTGCGCCGAGGCCGGCGGGGTCGATCTGATCATCATTTACAACTCGGGCCGCTACCGCATGGCCGGGCGCGGGTCGCTGGCAGGGCTGCTGTCCTATGGCGATGCGAACGCCATCGTCGTCGACATGGCCCGCGAGGTGCTTCCCGTCGTCCGGGAGACGCCCGTGCTCGCGGGGGTGTGCGGCACCGATCCATTCCGGCGCATGGACGTCTTCCTGCGCGAGCTCAAGGCCCTGGGCTTCGCCGGGGTGCAGAACTTCCCGACGGTTGGCCTGATCGACGGCGTGTTCCGCGCCAATCTCGAAGAGACCGGGATGAGCTTCGATCTCGAGGTCGACATGGTCCGGCAGGCTCACGAGCTGGACATGCTGACCGCGCCGTACGTCTTCACCCCTGAAGAGGCCGAGAAGATGGCGGCGGCCGGCGCCGACGTTCTCGTGCCGCACATGGGTCTCACGACGTCCGGGACCATCGGCGCGCAGACGGCGATCACGCTCGACGAGGCGGTCGAGCGCGTCCAGGCGATGCGGGATGCGGCTGTGAGCGTTAACAGCGACGTCCTCGTCCTCTGCCATGGCGGGCCGATCGCCGAGCCCGACGACGCCGCATACGTCCTGCAACGAACGTCCGGGGTGGTTGGCTTCTTCGGCGCGTCGAGCATGGAACGCCTGCCGACGGAGGTGGCCATGACCGAGAACATGCGCCGGTTCAAGGCGCTACGACCGGCGCATCCGTGATCAGGAGGATTCGATGAAACTGAGCCAGATCGACCCGCACAGCCGGCCGACCATGACGTTCGACTGGGGCACCGTCAAGTGGTTCGTGCAGCCGGACACCACGCCGGGCGCCACGCTGTCGTTCGGTGAGGTGGTGTTGAACCCGGCCAAGGGGCACGAGCGGCACAACCACCCGACCGCCGAGGAAGTGCTGTACGTCCTCTCCGGCACGGGTGAGCAGATGCTGGACGATCAGGAGCCGTTCCTGGTGCATCCCGGCGACGTGATCTACGTGCCGCAGGGCATGTACCACGCGACGTTCAACACGGGCTGGTCGCCGATGCGCCTGATCGCCCTGTACAACCCGGGTGGCGCGGAGGAGCGAGCGCTGGCGGAGCTACCTGACTATACCGAGCTCCCTCCCGGCAGCGTGCCGACCTTCACGCGCAGTTTCGGGAACGGCTGACGATGGACCAGATCCTGACCATCGGCCTCAACGGGTTGACGGTCGCGTCCCTGTACTTCCTCGTGGCCAGCGGGCTGACGCTGATCTTCGGGATGATGCGCATCGTCAACCTGGCCCACGGCGCGTTCTACCTCCTCGGCGGGTACGTCGCGTTCAGCGTGCTCCAGGGCACGGAGTCGTGGAGCCTCGGGCTGCTGGCGGCGCTCGCCGCCGTCGGGGCGGTGGGCGTCGTCATGCATCAGGTGCTGCTACGGGCCATCGAGCACGAGGACATGCGGGTGGCGCTGGTGACCATCGGCGTCTCGCTGATCCTCGCCGACCAGCTGCTTGTCTACTACGGAGGTGTGGCCCACTCCGTGGTGCCGCCGGACTTCCTCAGTGGCGGGATGGAACTGGGGGTGGCCGGTATCGTCTACCCGCGATACCGGATCTTCGTCCTCGGCCTGGCGATCCTGGTCGGCATCGCGCTGTGGCTCTTCATCAGCCGGACCCGGTTCGGAATGATCATCAGGGCGGGCGTCGACGACCGGGACATGGTGTCGGCGACGGGCATCAACGTCCGCGTGGTCTTCGCCGCCGTGTTCTTCATCGGCTCGGCGCTGGCGGGACTGGCCGGTGCTGTGGGGGCCGGAGCGTTCTCCCTGGCGCCGGGAACCGACGTCGAATACCTGCTGTACTCGCTGATCGTCGTGATCGTCGGCGGGATGGGAAGCATTCCGGGCGCGGCGATCGGCGCCCTGCTGGTTGGCCTGGTGTCGCAGTTCGCCCTGGGCTACACGCCCGCTGTGGCCTCCATCGTCACGTTCGCGCTGATGATCGGCGTGCTCGCGGTGCGCCCGCAAGGTCTACTGGGGAGGACGGCATGACTGGCCCGGATCTGGTAGCCCGCGATCCCCGGCGGAATTCCCCGCCCGACGCGGATTCCCGGCGCGGGTGGCGGCGGATATTCGAGGGCTCGAAGGGAGCCGGCATCATCGCCGCGGCAGTGCTCCTGCTCGTGGCCTTCCCGTTCGTCGTTCCGCAACCGCAGTTCTGGGTGGTCAGCATCGCGATCCGCTCGTTGTGGCTGGGTGTGGTCGCGCTGAGCCTGATCTGGCTGGCCCGCAACACGGGTATGCTCTCGCTCGGTCAGATGACGTTCTTCGCCGTCGCCGGATACACCGTCGGCGTTCTCACCACGCAGAACGATGTCCCCTATGTGGTCTCCATACCCGCGGGAATCCTGCTGGCCACCGCCGTGGGTGCGGTCGTCGCGCTGATCGCGGTGCGTACGCAGGGCGTCTACTTCCTGATGCTCACGCTCGCGGTATCGCAGCTGTTGTACTTCCTGGTCTTGAACGCGGCGACGCTGACCCGCGGGTATCAGGGAATCAGCAACATCACCCGGCCGGAGCCGTTCGGGTTGTCGCTGGACAACCGGAACGTCTTCTACTTCCTGGCGCTCGCCATCGCCGCCGGTGCGTTCGCGTTGTGCTGGTATGTCTCGCGGACACCGTTCGGCCTGGCGCTGCGCGGTATCCGGGACAGTCCGGAGCGGATGCGGGCGTTGGGATACAACGTCTACCTCTATCGGATGTTAGCGTTCACGTTCGCTGCCTTCATCGCCGCAGTCTCGGGTGCGCTCGCCTTCTTCTACCACGGCGGGATCACGCCGGGAGCGATCGACCTGCTCCGGTCGATCGATGTGCTGATCGTGTCCGTGCTCGGTGGCATCAACTCCCTCTGGGGCGCCTTCGCCGGAGCGCTGGGGCTGACGATGCTGCAGAACTTCGCCCAGGCCGGATGGATCCCGATGCGGCGGGTCACGCTGACCGGCGTCGTGTTCGTCGTGGTCCTGCTGTTCTTCCGGGGCGGCATCGTCGACCTGCCACGGCAGCTGCGGGAGTACGGGCGCACAGGGCGACGGGCATGGAACGGATGGCGCGGTCGCGACCTGGGCGGGGACCGACCCGCGTCCGGTCGCGACGGTGACGGAACACGTCCGGAACGGGTCGCGGTGGGATCGAAGCTTTCACCGCCGGGCCGGTCCGGTCCCCAGATCGACGACGGTACGCGCTCGACACGAACCGGAGAAAGGTGAAGGAGATGCGACAACGACGCACGTTGGGCCGCCGACTGTGGGCCATGCCCGTCGCGGCGGCGCTGGTCCTCGCGGCCTGCCAATCGGATGAGGGCGACGAGGCGGACATGGGCTCGCCGGATATGGACGCGCCAGGCGAGGAGAACGGCGAGGACGGCGACGGCGAGGGAACCGATGCCGGCGATGCGGAGGGCGAGCCCATCGTCATCGGGAGGATCAGCGCACTGGAAGGTCCGTACGCGGCGGGCGCCGAGGACGGTGAACGTGGCGTGGAGATGGTGCTGGAGGAGTTCGATCACGAAGTCGCCGGGAGGCCGATCGAGGTGATCGTCGAGAGCTCCGACACCACGCCCGAGACCGCCGTGGACCGGGCACGCAAGCTGGTGGAGCAAGATGGCGTGAACCTCATCCACGGCCCGCTCTCCGGCGCCGAGGGTGAGGCACTGGCGAGCTATGCGCACGACACGGAGCACGTGACGATCGTCGACGCCGCCTCGGGCGCGAGCACGACCACGCTGTCGGACCCGGCGCCGAACTACTTCCGCTGGCACTCCGAAGGCGCGATGTGGACCGCGCCGCTGGGGCCGCACGTGATCGACGAGCTCGGTTACGAGCGCGTGGCCACGCTGGCAGAAGACTACGCGTTCCCGCACGCGCAGGTCGGCGGCTTCCTCGAAGGGTTCTGCGAGGCCGGGGGCGAGCTCGCCAGCACGCACTGGGTGCCGCTCGGCGAGAGCGACTACAGCTCCGTCATCGCGTCGATTCCGGACGACATCGACGCGATCTTCGTGGCCCTCGGTGGTTCGGACGCCGTGGACTTCCTGTCCCAAGCCATCGACTTCGGCCTGGAGAAACCGATCATCGGTGGCTCCTTGCTGGTCGGCTCGGACGTACTGGAGTCGGAAGGTCGCGTGCGCGAGAACGTCGAGGGCATCGTCACGTCGATGGTGTACCCGCCGTCCAGTGCCGACGTGTACGAGTGGCAGGACTTCGTCCAGCGTTACCAGGAGATGTTCCCCGACGAGGGCTTCGAAACGCCGTCGAACTTCGCCATCCTCTACTACAACAGCTTCAAGTCGCTGCTGCTGGGCATCGAGGAGGCCGGCGGCGTCGTCGAGGAGGACGACGGCGAGTCGCTGCGGGCAGCCATGAGCGAGATGAGCTGGGAGTCGCCGATCGGCCCGCTCGAGCTGAACGAGAATCGGCAGGCCGAGACCGACGTCTTCATCTCCGAGGTGGTCGAGAACGACGGCGAGCTGACCACCGAACTGCGCGAGGTCGCCGAGCAGGTGGAACAGCCCGACACACCCTGGGAACGCCTGGATGAGTGCCCCTCCTGAGCCCGCCGTGCCAGCATCGCACGCGGATGCCGTGCTGGCCATTCGTGGCCTGGACAAGCGATTCGGCGGCGTGCGCGCCGTGGCCGATCTCGATCTCGACATCGGCCACGGCGAGCGGGTCTCCGTGATCGGGCCAAACGGTGCTGGCAAGTCGACACTGTTCAACGTCATCGCTGGCGATCACCGGCCGACCGGCGGGCGGATCGTCATGTTCGGTACGGACATCACCGGCGAGTCGACGCGCAAGCGCGCGCATCGCGGCCTGGCCCGCACGTTCCAGACGTCGAAACTGTTCAGCACCCTGACCGTCGGGGACAACCTCTATCTCGCGCTCTGCGGGCGGCCGGGATCGGTGCGGCGGTTGCGCAATGCCAACCGGGATCGCGCCCGCCGGGCGCGGGCGGCCGAGTTCGCCGAGCGCGTCGGCCTGGGCGAGCGGCTGCGAACCGAGGTCGGCGAGTTGTCGCATGGCGAGCAGCGCCAGCTGGAGCTCGTGATGGCACTGGCCACGCAGCCGCGCCTGCTCATGCTCGACGAGCCGGCCGCCGGGCTCTCCCCGGCCGAACGGGGTGGCTTGATGGACGTGCTCACCAGCTTGGATCGCGACGTCACGTTGCTGCTGATCGAGCACGACATGGACATCGCGCTCGTGGTCGGCGAGCGCGTCGTCGTGATGGCCGACGGGGAGAAGGTCCTGGAAGGCGGGCCGGACACGGTGCGGTCGAGCGATCTGGTGCGGCGGATCTACCTGGGAGGTGCTCCGGATGGGCGATGAGGACGGCCGCTTGGTCGTCGACGGGCTCAACGTCTACTACGACCGCGTCCACGTCCTGCAAGACGTGGGTTTCGAGGTGGGTGCGGAACCGGTAGCGATGGTCGGGCGCAACGGCATGGGCAAGACGACGCTCGCGAAAGCGTTGCTGGGGCTGGTGCCGGCCGCGTCGGGCTCGGTGCGGTTCGGCGGCCAGGAGCTGCTGGGCGCGAGCCCGTACAAGATCGTCAAGGCGGGCATCGGCTACGTGCCCCAGGGCCGGCGGATCTGGCCGTCACTGAGCACGCACGAGCACCTGGTGATGGTCGGGGCGAAGGCAGGATCACGCTGGACGGTCGACACCGTGTACGACGTGTTTCCCCGGTTGGCCGAGCGCCGCGACGTCAGCGGCGCCAACCTGTCCGGCGGCGAGCAGCAGATGCTCGCCATCGCCCGGGCCCTGCTCACCAACCCCAGGCTGCTCGTCATGGATGAGCCGTCCGAAGGTCTGGCGCCCGCCATCGTCGAGCATCTCGCGTCAACGCTGCGCTCGCTGGTCGACGAGGGACAGAGCGTGTTCCTCGTCGAGCAGAACCTCCGGTTCGCCACGGAACTGGGCGATCACATCCTGGTGATGGTCAACGGGCGCATCGCCACGGATCTGCGGTCCGAGGAGCTGCTCGCCGACGAGGAGAAGCAGAACCTCTACCTTGGTGTGGCATGAGAGAACTCGTCGGCCAGCACCGTCGCGATGCGGCACATGACCGGGACCACGTGCTCGGCAGAACTGGTGCTCAGCCGCGTGTCGGGGGCCGATATGGAGATGGCCGTCGGCGTCGGGGCGTCCGGAACGGGGACGGCGAAGCAACACACGCCGATCTCCTGTTCCCCGTCGTCGACGGCATATCCGCGGCTGCGTACGAGCTCCAGCTCGGCGAGCAGGGTGTCGAGGTCAGTAATGGTCCGGGGCGTCTGGGCGGGCAGGTCGGAGCGGCCGAGAAGGGAGCGAGCATCGTCACCGGGTAGCTGCGCGAGAACCGCCTTTCCGACGCCGGTGCAGTGCAGGTGTACCCGGCGTCCCACCTCGGTGAACATCCGCATCGAGTGTCGTGACGGCACCTGGGCGACGTAGACGACCATGTCGCCGTCGAGCATGGCCATGTTGGCCGTCTCGCCCAGCTCTTCAACGAGCTGCGCGAGGTGCGGGCGGGCCCAGGCGCCGAGGGCGCGGCCGGCGTTTTCCCCGAGCGGGACGAGCCGGGGGCCGAGCGCGTAACGGCGCGACGGCAGCTGGCGGGCATAGCCGCGCCGGACGAGGGTGCCGATGAGGCGGTGGATGGTCGGCATCGGCAGGCCGGACTCTGCGGCGAGCTGGCTCAGCCCGATCTCACCGCCGGAGTCGGCCATGAGCTCGAGGAGATCCAGCACCCGCTCGACTGACTGGACACCGCGATGGGCGGATGGTTCAGGTGTCACCGCCGGTGGCCTTCCTTCGTCTCGGGTGGCTGCGTTGATGCTGACGGGAATCCACAGCGTACATCAGATGAGGCATTGAAAATTCCGCAACATGGAATATAACATCCACGAAGTGGTAGTTCAGCCATGATTCACAGGGAGAGGCAGAGCAGATGGCAGACGTCGAGGTGACCGGGCCGGCAGTCGACCGTGGTGACGAGATCCTGACCCCGCAAGCACTGGAGTTCATCGGTGCGCTGCAGCGCAGGTTCGGTGCGCGCCGGGACGAGCTCCTGGCGCTGCGAGCGAAGCGGCGCGCCGACGTGATGGAGAACGGCACGCTCGACTTCCTGCCCGAGACGGCGAGCATCCGATCAAGCTCCTGGCAGGTCGCTCCGGCGCCGCAGGACCTGCTCGACCGGCGCGTGGAGATCACCGGACCCACTGAGCGCAAGATGGCGATCAACGCGCTCAACTCGGGCGCCAAGGTGTGGCTCGCCGATCTGGAAGACGCCAACACCCCACACTGGTCCAACGTCGTTGCTGGCCAGGTCAACCTGTATGACGCGGTGCGCCGCACGCTGTACCAGGCCGATCCCGGCGGTAAGGAATACCGGTTGCGCGACGACGCCCCGCTCGCGGTGATCGTGATGCGCCCGCGCGGTTGGCACCTCGACGAGCGGCACATCCTGGTCGACGGCGCTCCCGTGGCAGGAGCCCTGGTCGACTTCGGTCTCTACTTCTTCCACAACGCGCGCGAGCTCCTGAACCGGGGGAGTGGTCCCTACTTTTACCTGCCGAAGCTGGAGAGCCACCTGGAAGCGCGGCTGTGGAACGACGTCTTCGCGTTCGCGCAAGACGAGCTGGGCATCCCCCAGGGCACGATCCGTGCCACGGTGCTCATCGAGACGATCCCGGCCGCGTTCGAGATGGACGAGATCCTCTACGAGCTGCGCGAACACGCGTCGGGCTTGAACGCCGGGCGGTGGGACTACCTGTTCAGTATGATCAAGTACTTCCGCGACGCCGGCAGCGAATTCGTCTTGCCGGATCGCAACTCCGTCACCATGACCGCGCCGTTCATGCGCGCCTACACCGAGCTGCTGGTGCGCACGTGTCACCGGCGTGGAGCGTTCGCGATGGGCGGCATGGCGGCGTTCATCCCCAGCCGCCGCGACGCCGCGGTCAACGAGCGGGCACTGGCCAAGGTGCGCGCGGACAAGGAGCGCGAGGCCGGTGACGGCTTCGACGGCTCGTGGGTGGCGCACCCCGACCTGGTGCCGATCTGCGAGGAGGCGTTCGGCGCGGTGCTGGGGCAGCGTCCCAACCAGGTGGAGCGCACCCGCGACGACGTCCAGGTGGGCGCGGCCGACCTGCTCGACGTGGCCGCGACGCCCGGCTCGGCCACCGAGGACGGCTTGCGCAACAACGTGTCCGTGGCGCTGCAGTACATCGCGTCGTGGCTCGGGGGTAACGGCGCGGCGGCGATCAACAACCTCATGGAAGACGCCGCGACAGCCGAGATCGCGCGGGCGCAGATCTGGCAGTGGGTGCACAACGGGGTCCCGCTGGACGGCGGTCCGGCCGTCACGGCCGGGCTCGTTCGCTCGGTCCTGGACGAGGAGCTGGCATCGATCCGGTCGGCGTATGGTGACGCGTTCGACGAGGCGCGCTTCGCGCAGGCGCGCGACCTGTTCGAACGCGTGGCGTTGGCGGACGACTTCGCCGATTTCCTCACGCTCCCCGCCTACGACCTCCTCGACTGACCCCGGCCACCGCTCCTCCTTCCGAATGATCATGTGCCGGAACGGCGAGCCGCCGGAGGAGGGACGACGGAGGCGGCGAGCGTGACCCAGGGGTCGGAACGGCGAGCCGCCGGAGGAGGGACGACGGAGGCGGCGAGCGTGACCCAGGGGTCGGAACGGCGAGCCGCTGGAGGAGGGACGACGGAGGCGGCGAGCGTGACCCAGGGGTTGGTACGTTTTCTCGGGCCGCAACATGGCTGCAGACGTGTTACGGCCCGAGAACTCCTGGTACGGCACGGTCCCGACAATCCTGGGCCAGCACGCCGCGACAGCATCTGGCAGCGCCGTCCGGCTGGCCGCGCCGACCCGGCTATGGCGTCTGAGCGGTGGATCCGCGGATCGTGTCTAGCGCCGTCTGGGACGCGTCGTCGGCTGCCCGGTAGACGACGAGGCGCTGGTCGCGGTCGTCGAGCGGGGTGAGCGCGTCGAAGTCGATGTCGATCCGGCCGGCTTCCGGATGCCGCAAGCGCTTGCGTCCCCGACCGTTCACCCGGACGTCGTGCTCGTCCCACAACCGGGCAAACTCGGCGCTCTGCGAAGTCAACTCGTCGATCAGGGTGGCCATCTCCGGGTCATCGGTGCGGGACGCCCAGGCAGCACGCAGGTCGGCGATGCCCTGCCGGATCACCTGTTCGCGCTCGAGGTAGAAATCGCGGTGCGGGAGCTGGAGGACGCAGAGCCACATCACGTTGCGATGTTCGGCGGGAAGCGAGTCGAGGTCGACCATCACGAGCCGGGACATCGCGTCGTTCCAGGTGATGATGTCCAGGCGATGGTTGAGCAGCATGGCCGGCAACGGCTCGAGATCGTGAACCAGCTGACCCAGCGGTCCCGGATCCGGCCGTGCCGCGCGGCGGCGTCCGGTGGGGCGCTGCCGCGCCAGGTCGAACAGGTAGGCCCGTTCGTCATCGGTGAGCCGCAAGGCGTTGGCCAGGGCCTCCAGTACGCCAGGAGAGGGGCGCAACCCGCGCGCCTGCTCGAGGCGGATCACGTAGTCCACGCTGACGCCCGCCAGCTCGGCGACCTCCTCGCGGCGCAGGCCCGGAGTGCGCCGCGTGCGGCCGCCCGTGCGTAGCTCGACGTCGTCGGGCGCCAGCCGTTTCCGCCGGGTTCGCAGGAAATCCGCCAGCTCGTGGGAAATGTCGGCGGTGGTGCTCATCACGCTCGATTCTACGGCGGTGACTGCCTGGGATAGACGTTCCCAGGAGAAACCCTCCCTTCCCGCGGACCCGCCGAGCGGCGACTCTTGACCTGTGCGGGCGGCAGCGGCCGCCGTGCCGCCGCTGCACACCCGTAGACCATCGATGCTGTCAACGAGCAGGAGGCCAATCGTGGCTGGATCCGTTTCCCTCGACACCTACCGGCTGCTGGGCCGCTCCGGCCTGCGTGTCTCGCCGATGTCGCTGGGGACGATGACCTTTGGAACCGACTGGGGGTGGGGCGCCGACAAGGACGAGTCCCGGCGAATGTTCGACACCTACGTGGACCGGGGAGGAAACTTCGTCGACACGGCCAACAAGTACACCGACGGCACGTCGGAGCAGCTGCTGGGCGAGTTCGTCGCCGGTAGGCGTGAGCGCCTGGTGCTCGCCACCAAGTACACCCTGGCCATGCGGAACGGGGATCCGAACTCCGGTGGCAACCACCGCAAGAGCATGGTCCGTTCCGTCGAGGACAGCCTGCGCAGGCTCGGCACGGACTACATCGACCTGCTGTACCTGCACGCGTGGGATGGCACGACACCGGTCGAGGAGATCCTGCGGGCCATGGACGACCTGGTCCGGATGGGCAAGGTGCTCTACGTCGGCATCTCCGACGCGCCGGCGTGGCAGGTGGCGCGCATGCAGGCGATCGCCGACCTGCGCGGGTGGTCCCCGCTGATCGCGCTGCAGATCGAGTACAGCCTGATCGAGCGGACCGTCGAACGGGACTTGATCCCGATGGCGGCGGAGATGGGGCTGGGTGTGATTCCCTGGTCACCGCTGGCGCACGGTGTGCTGACCGGCAAGTACACCCGCGTCGACGTTGACGCCGGTGGTGATCCGTCCAGCGACGAGGGAACCCGCAAGCACGTCGCCGCCGCCAACACGGCGCTGTCCGAACGCGGCGTGGCCATTGCCGACGTGGTACGCGACATCGCGGCCGGGATGGGTCGCACGCCCGCCCAGGTGGCACTGGCGTGGATCATGCGCAACCCCGCCGTCACCTCGCCGATCATCGGGGCACGCACGCTCACCCAGCTGGAGGACAACCTGGGCGCGCTGGACGTGGAGTTCGACGACGACCAGGTGGCCAGCCTGGAGCGGGTCAGCGCCGTCGATCTCGGGTTCCCGCACGAGTTTCTGGCCCGCTCGATGACGCGCGACGTCATGTTCGGCGACGTGATGATTCACTCCGGTGACGTGAGAGTCAACGTGTAAATCTCGCCGCCGGCGGATTCCGTGGCGGGCTCCGGACCCGGCGACTGTCAGTTCCGGCCGGCGAGCTCGGCCAGCACGGCGTCGGAGAGCGGCGGCCAGACTTCGGCCGCCCACTCGCCGAAGTCACGATCCGTCAGGACGACGCAGGCGGCGTCGGCGTCCGGATCGACCCACAGGAACGTGCCGGATTGGCCGAAGTGCCCGAACGTTCGCGGCGAATTCGACGATCCGGTCCAGTGCGGTTCCTTGCCGTCGCGGATCTCGAATCCCAGCCCCCAGTCGTTCGGCTCCTGCCGGCCGAAGCCCGGCAGCACCCCCGCAAGTCCGGGGAACGCGACCTGGGTGGCCGTGTCCATCGTGGCCGGATGGATCAGTGTCGGGCGCTGGAGCTCCGCCGCGAACCGGATCAGATCGCCGGCTGACGACGACGCGCCGTGCCCGGGAGAGCCTTCGAAGGTCGTCGACGACATGCCGAGGGGCGCGAGCACGGCCTCGCGCACGTAGCTGTCGAAGGCGATTCCGGATCGCTTGGCCAGCTCGTCGGCGAGCTGTTCGAAACCGGCACTGGAGTAGATGCGACGGCTGCCGACGTCGGCAATGGTGGTGTGCTCGTTGAGGTTCAGCCCCGACGCATGCGCCAGCAGGTGGCGGATCGTCGAGCCCGGAGGTCCGGCCGGATCGTCGAGTTCGGCCACACCCTCCTCGACGGCGATCAGGGCGGCATAGGCGGTGATCAGCTTGGTGACGGACGCGAGCGGGAAGACGCGCCCGATATCGCCGTGCGAGCCCGCGACCTGCCCGTCGCCGGACACCACCGTGGCAGCCGCATTCTCAACTGGCCAGGTATCGATCGAACGTAAACTCTCCACACGCCGACCCTATGGCACGTACCGGCGAGGAGACGGGGAGCGGTGTGCGGGACCGGGGATCGGGGGTGCGGTCAGGTTCGGTCGAGCCCGCGGCGTTGCAGCAGTGGCTCGATCCGCGGATCGCGTCCGCGGAACTCGCGGTAGGCCGCCATCTCCTCCGTGCTGCCGCCCCGCGCGAGCAGGGTACGGCGGAAGTGATCACCGTTCTCCCGCGTCAACCCGCCGTTCTCCCTGAACCACTCGACGGTGTCGGCGTCGAGTACCTCGCTCCAGATGTACGAGTAGTACCCGGCGCTGTAGCCACCAGCGAAGATGTGGGCGAAGTACGACGTGCGGTATCGCGGCGGGATGGCCTCGAGCGCCACCCCGGCCCGCTCCAGGGCTGCCGCCTCGAAGGTGAGGACGTCACCGATCTCCGTGTCCGGGCTGATCTCGTGCCAGGCCAGGTCCAGCAACGACGCGGCGAGGTACTCGGTGGTCTTGAAGCCCTGATCCCAGATCTGGGAGTCGACGATCCGCTGGACCGTTTCCTGCGGCAACGGCTCCCCTGTTTGATGGTGCCGGGCGTAGTTGGCCAGGACGTCGGGCCAGGTCGCCCACATCTCGTTGACCTGTGAAGGGAACTCGACGAAATCGCGCCGGACCTCGGGAGCGGAGAACGTTGGATACCGCACCTCGGAGAACAAGCCGTGCAGCGCATGGCCGAACTCGTGGAACAGCGTCTTGACTTCGTGGAAGGCCAGCAGCGTCGGCTCGCCGTCGGGAACCTTGGTGATGTTGAGATTGTTGACGACGACGGGCTTGGTGCCCATCAGCGACGACTGCTTGACCAGAAGGTCCATCCAGGCGCCCCCGCGCTTGGAGGCGCGAGTGTAGAAATCACCGAGGAAGAGGCCCAGTGGTGTGCCGTCGGCGTCGAAGACCTCGAAGACGCGGACGTCGGGGTGGTAGCCGACGAGGTCGGTACGTTCGACGATGTCGATCCCGTACAGGCGGTGCGCGGCGTGGAACACGCCGTCGTGGAGCACGCGCTCCAGCTCGAAGTAGGGCCGCAGCTCGGCCTCGTCGACGTCGTAGGTGCTGCGGCGCACCCGTTCGGAGTAGAAGGACCAATCCCAGGCGCGTAGTTCGACGGATTTCCCGGTGGGTGTGTCGGCGTCGAGCGCCTTCTGCAGTTCTGCCGCCTCGGCGTGGGCATTGGCAATCGCCGCCGGGATGAGTTCGGACAGCAGCTCGTACACTGCGGCGGGCGACCCGGCCGTGCTGTCTTCCAGGGCGTAGCACGCGTGGCTCGAATAGCCGAGTAGCGCGGCACGTTCGGCACGCAGCCGTGCCATGCGGGCGACGATCCCGGTGGTGTCGTGCTCGTCACCCTTGTTGCCGCGGCTGATGGAGGCGGTGTGGATGCGTTCGCGCAGCTCCCGGCTGGTGAGTGAGTGCAGTGCGGGCTGCGCGGTCGGCAGGTTGAGGGTGATGACATACGCGCCGTCGTGCCCACGTTCCCGGGCTGTCTGCGCTGCAGCGGCGATGGCGTCCCCGGACAGGCCGTCGAGCTGCTCGACATCGTCGACGACGACGGCGGATTCGTTCGTGTCTGCCATCAGTTTCTGCTGGAACGTCGTGGATAGCGAGGAGAGCTCTTCGTTGATCTCTTTCAGCCGGGCCTGCTGGCCCGGTTCGAGGCCGGCCCCGGCACGGGTGAATTCCAGATGGGTGCGTTCGAGGAGCCGCTGAGATTCCGGATCGAGTTCCTCTCCGGCGTCGTGCACGGCTTTGATGCGCGCGAAGAGATCCGGATCGAGCATGATCGCGTCGTGGTGTGCGGAAAGCTTCGGGGAGATCTCGGCCTCGATCTCTTGCACAGTCTCGTCTGCGTCGGCCGCGGTCTGGTTGAAAAAGGCCAACGACACCCGTTCGAGTAGCTGTCCGCTGCGTTCGAGAGCAACGATCGTGTTCTCGAATGTTGGCGGTTCTGGATTCGCCGTGATGGCCCGGATCTCGGCCCGCTGATCGGCCATACCCTGCTCGAATGCCGGCCGATAATGCGCCGCGTCGATCCGTTCGAAATCCGGTAGCTGGTATGGCAGCTCGCTCGGGGTGAAGAACGGGTTGTCCGTTGTCACAAAGATCTCCTCGAGTTTCCGGTGTGCCGCGCCCACGACACCTTTCGCGCGGCGCATCCTATCGACATTTCGACGACGACGGGGGTGGGTGGTGCGGCGTCGTTTCGTCCTGAGTTGCCGCATTTCAGATGGTATCGGTGGTGGTCGTATCGCGTTCACCTCGTGTTCGATGAGCCACGTGCATGGCACAGCGTCGCAGTGTGGTGCACAATGGGACTGGTTCACCGATCCTTCGATAGTGGAACGAGGCCGCAGGGGAAGGCGTCCCTCGACCAACAGGAGGATCCGGTGACAACACGTGGCGTCTTGTACGTCCACGCCGCTACGTCGGCGTTGTGCCCGCATGTCGAATGGGCAGTCGCCGGCGTTCTTGGTGTGCGCGTGAGCCTCGATTGGACACCTCAGCCTGCCCAGCCGCGGGCGTATCGGGCCGAGCTGTCCTGGCAGGGCCAGGCGGGTACCGGCGCGCGTATCGCGTCGGCACTGCGGGGATGGCTGCATCTCCGGTTCGAGGTCACGGAAGAGCCCAGCCCGGGCAACGAGGGCGCTCGTTATGCCTACACGCCGAATCTCGGCATCTTCCATGCGATGATGGGCGTACATGGCGACATCATGATCCCGGAAGATCGGATCAAATCAGCGGTTGTCAAGGCAGCGGCCGGTGAGATCGACCTCGAAGCCGAGATGTGCCGGCTCGTCGGCCAACCATGGGACGACGAGCTTGAGCCATTCCGGTACGCCGGCGACGGAGCCCCGGTCCGATGGCTTCACCAGGTCGTGTAGGGCTGGTCGAAAAATTTGCTGTCAAGGTCTTCACAGATATCGCTATGACGTGTATGGTCACAGCCAGATAACGCCCCCTTAAGCGTGGCCGCTCCGGCACCGGTGATTTCCCCGGCCCGGTGATCCGGGACACAGCGGCCTCACCACTTGTGTGGCCCGGCTCCCCAGAAACTGGGTAGAAGCCGGGCCACGTGCTTGTGCGGCCGCTCCGTGGGCTGCACGGGGATGATTACACGGGGATGTTGCCGTGCTGGCCGTGCTTGCCGCGCTGCCCCAGCGCCTCGGCGATGGCCCGGTGGTGACGGCGGTGCTCATCACGGTCTTCTAGGCGTGAAGGGCAGCGAGCATGGCGATAGTCGTCAGGGCCTGTCGAAGGCGAGGACGACGTTGTGCCCCCCGAAGCCGAACGAGTTGCTCATCGCAGCGTCCGGTCCGCCGTCCAGCTTGCGTGGCTCTCCGCGGATGACGTCGAGCTGGATCTCCTCGTCGAGATTGTCGATGTTGATCGTGGGCGGCGCGAGCCGGTGATGCATGGACAGGATGGTCACGAGCGCCTCGACCGCCCCGGTGCCACCGAGCAGGTGGCCGACCATCGACTTCGGCGCCGTGACGGGAACGTTGGAGATGGCTTCCCCGAAGACCTTGCGCAGCGCCACGGACTCGGCGGCGTCGCCTACCGGTGTCGAGGTCGCGTGGCAGTTGATGTGCCCGATCTCAGTCGGGTCGAGCCCGGCGCTCTCCAGTGCCTTGCGGATCGCGGACACCACGCCGGTGCCGTCCGGTTCGGGTTGCGCGATGTGATGGGCGTCGGCGCTCATTCCCACGCCGGCGAGCTCCGCGTATATGCGCGCGCCCCGGGCGTGCGCGTGCTCGGCAGATTCGAGAACGAGGAGCGCTCCTCCCTCGCCCAGCACGAATCCATCGCGGTCGCGGTCGAAGGGCCGGCTGGCCCGCTCGGGCTCGTCGTTGCGCTTCGACAGCGCCATCATCTTCGCGAATGCCGCGATCGGCAGCGGATGGATGACGGCTTCGATCCCGCCAGCGACGACGACGTCGGCGCGGCCGGAGCGGATCATGTCCGAACCGTGAGCGATCGCCTCGGCGCCCGACGAGCACGCGCTCACGGGGGCGTGGACACCGGCGCGCGCGTCGAACTCGAGGCCGACATTCGCGGCCGAGCTGTTCGGCATGAGCATCGGGATCGCGAGCGGCGAGACCTTGCCCGGACCGACGTCACGCAGCAGATCGTAGTTGGACAGCAGGGTGTGCAACCCGCCGATACCGGAGGCACACACGACGCCGAGACGATCCGGATCGATCCCGGCGTCGCCGGCCTTACCCTCGAATCCGGCATCCGTCCATGCCTCGCGTCCGGCGACCACCGCGAACTGGGCCGAGCGGTCGAGGCGGCGAGCCTGGACGCGGGGGAGGGCCCCGGCGGGGTCGACGGCTGCCGGCGCGCCGAAACGCACCGGCATGTCCGCCACCCACTCCTCGGTCAGAGGCCGCACGCCGTTCTGCCCGGCGAGCAGAGCTTCCCAGGTCGACGCGACATCGCCCCCGACAGGCGTACTCGCGCCGAGCCCGGTGACGACGACAGGTGCCTGGGAACGTGTCATGAGTATCAGGACCCCGCTTTCTCGATGTAGGACACGGCGTCGCTGACGGTGGCGAGGTTCTGGACCTCGTCCTCGGGGATCTTCACCCCGAACTTCTCCTCGGCGGCGACAACCACTTCGATCATGGACAGCGAGTCGATGTCGAGATCGTCAGTGAACGACTTCTCCATCTGGACGTCGTCGGCAGGCACGCCGGTGATCTCGTTGACGATCTCGGCAAGGCCGCTGCGGATCTCTTCTGTACTAGCCATCGGTTCCGGTTCTCCTCTGCGGTTGACATGTTGTTCGAGTGCCGGGCGCACACCGTCGGGCGACACGGCCGTTGGTCAGAGTACGCGGGACATCATGGCATGCGGATCACCTGGGCTGCGTAGACGAGACCGGCGCCGAAGCCGATCACGAGCGCCAGATCGCCGCTGGTGGCGTCGCCGGTCTCCAGCATGCGTTCGAGAGCGAGCGGGATCGATGCCGCCGACGTGTTGCCCTGCTGGGCGATGTCGCGGGCGATCGCGACCCGGTCCGGGAGCATCAGCGCGTTGGCCATGGCGTCCGTGATACGCATGTTCGCCTGATGGGGAGCGAAGACGTCGAGTTCTTCGACACTCACGCCGGCCGCGTCGAGTGCCTGCCGGGCCACCTTCGCCATCTCGTACGAGGCCCAGCGGAAGACCGGGTTTCCTTCCATGATCAGATGCGGCATCCGCGGGCCGTCGGGACCGAACATGGCGTCGCGCCACTCCTCACGCTGCGTGATGAGCGTCTGGTGCTCGCCCTCCGAGCCCCAGACGACGGGGCCGATGCCCTGCTCGTCCTCGCTGTCGGCCGGGCCGACGACGACCGCTCCCGCACCGTCGGCGAAGAGGAACGCCGTCGAACGGTCGTACGGGTCGGTGAGGTCGGACAGCCGCTCGACGCCGATGACCACGACGTGCCGGGCCGTGCCGCCACGCACCATGTCCGAGGCGAGCGAGAGGCCGTAGCAGAAGCCGGCGCATGCCGCGGAGATGTCGAACGCGGCCGCATGGCCCGTGCCGAGTTTGTGCGCGATCTCCACCGCGGCCGCCGGGGTCTGGTAGAGGTGGGTCACCGTAGAGACGATCACGCAGTCCACCTGTTCGGGCCGGATGCCGGCGTCGGCGAGCGCCTTGCCGGCTGCGGAGACGCTCATCGCCACGACGGTCTCCTCGTCGGTGGCCCAGCGCCTGCGCTCGATCCCGGAGCGGGTGCGGATCCACTCGTCGGATGAATCGATGTTCTGAATGATCTCGTCGTTGGTGATGACCCGGCTGGGGCGGTACCCGCCCAGGCCAAGAATCCGACTCGGCCGGAGGGTTGTTGGACCCGTGATCGAACCAGTCATGCTGTCACCGCCTCGGGATGCAACCGGACCAGCGGCTGCCCGGGCGCCACCGGATCTCCGTCTTCTACCAGCCATTCCAGCACGGTGCCGCCGTGTGTGGCACGAATCTCCTGCGAATCACGACGGGACGTGACCGTGCCGACCGCCTCGCCGGGCGCGAGTTCGGCCCCGACGTCTACCGCTGCCGTGGCGAAGGTGCCCTTCATGGGGGCCACCACCAGACGCCAGGTGGGGCTGGCGGACATGGGGCTCGGCGTGCCGTGCCGCTCTACGAACTGCCGGGCGTCGTCGAGCTGGTCGGGAGTCTTGAGCGCGAACGTTTCGACGTCGGGAAGCGCGCGGCGGGCGAGGCCGGTGAGAGTTCCGGCCGGTGGCATTTCGAGGACCCCGGTGACACCGAGATCGGCCATGGTCGACTGGCACAGGTCCCAGCGCACCGGGCGCGATATCTGCTCGACGATCCGGTTGAGCACCTCGCGGCCGTCATGAACGACCAAGCCGTCCCGGTTGGAAATGACGAGGGTCCGCGGCTCGCGGGTGCTGATGGCGCTGGCATAGGCGCGCAGCTTATCGACCCCCGGTTCCATGTGTTCCGTGTGGAAGGCCCCGGCCACGGACAGCGGCCGCAGCCGTGCACCCTCGGGTGGGTTCTCGGCCAACGCGGCTAGCTGGTCGGTGGTCCCGGCAGCGACAACCTGCCCGGCCCCGTTGATATTCGCGGGAGTGAGCCCGCGACTCTCGAGGACCTGGACCACGTCGTCGACGTCGCCGCCGAGGACCGCCGTCATGCCGGTAGGTGTCGTGGCCGCCGCGTCAGCCATGGCCCGGCCTCGCTCGCGGACGAACACCATCGCCTGCTCTGCGGTGATGACGCGAGCACCGGCGGCTGCCGTGATCTCGCCGACGCTGTGCCCGGCAACGGCGCCGACCGTGGCGAACGCGTCAGCGGGATGGGGAAACAGCTCGATGGCGGCAACCAGGCCCGCCGCGACGAGCAACGGCTGGGCGATCGCCGTGTCCCGGATCGTGTCGGCGTCGGCCTCGGTGCCGTAGTGCGCCAGATCGAGCCCGGCGACGGCCGAGAGCCACTCGATCCGGTTCGCAAACGACGGCTCTTCCAGCCACGGCGTGAGAAAGCCGGGAGCCTGGGAACCCTGGCCGGGCGCGACGATGACCAACACACTTACAACCCTGCTGGTTACCGGGACGTAGAGGGGGCGGCCCGCGTAACAAGGTCGTCCAATGAACTTTGGACGATTCCCACAAAGGGATAGTGAAAGTGTGGTGAAGAAGGATCGTGAGGTGCGTTACATGATGCTAGCGCGCATGATCGTCAGTCAACCTGCGGAGAATCGAGCCGGCCGAGCGTGAGCGCGAGCCGCAGGGTGAAGGCGTCGCGCGGCTCTGTCGGAGTCAGGCCGGCCACGTCGGTGACCCGGCGCAGGCGATACCGGACCGTGTTCGGATGCACGAACAGCAGGCGCGCCGCCGCCTCGACCGACGCGCCCGACTCGAGGTAGGCCGCCAGGGTCTCCAGGATCACCGGACCGGCCTCGGCCACGGGCACGTACACCTCGTTCACCAGTTCCTGGGCCGCGTGCTGGTCTCCGGCCAGGGCGCGCTCGGGCAACAGCGCGGAAGCGGGCGCGGGCCGCGGCGCGTCGGGCCAGCCCCGGGCCGCGAGCAGCGCGGACACCGCGGCACGCGCCGAGACGTCGGCGGATACGAGATCGGGAACCAGAGGTCCCACCACGACCGGGCCGGTTCCGAAGTGCGACACCAGACAGCTCGCGGCCTTAACCGGGTCCTCGACGTGGCCGAGGACGGCGACGAGCCGATCACCCTGCACCCCGGTCAGGACGTCGTAGCCGGCCTTGCGGGCGCTACGCCGGATGTCATCGACGGTGTTGTCGATATCGGCAGGCGGCCTTCCGATCGCCACCGTGACACCACTCTGCGCCGTCCAGCCCAGTGCGGACGCCCGGGAGCGGACACCCTCGTCCACCTCGCCTCGAAGGAGGGAGTCGATGACGGTGGCCTCGAGCCGCGCGTCCCATGAGCCTCGGGCTTCCGCGTACCGTGCGTACACGTGTGCCGCCGAGAACGCCACCTCGCGGGAGTATCGCAGGACACCCTCCAGGACGGCGGGCGCGTCGTCCTCACCGACCTCGTGCGCCACGTTGTCCTCCACCACCTCGATAGTGAGCCGCACGATTTCGACCGCCTGCTGCAGGCTGATCGAGCGGATGAGGTCGCGCGGAGCGGTACCGAAGACGTCGGCGGTAGGGGTGGGCCGTGACGGCTCCGGGTTGCGGTACCAGTCCACGAAGGCGGCGATTCCCGCCTGGATCACCAGACCGACCCACGAGCGCTGCTCGGGTGGCATGCCCCGGTACCAGGGAAGCTCGTCTTCCATGCGGGTGATGGCCGCCGTCGCCAGCTTCCCCGTCGCCCGTTCGAGGATGCGGACCGTCCGTTCGTGGCGCTTCGTGTCGCGACGTGGAGACATGTTCGGCAGCGTACGTGGCAGCTGATCGCTGCCGGTAACCCGCGCTCGCACCGCGCGTGCCGGCACGTTCTCACCGATATGGAATATTCCTGCGTAATGCCGGAAATGCCGCCGTACGCGGGACGAATGGATCTATGGAGCTCCGGTGAAGGGGTAGGAACAGCGCGGCGTGGACGCTAGGCTGGCACTCCATGTCCACCTCGGTGCCTCCGGGACGGCGTGCCGACGAACCGACCCTCGACGCGCTCGGGGCCGAGCTTCGCTGGATACTCCTGGTGTTGGCCACGAGTGCGGTGCTGATGAGCATGATCGTGCTCCTGATGTACACCGAACCTGGCGCGCCCTGGGGTGCGGTCGTCACCGCCGTGGTGGGCTGTGCGCTTGCCGCCACGGCATGGCTCATTCCCCGCCGGCGGCTCGCTCCGATGGAACCCGGCGGGCGTGCCGAGCCGCTCGCGTCGGCGCGGACGTTGCGATCGCTCGGGATCCTGGTCATGGTCGTGACCGAGGTTCCCGCCGTCGTCGGGATCGTCGCCAGTGTGCTGGCTGCCGGGTGGTTGCCGGCGTTCGTCGGCGGGGTCCTCGCGACCGGCGCCATGCTGCTGCTCGGGCCGACCAAGATGCGTCTGTCCGCCTGGAAGGACTGTCTCGAGGCGAGCGGGGCACGAACCGGCCTGTAGCAGGCATCCCGGCCAGCGGGCGTCCCGGCGAGCTGGGCGGCGAGGCCCGGGCGGGGTCGGGGAGACTGTCACCGTGGCTGACTATGCGATCATGCGCGGCGCGAACCGGTTCGTGAGCACCGAGCCGGGCGTGACCTCACGGCACTCGTTCTCGTTCGGCCAGCACTACGACCCCGAGAACATCGGGTTCGGCTTGCTGGTAATGAACAACGACGATCTCCTGCAGCCGGGCGCGGGGTACGGGACGCATCCGCACCGGGACGTGGAGATCGTGACGTGGGTGCTCGACGGCGCGCTCGTCCATCGAGATTCCACCGGTGCTGGGGGCGTGGTCTACCCGGGCCTGGCGCAACGGCTCAGTGCGGGGCGGGGAGTGCGGCATTCGGAATTCAACGACACCGGCTCGGCCGGGGACGTGCAAGGCAAGGAGTCCCCGCTGCGTTTCGTCCAGATGTGGGTTCCCCCGGACGAGTGGGGCAGGGAGCCGTCATATGCGCAGTGTGACGTCACACCGGAACTGACGGCGGGCGGGCTGGTTACCGTCGCGAGTGGCATGCGGCGCCACTTCGGAGCCGCCGCGATCGGGCTCGGACAGTCTGCCGCGGCGATGCACGTCGCTCGTGTCGGGGTGCACGCGGGGCGCCACGGCCAGACGCTGCCCGGCAGCGAGGGCCGGGGAGACGGCGAGGCGAGTCCCGGCAGCGCGAGACAGCCCGGACAGTCCGCGAGCGTCGGCCGGCCGGACAGCGTGGTGCTCCCCGGTGCCCCGTACGTGCACGTCTACGTCACCCGCGGATCGGTGCACGTCGAAGAGATTGGCGAGCTCGGCGAGGGCGACGCCGTGCGAATCACGGACGAAGGTGGGCGCCGGATCTCGGCGACACGGGACGCCGAGATCATCGCGTGGGAAATGCACGCCGACGTCCACGCTGGCCCACCCACCCAGTGAGCTCGGTGCCGGGCGGGGCGCGGCGCCGCCTGTGACGGCTGCAGGAACCGACATTGTCGTGGTGATGGCCTCGACAATGTCGGTTTCTTGTCGGTTCCTTGAGGCCGATGTTCGTCGGGAACGGGCGCCGCCGGCCTAAGACTCTCCGCCAGCCTCCACGGCCGTAGTGGCGGTGACGTCATCGAGCTTGTACTTCTCGTGTGCCTTCGCCACGACGTCCCAGGAGATCTCGCCACGCCGTGCCAGCAGGGTGAGCACGTTCACGACGATCGACTGGGCGTCGATCTTGAAGTGCCGCCGCAGCGCCCCGCGCGTGTCGGACAGGCCGAACCCGTCGGTTCCCAGCGACGCCCAGTCGCGCGGGACGTACGGGGCGATCTGGTCCTGCACGGCGCGCATGTAGTCGCTGACACCGACGACGGGACCGGGCGTCTCGTTGAGCCGTTGCGTGACGTAGGGCGTGCGGGGCTGCTGGTCCGGGTGCATGAGATTCCACTCGTCGCACTCGACGGCTTCCCGGCGTAGCTCGTTCCAGGACGTGACTGACCATACGTCGGCGGCGATCTCCCACTCGTCGGCGAGGAGCTGCTGGGCCTCGAGTGCCCAATTGACCGCGACGCCGGAGGCGAGGATCTGGGCATGCGGGACCCGATCTCCCGGTGCGACCTCCATCGGCTTGTACAGGTACATCCCCTTGAGCAGGCCGTCGACGTCCAGGTCCTCCGGCTCCGGTGGCTGCAGGTACGGCTCGTTGTAGACGGTGAGGTAGTAGAAGATGTTTTCCGGATCGTCGCCGTACATCCGGCGCAGACCGTCGCGGACGATGTGACCGATCTCGAACGCCCACGCCGGGTCGTAGTGCACGACCGCCGGATTGGTGGAGGCCAGCAGCACCGAGTGCCCGTCCTCGTGCTGTAGCCCCTCGCCGTTGAGCGTGGTCCGTCCGGCGGTCGCCCCGAGCATGAAGCCACGGGCCATCTGGTCGCCCGCTGCCCACAGGCCGTCGCCGGTGCGCTGGAAACCGAACATCGAGTAGAAGATGTAGACGGGAATCATCGGTTCGCCATGCGTGGCGTACGACGTCCCGGCGGCGGTCCACGACGCGACGGAGCCCGCCTCGTTGATTCCCTCGTGCAGGATCTGGCCGTCGGAGGCCTCCTTGTAGGAGAGGAACAGCTCGCGATCCACCGACGTGTAGTTCTGCCCGTGCGGCGAGTAGATCTTCAGTGTCGGAAAGAGCGAGTCCATACCGAACGTACGGGCCTCGTCCGGGATGATCGGCACGATCCGGTGGCCGATCTCGGGATCCTTCAGCAGATCCTTGAGCAGCCGGACGAACGCCATCGTCGTGGCGACGGGCTGCTTGCCCGAGCCCCGCTGGGTGACCTCGTACACCTTGTCGCCCGGAAGCACCAGCGGCCGGTTCTTGACCCGCCGCTCGGGCAGGAAACCGCCGAGCTTGGAGCGGCGATCCATCATGTAGGCGTACTCGTCGGAGTTCGTGCCCGGGTGGAAGTAGGGCGGGTGGTAGACGTCCTCCAGGGAGGAATCCGGGATGTCCATGTAGAGGCGGTCACGGAACGATTTGAGATCGTCGCCGGTCAGCTTCTTCATCTGGTGAGTGGCGTTGCGGGACTCGAAGTGCGAGCCCAGCGTCCATCCCTTGATGGTCTTGGCCAGGATGACGGTTGGCTGGCCGGTGTGCTCCATCGCGGCCCGGTAGGCAGCGTACAGCTTCTGATAATCGTGCCCGCCGCGTTTGAGTCCCCAGATCTCTTCGTCACTGAGGCCCTCGACCATCTTCGCGGTGCGCGGATCGCGGCCGAAGAAGTGCTCGCGAACGTAGGCGCCGGACTCCGCCTTGTACGTCTGATAGTCGCCATCCGGCGTCGTGTTCATCAGGTTGACGAGGGCGCCCTCGGTGTCGGCTGCGAGCAGGGGATCCCACTCGCGGCCCCAGATCACCTTGATGACGTTCCACCCGGCACCCCGGAACAGCGCCTCCAGCTCCTGGATGATCTTTCCGTTCCCACGTACCGGGCCGTCCAGGCGTTGCAAGTTGCAGTTGACGACGAAGGTGAGGTTGTCCAGTTCCTCCCGTGCAGCGACGCCGAGCGCGCCGACGGTCTCGGGTTCGTCCATCTCGCCGTCACCCAGGAAGGCCCACACGTGCTGCTGGCTGGTGTCGCTGATGCCGCGATTGTGCAGGTAGCGATTGAACCGGGCCTGGAAGATCGCACCGATGGGGCCGAGGCCCATGGAGACGGTGGGGAATTCCCAGAACTCCGGCATCAGCCGCGGGTGCGGGTACGACGGCAGGCCGCCCCCCGCGCCGGCATGCGAGAGCTCCTGCCGGAAGCCGTCGAGTTGCTGCTCGTCGAGCCTGCCTTCCATGTAGGCGCGGGCGTACATGCCGGGGGAGGCGTGACCCTGGAAGAAGATGTGGTCACCGCCGCCGGGATGGTCCTTGCCCCGGAAGAAATGGTTGTATCCGACCTCGTAGAGGCTGGCCGACGACGCGTAGGTGGAGATGTGCCCGCCCACGCCGATGTCCGGACGCTGGGCGCGCTGGACCATCATCGCGGCATTCCAGCGGATGTACGCGCGTATCCGTCGCTCGATGTACTCGTCACCGGGGAACTCCGGCTCCGCCTCGGGCGGGATGGTGTTGATGTAGTCGGTGTTGCGCAGGCTCGGCACACCGACCTGGCGCTCGGTGGCCCGCTGGAGCAGCCGGAGCATGAGATACCGAGCCCGGTGCCGGCCGCCGTGCTCGATCGCGGCGTCCAGCGATTCCAGCCACTCCTGCGTCTCCTCGACGTCGACGTCTGGAAGTTGGCTCGGAAGGCCGTTGATGATGATCGGGGAGCGGTCTGCAGCCACGACGATCCCTTCGCGGTCGGTCCGCGCCGACATGGTCGTTATGTCGGCATTGGTAGGTTCAGGGTCACTGTTTCCTCTCTCCTATCCTGCTCGCTTCGCTGGCGTTCGTCACTATCGGGGTCGGTTTACAGTCAGGTGATAGCCATGTGAGTACTTGACGTGCCACGCTTAGGGAAATCGCCGAGAGTATGAGTTCGGCGCGTGCACTTGCACAATTCGGCGTCCTTGGGTGGACTACGTGCGTACGACGTGGTCCGCACGGGGCGGAGCACATGATGTGAGGAGGACGATCGGTGGGCCAGACCGGGGGCCTGCCGGCCCAGGACAACGGGCCGGCTAGCAGGATGGGATTCCGTCCTGGACAGGTGGTTCAAGAGCTCGGCTGGGATGAGGACTGCGACGACGATCTTCGGATCGACATCGAGGACGCGACCGGCGGTGAACTCATCGACCAGGGCAGCGGGGAAGTGGCGGACGTTGTCCTGCAGTGGTGGAGAGACGAAGACGGCGATCTCACCGACGCGCTCGTCGACGCGATCACCGAGCTTGCTCCCGGGGGAGTGGTGTGGTTGCTCACGCCCAAGGTCGGCCGGGACGGCTACGTGGATCCCAGTGACGTCGCCGACGCTGCCCTGACTGCCGGCCTGTCGACGACTACCACGGTGTCCGTCACCGAGGAATGGTCGGGGACGAAACTCGTCGCGCCCAAGGGGTAGTATCGCGAGGGCGATGACACTGATCGGTACACCGGCACCCGATTTCGAGCGGCCGGACCAGCACGGTCGCACGTGGCGGCTGTCGGCGCTCCGTGGTCATGCCGTCGTCATCGTTTTCTTCCCGTTTGCCTTCACCCGTGTGTGCACTGGTGAGCTCGCCGAGCTGCGAGATGAAATGCTTCCCTCGCTGCCGGACGGAACCGTTGTGCTCGCGATGTCGTGCGACAGCATGTTCGCGTTACGTGTCTTCGCGGAGTCCGAGAAGTTGGAGTTTCCGCTGCTGTCGGATTTTTGGCCGCACGGTGTCGTTGCTTCGTCATACGGTGTCTTCGATGAGGAACGGGGCTGCGCGCGTCGCGGAAGCTTCCTCATCGATGCCAAGGGGATCGTGCGGTGGAGTGTGGTCAACGCCATTCCGAACGCGCGTGACGTCGACGACTACCGGCGCGCGTTGGATGGCCTCGCCATCACCAGCCGCTGACGAGGAAGGATGCCATGCCTTGCTACCGCTGTGGGACCCGGGAATCCGATCCCGCTCGTGGATCGCGCCTGTGGGTACGGGCCGTGCGATCCGATGCCCAGGTTCTCGTCTGCCCTGACTGCCAGCAGAGCAGCGGCTGGACGGCCGAGGTGGACCATTGCCCGACATGCGACGGCACCAACCTGGTTCGACGTCTCGGGGAGACGGTGTGCCGCTCGTGTGAGTCGTCGGCGACCGCGGAGTTTCTCGCCGTGGAGAGCACGACCGACCGTGGCCTGTCCGTCGGTTCGCTGAGCCAGCACGATCAGTCTGGTGACGAGCGCGACTTGAGCAGCGAGGTCGCTACCGCCATCGATCGCGTGCTGGGACGGCATGCGGGCCCGCCGGCGGAGGACGACCATCCGGATGCGGATGTGGCGCACTCGCAGCGCAACGGGGCGGAGTCCGGCCAGCCGCAGAGCAAGGGCGGTCGGCGCAAGCGTCGCGGCAAGTACAGGTAGCCGCAGGCTGATCGGTTTCGAGTACTTGCCGGATGCCGGCTGATCGCCGCGTGCCGGATACGCTGGCCTGGTGCGGCCGTACCGGGAACGGGTGCGGTAATCTGAACTGGCTGCCGGAGCGGCGCTGGTTCCGGCAAGTACAGGGGCGTATAGCTCAGTGGTAGAGCACTGGCCTTACAAGCCAGGGGTCGCTGGTTCGAACCCAGCTGCGCCCACACGCAAACATCGCAGGTCAGCCGCATGATCCGGCGGGCAGATTTTTAGCCGTGCCACCGACGTGCCACTACGTCGCAGGGCTTATTTTGATGGCTGTGGCGCCACGTCGGCTTTATGTGCTACAAATAGCACATGACATCGGTTGGTGTGCGTGAGCTACGTCAGCGAGCCAGTGAGTTACTGCGCCTGGTCGGAGAGGGGGAGACGGTCGAGATCACTGATCGTGGCCGTCCTGTGGCGTTGCTGACTCCCACGCCACAAGGGAGTCCGCTGGAGCGGATGCATGCCGCCGGCGAGATCGAGCCCGCGACCGAGGACTTTGACGATTTGCCCGAACCCTTGGTTGTGCCGGCAGGTGTTGAGTCCGCCTCGCAGGCTCTTGCGCGGTTGCGTCGTGATGAGCGCTGATGGCTGCGACGTATCTAGACTCGTCTGCCATCATCAAGCTTGTGGTGCGGGAGTCTGAGTCTGCGGCGCTGCGGCAGTACTTGCGTCGACGTCGTCCGCTGGTCTCCAGCGCATTGGCCCGCACCGAGGTGGTGCGGGCGTTGCTGCCCGCTGGGGAGAAGGCGGTAGCAGCTGGGCGTAAGGTGCTGAAGCGGATCGATGTCGTCCGTATCAGCAACGGGATCCTCGATGATGCGGCGACGCTGCGGCCAGATGAGGTGCGATCTCTCGACGCGATTCATTTGGCGACGGCTTCCCAGTTGGGCGAGGATCTCGGCGCGCTCGTCACATACGACGAGCGTATGGCTGAGGCGGCCAAGCAGTCCGGCCATCGCGTCGTCATGCCGCGTTAAGCCACATCGGCCTGGGCCTAAGAATACGAGCTTCTTCGCTCAGCCCTGAGTTGTGCAATATCGGGTTGTTGTTCATTGCGGACGGGGCCATTGGTTCGATCCCAGTATCGCCCACCACACGTAGTGGCAGGTCAGCCCCGGTTTTCAGACCGGGGCGTTGTCTTTTGCATCGCTTATGCATCGCTCGAAAGTCTGGTCGGCTGCGGCAAGATCTCAGACTGAGGTGCCGCGAGCCGTTGGCCCGGCCGAACCCAGTTGGAGTTCCGCCAACGACCCCACGTTGAGCTTTGCATCCTGAGGAAGATGATCGGGTTCGGTCGGTGCCCTCACACACCCAATCGGCGCTTTCACGATCATCGAAAGATCGCATCCGATTTGACCCACATCTGTCGATGACCCGACGGTCATGTGGTGCGGGACTGCAGCGCGGCTTAGCCGGAAGCTGACAACATCGCGTCCTTTTCGCCCACTAAGACGCGGGCTCAGCCACGGGAAAGTGCGCTGACGGCGCAATCTCCGTGACCTGCCCAATGGCAGTCCTGGCCGCGATGTCGCGTCCTGGTGCCGTCGCGCACAGGGGCAGCGAATAACGATTCCTCGACCGCATCGCGGCCGCCACGGGACTATCGAAAGAACGGGTCGCCCACCTAGTGCGATGCACATGCGAATGTGACCTCCTGCAGGCAATTTTGGTTTCGCGCCCGTCTACACGAGCACCTTGACAATCTTTGTAGACGATAGGCGTCTCTTCTTCGACACCTTTACCTTGCGCGCCTTGTGCAGGCGCTCAAAGACAGTGGCGTGAGCGTCCCCGGTCGGAAGTTCGAATTCGTCGCCGGGACCACCTTGGAGCAACGAGTAGGGATGTCCGAGGAGGACCAAAATCGCGATGACGTCCGCGGTTGCTGAGCCCTTTAGCTGTGCGAGGAGGGGAACAACGAGGTCCGGGTCTGATGTCACAGTGGCGACGCGGCGCACCTCCGCTATCGACAGCGGATGGCGATGCCTCAGGGACGCCATCGCAGCGGCTCGCATGGGGTCCTCCTGGCTGTCGGGGACGAAGTCACCAAGGCGGTCCAGGACGGAGGTTAGGACCTCGTCGGGCGTGCCTCTGCTGGCCAGCAACTGTTCAACAACCGGTTCAACCCTTGCTGGCGTTAGGAGTTCACGGAAACGTGCCGAATTCCGGACGGCCTCCTCGACGGCGTCCCAGCCAGCCGAGAGGAAGTGGTCGAAGACGTCCTCGGTCTCCGTGAAGAGCCCCGCCTCAACGGCGGCTGCGAGGAAGCCGTCCGCTTCGGGGGTGACTGAGGCCAGCGGGATCGCGTCGACAGGAAGTCCAAAGGTTGAGGCCAGCGCGACTCGATTTTTGACGTCTAGTACGGACGAGGCGCGGAGGACTGTCGCTGCGACTTCAATGACCGTGTCTGTGTCATCTTCGTCCGTTACGACGACCCTTGCCGACTCTTTCCCGGATGTCAGGAAATCGGCGAGGTGCTGGTCGATGTCGTGTGTCTGCGCGTAGGTGTAGAGGTTCGCGATCGTGGGCACGAAGAGGTGACTTGTCGCGAGGAGCTGCCAGAGGTGGTCGGGTAGCTCCGTCAGGTCTGGCACCGCGCTGGTAGTGGCACAAAGCTTGAAAAGGCGCGTCAACTGCTCGGGCGTCCAGGTTTCGTGCTGTGATTCAAGTAGTTCCACGAGCACGCTGCTGCTCTCCACGGCGTGCTGCGTGGCGTCGTCCTCGTCCACGGCTTGGAGGTAAGTGTCGATGTTGTCGCGGCAGTACTCCCACACCGCCGGCGGGGCCTCCGGGGCGCGGACAGCGTTCAGCGGAACCTTGCCAGTTTTGGACAAGGCGGTGCGCAAGTTGTCCGCAGTGAGTCGGTACATGTGCCCGGCGACGATGCGCGCTCGCAGCGGTTCACCGATATCGGAGAGTTCACCGACGACAAGGCCGGCGCGTTCAGCGAACTCGAAGGTGACACGGGCGCAGCCTTCTGTCTGGTCTTTCGTGAACGCGGACATCTCGGTGTAGTTGGAGATCAGGAACTGTGCAACGTCGTCGTCGACCTGGAAGTCGCTGACGGCCGCAGCGGAGTGTAGTGCGGCGTCCACGAGCTTTGTGCGGGTGTCGTCGTCTGGGAGGCCGGGATGTGTGACGAGATAGCTGAACAGGCGCGTCCACGGGTGGCGGGCAAGCTTCTCGACGAGCAGGTGCCGCGGCAATTCGACTTCGTTGAGGTACGTCTCGAGGAACTCCTGTGCCTCGTCGCTGAAGGCGGTTGTGAGGTGGGCCACGATTTCGTCGGCGCGGGGGTCGTTCTCGTTCAGTAGGTAGGTGACGACGTCGAGGTTGAGTGCGCTGAGGGTGCTGGTGAAGTCGGGTGAGACTTCGGCGAGGAGGTTCTTGACTGCGGCTGTCCCACTGAACTTGAAGTCGAGGTACATCGTGTTCGGTTGAACACTGCGGTTGTAGAAGTTCGCGACGTCGACACCTATGAAGTTGCCGTAGAAGACCGACGCGTACTCGGCGAAGTTGCGGTCGATGTAGCCAAACCGGACAAGGTCACGTGCGAGGTCCGACACCAGGGTTTCCTCGACGAAGGCAAGAAACGTGGAGGGCTGCCTAAAGCCGGGTCGTTTTAGTGTGAACCGGCCCTCGTCGATGAGGTCCTTGAAATCGGCTCCCCGTAGGTACGGGATGAGCTCGTCGATCTCCGCTATCCGTTCCTTTCTTCGGTGCTCGTCCGCCGCGGCCCACCTGTCGGCAGCGACTCCGTCGGCGAACTGGATCTCTAGTTCCGGCGCGCCGAGGATCAAGAGTGTGATTGGTTGGTTGCCGGGCTTTTGGGCGCGGATAGTCAGTGTCCGGTGATGAGCGACGTCCTCCCAAAACTCGCAGCCGCCAACCTTATCCTTCGTGTAGGGCTGGTCTCCGGTGACGAACACTAGTCCTGTCTGGTGCCGGGCGTGCGTTTGCTTGAGGGCATCTCCGAGCGACACGAGCCGGCTTCCAAGAGTCGCAGCAGTCGCCTCACGGGTTCGGTATTGGGCGTCCTTGGCTGTGAGGCGGCGCTTCTCTTCCTGCAAGGCTTTGATGCTCGCTCGGACAAGGTCGAGACGAAACCGCTCTACCTCGTCGAGGGTGCTGCCGCGGGCCGGGATGGCCTCGAAGTCTGCGAGGTGGAAGTTTTTGAAGGAGACGAGCGCGAACAGATGGTCTTCGGTGAGGCCGGGCGCGGGCTTGTCGACCCACAAGAGCCGCTCGGCGAAGACGATGAACTCGTTGCAGATGTTGGTGAGCAAGCGCATGTCGGTCGCGTGCCGAGCGACGAGGCCGAGCAGAGGCTTGGCCAGCGTATCCTCGTGGATGCCGCGCTTCTTCAACTGGCTCAGCAGCAGGTCTCGTGCGTTGCGGTGCGATATGAACGGCACCATCGGGATGACGAGCTCGAAGAACTTCGTGCGGTTTGCGCGTTCTGTCGCAGCCGCGGCGATATCCACCTTCTTCAGCGCTATCTCCTCGTTCGAGGATTGTGGCGCGGAGTCCTGCGAAGCCCGCGCGTCGCCCTTCGCGTCGTCCTTCTTGTTCGAGTCATCGTTGGCGTCCCCGCCCAGTTGCTCGAACAGGCTGTCCTTTATGGCATAGATGAAACGCAGCGGAGGCTTATCGCTGCCGCGGTTCGCTGAGGAGTTCAGCAATGTGTTCAGCTCGCGTAGCGAGTCGAAAATGTGTGAGTCGTCGAAACGGTCCAGGTCCTCGAAGATGACGTAGTCGGGGGACACTTGGTCGAAGAACGAGACCAGTTCGTCCAGGTACTTATCGAAGTAGGTGTCCGGCCGCTCCTGCAGAGTCACTGAGGTGCCGGCGGTTGCCACGCCGGAGACGATGCGGTTTCCTACCAGCCAGCGCAGCATCCACACCACAACGACACTCAGCGCCACGAACGCCAGCCATGCTGCAACCTGGATGAGGGGGTGGTGACTGGTTCCCGCTCCCGTAGGGTTGGGCAGGAGTCCTGCCAGCCACAGCAATGCTCCGGCGACCAGGGTGCCGCCGCATGCTTGCCAGAATGCCCGCTTTGGAGTCAGCGGCGCTGTGCGTGCAAACCGCGAGGACCGGACTTGTCCAGCCTTCGCGCGGTAGACGAGTTGTTTGACCATCTCCTTCTGGATGCGGTTCGTCAGTCCCTCGCCCTCGATGTCAGGGCCGAGCGTGTTGATGTTTATGCGGACAGTCGAGTCCTTATGCTCTTCCTCGAACTTGTCAAGGACGCTCGACTTGCCCGCTCCGTACCTGCCGGTCAACGCGATGTTCCGGTTGCGCGGGTCCTTGACAGCTTCCTCAAGGTGTCGGACATAGCTGGCGTGCCAGTTCTCGACGTACTCCGGAGCCAGGGAGCGAAGCTTCAACGACGACGGTCGGCGCGCCTTCGGCGACGACTGCGGCATCTCCTGGGAGTCGTCCGTCTCCGCCATCGCACACGCCGACCCATCGACCCGGACAGAGCCGTCGCCCGGATCTTCTAGATGGCCAGATTGATTGACCTTCAAGGGAACTCTGTCCTCACGTCGTCGTACTGGCTGTCACGACGCCCTGCGTTACCAACAAGCGCCGCTCGGTCACTTCTGCTAAGTGTGCCAAGAGGCGTACCACGACAGAGCCGACGCGGCCAAGCTCGGCACGAAGACGACGTAGGCGGGCACGCTCCGCCCGCGTGCGCAGGGCAAGCGTTCTCATCACCGATTAGTGTGTGTCCGCGCAACTACCTCACCAGCAAGACCTCGACTCGAATTGAGGGTCGCGTCGCAAAGAGCCGAGCATCGACATTTCGGCAGCACGATCACGCAAGCCGAAACTGGCTGCGATCCGCGGGTCTTGTTCCAAGGATCAGTGACTGACCCCCAGCTGCGTATTACCGCCGCGTTCGAGGGCTGACTGAGCATCGTTAGAGGTCAAGATGGTGTGCACTCGCCAGGAGGTCGGCAGCCCAGTCGAAACCTCGCTGACGAAGGATCGGGATGAAGACGTGAACCGGCGGGATATTACTCCTGTATCCCGGATTCGTCGAAAGCCCGCCGCCCGGACCTGAACTGAGTCCTCCGCCGGGCCCGGTCGACAAGCCGCCTCCGGGTCCTGTGCTTAGGCCGCCGCCTGGGCCGGTGGACATCCCGCCTCCCGGACCTGTGCTTAGGCCGCCGCCTGGGCCGGTGGACAACCCGCCACCAGGACCTGAATTCATCCCGCCACCAGGACCCGTGGAGGCACCGTCTCCGGGTCCGGTGCTCAGACCCCCACCAGGGCCCGTGCTCAATCCACCGCCCGGTCCAGTCGATCGATCTCGTGGCCATCCCAAGTTCTTCATGGCCGAGAAGATACAACGAGACACCGACATAGAAGGCTGCGTCATACCGCCGCTACTGTCCCGGTGGACGCGGGTCATAGGGTTTCGTCTGAGTACGCCGGCTGTGGCGACCATTAGTCGTGTATAACCTCGAGGATCGCCTGTGCCATCTCGTCGACGGTCATCAGGGCGGAGTTGAGGGCGAGGATCCCGGCGAGGAGCGGCGATTGTGCGAGCACTTCATCTTTACTGACGTGATGCCAGATAGGGAGGATCAGGTTCCGCCCGGACTCCATCTTTCGGCTGAAGAGCGCATCGAGTTCTGCCCGCGTCCAATGCTTCCGGAAGAAGTCCGGCGAGATGACTACGACGCCGAATCGGGCGTTGGCTATGCCCTTCTCGATCTCTTGACGGATGCTTTGTCCGACTTTGATCTTGATCTCGTCGAACCACACGGAGAGCCCACGGGCCTCCAACGTGTCCTTCAACGGCCGTGCGATCGAGTCCTTGTCCTCGCTCGCGTGGGACAGGAAGACATCATATGTCGGGCTCGCCGCGAACGAGTCGGTTGTGGACGCACTCCATGGACGCGCCGCTACCTCAACACCGAAAGTCGCCGGCGTGAACTGGGAGGCAGCACTAGCGTTCTGCCTCCAGATCGCGTCCATGGCCTTCTTCTGGTCGGCTGCCCGCTTCTTGTCGACATCGATCTGCGCCTTGGCAGTCTTTGTTTCGAGATCGGCCAACTTCTTCTCTAGATCGCCGCGCTTCTTCTCCGCAGCGTTGGCCTCACCCTCGGCGCGATCGGCCTCGGCGGTCTTCTGCCTTATCGTGCTCGCATTCTTCGACCGCTGGGCGGCCGCGCGGGCGTCGGCGGCTTTCTTGCGCTTTGCCGCGACCGATGACGTCGTCTTGGCGATCTCGCTATGCACGCGAGACGCATTGGCCCGGTACCGGTTGAGGTCGCTCTCGCTGGCCACGCCGGCTCCTGGTTCGTCAGATGTTTGGACGTCCATTGTCGCTCCGGCAGAAGGACACCGATACCGCAAGGCTTAGCGTCGCATGATGCCGGGCACTCCATAGATCAGAAGCGTAGTGTCTTTCACAGTACTCGTCCTCGGTGCTCCGACGCCGCCTATGCCCAATCGGGTCGCCTTGGCGAGGGGTTGCGCCATCGCCCTGCGCCACCTGCCCGCTCATTGAGCAGTATCGAACCACAGCGCACTTCGGGAGGTGGTGTCCGGCGGTGGACTTTTTGCTGCAAGCATGTCACTTGTTGCTCGGCGTGCTGGCGCGGGCGATGAGTACACTCGCGAGCACGCGGGCTTCTTCGGCTACCCGATCGTTCTCGAGCCAGACGTCGATGCAGCGATCGATTACTGACCCGAGATCACGGCACCCAAGCGATGTCTTAATGACGTCAAACACCCGTTGGTGAACAACGAAGCGACTCTTGTCGATGGCGACAAGGAGCGTCTGCGGATCGGTCTCCAAGAGCTCCGCAGCGCGCTCTGGATCCTCGGCAAGGGCCAAAACTAGTTCTTCCTCGGGGGGTCCACCGGGGAGGAACAGACAGTCTTCGTACTCGTTGTTCGTGCGCAGATCCCCATCGAGTACACATACCGATGAGAGCCGATGTGATCTCCTCGTCACCCGGAACGCGCGCGCTGCCTCGTCTGACCCCCCACTGGAGACGCCATCGAACTGATTTGCCGAATGCGCGATGAACCGGCGGATGATGGCCTCAAGCATCCGGGCCGCCATGTCATCCTCGACGTAGATGAGGGCTCGCACGTGGTCGGGCTCGAGAGACAGAGCGCTGAGGACCCGCTCCGCTGAGGTCACATTTGTGATCTTCCCGCCGCTTGCTCCGCGGGTGATCAGGCGCAGGCACTCGGGAGCTATTCGACTGATCATTGCCCAGGAGTGCGTCGCTACAACCGTCTGGCACCCGACGGCGCGTGTGATGCGAGCGATTTCGTCAATAAGAGCCGCATGCCCGGGTGTGGCGAGGAAGGACTCGGGCTCATCGATGAGAACAACGTCGCTGGGTCCCGCGTGGCGTAGGCACCATAATACGCAGTGCACCCAACGCTCAGCGGTACTCATCTGCCAGATGTCGATGACTTCACCCTCTCGTGCGCTTCGGACGTAGGGGATGGTCTCGTCACATTCGACTCTGACTTCGCCTTCTTCGACCCACTCATAGCGGTGCCCGAGTATCCGGTTCAATGCGTCTACGCCTGCCCTGCGCACATTTTTGATGCCGACTGGATTCACAGTGCTGAAACGTAGGTGATCGGCGGCATAGGCGGTCTCCTGCTCGACTAAATGCGGGGTGAGATACGTACAGGACACACCTTCAACGGCGACGGCTTCTCTCGTGGTCGTGTTCGACTCCAACGGGCGAACGAACCTCTGCGCCACTGTGGAATCACCCACAAACACAAGCTCATAAGTACCAATCAGAGCATCCAGATCAGAACTAGTGCCTCCACCCCTCGGTATCTGCCAACTCGGTAATGCGCTGTCGAGCATTCGCAACAGAGTGCTCTTGCCAACGCCGTGAACACCCAGCAGTGCGGTGAATTGCGAAAACTCACAGTGAACATCTGTGAACATTGGAGCCGTAGCGATGGCGACCCGACCTACGACAGGCGCAGGCCCTGTCAGTACACCCCACACTCGATCAACCTCGCTCCGGTACACATCTCCTCGGTTCTAATACGCCCGCCCACATTCTGCACGACCGCTCTGTGGAGCGAAGCTCTCCGGAGCCCGAGTCATCCTGAGTCCTCGCGGCGAAATGACACTCGCCAGTTTGCTGCCTAAACCCAGCGCGTTTTCGTCGGTGGTGCCAAGCGGCCTGCATCAGCACGGTCGCACCTCACCCATTGACCGCGATGTCCCATCTCCTCTGAGCTGCGATGCCATCTCTGTTGCTGCCGTGGCTTCCGCCGCTGTAGAGCATCCGCGACACTGCCTGAGCGCCCTGCTTCTGACTTGCCGCCTACCGGACTGGCCATCTGTCCCTTCGGCTTCTTGGCCCGCTGTCCTTGATCTGAATGGACGCATGCTACCGGCGGTAGGGGCTGCGCACCTTCCTCACAAGATACGTGAGGAGGCCAGCGGGTGAAGGGCGGCGTGATCTTGTTCCGAGGTGCTGGCACTGCCGCGCGCCGCTACCTGGAATCCGACCGCTCCCGAGCCGATGACTACTACTTAGAAGCAGGCACCGCGCTGGCCCATTTCACCGTGTCGGACAGCACCGGCCAGGTAATCGCCGAGGCCGAGCTGCTGCCCGGCGACTACGCGGGGTGGGTGGACTGGCAGCATCCGCTGACTGGTGAACAGATGGGCAAGCCACGTGCGCCTGGTGATGGGCGGCGGGGGTCGCCGCGGTTCGCGGAGATGGTCGTCAACGCTCCCAAGAGCTTGTCGATCGCCGCTGCCCTGCATCCCGAGGTGTCGGTGGCGCTGGATGCGGCGCAGCGGCACGCGGTGGCCGAGATTAGCCGCTGGCTCGCTCAACATTCGGTGACCCGTGTCGGGCCGCGTGGGAGGCAGGAGGTGGTGCCGGTCGAGCAGGTGCAGACCGTCGCCGTCTCGCACAAGACGTCGCGGGCGGGTGACCCGCACCGGCACATTCATTTCCAAGTCGGCGCCCGTGTCCGGGCCGGCGGTGCGTGGCGGGCGTTGGATACGGCGGCGCTGTTCAAGCAGCAGGGCGCGATCCGCGCGCTCGGGACCGCTGTGATCGCCGCGCACCCCGGGCTGGCCGGTGTGCTCGACCGGCACGGGTTGACGCTCGATCCGGTGACCGGCGAGGTCACCGAGCTAGAGCGGTTCAACCAGGTAATGAGTAAGCGCGCCGCGCAGGTGGAGCGGAACCTCACCCGGATCGAGGCCGAGTGGCAGGCCGCGCATCCGGGCGTGGAGCCTGGCCCGGTGCTGCGATCTAGGTGGCTGGTGAAAGCGTGGGCGCACGAGCGCCCGAACAAGAAGCCGACCAGCCTCGCTGACGAGGAGGGCTGGCGCCGCGAACTCGCCGACGCCGGCTACCACCCCGAGACTGCGGTGGTTCGCCGCGAGAGCAAGCTCCCGGTGTCGCTGGATGACCTCTCCGTGCAACAGGTCGCGAACCGTGCACTTGACCGCTGCGCCGCCGCTGCATCGACCTGGACCGTGCACGCAATCCAGGAGCACGTCACCCGGATCACCACCGAGCACGGCGTGCGCGCAACGTGCGAGGAGTTGCGGGAGTTCATCGCGATCACGACACGGCTCGCATCGGAGGATTGCTTGTCCGTGTTGCCGCAGGGTGCAGTGCAGCCCGAGCACGTCGCGCACCTTACCTCGTTGCGGGTCGTGCAGGCCGAGACCGAACTGCGCGACCTGCTACAGGCTTGCACATCCGAGACGGAACCGAAGCGTCCGGACGTGACTGACCTCGCCGCCGAGCGCGGCCTCGACGACGGTCAGACCGTTGCGGCAGCAGCTGTCGCCTCAACCGATCCGCTGGTGATTGTGGAGGGTGCTGCAGGGGCCGGAAAGACCACCATGCTCGCCGTCGCCATCACCGCGGCTGAACGTGAGGGCCGACGGGTGCGGGTGGTCGCACCGACGAAGAAGGCCGCCGACGTCGCGCACACCGAGCTCGGTGTACCCGCCGATTCCGTGGCCGCGCTAGTGTGCGCGCACGGGTGGCGGTGGAACACCGATGGAGACTGGACGCGCCTCACCCCTGGCGACACCGACCCAAACACCGGACTCCGCTACGCTGGCCCGCCCGAAGGAGCCCGTCTGGTTCGTGGTGAGCGGGTGATCGTGGATGAGGCCGGAATGCTCGACCAGGACACCGCACTCGCCTTCTTCACCGTTGCACACGAATCGGGCGCAACGGTCGCGTTGGTGGGTGACCGTGCACAGTTGTCGGCCGTCGGGCGCGGCGGCGTGCTCGACATGGCCGCCCACATCCGTGGCACCACCTACGACATGACCGGCGTGCACCGCTTCACCGACCCCGACTACGCAGCGCTGACTGTACACCTACGAGCCGGTGCAGACCCAGCGGTGTTGTTCGACCGGTTGCACGAGCTCGGCCTCATCCAGCTGCACGCCGACGACAACGCGGTGAACGACCACATCGCCAACGAGGCCTGCGAGGGTGCGGCAATCACCGTCGCGACCAACGACGACGCCCGAGCCCTGAACGAGCACATCCGCACCCAGCGCGCGCAGTGGGGCGAGGTGGTTGGCTCTCAGACCGTGACGGGCAGCGACGGCCTGGATATGAGCGTGGGTGATGTGATCCAGACCCGCAAGAACGACCGCGGTCTTCGGGTGGCCAACCGCCAAACATGGACCATCCAGCACATCGCTGATGACGGGACCGTGCGGGTGAGGGAAGCCGGGAACGGTAGGAAGCGCCAGCACACGGTCGCGCTGCCTGCCGAGTACGTGAACGAGCACACGCACCTGGCTTACGCCGCGACCGCGTACGGGGTCCAAGGCGCTACCGCCAGCGAGTCGCACACGATCCTCACCGATGCCCTCGAGGCGGCAGCCGTCTATGTCGGCATGACCAGAGGCCGAAACCAGAACGTCCTCCACGTCGTCGCGCCGAACCTGGACGAGGCTCGTGATCAGTTCGTCGCCGCTATGCAGCGTGACCGCGCCGACCGCGGCCTCGCCGACGCCACCAAGCAGGCCCGCGACGCCACGCGCGGACTGATCGAGGACGGGCCAGTGAAGCAGGTCAACACCGAGCTGGCAGCACTCGACGAGAAGGCCACGCATGCCGAGCGCCGCGCCAAGCGGTGGGAATGGATCGCCAAACACCTCGACGCCCAGACCGTCAAACATGCGGCCGAGGCTGAGCAGAGCGACGCTGTACTCACTGCGGCCAAAGAGAACGCTGCCCAGATGCGAGATGAAATTGCCGGTCCGTTGATCAGCCGGGCCATGAACGACGCACGGACGTATCTCGACGCGGTCGCCGAGGAGGCCGCCGCAGCGCGGCGACTGCGCACAGCGGGATGGCTCGCACGACGCCGCGCCTACCACGACCACCACACCGCAAGCCAGCACGTCGCGACGGTAGGCGGCCAGGTCCGCGATAAATGGGGCAGGTTCCCGGCCAGTCCGGAGGCGCTACCCGACTGGGCGGCACGTGCCGCATCACGCCGCGCCGAGGCCGACCTGCGAGTCGTCGAAGCCGACAGCGCCGTCGCCGCGGCGAAAGACGTGCAACAGGAAGTCACCATGCGGCAGCGTCGCGAACGCCTCGCCCTCCTGACTCGGCTCTACGGCCCGGAGAAGGTGCGCCGCGACCCGACCCGCTGCGAACTCACCGACGCACACCGTGAAGTCAGGCACTGGCAGGCCACCGCCGATCAGGCCAGGGCAGAGGCGGCAAGGCTCCGTGCGCTTCCGCCTCAAGAAGCGGCTCAGCAGATCACCCAGAAGCGCGCTGTCGCGGCGGCACGGCAGGCCACAGCCGAACGTGCTCGACAACTCCGTACCGCAAGCGAACCACCGTCGACCAGCAGAAGTGGCCCGCATCGCGGCCGCTCCGGACTCGGATTCTGAGTCTCATGTCAGCAATCAGCCGAGGTTGCCCCTTTGCCGCCACGCGCACAGCGATATTGGTATGCGACGGCGAAGGAAAGGGTAGTGACTATATCCGTAATATTCGGTAAGCTAGTTATTCACAGTTTGAGCACAGGAGTCATAAAATGCGCGTGATCGCTCGGGTGATGTTCCCCGATCGGCCGCATCTGCGCAGGTCTGACGGTGCCGCCGTAATGGCGGCACCGTACGTCGCGCGGGGTTGACGGCCCCGTCGATTCGACGGCACCGTCCCCACCGAGGCCAATCGTTCAGAACGGTGGCCGTTCAGTCGCGATCTCGTAGGCCATCACGTGAGCGTCAATGATGTCGATCCCGGTATCGGGAGCTGCTGCTACTGACCGCCACGCCTCGATCGACGCCCAGGAATCCCACCGCTCGTAGTTATTGACTCGTCTCGGGTCGATAGGGTCCGCGGTAATGGCGAGATCGAGGCACCCTGCCGCCTGGCGCGCTCGGCGAACCAGGTCGGCGTGAGCGTCGACATACGCGTCACGGTGTTCGGGGTCAACGATCAGGTAGCCAGCGATAATCCACATTGTTCCTCTAACCGCCGCACAGGGCGAGCTTGTCCGTAGGTGTTCTCTGATGCCCCATTCTGGCGGCCAGCGTCCGACTCAGTGGAAACGGGACACTCAGCGCACCTTCTCGGCAAAGGTCCTGCCTCAACGGGTGGTGGAGTGTCATGACGGTGACGAAAACACACGCGCGGCGTCGTGCTCCGATGCGGGAGCTATTCAGCGTGGCCGCGTCCGCAGAGTACTTGGATGTCAGTGAGCGCACCATTCGCCGGATGATCAATGCCGGTCACCTAAAGGCCTACCGGATTCGACGGCGAGGCATGATCCGGATAGCCAGGGTCGATCTTGACGCTGTGCTCTACGAGGTCAAGCCCGGCGAGGTGCAGCCTTGAATGAACTCGCCGGATCGATGACCGCTGTCCATGGCGGTCATTCGTAGCGGTGACAGATCAAGGCGCTACTCTTCCCCTCCTCGTCGTGTGTTGACCGTCTTCGCTGTTTCTGACGTCCGCGGCCAGTTGTTGCCAGTCAGCTAGGCCATCCTCGTCGCCGATCATCGGCGTCACTCGTTGAGTGTCAAGGTTGTTCCCCTCCGCTCCGCTACGGGGACTCCACCTTGACTCTCTCCTCGATGACGACGAAGGAGGCACCGATCGAGGAATGGCTGACCGTGCCTTGTGTGACGCCGAGGGCTGACGTTCGGAATGACGGCGCACCGGCGTGCCGGGAGAAGGCATCTTCGATGCCCGACGCGGCGCGCGTTCGGATTCGGAGGTGATGGTTCAACGCTGGTCGAGGCAGCTCGCGAGGCGGGCGCGGGCATTTGCCCACGCCTCGCCTGCGGAGTCTGCGGCCGTTGCCCGCCGGCCGCGACGCTCGATCTCATGAGCCCAGGCGGCTTTGAGCTCCTGTTGGTCCGCCTCCGGTCGATCATGCAGGCTGGCCAAGAGTTCGGCAGCGATGTGGGCACGATCATGTACTGGCAATTCCAGCGCTGCTTGGAGCAAGTCCTGAGCCTGACGGGTCATAGAAGCAATATAGGCGCCAACACGTCTAGAACTGCGGGAGATGGTCGACGCCTGTCCTGGGACATAGTTGACACCTCAGGGCCGGTGGTGCGACATGTCGTTGGCTGAGCTTGTGATCACGGCGGTCAAGATGTGTCCAGACCATGGATGCATGGTTCAACGCCACAGCCGTTGCAGCCGTGGATTGTCAAGGATCAGGGCCGTTGGGCTCTACCGATACCTATGGTGGCCATCAGGATGATGCTCTGATGAGCTGACGTGCGTCGATGCTGGTCGGATGCATTTGCCGGCGTCGGCAAGATGGTGGATGGTGTGCGCCGCAACGTCGTTGTATTCGTCGATGGTGTGTGACATACTCGATGGGTGACGGAGTTTAGGGTCGCCAGGTCGGCGCGTAAGCACAAGATCGGGAATGCGCACATCCTGGCAGCGATCGCCAACGCGGGCGAACCGATCGTCGAGGGCGACGCCCTGACCTACGTCGGCAAGGATGACCGAGGTGTTGAGCTGACCATCATCATCGTCCCAGACGATCGGGCCGGATGGATGGACTCATGGACCATCATTCATGCCATGCCCAACTACCGGAGGTGATCACGATGACACGTAAGCCGAAGATTGACGACACCACCACGATCCGTGACATAAACCTCGACCAGGAAGAAGTCCACTTCCAGGGTGAGCGGCTGACCGAACAGCGCGCCGAGCAGGTCGCCGAGGAGACCCTGGCCAAGCTGCGCAACAAGAACCTCATCCCTGGCGGCAAGTCGCTCTCGGGTGGCGGCAAGCACTCGCCCACGGTGCAGTTCCGGGTGCCCGAGGAGCTACGCGAAGAGGTCGAGCGGCGCGCGGCGGCCGAAGGGGTCAGCGTGTCGAAGTTCGCCCGCCACGCTCTGGAGGAGTACCTCAAAGCGTCGTGATCTTCGTGCAGGTGTTGATGTCCGCCAGCCCACCCGCCGGGTCCCGGCCTTGACACCGGCGAGAACGGCGCCAACGTGCCCTTGAAACTCATCGCGCTTAACGCGGAGCACTCACTGACCTTTGGCGCCATTCACGCTCTACTTGATGCCGGTGCGTTTCGTCGAGCCTATAGGCACTGCCCACGTGGTCTGAGGCGCGGATGCATTTTCCGATGACGGAGTTGAAGCGGGCAGCGGTACGCGTAGAGACCGTGCGGTGGTGCGCAGCCGTGAAAATGCGCGGGCCCGGGACAACGGCTTGCGCGGCCCGGGCCCGGCTCTATCTTGGGCACAAGCCCATCAGGATGCGTAGCTTCTCTTGCCGTGTAGGAGGAGCCCGGCGAGGCGTTCAGCCATGTCCCACGACAAGATCGCCCGGTTGTACGGTGAGAACTGCCGTGCCGCGAGCGTCAGCACGCAGTATGGGCGTTGGCTGTCGGATTCGGCGGTGACCGCGACGGCGAACACGGCCGCGTTGCGAGGCAGCATGATTTCCCCGATGTGCGCGACGTGGTTGCCCGAATGTCCGCCTTGGTCGGCGAAGTCACACCAGCGTGGGCAGGATCGCGCTTGTGGCCGGGTCATGTTCGCCCCCACTCATCGGCTGCGTCGCGGGCGATCGTCGCCACCCGTCGGGCCTGCCGCAGTGAGAGCTCAACCACGCATTCCTGCCCGCACCTCGCATGCGGCATCTTGCGGATGATCAGGTTGGGCGGTGCCTGGCTGTTCGGAGCACCCAGCCAAACGTCGACCGTCTGTGTCGCGCCGGGACCATCGGGGCCGAACTCTCCCAGACGCCGAGTGTGCCGATAGCCAATGTCGTTATTGCTGTGCCCGGAGCACCAGTGCGGGCATGCCACCCGCTCGCCCGGTTCGGTCACGTGGCTGCCCCGAGCCGTGGTGGCCACCAGGCCACGGTGGCGCAGGATCGCCAGCGTGCGGATGATGGTCCAGCGCGACACCCGGCACTGCTGCGCAAGCCGATGCTCCGCCGGCAGCCGGTCACCCGGCGCGAGCCCGCCAGTCTCGATCATCCGGTCGACGTGGTTAGCGAGCTGGATACTGAAATACACCGGGATGTCACGGTCCGGGCGGAAGTCAGCGAACATCGCTACTCACCACCGCCCGTGGCGACGAAGGTGCCTTTGGCCGGGAGAGTGACAAGCACGCCACGCCGGCGTAGGACATCGGTGGCCCGGCGCACGGTACCGATCGACACCGCGAGGGCTAGTGCGAGGTCGGCCTCGCCTGGCAGCATCGCCCCAGGCCGCAACTCCGCAGCGTGGCGGATGACTCTCTCGATGTGATCGGCGACCTGCTCGAACAGGTATCGCGGGGCCGTTTCTTGGTCGGGTTCGAAATCACTGAGCCGCATCACGACCACCGCCGTCGCGCCGGCGACGGGCGAACAGTGCCGTCAGCGGGGCGGTGACTGTGCGAGATGGCGATGCGGGATGTGAGCCGACGCCGGAATGCGTGCAGCTCGATGGTTGGGCCGTTGTGTACGGTACCCATGGGTCTACCTCCAGGGTTGCTCTGGTGGTGGATCAAGGGACCGTCGCGGAGTTGCCGCTCCCGGCGGTCCCGCCTGGCTTACGTTGTGTCAGCCTCCTTTCGCTTCTTCGTCCTGGTTGCTGTTTCGATGGGAACGACGTTTGTCTGTTCGGTTGCCATCTGCGACATGCGGTCGGCGATCTGCCGGTCACGATCTTTGGCCGCGTGCCAGTAGATCTGCGCTGCCTGAGCCGTCTTGTGCCTCAGGCGCTGCATGAGTTCTGCGGGGGAGGCCCCGGCTGCTGCGGCCAGCATGGAACCGAGATGGCGAAGATCATGCGGACGTATGTCTGGACGGCCGATCTTCTTCTTTGCAGCGTTGAACACCTTGTGCAGGGACGACAGAGACATGTACCCGCCCTGCTTCGCAGGGAACAGCAGGTCGTGCGGATTCAAATGGTCGATGTACTTCTGTACGTCGGGTATGACGTGCGGTGGAATGGCGACGTCGCCACCCTCGCCTGATTTTGGCGTGTCTTCGTGCCATTCGCCCTTGGTACGGGTTACGCCACGGTCGACATGAAGCACGCCGGTGCATCCGGCATCGGGGCAGTTCTCCCGTGATGCATCGCATTGATGGCGAATCCGCACGTCCCGCTTCTGCAATGCTGTCAGCTCACCGAATCGGACGGCGCACCATGCATAGAGCAGCACGAGCAGCCGGTACCGCTCGGGCAAGGCTGCGATGAGTGCGCCTAGCTCGTCTATGGATAGCGGCCGGATAGGACGGCGTCGCTTGGTTGAACCTGCTCCGTCGATTTCCGGTGGCATCGCGGCGATGAGCTTTCGCTTGTGCGCCGTTCGCAATATCGACCGCACGAGCGAGTACGCGTGAGCATTCTGAGTCAAATGATCGGCATCGAGCGAGTGATACCAACTCTCGAAGGTGTCAGCGTCGGCTACCTGTTCCAGCTCAAGGTCGCCGAATGTCGGGTAGATGACCCGGTCGAGAAGGCTCTCGTAGTGAGTTCTTGTGCGAGGCTTCAGCGGGGTGCCGCGACGTGTCCGACGCGTCCTCACCCACTCATCGGCAAAAGGCCGGAAGATCGCGATCTCAGGCGGTTCTTCTTTGCTCGGAGGCTTCCAACGACCTGCTTCAATCTCTTGCCGTACCCACGCCAAGTAGTCCAGCGCTCTCTTCTTGGTGGAGAATGTTCGCGGACCGAGATCGTGGTTGTCATCACTCACGACGCGGGCGCTGTGCCACGCCCCATTCAGCCTCCACCGAGCCTGAAACCGGCCAGACGGCAGCCTGCGCACGTTCCCAAACTGTGCGCGGGGCTCATTGCTCATGATGCCGTCCCTGAGATTCGTGCCACTGGCGTGCCACTGTCAGAGTACATCGATGGCACTTCGAATCCAAGGATGTCAATGGTGGCCTTCATAAAGTCGCAGCTCATAGGCAACTTGTGCGAGCATTGCGAACTCTCAACGAACTATGGCGTATCTGGTTCGAACCCAGCTGCGCCCACCAGAAGATCGTTGTTCAAACCGCTGACATCGGCGGTGCCGATGCCTTCGTCTGAGGTCACGGTGAGCTTGTGGGAGAAGGCTTCGGCCACAACCCGTCAGCGGATGCCGGCCAGTGCCTCACCAAGGGGTGTGCGGGTGTGCAGGACCCGCACACCGGTGCGGCGGCTGTCGACGAGTCCGGCGTCGCGGAGCACGGTGAGGTGGTACGAGGCGGTGGACACGGCGATGTCGGTCAGCTCGGCGCATTCGGAGGTAGACAGGGGCTGCTGGAGCTCGAGGATGAGGCGGGCGCGGGCCTGTCCGAGCAGGGCGGTGAGCGCGTCGAGCACGTCGGCTCCGTCTCGGTGCCACGTTTCGGAAACGCCGTGTGCGGGGTAGAAGATCGTCGGCTGCGCGGGGCGTTCGGTGAGTACCGTGCAGCCGCGGGTGGGCATCATCACCGAGGGCACCAGCACGAGGCCGGTGCCGCCGCAGTCGACGATCTCCTCATGACGGCGCATCTGCACCCGGACGGCCTCGTCGGCCCAGGTGATGGTGGAGTGCAGGGTGGCGGCCATGTGGGCGAGGCCCGCGTCGCTGCTGCGGCGGGCGCGGACGGCGATGTCGGCGCGCGACAGGTGGAGCATCTGCGGCCAGACCGGGCTGAGTAGCGTACCCCATAGCTCTCGCCACGCGTCCGCGATCACCTGTCGGGCGTGGTCCGGCGCGGCGATCAGGTCACGGATCTCCTGCTGCCGGGTGCCGGTGGAGCGGAGCACCATCTTCTCCAGGTCGAACCGCAGCCGCTCGTCGGGCACTTCCCGCAGCCGCTCCAGCTCATCCTCGGGGGTCATGTCACCCGACGGTGTCGCGGTGAGGAAGTCGGGCATGTAGCCGTCAGCCCCGCAGATCACCGCGAGCAGCCGGAACGCCTCGCTCCGGGTCTGCTGCTGCACCGTGCGGAACCATCCCCACTGCAGCGGCGCGGTGTGAGGGCGCAGCAGGACGCGCACGGCGTGGACCAGCTCGTGCCCGGGGGAGATGCCGAACCGGACCGTTGAGATGTCGCTGGATCCCAGCCGGAACTCCACGAACTTTCGATCCACATCGAAAGCGTAGTCGACACCGTGCGTATCCGTGGAGAGTGGAGTCATCGGGCAGCCAGCCCTCACCAGAAGGAGAACCCTCATGACCACTCCGCTCGTGATCCCCGCAGCCGACATCCGTATCTCCGGTAGCCGCACCCTCCGCTTCGAAGGGGAGGCGCACGGGTCGAACGTGTCGTTCTTCCTCGTCACCAGCGACCCTGGACAAGGTCCCGACCTGCACCGCCACCCCTACGACGAGACCTGGACCGTCCTGGAAGGCGAGGCGACCATAGTCGTCGGCGACGAGAAGGTCACGGCCCGCGCGGGCGACACCGCCGTCGCCCCCGCGAAAGCCTGGCACCGGTTCACCAACACCGGCACCGGAACGCTCCGGATCGTCTGCATTCACGCCTCCCCGGTGATAATCCAGGAGTTCGCCGACCAGCCCTGAGCTGAGCGCCGCTCAGGATTTGCTCCAAGCGGCGCTGGCACTGCCCGCACATGATCGTGCCGACGTGGCTGCTGAACTCTTGGCTAGTTTGCATGAGCGGCCGGAGGCTGATCGACAGGACGTCGAGGCTGCCTGGGCTCATGAGATCGAGCGCCGAGCCCGGCGCGTGAAGGCTGGCGATTCCGCGGGTGAAGCGCGCGCAGATGGCCGCGCTCGCCTTGCTGACTGACTCGCCCAGCGTTGAATTACCACCTCCGGATCGAGCCCGAAGCATCGGCGGAGCTCGAAGAGGCCATCCTGTGGTACGAAAAGCAACGTGCCGGTCTTGCTCGGAGTTGCTCGATGCGATAGATGTGCTCATGGCGCATATCGACCGCTCTGGCTATTCGGATCATGCCTCGCCGCCAAATCTGGTATGCCCTCAGGTGATCGGCATGGATCACCTGACGAATGGTGCGCTCGCTGACATCCAAGTACTCGGCGGAAGCGGTCACGCTTAACAGTTCGCGCGCCGGAGCACGCCGCTTGCGAGTCTTCGCCGCGGTCACAACACCTCACCACCCTGCATGGCAGGACTCTCATTGCCGAGAGGGTGTGCGGGGTGCTCCGTATCCACTTGCCCCGACATCCGGCGGGCGGCGCGGTCGCGTTGGCGTCTGTACCGGTGCGGCAGCGCTCGCACGGTGATCCAGACTCTCGGAGGTGAGGTGCACTGTCAGGTCCCTTGTCAGGACGGGCCTGACCCTTGAATCCGCGGCCGGGTCGCCGGATAATTAACGATGTCGGAAATTCGATATGGAGGGTCTCATGGCACGGGTTAGGGTCTACAAGCGCACCTCCGATGACGCTCCAACCGAGCTTGATGGGTGGTTCGACTCAGGCAGAGCGGAGAAGTACGAGTCTCGTGTTGACACGGACCGAACGCTTCGGCGGGGAAAGCAGCGAGCACCCCAGGTGCTATACCACACCGAGGATGGGGCGTGGGTCAGGGAGATGCAGCTTGGGCTGTCGATGGAGCCACATCGGGAGTTCATCAGCGAGGCCGCGGCTCACGACTGGCTGACGCGAAACGGCCACGAGGGTGTGGCGGACGATCTGATCGATCTGCCGCGCGAGCAGGGTCCTGGGCGGCCCGAGATCGGCGGAACTGTTCAGGTACGGCTAGGTCGGCCGCTGCTTCCGCAAGTGGATGATTTTGCCAGGCGACAGGATTGCAGTAGAGCCGAAGCTATTCGCCGGCTGATCACGGCTGGGTTGGAGGCGACTGGGTAGGTCTCTGGTGGAGCTGTGCGTCAGCGCACAGCTCCACCAGCGCGGGTCGGTTAGGTCAGCATCTCACCAGGCCATCGAAGGAGCCGGGCGTGTACCAGGTATGCCGCCATTGGTCTCCCGACAGCGTGTAGTGGCAGGAGCTGTCCGGACCGAAGGCGACGATCGCCTTCACCCTGTAGTTGCCGATGCAGTTGCTGATGACATCGACCCACTTGGAGTAGAAGTTCTCATCGGGGTCGGTCACGAAACAGGTCGGCGCGGGGTCGGCGGCGGCAAGGTTCGGAAGGAATCCGTCCGGATCGACCGAGGTCGGCACTTCCTGGCCCATGTAGGACGGTTTCGTCTCGCCAGTGGACGTCGAGCCTTCTTTCGACTCTGCGGCTGTCGCTGGCGCCGCAAATACTGCGATCAGCAGCGCGAGTACCGCGATAGTGACGGCAGCGAGTCGCTGTAATGGCTGTTGCCGCATACTGGTTGTACTCACCGATGATCACACCTTTCAGCATCGAGTGTCGGTGGGTTGCAAGGGGCGGCCCTGTGCGGTGACACGGGGCCGCCCCGTGACCACGTTCTGGTTCCGCGGCGCGCCTGAAGCAGGGTGGTGGGATCATCGTGCGCTGCGATGCGTTGCGGTGTCCCCCTCTAAAATGGGGAGTCTTTGCATTCGCCAGGCGCGGCCGGGCGGTCAACTCGTACCGTCTCTGATGCCGGCGATCGTGTACTCGTCACGACGCATCGCTGGTCATGAAGCGATATGCGTGACACAACAGTTCTCTGCGGTTTGCGGCACCGGTCTTGAGCCGAATGTTGTCAACGTGGTATTTGACCGTGCTCGGCTGAACGTGCCGGGCCTCGGCGATCTCGCGGTTGGTCATGCCTCGTGCGAGAAGGCGGAACGTCTCCAGCTCGGCGGCGGTGAGATGCTTGAGTGCCGCATCAAGTTCGGGCATGTGGCCGTGTTCCAGATGCTCCCAGATTGCCTGTGCCACCCAGACGCCGTAGCTGGCCGCAGCCGTGATACCTAATGCGAGTGTCTCAGGTGGGTCGTCGGCAAGAACGAGTCCGCGAACAATTCGCGTGCCGATCAGGGCCGACAGCTCATCGCGGCTAGCCCGCTCAACGACAAGTACCACAGGAGCATGGACCGATACGGTGCCACGCCCTGCGGGATCGAGCATGCGAGGCGACGTGATGATCAGGTCGACATCTGCGTGCCGACCGTCCGTAGTGAACTTGCGAACCGACAAGTCCCACGTCGGCAACAGCGGCTGACTGCCCAGGTACCGCTCAGCGCGGTCCGAATGATTGGGCGGAAGCGAGATTCCGACTCGAAGAGATTGCGCCATCGAAAGACCCCCTGGCGCAGCGTGTTGCCGAGCCAGCACCCCGCCCCCTGCTGACGCGGGCACGCCCCTGTGTCTGGTAAGTGCCGCGCAATTCGTCTGAACGATCACGATATTGGTCAGATCGATCGCCAACAAGGGGCCAGAGACGGGCACAACAACCCCGGCAACGAGGTCGTCAACAAGCCAGCTTCGCCCGTGCTCGGGGACTCAAGCAGTCCAACCGTCTCGACAGCACCGAGCTTCCTGACCAGACGCTCCGTGAGGGCATCCGCTGGCTCGGTCATACACGCCAGAAACATCTTGGACCGAGTCATCGCTGATCCCAAGCTGCGCGGCCACCCCAGCAAGCGTCAGCCCTTCTCCGTACAGGCGTGCCGCCTCCGCACGGGTCGTGTCGGCGAGTTCCAGTCGACGTGGCTCCAAAGCGGGAGATGAGTGTGGCTGAACAGCGGTATAAGGCCGTGCTGGCGTTGATCAGCGTGGAAGCGATAGCTCACGGAGTGCGTTGCCGCCGTCGACGAACAGCCGCCCTTGCGGGGTGAGTGCGTCGGCGATGCGTTGCAAGGCGATCTGGCCGGCTTTCGGATGTCGTCCGTCGAGGGCGCCGACCCGGACGGCGAAGGCGAGATCGAACGGCTGCTCGTCCGGGTCGAGTTCGAAGTCTTCGACGGCGACTTGACGGAGGCTCATGATGCCGGCGTCAATCTCGGTGGCGGCGTTTTTCTCCGCCTGGGTGATGCTTTTGGAGGAGCGGTCAATCATGCAGATGTGCCCGTCGCCGATGCGCCCGGCAACGGCTCTTGCGGCGGCACCGGACCCGCCACCGATCTCCAGCACCCGCATCCCGGGGGTGAGAGGAAGCGCGTCGACGATCGCCGCCAAGCGTGGAGACAGGGCGCTCATGCTGGGTTGTCCTCGGGATCGTCGATCCGGTAGTGCTATCAGCCGGTCCAGGATGTCAGCGACCTCGACGACCCCACGGGTCGTCCGCCAACCAGTCGAGTGCCCGCCTGAGAAGACTGTACAGGCCCACCGTGTCCGGGTCATCCAGATCCTGGTTCTTCTTGGTGATGGTGCTGTGATCGGCCGTGGCTACCGGATCATGCCTCGTCGTCGAATCTCGCTCTGTCACAACACCTCACCACCCCTGCGGTAGGTGTTGCCCTTTGCCGAGAAGGTGCGCACGGCGCTCCGTGTCCATTCTGTCGGATGCGGACGTCAGAATGAGCCATCGGAGAAATAAAAATAGTCGGCTCATCAAGCACATCTGTTGGAGGAACCGTGTGGATTATCGCTGGCCACCTGATCGTTGACGCCGAGCACCGGGATGCGTTTGTCGATGCTCATACCGATCTTGTTCGCCGGGCGCGGGAAGCGCCAGGATGCCTCGATCTGGCTATCACCGCAGACCCTGTCGACCCGAGACGAGTCAACAACTACGAGCGCTGGGATTCGTGGGAGTCGATCGAGGCGTGGCGGGCAGTGGCTGCCGCTCCCGACACCGGGATCGACATGATCGATGGTCACGTGATGGCCTACGAGGTCGCGACCGAACGGTCGCCCTTCTGAACGACGAGCGTCGTGGGGTGGGCGTCGCTGTTGAACGGATATGTGATCGATGAACGTGGCGCTCTATTCGTGCGGGTCGGCAGCGAAGCTGACCGGTTGTCTGAGGATGGTGCGCAGCTTCTCGGGTGCCACCTTGCGGAAGTCACTGAGGTAGATCTCGTGATGCTTGCCGACCATGCGCAGGCCATTCTCTGGGATGAACGCGTGGTGCATCCGGGCGAGCACGTCCGCCTCGTTGTCGAAGGAGCCGACGTGCAGTGTTTGCACGCACCGGCCTTCGGACAGCGGCTCCAGGCGAACGTCGTCGAGCCGTGCCGGACGGTTCTTGGCTCCGGCCTGCTCGACTGCGGTGGTGAACATGTCGTGATCTATCCAGTCCGGCACCATGATCATCAGCGTCCACTCCCACCGTGACTTGTCTCGCGCCACCGTGAAGGTATCCATGTTCTCGGCCCACCACAGCCCTTCGAGTGGCATGACGACGTAGTCGCGTCCGAGGTCTCGCTTGCTGGCGAATTTCAGCTTGTAGGCCACCGGATAGAGCGCTCTGATCGCCTCGGCGAAGGCCGGTGAGGTGTTCGGGTCGCCGTGGCCGTCGACCATGAGGTACTGCATGTCGGGCACGTCGACGATCCGGAATTGGCCTCGTGTCGCCCGGTAGGCGTCGAGACTCTTCTTGAAGTCAGTCTTGCCTGTCATCGGGAACCTGTACTCGCGAAGCGAGCCACTGCCTTTCTGCCTCCAGGAGGCTCAGCGAGTACGAGAACACTTCGCGTGCCGGGACCGGGAGTGGTGCTTGCGCTTTCTCGGTTTCCTCGATCACCGCGATACGGGCCGCGACCTGCCCGAGTCTGGCGCGTAGCGCCTCGGCGTACTCCTGCTCGGAGATCAGCGGCAGGTTGGCGATGCCGACCAGAATCGGGTGCGGGACCTCCCGGATCTCCGCGATCAGAGCGAGGGCATTGCGCCTCGCGGCCTGCCGGCCCGCGGTTGTGGCGTGGAAGACGCGACGGGACTTCGCGCCAGCAGGAGCCTCGGACGTCTGGGCCAGACCCCGCTTTTCCAGCTTTGTGAGCAGGTAATAGATCGAGGAGAAGCCGATGTCGGTCCACTGCCGGATACCGCGCTGCTCGATGACCCGCTCCAGGTCGTAGCCATGCCGGGGGTGCTCGACGAGCAATCCCAGGACGGTCAGCTCGGACGGGGTAAGCTCCACGAGTAATATTCTAGCACTAGAATATCACGGCCAGTGCGCCCGGATGCGGATTCGGTCTTCCTAGCCGCCAAGGTCAGCACGTAGTGCGAGCGTTGACCGCCGGCCGCGGTGGTCGCAGCCATGGCAACGAGAGGGGTGATTGCCGTGCCGGAGCTAGGGTGCGGACTCACCGTGCTGTTCGGTCACCGCGAGCGCGTTCAGCATCTCGGTGAGTACCCGGAGCGTGGCGCCGACCTCTGCTTCGGTGATGTCGCCCCCGACGCGGCTCAGCAGCCGCAGTTCGCGCTCTATTACCGCATCGATCGCGGACACTCCCGCCGGAGTCACGCGCACCAGATGTGAGCGCCGGTGTGCGGGGTTCTCGACGATCTCGACCCACCCGGCCGTGTGGGCGTCGTTGACCATCCGCTGGACGAACTGGCGGCTCAGGTCTTGGGTGCGGGCCATCTGGGGAACGGTCATGTCGCCTTCCCGGCGCAGTTGGTAGAGCACCGCGCGAACGCCCACCGACATGCCCATGATCGGTTGGTCGCGTTCCACGATCCGCTGCACTTTGCGGTACAGCGGGCCGACCACGAGGTACACCTCGGCGAGGCGTTCGGCCAGGGCGTCGGGAGGAAGGGGTTCGTCTGTCACGGACCCATTATGACACTCGAGTTGTCAAAGTATAGGAAGTATGACACCTTGGTTGTCATGATTTCTTCGGCCTTCCCGCTCCAGACGCTCGACCTGGACGACCACCGCGTCGCCTATGTCGACCTGGATCCCGACACCTCGCACACCCCGCTGGTGCTGCTCCACGGCGGCGTCGTCGATCACCGCATGTGGTCACATCAGCTCGCCGCCTTCCCCGACCGTCGCGTCATCGCTCCGGACGCGCGTGGTCACGGCCAGACGTCCACGCCGACGGGTCCGCACCGCCTGTGCGACGACGTGGTCGCGCTGCTCGACGCGCTGGACGTGCCGCACGCCGTGCTGGTCGGTTTGTCGATGGGTGGTGGGACGGCCGTGGACACCGCCCTGGAGTACCCGGACCGGGTTACTGGCCTGGTGGTCAGCGGCACCGGAACCAGCGAACCGGAGTTCACCGACCCCTGGATCGTCGACATCTTCTCTGCCTGGCAGCAAGCCCAGGCCGCGGCAGACCTCGAAGCGTGGGTCGACGTCTTCCTGCGGTTCGTGCCCGGCCCGCAACGCACGGCCGCCGACGTCGAACCCGCGGTGATGCGCGGCATCCAGACCATGGCACGTGACCTGGTGACGACGCACGTGAAGCTGGATGAGAACGGCGTCCCGGTCGCTCCGGCCCAGCCGACGCCGGTAACCGGCACGTGGTCGCGCCTGCCCGGGATCGCGGTACCGGTTCTCGCCATCGCCGGATCCGCCGACGGCTCAGACCACGTCAGGATGACCCGGCAGCTGGCGGAGCACGTCCAGCAGGGCCGGTTTGTCACGGTGGACGGTGTCGGGCATTACCCGAACCTGGAGCGGCCAGCGGAGTTCAACGCCGCCGTGTTGGAGTTCCTGGCGGCTCACGACCTCTGACCGAACGCCGAGTGCGCCCGCGAATCGTGGGTACGAGGTACGCCATGTTGACATTGACGATGGAGGCGGTCTCCGCGATACGGGGACTGACGAATCAACCCGAGGTATCCGAGAACGGAGGCTTGCGCATCTCGTCCGCGGCGGACGAGAACGGAGCCGTGGAGCTGGTTGCGGCGGTGGCGGCTGGTCCGGAGCCGCAGGACGATGTGGTCACGATCGACGACGTCAACGTCTATCTGGATCCGCAGGCCACGCCCGCGCTCGACGACAAGGTTCTCGATGCCGAGATCACCGAGGAAGGTCAGGTGCGGTTCGAGGTGGTGTCCCAGAGCGGGGACGAGGGGCCGTACTCGCAACCGGAATGATCCCGCATCGGTGGTGACGCCACTGGCTGCGCGGAGAGTCGTCGTTCCGGACGGCGAGTTCCGGCCGAGCAGGTCGTCGATGGATTCGACCGCGAGGAATATGCCGGCTGGGTGATCGCACCGCGTGGCTCCGGTTCATCTCAGAAGACGGGTTTGCCGCCGGTGACCCCGAGGATGGTGCCGGATACGTAACTGGCTTCGGTGGGGGAGGCCAGGAAGACGAACGCCGGGGCGACTTCCACCGGTTGGCCGGCCCGGCCGAAGGGTGTGTCCTGCCCGAATTTCTCGACTTTCGCCACGGGCTGCGTGGCGGGTTGCAGCGGCGTCCAGATCGGCCCCGGCGCCACCGCGTTGACCCGCACGCCACGCGGGCCGAGTTCCGCCGCGAGGTTGACCGTGAAGTTGTTGATCGCGGACTTGGTGGCGGCATAGTCGAGAAGGGATCCAGAGGGGTCATAGGCCTGGATGGACGAATTGTTGATGATGCAGTCGCCGGCGCTCAGGTGAGGCACGAGGGCCTGGGTCAACCAGAACAACGCGGTGAAGTTCGTCCCGACCACGCGATCGAGCTGTTCCGCGCTCACCTCCTCGATGCTTTGGGACCGGGCCATCTGGAAGCCGGCGTTGTTGACGAGGATGTTCACACCATCGAGCTCGGACAGGGCGCGCTCGGCGACGTCGAGGCAGGTCCGCCGGTCGGTGAGATCGCCGGGCACGGTGACGACGCGCCGTCCCGCGTCCGAGACGAGAGCTGCCGTGGCTTCCCCATCGGGGTGCTCCTCGGGGAGATAGGAGATGGCGACGTCCGCGCCTTCCCGGGCATAGGCGATGGCGATCGCCCGCCCGATTCCGGAGTCGCCCCCGGTGATCAGTGCGCGCATGCCGGTGAGGCGGCCGGTGCCTCGATAGCTGTCCTCGCCGTGATCGGGCCGGGGATCCATGGCATCGGTGAGCCCGGGTGGCTCTTGCTGCTGGGCTGGGAACTCGCGCGGGTAGTGATCAGTACGTGGCGACATACCGGTATTCCTCTCGGGATCGGTCGTCAGCGTCCGACTGCCCGTGCGAGTTCCTGCTTGTTCATCTTCGAGCGACCCTTGACGCCCTGCCGTTTCGCGTCGGCGTAGAGTTGCGCCTTCGTCCGTCCACCGGGACCGGACCCGGAACGCTTACCTCCCCGGCGACCCGGCGAGATGTCCTGCACCGACTCCCGGCTCCGGCGTTCGGCCTCACCTTCGCGGGCGCGCTCCTTGTTCACCGTGCGCGCCGCGATCTCCTCCGCGGTGTCCTCGTCATATCCGCGGTCGGTGAGTCCTTCCTTCACGTGTTCGTACTGGCGTTCGCGCTTGTCACTCCACTGTTCCTGGGGCATGTCTCCAGCACCTCCGCGGTGCTCCGTTGGTGTTCGGGCGGTGTGGCGCTATGCGCCGTTGCCCTTGCACATACCCCTCAGCGAACGGCCGTAACGCCGGCGTTTCACGGGCGCGGCGGAGTCAAGGTCGCAGATGATTCAGCGCTACGGCCGCGTACGTCGCCACGCCGGTCGCCAGGGCGGACTCGTCGAACACCACGAGGTTGGAGTGGTTGGGCGTGGCTTCGCCGGGATTGGTGCCTGCCGGGCAGGCACCGAGGAATGCCATGGCTCCCGGATAGGTGCCGAGCACGTAGGAGAAGTCCTCGGCGCCCATCAGCGGCTCTCCCATCTCCTGGACGCGCTCGGCACCGAGGGTCTCGCTGGCGACGGTCCGCACCACGTCGGTGAACGCGGGGTCGTTCACCGTTGCGGGGTAACCCGGGATCACTGTGACGTCCGCGCTGAGTTCGTGCGCGGCGGCGATGCCGTCGGCGACGACGCGCAGCCGCTCGTGCACGTTCGTGCGGGTCTCCTCGGACAGCGTGCGGATGGTGCCTCTGAGCTCGGCCGTGGCGGGAATGATGTTGTCGGCGGTTCCGCCGGTAATCTGGCCGACCGTGAGCACGGCGGGGTCGAAAACGTCGACTCGGCGGCTGAGGGCGACTTGTAGCGTCGTGACGATCTCGCAGGCGGCCGGCACGGGGTCATTGGCTCGATGCGGCGACGACGCGTGCCCGCCCCTCCCGGTGAGCGTGACCTGGAAGTTGTCGGCGGCGGCGAGCAGTGGCCCGGGCCGGATGTTGATCGTCCCGCACTCGTGCTGGGCGCTGATGTGCAGGGCGAACGCGCCGTTGACCGTGGGGTTGTCGAGCAGGCCCTCGGCGAGCGCGTAGTGAGCACCGTGGTATCCCTCCTCGCCGGGCTGGAAGAAGAACAGGACCCGGCCGGCGAGCTCCTCGCGTCGTCCTGCGAGCAGGCGGGCCGCGCTGGCCAGCATCGCGACGTGGGTGTCGTGGCCGCACGCGTGCATGGCGCCGGGTACCTGCGACGCGAACGGCAGCCCGGTGTCCTCTCGCAGGGGGAGGGCATCCATGTCGCCGCGCAGGATGAGCGTCGGGCCGTCGTACGCGCCGTCCAGTTCGGCCACGATCGACGAGGTCGTCTCCGACAGGCGCAGCGTCAGGCCGAGATCGGCGATCTCGTCGAGTACGGCTTGGCGAGTAACGGGAAGGTCCAGGCCGATTTCGGGGTGCTGGTGAAGTTTCCGGCGAAATGCCCGGGTGCGCTCCGCGAGCGCTTCGGCGGCGGCGAGTGTCGACGTCATCCATGCAGTATGGCCCCGGGACCCGCTGATCATGAACACTAGGCGTCCACATAAGGACGCCTAGTGTTCATGATCAGCGGATCAGGGGGCCGGGTTGGGTATCGTCAGAGCTCGCCGAGCAGGTACGGGCTGTCCGAGACATCGATCGGGGTGTCCACGGCACGCGGCTCGGTGGCCAGCTCGCACTCCCCGCCGACGGTGCAGCGCACCAGCGCCGTCTCGTCGTCCTCCGTCGCCTGGAACACCAGGCTGTCGTTGGACTCCCATGTCGCCTGCGCCGGATCCGGCACGTCGAAGCGCGTGACCTCCTCGCCCGTCGCGGCGTCGACGATCACCAGATCGCGGCGGCCGTCGGAGTTCTCTTGCCGCTCACGGTATTTCCTCGCATGATCGAGCATCTCCTGGGTGATCGTGAACTCCTCGCCGTTGATCGTCACGGTATGACCCACGTCGGGCTCGAGCTCGAGGATCTGCTGGGCGTGCACGCCGTCGATCCACGGCGAGGGACCATGCAACATGATCAGCGCGGCGTACTCCCCCTCCGCCGAGAAGCCGGGGAATGTCCCGCGGTTGGCGGTCCACATCTCCTCGCCGGTCTCGGTATCCACGATGGACGTGTCCCGGTCCGGCGCGTCGTTCGGTGGCATGAACGCTCCGACAGTCCCCGACGGCGCGAACGATCGGGCAAAGCCGTAGTCCAGCCACGACGTGACACTGTCCTCGACGATATTCCAGATGTAGACACCATCCGGGCTGTTCTTGGCACTGTTCAGGACCACCTGATTGTCGTCCAGGAAGCCAGCTACGCCCCCGACATCGCCGAGGTCGTCTTCCTGCGTCCGGCTGTGTACCACCTCACCCGCGGTCACGTCGTACACGCGCACGGTGGTCCGCACGGGACTCCCGGTTGCTTCGTCCATCTCGTGCTCGGCCCACGCCACCAGCGTGCCGTCCGCGGAGACGCGAATGCTGAAGATGGACGACTCCGCGATCTTCTCGACGTCGCCGTTCTCCCGGATCAGGTGGACCGCGTGTCCCCGGTGCTCTCCGTCGTCCTCATGTGCGGTGAGCGCGACCGCCCCGCCCTCGACCGCCTCCAGCTCTCTCAGGTGGCCGAACGATACGTCGAACGGGACTTCGGCGTCACCCAGGTGGATCGCCCCCTCGGAGTACCACGGAGTGGCGGGCGCATCGCCGGTATCGAGGCCGTCCAGCTCGACCACGGTGGAGGAAGCATCCCCCTCGTTGCCGGGCGCATTGCCCTCCTCGGCGGCCGAAGTATTACCGGAGGAGCCATTCTGGCCCGCCGCTGCCGGGCCACCCTCGATCCCGGTGCCGGGGTCCGGCGCGGACCACAGTCCTAACGGGTCGGTGACGCCAACGGTTGCCCCGGCCATGGCCGCGACAGTGACGCCGCCCACCACGGCCGTCCGGGTGGCGTGTTTGCGGCGGCGTGCCTGATGCAGCACGTCGTCCGCCAAACCGGTACGGGCGGGGACCTGCTCGCCCATGTCGTGCACGGTGTCCTTGACCAGTCGTTCGATGTTCATGCTGAAGCCTCCTCCGTCGCGGGGAGATCGTCGGGGTAGTGGGCGTCGAGTTCCGGGGCGAGTTCGCGTAGCCGTGCCAGGGCTCGGTGGGTCTGGCTGCGCACGGTGCCCACCGAACAGTTGAGGGTGTCGGCGATGTCGCGCTCCGGCAGGTCGTGGTAGAAGCGCAGCACCAGCACGGCGCGCTGCCGTGGCGCTAGGCGTAGCAAGGCCTGCCGCAGGTCCAGCCGGAGATTGACGTCGGCGGCGGCATCCCGCTGGCCGCGTTCTGGCGTGTCCTCCACCGGGTCTTCGCGAATCTTGGCCCGGCGGCGCCAGCGGCTGGCATGGTCGTGGTAGATGATCCGCCGCACGTAACGCTCCGGATCGTCCACCTTGTGCCAGCGGCGCACCAGCTTGACCAGCGCACCTTGGACCAGATCCTCTGCTGCGTGAATATCGCCGCACAAGGCATACGCGGCGCGTCGCAGATGCAGTGATCGGGCCTCGACGAATTCTCGGAACTGGCGTTCCTTCTCGGCATTCACGTGCGTCCCTTCGGCGGTACGTCCGTTCGTACCCTGGTAGACGCGTGGCGCCCCGCCAACTATGCGAGGCTCGTCGGTCCGGATACGTCCGGACTGCCCGTACTGGCCGAGAAGCGAGCGCGCCGGGGGCCGGAATGTGCGCGTCGAGCCGTGTGTTGTGCCCCGAAGCGGGTAACACAGACTGTGGTACTACCCGCGTTGACGTGCGAGTGCCATACGATATGTCGCTTCGCTCTTGTGAACAGAAAGGACGACCGTGACCGTTTCCACCCCATCCCGTTCTGCTGACCTGGCCACCGCCGGCGGTCTGCGCCGGTGGAGCTTCGGCGGGTGTGAGATCGTGACGGTACACGGAGAGATCACCACCACACTTGTCCGCGATATAGGTGCTGGACTCACGTCGGCTGGTGGGAGACAGCTGATCGTGGATCTCCGCCATGCCCGTGCCCTGCATGCATCGATGGCGTTGCCGCTGGCCGAGCTGTATGGCCAGCTGCGTGCACGGGGACGCGGCGTGTCCGTGGTTACCGCGCCGGAGTCGACTCACTCGCGGTTGGCCACCGCTCTTGTGAAGCAGGGCATGCCGGTGTTCGATGACATCGCCGACGCCTTGGAGGCGGCCATGGAGGCGGCCGTGCCCGCGCGGCAATCCGAGCTGGCCGGCTGAGGTCCCGCGGCTGCATCCCGCCGCGTTGCAGGCGGTCCCGTTCTGCCGCCCCGCACTCCCGATCAGCAACCGTCCCGTGCATCATGGTGGGCGCGGTTGTTGATGATCGCAGGGGAGGAGCGATTAAGGTGATCGATCGTGCCGCGGTTAAGTGATGTCATCGCCGTTCTGGACGAGCAGTATCCACCGTCCTCGGCGGAGTCGTGGGATGCGGTCGGCCTGGTTTGCGGCGATCCCGATGCCGACGTGCACCGCGTGCTGTTTGCCGTCGACCCGGTTGCCGCCGTTGCCGACGAGGCGATCGACTGGGGCGCCGACCTTCTCGTGACTCATCACCCGCTGTTCCTGCGGCCCGTACACGGTGTCGCGGCGACGACGCCCAAGGGCCGGCTCGTCCACCGCCTGGTGACCAACGGCGCCGCGCTCTATACCGCGCACACCAACGCCGATAGTGCCGATCCCGGCGTCAGCGACGCCCTCGCCGACGCCATCGGGCTGCGTGACCTGCGCCCGCTCCGGCCGGACACCGGTGAGCCGCAAGACAAGCTGATTGTCTTCGTTCCCGAACCCGATACTCCGCAGGTTCTCGATGCGCTCACCACCGCGGGCGCGGGCATCATCGGCAACTACGAGCGCTGCGCGTGGATGACGTCCGGCACCGGCACGTTCCGGCCGGGCGCGGGCGCCAATCCCACCATCGGCGCGGTCGGGGACGTCGAGGAGGTCGCCGAGCACCGGTTGGAGATGGTGCTTCCCCGCCGCATCCGCGCGAGCGTCATTGCGGCACTGTACGAAGCCCACCCCTACGAGGAACCGGCATACGACATCTACGAGCTCGCCGACGTGCCGACGTCGGCCGGGCTGGGGCGCGTAGGCGTGCTCGACGAGCCCGAGTCGCTGCGCTCGTTCACGCGCCGGGTCGCCGACGCGTTGCCGGCGACGGTTTCCGGAGTCCGCGCGGCGGGCGACCCCGAGGCGACCGTGCGCACCGTGGCCGTCTGTGGAGGTGCCGGGGACTCGCTGCTGGACGTGGCGCGCCGCGCCGGTGTCGACGCGTACGTCACCGGCGACCTCCGGCATCACCCGGCGTCCGAGGCGCTGGATGGCGGCGGGCCGGCGCTGCTCGACGTCGCGCACTGGGCCGGTGAGTGGCCCTGGCTGGGTCGAGCCGCCGATCGCCTGCTGGAAGGACTGGCGGCTCGTGGTAATACGGTGGAGACTCGAATATCACAGATACCGACCGATCCGTGGACGCTGCACGAACCGGGCCGGTCAGCCGGCACCGGACGTGCCTGAGGAAGGGACCAACTCCTGAACGTTGACCCGGACGCCCAGCTCCGCCTGCTCGACGTGCAGGGGCTGGACCTGAAGCTGGACCAATTGGCGCACCGGCGGCGCACGCTGCCGGAGCTGAACGAACTCGAATCGCTGGCCGCAGAGCATGCTCGGCTCAGCGATGCACTCGTCGTCGCCCAGACCAAGGTGACCGACCTGGAGCGGGAACGAGAGCGTGCCGACAGCGACGTGGAGCAGGTGCGCGACCGCAAGGCCCGTGACCAGAAACGGCTCGACGCGGGGCAGGTCTCCTCGCCGAAGGAGCTGGAGAGCCTGCAACGCGAGGTCGAATCGCTCAACCGGCGGCAATCCGAACTGGAGGACGCCGAGATTGAGATCATGGAGCGGCTGGAGGAAGCCCAGAGCGAGGTCCAGTCGCTGACGGCGGAACGGGACAAGACGGCCGAGCGGGCCCGCGAGGTGCAGCAGACGCGCGACGCGAAATGGGCCGAGATCGATCAGGAGGCCGAGGAGGCCCGAACCCGGCGTGCCGAGCTCGTCGAGGAGCTGCCCACGGAGTTGATGGAGCTGTACGAGAAGATCCGCAGCTCGCAGGGTGGCATCGGGGCGGCGGCACTGCGCCGGCGTACCTGCGAAGGTTGCCAGCTCCAGCTGGACGCGAGCGAGCTGAAGCGGATCGAGAGTTTCGCGCCCGAGGTGGTGGTCCGGCACGAGGAATGCCGCCGGATCCTCGTCCGGGTCGCCGATTCGGGCACGTGACGGCGCGATGACTCAACTCATCGTGGAGGCCGACGGCGGCTCGCGGGGGAACCCCGGGCCCGCGGCATTCGGGGCGGTAGTTCGCTCGGCCGGATCGGGCGAGGTGCTGGCAGAGGTCGGAGAGACCATCGGCTCGGCGACGAACAACGTCGCCGAGTACCGGGGGCTGATCGCCGGACTCGAACTGGCGTCGGCTATCGATCCGCAGGCGCAAGTCGAGGTGCGGCTGGATTCCAAGCTCGTCGTCGAGCAGATGAGTGGCCGCTGGCGAGTCAAGCACGCCGATCTGCGCCCGCTGGCCCTGGAGGCGCAGCGGATCTTCCCTCCGGAGCACGTCACGTACACGTGGGTGCCACGCGAGCGAAACGCCCACGCCGACCGCTTGCTCAACGACGCTCTGGACGGCAAGCCCGTGTCCGCGCCAGCCAAGTCCGAACTGCCGGCCGGGCCGGAGACCATCACCGGAGCGCTGTGGGACGACGCCGTGACGACGGCCACCGGTCCCGCGAGGCTGCCCGACGTCCAGCCTCCCGAACACGTCAGCCATGTCGACACCTCCGACGAGGACACGCTCGCTACCGGAGATGCGCGATCCGCCGAGGGGGACGTGGACGATGCGGCCCCTGGCGCCCGGGCGGTGACACCGGCGTCGGCGCCGGAGCAGCCCACCACCCTCGTCCTGGTGCGGCATGGCCGCACGCCGATGACCGAAGCCCGGATCTTCTGCGGCGGAGACACGGAAGGCCCACAGCTGGATGATGTCGGGCGTGCGCAGGCTGAACGAGCCGCGAGGGCGCTCGCGGCGGGCACGCCCGTGGCGTTGCCTCCCGGGACGGAGCCGGTGATCGTGTCGTCGCCGATGCTGCGAACCAGGCAGACCGCGGACATGATCGCCGCGCGGCTGGGTGTCGAGAAGGTGACGACGGACGAGCAGTGGCGCGAATGCGAGTTCGGCTCGTGGGATGGCCTGACACTGGCCGAGATCACGGAACGTTTTCCCGACGAGGCGGCGCAGTGGCTGTCCTCCACGTCGTCACGGGCGCCGGGCGGCGAATCGCTGGATGATATGGCCGCGCGCGTCATCGCCGCCCGCGATCGGGTAGTGGAGCGTTACCCAGGGCAGATCGTGGTAATCGTGACGCATTCGATGCCCGTGCGGGCGTTGGTGCAGCTGACGTTGGAGGCGCCGCCGAGCGCGATGTTCCGGTTGCGTCCCGCGCCGGGATCGCTGACCGAGATCCAGCATTACAGCGATGGCGGGATCGCCTTGGGCGGGTTCAATCTCCGGCCCTGACTCTGACGGACGCCAGAGTGTCGGCGTCCGGGCATACCATGAGCCACATGGTCCCTACGATCACGCGCCCTCAGGTGTTGAGCTTCCGGGTGCGGGCTCAGCAGCTCGACCGGGAATCCGGTCTGGCTGGTGATACCGCCCTGCTGAACGGCGGTGTGCAGGATACGGGACCTGATGGCGGGCTGTGGGCGCTCGTCAACCGTGGCGTGGACACCGCCACGCTGGGCCCGGACGAGCTCGCCACGGCGTGGACCATACGCGGCGCTCCGCACCTGTATCGGCGCGCCGACCTGCCGTCGGTGGCCGCCGCCGTCTGGCCCTTCTCGGAGGCGGATGCAGGAAAGCGGATCTTCGACGCGTCCAAGCCGCTCAAAGAGGCTGGTATCGGCAACCTCGAGGCGCTGGAAGCCGTCGCGACGACGATGCGTTCGGTCGTCACGGAACCGATGAGGAAGGGTGAGGTCTCCTCCCGCCTGGCGGCCTTGATGGAGGAACCGTATCTGCGGTTCTGCCGGCCGTGTGACGCCATCCATCTGTACGAGATGCCGTTCCGCCTGGCGGCGTTGCCAGCGGGACTGGAGTTGCAGGCGGGCACGTCGCCTCCGGTGCTCCAGCGGATCGCCGGGTTCGAACGGGTCAGTGAGGTGCCGCCGCGGTTCGATGTCATCCGCACCTACCTCGCGATGTACGGTCCAGCCACGCCGCAGCAGGTCGCGGGCTACCTCGACGCAGCGGTCAAAGACGTGAAGGCGCGTTGGCCAGATGATGTGACCGAGGTGACGGTCGAAGGGGAGACTCGCTGGCTGTTGAGCTCGGACGTCGACGCGCTCGACGCGGGTCCGGTGGGCGCCGTTCGCCTGCTCGGGCCGTACGATGCCTATCTTCAAGCCAAGGACAGGTCCTTGCTGGTGGACGATCCGGCCCGTGCCAAGGCGTTGTGGCCCGTGCTCGGCCGTCCCGGCGCGGTCCTGGTTGACGGCGAGATCGCCGGGATGTGGCGCCCGCGCAAGTCCGGCACGAAGCTGGAGCTCTCGATCGAGTTGTGGGAATCGCTCCCGGCGCACGTCCGCGAGGCGATAGCCGTCGAGGCCGAGCGGCTGGCCGCGTTCCGGCAAGTGCGGCTCGCCGGTGTTCACGGAGTAGATGGTTGATTCCTGGCGATCGTTGACGGGGATCGGGTCCGCGCCGGAGTCCTCCCTGCATCGCCGGAGCTCTCGTTGCACTTGTTACCCCTAGGGGGTATCGTGACAATTACTTCCAACGCTACCCCCTAGGGGTATAGCGTAGAAGCGAGGCGAAAGGGCAGATACGGCGACTGCTGAAAGGCCGTTCGCCAGGCCGGCTACGACGCGCACGGAGCAGGGGAGAGGGCGTAGATGAATGCCCCACTGAAGACCGCCGCCTACTTCGCCGTCCTGGTGCTGGTGTTCGCCGGTGCGTTCGGCGTGGGCAGTCTCACCGCCAGTCCGGTGGACGGGCCTGACGACGGCGTTCGCAGCGATGACCACGGACCAGAACGGAGCACCCGATGACGACGCACGCGGCCGGCAAGCCGCCTGGTACCGAGGCCTCGGCTTCCGAGCGGATGTCGCGCATCGAGATCGCGATCGGTGGGATGACCTGCGCATCGTGCGCGGCCCGGATAGAGAAGAAGCTCAACCGCGTCGACGGCGTCACCGCGTCGGTGAACTTCGCCACCGAGAAGGCGCAGGTCGAATACTCGGACGCGGTCGCACCGGACGAGCTGGTCAGCGTTGTCGAGCAAGCCGGTTATCAGGCGAGCTTGCCACCCATGTCCGACACCTCGTCGGGCCGCACCGAGGTGTCCGGCGAGGCCGACGTGGACGACGTGGACGACGCACACGACCGCGAGCTGGAGTCGCTACGGTTCCGGGTGATCATCAGCGCGGTCCTGTCCCTGCCGGTCATCGCCATGGCCATGGTGCCGGCCTTGCAGTTTGAACATTGGCAGTGGCTCTCACTGACGTTGGCCGCACCCGTGGTCATCTGGGGTGGATGGCCGCTGCACAAGGCCGCGTGGACGAACCTGAAACACGCGACGGCGACCATGGACACGCTCATCTCCATGGGAACCGGCGCGGCGTTGCTCTGGTCGGTCTACGCGCTGTTCTTCGGTACCGCCGGCGAGCCGGGGATGAGCCATTCCTTCGAGCTCACTGTCTCGCGCACCGACGGGCTGTCCAACATCTACCTCGAAGTCGGAGCCGGAGTGGTGACGTTCATCCTGCTCGGCCGCTACTTCGAGGTCCGCTCGAAGCGTCGCGCGGGTGCCGCGCTGCGGGCGTTGCTGGAGCTGGGCGCGAAGGAAGTGTCGATCCTCCGTGATGGGCGCGAGGTGCGCGTGCCCGCCGGTGAGCTGATGGTCGACGACGTCTTCGTCGTGCGCCCGGGAGAGAAGATCGCGACCGACGGCGTCGTCGTCGAGGGCTCGTCCGCGGTCGACGAGAGCATGCTCACCGGGGAATCCGTCCCAGTCGAGGTCGGCCCGGGTGACCGCGTGACCGGTGCCACGGTCAACGCCGGTGGCCGTCTCGTCGTACGGGCGAGCAGGGTGGGTGGCGACACCCAGCTGGCCCAGATGGTGAAGCTCGTCGAGGAGGCACAGTCCGGCAAGGCCGCCATACAGCGGCTGGCCGACCGCGTGTCCGGCGTGCTGGTGCCGGGCGCGATCGCGATCGCCGTCGCGGCCCTGGGGTACTGGCTCGGCACCGGAAGTTCCCCGGCCACGGCGTTCACCGCGGCGGTCGCAGTTCTGATCATCGCCTGCCCGTGCGCGCTGGGTCTGGCCACGCCACTGGCGCTCATGGTGGGTACCGGCCGTGGCGCTGCGATGGGTGTGCTGATCAAGGGACCGGAGGTGCTGGAGTCCACCCGGAAGGTCGACACGATCGTGTTGGACAAGACGGGCACCGTCACCACCGGACAGATGACGCTCATCGACGTCGTCGTCGATGGAGACACCTCGAAGGACGAGGCCCTGCGCCTGGTCGGCGCGCTGGAGAACGCGTCCGAGCATCCCATTGCCCAGGCCATCGCCAGGGCAGCGGAGCAACGCGTCGGCGACCTTCCCGAGGTGGAGTCCTTTGAGAACGTCGAGGGCCAGGGCGTCCAGGGCGTCGTCGACGGCTACGCCGTCGTCGCCGGGCGGGAGAGCCTGTTGGCGGACTGGTCACAGCCGCTCAGCGCGGAGTTGACGGAGGCCAAGCTCACCGCTGAGCGGCGGGGCCAAACGGCGATAGCCGCCGGGTGGGACGGTGCGGCCCGGGCACTGCTGGTGGTCGCCGACGCGATCAAGCCGACGAGCGCGGAGGCGATCAGCCAGCTTCGCGAGCTCGGGCTGACGCCGATTCTGCTCACCGGGGACAACGAGACCGTCGCGCGTTCCGTGGCTGCCGAGGTCGGCATCGCCGAGGTCATCGCGGAGGTACTGCCGAAGGATAAGGTCGAGGTGGTGCGCCGCCTGCAAGGCGACGGCAAGATCGTCGCGATGGTCGGTGACGGTATTAACGATGCCGCCGCTCTCGCCCAGGCCGATCTGGGGTTGGCAATGGGAACCGGCACCGATGTCGCCATGGAAGCGGGGGACCTCACACTGGTGCGAGGTGACCTACGAGCCGCGGTCGATGCGATCCGGCTGTCCCGCCGGACGTTGGGGACGATCAAGACCAACCTGATGTGGGCGTTCGGCTACAACACGGCCGCCATTCCGATAGCTGCCGCGGGACTGCTCAACCCGATGCTGGCCGGTGCGGCGATGGGCCTGTCCAGTGTCAGCGTTGTGATGAACAGCCTGCGCTTGCAGCGGTTCCAGCCAGTTCGTCGCTAGGGACAGTCAGGTGGTGACGACGCCAGCCGAGCCGATCTGAACGTAGACCTGAAGGAACCGACATCATCGAGGCTATGACCTCGATGATGTCGGTTCCTTCAGGTGTGTTGGTGGTGTGTGGATATCCACAGGCATCGTTGAGATCGCAGTGCCATCCACAGATCGCACTTGGGGCATGGCGGGTGGATCGTGTCGTGTCCAGGCTTGATCGCGTGGTGCGCGGATACGGTATTGCTCGGTGGTCCACCACGGACGGTTCGAATCCCTCGCGTGGCGACGAGCTCGACGCCGCGATTCAGCAGATCGTGCGGGAGCAGGACGGCGTGTTCCGTCTCGACCAGGTCGCGACCCTGGTGAGCTGGTCGATGGCGGACCATGCCGTGAGGACTGGTCGGTGGAGTAGGCCGCACCGAGGTGTGTATGTCGCACACAACTCCGATCTCACGAAACGGCAGGAGTCGTGGGTGTGTCTGCTCGCTGGTCCGCCGGGTTCGGCACTGGGCGGGTTGACTGCGGCCGAGCTCGATGGCTTGCGAGGATTTGATGCGGCCGGAACGTACCTGGTAGTGCCCCTCAAATCGCGGTCACCAACCCGCCCCGGGCTCGTCGTGAAGAGGTCGGGGGAGTTGACCGACGGGGACGTGCACCCCTCCCGGCGCCCGCGTCGCACCCGCGTGCCACGCAGCTTGGTGGATGCCGCGTCCTGGCAGGGGAGCACGGGACGGGCGAGCAGCATCATCCTCGCCGGGGTTCAGCAACGGCTCGTCCGGCCCGACGACCTGCGGGACGCGTTGGCTCGCCGGGGCAGATGCCGGAACCGTCTGGTGATCCGCCAGTCGATCTACGACGCCGAGGGCGGCATCGCGTCCGTGCCGGAACGCGATTTCGGTCGGATCGTGCGCATGTTCACGTTGCCCGAACCGGAGCGTCAAGCTGTCATCCAGCGTTCCGACGGCAGGTTCTACCTTGACGCGCATTGGCGTAAGTACGGCGTGAGCTCGGAGGTTCACGGAATCCAGCACCTGGAGCTGTTCTCCTGGGACGCCGACCTGGACCGTCAGGCCATCGTGGCCGCGCGGGGCCTGCGCGTGCTGCCGTTCAGTTCCTATGCCGTCCGCCATCGCAAGGAACATGTCGGCAGGTTGCTGACCGAAGCACTTCGCAACGCTGGCTGGCGTGGTTGAGCGCTCACCGCGAATCTGGCACACCGCAGGAGACGACGTGCTGGCCGAAAGAACCGACATTGTTGAGGTCATAGCCTCGACGATGTCGGTTCCTTTGGGGACGAGTCAGGTGGTGACGACGTCGAGGGTCCAGCTGTGTCCGGTGCTCTGGGGCTCGACGAGTTCTGCCTTCCACCCCAGACCGACGATCATCGCGGCGAGGTCGGCGGCCGTCTCCGGATCGTCGTCGTGTTCCAGGATCGCGCGCACGAGCCGGCCCTTGGTCGCCTTGTTGTGATGGCTGACGACGACGCGCTTGCCGTCGCCGCGTTCGTGCAGGACCCGCACCTTCACGACGTTTTCCGCGACGTCGGGAGACGGCCGCCAGAAGCTGGCGTAGGTGCTGGAGCGCAGATCAACGACGACGCCGCCCGCGGCAGCGGACGGCAGTACCTCCCGCAGCGCTGGCCGCCAGCATGCGGCCAGCCCGCCGATGCCCGGCAGGGAAACGCCACCACCCAACCGGTATGCCGGGATCCGATCCGTAGGGCGCAGCAGTCCCCACAGGCCGCTGACGATGCCGATCCGCTCGTCGGCGCGCCGGGCCGCTTCAGCGTCGAGCCCGGTGTCAAGGCCGGTGTCGAGGCCAGCCTGAGGCGCGGCCAGCCCCAGCGCATCGAACAGGACGCCGGTGTAGACGTCGCGGGCAGGTGCGGCCGGTGAACGGGCGAGCTCGGCGTTGCGGGCGACGTCGTCAGCCTGGCGCGGGCCGAGACCCAGCGTGGTCACCGCCTGATCCGGATCCATCTCGCACAGGCGCACGAGCGCGGCCATGACGTCGACACGGGTCGCGGTGAGCTCGGGGAAGGAAAGCGCATCGAGATCGACAGGTGCTCCGCTGTCTGGTGGCGACTTTCCCTCGGACGGCGGGAGCAGAATCAACACGGCTCGCAGTGTAGAAAGATGCACGCTGCCGGTCGCCGAGTGGGGTCGAAACGGCCAGGTGTCCGGCCCGGTGTCCGGCCTCGTGTCCGGCTTGGTCCCCGGCGGCGTATCCTCCGTTCACCCCCTCATCCCGACCGGGACACGCCCCCGCATCCGGCCCGTACGGGCGGGTCCGGAAAGGGTGACCACAATCGGTAGACCAAGATTGTCGAGTCGATTCGTCGTCAGACCGCATCCGGCAATAGGCTAGCCCGCTGTGGTGACGATGCAGGACGCGCTACTGGCGCTGACCAAGTACTGGACGGACCGGGGCTGCATGATGGCGCAGCCGTTCAACACCGAGGTCGGTGCAGGGACGATGAACCCGGCCACCATCCTCCGGGTGCTCGGGCCCGAGCCGTGGCGAGTCGCCTACGTCGAGCCCAGCGTCCGGCCCGACGACGCCCGGTACGGGGAGAACCCGAACCGGATGCAGATGCACACCCAGTTCCAGGTCATCCTGAAGCCGGATCCGGGCAATCCCCAGGAGATCTACCTGGCCAGCCTCGAAGCACTGGGGATCGACGTGCGCGCGCACGACATCCGGTTCGTCGAGGACAACTGGGCCTCGCCCGCGCTGGGAGCCTGGGGCCTGGGTTGGGAAGTTTGGCTCGACGGTCTGGAGATCACCCAGTTCACGTATTTCCAGCAGGCTGGTGGGATCAGCCTCGATCCGGTCTCGGTAGAGATCACATACGGGATAGAGCGCATCCTCATGGCGCTTCAGGGTGTGACCCACTTCAACGACATCGCCTATGCCCCGGGCGTCTCTTACGGCGAGGTGTTCGGCCAGTCCGAATACGAGATGTCGCGTTACTACCTTGACGACGCCGACATCGACGCGAACCGGTCCCTGTTCGAGACCTATGCCGCCGAGGCCGAGCGCATGATCGCGCAGCGCCTTCCGGTACCAGCTCACAGCTATGTGCTGAAGTGCTCGCACGTTTTCAACGTGCTCGATGCGCGTGGAGCGATCAGCACGACGGAACGTGCGCAGGCGTTCGCCCGGATGCGCGGCCTGGCACGCGAGGTGGCCAGCCTGTGGATGGCCCGGCGCGAGGAGCTGGGGCATCCCCTGGGCACGGGTGTGCCGTCCGCACCGGCCGAGCTGCTGCTGCCCGAGGTGACCGAGGCGCCACTCGCGGCGCCGGACGAACCGGCGTCGCTGCTGTTCGAGATCGGCACCGAGGAGATGCCACCGGCCGAGGTCACCAAAACGGTCGAGGCCGTGCGTTCGGGTGTGACTGACAAGCTTGCCGCGACACGGCTGGGCCACGGCGAGATCAATGTCTACGGCACGCCGCGCCGCGTCGTCGTGACGATCGACGACGTCCAGCCCCGCGAGCCGGATGCCGAACGGACCGTCAAGGGCCCGAAAGTCAGCGCCGCCTACGACGAGACGGGCGAGCCCACCAAGGCGCTACTCGGGTTCGCGCGGAGCAATGGTGTGGAGCTCGAGCAGCTCGGCACAGCCTGGTTCGGCCAGAACGAACACGTCGTTCTGACGGTCACCGACATCGGGCGCGCCGCGCCGGATGTCCTGTCCGGCCTGCTTGCAGACGTCGTATCCGGGCTCCGGTCGGACAAGAACATGCGGTGGAGCGACCCGTCGTTGTCGTTCACCCGGCCGATCCGATGGCTGACAGCGCTGCTCGGCGAGTCCGTGGTGCCGGTGCGGGTCTCCGCGCTGACCAGCAACCGGAACACGCGCGTTCACCGCACCGCGGAGCAACCGGAGGTCGCGGTGCCGTCGGCGGACGGTCATCTGCAGTTCCTGGCCAGTCACGGTATCGTCGCCGATCCCGCGCGTCGCCGTGCCGAGATCGTCGAGACGGCCCAGCAGCTCGCCGAGAAGGCCGGCGGCGAGATCGACGTCGACGCCGAGTCCGATCTGATCGATGAGGTCACCAACCTCGTCGAACAGCCGCACGCGTTGCTCGGCTCGTTTGACCCCGCCTACCTCGAACTGCCCGAGCAGGTGCTGACGACGGTGATGCGCAAGCACCAGCGGTACCTTCCGGTGCGCCGTCCCGACGGCACCTTGCTGCCGAACTTCGTCGCCGTGGCCAATGGCGAGATTGACGAAGGGTTGGTGCGCACCGGTAACGAGGCGGTGTTGCGCGCGCGCTACGAGGACGCGTCCTTCTTCTGGCGTGCGGACCTGGGTGTGGCACCGGAGGAGTTCCGTTCCCGGCTGACCCAGCTCACCTTCGAGGAACGGATCGGCTCCATGGCCGAACGTGCGGACCGGATCGCCTCCGTCGCCGTCGACTTGAGCTCGCACCTGACGATGGAATCCGGCGACCGGGAGACGCTGAACCGGGCGGCGGCGTTGGCGAAGTTCGACCTGGCCTCCCACATGGTCGTCGAGCTGCCCAGCCTGGCCGGGGTCATGGCCAGGGAGTACGCGGCCCGCGCTGGGGAGACCGAGGCGGTGGCCCAGGGGCTTTACGACATGGAGCTGCCGCGGCACACGAGCGACTCGCTGCCCGTGACGTTGCCGGGTGCACTGCTGGCACTGGCCGAACGGTTCGACCTGCTGATGGCACTGTTCGCGCTGGGTGCGAAGCCGACCGGGAGTTCCGACCCGTTCGGGCTGCGACGAGCCGCCCTGGGCGTCATCCGGATTCTGCGCGACCGCCCCGAGCTCGCCGAGGTCACCATCGATCGAGGACTGGCCGCGGCGGCAGAGCGGCTCCGGGTGCAAGGCGTCGACGTCGGCGACGAGGCCGTGGCGGTCGCCCGCGAGTTCGTTCTCGGCAGGTTCGAACAGCAGTTGCGTGACGAAGGCGTGCCGGTCGACTTCGTCACGGCGGTACTGCCCGGCGCTGCCGCACCGGGCAAGGCGGTGGACGAGCTGGCCGTGCTCCGGCAACGTGCCGAGGACGCGAGCTTCCGGGAGCTCGTCGCAGCGTTGCAGCGGATCGCGCGGATCCTGCCCGACGGTACCCCGGCCCAGTTGGACATGTCGCGGCTGCGCGAGCCGGCGGAGATGCAGCTGGCCGAGGCCGTGCAGGCGCTAGGGGACTGGTCGGACGGTTCGGTTGCGGCTTTCGCGGACGCCGGGAGCGCGATCATCGAACCGGTGAACACGTTCTTCGACGAGGTGCTGGTGATGGCCGAAGACGCCGGGGTGCGGTCGGCGCGGCTCGGGCTGTTGCGGACCGTGCTGGAGCGCAGCCCCGCGTCGGTCGACTGGTCTGCGTTGGACACCGCGCTGGGCCAGTCGTCGGCGTCGTCGGCGCCGTCTGCGTATACGTCGCCGGCGGCGTCCGCGTCGTAGGCGGCGGACGCCGGCTGTGGGCGGGTCAGCGCGCGAGGACGTATTGCGGGCGAGGTTGGTTACGCGGGCGACGCCACGGCGGGCATCAGCTCGGTGGCGGCTCGGGAGCGTGCTGGTAGGGAAGGACGACGATCCGGTCCTTCTGTGCCTCGATGAGCTGCGGGTCTATCCGAGAGAGTGCCTGTAGCTCGGTGAACGACGTGTAGCCGCGCCGCAGCTCGCGATCGTTGACGAAATTGCTGACGAGCCCGGCATCCCAGCCGAGGACGTCGATGATGCTGTCGGCGGTCGCGTTGTTCAGGTCGATCATGCCGCCGTCGTCGTACGGTTGGCGCTGATCGTGCAACCGATCCCGCGACGTGCGGTGTGACCGGCGAAGCTCGGGTCGGCCGATCCCCAGTTCGATGGCGAGCTGGGGATCGCTCTCGGCGATGCCCTTGGCTTCTTTGCGGCGCTCGCGATTCTCCAGTGCCTCGTGCACGGCTGGATCGGTTTCGGGTCCCTTTCGGTCGAAGACGATCTCGTGCCCGCTGACGGCTGCCGTCGTGCCTCCGACGGCAGCACCGATGATCAGCCATCCGAAGACCGCGCCGGCGGTGTCGGTGGCCATCCCGGCGACGATCGCGGCGGAGGTGAGGGCAAGCGCGGCGGTCGTGATCAGCCAGCCTGCGGTACGTGCTCGCCAGTAGATCTGGGCAGCTGGCACCCAGGACAGGAAACTCATGCTGATGATGGGGATCAATATCCACACGAATCGGCCGACAAACCGAGCCCGGGACTCGACGCGGGCGTTGTGGCCGTGCGGACGGATACGTTCCACAGCACACACTGTGCCATACCCGTTGCGTTACCAGGTTTCTCCGTGCCGTGACACGTCTACAGCCGTGTTATGGCCCGAGAAAACGTACCAAACATGATCATTCTGAAGTGGTGGTGTCAGCCGAGTTCGTGCACGTGGTGCGGATCGTGTTCGCGGGGGTGCTCGCCCTTGGCGTGATCGGCGTGGAACAGGGCCTGTTCCAGGAGCTGGCGCACGTGCGTGTCGGCGGCGTGGTAGTAGATGAACGTCCCCTCCCGGCGTCCTTCTACCAGGCCGGTGAGCCGGAGTTTGGCCAGGTGCTGGCTGACGGCACTCGGGGTCGAGTTGACCAGCTCGGCCAGGCAGTTGACGGACGATTCGCCTTGGAGTAGCGCCCACATGATCTTGATGCGGGTGGGATCGGCCAGCATGCGCAGCGCACGGGCCGCGCCGTCGACCTGATCGGCCGTGGGCATCTGAAACTCGACGGCTCCGTCATGCATGTAGACCAGAGTACTACGCGACGGCAATTACTTAGTATATAAGCAGATAAGTATACTGTCAGCCATGTCGAATCGGATAGCTGGCAGCATCGAGATCAACAGCGACGGTTCCCGGCATCCCGCCGAGCACTGCCGGGGGCACGACCACGCGACGAGATTGCGACGCCTGTTGCACGCCTTGCGGCCTCATGGGCATGACGCAACGGAATCGATCGAGGCGGTCGAAGAGAACAGCGACGCCGGGGCGCGGGCGGCGAATACCGGAGTGCGGGCTGCGGATGCCGGAGTCCGGGCCGCGTGGGTCGGGCTGGCAGGGATGCTCGTGACCGCCGGCGCGCAGCTGGCGATCGTGGCCGTCAGCGGATCGATCGGCCTGCTGGCCGATGCGGTTCACAGTTTCAGCCATGCCGTGACGACCATTCCGCTGCTGGTCGCGTTCCGGTTGGGGCGCCGGGCCCCCACCAAGCGATATCCCTATGGCTATCGCCGCGCGGAGGACCTCGCAGGGGTCTTCATCACGCTCGTCATCGCGCTCTCCGCCGTGTTGATCATCATCGAGTCGATCCATGCCGTGATCGACCCCAGGGAGCTCGCCAATCTGGGGTGGGTCCTGGCTGCCGCCCTGGTCGGCGTGCTGGGAAACGAGCTCGTCGCGATCTACCGGATCCGGGTCGGTCGCCGGATCGGATCGGCCGCGCTAGTGGCTGAAGGTCACCACGCCCGCGCTGACGGGCTGACGTCTCTGGTGGTGGTCGTGGGCGTCGTTGGCGTGTGGGCCGGCGTCCCACAGGCCGACGCCATCGCCGGGTTCCTGGTCGCTGTGGCGATCGTGGGGATACTGGTGAATTCGTGCCGTACAGTCGTCCGCCGCCTGATGGACGGCGTGGACGACGGGACGGTGGAGAGCATCGAAGCCGTGGCGGCGAGCGTGGATGGTGTCCGGGACGTCGGACGCGTCCGTGCCAGGTGGACCGGCCACCGTCTCGAGGCGGACATCGACATTGCTGTTGACGCCTCGGTCAGCCTCGAGCGAGCAGCATGCGTTGCAGACGACGTGAGTGACACCCTTCGGCATCATGTCCGTCACCTTCACCAGGTGATCGTCCACCTCCGCCCCTCCCATGATCATCGATACGATCCCCAGTCCCGGGTTGGACATGGTTGATGACTACGGGAGGGGCGGCCTGTTACGGCTGCCGGTGCCTCCGGTCGGCCTGTTCTCGGCGGCGGGGCGCGTACTTGGGGTGCGCGTCGACCATCAGGCCGATCAAGCGTTCCCAAGCGGACCAGGTCAGTGTCGTGGCTGCGTAAGGTCGGTGCCCGATATACCCCATGGCGATGGCGAGCTGGGGGGTCATGTCGGTGGGTGCGGCATCGAGGAACAGGCGGACGAACATCTCGGTGGAGTGCGTCTCGCCGAGATCGCGTCGATGCCGCGTACTGTGGTTCGGTGGCTCCTGACACCACCTAACGCTGCAGGTCTCGCTCATGCCCTTCACCATCCTCGTCGTAGGCGCGGAGGCCGGTTGTCTCGTCCTGGCGAGTCCCAGGATCGGTTCTTACCTGGCACGACGGACTCTTGCGCCAATCATGACGCGCATTTCGACCACAAGTGACGGGATGGCTAACATGTCGTGATGTTGTAATCGGCTCGCAGTGCAGCGTGACCGATGAGCACGCGCCGTTGTGGCGTGACGGCCGCGAAGCTTCGCGGTCAGTGTGCGAGGAGCTGGCCGACGCGAGAAAGCGTCTCCTGGAGATTCTCTTCGGCCGTGGCCGAGATCGCCGCTGGGACGGTAAGCCAGCGAAGCGGTGCCTCGCCGTGTTCCGGGCGTATGCTTTCCGGAGCTTGCGTTGCCAGCACGAACCTGATGTCGGCGTGCTCGTGAGCTGGTTCGGTATCGCTGGCGGCGACCGGAACCACGACGACATGCACGATGGATTCGTCAGGCCACGGCACGAGGTCGGTGAGTCCGGTCTCTTCACGGCCTTCGCGCAGCGCGATGTCGATCGGCGTGATCTCTCCCGGATCGCCGTGCCCGCCGACCTGCAGCCAGGCGTGCTGGCGCGGGTGCCAGCGCAGCAGCACGCGCTGCGTCGGTGGATGAACGATGAGAGCCGATGCCGTGACGTGGATGCGAGTGGAGCGTAGCCACGGGTCACGTGCCGTCTTGACGAGATCGCGGGTCCGGGCGAGATCGACGGACTCCAGCGGATCTCGGGCACGATAGCTCGACAGGAGATCGGCGACGGGCGAATTCAGGGCTGCCATGTCGGCCAACTTAGCGCCCCGAGGCCAGCAGGTGTTGGCACCTTAACGGTGACATTGTCGACATGCCGAAACGAGGCCCCTCTCGCACCCGAGATCACACACTTATCGTCAATTGCCATAACTGAAAGTGACGGCGATGTCACTCGGCATGGGCGGCACCGACGTGCCCCAGACGGGCGATAGCGGGCCTGCTGAATACGCGAGATCCGGGTGGCAATCCGACGGAAGGTGGCACAGCATGGCCGTCCTCGAGACGTTCACCGATGATCGCCCTGCCGATGAGGTGCTGCGCTGGAGCCGTGCCATGGTCGAGCCGGCCCTCCGCACGGCCGTCGACGAGCTCGACGAGCCGATGCGGCACGTCGCGTCGTATCACTTCGGCTGGTGCGACGAGCAGGGACGGCCGACATCGGGGCAGGGTGGCAAGGTCTTGCGACCGGCCCTGACCCTCTTGTGCGCCGAGGCCGTCGGTGGCGCCCCGAGTTCGGCGGTTCCGGCCGCCGTCGCGGTCGAGCTCGCACACAACTTCTCCCTGCTTCACGACGACGTCATGGATGGCGACCACACCAGGCGTCACCGCCGGACCGCATGGACGGTGTTCGGTGTCGACGCTGCGGTCTTGGTCGGTGACGGCTTGCTGACCCTGGCGTCGCATGTCGTGGCAACCAGCGGCCATCCAGCTGCTCAGGACGGGACCCGCCTGCTCAGCGCCGCCTTGCTGGATCTCGTGAATGGGCAGGCGGCAGATCTCGAGTGCGAGGGCCGCGACGATGTGGACGTCGCGGAATGCCTGGCCATGGTGAACGGCAAGACGGCAGCGTTGCTCGGCGCCGCATGCGCGCTCGGTGCGTCCTTCGGTAACGCCGAGCAGCGTCAGGTCACCGGTATGCACGAGTTCGGGCGCCAGGTGGGGATGGCCTTTCAGATCGCCGACGATCTGCTGGGCATCTGGGGAGATCCCGACGTCCTGGGCAAGCCCGTCCATGCCGACCTGCGAGCGCGCAAGAAGACCGTTCCCGTCGTCGCCGCGTTGACGTCTGGCACGCCCGCCGGGCAGCAGCTCGCGGAACTCTACAACCGTGCCACTCCGCTCAGCGAGAGCGAACTCGCGCATGCGGCGGAGCTGATCGAAGCCGCCGGCGGGCGGGCGTGGGCACGGGAGCAGACGGACGCCTTCCTCGCCCGGGCACTCGGCCAGCTAGAGGCGGCAGGCGTCCGGCGCCGGGCATGTGCCGAACTGGCGACGCTGGCGCGACTGATCGTCGACCGCAACCACTAACCGTGCCGGAGGTATCCCCTGTATGTGTGCTGATCAGAGATCCGACTTGGCGATGACAGCCCACCGGAGCGTGCGAGACGCGGGAACCGTCCTGGTTGCCGACGCGTTGCACGGGCTGGAGCCGGACGTCATCCCGTGCCCGGCGGCAGAGTTCGTCGCCGGGGAGCTTCGGCGAAGGGAGATTGCCGCCACGATCGCTCCGCTGCACCTCGATCCGGCCGGTGCGTCCGATTCGGACGTGGTGGAGTTCACCGCCGTGCTCGACGGTACCGACGGCCGTGCGGGCCTCGGCCTGGCCGCGTCCCGCGTCCCCGAAGCTTCCGGAATCCGGCAGGCCGCGAGCGACGCGCTCGCCCGCTGGGCTGCGGTCGCTCAACCGCGAACCGTGCTGCTGGCTTCTCCCAGGTCGTTCTGCGCAGGGGTAGAGCGGGCGATCGACGTCGTCTGGCGCCTGCTGGAACAGCGCGGCGGCCCGATCTACGTACGCAAACAGATCGTGCACAACACGCACGTGGTGTCCGAGCTGGAAGAGCACGGCGCCGTCTTCGTGGACGAGCTGGACTCCGTGCCGGAGGGTGCCACGGTGGTGTTTTCCGCGCACGGGGTGTCACCGGAAGTGCGAGCCGAGGCGCAGCGGCGCGGGCTGGATGCGATCGACGCGACCTGCCCGCTGGTGACCAAGGTGCACAGCGAGGCTCGCCGGTTCGCGAATCGGGGCGACACGGTCGTGTTGATCGGCCACGCGGGACACGAAGAGGTCGAAGGCACTCTCGGCGAGGCACCCGGGGAAACGGTACTGGTCGAGGACGCGGCCGATGTCGAGAATCTCGCCGTCGACGACCCGTCGCGGGTGTCGTATCTGACGCAGACCACGCTGGCCGTGGACGAGACCACCGAGGTGCTGGAGGCGCTCCGGGACCGGTTCCCGGATCTGCGTGGCCCCGCTTCGGACGACATCTGCTACGCCTCGACCAACCGGCAGGACGCGCTGAAAGTCATCGCCGAGGAGTCCGACCTGGTTCTCGTCGTCGGATCGGACAACTCCTCGAACTCGTTGCGCCTGGTCGAGCTGGCCCACCGTTACGGCACGCCGGCATACCTCGTCGACGACGCCGGTGACATCCGCGCCGAATGGCTGAGCGGCGTTGACGTCGTCGGGCTCACCGCCGGCGCGTCGGCTCCGTCACGCCTGACCGAAGAGATCATCACCGCCTTGGGCGGGCTGGGGCCGGTCACCGTGAGGGAGCGCAAGACGGTCGAAGAGACCGTGGAATTCAACCTACCGTCGGCAGTGCGGCCATGATGTCGAGCACGGGCACACACGAGCCGCCCGGTGTCACGCTTCCTGCATGGCTCGCCGGTCCGGAGACCGTGCGTGGCCTGTCACAGGATGCCCTGGCCGGGCTGGCCGAACGAATCCGGCAATTCTTGATCGACAAGGTGTGCAGCACCGGCGGTCATCTGGGGCCGAACCTCGGTGTGATCGAGCTGACGCTCGCGCTGCATCGCGTCTTCGACTCGCCACGCGACGTCTTGCTCTTCGACACCGGCCATCAGGCCTACGTCCACAAGATCCTCACCGGCCGTCAGGACGATTTCGACACGTTGCGGCAGTCCGGTGGGCTGTCCGGGTACCCTTCCCGGGCCGAGTCCGGGCACGACGTGATCGAGAACTCGCACGCGTCGACGTCGTTGTCCTACGCGGACGGCCTGGCCAAGGCGTTCGCTGTCCGCCAGGAACACGACCGGCGGGTGGTGGCCATCGTTGGTGACGGCGCGCTGACCGGCGGAATGTGCTGGGAGGCCCTCAACAACATCGGCGGCGCGCCGGACCGGCCAGTGATCATCGTCCTCAACGACAACGGCCGCTCCTATTCGCCGACGGTCGGCGGGGTGTCCGCCCATCTCGGCGAGCTCGCCGGGCTCGCGGGGTCGCCCCGGACGCACCTGCGGTCCTACACGTATGACACGGATCGCAGCCTGTTCGAGAGTCTCGGCCTGAGCTACCTGGGACCGTTCGATGGCCATGACACCCTCGCCATGGAGCGGGCGTTGCGCCGCGCCGCCGCACTCCGGCATCCGGTGGTGGTTCACATGGTGACCACCAAGGGCCGCGGCTACCAGCCGGCGGAAGACGACGAGGAGGACTGCCTGCACACGGTGAGCGTCGTCGATCCGCAGACCGGCCGCCCGCGATCTGCGAGCAAGCCCACCTGGACGTCGGTGTTCGGGCACGAGATCGGAGAGATTGGGGCCGAGCGCGACGACGTCGTGTGTATCACCGCGGCCATGCCGCATCCGACGGGACTGACGACGTTCGCCGCGCGGTTCCCCGACCGGGTGTTCGACGTCGGGATCGCCGAGCAACACGCCGTCACGTCGGCAGCGGGCCTGGCCACGGGCGGGTTGCACCCGGTGGTGGCGCTGTACTCGACATTCCTCAGCCGCGCCTTCGACCAGGTGCTCATGGACGTGGCGCTGCACCGGCTGCCCGTGACGTTCGTCCTGGATCGGGCCGGGGTCACCGGCCCCGACGGGCCGAGCCACCACGGCATGTGGGACTCGTCCATCCTCCCGGTGGTGCCCGGGTTGCGGCTGGCCGCCCCGCGCGACCCGAGCCGGCTGCGTGAATTGCTGCGCGAGGCCATCGACGTGACCGACGGTCCCACGGTGCTGCGCTATCCCAAGGCGACGGCCGGAGCCGACATCGCGGCCGTGTACCGGGTTGGCGAGTGCGACATCCTCCGGGAGAGCACGGAGGGCGAGGTGATGCTCGTCGCCGTCGGTCCGCTGGCGGAGCCGTGCCTGTCGGCGGCTGACGAGCTCGCCGGAGATGGCGTGCCGGTGACCGTGGTCGATCCGCGGTGGATCGCACCCGTCAGTCCAGACCTGGTGTCCCTGGCCCGCGATCACCGTCTCGTCCTGGCGGTCGAGGACACGACGGCCACCGGCGCGCTCGGTGCCCGCCTTGGCCAGGCGCTCACAGCGTCGGGTTCGAGCACGCGGGCGGCCACTTTCGCATTGCCGCCACGGTTCCTGCCGCACGCGTCCCGCAATCAGATCTTGCAGGCGCACGGGCTGGACGCGGCCGGTATCGCGACGACGGTACTCAAACGTCTGGGCCGGGAATGGCAGACCACGATCGAACCTACTGAGGAGGTGCCCACGTGACGGCCGTGAACCTGGATACACCGGCAGTGCGCGCGGCAAGCTCGACGGCAGCAGCGTCGGCGTCGCCCGCCGGTCCGCTGGCCGTACGCCGGGTGAGCCGGCAGGTCATGATAGGCAACGTACCCGTCGGGGGCGGCGCGCCGGTGTCGGTGCAGTCGATGACGACGACGCCGACCACCGACGTCGATGCGACCCTGCAAGAGATCGCCGAGCTGACGGCTGCCGGATGCGACATCGTCCGGGTCGCGGTTCCCTCCCAGGACGACGCCGACGCGTTGCCGGCCATCGCGGCGAAGTCGCAACTCCCGGTCGTCGCCGACATTCATTTCCAGCCCAAGTACGTCTTCGCGGCGATCGAGGCGGGATGCGCTGCCGTGCGGGTGAATCCGGGAAACATCAAGAAGTTCGACGACCGGGTCGGGGAGATCGCCCGGGCCGCGCGAGACGCCGGTGTGCCCATCCGGATCGGTGTCAACGCCGGTTCCCTGGATCCGCGCATGCTCGCCGAGCATGGCCAGCCCAGCGCGGAGGCACTCGTCGAGTCGGCGCTGTGGGAGTGTTCCCTGTTCGAGGAGCACGGCTTCCACGACATCAAGATTTCGGTGAAGCACCACGATCCGCTGGTGATGATCGAGGCATACCGGGGCCTGGCCGAGCGATGCGACTACCCGTTGCATCTCGGTGTCACCGAGGCGGGTCCACCGCCGCAGGGCACCATCAAGTCCACGGCGGCGTTCGCGGTCCTGCTGGCCGAGGGGATCGGGGACACCATCCGGGTGTCGCTGTCCGCACCCCCGGTCGAGGAGGTCAAGGCGGGCACCCAGATCCTGCAGTCGCTCGGCCTGCGCCCACGCAGCCTGGAGATCGTGTCTTGCCCGTCGTGCGGGCGCGCCCAGGTCGACGTCTACAAGCTCACCGAGGAGGTCAACGCCGCGTTCGAGGATTTCCCCGTCCCGCTGCGTGTCGCCGTCATGGGGTGCGTGGTCAACGGGCCGGGTGAGGCGCGCGAAGCGGACATCGGTGTCTCGTCCGGCAACGGCAAGGGCCAGATCTTCGTGCGGGGCGAGGTGGTCCGCACCGTCCCGGAAAGCAAGATCGTCGAGACGCTCGTCGAGGAGGCACTGAAACTCACCGACAGCGAGAGCGGAGCCGGGGGTGACGGTGACGACGTGGCCGAGGACGCAGCCAACCAGGTGTGGGGTGCACCATGACGCAGGATGCCGTCGATGTGCGATTGCCCCCGTTCTACTGCCCCATCGCACCCGCGAAGACTCCGTTGACCGAATCGGCGGAGCATCACAGCAAGCGATGGATGGAGCGGGTTCTCGCCGATCTCGGGGGAGCCCGGCTGGATTGGGCGCACAGCAGCCACGCCCACGAGTTCTTCGGCCGGTGCGCCACGATGGCATGCGAGCCCGAAGTGTTTTACCAGGGCGTCTACTTCCACTACCTGACGTTCACCTTCGACGACGTGTGCGACGCCGAGCGCCACGGCGAGAAGGGGGACAAGCTCGTCCGGTTCACCGACCTGGCGAACCGGTTTATGCGGGCAATCGAGATACCCGGCTACCGGCCGCCGGAGGGAACGGATCCCTTCGTGGCCGCCGCGGGTGACATCGCGGCCGAGCTTCGCCGGCACGTGAGCCCGGCACAGATGGGTCACTTTGTCGATGGGGTGCGCAGCTACGTGCTCGGCTGCGTATGGCACCTGACCAACGAGCAGCAGGGCATCATTCCGGCAGTCGATGACTACCTGTCGGTGCGCCTTCTCGAATGCGGCGGTCGATTCGTCGTCGCGCTTGCCGCGATGGCCGACGGCCTGGACATTCCCATGGAGCGGTTGCAGAGCTCGCCGGTCCGGGCTGTCACCGAGTGCACCACCCTCATCGCGGCGCTCGACAACGATCTGGTCTCGCACCGCAAGGAGGGAACCTACGATCAGAACCAGGACATCATCACGGTGCTGCGGGCGCACCACGGATACGATCTCGCGGACGGGGTGGACGCCGCCGTCCGCCTCCGGGACCGGATGATGAGCCTGTTCCTGCGGCTGCAGCGACAGCTCGTGCAGACCGGCGATGCCGCGCTGCGCACCTACGTCATCGAGCTCGGCCAGATCATCAGCGGCAACATCGAGTGGAGCCTGCACGTCCCGCGCTACGATCTCGCAGCCGACCTGTCCGGCCCGTACTTGTCGCTTGCGCCCGAGCCGTGGACGGATCGGCCATCCGACCCGGACCCGGCGCCGTTGCCGTATCCCAGCGTGGCGTGGTGGTGGGACCAGCTGGACTGAATGACGGAGTGCGCGAAGGCGCTCCCTGTCGTGGCGCCCTCGCGCACTCGATCACGTTCCGGTGGGCCGGGGACCGGGGCAGTGGCGAAGATCTGTGTCTGCACGAGGGACGGGACGGGAAGGAACAGCACCGTGACCAGTGCGACAACCAAGCTGAACAGCAACACGGCCGTTCCCAGGGACAGGATCATCGTCAGCAGCCCGACGCCGACGGCGGGCAGTCCCGCGCCGAGGTAGAACAGCAGGTAGAGGCTGGCCGTGACGGCGGCCCGGTGCTCGCTGGTACGGGCGTCGACATCGGCCGCGGCTCCCCAGTAGCTCATGCCGTGGCCCATCCCGGCGGTGACCGCGGCCGAGATCAGCAACACGAGGGAAGCTGGTGTCTGCGCGAACATCGGCAGGTACGAGCTGACGAGCAACCCCAGAGCGACGGCGATCATGGTGACGCCCAGCGTCTGCGCCGCGTGGGGGAGGAGTCGCGGCGCGAGCGGCTGGGCCAGGGCCGAGCACAGCAACAGGGCGGCGATGATGGCGCCGGTCACCGCCAGGTTGGGCCGTCCCAGGACGGACTCGGCGACTGAAGGCAGCAGGGCGAGGAAGATGCCGACGACGGCCCAGCCGAGGAAGCCGGTGGTTCCCGCCACGACGAACGTCGTCCGCAGGTGATGCGGAACGCTGGGGCGGGTGGGCCGCCAGCGCTGCCCGCGCACCAGCACGCCCCCGGGTACCCAGGCCAGGCTCACGCCGACGGCGAGCAGGACGGCGAGCATCACGACGAACGGCAGGACCGTCGGGGCGGGCGCGTATTGCGCGAGGACGCCGGTCAGCAGTGGCCCGGCCCCGGTCCCACCGATGAACGACAGCGTGGCCAGCAAGGATCCACGGGCCCGGTTTCCGGACGGTTCCCGTTCGATCATCATCGCGACGCCCGCACCCGTGGCCAGCCCGAGCGCCACGCCCAGCAGGAGTCGGCCGGCGAAGAGCCATGCCACGTGCTCGGCCACGGCGAACGGGAGGGTCCCGATGGCAGCACAGGTGACGCCTAGCGCCAGGACCGGCTTGCGGCCGAACGCGTCGGCGGCCGGGCCGAAGAGGAGGAGCGACGGCACGGACGCCAGCGCGTAGGTGGCGTAGAGCAGCGTCACCGCGAGATCGGAGATCCCGAGTGCCTGCTGATAGGTCGGATACAGCGGACTGGCCATGTTGGCCGCCGCGGAGAGTGTGGCGAGCACGCCCGCCGCGATCCACATTTCGCGTGCGGTGCTGCGGACTCGTAGTTCGTTCGTAACATCCCGGGCGTCGCTGCGGAATCTGGGCACGTGTTCATCGTGGTCGCGCCCGAGTATGTTTGAAAAGCAAATACTTTTACAGAAAACCATGTAGGAACGCTGAATGATTGACCAGCGATTGCAGATGCTGCGCATGGTCGCCCACCACGGCACGGTCACCGCCGCGGCGGAAGCGTTGCGCTACACCCCCTCGGCGGTATCGCAGCAGCTCAAGCAGCTGTCCCGGGAGCTCGGAGTGGTACTCCTGGAACCGGAAGGGCGCCAGGTGCGCCTGACCTCGGCGGCGCGCTCGCTGCTGCGCCACGCTGACACGCTCTTCGCCGAGTGGGAGCGGGCACGGGCGGAGCTGGCCAGGCACGTCGACGAGCCCAGCGGAGCGCTCACCATGTGCGGATTCTCCACTGCGGCGGCAGCTCTCCTGCCTCCGGCGGTGGCGGGCCTGCGCGACCGATTTCCGCGCGTGCGCGTCGAGACGATCGAGGCCGAACCGTCCGAGTGCTACGAGCTCGTGTTCGCCGGCCGGGCCGATCTCGCCGTCGTGCTGCTCACGCCGACGACACCGTCGTTGTCGGATCCGCGCTTCGACCAGCGGCGCCTGTTTGACGAGCCGCTCGATCTGCTCGTCCATCCCGAGCACCGGCTCGCGGAACACGCGACGGTGTCGCTTGCCGAGACGGCGGAGGAAGCCTGGATCGTCGCCCGCCCCGGAACCACATACCATCAGCTGACCATGGCCTCGTGCGCCAGCGCCGGGTTCACCCCGAACGTCGCCCACTACGCCAACGAGTGGGAGACCGGGACGGCACTGGTCGCCCACGGATTCGGTGTCGCGCTGGTCTCCCGGCTGGCCCGCTGGTCGGGGCAGCATTCCGTGGTACGCATCCCCCTGCGCGGCGACCCGATTCCGGCCCGTCGCATCCTGGCGGTTACCCGTGCCGGAGCCGGCACGTCGCCGACCCTGGATCACGCGCTCGGCATGATCGGAGCGACTGCGGAGGAACTCATCGGTGCCATGGCCGACCAGCGCGGGTGACACCGGCCAGGTACTGCTGGAAGCGCCCCTGCCGCTCGACGTCGACGTCTACGGCGCCGTCGCGGTGCAGCATCCAGATGACAGGATGAAGTCATGTTCTTCGAGCATTCGAATGCCATCTGGACGGCGCATCCCGATCTCGCCGCGACGGCTCTGTACGCCGACGGCATCACCGCGCACGCTGACGACGTGATCACCGATGCGATCACGCGGTTCAGCGCCGTAGCCGAGACGCGTCTCGCGTCGTCGTCCGAAGGCGAGCTGCCCGAGATACGGGCCTGGCGGCGTACGTTCTCGCAGATGGGCCTGAAACCCACGCAGTACAGATGCGCCTCGGAAGCGCTGCTACGGCGGTTCAAGAAGGAGGGGGCGCTGCCCCGGATCCACCCCCTGATCGATCTGTGCAACGCGCTCTCGCTCGCCTACGCGATCCCGATCGCGGTCTTTGACGCCTCGGCGATCACGGACCACCTGCGGGTGCGGCACGCCACCGGCGACGAGGAGTACCTCACCTTCTCCGGTGACGTGGAACACCCGTACCCGGACGAGGTGATCTTCGCCGATGGGGCGGGCCGGGCGCACGCGCGGCGGTGGACGAACCGCCAGAGCGGCTACTCGGCCGTGCGGGAGACTACGACGTCGGCCCTGATCGTCGCGGAGGCGATGCACGAGACCGCACGAGCCGACGTCGAGAATCTCGCCGGCGATCTGGAAGCTGAGCTCGTCGCGGCATGGTCGGTCACGCCGGAAGCGGCGACGCTGAGTGCGGGCTCGCCCCGGCTGACCGTGTTGGCACCCGCGCCTGCCGACGCGTCGACCTCCGCGCACCCGGACACCCGTTGATCAGCGAGCGGTTGCGTTGATCGTCAGCGATCGCCTACATGGATATGTGCACGTACGTCAATGATCACGTGAGCGAGCTGGACGCCCGGCGTTCACGTTCTCCGACGCTCGGCTTCCTGCCGGATGGCCAGCACGAGGAGCACGGCCGGGGCGAAGATCCAGAATTGGGCAGCGGTGTAATACCGCAGCTCGGGCCAGATATCGACGCCCGCGAGTTCGCTCTCAAGGCGTCGGCCGGGGAACAGGGCTATCGCATGAAGTGCGAGTGGAATGTAGTTCACGCCGACGCCGGCCACCCAGAGCCCGAACACGGTCCAGCCGCCCAGAGGTTGCGTCGCGAGTGTCCATAGTCCGAGTCCGCAGCATCCCAGGGCACCGGCGATGAACTCGGCGAGGATGATCCGGCGGCGTAGCCTGCTACCTGCGGAACCGTACATGTCCACAGCAGCGAGCCGGCGGATGTCCCGGAGCAGAAGTGCGTTGATGTCCACCGACATTACCAAGACGATCGTCGCCTTCAACGGCTCCTAGTCGTCGAGCCACGATGTGGCCATTCTGGGTTCACGTCCCATCGCGGCGCGGTTTGGTGATGACCACCGGTGTGGCTATTCCTCGCTCTGCCCCTGCTGCCCCGTCCTCTTGCTGGGACTGCCCTGCGCCGCATGCGCGTCGGCCTTGGCATCGCTGACGGCAGCTTTGGCCATCTCGGCGGCCCTCGCCGCTGCCGTTTCCGGATCCAGCGCCAGGCTGTCGGCAGGGGTCAGTTCCCGGCCGCCGAGATCCTCGTCGCCGGTCTCCTCCTCTGGCGCCTGCTCGTTGTCCGCGGCCTCCTCGTGTGCGGGCGCGCCCATCTGGGAGTGGTCACCGAAGGCTTCGGTCACGGTGCGCACCGCCTGGGTGAGCTCACCCGGAATCACCCAGAAGGTGTTGTTGTCGCCGTCGGCCAGGTGCGGCAGGGTCTCCAGATACTTGTAGGCGAGCACCTTGGGATCGGCGTTGTTCTTGTGAACCGCCTGGAAGACGCGCTCGACGGCCTTGGCCTCGCCATCGGCACGGAGGATGGCGGCCTGCTGATCACCTTGCGCCTCCAGGATGCGCTGCTGCTGCGTCCCCTCGGCTGTGAGGATCTTGGACTGCCGGTCTCCTTCGGCATGGAGGATGGCGGCGCGCTTGTCACGCTCGGCCCGCATCTGCTTCTCCATGGCCTCCTTGATGGTGGCCGGGGGGTCGATCGCCTTGATCTCCACACGGTTGACGCGAATGCCCCACTTGCCCGTCGCCTCGTCGAGTACCGAGCGCAGATGGGAGTTGATCTCCTCCCGGGAGGTCAGCGTGCGTTCCAGATCCATGCTGCCGATGACGTTACGCAGCGTGGTTACGGTGAGCTGGTCGATCGCCTGCACGTAGTCGGAGACCTCATAAGCGGCCGCCCTGGGGTCGGTGATCTGGAAGTACAGCACCGTGTCGATGTTGACCACGAGGTTGTCCTCGGTGATCACCGGTTGGGGCTGCGACGAGAAGACCTGTTCACGGATGTCGAGCCGGGTATTGATCCGGTCGGCCAGCGGCACGATGAAGTTCAACCCCGGTTGCAGCGTCGTGCGGTAGCGGCCAAACCGTTCGACGTTGTACCTGTGCGCCTGGGGAACGACCCGGACAGTGGCGATGACCAGGAACACCACCAAGACGGCCGCGACGATGATCGGCACCAGCAGGGGATCCATATTTCCTCCGCCTTCGTTGTTAGCGGTTGTGGTTCACGGCAGCAGTTCCCGGGGATAGACGATGGCGGTGGCGCCGTCGATCTCCATCACATCTACCAGTGATCCCACCGGTATCGTCTGGTATTCGTCAAGAGCGCGGGCCGACCATTCCTCGCCGGACAGCTTGACGAGCCCGCGGGCAGCGGTGACTTCTTCCATGACGACGGCTCGCTGTCCGATCAGCGCGTCGCTACCCTCACGCGAGACGGGTGGCTGGGTCATGTGCCGCCGCGCTATGGGGCGTACGATGGCGAGCCCGACGGCGCCGCTCGCGGCGAACGCCAGAATTTGCGCCAACAACGGGAGTCCCAGTCCAGCAACGACCGCGCCGACGAGCGCGGCGGCGGCGAGCAGCCCGAAGGCCAGGGTCAGGGTGAAGAACTCCGCGACACCCAGGCCCGCGGCCACTATCAACCATGCGATCCACGGCATCGAATCGGCCTCCCATCCAGGATGGCTGCTACCAACGTACCTCGCGGGAATGCTGGTAGGCACGTGATGTGCAGCCCTTTCTCCATCCCGGATTGATCACAATTCACGCGGGCTGTCGCCGCCTGGCGCCGTCAGCAGTACGGCGGCGCCGCGCCGACGTTCGCGACGTATCGGGCCGACACCCATTGCCCGCCTCCGCCACCGGTGAGCTGGTACCAGCGCGGATTGCCGTCGACGTTCTGGCTGTCGACCTTGCAGACCAAGGGCAGCCTGTGCCCGCTCGGGGCGGAGCTGACCGTGGCATTCGCGGTGCTGGGACCGCTTCGCACGTTCAGCGACGATTGGGCGATGACGTCACCCTGGTACTCCTCCCCGTCGCCGCAGAAGTGCGGTGCTGCGCCGATGTTGGCGACGTAGCGAGCCGTGACCCAGGTGCCGTCGGCGAGTTTGTACCAGAGGTCGTTGCCGGCGACGGATGGTCCGTAGACCTTGCACTGGAGGTCGACGATGACCCCGTTGGACAGCGTATCCATTCTGGATGATGCTGCTGTCGGTGCGTTTCGGGCGTTGAGGGAGCTCGATGCGATGACTTCACCCTCGTACGGGGCATCGGACGTCGGTTGTGCGGACGTCGTGGGTTGTGCCGATGCCGGCTGTGCGGCTGCTGCCGTGGTCGCCAGGCCCAGGGGGACGACCGTGGCGGTACCGAGTACGACGGCGAACGTCCGGGCGAGATGTCGGATGATCATGGTGGCCTCCCGGTAATCGGCCCGGTCGAGCTGACCGGGCTGGAGCTTTACCCCGGGAGACGCGTGTCTGGCCGGATGGGTTGCACTTTGATCTTCGAGAGCGCGCTGGCCTCGTCCGCGGACCGGGAGTGCGCTGTCCGGGATTCGGATGGCACGGATGCCGGTGCGCGAACATGATCCGCCGGGCTGCTTGGCAGCCCGGCGGATCAGATGTGACGAGCTTCGTGGATTCTCGTCGGCGATTGTCAGGTGTCAGCTGGCGATCTTGAATACGCCGATGTCGTCGCCGTAGGCACCTTGCTCGGGCACGGTCTCGTTCAGGGACGCCTCGACGCCCACCCAACCGTGGAACTCGCCGTTGTCATCCACGACCTGCATCATGGGTTTGACGTGCGAATTGCCGGTGTAGCAGTACTCGTTGCGACCATCGGCGTTGGACAGCCGCCAGCTCCACATCGTGTCCCGGCGATGCCCGATCGGGCTGCGCGCGGGCGATACGTAGTAATCCGTTCCGGAGGTGCCACCATCGGTGCGTGCGCCGAGGCAGCTGCCGCCGCTGCACACCGACCAGTCCGTCACCCAGAACGGCGAACCGTCACCACTGTCGATGTGCGGGTCGGGGTTGCTGTGGGTGGTCTTCCACAGCCGGTACGAGTGCTCGAAGTTCGAGTGGTCGGCAGCCGCGATGTCGGCGTTGGAGACGCGATCGTTCCAGGCGGCGTTGCTCCCGTAGCCGTAGCCGTGCGTGGCGCCGAAGTCGGAGTCGACGTACTCCAGGCTCACCAGGGCGCCATCGGCGGTGGTGGTCATCTCCCACTTTTCCCAGAACTGGCCGTCGTTCCACGTGATTTCGAGCGTGTTCCCGTCGACGGTGTACGTCCCGTCGAGCGTCTTCGAGGACCCGGTGAACTCGTATCCACCGGCCGTCTGGATCTCACACTCCCGGGTGGGGCAGTTACGGGCCACGAAACCGGTGTACGTGCGATCGACCCGGTTGCGCTGGCTCCAATGCCAGTGCCGCTCGGTCACGGTGCCGTCCCCGTGAAATTCGTACTGGCCGAGCCGGACCCAGTTCTGCGTGGAAGACGCTTGCAGGCCGCCGATCGCTACCACGAAGCGTTCTTTGCCATGCGGTAGCTCGGCAGCGCTCGCGGACGATCCTCCCACGGGGGCGACGTTGCTGATCACGGCCGATACGCACACCAGCATGGTGGTGAGCAGGACCGCGACGAGTCTGGAGGGCAATGAGCGAGTGCGCTGGGTGAGTGGGGGAAGTGAGGTCGAGGTGTGAGACATCATGGGCACCGGCATCCTCTCGATCTGACCGGACGTCGTTTTTTGGTTTTCATGCCGCGCTCGAAGCGGGCTAAGGCTGCCATGACTGCCTGAGTGACAAAGAACGTAACAGATTTAGACGCATCTAACTAGTCTTGCGGTTCGCCTAAATCATCCGCTGATCATGAACAGTTCGCGACCTATGTGGTCGCGAACTGTTCATGATCAGCGGGGCGTGGTTGGCTGGGGCGTCGGGAGCCACACGCGCATCGCCGTGGGTCCGCGCTCGGCCCACTGGTGATAGGGGTGCAGCAGGAGGGGGATCGCGCTCGCACCATCCGGTGAGCCGGCCAACGCCTGATACGGCCACGGTGCATCGCCGTTCGCGTCTCCGCTGCCGGACGCCAGTACGCGCCCCTGGACCTCGACCCGATCGTGATCGCGCAGGACCGGCTGGCTCGCCGGATCGACGGCGATCCCGTCCAGCTCCACGCCGTCCGGCAGGTCGATGGACTCCAGGCAGTACACCAGCGGTCCGCGCTCCACGGCCACGCACCCGCGTACCGCGTCGATCCGGGGATCCGGCCAGGTGAAGCGGGGGGACATGGGAAGGTGCAGCCGGATCTCCTCGCCCGGCGTGAACTCCCGATCGACGACGGCCAGGCCCGGCTCCACCGCGCGGCGCCGGCCACCCTCGTCGAGAACGGCTCCATCGGCCCAGGATGGAACGCGCAGCCGCAGTGCCAGCGCGCCGGCAGGCGGATCGTCCAGGGAGACGGTCACGGTGCCGCCCCGGGGATACGTGGTGTCGACCGTCACGCCGATGGCGCGACCATCACCCAACGTCGTCTCGACCCGTGCGCTGCCGTATTGGAGCAGCGTCAGCTCACGTTCGCCGACGCTGGCGGCGTAGGTGTGCCAGGAGGCCAGCGTGCGCGCGACGTTCGTCGGGCAGCACGACACGTCGAACCAGGGCGCGCGGGTGCTGCTCGCGGCGCGGGGCGACACCGTGTCCTCGTCGGGCGCGTTCCCGGCCACGCGCTGGTGCAGCGGGTTCGCGTAGAAGAACGCGCGACCGTCGGAGCGCGGGGAGGTGGCCACGATGTTGAACGACGTGCGTTCGATGAGATCGGCGTAGCGCACGTCTCCCGTTGCCAGATACAGCCGCCACGACACCATGATCGACGCCACGCCGGCGCAGGTCTCGCAGTACGCCCGATCGGCAGGCAGCTCCCAGTCCTCGCCGAAACTCTCGTCCTGATGGCGGGAACCCATGCCGCCAGTGATGTACGTACGCCGGGCCACCGAGGCGGTCCACTGCCGCTGGACGGCAGCCAGCAAGTCCACGTCGTCGTACTCGGTCGCGACGTCCACGGCAGCGGCGGACAGGTACAGCGCGCGCACCGCGTGCCCGCGCCACGTCGCGGCGTCGCGGATCGGCACGTCGTCCTGGAAGTACGCCGGTCCGAACGGGATCTCGCCGAGCCGCCCGTGCCCGCGGCGGTCGAGGAACAGCCGGGCCTGTTCGACGTAGCGGGACTCGTCAACGGCGCGGCCGAACTCCACGAGACCGAGCTCGATCTCCGGGTGGCCGCCGATGCCCTGGAGCCCGTCCGGGCCGAACATGTCGCAGACGTGATCGGCGGCCCGACGCGCGATCTCCACCAGCTCGTCCGGGCCGGCGGTGCGCAGCCGCGCGACGGCGGCCTGCAGCAAGTGCCCCGCACAGTACAGCTCGTGGCCCGTTTCCAGGTCGCTGTAGCGGGGCGGCCGCTGCGGGTGCCCGTAGTAGGTGTTCAGATACCCGTCGGAGTCCTGGGCCCGGCCGACCCGTGCGGTCAGCCGCCGGATCGCGGCGTCGATGGCGGGGTCGCCGGAGCGGCCGAACTCCCACGACATCGCCTCGATGAGCTTGTAGACCTCGGAGTCCGAGAATGACCATCCGGGCCGCTCGATGCCGGTCGTGCCGTCGGCGGCATGGTCGAGGTTGGCCAGCCAGCCGAGCCGTTCCATCCACTGCTCGCAATGCTCCAGCGTCGCGGCCGCATTCGTGGACTGCAGATGCGCCCAGAATCCGGCCACGAATGCGATCTCACCCGAGCCCAGCGGACGGTGGCTGCTGCGGGTAGGGACGACCGGGCGCCCGCCCGACGGGTCGGTGGCGGTCGCGGTCTGGTCGACTGTCACGGTGTACTCCTTGGTCTGTCAGTCTTTCACGGCCCCGGCGGTGACACCGCTGGCCACGTAGCGCTGCGCGATGATGAGCAGGATGGCGGCAGGGATCGACGCGACGACGGCGGTCGCCATGATGGAGTTCCATTGCGTCGTGTTGTTGCCGATGTAGGCGTAGATGCCGAGCGTGATCGGGATCAGGTCGCCGTTGCGATCGAGCGTGGAGGCGAAGATGAAGTCCGACCACGCCCACAGGAAGGCGAACAGCGAAACCGTCACGATGGAGTTCCGGCTCACCGGCAACACCACGGAACGAAACGTCCGCCAGGTGCTGGCGCCGTCGACCTTGGCGGCGTGGATGAACTCCTGGGGTATGCCGGACATGAATGCCCGGAAGATCAGCACGCCGAACGGGACGGCGATCGTCGAATTCGCGATGATCAGTCCCCAGAGCGTGTCGAGCCAGCCAAGCCGGATGTAGATCGCGTAGAAGCCCATGGCCATGACCACGCTGGGAATCATCTGCGCGATGAGGAGCAGGAAGCTCATGCCACCGCGCCCCGGCATGCGCAGCTTGGACAGCGCGTAACCGGCCGGTGCCGAGATCACCAGTGTGAGCAGCACACAGCCCAGGCCCAGCAGCAGGCTCGTGGCCAGGTTGGGAAGCTGCTGGCGGAACACGTCGGCGTACCCCTCGAACGTGGGATCCCACGGGAACACGTGCGGCGGATCGGCACGCATGTCGCCGGTCCTGGTCAGCGAGACGTTGAACATCCAGTAGACGGGGAAGAGCATCAGCGCCGTGAAGACGAGTCCCAGCGCTGTCTTCCACCTGGTGCGGCGCGCGGTCATGCGTTCTCCTGTCGACGCTGGAGGTACAGATAGACGAAGCCGCCCACCAGGGCCATGATGATCAGCAGGTTTCCGACGGCGGCGGCTTCGGAGAAGTCCGGCTGGCCGGTGCCGAAGGCACGCCGGTAGGACCAGATTGCCAGCGTCGTCGACGCGTTTCCGGGTCCACCGGTCGTCATGATCCAGATGACGTCCACGACCTTGAGCGTGTAGACGAGGCCGAGGAGCAGTGTGATCGTCGAGACCGGCCGCAGCAGCGGGAACGTGATGCGCCGGAACTTCTGCCAGGCGTTGGCCCCGTCGAGGGCGGCGGCTTCGTACATGTCGTCGGAGATGGTCTGCAGCCCTGAGTACAAGATGACCAGGTTGAACGGGATGCCGAGCCAGATGTTCGCGATGATCACCGAGACCAGCGCCCACTCCGGCGACGTCAACCAGTTGATCTGCCCGATGCCGAAGGCGCCCAGGAACGCGTTGATGATGCCGTTCTCGCTGTTCAGCATCCACGACCAGGTGGACGCCGAAACGATCAGCGGGAGCAGCCAGGGAATCAGGAACAGCGCCCGCAGCAGCCCGGACAGGCGGAAGTGGGTGCGGAAGAAAACGGCCAGCGCGAGCCCGATGGCGAACTGCGCCACGATCGAGATCAGCGTGAACAGGATGGTATTGCGCACCGCCGGTCCGAACGTGTTCGACGAGAGGACGTCGACGAAGTTGGCCATCCCGACGAAGTCGGGGTTGCCCTGGACGAAAGCTCGGGGCGTGTAGTCGTGCAGGCTGAGCTCGACATTCCGGTACAGCGGGTACGCGTAGAAGACGACCAGATAGGCGATCAGTGGTGCGGCGAACACGAACGCCGCCACCGTCGTCGACTGGATACGCCTGCGCCGCTCACGTGGATGCCGCTCCCGGGTGGGGCCGGGCGAGGGTGTGACGCGCGGCCCCACCCGGCCGGCACGGCCCGGTTCCCGGAACGTGTTCGGGACGGAATTCATGGCGTGCTTCCTGATCGGTTCTCGGTTGGGTGACCGGCGTGCGTGGCTCAGCCGGTCTCGGCCTCGGCGTCTGCCTGGGCTTGCTCCAGTGCCTCCTGCGCGCTCATCGAGCCGCTGAGGGCGTTCTGCACGGCCGTCCAGAGCGCTTCGGAGATCAGCGGGTAGTCGGTGCCGAGATCGTCACTGGTCCGGCCCTTGGCGTTGCGCACCGCTTCCACCCAGGGTTCGAGCTCGGCGTTCTCGTCGAGCAGCGCGTCCTGGCCTTCGGCCGTCGGCGGGATGTAATAGGCGAACGTGGTCGCCGTCTCCACCATGCCCTCGGGCGTGGTCATACACTCGACGATCTGCGCGGTCACCTCGTAGCGTGCGGGGTCGTCCTGCACGGGAGCGGTGATGAACTCGCCGCCCGTTGGTGTCTGGGCCACACCGCCGTCGCGCGCGGGCAGCTGGATGACCCCGGTGGGAAAGTCCGCCTCCTCGGCCGCGCTGTTGACCTGCCACGTGCCGTTCTCGGCGAAGGCGAAGTCCCCGGTGAGGAACTCTTCCCACACGGTGTTCTGCGAGTTGGTGATCACCGAGTTGGGCGCGTATCCGTCGTCCAGCCAGCCCGTCCACAGTTCGAGGGCGTCAACTGCTTCGGCCGAGTCGAGCTCGCGCAGGTCCGCTCCGGCTCCCCAGAACCACGGCAGGAACTGGAACGAGCCCTCCTCGGTCCCGATACCGGCGAACGTGATGCCCTGGTGGCCCGCGTCGACCACCTGCTCCAGTGCGGCCGTGAGGGACTCCCAGTCGGTGACCGATGCCGGATCCACACCGGCGTCGTCGAGGATGTCCTGGTTGTAGTACAGCGCGAGCGTGTTCGCCCCGATGGGAATGCCGTAGGCCTGGCCGCCGACGACGCCCGCGGCGAGGAGGTTCTCGTCGATGTCCGAGGTGTCGAAGCCGAACTCCTCCATCGTGGTCAACATGCCGGTCTCCGCGAGGGTGGACACGGCCGGGTTGTCCAGCAGGATGATGTCCGGCGCGGTGCCTTCCTGGGCGGCGAGCAACGCCTGGTTCGTCAAGGCGGTGGTGTCGTAGGCGGTGCGGTCGATGGTGACCCCGGCCTCGTCACCACACGCGTCGACCCGCTGCTCCCACTCGGACGACTCCTCGTGCTGGGGATACGGATCCCACCACGTGTAGGTGTCGCTCGACGCCGTGTCGCCGTCGCCGCTGTTGTCGTCTGTCGACGTGCAAGCCGAGATGGCGACGAGGCACAGCGCGGTGGTTCCGGCCGCGCCGAGCACGTGCCGGGGCTTCGGTGCGCGATTCATGGTTTCTCCTCCTTGACCGAGGTATGTGCTGACGTTTGTGCAGGTGGGGAGCGCGGATGGGTGGCTATCGACCACGACCCGTCAGCGCGGCTCCCCGGTACTTCCGCGATCGATGAGCTCGGGGGAGACGTATCTGACGACATGTGGTTCGGTGCGGTGCTCGGGTGACTCGATCCGGCGGACGAGCTGGCGCACGGCCATGCGGCCGAGCCGATCCGGGGCACTCTCGATGGACGAGAACGGCAGCGAGAAGATGCGGGCGAACTCGTCGGAGTAGCGACCGATCACGGACAGATCGGCGGGAGCGGCCAGACCACGCGCATGCATGACCGTGGGCAGCGCCGCGGCGGCGGCCTCGTTGTTGAGCAGGAGACCGGTGGCCGACGGGTGGGTGTCGAGCAAGTTGTGAAGCGTCTGCCCGATAGCGGGCTGCCGCGACTCGCCGAACACCGCGTGCAGCCGGATACCGCGCAGCCGGGCCTGCTCGAGCGCCGCGTCTTGCAGCCGCCACACGTACGCGCCGCCGCGCTCGACGACGTGTTCGGGTTGCGAGACCAGGATCAGCTCGCGGTGGCCCAGGCGGTACATGTGCTCGACCATCATCCGGCCGGCCTCTTCGAAGTCGAGATCGAAGACGTCCAGGCCGGAGCAGTCACCCGGCAGCCCGACGAGGGCGCCCGGCTGCGGCGCCGCTCGCAGGATGGGCAACCGGACATCGTCCTGTGCCACGTTGAGCAGGACGACGCCGTCCACCATCCGGGAGTCGGAGATGCGCCGGAGCGCGCGGGCGCCGTCGGCCTCGGTGACCAGCAAGATGTCGTAGCCGAGTTCCCGGGCGGTGTCGGAGACACCCTGCATGTATTGCAGCATCGCCGGGGCGAACTCGTCCTCCAGGAACTGTGCCAGGAGGCCGATGACCATCGTCTGCGACGTCGCCAGGGCGCGGGCGCCCGCGTTCGGGGTGTAGCCCAGCTGGCGCACCGCATCGTTGACGCGCTGCCGGACCTCGGGCGAGATCGTGCGCTTGCCCGACAGCGCGTAGGACGCGGTGCTGCGCGAGACTCCCGCCGCGCGGGCGACGTCTCCGATGGTGACCACTCTTCCTCCTGGTGATGCGATGGCCATGGCGACTCGAACGAAGCGATCGGCCCTGAAGGCCGGAGGGCTCGCGATCCGATCAGCGAACCCTCCGGCACTCCTCGGGCAGTGCGATTCCCTCAGCCCGGTCCGGGGAGGGGCCGGGCGAACTCGGCGATCGTGATCTCGTCGATCACGGGCGCGTACTGCGAGCGCAGCAAGATGCCCGGCCACAGGTCCGAGCTGTAGGACTCCCCGTCGAAGTTGGGCTTCTCCTCGGAGGAGAAGGTGATCGTGTTCGTGCCTTCCTCCAGTTCGAGGGGGATCGTGCGTTCCCAGAAGTTGTTCTCGTGGAAGGTGCCCGGCACGAGCATCTCCGTGGCCTCGGACCCGTTGACCGAGATGTCCGCGCGGCGGGCCATCGGGTTCGGGTTGTAATGCGAGGCCTCGGACTGCTCCGGGTTCGAATAGCGAACCCGCATGGCATGGATGCCGTCGCGCTCCGCTTCCACCTCGAACGTCGCGGTGTTCGAGTTCCCCGGCTCCCCGCCGATTCCGGTCACGGCGGTCTCGTCGCGAGCCAGGGAGAGCGTGGTGACCTCGGCAGATCCAGCGGTCTCGGCGTCGCTGGCGTCATAGGTGGTGGTCGCCAGCGTGCCGGATGTTTCCTCCACATCGATCCGGTCGAGCAGTAGACGCCGGGAAGCCCCGGTGACGGTCACCTGGTTGATGCCGCCGGAGAGCGAGACCGCCGCTTCAGCGGAGCCCGAGTTGACGCGCATCACGTTCTCACCATTGACCGTCAGCGTGCCGTTGCCGCCACCGGCGGTCCGGACCCGGATCGTCGACTCGGCGTCGGCAGCGGAGTAGACCCAGAATGTCGCGCTCTCACCCCGGGACATCTGCACGGCGCCGGAGCCCGAGATCTCGCTTCCGCGCCAGCGGGACGTGTCGTACACGGGCTGGGCACCGTCCAGGTCGGCCAGCTCGGCCTCGTGGACCGCGACGTCGGCCCCGGGATTCGGCAAGGCCAGCGTGATCCGGTCGATGATGGCATTACCCCGCGTCGCGCCGGAGCCGTCGAGACTCTCCGCCGCCAGCGAGATGGTGTTCTCACCCTCGGCCAGCTCGACCGTGGTCTCCGTGTAGTCCCAGACCACCCAGTTGTAGCCGAGCGGCAGGAACATCTCCTGCTCGGCCTCGCCGTTCACCCGCAGGAACACGTTTGTCGGTCCTTGCTCCTGCACGAGGTCGTAGGTGTTCAGCGAGTTGGCGAAGACGCGCAGATCGTAGGTGCCGTCCTCGGGAGCCTCCACCGTGAAGTCGAGCACGCCATCCGAGCCGGTGCGCAGCCCGCCGACGTTGTAGCCGCCGGACGTGTAGTACTTCGAAACGTCGTCGGGAGAGCCCTCGGGGCCGTTCACGCTGTAGCCGCTTCCGGTGTACTCCGCATCCTCGGCCTCGAAGGAGCCCTTCCACCGGGTGGGAGCCTCGGCCGACGGCTCGGCGTTACCGGCCGGGGTCAGCACGATCTCGTACGCGGACGACTCCTGCAGCTGCGGCAGCGCGCCCCCGAAGTCGAAGGCCACCGTCCCGTCCTCGACATCGACGACCTCCTCGGTGATGAGCTCCGGGGCGGCCGAGTCGCCGATCTGCCCGGTCCACGGGATCTCCCGGATCCAGGCGCGCACGCGGTCACCGAACACGTCCTCGGGAACGTTGTCGAATTCGACGAACGCCGGCCCGTCCGTACCCCCGACGATTGCCGTGGAGCGGGCCATGTCCTCATCGAGTGTCGCGACACCCTGGAGTGTGTAGTTCTCACCGGGGAATGGCGGGGAGACCTCGACGGTGTGCCCGGTCATGGAACCGTAGGCGTTGTAGAGCCACCACTGGCCGTTGCCCCGGTTCGCCTCGACAGCGGAATCGGAGATGTTGCCGTTGATGTTCCAGAAGGCGATCATCGCGTCGATCTTCGACTCCTCGATCGCCGAGATCCACTGGATCATCTGCCCGGGAACCGACGTGTGGTAGTTGAAGGCGTACTCGTTGACGTTGATCGGCAGCTCGGTGCCCTCGTACCCGGTCCCCGCGAAGATTTCCCGTTCCCACTGGCGGTACGTCTCGACGGAATCGCGTACCTGCTCGGGGTGGCTGAGCTCGTGCCAGGTGATGATGTCCGGCACCGTGCCGGCCTCCACCGCGTGCTCCATGAAGCCGTAGACCTGCTCGTACAGGATGCTCGTGTTCGGACCCGAGATGCGCACGTCCGGCAGCTTCTCCCGGATCAGCGCGTAGGCGTCGTCCCAGGCGCGGAAGTAGTCGGTGGGATCGTCCAGCCAGCTCGTGCCGTCGTAGCTCCACTCGCCGGTGCCGAACATGTTGCCTTCGGGCTCGTTGAACGGCTCGATCACGATGTTGTCCCGGTACTCGGGGTCGAGCTCCTGGATCTGGTCCAGCTGCCGTTCCATCACGTCCATGTAGCCCGAGAGTTTCTCCTCCGGGGTGTCACCCGGCCACTGGTAGGGAAAGCCCCGGTAGAAGTCCGTCGTGCGCACGTAGATGTCGCCGTCCGTCGCGTCGGCCAGCGGCTCGACGACTTCCAGGGCATCCGAGCCGGGATGCTGGGCACCGTCCTGTCCCTTGGTGGCAACCGTGCGCAGGTTCATGCCCTCGATGACGTTGCTGCTCGGCACCCCCTCGCCGTAGAGGCCGTACAGGGCACCGGAGGCGCCGCCGTGAAAGTCACCGGTGTCGGTGCCCAGGTCGATGGAGATGTGCCCTTCCCTGATGACGGTGACGGTCGCGGTGACGGCCCACTCGCCGGCCGTGCCCGACACCGTGAAGGTGCCCGTGCTGGCGTACTCGTCGGGGTCGATCTCGTCCCACTCGACGGGCAGCGGGCGGTCGTAGCCGTCGGAGTAGGTGGCCGGGACGGAATCGGGGAGATCCGGCGTGTCGCCGACCGCGGTGCGTAGCTCGAAGCTGTCTTGAGTCACGCCCGTCGGAGTCGGGATCTCGCCATCGACGATGTCCGCCACCTGGCCGTCCGAGAGCGTCGACGGGTAGATCCGGAAGTCGTCGACGGCACCGCCGAACAACGGGTCCGGGTAGAACGAGCTGCCGATGTAGCCCGCGATGTCCGTGGAGGTGTCGAGAAGATCGGGCGCGGTCACCGACGTCGGGGCGGACCCGATGGCGGCGCCGTCGAGATAGGTGGTGATCGTCCCCGCATCGGTGTCGAGCGTGACCGTGAGGGTCGTCCACTGCTCGGCTGGCATTGCCGCCGAACCCGTGATCTGGGACTCCGCGCCGGCACCCGATTCCGTGATGGCCGTGCGCAGCCGCTCCGAGTCGTTGTGTGGCGTGCTGAACAGGTACCGGTTCGTGTCCGTGCCCAGGGCGTAGATCCACTGCCACGGTGCGCGTTCGCCATCCCACCTGATCCGGGCCGAGACCGTGAGATCGGTGGCGCCGTCCAGCACGTCACGGGGAAGCTCGACGTAGGCGCCGTCGGAGTCGGGTGCGCCGCCGGGGAGGCTCAGCGCCTGTCCGCCGCTGGCACCGTCGACGAGCGATGCCGTCGATGCGTTGACAAGCGTTCCGTGCCGCTCGTGGCCGGACGTGTCCGTGATGGTGCCGTCCGTCAGATCGTCGGAGTCGAATTCGTAGTGAACGGAGGGGGAGGGGAGATCCACCGTCGCCGCTGGCGTCACAGCACCGCCGAGCAGCAGGCCAGCGGTCAGCGTGCCCGCGAGCAACGCCGGCGCCGATCCCGTGCGGCGGAATCGTCGTGATCTCGATGGGAACATCCTTGCTGCTCCTGACGTGTCGCTTGCTCCGGTCTCGCATCCGCGTGACGGCGTGCGAGTCGTGCTAGTCGAACCGGTTCGACATGCGAGCAACGTGGGCGGACCGTTCCTTGTGGGATTGTGTGTCCGGCACGTACAGCCGCATGTGTATGGCGAACCATTGTGAGCGCTAACATCAGGCAGGTCAAGAGGTACACCGTGGATTCGTGACGTGCGGCGGGGCCTTTCGAGGGCGGTGTCCAGCTCGTTTCGGGTCAGCCGTCGCGTGGTCGGGGAGGCGCTTCGTTACCCCGACCGAGGTCGAATCGGTTCGATAATCCGGCCACGTCCGTCCGTGCCCCTCCGCGCCCCTCCGCACGTTTCTTCCGCTGATCATGAACAGTTAGCGACTATATAGGCCGCGAACTATTCATGATCATGGGACGGGGACGGCTGGGTGTAGTTCTCCCGAGTGGCAATGATTCCTGCGACCAACGCGGTGACGACGCCAGCCATCTGGATCCAGGTGCCGATCTGCGCCCCGGTTCCGTTGTCGCCCTGGAAGTTGGGTATCCCGTCCGGGCTGATCAGGAACCCCACTGTCACGAACAACCCCGCGAACGCTCCCAGGCCCGGCGTCCAACGCCACGGAGCGAACGCCACGACGGCCGCAACGGTCAAGAGAATCACCATCCCTGGTGGCGGAATCATCGGAAACTCGACTCCCGAGGCCCAGAGGATGCCGATTCCGGCCGCGCCACCTATCAAACCCGCGATCGTCGTGACGAGCTATGGGGAGTTGTATGCACGCATGTCGTCTCTCCTGTTCTGCTTTTCTGATGTTTGCACTGCTGGTCGTTCCGAAGCACCCCGTGTGGTCATCACGGGTCATGATCGATTCGTGAGCCCTCCAGCGCGCGCCACCGACGAGGCTCTGATCACGGCGGCGATGGTCAGGACGCCTGCGCCAAGCAGCAGCAATCCACCCAGTCCGGCCACCACATACGCGATCGCCCCGAGGCCGCTGAACGAGTCGATGATTATCGCGACCGCGAACAGCGCATACCCGGCCACGCCGATGTGGACGAACGCATCACGACGGCTCTCGGGCCAGCCGGTGAATGACGTCAGCCAAGCAAGCGCTGGCAAGATCAAGATGCCGTGCATGGTCGCGGCGTGTCCGGGTTTCAGGAAACCGGCCACCTCGTATGCCTCGTGCTGATTCCCGGCGTAGACCTGGGTGACGCCCTCCACGATCATGGCGGCCCCGATCAACAGGGACAGGTCCAGCGCAATGAACCCCATGCGCAGGGCAAGTCGCATACGGCGCTCCACGGTGGGATTCGCGCGGAACGACATCACGGTCAACGTCGCGATGACGATGACGATCACGGCCCCGCCTGCGGCGAGCGCGCGCGAAACCGCCGTGTCGAATGTCGTCTCCTGGTTGAAATGCGACGGCGTACCCCGCCACACCTGCATGGTGACCAAGGCGGTCTCGAGCGTGCAGACGGCAGCGAAGGTCCCGATCAGGACCTTGCGTTCCCTGGATGACAGGCACAAGAACGACGACACCCACACGACGGTGATCAGTGTCAGCCCGAACGACAGGCCGAACGTCGTGGCCTTGCGCCACGACACCGGACCATCCCACGCGTCACCACTGATGACCCAGACACCGAAATGGAAGGCGCCCGAGACGATGAGAGCGGCGCCGATTCGGTAGGCGATGCGGTCGACCGGACGCGCCTCTGTCCACGACCTCCGGAGTTCTCCGAACACACCTAGAGTGTCGTCGTATGGCGAGTCTCGGTAATCCCGCACGAAGCGGCTTCGGGTATACGTCGAGAAACGTACCGGTGACTACGTCCGTACGTTCACGTGTTGACCCTCCTTACCTGACCACCATGATCATGAACAGTTAGCGACTACATAGGTCGCTTACTGTTCATGATCAGCGGAAGAGGAGGGTGCGGAGTGCGGTGGCGGGATGGCCGGTCAGACGGGGGACGTCCTCCGTCACACCGTCGAGCTCGCCGTTCGCCACCGCCGTGTAGGTCGACACCCAGGCGTCGAGCTGCCAGTCCGGCGCGCCGTAGGAGGCGCGCGACCGGTACGCCTCGGGCACCGACTCGGGGTGGTACGTGATGGCACGCCCGGTGGCCTCGGACAGGATCGTGGCGATCTCCTCGAAGGTGAGCGACTGCGGGCCAGTCAGGTCGTAGGTGACGCCGGCGTGCTCGGGAGCGTGCGTGAGCACGGTGACGGCGGCCTCGGCAATGTCGTCTTGCGCGACGACGGATGCCCGTCCGTCCCCGGCAGGACCGCGGATGACGTCGTCGTCGCCGACCAGCGCGGGCGCGAAGTCGGCGTACAGATTGTCGCGGAGGAAGGTGAAGTTCATACCACTGGACCGGATGTGCTGTTCGGTGGCCCAATGGTCACGGGCCAGGGTGAAGGTGGCGTCGGGCGCGGCGCCGAAGAAGGAGATGTAGACCAGGTGCCGTACGCCGGCCTCGGCAGCCGCGTCGACGAAGGTGCGGTGCTGTTCCACCCGGTCGAGGGTCTCCGACGCCGACACCATGAGCACGCGATCGATGCCGTCGAGCGCCGCCCGTACTGCGCTGTGATCACCGAAGGTTGCCTGCGCGGTGGTGGCGCCGGGCAAGCGTGGCGCACGGGCGGGATCGCGGACGACCATGGTTTGCGGCATGCCGGCGGCGGCCAGCAGCCGGGCCACGCGGCCACCGAGCCTGCCGGTGGCGCCCGTGACGGCGATCGGCGTGTCGGCCGAATCGTCGGACTGTCGCTGCGTCATCACATCACGTTCCGTCGTTGGATACCTGCTCCTGTCTCGTCGCCATCGATCATATGGCGGTACCGCCGGCCGGCGCCGGCCTCGGGAGACATCTGGGGGATACTCGCCCTCCTCTTCCGCTGATCATGAACAGTTAGCGACTACATAGGACGCTAACTGTTCATGATCAGCGGAAGAGGGGTGCAGGATGGAGCCGTGAACCGGATCCGGACGCGTGCCCTCGCGAGCGCATTGTGTGTCGGCCTGCTCGTGCCGGGGTGCTCGTCCCCCGCCGACGACGTGAACGGTGACGGGTCCGATGGGGAGCGGCCCGGGGCCGACACCGGCACCGAGGATCGCGCCGAGGCCACGCCGACCGATCCGCCGTCGACACCGGATCCCGCAGGTACCGGCACCGCCACGCCCACCCCGACGGCTGAAGAGCCACACCCGGTCTCGCTGCCGGCGCTCATGGAGCAGGAGTTCGACGGCGGGGATCTGCAGGTGGGCGAGGTGCTGGAGGACGCCGGTGCGTACACGCGCTACGAGGTTACGTACCGCAGCGGGGACCTGACGGTTTCCGGCATCATGAACGTTCCGGAGGGTGCCGGGCCGTTCCCGGTGCTCGTCCTGGCGCACGGGTACATCGACCCCGAGATCTACACCACGGGCCGTGGACTGGCCCGCGAGCAGGACTATCTTGCCCGGCAGGGCTACGTCGTGCTTCACACGGACTACCGCAACCACGCGGGATCCGACGACGATCCGGAGAACGAGGTGCGGCTGCGGCTCGGATACACCGAGGATGTGATTAACGCCGTGCTGGCCGTCCGGGAATCGTCGCTGGACTATCTCGACGGGGAGCGTGTCGGGTTGCTCGGCCGCTCCATGGGTGGCGGTGTCACGCTGAACACGCTGGTGGTTCGGCCCGGACTGGTCAATGCGGCCGTGATCTACGCGTCGGTCAGTTCGGACGCCGTCGAGAACTTCGACCGCTGGACGCGTAACGACCCCGAGTCGAGCGAGCTGGCCGATGAGATCATCGACGCCTATGGAGCACCCGAGGACGATCCGGAGTTCTGGCGGAACGTGTCCCCGGTGACGTTCTTCGATCGGGTCACCGAACCGCTGCTCATGCACCACGGCACCGCCGACGACACGTGCCCCATCGAGTGGGCGCACGACACGCACGACGCGCTCGACGAGCTGGGCAAGGACGTGACATTCGAGGTCTACGAGGGAGAGCAGCACGCATTCGTGCCGCAGTGGCAGGATTCCATCGAGCGCACCGAGGCGTTCTTCGACGAACACCTGTGAGGTCGGCACTGACTGCCGGGATCAGCCGCCGGGGGTGCCGTCTGGCTTACCGTGCACGAGCCTCCAAATCTGCCAGAATGCACAAGCTCCGCCCAGATTTGCCATGTGCAGTTTGCTTCAGCCTCCGTATGGTCGAGCCAGAATCTGCATCACGACTCCATGGGAGGCCGCAGATGGGTGCCCTCGACACCGCTGAGCGCCGGCCGGTCGCGTCGGCCGGAACCCTCCACGCCCGCGAGGTGACGCTGGACGCCGCGCATCTCGGCGAGCTTCGCCGTACCGATCCGGAGGCCGACGTCGCCGAATTGCAGCGTCGGCTCGACGACGACGGCTATGTCTACCTGCCGGGCTTTCACGACCCCGACGACGTGCGCGGCGTGCGGGCGGACGTCGGCGCCCGGTTCGCAGCCGACGGATTGCTCGACGCAGACTCCCTGCCCGACCGGCTGGTAGCTACCGATGCGCTGCGTAAACCCAGCGTGCGCTCGGACATCGCCCATACGAGCGGCCCGCTGACCGAATTGCTGTACCGGGGCCGGACGATGGCGCTGCACCAGGCGCTCTTCGGTGAGCCGGTGGCGCACTTCAGCTACACCTGGCTGCGAGTCGTGCCCCCGGGTCCGGGGACGGCGCCACACGGGGACGCGGTTTTCATGAACCGTGGCACGCCGCGGCTACGGACCACCTGGACGACACTGACGGACACGAGTTTCGAGCTCGGGGGCCTGATCATTCTGGAGGGCAGCCACCGGCTGCCGGAGATCGCCGATGATTACGTCCACCGCGACGTCGACACGTACTGTGAGAACACAGGTGAGGCCCCCGGGCAGTGGGACGGTGCCCTGTCGCACGATCCCGCCGCCTTGCGGGAATGGCTGGGTGGCCGGTGGCTCACCGCGGACTTTCGGGCTGGTGACATCATCGTGTTCGGCATGTCCACGGTGCATGGCAGCCTGGACAACACGTCCGAGGAGGTGCGCATGTCGTCCGACTCGCGCTACCAGCCCGCGAGCGAACCGGCCGACGAGCGCTGGATCGGCCCGGATCCCATCGCCCACGGACCGGATGCCAAGAAGGGGATCATCTGCTGACAGACGTCTCGCCACGAGCGCTCGCCGGAGTTCGTCTCGTTCGCGGTGCCACCGCCGAGGCGTCGCTGGGTCGCGTCCTCTTCACGGGGGCGATTCCCGATGGGGCAGGTCTCGGCGGTCCGCGTGTCCTGGATGTTTACGCCTTCGTGTATCTGGTCAGCGGCGCCGGTCGATACAGCGACGAGCTCGGTGCCGAGCACCGGCTCACGCCCGGCAGCACGGTGACAGTCTTTCCCGGGATGAAGCACAACTACGGTCCGTGCCCGGGGGAGCAGTGGACCGAGCGCTATATCTTGTTCGACGGTGCGCTAGCCCGTCTGCTGGAAGAGCGGGGCGTCATCGATCGCGCGCGTCCGGTGGGACGCTTGCAGCCGGTCGACTCGTGGTTGCCGGCCGTGGAGGGCGTCACCGAGCCCACACCCGCCGGGGTGCGCTCCGCACTGGTCGAGCTCTCCCGCCTGCAGACGCTGCTCGCCGCGGTGCGCGTGGAAACGGGGGCGCGCGACGACGGCTCGTCGTGGTTTCACGAGGCATGCCTGCTGTTGAGCCGGGAACCGGCTCTCGACCTGCACGGCGTCGCGGCGGCTGTGGGCTTGCCATACGATCGTTTCCGCAAGCAGTTCACCGCCATCGCGGGCGAATCGCCGGGCCGGTGGCGGACCCGGCAGCGCATGGACGAGGCGGCCCGGATGCTTCAGCAGGGAGGGTGGACGATCCGCGAGATCGCGCGAACTCTGGGATTCTGCGACGAATACGCGTTCTCGCGGCGCTTCAAGGAGGTGTTCGGAATACCACCCTCGACCTTCCGGGCGCGGCTGCCGAAGGTCCGCGCTGCTGCCTCTTCGAGTGGGTGACGCTTCGAGCGGGTGACGCTACCCGGTATGGGCGGTGACACCCCGGAGGTCGAGCTCTTCGGCGAAGTGGCAGGCGACCGAGTTGCCGTTTCCGAGATCGCGCAGGGGCGGCTCCTCGGTGGCACAGATGGGCTGCGCGTACGGGCAGCGCGGATGGAAGTAGCAGCCGCTCGGGGGGTCGGCGGGATCGGCGACGTCACCGGAGAGCACGATCCGCTCCCGGCGGTCACGCAGCAAGGGATCGGGTTTCGGTACGGCCGACAGCAGTGCCTCGGTGTACGGGTGCTGTGGAGCGGTGAACAGTGATGCGGTGTCCGCCATCTCCACGATCTTCCCGACGTACATGACCGCGACCCGGTCGCAGAGGTACTCCACGACGGACAGATCGTGGGAGATGAACAGGTACGTCAGGTGGCGATCGGCCTGGAGATCTTGCAAGAGGTTGAGGATCTGGGCCCGGACCGACACGTCGAGCGCCGAGATGGCCTCGTCGGCGATGACGAGCCGGGGATCGAGGCTCAGCGCCCGCGCGATGCCGACGCGCTGGCGCTCGCCACCGGAGAACGCGTGCGGGTACCGGCTCATGTACTCCGGGCGCAGCCCGACGGTCTGCAGCAGCGAGGCGACCCGTTCGTCGAGCTCGCTGCCGCTGGCGATGCCGTGCACCTTCAGCGGCTCGCCCACGATGTCGCGCAGGGTCATGCGCGGGTTCAGCGACGAGTGCGGATCCTGGAAGATCATGCGGATGGCGCGCCGGTACTGCTTCAACGCCGTGCTCTTGACCTTCGCGATATCCGCCGGTTGGGTTCCGTTGCCGTGGTACAGGATCTCGCCCCCGGTCGGATCGTAGGAACGCACGACGCACCGGCCGGTCGAGGTCTTGCCGCATCCCGATTCGCCGACGAGTCCCAGGGTTTCGCCGCGGCGGATGACGAAGTCCAGCCCGTCGACGGCGCGCACGTACCCGGCCGGGCGGCGCATCAGTCCCCGGCGGATGGGGAAGTGCAGCTGGAGGTTCCGCACATCGAGCAGGACGTCGTCACCGACGTTGTCGCCGGCGATGCCGGCGGTACCGACGTTGTGACCGGCGGTCGTCATGTGTTCACCTCGTTCCGTACGCCACTCGACGGCGCGCCACCGTGGAGCAGGCACCGCACCTGCCGGTGTTCGTCCAGGTCGATGGGTGGTGGCACGATCTGATCGCAGGTGCCGGGCATGTACTCGCCGCAGCGGTTGTGAAACGGGCATCCGTGGGGTCGGTCGTAGGGGTCGGGGACCATTCCCTTGATCGTGTTCAACCTGGTACGGGTGCCCATGCCCATGGTGGGGATCGATCGCAGCAGTGCCCTGGTGTACGGGTGCTGCGGGTCATGGAAGATCGACACGACGTCTCCGCGCTCGACGGTCATGCCCAGATACATGACGACGACGTCGTCGGCCATCTCCGCGACCACGCCGAGGTCGTGCGTGATGAACATGATCGCCATTCCGTAGTCGTCCTGGAGCTCGCGCATCAGTTCGAGAATCTGTGCCTGGGTCGTGACATCCAGGGCCGTGGTGGGCTCGTCGGCGATCAGCAGTGCGGGGTTGCAGGACAGCGCCATGGCGATCATCGCCCGCTGGCGCAGCCCGCCGCTGAGCTCGAACGGATACGAGTCGAATCGCTGTTTCGCCCGCGGGACGCCGACCTTGTGCAGCACCTCCACGGCGCGCTCCTTGGCCTCCCGGTTGGAGACATTCTCGTGCAGCTGGATGGCCTCGACGATCTGGTTACCGATGGTGTGGACCGGGCTCAGGGACGTCATCGGCTCCTGAAAGATCATCGCGATGTCGCCGCCGCGAATGCGGCGCATCTGCGCGCCCTTGGGATCGAGGGCGGCCAGATCGACGATCTCGCCGTCCGGTCCCTTACCGGCACCGCGTCGCTGGCGGCGGAACAGGATCTCGCCGCCGACGACGCGGCCCGGGCGGTCGACGATCTGCAGGATGGACCGGGCCGTGACGCTCTTGCCGCATCCGCTCTCGCCGACGACACACAGCGTCGTGCCCTGGCGAATGTCGAAGCTGGCACCGTCGACGGCCTTCACCAGCCCCTGATCGAGCGGGAAGTGCGTCTGCAGCGCCCTGACCGACAGCAGGGAATCGTGGTCGAGTTCGGGACTCGCCGACGTCTGGACGCTCTCAGCTACCACGTGTGCCACCAATCACTTGTTGTACGGGTCCGCCGCGTCTCGCAGGCCGTCGCCCAGGAAGTTCAACGCGAGCACCGTGGTGATCACGGCGACCGCTGGCACGATCAGCACCCACGGAGTGTGCGCGATCGACGGGATGTCCTGCGCTTCGCGCAACAACACGCCCCAGCTGACCGTGGGCTCGGTCAGCCCCAGACCGAGGAAGCTCAGCGCCGTCTCGGCCAGGATCATCGCCGGGATCGCCAACGTCACGGCAGCGATGATGTGGCTGGTGAACGACGGCAGCATGTGCCGGAAGATGACCCTGGGCTTGCTGACCCCGTCGAGCACCGCGGCCGTGACGAAATCCTCCTCGCGCAGCGAGAAGAACTTGCCGCGCACGACGCGGGCCAGCGTCGTCCAGCCGACGATCGAGAGGATCACCGTGATCCCGAAATAGACCTGAACCTGGGACCATGACTGCGGCAGTGCCGCCGCGAGCGCCATCCACAACGGGATCTCCGGCAGCGAGCGTACGAACTCGATGACGCGCTGGATCGCGGAATCGATCCACCCGCCGAAGTAGCCGGACACACCTCCCAGGACGATGCCCAGGACCAGGGAGAGGACGACACCGACCACCCCGATCGACATGGAGATCTGCGTCCCGTAGATGACGCGGCTGAGGATGTCCCGGCCGTTGCGGTCCGCACCGAACAGGTACATCGGTGCGTCGGGATCGGTGGGGCCGAACAGGTGGATATCCGTGGTGATCAGCCCGAAGAGCTCGTATTCGTGCCCGTGGACGAAGGGGCGAACGGGATAGATCTCCGACTCGTCTGTGGTGTAGGTGCGCCGCCACGTCTCCTCGTCGGACTCGTAGTCGAAGCCCTTCACGTGGGGGTTGAACCGGGTGCCGTCGTCGGTCTCTTCGAACAGGTGCAGGCTCTGTGGTGGGGCGTGCTGGTATTCGGCGTCGAAATCGGACGAGTGGAACGGCGCGAAGAACTCGGCGAACAGCACCAGCAGGTACACGAAGACGACAAAGATGGCGCTGACCATGGCCAGCTTGTGCTTGCGAAACCTCCACCACATCAACCGCCACTGCGAGGCGGTGTAGAGGTTGTTGCGGCGCTTCGTGCCGCCCGGTACGGCGCTGGAGCCCTCCGGGGAGGTGTCAGGATCAACGCGCGCGCCCGTGGTGTCCGGTGCCGGCTCCACGTGTGTCATCGACGTCCCGCCTTCTCGTACTGGATCCGTGGGTCCAACCAGGCGAGCAGGATGTCCGACAGCAGCGTGCCGATGAGGGTGAGTACGCCCAGCATCATCAGGAAGCTGCCGGCCAGGTACATGTCCTGGCTGCTCAGAGCGCGCAGCAGCAGCGGCCCCGTCGTCGGCAGGTCGAGAACGACCGACACGATGATCTCGCCGGAGACGAGGGTGGGAATGGTCCACCCCACGGTGCTGATGAACGGGTTCAGCGCCAGCCGCAGTGGGTACTTGGCGATCAGGCGCCATTCCTGCATGCCTTTGGCCCGCGCGGTGGTGGTGTAGGGGCGGTGCAGCTCGTCGAGCAGGTTCGCCCGCATGATCCGGATCGTGCTGGCAGCTCCGGCGGTCGCGATGATGACCACCGGAATCCACAGGTGCTGGAACAGGTCCCACGCCTTGCCCAGGCTCCACGGCGCGTTCTGATACTCGGGCGAAAAGAGGCCGCCGACACTTTGCCCGAAATATCGAAAGGATATGTACATCAGCACGAGCGCCAGCAGGAAGTTCGGCGTTGCCAGCCCGATGAACCCGATGAAGGTCCAGAAGTAGTCGCCGAGCGAATACTGGCGCACCGCCGAGTACGTGCCGATGAGGAACGCCACGAGCCACGTGAACAGCGTGGACACCACGGCGAGCAGCATGGTGAGGGTGAGCCGGTCCCAGATCAAGCTGGAGACGGGCTGGTTCCACTCGAACGACTGCCCGAAGTCCCCGCAGCACACGATGTTCGATATCCAGCGCCAGTACTGGACGTGAAAGGGCTCGTCCAGCCCGTAGCGCTCCTCGAGCACGGCGAGCTGCTCGCGCGCGATGATGTTGTCCTGCGCGCCCATGCCGGCGGCGTACGTCGTCAGGAAGTCACCCGGTGGCAGCTGGATGATGAAGAACGACGCCAACGAGATTGCGAACAGCGTCGGGATCATCACCAGCAGCCGCCGGGCGATGTACTTGAGCATCTACGGGCCTTTCATCCGTGTGGTGACACGTGCCGGCTGCGTAGCGCCCGCTCACTCCTGGATGAAGTACTGGATGGTGTTGGTGGGCCCCGGGGTGGGCCAGGACGTGGAGTTGTACATGTGGTCCGGGACGTTGTGCATCCGGTTGGTCACGACGCCCAGGCCCTCGGGAGGCGTGCTGATGCCGATCGAGTAGAACTCGTCCTTCAGGATCTCCAGCAGTTCCCGCATGAGCTCCACCTGCTTGTCCTCATCGACGGTGCGCAGGATCTCGTCGTAGAGCTCCATCTGCCGGCGCGGGCCCTCGGGCGGCTCCTCGGCGTTCGGGTCGTCCGGGTTGAGATACCAGTCGCCCCAGGCCGATGCGAAGTCCGCGGCCGCCGTGGAGGGGAAGTACCAGTGCGTCTGCATGAAGGGAACGAGCCCGCCGCTGCCGGTCCAGACGGTGGCCTCGTGTTCCCCGTTCTCCCGCACGCGCTCGGTGTGCAGGGAGCGGCTCATACCGTTCAGCTCCAGGTCCACCCCGACTTCTTCCCAGTAGCCCTCGACGAGCTCCAGGGCATCGGTCCAGCTGTTGTTGACGTCGTTGGCGTAGTCGACGGTGATCGAAATGGGCTCTCCGTCGGGGCCGATTCGCCGGCCCTGCTCGTCCATCTCGTATCCGGCGTCGTCGAGGTATTCGTTCGCCAGGTCGACGTCATATTCGGTGTACTGCTTCGCCAGCTCTTCGTTGTAGAAGAGTTCCGATGTCGCGGCGATCTGGAACGGCTCACCCTGCCCGAAATAGACCACGTCGATGATTTCTTGACGGTCGATCGCGTGGGAGAGGCCGATGCGGAAGTCCTTGTTCTGGAAGATCTCACGCTTGGTCTCGTCCGGAGTGGTCTGGTTGAGATGGATCGCCATCGTGTTCATGTGGTCCGGTTCCATGGTGACCGTCCGGTAATCGCCTTGCTCGGCGTTCTCCATGATGAGCGCCCGATCGGCGGGATCACCCACGCTGCGCTGGAAGTCCAGCTCGCCGTTCATGGCGTCGAGCTTGATGACCTCGCTCTCCTCCACCAGCCGGACGACGTGTTCGTCGATGTAGGGCAGCTGGTTTCCTTCCGGATCCACCTTCCAGTAGTACGGGTTGCGTTCGAAGACGACGTCGTTTCCCTCGCCGAACGGCTGGGTCACCTGCCAGGCGTAGATGACGGGCAAGTCGGGATTGCGCATGGCGTCGGACTTGTCGAGGAACAGATCCACCCAGCTACTGAGGCCGGACTCCTCGACCAGCTCGTCCAGGTTGTCGTCGTTGTAGTCCGCGTGGAACTGTTCGAGGTAATGGCGGGGGAGCGCGGTGAGTTTCTGCGTCGCCCACTCGGCGACACCCTGCAGGAACAGCCCGTGCGGCTGGTCGAACGTGAACCTCACCGTGTGGTCGTCGACCGCTTCGACCTCGGGTGGACCGCCACTGTCCAGATGCCGCGGGTCGGCCTCGGCACGTAGATCGTCGTTGAAGTAGTAGTCCTCGACGGCGAAAACGATGTCGTCGGCGGTGAACGGCTCGCCATCCGACCAGCGCATCCCCTCGCGCAGGGAGAAGGTGAACTCGGTGCCCTCGTCGTTTACCTCCACATCGGTGGCGACGTTCGGCGTGGTCTCCTTTCCGCCCTCCCACTCGGGAGTCCAGTTGAACAGCCGTTCGTAGCCGATGTGGCGTCGCTCGGTGACCTCGAGTTCGGTCACCTCGGATTCGGCGCGCCGCCAGGTGCCGCCGTACACGCCGATACGGTCGACGACGTCGACCACCAGCGGCTCATCCGGGAGGCGCTCTTCCAGGGGAGGAAGCTCGCCGTTGTCGACCATCTCGGCCAGCTCCGGTGCTTGCGATTGCCCTTCGGCTATGGCGTCGTCGCCTGCTTCCTCCTCGTCTGGCAATGCTCCCGCGCTGTCGTCTCCGGTGCCCGGTGAGCAGGCGGCGGCCAGGAGTGCGCAAGCGGAGATCAGTGCCAGGAGAAGGGACCAGCGGTTCGTGGAGCTCAATGTCGTCATCGGCCTACTCCCTCTGCCGGATCCTCGTCAGCGTGTTCAAGCGCGGACGATCTGTAGCTATGATTCTGTCCGTCGATGTTGATTGCCAATCGTTCAGGCAGAATTCCACGCAGAAACGCTCACGTAGTGATCAGAAGGTGATTGGATAATGACAGGCCGTTTAAATCTCGATGATGCGCCCGGCGAAACCGTGCTGGACGTGATGGTGTTCAACATCTGGCACGGGGGCAACCTCGACAAGCAGCATGCGCACGGGTTCGAGGAGCAGAACCGGGCCGAGCTGCTGGACTTTCTCGCTCACGAGCGCCCGGACCTGCTCTTCGTGGTCGAGACATACGGGCTGGGGGAGCGCATCGAAGCAGCGCTCAACCGCGACGAGAGCGACGGCCGGGTATTTCGCGGTATACAGGTCACCCGCGAGCCAGGTCAGGCCGGTGACCGGGACAATCTCTGGCTGTTCACCTGGCTCCCGGTCCGCGAGGTGTATCCGGTCATTAGCGAGCAGCCGGTGACGTCGTTTCATTTCGGCGGGGCGCGGCTCGGCTTACCTGGAGGCGGCCACATTCACGCATTCACCACATGGATATCCCATATCGCGAATTCGTGGGGTCCGCTCAATCATGCTGTGATCGAGTCCGAGCTCGGATTGGCGCGATCAATCACGAATGACGAACTTGTGGCGAGCGATCACGCACGGCGACAGGAGATGGCCAGGATCATCCTCGACGAGCGGTTGCCCGCGTACGTGACCGATGATGCGCCCGTCCTGCTCGGCGGCGACTTCAACACGCAGACGCACCTGGACTGGACCGGGGCCAGCTCCTCGGCACCCCGCCACGCGGGCTTGGTCCTTGAGTGGCCGGTGACGAGAATGTTCGCCGACGCCGGATTCACCGACACGTTCCGCGCCGCCCATCCCGACGTGGCGCGACACCCTGGGCGGACGTGGGCACCGGGGCACTCCTTCATGTACGCACCGATGCGTCTCGACTACCTTCTGGCCAGGGGAAACGTCGAGGTGTTGGCGTCGTCGACCCGGACTCGACGACTATCCCCACATCGGGGCAGCGAGCTGGACGATCTCTATCCCTTCTACTCCGACCACGGCGCCGTCGTCTCCCGCCTGCGGTTCGACGATGCGGGTCCGGGCTACGCGCCACCGTACGAGCCGGTCGAGGAGCCGGAAACGACGTCGTGGCCCCGTATTCCCGAGCCACCCCCGGGCGCGCCCGTCCCGGCTGGTGAGATGGTGGCGTCCGCCTCGAGCGCGGCGCCGGAGCACGAACCGTGGCTGGCCGTGGACGGAGATCTGCGTACCTATTGGCACTCGCGCACCGAACCGGGAACGCCGGATCCACACCCGCACCATCTCACCGTCGATCTGGGACGGGAGCGCACGCTGACGGCCGTGCGTTACTGGCCACGCATCAACGGCTACGGTGGCATCGTCACCAGATACACCTACCTCGTGAGCACGGACGGGGAGACGTTCGAGCCTGTGGTATCGGGCACGTGGGATCGGGACTCGCTGCCGAAAGACGTCGAGCTGCCGCACGTCCGCGCCCGATATCTGCGGCTCACCGCCGAGGCCGGCGTCGCGGGATTCTCGGCTGCCGCCGAGCTGATCCCTTACGAATAGAGCGGGAGCGTCCGCGGGGAACGTCCGCGCAGAACGCCACTTCTTGGGCCTGTGGAACGCCCAGGACGCTTATACGGCCTCTGGACGTTCCGCAGGCCCAAGAAGTGGCGTTCGCCTGCGCCCATCGTGCCGATGTCGGATGGTCGGCCACCGGCTCGTGCCTCGGCATGCCCGGTGATGGTCCGTCGTACAAAAAATATGATCCGACTTAAGGTCTGCCAATACGACCTATTGGCCTGAAAGATCTGATCAATGTATTGACAGGTCTGACCAAAAGGTTCTAACGTCGGCGCTCACATCGGCCCAAGCCCGCTGGTTCGACACGAGCGAGGGAGGCACCTCATGGCGCAGCCCCGATACTCGCGGCGTCCCTTCCTCGCGTATCGGCACATCGTCGTAGGGCACACGAGCGGGTCGATGAAGGGCTGACGGACGCACGTGCAGGTACCGAGAAGGACACCGAGAAACGACGAGGGGAGCATGGAGATCGATCAGGAGCGGCGTCGAACCGAAGCAACCACCGGCGGGGCGTCGCCGCTGGCGGGCTATCTCTCGGATCAGCGGCTGGTCCGGGCATCTCCCGCCACGGCGGATTCCAGGACGGGCGAGGTTCCGGATGCGGGGCCGCTGAACGTCTGGTTGACGGGCACGGGGACCCCGGCTGTGCTGCCCGGGCGTGCTGGTCCATCGACCCTGATCCGGGCCGGGACGGACCTGATGCTGATCGACTGTGGCAACGGGTGCGCGTATCAGATCGCCCGGCTGGGATTCGATCCGAAGGACATCACGCACATCTTCATCACGCATCACCACGCCGACCACAACGCCGACCTGCCGTTCCTGCTCATGAGCGGGTGGGTCACACACCGGGACGACTACCAGGCGCCGCGCGTGATCGGGCCTCCCGGAACGCTGGAGTTCGTCAACCGGATGCTCGCATTGCACGAGTACGACATCCGGGCGCGACTGGATCACGAATACGACATAGAGCGGCTGGCGCCCGAGGTGATCGAGATTCACGACGGCGCCCAGATGGCCGGCAGCGCGTGGAAGGCCACCGCATTCCGGGTCGATCACCATCCGGTCTGCGAAGCGTATGGATACCGGGTGGAAACGCGGGAGACCTCGGTGGCCATCTCGGGCGATACCCGGCCTTGTGACAACCTGATCTCCTACGCGAACGGTGTCGACGTTCTCATCCACGAGGCGATCTATCCGGGTTACGGCTACCCCGAGTACCACACCCTGTCCACAGACGTCGGCGCCGTCGCCACCCGAGCCGGAGCACGGCAGCTGGTGCTGACCCACCTGTTGCCGGGACACCTGCCGGCGGTTCGCTGGCTCGAGCATGTCCGGCCCGATTACGGCGGGCCGATCACCGTCGGATACGACCTCATGCAGGTGATGTGACGATGGCCCGGGCTCCTGAGAGCGGCCGGGCCACCCGGGTGGACGAAGCCGAATCGATGCTGCGGTCGTTGATCGCCGAGCGCCGTGAGACAGGTGGAAGCCGGCTGCCACCAGAGAAAGAGCTGAGCGAACAGCTCGGAATATCTCGCTCGACGCTGCGGAGTGCGTTGACCCGGTTGGAATCCGAAGGCGTGATCGCCCGGCAGCGACGCGTCGGCACGCTGATCACCTCACCGGAGGGACGCTGGGAACGCCGGTCCGCGCTGGCCTATCCCGTCGACATGATCCTTTCACTGTCGGATTACCTGCAGGCGGTGGGCGCGGATTACGCGGTGCAGGCGGTCTCCGTCCGGAGGGATCCGGCGACCGAGGAGATCGCGGATGCTCTGGGGCTGGAACGCGGAAGCCCCGTGTTCACCGCCTCCCGGCTGTACGAAGTGGAGGGCCGGCCGGCCGCGTTCCTGGAGCACTTCCTCCCGGCGGTCCTCTATGGTCGCGAGGTCCACATCGAGTCGCTGACCGAGGGCGTCACCACGTTCCTCCGCGACACCGAACACATCCGGCTCACCCACACCGAGAGCACCTTCACGGCCCAAGCCGCATCGCCGGAGCTGGCGCACGAGCTGGCGGTGGGCGAGGGAACGCCGTTGCTCGTCATGCACGCGGAGCTCTACTCGGAGGGCCCGGACCCGGTGGCGCTCGGCCGGCTCGTCTTCCGGCCGGACGTGTTGTGCCTGACCGCCAGCGCAGACGAGGGCTCCGGGGAAGAGAGCGTGCGCGGGCTGCGCGTGATGTCGCTCAAGGACAGGGCAGCGACCGACGAGGAGGACACGTGATTCGACTGCAGATATTCTTCGCCGTCGACGATGATGACCGCGACGCGTTCGAGCAGATGTACCACACGGTCTACGTGCCCGCGCTGCAACGGCAGCAGGGATATCTGGGATGCAGCCTGCTGCGCCGCTACCCGGCCGATGTGCTCGACGAATTCGGCGGCACGCCGGTGCCGTACACGTACCAGCTCGAGCTCGATTTCGACACCGAGGAGAACCGCCGACGGTGGGCGGCGAGCGATGACCACGAACATGCCTGGACCCAGGCAAGCGCGCTGGCTACGTCGGTGCAGTCCTGTGGATATGACGTCGTAGCAGCCGAACCGAGCGTGGCTCCGCACGCTGGCCCGGAATCTCGAACGTGAGCGGGGAGCGGGGACCATGGGTGACACGCTGAGCGTGGCGTTGATCGGCGCGGGCTACGTCTCGGGAGATCACGCGGCGGCGTGGCGCGCGCAACCGGGGGCGTCGATCCGCTGTGTCGTCGACGCGGATCCACACCGTGCCCGCAGCCTCGCGGCGGACGCCGGAATCGACGAATGGGCTACGGACTTCGAGTCGCTGATCGATCGGCCGGACATCGACGTGGTGGACATCTGCCTGCCGCCGCGCTTGCATCTGGAAGCGACCGTCGCGTTTCTCGACGCGGGCAAGCACGTCCTGCTCGAAAAGCCGTTCGTGACCAGTCTCGACGAGGCCCGCCGGCTGCTCGACGCCGAGCAGAACAGCACGACGACGCTCATGGTGGCGGAGAACTGGCCGTACTCGTCGGTCGCTCGCCGGGTCCGGCGGCTCGTCGACGACGGCGTGCTGGGCGAGCTGTTCATGCTCCGCGCGCACAACGAAAGCGCCCTGTACATGGAGCACGACGGCGCGCTGGCGCCCGCGCTGCAGGCCTCGTCGGCGGTGGGTGGTTTCACGATGTCGGCGGGGATCCACAACATCAACCTGGCGTCGTCCCTCATGGGCGGTATCGAGTCGATCTACGCGTGTTCCCCGGACCGGTCACCGTCGGCGGCACCGTTTGTCGAGCGTGACGCCGCGATGACCGCGCGTTTCGGTAACGGCGGTGTCGGTGTCATGCATTTCACCGGGCGTTCGCTGCATCTCGGCGAACGTCGTCTGGCCTTCGCGCTGTATGGAACGCGTGGGATGGCCGAGTTCGACATCTTGCATGGTCGAGTTGCGTTCACCGTCGACGGCGAGCGGACCCAGATCGAAGAACGGTCGCCGTCAATGGGGTTCGCAGAGGAGATCGCGCACTTCTGCGAGTGCCTCGCCGGCGGCGCGACGCCGATGACGTCCGTCCGCCAGCAACTCGAGCCGCTGGCGACGGTGCTGGCGGCCTATCAATCCATGTACGAGCGACGAGAGGTGCATCCGGCCGACCTTTTGGCCCAGGCCGGGCTGTCGACCGTGGGCACCGGGGGTGCGATCGATGTCTAGGCAAGATTTGCGAATTGCGCAGCTCAGCTTCTGGTTCATGCACGCCAACGAGATATGCCGGCGCGCCCAGGCCGCCCCGGGCGTGCAGCTTGCGGCGGTCTGGGACAGCGACCAGGCGCGGGGAAACCGCAAGGCCGCCCAGTTCGGCGTGCCGTTCGAACCGGAGCTGGCGACGCTTCTGGACCGGGACGACATTGACGCCGTCAGCATGTGCGCGGAGCCCGCACGCCATCCCGACCTGGTCGAAGCTGCTGCGGCAGCCGGCAAGCACGTTCTGATAGAGAAACCGATAGCCGGAGACGTCGCGGGCGCCCGGAGGATCGTCGAGGCAGCACGCACGCATGGCGTGCAGATCATGCCCGCCTACAACCTGCGCCACCACCCGCTGGCGCAGCGAGTCAAGCAGCTGGTGGACGACGGCGCGGTCGGTGAGGTCGTCCGGGTGCGCAAGCTCCACGGGCACTATCTCGAATACGAGGCCGCGGACTACCGGGCGGATCGGATCACGAGAGCCTGGGGCGATCCGCACGACGAGCGACGCGACTCGCTCTTCTTCGCGGGTACCCACGTGAGCCTCTGGTTCGAGTGGATGTTCGGCATGCCCGAGAGCGCCCTGTGCGTGCGGCAGACGGTGGTGGACGGCCTTCCGGTGGAGGACAACTCCACGGTGATGTTCCGCTATCCCCGTTACGTCGGCGTCAGCGAGCTCAGCGAGACGCTCGCAGCGCAGCAGCCGGTCACCGAGATCTACGGAACCGAAGGCACCATCCTGCAATTGCGCGGCAACCTGCCGTCGACGCGCGTGTTCAACCCGGCGCGCACGCCGCTGCTGATCTTCAACCGGCGGGACGATTCGTGGTGGGTTCCCGACCTTCCGCCGCACTTCCTGCGGCACGAGGACCAGTACCACAGCGCCGGGGTGTTCTTCGAGGCGCTGCGCCGCGAAGAACCCGTCCCGACGTCGCCGGAGGCCGGATTGCGCTCCATAGCGATGCTCGTCGCGGCGGAGCGCGCGGCTGCCACCGGACGCGAGGTCCGCATGGACGAGGTCGTGACGGAGGCGGAGGTGATGGCGGCATGACCGCGGACGGTTCCCCGACATTGTGGCTGATGGCAGATTCACAGCGACGTCGCCGCTATCCGGAACGTCTGTGGCAGGGCGACACGCTGATCGAGGTGAGCACGGACGCGGCAGGGGAGAACCGCGTGGCCACGATCGTCGACGGCGACACGTGGCCCGCCGATGCCCCCGCTGCCGGCCCGGTACTGCTCTCGCTCGATGTCCTCGCTGATTCTCTGCGGGGAAACGAGTACCAGCTCGCGGATCGGGCATGGGTGCCGTTGCTGCCGGCCGATTTCTACTCCGACGTCGCCGTGGCGCGGCAGCGTGTCGCGGCGGGTGAGATCGGCGCGCCGCGCGTCGTCGATGTCACCGTGCCGGTGGGCCTGCCTCCGGCTGGCGCGTGGGACGTCGACCACGTCTGCGCCCTGACGTGGCTGGAAGCGCTCGTCTTCGGGATGCGGGCCGCCGAACTCGTCGGGAACGCGACGGTCGAATCGAGTACCTGGCTGCTCGGCCGTTCCCCGGTACGCACCGTGATGCACACGCTCGACACCGGCGTTGTGGTGGTCCATCACATCGTCCCGGCGGACAGCACTCCCACCACCGCGTACGAGGGTGTCGTTCTGGGCGAGTCCGGCCGCGTGATGCTTCGCCAGCAGTTCGCCCCCGGCGCGCTCGGGGTGTGGCAGCCAGCACGGCCCGGCTATACGTTCCCGGCGATTTACGAAGCCAAACAGGACGTCCAGGCGCCGGACAGCGTCGGCGGCGGGTGGGAGATGGCAGGACTCCTGCACGAGCTTGCCGGACCCGGCGAGCATGCGACGCAACTCAGGGAACATGCCGTGCGCCTGGTCCGGCACGCGATTCAGCTTTATTCGGGAGGAAACGATGACCATTGAGATGCGTGACTCGCAGCTGTCTACCGTCGTCGACGTCGACGAGCAGGTGGAGCGGGTCGCAGGAGGGTTCGAGTTCACCGAAGGCCCGGTGTGGCACCCACGCGAACACTTCCTGATCTTCAGCGACATGCCGGGTGACCACATGCGCCGCTGGAGCGCGGCGGAGGGTGTCACGACGTTTCGCAGCCCGAGCGGGATGGCGAACGGCAACGCCTACGACCGCAGTGGCCGTCTGGTGACGTGCGAGCACGCGACGAGCCGGGTGTCTCGCACCGAGCTGGACGGAACCGTCGTGACACTTGCCGACAGTTACGACGGCCGCAGCCTCAACAGCCCGAACGATGTGGTCGTTGCCAGCGACGGCAGTATCTACTTCACCGATCCCACGTATGGGCGGCAGAGCTTCGTCGGCGTGCCGCGCGAGCCCGAACTGCCCTTCCAGGGCGTCTACCGGATCCGGCCCGATGGCAGCCTCGACCTTCTCGTCGACGACTTCGACCAGCCCAACGGGCTGTGCTTCTCGCTCGATGAGCGGCAGCTGTTCGTCAACGACACCGAACGGATGCACATCCGGGCTTTTGCCGTGTTGCCGGACGGCACCCTTGGCACGGGCAGGGAATGGGCAGTGACCGAAGGGGAGGGCGACGGCGCGCCGGACGGCATGAAGTTCGACAGCGAGGGCAACCTCTATTCGTGCGGCCCGGGTGGCGTTCACGTCTTCGACCCCGACGGCGCCAGCCTCGGCGTCCTGCGCATGCCGGAGAAGGCGGCCAACTTCACCTGGGGCGACGCCGATCTGTGCTCGTTGTATATCTGCGCATCGACCAGCCTCTACCGCATCCGGGTCCGCGTCCCGGGCCGCCCGAGCTTCTGAGCCCCGGGCCGCCCGGGCCTCGGATGCCCGGGAGCGTGACTTCTTGGGTTTGTGGAACGTCCAGAGCGCTCGGAGGCCGCCTGGACGTTCCGCAGCCCCAAGAAGTTGAATCTTTCGGTCACGAGACGGACTGCAGGAACGTGAGCGTGCGGTCGAGCAGCAGGCGAGCGCTCGCGGGCTCGTAATCGGGAGAGTCAGCGTCGGCGAAGAGATGCCCCGTGCCCGGATACACGAACAACTCCGCCGACCTGGCCGCCTCCGCCAGAGCTCGGCACGCGTCGAGCTCGCTCCACTCGTCGCCCTCCATCACGTGAATCTGCAGCGGCACGCCGGCCGGCCACGGGCGACCGAGTTCGGAGGCCGGAACGCCGCCATGGAACAGCACCGCGCCGACGGCTCCCGGCCGGGTCTGGGCCAGCGCCTGGGCGGGCAAGGCTCCCAGGGAGAACCCGGCGTAGACGATCTCGGACGAGAGCTCGTTCGCAGCGGCCACGCCGCGCGAGACGATTTCCGAGAAGCCCACCTGTTCGGCGAAAGCGACCCCAGCATCGAGATCGGTAAACGTCTTGCCCTCGTAGAGGTCGGGCGTGTGCACGGTATGCCCGGCGTTTCTGATGTTCTGGGCGAACTCAAGGAACGCGCCGGTCCGCCCGTGTGCATGGTGGAACAGGAGGACGTCAGCCATCGCTGCACACTAGTTGAACCATCAGTACGTGTCACCATCCCGGCGTGCCGCACGACGGCTAGGAGAAGCTCGGCGTCGCTGGGCGAAGAACTGGCGGATGTCGGACGCGTGTGTGCCGGGCGCGAAAACGCCCAACTGCGGTGCGGAATAGAACCATGACGTTGCAGTTCCTGCCGGTGCAGGCCCGTTGGGACGAGAATGTGGCCGAGCGTGGAAACGAATCATGTGGACGACGAAAGGAGTGATCGTGGCCAACCCGCCGATTCCAGAGCACTTGGTGGAGATTCTGAAGCGGCCCAATCCGGCCGTGATGGGCACGGTGCGCCCGGATGGCACGCCCGTGACGGTGGCCACCTGGTACCTGTGGGAAGAGGGCCGGATCTTGCTTAACTTGGACGCCGGCCGCAAGCGTCTGGAGCACATCAAGGCGAATCCCCGGGTGTCTTTGACCGTGCTGGACGGAGACTCCTGGTATCGGCACGTCAGCGTGCAGGGCACCGTGACGCTCGACGATGACCCGGACCTCACCGACATCGATCGTCTCGCCCGCCACTACATCGGCAAGCAGTACCCGGAGCGGGAGCGCCCGCGGGTGAGCGCCTGGCTCGACATCGACAGCTATCACTCCTGGAACGTGACGTAAGGAGCGTCCCGCCGTGGCGAGCTGGTGAAGACGGCACGTGTCAGGGCACAACGGACCGTGCGACGCGGAAACCGACGTCGTCGATCTGGAGGGTCGGGTGGCTGCGGCGGCGCACCGAGGCGCGGCAGCTCCAGTGCTCGTCGAACCAGCCGCCGCCGCGCAATACCCGATAGCTTCCGTAGACCTCGGCATCGTAGATGTCCCAGCACCACTCCCACACGTTGCCGAGCATGTCGTACAGGCCCCACGCGTTCGGCAGCTTGCCACCGACGTCGTGCACCCGCTCGGACGAGTTGTCGCGGTACCAAGCGATCTCGTCGAGATGCCCGTACCGTGGCCCTGTCGTACCGGCACGACAGGCGTACTCCCATTCGGCTTCGGCCGGTAGCCGGTATCCGTCGGCGGAGGTGTCCCACGTGGCGTCCTCGACGTCAGCTTGCAGGTGGTACACCGGCGTCAACCCCTCGCGCAGCGATAGCGCGTTGCAGAACCGGACCGCATCCCACCAGGTAACGCTCTCGACGGGCAGGTGGTCGCCGTGCACGGTGCCCGGCCGCTGGCCAGCGACCTGTGCGTATTGAAGCTGGGTGACGGGGAACGCGGCAAGGTGGAACGGCGCAAGCTCGACCGGCCAGCTGCGCTGCGTCCGCCGATCCGACAGCGTCACCTGCCCGGCCGGTACGGCGATCATCTCGTTCCCGGCGTTTCCGTCCATCGGTTGCCAAGCCTACGTGCGCCGGTTGTCACCCGTCCCTCGCGGTGGTGACACCGCTGGATCGGTTGAAGCGCGCGCCGCCCGCACGGCGGCTGTCCGGTTGCTGGTCTGGTCATTCCGTTGACCGGGAGCGTCGTCTGGGTAATGGTTAAGGGATGAGCGGCGACGAGTCACGTGCGGGCGTGCAGCTGAGCAACCTCGATCGGCCGCTGTTCGCGGATGCAGGTGTGACCAAGCGGGACCTGGTCGACTACCTCGACGCCATCCACGATCGTGTCCTTCCGGTACTCGAGGATCGGCCACTGTCGGTGATGCGGGTCCATCGCGATCAAGCACCGTTCATGCAGAAGAACGTCCCGAAATACGCTCCGGCGTGGGTGCGAAAGGTCCAGATCTGGGCCGAGGCGTCGAGACGCGAGATCTCGTACGCGTTGTGCAACGATCGTCGCACGCTGTTGTGGTTCGCGAACCAGCGCGCCGTCGAATATCACGTGACATTGATCCGTGCCGATCAGCCGATGCACGCGACCCATCTGGTCGTCGACATCGATCCGCCGGAAGGCCGATTCGAGCACGCGGTCGGGGCGGCGTTCCTCGTGCGGCAGGCTCTCGCGGATACGGGATTGTCCGGAGCGGTGAAGACCAGCGGTGCCAAGGGGATACACGTCGTCGTGCCGGTTTCGGCGCCGACGTCGACGGAGGACGCCGCAGCCGCGACACGTGCGCTGGCGGCGCGTGCCGAACGTCTCGACCCGAAGCTGGCCACCACCGCGTACATCGTCGAAGATCGCGAGGGCAAGGTGTTCCTCGACTCGACCCGGGCCGGCAGCGCGACGGTCATCGCCGCGTACAGCCCGCGGATACGGCCCGACGTGCCGATCTCGTTCCCGCTGGCGTGGGAAGATCTCGAGGGGTTCGTTCCAGGTGAGGTGACGATCCGCAACGCCGTCGAACGTCTCGGCGGCGCCGACCCATGGGCGGATCAGATGCCACGCCCGCAGCCGCTGCCACCGGATCTGGTGGAGGAAGGGCACACCATACCGGTGGCCCGTGTCCAGGCCATGCACGAGGGCAAGCGCCGCGCCCGCGCTCGCCGTTCATGATCCGTTGGTCACGCTCGCCGCCTCCGTCGTCCCTCCTCCGGCGGCTCGCCGTTCCGGCACATGATCATTCCGGTTCCCCGGCGGAGCGAGCGTGCTTCACCTCGTGTGCAACGGCCCAGGCGTCCGCCACGGGTCCGACGTGCCCGAGCTTGTCGGGGTTGATCACCGAACGGATCGTCTGGATCTGCCCACCGCATACGTCGAGCGTCATCGTGCCGACCACATTGCCGTTCCGATCGCGAAGGATCGCGCCAGGCTGGCCGTTCACCTCGCGTCGCTCCATGCGTGCGTCGATCTTGGCGAGCAGCGGGATGTTCGACGCCAGGAACCGGGCCACGTTGTCCGCGCCGATCACGCCCTTGCGGAACGCGGGTGCCTTGCCGCCCCCGTCTCCGAGCATCTGGACGTCGGCAGCGAGCAGCTCCCGAAGCCCGTCGACGTCGCCATCGCGGACCGCGCCGAAAAAGCGCGCCGCCAGCTCCTCGCGTTCCCGGCGATCCGCTTCGAACCGGGGGCGCCCATCGTCCATGTGGCGTCGCGCCCGGACGGCGAGCTGGCGGCAGGCCGCCTCGGATCTGCCGACGGCCGACGCGATTTCGGGAAAGCCGAACCCGAACACGTCTCGCAGCACGAAGACCGCCCGTTCGAGCGGGCTGAGCCGCTCGAGCAGCAACAGGGCCGCCATCGACAACGAGTCGGCCAACTCGGCCGAGCGCGCCGGATCCTCGTAGGTGTCGGTGAGCAGCGGTTCGGGGAACCACGGCCCGACGTACGTTTCGCGCCGTGCGCGTGCGGATCGCAGCACGTCAATCGAGATCCGGGTGACGACAGCGGAGAGGTACGCCTTGGCCGACGTCGGCTGCGTCGGAGACGGCTCGTAGCGCAGCCAGGCCTCCTGGACCGCATCCTCGGCTTCGGTGACGCTGCCGAGAATTCGGTAGGCGATCGAGAACAGCAGCGGGCGTAGCTGTTCGAATTCCTCGTCCCGGGTCATGCGAGTTCTTCCCGGAAACCTTGCCGCCACGATGGATAGCGCGGCTGCCAGCCGAGCTCCCGCTTGGCCTTGGCGTTGGAGAAGCCGCGCCCCTCGACCATCATCATGACCGGCATCTCGCCCGCCAGTAGCCGGGCCAGCCACGTGGGGACCCGCATCGGCCGTTTCGCCCCTGCGCACGCAGCCAGGTGGGGTAGCCATTCCCTGGCCGGTGCGGGGTCGTCGTCGGCGATGTTGAACACACCGCTCGCCCGTTGCTCCACTGCCAGAACGGTAGCGCTCGCCGCGTCGTCGAGATGCACCCACGACATGTAGCCGGTGCCGCGCCCGACCAGCGGAAACTTCCGCTTGCGCACGAGCTCGACCTGGTCGTCAGTGGCACCCGGCCCGTACAGCGCGCCGTATCGTAGGACCGCGCCGCCAGCTTTGACGACCACGTCCTCGAGATGGAAGAGGCACTCCGCCATCTTCCGCGCACTGGCCGGGAACGGGTCCAACGGATCTTCCTCGGTCTTCACCCATCCACCCTCGCGGATGCCGTTGAAACTGCCAAAGCCCTGCGCGACCACGTGAGACACGCCAGTCGCCTCGGCAGCGGCCAGCAGGTGGTCGGTCCCCTCAGTGCGCAACCGGGCGGTAAGGCCGAAGTACCGGTCGGGGTGCTTGAAGTCAGGCTTGCCGGCATGCGCCAGGGACAGCCCGGTCATCTGATGCACGATCGTATCCGGCTGAGCGGCCGCCACCGCCTCGCCGACCGACGCCGCATCCAGCCCGTCCATCACCACGCCCTCGGCACCCATCTGTTCCAGCAGCCCCACCTTGCCCGCGTTGGTCGTCGTCGCGGTCACGTGATGGCCACGGCCCACGAGTTGCGGCACCAGGCGCCGTCCGATAACACCGGTCCCGCCTGCCACGAACACTCGCATTGCGTCACGCTCCAATCCGGGTACTTGCTCTCACCACCGAGACGAGATAGTCCGGCAATTTTGTGACACGACGTCACTATCGTGGAACGTCCACTTGAGCCGATCGTGTCCGGAGAGTGGTGTGCGGTGGACGTGGCGACGCTCGCCGGACTTCCCACGTTGAAGATCACACTACGTGTCCCGGCGACATGGTCATGCCTCATCGTCGTCGGGCCACGCCTCGCGCGGCCACGCGGCGAGCGCCTTTGCCGCCATGGCACGGTTGCGGGTGACGCGATTGCTGAGGGCGGTGGTTGGCGACAAGTGGCCAGCCCTTGCCCGGCCAGCGTTGCAATCCCTGCACGACGAAGCCGAGGCACGTGATACCAGCTCGAGTCCTCCAGCGGATGGCTGCGCAGCCGGCTCAGACGCGCAGGCAGGGTCGGAATGCCGAGCAGTCGCGCCGCGTGGTCGGCCCGGGCGAACGCGACCTCGTCGTCGGCTTGAAGGCCGGCTTCAACCATGTCGCGCCATCCCGGATGTTCGATGATCGCCACGCAGTCCGTACGAAGCGTTTCCCGCAGTTCCGAGGTCCAGCCACGCAGCTCCCGGGTATCCCAATCGGTGTCCTGATCGAGGAACTCGGCAATGTCGCCCAGGTGCAGCAGGTCGTCGATCGTGCGTGCTCGGGTTGCCATGTGATCCACATACCGGCGAGTCGCTTGTGGCCCGTCCAGATAATCGTCGATGTTCTCGGCTGGGCCACCCTCGATGAGCGCGCTGAGAATGTCGCCGGCCGCCGCCAGGAGCTCGTCATCCACATCGTCACCGCCGAGCGCCGCGGCGAGGTCCCCGGTGGTGGCGGCCGTGTGGGCCAGGTACTCGTTCATGATCGAATTACGGAAGCCCTCCCGGAGAATCCAGTCCTTGATCTCCGGCCGGTCGGTGTTGGCGAGCCGTTCCACCAGATGAATGCGGCCCCAGCCTTCTACCTGCTGGGCCAACCTCCACTGTGCCGGCTCGCTATCGTGCAGGCCGTTGCCGAACGCCACGGCGACATAGAGGGTGAATTCTTCGTGTCGGCCCAAGGTCATCAGCTGCTCGGTCAGATCTTCCAGATCGAACAGCCCGAGCAGGCCCACGCCGACCTTCACCGGCTCGCGGTGTGCGGACTCGAATGCCAGCCGACGGCCCAGCTCGTAGACGCGCGCTGGCGGCAAGCGGGACGATGCCACCCGCTCCAGCAACGGATCGAGTACGGAGAGAGCGTCGACAGACCGCAGCGACGTGTACAGCCGCTGGAATCGCTTCTCGGCTCGCCAGCCCCTGGTCGCACGGAGAATTCGGTCGAAGATTCGATCCACTGGCTCGTGATCATCGTCAGTGCCGAAGTGGTGTCCGACTGCCGCATTCGGCCGCGGTGTACGAGACGTGCGAGAGGTCAGGATTCAACGGTGGGTGACATGCCGAATGCATGCGAGAGGCCGGGGTCAAGGAAACGTGTCATGCCGGCGATCCGGCCGTCGCGAAGGGTCAGGACGATGATGCCGTTGAAGCGGACCCCAGCATCGTCGTCGCCGGCGAGGTAGCAACCGAATGCTGGCTGGACGTTGGCGCCGGTCGGCACCAGACGGATGCGGCGGCCGGCACGCCAGGTGGCACTGCTGCGCAGGAAGGCCCCGATAGCGGTGGGGCCGTGGTATTCGTGCGGCGCGGGAGGCATGGCGAGCCAAGCGTCGTCGGTGAGGAGTTCGATGACGCCGTCGATGTCGTCCTCGGTGAATGCCCGGGCGAATCGTCGTGCGATATCCCACCCGTGCGTCGAGTGGGTGTGACGGTGCCCGTCGCTGCGAGCTGTCGTGCGCCGAGCGACGGATGCGCGAGCACGTTGCAAGGCCCCCTTGACGGCGTTTCCCGTGGTGTCCAGCATCTCCGCGACGTCGGCGACGGAGAAATCGAGAACATCACAAAGGATCAGCGTGGCGACCTGCCGTGGCGGTAGCTCCTGCAACGCGGCGACGAACGCCAGCTCGGTCGCTTCCCGGGCGAGATATCGGCCCGCCGGACCGGGCGCTTGATCCGTGGCTTGCTCCAGCAAGGTGTCGGGATAGGGCTGCAGCCAGGTCAGATCTGACCGCCGGGAGGGCGGCGGAGGGTCGAATGGTGGGACTGGTTCGGCCGGAGCGCGCCTGCGGGAATCGCGCAGCGCGTTGAGGCAGCGGTTGGTGGCGATCCGGTAGAGCCAGGCGCGTATCGAGGACCGGCCAGCGAAGCCCGCGAGCCCGCGCCAGGCCGCCAGCATCGTCTCCTGGAGCATGTCGTCGGCATCGGCGAGTGAGCCCATCATCCGGTAGCAATGCAGGTGCAGCTCACGGCGGTACGGTTCGACGAGCTCGTGGAAGGCTTCGTCGCTCCTGTCTCGCGCGCGGTCCGGTGTGGACGGGGTCACGCGTCCATCTTGACATGCGAGATCTCGCGGCGGATTCGGCCGAGAGCGTTCCGCTCGGCCGCCTAGCGGTGTCTCAAACACCGTAGATGCATGTCGACGAAAGGAAGCGACCATGACCGAACAGAGTGCCGCTGCGCTGGAGACCGCGCTCGCCTACCACCGTGCCTGGACGAACGACGACTTCGAGCGGGCAATGACCTACATTGCCGACGACATCGTCTGTGATGCACCGTCCGGACGGTTCGAGGGAGCCGAGGCCTTCCGTGGCTTCATGGGACCCTTTACGCAGATCCTCACGAGGTCCGAACTGCTGGCGGCGTTCGGTGACGACACGACGGCAGTCCTGATGTATGACACCGACACCGTTCCGGTGAACGGCGCTCCCGGTGCCGAGTGGGTCCGGGTGGTCGACGGGCAGATTGCGCAGATGCGGATCATCTTCGACAGGACACCCTTCGACGCCGCCCGCCGAGCAAGCGCATCCATGGCCTCCGGCAGCGAGTGACCTCCGGGCCAGGCACGGCCTTTCGGTCAGGTGCGGTCTTCCGCTCAGGCGCCGCCCTCTGGCCGGCTGCGGCCTTGCGCGGGTGAACCCGCGGAGTTAGCCCTTGACCTTGGCGGGCAGCGAGCGCGCGTAGGCGAGGCCACGAGCCACCCACCGTTCGAGCTGCGTGGCCTCGCCCAGGGCAGCGGTGTCGACGTGGAGCCACCCGCGCATCTCGCGTCCGCGCATGACCATAGCCAGGCGGGCGCACGGTCCCGTGTGATGTCGGCCGCTGAAACGCCGGTGTGCCGCGACGGCTGGGCAGCCACACATGGTGGCCACACATCAAGTGTCGTATTCGTCGGGCAGGCGCATGTTGGGGCCACCGACCTGCAGGCCGAGCGGAACCGCACGGCCCGTCGGCTCCTCCCACGCCTCCTGGCGGCCGAGGGCGGTGAGGTCGAGGTACTGGTAGCCGTTGTGGAACTCTTCGATGCCGCGGCCGTACGTGGAGTAGGTATGGAATACCTCCTCGCCGACTCGCAGGAACGTGCTGATGCCCGGCATCTCTGTGCCGCGCATGTCCTCCGTCCAAGGTCCACCCGTCCACGGCGTTCCGGCCTCGGCAAGCTCAGCTTCGGTGCGGAAGTGGAGCAGCACTGGCGCGACGCGGTCGTCGAGGGTGGCATGGAAGTCGTAGTTGAAATCGCTGCCGTACGAGGAATACCAGGGGAACGTCCAGCCCATCCGCTCGCGAAACGCAGCGATCTTCTCGTACGGGGCCCGCGACACGGCGACAAGTGTGGTGTTGCGGACGTGCAGCTGCCGCAGCCCGCCGATCCCGTCGGCCGCGGAGGAGCAACTCGAACAGGCCTCGTCCCAGTCCGGGCCGAACATGAAGTGGTGCATCACCAACTGCGATCGACCCTCGAACAGGTCGAGCAGCCTGACCTGCCCATCCGGTCCGTCGAACGTGTACTCCTTATCAACGCGGACCATCGGCAACCGACGGCGTTCAGCGTTGACCCGGTCACGGGCCCGGGTGAGCTCCTTTTCTTTCACCAGCAGCTCCCTGCGGGCGGCGAGCCATTCCTCGCGTGACACCACCTCGGGCAGATTCCCCGTGGACATCGATGCCTCCAACCGATTTCGTTTTGCAACTACTCTGACGCTAGGGGATACTGAAGCGGAAATGCAACCGGTTTAGAGGTGGGTGCAGTGCGTAAGGACATGCGGTCGGGCTGTCCGATCAACCTGTCGCTGGAGATCTTTGGCGACCGCTGGACCTTGCTCGTCCTGCGCGACATCATCTTCGGCGGCGCCCGGCACTTCCGTGAGCTGCTGGCCGGCCCCGAGCGGATCTCGTCGAACATTCTCGCCGATCGGCTGAACACGCTGGTCGAGCACGGCCTGCTCACCAAGGCCGACGATCCCTCACACAAGCAGAAGGTCACCTACAGCCTCACCGAGCACGCGATCGAACTGGTCCCGATCCTCGCCCAACTCAGCGCCTGGGGAGTGCGGCATCTCCCCGTAGCAGAGGCGTACGCCGCCCGGGCGCACGTGCTCGCCGACGGCGGACCACCGGTCTGGGAGGCGTACATGGACGAACTCCGGGAGACCCATCTCGGGCCACAAGCGCGTAGACAGCCCGCACCAGACGGCCCCACCGTTGCAGCACAGATGGAGGCCGCGTACGCAGCCACACTCGGCGGCGCATCCGATTCCTAGCTAGGCCGCCCGGACCGGCATCACCCGATCGAGGAGCAGGCGCGGCACAATGGTCATGCCGACCTCCTCCGGGAGTCGGTAGGCAGGGTTACCGGGGCAGTCGCTCCAGCCCGCATGCTCGGGCGCCAGCCAGATCTCGCACTCCTGGCGGCGTCGCATGACCGTCGACGCCGTGGGACGATCGGACACCGATGACCAAGCCCCTGGACCCAGCACAGCGTACGTCCGGGCAGGCCGTGGTCGACGAGCCCCCGCTGCCCGCTCGCACGCGGCGTCCGATCGACGTGCTGTGGCTGCTGCTTATCACCGCAGCCATGTCGACGCTGGTCGTTCTCTCGATCGTCGCTGATCGCACGCTCACTGCGGCAACTGCCGATCTGACGGATTTCAACGATCGCATCCCCGACGGTCCGGTGGAGATCGTCGCGTTCGCCGCCAACCTCGCCGGGTTCGTGTTGCCGCCCGTTCTCATCCTGGTGCTGATGTTGCGCAGCCGGGTTCGCATCACCCTCGAGCTCCTGGTCGCCGGGGGCATGGCGGCTGCGGCAACCGTGGCGGCCTCAGCGTCGTTGAGCGCATGGGCACCGGCGCGGGTCTACGACAGCCTGGTCCCGATCGTCGACGGTGCCGAGGGCACTCCGGTGCCGACCTACCCGGCGCTGCTGGTCACCGTCGTCACCGTCGTATCCCGACTCGACGTGAAACGCTTCCGGCAGGTCGCCATCTTCGCCCTCACCGGCGACGTCGCCGTCTTGTTGCTGCGTGCCGAGGCGTCGGTGGGCGGGCTGCTGATCGCGATGGGGATCGGTGCCGCCGTCGGATTGCTCGTCCGGCTGGTGGGCGGGCAGCCCTCCGTGGCACCCAGCGGGCGAAAGGTTGCCGCCGCGCTCGAGGAGAACGGCTATGACATCACCGCGTTGCGAGCTCGATCCGTCGACGAGTACCGCCGCTTTACCGCCGAGACCCCCGACGACACGTTCAGCGTGCTGGTCCTCGACCGCGACAACGAGGGGGCGGGGACGCTGGTCCGGACGTTCGGGCGGCTGCGGACGCACCAAGAGGTGCTTCCCAAGCAGTCGGTGACGATGCGCGACGCGCTCAACCGGATCACGCTGCAATCGCTGGCGGTCGCCCGCGCCGGCGCACGAACCCCGGAGATCCGCACCGTCCTGCGCATCGACCGCGACTCGGCGGCGGTCGTGTACGACCACGTCCCGGGGAGGCTGCTCGGCGAGCTGTCAGCCAGCCAGGTCAGCGACGCGATGCTCGACGATCTCTGGCGCCAGGTGGGCCAGCTGCACCGCAATCACGTGGCCCACCGCCGGCTGTCCGGACGGACGATCAAGATTTCCGACGACGGCAAGGTGTGGCTGCTCGACCCGGCAGGCGGCGAGGTAGCCGCAACCGAGGTGGCGCTGCGCGCCGACATCGTCCAGGTCCTGGCCGCGGTGGGGGCCGTCGTCGGTGCGGAGCGCGCCGTCGACACGGCCATCCGCACGCTCGGCTCCGATGTCGTCGGCGCGACCGTTCCACTCGTCCAAACGGCAGCTCTGCCGCGGGCCACCCGTCGTGAAATCGCCGAGCACCGGGACGTTCTGGCTCGTGTCCGGGAGCACCTGGTCGAGCGGCTCGGCGCCGGGGCGACGCCGGTACAGCTTCGGCGTTTCCGGCCGTTGACGCTGTTGACCGGGGTCGGAACGGTGGTCGCGGTATACCTGATCGGCACGCAGCTCTCGGATGTGTCGTTCGGCCAGTTGTGGGCAGAGACCGATCTGCGCTGGCTCGTCGTTGCCGTGGTGATGATGTTCGGCAACTATCTCGGCATGGCGTTCGGCATCCTCGGGTTCGTGCCCGAGCGGATACCGTTGCGGCGCGCGTTCTGTGCCCAGGTGGCGCTGGGGTTCGTGCGGCTGCTGGCGCCGGCAGCGGTCAGCAACATGGCCATCAACATGCGGCTGCTCACCAAGGCACAACTCGCCGCGCCGCTGGCGACGGCCAGCGTCGCGGCGCACCAGGCGGGGCAGTGGGCCGTCGTGTTCCCGTTGTTCGCCATCCTCGCGGTCATCTCCAGCTCCTCGGCCGCCGCCGGTCTGGCGTCGGCGACCACACTGATCATCGTTGTCGGGGCATTGGCCGCGCTGGCCCTGAGCGTGCTCATCCCTCCGGTTCGGCGCTGGCTGCGTACTCTCTGGTCCGACTTCACCGAGCAGGGATTGCCTCGGTTGCTTGACGTGCTCAGCGATCCACGCAAGCTGGCGACCGCAGCGGGCGGCATCCTGCTGCAGGCATTCAGCATGATCGTGTGCTTTTATGCCTGCCTGAAAGCGGTGGGCGGAAGCGCGCCCATCGCCGGTCTGGCCGTCGTACAGCTGGTCGGCAACACCGTGGGCACAGCCGTGCCCACGCCTGGTGGCCTGGGCGCGGTGGAAGCCGCGCTATCGGCCGGCGTGAGCACCCTCGGCGTTCCGACCGCCACCGCTGTTACGGCCGTCTTGCTGTTCCGCATCGTGACCTTCTGGCTGCCGATCCTGCCCGGCTGGATCTCGTGGACTCAGATGCAACGACGCGGTCTGCTCTGACCGATTGCGCATGCGCTACCTGGTGTCACGGCGCAGCGGATGATCGTCCGGGATCTCGACGAGCACGATCGGCACGCCGTCGGGGTCCTCGATCCACATCTCGATCAGACCCCATGGCTCCTGACGTGGCTCGCGTGTCACGACGGCGCCACGCTCCAGCAGCCGCTCGTGCTCGGACCGCACGTCGCGGACCTGGAGCCAGATCTGCACCGGGCCGTCGGCCTGGCCGTTCGAGCTGCCCGACACCTCAAGAAATCCCTGGCCGAGAAAGAAGACCACACCCGGGCTCTCCGGCGGCCCGAATTCCCGATACACGGCCAGCCCGAGAACGTCGCCGTAGAAGTGCCGGCTGCGCTCCGGATCGGATGGACGCAGCAGGATCCGGCTGCTGAGGACCTCCATATCTCGATCACCGCCTTCCAACGCTGCGGCGCTTACCCCAGAATCAGCGGAACATGACTCGCACATCCCACAAGGGGGCCGGGCCCTGGACTTGATGATCTCTGAGCGTGGCTCGTCGGATGGTGATCAGCTCGGTGGGTGAGCGTCGAGCCACGCCCGTGCCCGGCGAGCTGACGCGCGTGCCAGCCAGGCGTCCTGGATCACCTCGGTCAGCTCGTCCAATGTGAGCTCACCGATGCGACTGGCCCGCAGCAACACCGACGGATGGCCATCGAAATGCGCGGTGGTGAAGAACGGCGACGTCTGGTCGCGAACCAGGGCTTCTTTGTCTGCCTCCGATCCGACCCAGAACACGATGACATCCTGATACCGTTGCCCCGTCTCGGGGTCGACCGCGTCCGGGCGGGGATTGCGGAAGAAGATGAATGACTTCCCGCCCACCTGATAGATCGGATTTTCCCCGGTTCCGTACTCGACGGTGGCGTGCGGCATGGCCAGAGCACGTTCGTGTATGTCGTCGACCCGTGCGGGCCGGCTCCCGTCGCCGGACACAAGTCCAGCATAGACAGGCACCGGCCCGGTCAGCCTGTGCATCGCCTTCCGATGAGAGGCACCTAGAGCGAGGGGAGCGAAGCGAGGAATGCCCGGGTTGCCGGTGTGGGGTTGAACTCGCTCCAGGCGAGGTACTCGATCCGTCTCGGGCCGTCGGTCACGGAGAGCACCCGGACGTCCGGGTTGGATTGGGCGATGGGAGCGGGGAGAAACGCGACGGCGAGTCCCTGGCTGACGATGCGCATCATCAGTTCGGCCGAGGTCACTTCGTAGGCGACGGTGCGCTCGAGTTCCGCGGCCGCGAACGCCTCGTCGCTCTGGGCGCGGCCCGGGCTGCCGGTGTGGAAGTCGGCGAAGGGTGACTCGGCGAGCTCGCGGAGGGTGACCGTGCCACGCTCGGCGAGCTGATGGTTTACCGGCACGACAGCGACGAGATCCTGGCGCGCGAGCTCGCGCACCTCGACATCTTGCGGCCGGTCGTGAGCCGGCAGGCCGAGGATCGCGATGTCCAGATTCCCGGCTGCGACGTCGGCTGCCATCTCGTCGCTGGCCCCGACGCGGAGGCTGACGCGCACCCGCGGGTGCCGCTCGCGGAAACGCTGCAGCGTGGCGGGGATGTCGAGGGCGGCGACGGTGGGGATGATGCCGATAGCCAACCGTCCCCGCACCTCGCCGACTGCGGCAGCCGCGTCGGCCGCGGCACGTTCGGCAGCGTCTAGACACTCTTGGGCAGCGGGGATGAAGGCCGCGCCAGCGGGGGTGAGCTCGACTCGCCGGCTGGTGCGGGCGAACAGTGCCACTCCAAGCTCCTGCTCGAGGGCCTTGACCTGGTGGCTCAACGCGGATTGAGCCACATAGCACTGCGTGGCGGCCCGGGTGAAGTTCCGGGTCTCGGCCACGGCCATGACGTATCGGATCTGCCGGAGCTCCATCCGAGCAATCTTATATGACGATTGGTTCTATCGAAACAATATGTTGGACTTATAGGTGTGGTCGCAATGAGACTGCATGTGTGACGACATCGATAACCCGACATCCACCACGGGACCTCAGACGTAGCGCCGGGCCGGGATGGATCGGTGGCACGGTGGCACTGATCGCGGCCACCGCCCTCGCGCCCGCATCGTGGGGCACCACGTATTCGGTGACGACCGAGTTCCTGCCGCCCGACCACCCGCTCTTCGCAGCGCTGATGCGGTCCCTGCCCGGTGGGCTCATCCTGATCCTGGCGACCCGCGCGCTCCCTCGCGGTATGTGGTGGTGGAAGGCGGCCGCGCTCGGTGCGCTGAACATCGGCGCCTTCCTGCCCCTTCTCTTCGTGGCGGCCGAGCGGCTTCCCGGCGGGGTCGCGGCGACACTCGGAGCCATCCAGCCGATCATCGTCGCAGGCCTGGCCGTCGCCGTGCTCCGGGAACAACCGTCGATCTGGCGCATCGGCTGGGGAATTGCCGGCGTCGTCGGTGTGGGGCTCGTCGTCCTCGGGCCGACGGCCGCACTTGACGGGGTCGGAATCCTCGCCGGACTCACCGGAGCCGCCTGCATGGCCCTGGGCGTGACACTCACCAAGCACTGGGGCCGCCCAGCCGGAGTGGGCCCGCTGACGTTCGCCGGGTGGCAGCTCGTCGCGGGTGGGCTCGTGTTGCTGCCGCTGACCGCGCTGGTTGAAGGGGCGCCTCCCGGCATCGACGGTTCCGCCATCATCGGATACCTGTGGCTCGGCACCGTCGGTGGCTTCATCGCCTACGCGCTCTGGTTCCGGGGCATCGGACGCCTCCCGGTCACCGCAACCGCCCTCCTCGGCTTGCTCTCTCCACTGGTCGCCGCCCTCATCGGATCACTGCTCCTCAGCGAGACCTTCACGGCCGGTCAAATCGCCGGCTTCGCGCTCGCGCTCACCGCTCTCGTCGCCGGACAACTCAACCCAACTCGACAGCGAAGGACCCGCACATGAAGATCACCGTCATCGGGGCCACCGGCATGGTCGGCACCCGCGTCACCGACGAGGCCGTGCGCCGCGGCCACCAGGTCACCGCCATCTGCCGCAACCCCGGCACCGATGGCCTCCCCAGCGGAGTGACCACGGTGGCCGCGGACGCCAATGACGCCGTCACGCTGCGCTCGCTCCTCGCCGACACCGATGTCGCCGTCCTGAGCGTCCGTCCCGCGCCGGGGTTCGAGGCCACCCTCGCCGCGGTGACCACGGCGGTCCTCGACGCCGCAGCCGCCACCGGCACCCGAGTCCTCGTCGCCGGGGGTGCCGGGCCGCTGCGCAGCCCGAACCGTCCCGACCTGCTCGTCGCCGACGATCCCGCCTACGTTCCCGCGGAATACTCCGCCATCGCGGCCGCCAGCACCGACCAACTGCGGGCCTGCCAGAGCCATCCGGACGCCACCTGGACATACCTGAGCCCGCCAGCCCTCCTCGCCCCAGGCGAACGGACCGGCATCTACCGGCGTGGCACCGAAACCCTCCTGATCGACGACGACGGCATCTCGCGTATCAGTGCCGAAGACTTCGCGATCGCCGTGCTCGACGAACTCGGGAATCCGGCAGGAGCCCCGCACCTCACCGTCGCCTACTGAGCTGGTCAGCCGACGCGCGACGATACGACCAGCAGCTGCCTTCGGTCACTCGTCGTGTCGCGCGCGGCGCCAGGGCACCGAGCAAAGCAGGTAATCCAACGCGATCGCGCATACGCAGATGCCTGCGGTCAGCCACCAGTTGGTCGTCCAATCCTTCCCGGTGGAAAAGTGTTTGGTGAGTACCGATTCCGGCCAGGCCTGCTGAGCGACGACGAATCCGGAATAGGCCAGCAGGGTGACCAGTGGTCCGACACGTGGCCCCACGATCAGCGTGGAAACCACTCCGATACTGCCAGCGAGCAGCACGTTTCCAGCGAGATCCCACGCGGGCGGCAGAGTCTGGGACGGCACATGGAACCGGACGGACTGATACCACGCATGGATAACCAGGAGCGGTGCGATCAGAAACGTAGCCGAGATGAAGGTGTGGGTAATCCGAGCCGTCAATGTGGCTGCTTTCTCCCGTGCGTCGAATGCGGGCACGCACACAGCAGGAAGCAGGGCGGCCAGCGAAGCGCCCAGCAACTCAGGTGTACCGACACCGCGGGCGAGACGGCCGATCGCCGGTTGCACGCGGACGGATATGTCATAGAACAGCCAGGCAGAGATGATCACCACCGCAGTGAGGACGACCCCAGCCCACAGGCGGCGGACGTGCCATAGCCCTCGAGCGTGGTATCTCACAGCTCCGTGACATCCTGAGTGGTCAGCTGGCACGCCACTATCGTCTCGTGCCGCTGGGCTACGAAGTCCGCGAACTGCGCCGAAGACATCTCCTCTAGAACCTGTTCCGCTTCCGAGAGATCAGGAAAGGTTGAGGTGAACAGATCGGCCACGTGACCGTACCCGGCGTCGGTGAGGATCCGGTGACGCACCAGAGCACCGAGGTCATGGTGCTGTCTCGACGAACACGGGCCAGCGGGCACGGCAGCCGCCGTGCTGACCTGTATGGCGACCTGTTCCGGGACGGTCTGCGCAGCCAGCCGCGGGCTATCCGGAGTGAGATTGAGCGAGATGACGGCATTACCTTGTCGCGACGTGTTCACGTCCGACACGGATTCTCCGGTCACGCTGTTGATCAGCGGTTCGGCACCAGCGGATTGCAGCGACGCCACAGTCTCGGCAACGGTGTCAAGACTCTTGGCGTGTGCCTCATGCAGACATACGGGTACATCGTGAACGCTCGTACAGACTTGTGGTCGCTTTCCAGAATCAACATACAGCTCGGGTCGCCAGGCGAAGGCAACCGTCGCCAGTACGAGCGGTGCCAATGCCCAGGCGATGTGTGCTGGGCCCAGCCGACGCAATCCGCAAAGTACCGCGTCAGCGGTGGCGACCGCGGCCAAGATACCGACGACAGCGAAGATGAAGCTGAAGACACTGACCGCCGTGTTGGGGACGAACTTGAGGTCGCTCGTCGTCCACTGTTGTACCGGCTGCAGTAACGCCAACGGGCGCAGGAGGGGATTGTTGGGTAGCTGCATGATGACCAGAGCAGCAATCGCAACAAGCGGTGGTGCCACCTTCGCCGAGCGAATGACAACCCCGGCAACGAAACCTGACGCGACGACGAGTGCGAGTCCGGCTAGCGAAACCAGTACATCCAGTATGCGCAGGTGGCCCCATGTCGCACTGCCGACCGCGTAGGCCGTAACGGGCATCATGCCGAGCACGTGACCAATCAGCGCCCAGACGGCAACACCAGCGATGTGGGTCGCCACAGCACGTCCGCCCAGCCGGGGTCTGATGGGAAGACTGATGGGGGATCGTGATGTGAAGATGCTGGCAGCGGCGAAGGCGCTGAATCCAGCCGCAAGCGCTCCTGGCAGTCTCAACGACTCGTGCCATGCCGTGGACACTTCTGGCCACGTCACATAGGGAGCATGCAACATGTGCTGGGTGCTCAGCGCCGTGCCCACAGCGACGACCATGCCCACCAGGGGAAACGTGAGTCGGTGAAGGGGCCAGCCCGTCCAGAGAGCTCGATACGCCCGGCGTCCCTCAGTCATCCACGGCGCCCAGGCTAGCTATCAGGCTCTCGTAGGCCTTCTCGAAGTCCGAGCCGGGGCCGGGAGATCGAGGGGAGGAATGCGCTCCGGACACGAGGCCATCGAGGGGCCCGTCATAGCGGATCGTCCCCTCCACTAGTACGCCGACGGTGTCCGCCACATACTGGACGTCCTCGGCCATATGCGTCGACATCAGGACCGCCCGCGTGGAGCCGATCTGCTGGATCGTATGCCGGACCTTCAAGCGTTGTCCGGGATCCAAGCCCGCAGTCGGCTCATCGAGGAGCAGCACGTGCGGATCGTGAACGATACCGGTCGCCAGCGCCACACGTTGCCGTTGCCCTCCGGACAACGTGCGAACACGCCGGCGGCGAAGGTCTTGAAGCTCGAGCTCCTCAAGCACCGCCGACATGCGTGTGGCGAACTCTCCACCAGTTACTCCACTCAACCAGGCCGCATAACCGATAGCGTCCTCGACACGTGAAAGAGCGGGCAGTTGAGCACGCTGCGGCACGTATCCCACGAGCCGTTGAGCCTGCCTGCGAGTCGCCCGCTCGGTCATGCTCAACGACCCGATGTGGACAGTTCCGTCGGCTGGGTGAAGCAGCCCCACAATGCACTTGAGAAGCGTGGTCTTCCCCGCACCGTTGGGCCCGAGCAGCGCAGCGACACCAGAACCCACGGACCAGGAGGCGCCGGCCAGCGCTCGGCGCCTCCCGTATGCGAATACCACACCGTCAAGGTGTATTTCAGCCCTCGTCATCAATGAGCTGAACTCCGATCAACAACGATAAGCTGTCGAAGACTGCGCCGTCGCTCCCGAGCTCGAGTCGACCTGCGAGTAGTAAGTGCCATCCCATGCGGTCATTCCCAAAGCAGCCATAACGGCAATCCGAGACGTCACCGATCACCTCGTCGACTTTATCTCCTCCTGAAAGAGTGCGTGTGGATCATGCCGCGTCGAGATCGGGGCGCGTGTCCGCCAAAAAATCGCGCGCGATGTGGTGGCGTCGTGGTATTCGATCGGGGAATGGCGATTGGGTTGGGCAAGCCGGGAATTGAAGGGCTGAGCGAGGCCGTGGGCGTGCTGCGGGAATGGCAGAGCGACGGGTCGCCGATGCAGCTGCATCCGGGGGACCTGGGCTGGTTCTGGCGGTTCGGTGCCGAGGCGACGGCCGCTGCGATTCGGACCTGGAGCCGGGACGGGCAGATTCTCGCCGTCGGGCTGCTGGACGGTCCCGAGCTGCTCCGGCTGACGATGGCGCCGGAAGCTCGGCGGGACGAAGAGCTGGCGCAACAGCTCGTCGACGATATGACTCACCCGGAGCGTGTCGTATTGCCAGAAGGGAAGGTGTACGTCGAAGCGCCAACGTACGCACTGGTCCCAGATCTGCTCGTCGAGAATGGCTGGAAGATCGACGAGCCGTGGACGCCGCTGCGACGCGATCTTGCGGAGCCGGTGCAGGACCCAGGTGTGCGGATCGAGGTGATCGGGCCGGAGCGAGCGCACGTGCGGACCGCTGTACAGCGGGCATCGTTCGGCGGGTCGACGTTCACGGACGGGCGCTGGCATGCGATGGCGGCCGGATTGCCGTACGCCGATGCCCGGTGTCTGGTCGCGTACGACGACCGGGGTATTGCGGTGGCGGCGGTGACGGTGTGGTCCGCCGGTGTGGGCAAGCCCGGGTTGATCGAGCCGATGGGCGTGCACCGGGAACATCGCGGTCACGGCTACGGCAAGGCAATCACCGTTGCTGCGGCGGCCGCACTGCAGGAGCTGGGCTCGTCGAGCGCGATCGTCTCCACCCCGAGCTCCAATACCGGCGCGGTCGCCACGTACAAGGCGGCCGGCTTCCACGAACGCCCCGAGATGCGGGACCGATACCGGGACGCTTAGGGGGCCCACTGGTCGGTCGTCCGCAAGCGACCCCTCTCCGGACGGATCGGGCCCTTAGCGCCTGGTCTCGTACCTGGTCAGCACCACGCCATCGGGAAACGTCCGGGTCTGCACCAGGTTCAGGTTCACCCAGTTGTCCAGGGCTGTGAAGAACGGCGTGCCGCCGCCCACCAGGACCGGATGGGTGACGAGCGTGTACTCGTCGATCAGCCCGGCCCGCATGGCTGCCCCGGCGAGTGTGGCACCGCCGATGTCCATGGGCCCGCCGTCGTCTGCCTTGAGCCTGGTGATCTCGGTGACCGCGTCGCCGGTGACCAGACGGGTGTTCCAGTCGACCGTGCTGATCGTAGAGGAGAACACCACCTTCGGCATGTCCCGCCAGCGGCCGGCGAACTCGATCGCCGCCGGTGTGGCACCCGGCTGCTGGTCGGCGGTCGGCCAATAAGAGCTCATCGTTTCCCACAGCCTGCGCCCGTACAGCGCCAGGCCCGTCGCGTCCACCCGGTCGGACCACCACTGGAACAGCTCGTCGCTCGGCACGCTCCAGCCGAGGTCGTCGCCGGGCGCGGTGATATAGCCGTCCAGGCTCATGTTCATGCTGAAGGTCAGTTTCCGCATGGCGTCATGCCTTCCGTGAGTCGGTATTTGGCGTATAGACAAGCACGGCGCGCCAAACTCATCGGTTGGGCCACACCGAGGGCCCGTTGACCACCACGCCAAACAAATCCTCCATACGAAACAGGAAACCTCCGACATACCGGCGGGAACGAGACGAGCCCGCCGCCACCGCTGTGATCTGCACTGGCTCCGTCGACCGTTGACTCGCTCCGCTCCGACCTACGAACGGGCAACTACGAGGATGACGTCTCAGCATGGCCCCATAGCCCTGCACCGCTAGGGCACATTGAGGGCACATCAGGATGCGAAAGGCCGTCAGGCGATGACAGGTGACGACAGGCAAATCTGCTGGCCAGAGAGCAAGCCGGCGTATCGGCCCGAGCAGAGAGGACGAGCTGGCCTGTAAGCCGGATTCCGGCCGGCGTTCCGCTGGTATGTGGCTGACCTGTGTAAACGCGTGTTCGCGGTGATCACGGTCCGTATGCAGTCCGCAGTAGCAGGTGGACGTTGGTCAACCGAGGACGACGTGAGCTTGGTTAGGTCTGATTGCTAGGTCCTTGATCTGGCCAGCTGCGCATACACTGCTTCGGTGAGCGACGTCAAGATCGTCGCCGTAAGTAACAACATGTGCTTGTAGTGCTGTGATACATAGAGTATTGTGTGTATCACAACTTCATAGGAGGACGGATGCGGATTGACTACGTCGACCTCGACGAGGGCAACACTCCTCACGTGACGCGCCATGGTGTCACCGAGTTCGAGGTGTACGCCGCATTCGATACCAAGCCCTCGGTTCGGCGTAACAAGGGTGACGGAACCGCTGGCTACTACATCGTGGCCAACGGCATCCGGGTCAACTTTGTCTACGACGCCGAGGGGCGAGCAGCGCGGCCGATCAGCGCTTGGAGGATGCGATGAACACGACACCGCCGGAAGGACTCTCCGAAGCTGAGCTTGCGGATTGGCAGTATGAGCACCGCGATGAGCTTGATGCCCAGGGTGAGGACGATGAGGTTGTCGAGGTTGAGTATGCCCAACCGTTAGCGACGACGATTTCGTTTCGGCTTCCAGTCTCTGAGGCGGCCGCGATCAGTAAGGCCGCCCAGGACGCGGGTATTTCCCGGTCGGACTGGATTCGCAGTGCATGCAAAGCGGCGTTGGGGGAGCGGCCGGTTGTGCCGGACCGCGTCGTCAAGAACGTCGAGCAGGTCGCTGATGAGGTTTCGGCCACTTATGCTCACTTGACTGAACTGCTCGACACGATGGGGGTCCCTCCAGGCCACCGGCGCGCGGCGAAGCCGTCACCGTGAAGCTGTGCTTTAAGCCATGTCCCGCCGAGGGCGAAGTCAAGGGCGCCAATGGTCTCCAGCGCAATGCGCCCGGTCACCTTTCGCCGAAACCGTCCATGTGCTCGTCTACCTGCCGGGCGATGGGTGCGTCGCTGGAGAAGAGTGCTCCACAGGGCGGAGATGATTGTCAGACTGACCGGTGTCCTTGCCCTCAGGGGCGACGTCTGCCTTTGGGGTGTCACGCATGTAGACGTCACAACGTTCGCGGGCGGCGACCTTTCCGGCTGCGCGCTCGGCGTCCGTCCGAGGATCAAGTCGCCTGGCCTTTGCCTTGACCTCGACCCAAGGCACGTATTCAGTGTTCATGGTCTCGTTCTCCATGGAGATGTATCGGCCAATGTCGACTGCTCATACTCGACTCCCTGGAAACCAGCGTAGGGTCTTCGAGCTTCGGCCATCCACGTTGTTCTCAAGCCGGAAGACACTCGACGGTCGACGGGTGGAGCACGAGGGCGTTCTGGTCGGCTTGCTATCAGATGATCTCCCTCAGCGCGTGTTCGGTGGCGGCGACGGCGCGGTCCTCGTCATCGATCCAGAGGTGGCTGTACGTGCGAAGGGTTTCCGCGGCGTCTTCGTGACCGAGCCGGTCGGCGACGGCGCGTGGGCTGCGCCCGTCGGCGATGAGTAGGGACGCGTGGTAGTGACGCAGGTCGTGCCAGCCGGATCGGGGCCGTAGTCCCATACTGGTGACGGCGGGTCGCCAGATGTGGCCGGCTCGGCTGCGGTCAATGGGGACGCCGCCGGGTGCGCTGAAGACGAGACCGCCGTTGCCGGGTCCGAACTCGGCGAGGTGATCGGCGATCAGGCGCGTGACAGACGCCCCGATGACCACGATCCGGTCGGCGGCCGGGGTCTTCACGGGGCCGAATACCGGCTGCCGGGCGTCGTCAATGCCGACGAGTTGGCGGTCGATCCGCAGTGTTGTCTGGCGTGGATTGATGTCCCTGCGCATGTGCAGGGCGGGGGAGAGGCGGTCTACCGTGAGCCCACGTAGCTCGCTGCTGCGAGCCCCGGCTGCTGCGCCGGTCAGGACGAGTGCGCGGTAGCGGCGTTCTACGCGGCTGGCGATCTGTGAGACCTGTTCCGTGGTGAGGGGAACGACCTTCACGCGGGGCTTCTCCGGTAGGTTGATCTTCACGCATGGGCTGGTCGGGATGACTCGGTCGACGACGGCGTTCTTGAAGACGGCGGAGACGTAGCTGTAGATCACTTCGACGGTGTTCGGCGCCAGCTCCTGCGCGGCAAGCGTGACTACCCGTTGGACGTCGCTTCGCCGCAGCGAGGTCATCGACCGGCTACCAATGACCGGATAGACCCACAGGCGCAGTCGGCATTCCGCCTGAACGGCGGTACTGGGATCGGTGGCTATGCGCGTGCTGGAGTTCTCATATCTGCAGGCGCATCACATTCTCAGTCTGAGTCAGTCGCCACTGCTAGCACGATCCGGCCTTGGTGGCATCGCTATCTGTCTACTCGGTGTCACGGGAGAGAAAGCCACCGAGTAGATCCTCGGGAGGTGCCCCCAAGGCCCTCTCCAGCATCGTTAGCTGAGTTACAGAAAGGTTGACCAGGCCGCTGATGAGTGGATTGATACTCCGGTCCTGCTCAAGCACTCGGTTGATCGCATCCGTCACCTCCGTTCCGCTGCCGTGGACTAGCCATGTGGCGATCACTGCGGCAGCTTGATCGTCGGCATGTTGCTGCTCTTCCGAGTGAGTCGGCTCGATAGACGACGGCGGGCGAACAGCCGCGAGTGGATCCTCTGTTGCCAGTGCCTGCTCAATATCGTCGAGGGCTGATGTTTCCGGAAACGTTTGCCACGCGAGCTGGCCGGTCTCGTTAGATGTCGGCAGCCGAAAGACCGCTGGGTGCCCATCCACGGCGCCCGCCCGGGTGATCCCGTCTCTCATGATCGAAACCGCTTCTCCACAACGCTGGAGAAGAACTCGAAGGATTTCATCCTCGACGAGCCGCAAACCTGCCATCGCGTCATCGACAAGGGGCATGAGTGAGATTTGCTCGGGCCATTGTTCCAGCAACGCTCGGGCGTGGTGGCTCCAACTGAATCGTGCGAACAATAAGTGGGACCGACTCAGATAAAGATCAACTGTTGTTCTTCCACCCGTGGTAGCGGCGATAGTTAGCCCGGAGAGAGGTGGGCCACAATGTTGGGCATAGTTCCGAAGGTCGTATAGGAATCGATAGCCCGGGTGGGTATCGAATGCCGATGACGTCACAGATTGGTACCGCCGTAGCTGATCACTGCCATCGCCGAACTGCCGAAGAATGAAGTCCCGTTCGCTCTCTAGGTACAAGCGGGTAGATGCCAGCCAGTTGGTTATTTCACCCATGAACATTGAATTCACGCTTTGAAGGTCGAGGTTTTTGAAGAGACCACCAATTCGTTCGAGGTTGCTGTATGTGTCGAGCATTGCCGCAAGCCTATGATGATTCCGTGTAAGGACTTGGTAAGTGGGCCGTGCTACCAGAGATTGATATGTGGCGATCGCCGCAGTGTACGAACTGAATTCCTCCCGACCAATTTCGGCGGCGACGGTGATGTCCATGCCCTCCTGGTCAGGCCCCTGCTCCCAGACACCCAGCGCGTACTCGCCACTCATGATCCCTACCACGACCCTACCGGAGGTGTAACCGCCACCGGGAGCATCTCCCGCCGCTGCCCCATCCGTCCAGTCTCAGCGCGTGCAGGCGTCCGCTCATCAGCAAAGAGCGAGCGTTTCCGACGAAGGTTCGGCTGTGTGCCATCATGCCGGCTCCCCTCTGTTGTCAAGTGCGTGGTTTCGGTTCCTTGGGGTGCGCCGGCGCTTGTCGCCGACAAGGTCGTTCGTCCGGTGGGGTGCTCCATCTTGACGGCTCCGGCACGTCGGGGCGGTGGGCGAATTGCCGAAGCCGCATGGGTTCGCACCGGCCTGGGTTCCGGGTAAGGTCGTGATCGCGGGTCCGGGAAGTGGCTGATCCGAAGTGTCGATGTGCGGGGGAAGGTCGACCGCGCTGGATTCTTGAGACGCCCCGCGGTGCCCTCCGGGCCCGCCTCACCCGGGTCCTCGTGGGCGCCTAGTCCGGCCGCACGTCGAGAACAAGCTGTCGGTCGACGGCGTCGGAGATCTTGGGTTTGAAGCAGCGCGGTGATTTCCTTCTTCGCCCGGCCAGGCAGCAGCTCAGACAGCAGCCGCTGCAGTCTATTGACGGTCTGGACCCGGTCGACGAGCACTACCCGGCCTGGCTCGCCGACGACCTGACGACTCGGGGCATCGATGCGGTGGCGCTGACCGCGCACCGGCCTGAGCTGCGCGGGGTCGACGGCCGCCGCGTTCTGCAAGCCGCCGTGGCCGAAAGCCGGGTCGTGGTGACCGAGGATGTGACCACGTTCAGCGCCGCCATGGCCGCCGTGCCCGACCATGTTGGCGTCATCTACTGTCACCATGCGCGCTTCCCACGTACCCGGCCCGGTCTGAACCTGCTACACAAAGGCCTCGTCGCATTCGTCGCCGACCCGCCAGACGGGCTTGGCAAGCATCCCATCGTCTGGTGGCTCGCAGC
>NZ_QMIG01000067.1 GCF_003287285.1 Phytoactinopolyspora halophila
TCTGAGTGTGTGGCCGGCGGTGTCCTACTCTCCCACCCTGTTTCCGGGGCAGTACCATCGGCGCTGAAGGGCTTAGCTTCCGGGTTCGGTATGGGTCCGGGCGTTTCCCCTTCGCTGTGACCGCCGGCACGGTTGTGATGTTATCAAACCCTGTGGGTGTGGGCTTGGGTGGGGGTTGGTCGTGTTTTCAGAGTTGCATAGTGGATGCGGGCACCCGCGTGTTGGGGTGTGTGTCAAGTCCTCGGCCTATTAGTACCAGTCAGCTGCACCTGTTACCAGGCTTTCACGTCTGGCCTATCAACCCAGTGGTCTGCTGGGGGCCTTACCCACGCGGTGGTGGTGGCAGACCTCATCTTGAAGGTGGCTTCCCGCTTAGATGCTTTCAGCGGTTATCCGTGCCGGACGTAGCTAACCAGCGGTGCTCCTGGCGGAACAACTGGCGCACTAGAGGTCCGTCCGTCCCGGTCCTCTCGTACTAGGGACAGTGCTTCTCAAGTCTGCTGCGCCCGCAGCGGATAGGGACCGAACTGTCTCACGACGTTCTAAACCCAGCTCGCGTGCCGCTTTAATGGGCGAACAGCCCAACCCTTGGGACCGGCTCCGGCCCCAGGATGCGACGAGCCGACATCGAGGTGCCAAACCATGCCGTCGATATGGACTCTTGGGCAGGATCAGCCTGTTATCCCCGGGGTACCTTTTATCCGTTGAGCGACAGCGCTTCCACGCGCGACTGCCGGATCACTAGTTCCACCTTTCGGTCCTGCGCGACGCGTCGGTCTTGCAGTCAAGCTCCCTTGTGCACTTGCACTCGCCACCTGATTGCCAACCAGGCTGAGGGAACCTTTGAGCGCCTCCGTTACCTTTTGGGAGGCAACCGCCCCAGTTAAACTACCCACCAGGCACTGTCCCTGATCCGGGTCACGGACCGAGGTTAGATGCTCCGAACGACCAGAGTGGTATTTCAACGGTGACTCCACGAGCACTGGCGTGCCCGTTTCACAGTCTCCCACCTATGCTACACAAGCCGAACCGAACACCAATACCAAGCTGTAGTAAAGGTCCCGGGGTCTTTCCGTCCTGCTGCGGGTAACGAGCATCTTTACTCGTAGTGCAATTTCACCGAGTCCGTGGTTGAGACAGTGGGAAAGTCGTTACGCCATTCGTGCAGGTCGGAACTTACCCGACAAGGAATTTCGCTACCTTAGGAT
>NZ_QMIG01000068.1 GCF_003287285.1 Phytoactinopolyspora halophila
CTCACCGACGCCCTCCACCACTGGTTCGGCACCCCCCACACCACCGCCACCACCCAGCCATCCCTGGTAGCCAGCGATATCGACTGAACAGGAGCGTGCGAATGACAAGGGACGTGATCGTCGTCGGCGGAGGTCCGGTTGGCCTGATGATGGCTGGCGAACTCCGCATTGGCGGCGTCGATGTCGTCGTTTACGAGAAACTGCCCACTCCGCCGCGGGAATCACGCGGCGCGAGTTTCACCAGGCGCACGGCCGAGTGCTTCGAACAGCGAGGGCTGCTGGGCAGACTCGGCGAGACGGAACGTGCGGACTGCCATTTCGGGGGCATTCCGATCGATCTCAGCATGTTCGAGGAAGATCATTTCAGTGCCAGGGGAATCTCCCAGTACCGCACCGAGCGGATGCTGGAAGGCTGGGTGACCGAGCTCGGCGTGCCGGTGCGGCGCGGATACGAGGTGACGGGTTTCCGCGAGACACCGCACGGCATCGCCGTCTCCTTCGACGGGCCGGACGGTCCCGGCGAGGACACCGCCAGCTACCTGGTCGGATGCGATGGCGGCCGCAGCACCATCCGCAAGCTGGCCGGCATCGACTTCCCCGGCTCGGCATCCACCCGCGGCTTCTACACAGCCGACGTCACCGGGATCGACACCCGTCGCCGGCGCATCGGTGAGGATCTGCCGGACGGCAGCATGATCATGGCGATGGACCTGGAGAACAACGTGACCCGGGTCGTCGTACACGAGAGGGGCATGCCGCCACGGGACCGGGACTCCCTGACGTACACCCACCTCGCTGACGCGTGGCAGCGGCTCACCGGCGAATCCATCCACCATGGACAGTGCCAGTGGCTCGGCTGCTTCACCGACGCGTCCAGGGTGGCCGCCGAGTATCGGCGCGGCCGGGTGTTCCTGGCAGGCGACGCCGCCCACGTCCAGCCTCCGGCCATGGCACAGGGGCTGAGCGTCGGCGTGCAGGACGCGGTGAATCTGGGCTGGAAACTGGCGGCAACGGTCAACGGCTGGGCACCCGGCGGGCTGCTCGACACCTACCACACCGAACGCCACCCCATCGGACAGCAGCTAGCGCGCAACGCCCGTGCGGCGATCGAACTGCGGCTCACCGGTGAGGAGATGGATCCGGTGCGTAGCGTGATGTCCGAGCTGGTGGCATACAAAGACGCCGC
>NZ_QMIG01000069.1 GCF_003287285.1 Phytoactinopolyspora halophila
CACCACCACCGACGCCCACCACTACCAAGAACTGCTCTATGCCCTGGCCGACCTCTACTGCCAGGGCTATGAGCTGGTTGATCCTGGTGGTGAGGTGGATGCGGTTCCGCCGCATGTGGGGCTGCCGACGTATCCGTTTGCGGCTGAGCAGGTGTGGATCGAGCCTGCGGTGTCGGTGGGCTCGGGTGCGCATCTTCATCCGTTGGTGCACAGCAATGTGTCGGATGTGCAGGGGCTTCGTTTCGTGTCGACGGTGTCGGGGCGGGAGCCGTTCGTGCGTGCCGATGGTGCTGGTGATGTGCGGGTGGTGCGTGATGGTGGCGTGCTTGAGATGGCTCGGGCTGCGGTGGTGTTGTCTGACCGTGCGGGTGAGCGGGCGGTGCAGGTGCATGACGTGGTCTGGCATGAGGCGTTGCTGGTGGGTGCTGCGGGCCAGTCGGTGCACGTGGAGTTGTTCGATGGTGCTGGCGCGGATCTGAACTGGCAGGTGTGTGCTGCGGATGCGGACTCGGGTGACGAGGAGCTGGTGCATGCCGCAGGGGCGGCGCGGTTGGTCGAGCGAGACGCCGATGTGCTGGATCTGGGTGAGGTGCGCCAGGTGTGCACCGAGCAGGTGCAGCTGGCGGACACGCCGCGGGTGCACGCGGTGTGGGCGAGCCCGGATCGGTCGGGTTCTGGCTGGCGGGTTCTGATCGATTTGGCGGTCGAGCGTGGGGTGCTCGATCCCGGCGTGGTGATCGTGGAACCGCGGGATCTCGACGCGGTGGTGGCCGCGGTGGCCGCGGCGGCGCCCGAGCCGGTGCATGCCGGACGGATGCTGGCGTTGCGGTCAGCTGAGCTGGCTGCCCGTGGCAGCCGGGTGTGTGTGGCGTCGGTGTCGGTGACCGAGGCGAGTGCCACGCGGCTGGTGCTCGACATCGATGGATGCGACGAGACAGGCCAGGTGGTGTGGCGCCTGCGGGGGCTGGAGTATGGCCAGGCCCGCATCGATGCTGATGATGCGGCGCAGGTGTCGGTGTCTGAGGGTGATGGGGGGCGTGTTGCTGGTCCTGG
>NZ_QMIG01000070.1 GCF_003287285.1 Phytoactinopolyspora halophila
ACGCGAGGGGCGATGCGAGACTATCTAACGTTGAGTGGTGATCAAGCTTGAAACTCGAGTCGGCCATGGGCATGCTCGGCGAGACGCACTCGGATGCGCACAAGGGGGTTTGAATGAGCCCAGAATCCAAGCCGCTGAGTATCGGTCTGCTTGGTCCGTTGTCGGTGCGTCTGAACCAGACGCCGGTGATGACCAGCGCACCCAAGCAACGTCAGGTTGTGGCCCTTCTTGCGCTGTACGCGGGCCGGGTCGTCACCGGGGCAACGCTGGTGGAGGAACTGTGGGGAGATTCACCGCCGCGCAGCTATGCCACGACGTTGCAGACGTACATTTTTCAGTTGCGGAACGCGCTGGCTGCTGCCGATCCGGACAACCCGCATGCGCGGCAACTGCTCAGCACCCGCCACTTCGGGTATCTGCTTGAGGAAGAGGCATGCCAGGTGGATGTCGAGGTATTCACCCGTCACGTGCGCGCCGGTCGGGCGGCAGCCGAGGCAGGTAATCACCACCTCGCCTCCGAGGAATTCAGCCGTGCCCTGCAACTGTGGCGCGGTCCGGCACTGGTGGACGTACGGATGGGCCGCGTACTTGAAATCGAGGCGGCATCGCTGGAGGAATCCCGGCTCGGCGCGCTCGAGCGGCGCGTCGAAGCCGATCTGGCCCTGGGCCGGCACGCCGATCTGCTGGGCGAGCTGACCCTTCTGACGGCCTGGAACCCGATGAACGAGAACCTGTGCGCATTCCTCATGACAGCCCTATACCGAACCGGGCACATCGCACGCGCACTGCAAGCATTCCACCGGCTGCGATCCGTGCTAAACCACGAGCTGGGCGTCGAACCCGGCCCACGACTGCAACGCCTGCACGCGGCCATCCTGTCGGGAGACGCCACCGTACTCGAAGCCGGATCAATCCCCCACGCCCGCCACGAAGTCGCCCTCAGCCAACCAGCACACGACGGCG
>NZ_QMIG01000071.1 GCF_003287285.1 Phytoactinopolyspora halophila
CTGTGTGTTTGATCCGGCGGTGTTGCCGCAGTCGGGTACGTATCAGATCGTGTTCGATCCCGACGCCGCACACACGGGTTCGCTGACCGCGCAACTGCTCACAGTAGAAGCGCCACAGGTGTTTGATCTGGACGTGTTAGATAGGGCGGCGGTATTGCAGGGTTTCCTGGCACTTGCCGACGGTATGGACAACTAGGGCTTCAGCGAATGAGCATGTGTCACGTTGGATGCTGACTGTGTGATGTATCTGGAATGGAATCCCTGCCGGCGAGGCCGATACCGGATAACTGGGTTCTGGAGGATGAGCAATCCAGGAATGAGGTTGAGCCCGGCTATGGCAGCGATGACCAGTTCGACAGCCCGGCTGCGGGTAGCTATTGGCGGTCATGGAAGCTAGAAGTAACCACATCGGCGAGTGCAGCTCACGTTGCCGATTCAGACCTAGCTTCGTCAGAGATGGTCGCGTTCCTGGCATGCCCAGCCGTTGGCTGCATGTTTAGATCCATGATGATAGGGACGTGACCCCGTAGGGGCTGACGCCGTGGTCGGCCGGGTTTCGGTGTGTGGTCGAGTTTGTGGGTGTGAGTGTGGTTGTTGATCGGTCGTGGGAGATTGTGGGTGGGTCGCTGGAGCCGGGGTTGGTGCGGGCGGCGCGGATGCTGGTGGTGATTCGGCCCGATCGGGCTCGCGCGAAGCGGGTTGTGGTGCTTGATGCGGGTGAGGATCGGTTTGTTGAGGTGGCGGGGCTGCCGCAGCATCGAGGTGAGCTGGTGTTGTCCGATGATGGTACGCGGATTGTGGGGGTGGATCCCGGGCTGCGTTTGTTTGTGCACACGTTGGCG
>NZ_QMIG01000072.1 GCF_003287285.1 Phytoactinopolyspora halophila
CCGGCGGCGGTTTCGATGCCACCCAGAATGTGATCTAAAAACGCCGGCTCGGAAAACGACTCCGCCGTGTGCCCCATGCCCGTATACCAGGCCCGGCCACCATCAAAATCATGACACCACGCAATCGGATGATCGGCGCCCATCGCACCCCCACCCGGGTCATACGACGACTCATCCAACGACGCCAGCACATGCACATCACCACGCGGATTGCCCTGGAAGTTATACCACTCGTCAAACCGCTCCCACACCGGATCCAAATGAGCCGTCGACTCATGCACGGAATCCTCAACCGTCACACTCGCATCCTGATTCTGCGGATGCGAATCAAAATACGCCCCCACCAACTCGCCATACCACGGCCAGTCATACTCCGTATCCGACGCCGCATGAATCCCCGCATACCCACCACCAGACTGGATATACCGCTCAAACGCGCCCTGCTGCTCGGCGTTCAACACGTCACCCGTGGTGGACAACCACACCACCACGTCAAACTGCGCCAAATTCTCATCCGTAAACGCCGACGCATCCTCCGTCGCCGTCACCTCAAAATCATGCTCAACACCCAACTGCTCAATCGCAGCCACACCATCCTCAATCGAGTCATGCCGAAACCCCGCCGTCTTCGAAAACACCAACGCGGAATACCCACCATGACCCTCATGCGCCGCCGCCGGCACCCCCGACACCGACACCACAGCCGCCACCGCCGCCGTCAAACCCAACGGCACCGCCAACACAACCGACACACCACCAGCCACCACACGCTTCAAACAACGCACCACAAACTCC
>NZ_QMIG01000073.1 GCF_003287285.1 Phytoactinopolyspora halophila
GGAGGAGCAGCAGTACACGGTGGTGCTGGACACCGACAGCTTCGGTGTGATCGCAACGTTTGAGAATTGGCTCCTTCTCTTGACTGGCTCGTCTGGGATGTGGCTTGGCAATGACGAGTTTGTTGCCTTTTCGGATGTTGATGTCCAGCACCTTGCGATCATCCAGGTCGACGCGTCCACCAGCCATTGTCGCCAGCGGCTGATCCCGCATCCGCTCACGGATGGCTACATCGGTGGCAGCAATGGCAGGTTTGTCCAGTCTTCTGAATGGTTGCGGGGAACCGACACGACACAGGTGTACACGTCCAACCTTGATGGCAGTGATCGTCAGCTGTTTATAACCCTTCGCCTCAAAGCCGACGTCAACAAGGTCGAAATACCTTCCACCGATCTCGGGATCACGTCAGGGGTGAGGTCGTGATTGATGGTGGTCCGGTCGAGTTTGTGGGTGTGAGCGTGGTTGTTGATCGGTTGTGGGAGATCGTGGGTGGGTCGCTGGAGCCGGGGTTGGTGCGGGCGGCGCGGATGCTGGTGGTGATTTGGCCCGATCAGGCTCCCGCGGAGCGGGTTGTGGTGCTTGATGCGGGTGAGGATCGGTTTGTTGAGGTGGCGGGGCTGCCGCCGCTTTATCAGGCGGATGAGCTGGTGTTGTCGGATGATGGTACGCGGATTGTGGGGGTGGATCCCGGGCTGCGTTTGTTTGTGCACACGTTGGCG
>NZ_QMIG01000075.1 GCF_003287285.1 Phytoactinopolyspora halophila
TCAGGACATCGGCGACACATCTCTCAAGTCATCGGCGACACGGCGTGTCAAGGCCTCAGTGGCCGCCTGGATCCGTGATGCTGGTTCATGTCGAAGCGTCGCCTGGTCATCACGGCGTTGTTCATCGAGGAGCAGACCGTCGCCGAAGTCGGTGCCCGCTATGGGGTGCACCGTTCCTGGGTCTACCGGCTCAAGGCCCGCTATGAGACCGAGGGCGAGGCCGCGTTCGAGCCACGGTCCAGACGTGCACACCGCTCTCCCGCAGCGATCAGTGACACGACTGTCGAACTGATCGTGCGGCTACGCAAGCAACTGACCGAGTCCGGCCTCGACGCCGGCCCAGACACCATCGCCTGGCACCTGACACATCACCACCACCTCACCGTCTCGGTGTCCACCATCGCCCGCACCCTGGCCCGTCAAGCCCTGGCCGGGCCCGAGCCGAAGAAGCGACCCAAGGCCTCCTACATCCGGTTCGTCGCCGAGCAACCCAACGAGTGCTGGCAATCCGACCTCACCCACTACCCGTTGGCCGATGGCACCGACGTCGAGATCATCACCTGGCTCGACGACCACTCCCGCTACGCCCTACACGTCAGCGCCCACGCCACGATCACCGCCGACATCGTGGTCGACACGTTCCACAAAGCCGCCGCTCAACACGGCTACCCCGCCTCCACGTTGACCGACA
>NZ_QMIG01000076.1 GCF_003287285.1 Phytoactinopolyspora halophila
GAAACCTCGACATCTGATCAGTCTCGCAGGACGAGCGCTCCATATTTGTCAGACATGCCCTAGGCGCGCCGGGTAGGACGGAAGGACCAGCAGTGCTTGACGGTCAACGAATTCGAACAGATGAAGAAAGTTGTTGAGGATACTGGGGTTGTCGCAGGTCTCTTCCAACCACAGGCTGCTGTATGTGTACCGGTAGACCGACTCGTCTGAGGTGTCCATCTCGAACACGACCGGTTCATCTTGGGTTCCGGAGATACCCACTTCACAGCCAGTCTTGAAGCCCTCATTTTCATGAAAGAACTTCACGGTCATCTCATCGTTGCGTCGCTTTGCGCGCAGCTTGAGTTTCGCGTCGATGCCGGCCAGACGATTCTCCCTGGCGGTCGCAATCAGCCCCACGTAGTTCGGGTTCGCGTCCTCGCTGTCGATGTAGGCCTCCAACAGTTCGCGAGCGTCGACTGGCGTGAAGCTCGGTGGAAGATGTATGTCTTCTCGCACGTCGTCCTGCAGGTACTTTCGAACAAGGTGCTCGGCACCTCGAGGCGAAGCACGCAACTCATCGCGCATCTCGGCGTCGTAGGCCTTCACAAGCTTCCTGCTTGCGAGCAACGCACCTAGGGCATGTCTGACAAATGTGCGGTCCAAGCGATCACTGCGTTGAGCATGACAGCAGCCC
>NZ_QMIG01000006.1 GCF_003287285.1 Phytoactinopolyspora halophila
ACCCGCGACTACCAGCCCACCGGCCTGCCACGAGGACCCCACAAAAGCGAAACAGGGTGACCCTCCGAGGGTTCACCCTGTCGCCGATGTCTTGAGAGATCACAAGGGTGGAGCTGAGGGGACTCGAACCCCTGGCCTTCTCGTTGCGAACGAGACGCGCTACCAACTGCGCCACAGCCCCTCGTCAGACCGCCAGTCAGATTACCATTCCAGCGGCCCGAACGCCGAATCGCGCGAACCGATCACTCGCCTACCGCACGCCGCTTCTCCGGCGTCTCCTCGGCGCCGGCCTCGGACTCGCGTGCCTGCTGCGCGGACGCCGAGCCGTTCGCCGTGTGCGACGGCAGGTCGAACGATTTGCCGGGCTCCAGCCGGCCGGACGTCCACGAGCCAGGCTGGCTCAGATCGATCGTCCGGGTCGCACGGGGTGCCTTGGGCTTCGTCATGTACGTCGGAAGCGGCACCTTGACCGGCTCCCACGTGTCCTCGGCTGGCGCCTGAGGTTCTGGCGGGTCGAGGACGGCAATCCGCTTGCCGGTCTCCTCATCTGCCGCCGAGCCCTCGGATGCCTGCTCACTCGCCGCGTCGCGGGCACGCTGCCTCGCTATCCGGCGCCGCAGCACCGCGAGGCGGCGTTGCTGCTCGACCGCCGCCCGCCGGGCCAATGCCAGGAATCCGACGAGAGCGCCGATCGACAGTGCTGGTGCCCACCCGGGCAGCTGCCCGGCATAGGTCCCGGCGACGACTACCACGGTGGTCAGCATCACGAGGAACAGCATTCGCCGCCGGCGCATCGCCGCCCGGTTGAAGGAATCGCTCAACCGGCGCAGCGCCAGTTCGTCGCGCGTCAGGGGGCGCTTCGACCTCCCCCTCCTCGCGTTCGCCGGAGCAGGCATTTGATCATTATGCCCCTCCTCGTCGCTGCCGGTAACCCCCGACTCGCCGGTGGCGTCGGCTCGTGGTCGATGGGGAGCGTGTCGTGACTTCGACGGCTGATTCAGTACCCGGACACCGTTCGCGACATCGGTCTCGCGTGCACGCTCTACCTCTTCGTTGCGACGCACCCATCGAGGCACCAATACGGCAAGCCATGCAGCGACGATCGCCGCATAGATCAGGCCGCTGTACCCCATGGCATCAGACGGTACGGCGCTCGGCGTCCCAGGCGGTGGACCTGCTCCGGTGTGTCGCGGGTAACGGATGTGACGCCTGTGACGGAAGGCTCCGTATTCGTCCTGCCAGCAGCACCGACGTTATGCCCGTGACCAGCCAAGAAGTTCAGCGATCGTGCAGGCGCTGCGACTCTTTCCACCGGCACAACAGGCCCTCAGGGACATCCTCCACCGTGAGGGCGAACGAGCGATGGTCGCGCCAGGCGCCATCGATATGCAGGAGCCGTGGACGCATTCCCTCTTCACGAAAACCCAGCTTCTCCACGACCCGCAACGATGCATGGTTCTCCGGGCGGATGTTGACTTCCAGGCGGTGCAGCTCCGCCCGGAAGAAGCAGAAATCCACCGCCACGGCCAATGCCGTCGGCGCTATCCCCCGTCCCGCGAGCGCGCCGTCGACCCAGTAGCCGACGGTCCCAGAACGTGCCGAGCCCCAGACGATGTTCGTCACGCCGAGCTGTCCAGCCAGACGCCCCTGATAGGTGATAGCCCACGGCAATGCTTCATCCGCCCGGGCTTGTGCGGAATACATCCGGACCATCTGCCGAAAGCTCATACCGGAGGTCGCCGCCGACGGCGGCGTCGCCTCCCAGGGCTTCAGCCAGGTGGCGTTGCGGGCGCGGATCTCGGACCATGCCCGTGCGTCGCGATAGCGCAACGGCCGGAGCCCGACTGGCGGATGCTCCAGCTCGACTGGCCATCCCAGCCGGGATCCGCCTCTCATGGGGCGTGTCCCTCATCGCGCGGGTGGTCGCCTCCCCAGATCTGGTCCACGGCATGGTGCAGCACGGATGCGAGAACCGCGAGGCCATCACGCACGCCGCCGGACGATCCTGGCAGATTCACGACGAGAGCACGGCCGGCACGTCCGGCCACACCACGGGACAGAGCCGCCGTGGGCACGCCCTGTGCGACGCCGTACGCACGAATCCCCTCGGCCAGTCCCGGCACCTCGGCATCGATCACGCGCCGGGTCATCTCGGGGGTCGTGTCGTTCGGGTTCAACCCCGTGCCACCCGTGGTCACGATGACGTCATACCCATCATCGACCGCCGTGCGCAACGTCGACTCGACCGCCTCCCCATCGGGGATCACGGTGGGACCGTCCACCTCGAAGCCCAGCTCGCGCAGGCCGTCGACCAGAACCGGGCCACTGCGGTCGGCATAGACTCCCGTGGCCGAACGCGTCGAGACGGTGACCGCCAGTGCCCTCACCATCCGGTTCACTCTCGTTGCCACCTGCCCGAACGTCCACCGCTCTTCTCCTCGACCCGGACATCCGTGATCACGGCGGCACGATCGATCGCCTTGATCATGTCGACGACGGTGAGCGCCGCGGCGGATACAGCGGTCAATGCCTCCATCTCCACCCCGGTCCGGTCGGCCGTGCGGACGGTCGCATCGATCTCGACGGCACGATCGGCTACCTGCACCTCGACGTCGACCCCGTGGATGGCCAGCGGATGGCACAGCGGCACCAGATCCGGTGTGCGCTTGGCGGCCTGAATTCCCGCGATGCGGGCCACGGCGAGGACGTCCCCCTTGGGTACGTCGCCCGCGCGCAACGCATCGATGACAGCGTCGGAGACCAGCACCCGGCCCGAGGCCCGAGCGGTGCGCGCGGTCACCTCCTTGGCCGTGACATCGACCATGCGGGCCGAACCCTCGTCACTGATGTGCGTCAGCCGTGTCATGCGCCGTCAATCCCTCCGCTGTTCGAGCCGAACGGCGTCGACGACCTGGCCTGCGGCCACCTCGGTCAGGTGCTCGGGAACGACGACGAGCGCATTCGCGTAGGCGAGATCGGCGAGCCGGTGAGATTGTTGCGAGCTGAGCGGTGTCACCAGATACGAGCCATCCGACGAAGGCTGCAACTGGGCGCGGGCGAACTGACGACGGCCTTCCGGAGACCGCATCGATTGCTGCAAAACCGCTTTCACGCTGGATCGATGGAGGCGAGTCGCGCCGAACATCTTGCGGATCGCCGGGCGGACGAACACTTCGAACGACACGAAGGAGCTCACGGGGTTGCCGGGCAATGTGAAGATCGGAGTCGATTCTTCACCGATGGTGCCGAAGCCCTGAGGCTTGCCCGGCTGCATCGCCACCTCGTCGAACCTCACCGACCCGAGATCGGAGAGCACTTCCTTGACGACATCGTAGGCACCCTTGCTGACCCCACCCGTGGTGATGACCAGGTCGGCGCGGACGAGCTGGTCCTCGATGACGCTCATGAGCTGCTCGGAGTCGTCGGGAACTGGAGGTATGCGGTAAGCGATGGCGCCCGCTTCGCGGGCCGCGGCGGTCAGGGTGAACGAGTTCGAGTCGATGATCTGTCCCAAGCCCACCGGTTGGCCGGGTTCCACCAGCTCGCTTCCCGTCGAGATGACGACGATGCGGGGCTTGGGACGGACGACGACGCGATCGCGGCCAACTGCCGCGAGGAGGCCGATCTGCGTCGCTCCCAGGGACGTGCCCGCACTCAAGACGACCTCGCCTTCTTTCACGTCCTCGCCCGCCCGGCGGATGTGCGCGCCGAGTTTGGGCGGCGACGTCACGCGGACCCGGGCCGTGCCGCCGTCGGTGTGCTCGACCGGGACGATGGCATCCGCGCGCGCCGGAATCGGTGCGCCGGTCATGATCCGCGCCGACAGGTTCGGGCCGATGGCGCTGACGTCGAGGTCTCCCGCCGCGATGTCCGCGACCACCGGGAGCTCCACCGGGTTCTCCTCGGATGCCTCGGCCACGTCCTCGGCGCACACGGCGTAGCCGTCCATGGCCGAATTGTCGAACTGGGGCAATGGCCACGGAGCCGCGACGTCTTCGGTCAGGATGCATCCCTGCGAATCCAGCAGGTGCACGTCCAGAACCGGCAACGGCTGGATCGTCTCGAGGACGTCCGAAAGGTGATCAGCAACTCGTTTCACGTGGACACCTTGGCAATCTGGCGAGAGGGATCAGCGTTCGGGGGGTTGCCCGCTCGCGGCGTGGGCGGCCCGATTGCAGCGTGGCTAGCCCGCATCAGCCTTCCTCCGGAGGGAGCTCGGCGACGAATTCCCGAAGCCACGCCCGAAAGTCCGGGCCCAGGTCCTTGCGTTCACTCGCGAGCCGCACCGTTGTGCGGAGATAGTCGAGGCGATCACCCGTGTCGTAACGGCGGCCGCGGAAGACCACTGCCCGAACCCCGCCGCCAGACTCTGCGGGCATACCTGCCAGCGTCTTCAAGGCGTCGGTGAGCTGGATCTCGCCACCACGTCCCGGAGAGGTCTGGCGGAGAACGCCGAACACGGCTGGGTGCAGGACGTAGCGTCCGATGATCGCGAGATTGCTCGGCGCGTCGTGTGGATCCGGCTTCTCCACGAGGTCGGTGACCTCGACCACGTCCTCGCCCTCCAGCGCGTGCACCGCGGCGCAGCCATAGAGGTTGACGTGTTCCGGGTCGACTTCGATCAATGCGACGACGCTTCCCCCGTACTGCTGCTGCACCTCCAGCATCCGCGACAGCAGCGCATCACGAGGGTCGATCATGTCGTCACCGAGCATCACGGCGAACGGCTCGTTACCGACGTGCAAGGCACCGCACAGCACGGCATGTCCGAGCCCGCGTGGATCGCCCTGGCGCACGTAGTGAATGTCACCCAGAATCTGGGACTTGCGTACCCGTTCGAGTCGCTGGTCGTCACCCTTCTGCTCTAGCGCCGCCTCGAGTTCCCACGCGCGGTCGAAATGGTTCTCCAGCGAACTCTTGTTACGGCCGGTGACGAGCAGGATGTCGTCAAGCCCGGACGCCACGGCTTCCTCCACGACGTACTGGATGGCCGGCTTGTCCACCACCGGCAACATCTCTTTCGGCGTGGCCTTCGTCGCGGGGAGGAACCGCGTGCCCAGACCAGCTGCGGGGATAACGGCCTTCGTCACGGACTTGGTGAACCCACTCATGACGTCACCTTACTAACTGATCGCGCGATACACCCGCCACCACGGCTCGTCGACCGATACGCTCGGCACCACAGCATCGATCCGCCCCGTCCGTGAAGATCGGCGACGACAAGTACGGTGACAAGATGCCGGTTTCCATACGTGAATCGAAACGCGCCTTACGCGAGCGCGTCACCGCCAACCGTGGCCAGCTTTCGGCGCAGGCGCTTGCCGCCGGCGCACGCGAACTGCGCGACTTGGCGCTGGAACTGCCCGAGATGGCCACCGCACGGCGCGTGGCGACCTATGTCTCGGTCGGCGCCGAGCCCGGCACCGGGCCACTGATCGAAGCGTTGTACGAGCGCGGCGTCGAGCTCCTTCTCCCGGTGCTGCTCCCCGACTACGATCTCGATTGGGGCTACTATCGTGGCCCGTCGTCGCTGGCTAGCGCCCCTAAGGGGCTGCTCGAACCCACCGGGCCGACCCTGGGAGCCGAAGCGATCGCCGAGGCTGATCTCCTCCTCGTTCCCGCCCTGGCGGTCGATCGACACGGCACGCGCCTGGGCAAGGGAGCCGGTTGCTACGACCGCGTGCTCGCGCGACTCGCCGGGCAGGCGCCCGCGTTCGTTCTCCTGCACGACGGCGAGATCCTCGACATCCCTATCCCCAAGGAGCCCCACGACGTGCCGGTCGATCGCGCGCTCACGCCCTCGGGCATACACCACCTGCGACCGTGAGCGCGCCGTCACCGCACGTTCAACGTCTCGCGCGGGACAAGGGTGAATCGATGCTCGCCCGCCCGCGCGATCGCGTCGTCACTCCATCGCATGGGCAGCATCTCCCCGGTGCGCCAGAGCTCGGTCTGATCACCATAGTGCCGATGCCGCGGATGTCCGCTCACTCCCGTGAGATCCACCCACCGCGAGGCATCAAGATCGTCGAGGTCGACCACCATCCGCATCGACGGCACCCAGACCACCTCGTAGCCCTCGATCGAATTCCAGGCGTTCGCCTGCACCGTGGCCGAACCACCACCGACCGCCACGGGATCCAGGTTGAACAGGTCTTCCACCAACCCGATGCCGGATGTCCCGAACGTCTCGTTGGTGAGAGTCAACGTATGTGAGCGTCCCCACTCCCACATTTCCGGGTCCTTGCCCTGCAACCGGGTCATCTCGTCACGAGCCTTTTCTGCTGCCCGAGCGAGGATGTCATCGCGGCCTTCGACGTCGGCCGTCTCGGGCGTGTCCCAGAACGGATCGTCGGGGCTGTCGAGCAGATCCCGCATCACCTCGATCCATCGGGCACCTCCGCTCGGGCCAAGCGCGTCGGGCAGCTCGTCGCGGAAGGTGAGGTCGAGCACGCTCCGCCAGACCGCGTTGAAGTACGCCGCCGCCCCGGATTCCGGCTCTTGCATGTAGTCCCACGTGCGCAACATGCGCAACCCATCGCCGTAGTAATCCGGTGGCGCCGGGAGATCGAGCAGGTACGGTACGAGCACCTCGGCAGCGGCACTGTACGTGTCCATCTGGATGTCGACCATGGTGTCCGCGTCGATCCGCGCGTCGCCTTCGGTCGCGTTGGCGAGCAGTTCCCGGATGCGACCGGCCCGATGGCCATGGTCGAAATCCGCGGTGAGAAGGAACGGGTACTCGCCACTCGCGACGGGCTGGTTCGCCGTCACGATCATTCCCTCGTCCGGGTTGAACACGCTCGGCAGATCGTCGAACGGAATGTAGCCGCGCCACTGATGATCGTTCGTCCACCCCGGAACCGGATAGCGCCCGTCGCCGGCGCCGCGCACCGGAATCTTTCCCGGCGCCTGGTAACCGATATTGCCGTCGACGTCAGCATAGACGAGGTTCTGCGCGGGCACCTCGAAAAGCTCCGCCGCAGCACGGAACGACTGCCAGTCCTGTGCCGCGTTGAGCGCGAAGATCGCATCGGCAGTGCGTCCGGTGTCGAGCGCAGTCCATCTGAGGGCGACCCCGTAGCCCTCGCCTCCCTCCGGCGCCCCATCGGCCGGCGCCTCGGATCCGGCCTCGCGCATCTCCTCCGAGTGGTCGGAGAGCAGCGGCCCGTTCTGGGTGGAGCGGACGGTAATGGTGACGTCCTCGCCGCCGGCCACACGAATCCGCTCCTCGCGTACCTGCATGGGAAACCAGCGATCACCGACGCGATACTCGTCGTCCCGCACGTCTTCGAGGTACAGATCCGTGACGTCAGCACCCAGGTTGGTGAAGCCCCAGGCGATCTGGTTGTTGTGACCGATGACGACGCCGGGCAGCCCCGAAAACGAATACCCTGCCACCTCGAACGGACATTCCGGGCTGACCTCGCGGCAGTGCAGCCCGACCTGATACCAGATCGACGGCATGGCGGGGCCGAGGTGCGGATCGTTCGCCAGCATCGGTGCTCCCGTCTCGGTCAGGGATCCGTCAACGACCCACGAGTTGGAGCCGATTCCCGACCCCTCACCCAAGGTGGCCGGCGCAGCCCGCAACGCCTCCGCCGCGGAGCGCAGCGCTACGTCGACGTGCTCGATGTCGAACGGTTCGCCGTCCTCGTCGACGAGGTGCTCCGGCTCACGCGTGGTCAGATACTCGTCGGCGACGATCGGCGAGGCGACCGCGTCGTCGGACTCCGGATAGAGCTGCTCCACCTGTTCGCGCGGCATTTCGGCGGCCAGCAGTGCTCGATCGATCTCGTCCTCGACGTTTCCCCGGAGATCCCAGGCCATCGCCTTCAGCCAGCTCAGGGAGTCCACGGGGGACCACCGCTCCACGGTCGTGTCCGCACCGTTCAACCCGAGCAGGGTGTAGGCGAGCCCGAGCTCGCCGCCCGATCGCTCGCCCAGCCAGGCGTTGACCCCATCCGAATAGGCTTGCAGGTATCGCCGGGTTTCGGGATCGAGCAGCGGGAGTTCTTCCCGGGCCACGTCGCGCCATCCCATGGTGCGGATGAACGCGTCGGTTTCCACCTGGTCAGCTCCGAAGAGCTCGGATAGCCGGCCCGACGTGACATGCCGGCGGAAGTCCATCTCCCAGAACCGGTCCTGGGCATGAACATAGCCTTGAGCCCGGAACAGGTCCTCCGCGGTATCGGCGTAGATATGCGGTATGCCGTGTTCGTCCCGGATGATCTCGACTTCGGCGGACAGGCGGGGGACGTCCACGGTGCCGTCGTAGTCGGGAAACGGCCGGCGAATCGACCAGACTGCCAGGATGGTGGCGGCGATGAGCGCGACTACGATCACGCCGACAAGGATGAGCGACGCGACAGTGATCCGGCGACGAGTCACTGGCACAGGTTAGGTGACGGGCGCGGTGTCCGGAAGATCCGGGGTTTGGATCTCGACCCTGGAATCACTCGACGAAAGGCTCAAGGCTTTCACTGAGTCGTGAAAGGTTATAGGCTTGCTACCCTTCACGCAGGGCATTACGCTTTCGCCATGGTGTATGTCCTCACCGTCGACCAGCGGCGCAGTCGACGTGGCCGGGATCTGGTCGGCGAGGCCGTGGACATGCTCGCCGAACATCTTCCGAACCCGCTCCTGCCGTTCGAGCGGACCGCCGGCGACGAGTTCCAGGGCGTGCTGGCCGATCCCGGGGACGCCCTGGAGGCGGCATTGGCGCTCGTCCGGCACGGGTCGTGGAGCATCGGCATCGGTACCGGAGACGCGGAGCAGCCCTTGCCCACCAGCACCCGCTCCGCACGCGGTCCGGCATTCATCCACGCGCGACACGCGCTCGACACCGCCAAACACCGCCCGCACCGCATCGCCGTGAACGGCATCGACGACCGCACGAAGGATGCCGATGCCCTGCTCACGCTCATCGCCGCAGTCATCGACAAGCGCACCGACGCTGGTTGGGAAGCCATCGATCTGATCGAATCAGGCTGCGGCCTCACCGGCGCGGCCGAGCGGCTCGGCATCAGCCGCCAGGCAGTCGGCCAGCGCCTGTCCGTCGCCTTGTGGCAGCAGGAGAAGGACGTCCACCCGTTGGCGATACGACTCCTGGAGGAAGCATCGTGAGTACCCGGCTTCAGCAAAACGCACCCGTGCTGCCCGCTCGGGCATAGCCGACGAGGAGCCCGAGGAGGCATCGAGCCTTGACCACCATCGCACTCGTGACGTTTGCGGCCGTCGCCGTGGCCGGAGCCGTCCTGTGGTACGCGATCGACCGCCGGCGCGAGGAGATCCCCACCTTCGCTCTCGTTCTCGCCTCGGGCGTGCCGACCTTGTTGCTCGCCGCAGCCGCGCTCTTCGCCTTCGCCGGCGACGAGCCCGCGCGGGATCTCGTCGCACTCGCACGCGTCCTTGCTGTCGCCGCGGCCGTTCCTGGCGGGGCACTGGTCGCCACCACCTTCCTCCGCCTGACCGACCGCGTCCGGAAGGGGCACGGCTGGACCGACGCCCCCACCTATCCGGAATCGCCGGCACCGCCATTCAGCCTCGGCACGAGCGTCGTATCTCCTGCCCCGCCACCACCGCCTCCTCCACCACCACATACGGCAGCGTCCGCTCCAGCCACCACGCGGCCACGCTCCCGCGCGGCCGATCCCGACACGTTGCGCGGCGGGACGACCATCGGGGCACTCGAGCGCGCCGCCGTCGTCATTACGCTGCTCAGCGGCTGGCCAGAAGGGCTGGCCTTGATCCTTGCCGTCAAGGGCTTCGGGCGCTATCCCGAGTTGCGACGGCCGTCGGCTCCGGAACGTTTCATCATCGGCACGTTCGCGAGCATCCTGTGGGCGGCGGGCGTCGCTGGCGTCGTGGTGCTCCTGCGCGGGTGAGCAGCACGCGTGAGCACTACGGATGCGGCCAGCTCGCTCGCCGCGTGGACAAAAGGGCCCTCGAAGGCGCATTATTAGCAGTCGGGGTCCGAGAGTGCTAGCCCGGACCGATACGGATCAGCCCGGGGAGGATCAGGAGTGCCCACATACCAATACACGTGTACCGACTGCGGTGAACCTCTCGAGGTCGTTCAGAGCTTCACGGACGATCCGCTGACGGAATGCCCGACGTGCCAAGGCCGGCTGCGCAAGGTGTTCTCTGCTGTCGGCGTCGTCTTCAAGGGATCGGGCTTCTATCGAACGGACAGCCGCAACGAGTCGAGAAACGGCAGTTCGTCGAAGAACGGGACGAGCAAGGACACGAGCTCGTCCGGCAACGACTCCGGTGGCGACTCGTCGACCGGAGATTCGTCGTCCGCGTCTTCGTCCACGAGTTCCTCCGATTCGGCCAGCTCCTCCGGCACGTCCGGGGGTTCTGGAAGCTCGTCGTCCGCGACCTCCTCACAACCATCAGCCGCCTGAGGTCATCGCCGGCGTCGAGACCGTCGGCCGGAAGTCACGATCGCGACGTCCGTCGAGACCTGGGGTGAAATCTGCCTGTGGATAACCGCCACAGGGGAGCGCCAACCGGCTATGGTCGCGCTCCATGGAAGACCGGCGCGGACATCTCACCCGACTGGCCAGGGCAGCGGCACGGCACCGGCGCCTGCTCGCTGCCGGCCTGGCCGCTGGAGCCATGGCTCTCGCGATCGAGGCGGCCTCGCGCTCCGCACCGTCCGGCATCGACGTGCTCGTCGCAGCGCATGATCTCGACGGCGGCACGACGATAAGCCAGGACGACCTCACCACAACGTCCTTTCCTCCCGATGCCGTGCCCGACAGCGTTCTCGATCTCACCGAGGCCACTGGCGGCACGCTGGCAGCTCCCATGCGTGCCGGGGAGCCAGTGACCGACCAGCGCCTGCTGGGCCCCTCGCTGCTCGACGGGTGGGGAGACCATCTCGTGGCGGCACCGGTGCGAGTGACCGAAACGGGAGCCGCAGCCCTGATACGACCGGGTGATCGAATCAACGTTCTCGCAGCACCGGCCGACGGGCTGAACCCACCGCGTGTCATTGCCGAAGACGTCCCCGTGTTGACCGTTGCCGATGACTCCACCCCGGCCAAGGGCACCGTACTCGTCGTGGGCGCGACCGCCGAGCAGGCAACCGAGCTGGCCCACGCTGCCGTCACATCACGGGTGTCGTTCACGATGGGCGTCCCGGATACGTGATCGGCTCAGCTCGTGGCTATGGTGCTCCCATGCTCAAAGGATTCCGTGAGTTTCTCAGCCGGGGCAACGTCGTCGATCTCGCGGTTGCCATCGTCGTGGGCACGGCCTTCACTGCGGTGATCAACTCGATTGTCGACGGATTGATCAATCCGCTCGTAGCCGCGGTCTTCGGTGAGCGAGACCTGACACAGGTCGCGACCTTCACGATCAACAACGCCCAATTCTCGCTCGGGCTGATTCTCGACGCGCTCTTCAACTTCGTCATCATCGCGGCTGCCGTCTACTTCCTGGTGATCATGCCGATCAACAAGCTCCGGGCGCTCAAAGCACGCGAAGCGGAACAAGAGGCGGCGGTCGCCGAACCGTCCGAGGAGGTCGTGCTGCTACGGGAGATTCGCAACTCGTTGCAGAGCCGCACCTGAACCGCATGTGAACCGAGCGAGCGGCGATCTACTCCCAGTGAGGAGGCCGTTCCTCGATGAGACGCTGATCATTCTGGGTTTCGTCGTCGCCCCACCCGCGCCCGGTCTCGTCGTCGGTGATATCGGGGAGAACCACGAAATCGTCCTCCCAGCCTGCAGATGTACTCACGGGAACAGGATAACGAGCGGGTGCCTCGAACGCTGCCGTTCCCCATACGGCTTCGCCCCATTCATGCCAGATGAACGAGCGCGGCTCATTGCTCGGTGCGTGGGGACGCTTCGGCCCGGCCGACCCGAACCGCGTGGCGCAGCACGTCCCTGGTGCGGGAATCGTCGAGCGGCAGCTCCAGTTCGGCGGCCATCAGATCCACCACCTCCGCGTCCTCGCGAGCCACATCGTCGGACTCGACCCACCGGGCCAGCGCTGCCAGCTGCCGCCCGGTGTAGTCCGAGATGGTCCAACCGGGAATGATGGACGGCCGCTCCACCTCCCCCTCACCGGTCTCGACGTCGTCACGAAGCTCGTCATCGAGATCACTAGGAGATCCGGCATCAACGTCGGCATCGGCCGCAGCGACCGCCCAATCGTACGCGTCTGCCGCGTTCACGGCTTCCTCGTACGCCTGGACCAGCCGCTTCGCCTCTCCTTCGGGATCCGTGGCCCACGCCTCCGCGTATACACGGTGCACACTCCACCCTCGACGTTCGAGAAGGGCGGGGCGGATGCGCTCCCTCTCACGCACGGACAGCTGCGCCGGTCCACCCGGAGCATCGGTCTCGACCGCGAGAACGAACCGGTCACGCCGGGTCGGATGGCGAACCGCCACGGTCACGCCCGAGGCCCCCATCCCGCCGTACGCGATGTCGACGGCAGCGCCCGCCCGGCGCAGCCGCGCCGCGATCGCCTCGGCAAGTGCGTCGACACCGGGAGGGGGAGCGCCCGCGCTGGAGACCGTCGCCTCGTGCGGCAGCCGTCCGCCCTGCTCGACATATGCGAGAAAATCGCGCAGCGCCTGGGCACCGGAGCTCGTGAGCCGCCGCGGGCTGAGATCATCCGCACCGAACGTCGACACGACCGTGAACCGTTCCCGCGCCCGCGTGGTGGCAGATGCCAGCCGGCGTTCACCTCCGGGACGCCCCAGAGCGCCGAACCGGTACAGGATACGCCCGTCCACCGAACGCCCGTAGCCCAGACTGAGAATGATCGCGTCGCGCACGTCTCCGGCCACACGATCGACATCCTTCACGAAGAACGCTTCGTTACGATCTTCCCGCAGAAGATCGGCTATATCGGGGGCGCGCACGAGCGCCCGGCGCAGCGCCGCGTCGAGGCGTTCGGCGTGGCGAGGGCCAAGGGTGATGACTCCGAGGCTCTCATACGGCCGATGACGCAAGTGCTCCACGACGAGATCGATCACCCGCTTGACCTCAACCGACGAGCTGTCGACGGGGTCGTCGCCACCCGTGGGGGCATCGACCAGTTCGAGTGCCACCCGCCCGGACCCCCAGGCTGCGGGCACGCTGGTCATCCGCCCGGAATACGTGGTACGTGCCGCGAAACCCACCAGGCGATCGTCGCGCGCGCGATATTGCGTGCGCAGTGCCAATGCCGGCATCACATCCCGCAGCGCCTCGACCACCGACACCGGCGGGTCGTTCGCCCACGGGCCTTCCTGCTCGTCCGGATCCGGAGCCGGTTCCACGGCCGTCGTGAACGGTGGCTGCGCCAGCTCCTCGTCCGCCACCAGCACGACCCGGCCAGCACGCGCCAGCGCCGGAATCGCCTCCGGCACCGGCATGCGTGCCGCATCGTCCACGATCACCACGTCGAACAGCCGCCGCGCGGGCAACGCGCCGGCCACCGACAGTGGCGACATGACCCAGCACGGGATGGCCGCCAGAGCGATGTCCGGCGCGAGGTCCACGAGCCGGCGCGGTGTACGTGGAACGTCCCGCGCCCCTTCGCCCACCAGCACCTCGGCCTGCCCTTCAAACTCGGCACATGCCTCGCGGACGTGCGTGGCATGGGCGCGCAGCACCCGTTTCGCGCCGTCAAGCACGCGTGCCTGATCGGCCGCTCTAAACTCCTCGGCGAGCCGCCGGTGTTCAGCCAGGTCAAACCCGCGCAAGGCGGGGTCGGTCGCGCGCCAGTGGTCGAGCAGTGACGCGAACTGGACGTATTCGAGCGTCTGTACCGCACGCTCCGGGCGGACACCGCGGTTGCGCAGCTCCTCCAGCAGGGGGTCGAGACCGGCGGCATTGAGCTCGCCTTCCAACGTCGTGAGCCGGGGCAGTGCCCGCAGGTGACGATCATCCATGGCGAGTGCATTCAGGCGCCGGCTGAGCTCTGCGAACAACAATTCCGGGAACCCACGAGTGCGGGAATTCGCCTCGGCAAGGACGGCAAGGCGACGACGAACCTCCGTCATCGCATCCGCCGCCTTTGCCAGGTACTCACCCGTGCGAGGCAACTTCCCGTCCCGGGCCCGCTGTTTCCATTCCTCCAGGCGATCGCGGGCGGCAATCAGCTGCTGGTGCAACGACTCGCGCTGTTGCCGGCCCGCTCCGCCGGCCAGCTCGCTGGCCCGCCGGCGTAGCCGCCGCCGGGCCAGCAGACCGGGCTTGCTCGTCATTCCGGCCCGCGCGGCGCGGCTGCCCGTGGCCGCGACGAGATCGTCGAGAGGCTCGCTCCAGATCTGTGTCCCGAACGTATCGACCGTCGATTTCACCGACGTCAGCAGCTCGACGATCTCCTCGCATTCGGCCACCGTCGACGGCCCGCTCAGCCCAACCTCGACGGCCGCGCGGGTCACGGCGTCGCGCAACGCGGGAACGTAGGTGTCGCGCAACCCCACGACGGTGGTGGCAAGGGAGTCAGCTGCCGACGGCGTGCGCACATCCGCACCCCACCAGGGGGAGCCCTCCTTGGTGAGCGTCAACCCTTCGAGTTCGGCATATTCCCGCATCCGGGCACGCAAATCCGAGGGCGAGGTCATCTGCTCGAGCGCCTCGGCCGGCATCCGGACCGATGTGCGTGCCCCCTCGGGAGCGGTCGCGATCGCGACCATCGCATCGTAGGCGCTGATGTTCCACGGCTGTCGCGTCCGGTGGACGGCATCGCGATACGCGTCCAGACGCCGCCCGTGTTCGGCTGCGTCCCCGTCGCCCTCGCCATCCTCGTGGGATTGTTCCTCGTCGGCCGGTTCCGGCGTTTGCAGCTGGCGCGCCGTCGTGACCACGCGTTGCACCGCCTCGCCCGGGCTCGTGTCACCCACGTCGAGGACGAGATCGCCCAGTCCGGCACAGCTCAGGCGAGTGGCCACATCCGCCGCCGTAGCGCGCTTCGAGCTGACCACGAGCACGCGCTTGCCGCGCCCCATGAGTTCCGCCGCCATTCCCGCGACCGTCTGCGTGCGCCCGGTTCCGGGCGGCGCGTCGAGGAGAAAGCTGCCCTCCCCGGCCGCGGCCGCGATCGCATCGAGCTGATCGGCGTCCGTGTCGACGGAAACGTATTCCGGTGTCGCGCGGGTCGGTGGTACCGCGACCGCTTCGCGCGCCTTCTCGTCCCCAGCAAGAGCCGCGACGACGTCATGCTGCGCCAGCTCGCCGCCAAAGTTGTCGAGATCACGGCTGAGCAACAGGGGTTCGGTGGCAAACGTCGCGAGCACGGCGCGATGCGCGATGGAGAAGCCGTCAACGACATGAGCTGGCGCGAACTCGCGCAGTCGCTCGACCGCGGTGGTGTATTTGAGCTGACCCGCATGATCACGAAGGTCGTCGGCGTGGAACCGGAGTCCGATCTGGGTGTCGAGCGCGTGCAGCAGCACCGGGTTGACCATTGGGTCTTCCCGCACCGTGATGAGGAAATCCGTTTCAGCAGCATCGCGAGCCTCGACCGAGGCCGTGCGCAGCAACAGCGGCGCCGTGGGCCGGTGCGCGAGGAAAGGATTGGACCATGTGGTGATCCCCACTGCCAGCAGGCTCACCACGAGGCCACGCTCCTCGAAGAGCTCACGCGCCTTGTCCCGTACCGCCCGGGCCGAACGCAGCGCGGAGCTGCGCAGCGGTTCGTGTGGAAACAGGCTCGACAGCGGCACGGGCGCACCGTCGAGCAGTTCGCGGCGCGCTTCGGGCTCGGCGGCCGCAAGGTCGAGCGTGCCAACCTTGAGATCGCGGAACGACAGCAGCGGATCACGTCCACCCAGAGCGGCGAGCTCGTCTCTCCACCGCTCGATAACTTCGGTTGCGCGTTCGCCGTGTCTCACCCCGCCGAGAGTAGTTGAGGTCAGCGCTCAGAGCGACGCGGACAAGCCGTGGTCAGCAACAATGCTCCAAACTTGCCGGTCGGCTCGCCGGGTGCGGTGCCGGATATTTGTCGCGCTCGCTCCGATTTGTCCAGATCTGTCGGCGCGTGCCGACCGGGAATCGTGTCGCGCCGATCAGTGCAGACCCAAAGGCGCGGCGGCCTTTCGCGCCAGCCGTTCCAGATTGTCGCCTCGCGCGTCGATGACGCGCCGGTAGTGACCGAAGAGCTCGAAACTGACCGCACCGAAAAGCATCGTCCATGCGTCGATGACATGCAGGATCGCCGATGTCGGGGTACGAGCCAACGCCTCCGCGAGATCCGGAGGAGCGACAGACGGAAAGGTACTCTTCAACGCCTCGATGTCGGCGGCGAGGGCATCGCTGACACCTCCGGACTCGGCCGGAAGCGAGCCGTCCGTCCGCCCATTTCCAGCCGCCGCATCCAACGCGATCTCGGCCAGGAGCAACGCCACGTCGCTGGCCGGAGCCGCAGTGTCGTCTGGTGCGGCGTAGCCAGGAACCGGCGATCCGTAGATCAACGCGTACTCGTGCGGATGCGACCGAGCCCACTCCCGGACAGCCCGGAAGACGGTGAGCCACCGGTCGAGATGCCGCTCCCGAGCAATCTTCGACTCCGCGCGTCTTGCGGCCTCTCCCACACCCTCGTAAGCGTCGACGATCAGCGCGGTGAGGAGGGCATCGCGGCTGGGAAAGTACCGGTAGACAGCGGAGGACGCCATGCCCAGCTCGCGCGTCACGGCGCGCACCGAGAGCCCGGCAGCACCCCGTTCGGCCAGTTGACGGCGAGCAGCGTCCTTGATCTCGCCGATCAGCTCGTCACGAACTCGTTCCCGCAAACCACGTGTGGACACGAGAGCAGTCTGCCACAGCGATGAGCAACGAACTAATTCGAGAGCAGTGCTCTTGACAAATGTCGACCAGTAGTGAACAGTTAACCATGAAGAGAGCACTGCTCACAGATTGGATACTCGGATGCCCCTCCACGTCATCGTCGGCGCCGGACCCGTCGGAACGACACTCGCCACCACCCTGGCCGACGACGGGCACGATGTCCGCATCGTTACCCGTTCCGGCTCCGGTCCCCAGCACCAACGGATCGAACGCGTCCAGGCCGACGCCTCCGACTCAACAGCGCTTCGGCCCCTCGTGAAGGGAGCCGCCGCGCTCTACAACTGCGCCAACCCGCCGAGCTACCAGCACTGGGCTCGTGTCTGGCCACCGCTAGCAGCATCACTACTCGACGCCGCCGAATCGGCCAGCACCGTCCTGGTGACCATGGGAAACCTCTACGGCTACGGGCCCGCCACCGAGCCGATCACGCGTGACCACCCGTTGAACGCCACCGACCACAAGGGCACGCTGCGCAACGCCATGTGGCAGGACGCGCTCGCCGCACATCAGGCCGGCAGGATCCGCGCCACCGAAGCACGTGCCTCCGACTTCATCGGTCCGGGCGTGCAACCGGAGGCCGGGATGAGTGCCCGCTATGTGAAGACCGCCCTTGCCGGCAAGACCGTCTACATGTTCGGCGACCCCGACGCCGAACACAGCTGGAGCTACATCCCCGACGTGGCCCGCACCCTTGCTGTCTTGGGAACCGACGAGCGTGCCTGGGGGCAGGCATGGCACGTCCCGTCGCCGCCGCCCGTCTCACCGAGAGAACTCGTGGAATCGGCGTCCCGGGCGGCGGGCCTCCAGGCGCCCCGGATTCGCCGCGTACCCCGGAACGTGCTGCGCCTCTTCCACCCCTTCTCCGGGCTGCTACGTGAGCTCGATGGCGTGCTGTATCAATGGGAGCGACCGTTCGAAATCGACGCCACAGCTACGACGGATACGTTCGGCCTGACGCCGGCACCATGGCCTGAGGTCATCGAGCGGACACTCGAATACTGGCAATCCGCCCATGTCCGGCGCGGCGCTGGACAACGCCACCAGACCAGCTAGAGTTGCTCCCCGTGACGGGGGGACACATTCCGGCGATCTTTCGAGCCACACTCTCGCGTCTGTGAGGAGTTACCCGAGTGAAGCTGCTGGACGAGATCTCCTCGACCAAGGTGGCACGCCCCACGCGAGGACGCGTCTTCGCCACCATGTCGATCACACTGACACTGGTGCTCGGTGGCACCTTCTTCGGTTACGCGATGGTCACCGGCACCGACGACGACCCCGGTGATTCGCCGGTGCCGATGTCGTCGTGGGTCGAGGAAGCCACCGCCGCGTGCGTCACCGTCACGGAAGAACACCCGGTACTCACTCAGGGCCCCGACGCGAGGACCGACGGCGACAACGCCGAGGACGTCGATGCCGGGGTCACGGCGCTCGCGACCGCTATCAGCGAACTGCCCACCCCCGAAGATGCCAGCGACGAAGACACGGTGAACGAAATCATCGAGCTCGGCAACGGAGCGGCCGAGGCGTGGAACTCCGCCGCCGAAGGAGGCTCCGAGGACGACGTCGACGAAGCGTCCTCGCTGACAAGTACCTTCGTCGACGAGCTCGTCGACCTGGGCGCGGACTGTTCGGCGCTCAACTGATGCTCCAGAGGGGCCTCCACTGCCACCTCCGCCACCGCAGGGGAGGCCAGCCGGGACGACGAGGTCTTTATGCCTGCACGGCAACCACTTCGACCCGGTGGGCCGGGCCCGATAAGCTAGTTCCGGGTCAAAGCTGGTTCAGCGTTGTGAGGCATATCGGGCCCCCGTAGCTCAGGGGATAGAGCATCCGCCTCCTAAGCGGAGTGCCGCAGGTTCGAATCCTGCCGGGGGCGCCCTCTGACCAGCGTCGATACCGGCGCTCGTCTTCTTTCATTCACCCTCATTACCCCTCGCTGACCGACCCTTGGGGCACGTGGGGGGCACGCGTCGGCGAGGGTCGCGCGATATTGCGCATCAAATCTTTCGGCCGACCAACGCCATGGTGCGGCCATCACTGGCCCGGGATTCATCCACGGCGACCGCCTCGTGGTCCTCCCTCATTCCGAGCGACCGCATACCCCGTAATCGTTAGGCGGCCCCGACACGGCGACCTCACCACCGGTCGGGGCCTCGACCGAACCTGTACAGGAGGAATCGGCCGTGAAATCCCAACTTACACACCTTCACCGCGACCGCGAGATGGGCACGTCAGGGCTGGGTCGTGGTGTGCGACGAATATCCGAATGTCCGCGTTTCGGTGCGTACGCTCTCACGGGCGGGTGCTGAGCAGCGCCGGGCGTTGGCGGACATGTTGGAAGTGGCGGGCGAGTTGGTCACCGTTGAGGTGATCCCGATACTTCCGGACGAGATCCAGAAGCGCGTGGACCGTTCCCGGCGCTTTCGGCGCTACGCGGTGCTGGCGCAACGGCGCGCGAGCCGAGAGTGGCGTCTGGCCGCCCGCGAGTTGTACGCGTCGGGGATGAGCATGCGCGATGTGGCCACCGTGCTGGGGGTGTCTCATCAGCGCATCTCGCAACTGGTGGCACCATGACCGGCCTGCGTGAACACTCGCCGATACCACCGTTCACGTGCGACGATGAGGGTCCCGAGTATCTGTACATTACGGTTGCTGAACACCTCGCTGCGCGTATCCGTTCCGGCGAGCTGCCGGTGCGTGCCCGTTTGCCGGGTGAGCGTGATCTTGCGGTCGAGTATGGCGTGGCGATTGGCACCGTTCGTCGTGCTACCCGTGTTTTGCGCGCGCGGGGCCTGGTGGTGACGTTGCCCGCGAAGGGCACCTACGTGCTGCGAGCTCCTTGCCGGTGACCGGCACCACGGCATGCCGGACGAGGACCTCGACGACGGGTGAGAGCGTGGGGCCAGGTGAGGGGTGTTGCCCTCGTAGCTGCCATCTGTCGGTCGAAGCTGCGGGGGGTTCCAGGGTGATCGAAGATCATCACGAAGTGACGCCGGTAGGCGCCCTTGACCCCCGCAGCGCAGGCCGAACAATGGCCGCGTCGAGGGCAACACCGCGCTGGCAGGGCAGGCAGACACCGCGACCCGGGGGCGGCTGCCGACGACGGACAGCCCGCTGAGCGACAAGGGGTCTTCGTGATGCGTGGTTGGGTGCGTGCCCGGGTGCCCGGAACGGCCCGCCAGGGGCGCATGCCCGGCACCCGGGCACGCACCCGGCGGCGAGCGCAGCGAGCCGCCCTTGATCTCTAAGAGGTCAACTCGGCAATCTTCGCTTCAAGACATCGGTTCGGACGACCGCGATGCTGGTGCACGTTCGGCGAGTAGCGCTAAAGTAGCGCTATGAGAACGATCCAGGTGCGGGAGATCCCCGACGACGCCTACGACACCATCCGCGCCCGTGCACGGGCGGAGGGCAAGTCGTTGCAGGCATACATGCGTGATCAGGTCATCTCGATGGCCCGGCGCCCGTCCAAGCGTGAGGCCGTGACCGCAATCGAAGAGGCGCTGGCTCATTTTGGTCCAGTATCCACCACGGCGACGGAGATCAGTGACGACGTGCAGGCTGACCGCCGCTGATGTCGTTCGTCGTTGACGCCTCGGCGCTGATGTACGCGAACATCGCCAACGAGGACGCCGCTGCTCGGCTGCGTAACCGGCTCCGTGATGAAACCGTTCACGCGCCACACCTCATCGACGCCGAGCTTGGAAACGTGCTGCGTCGCCAGGTCATGCGTGGAACCATGACAGCTGATCATGGCGCTGCAGTGCTTCGGCACGCCCCCAGGCTCATTGACCATCGATACGACCACACGGGATCTATCGCGACGGCAGCGTGGGCGCTTCGGGAGAATGTCACCTTCTATGACGCGATCTACGTCGCGCTCGCCGCCGCCCTGGACGTGCCGCTCATGACGGCCGACCAGCGATTGTCCACCGCGCCGAGGTTGCCTTGTGCGCTTGAGACGCCGTAGGTAGCTGCTCGGTCGGTCAGATCAGATCGGCACGCCAGTAGATGGCGGTGGCATGGTTGGGGTGTGCTGGTTCGGTCGTGTACGAAATGTGCATGGTCCAGTCCTCTTCCAGCAACGTACCTACGCCAGCGTTGTTGATCAGCACGTCGATCTTCGAATGCGGGCCGTGCAGCTCAGCGGCAGCTGCGCGGATCGATTCCAGCGACGTCAGGTCCAACTCCTGCACCACGGTGTCGCCGGCGATACGGGCGGCTGCCCGCTTGCCCTTCTCGACGTCTCGCACCGCAAGCACTACCGACGCTCCATTTTCGGCAAGGGCCCGGGCGGCTTCGAAGCCGAGACCAGTGTTGGCGCCGGTCACGACCGCTACTCGGCCCTTCTGATCGGGGATGTCGCGTTCGGTCCATTTCTCGTCCATGACATCCTCCATTTACGGACCGCCGGTCTGTTACTTGCCACGACTTTAAGAGACCGGCGGTCTGTTGTCAAGAGACCGCCGGTCTGTAAAATGCAGCGTATGACGTTCCAGCGGGCACGCAGCGTGGAGCAGCGGCAGGTCCGCCGCCAGGCGATCTTGGACACGGCGGCGTCGATGCTCGCCGAAATGCCAGTAGCCGAGGTGAGCCTCAACGAGATGAGCCGGAGAGTCGGCTTGGCCAAGTCGAACGTATTGCGCTACTTCGAGTCTCGTGAGGCGGTGCTGCTCGAACTGCTGGACGGTGCCCTGCAGGCGTGGCTGGCGGAGATATCGGACGAACTCGCCGCGAGTGTCGATCCACAGCTATCAGCGAGGGAACGCGGAGACCAGCTAGCTGCGGTCCTTAGTCGGTCACTCGCAGGTGCCACCACGCTGTGCGATCTCATCAACGCACAGCCCGGTGTTCTGGAGCACAATGTGTCAGTCGACGTGGTCGTGCACTACAAACGATCAGCCTTACACCTTCTCGCCACCATGATCGACCTCGTGCGCAGCCACCTACCCGAACTGCGCGACCATGCCAGGATGGTGTGCATGACGACCTTGATCCTAGCAGGCGCGCTGTCGACCTACGGCCGACCTTCCGCCAGCACCCTCGCAGCCTACGAGGTGGACCCCACCCTGGCCGAGCTCCACCTGGACCTGGCCAGCATGCTGGAGAGTGCCGTCGGCACCCTGATCACAGGCGCGCTCGCCAGCGACTAGCGCCTGAGGGGCACCCAGGGAATGAATCTAGGCGAGGTCTGTTGAACTGCGGCGGGAACCAAGTGCTTCGTCATCGACACCACGATGCGGGCTACCGACGGGAAGGTGCAGCTAGCTCTGTCGTCCGGCCGCCGAATCAAGGCGGTACTACCGTCCCACTGTCGGCTCGCCCCCGAACGATGCATATTCGGCCCTTAGCGGGATATGCACCGTCACGTCCATCCCTCCGTCCGGCCTTCCGCGAGCGGACACGGCACCTCCGTGCGTCGTGACGATGGCTTTGACGATGGACAGGCCGAGCCCGAAGCTGTGGCGCCCGTTTACGGCGTCTTCGGACCGTCGCCGTTGGAACGGTTCGAAGAGGTTATCCACTTCGTAATCATGTAGGACCGGGCCCGAGTTGCTGATTGTCAGATATGCCTGCGTGTACTCGATTCCGGTCGTCACAAGCGCCCAGCCGTTGTCCACGTTGTGTCGCAGCGCGTTCTCAACCAGATTCCGGGTCAGCTGTTCCAGCAACACCGGGTCACCTCGTATGGGCGCGACATGAAGCTCGGACTCCAGCATCACTCCCAGTTCGTCCGCCATCGTGTGGTGTGCCGCCGCGACATGATGCGCGACGTCGTCCAAGTCCACAGCTACCGGCCTCTCCAGTACGTTCTGGCTGTTCGCCAGAAACAGCATCCCGTTGACGAGCCTGGTGTGGCGTTCATTGATCTCGAGCAACGAGCGGGCGAAGTGGATCGAGTCCGGCGTCGCGGAAGGTCTGGTCATCTCGAGTTCGATCAATCCACGCTCCATGGCAAGCGGCGTGCGTAACTCATGGGACGCGTGGGCAACGAATTGCCGCTGTGCGTCGAAGGCCTCATCAAGGTTGTCGAGCATCGCGTCGAAGGTATCGGCGAGTCTCTTGATCTCGTCGTCACGGCCGGTGAGCGCAATACGTTCACTGAGGTCTCGCTCCACACCACTGGAATTCGCGATGCGCTGCGCAGTGGTGGTGATCGCCCGCAACGGCCGCAGCCCGCGGCCGGCGACGGCCCATCCGGTTGCCGCAGCGACCAAGCCCACGCCGAGCACGGCGAGGCTTCCCTGGGTGGCCAAGGCGTTCAGAGCGGCATCCTTGATCTCCTCTTGCTCCGCCTGAGCTTGGGCGACCACCTGTTCTAACGGGACCTCGGAGCCGTCCGGCATCGTGACCGTCGAGTCCTCGGACCGGGCCGCCTCTTCCCGCAGCTGTGCAATGCGAGAGTCTTCTCCGCCGCCGGTGAGCTGCTCGTCAAGGCGATGCTGGACGACAACATAGAGGGTGGCCAGGGACAAGGCCCCAGCCAGCACGAACATCCCGCCATAGAGCAGGGTCAGCCGCAAGCGCAAACTCACCGGCCGCGCGTGGCGCACAGCTGTCAGGGGATGCGGTACCCGGCTCCGGGCACCGTCTCGATCACCGGGGGATTGCCCAGCTTGCGCCGGAGCTTCATCACCGTCACTCGCACCGTGTTCGTGAACGGGTCGATGTTCTCGTCCCATGCCTTCTCCAGTAACGTCTCGGCCGAGATGACCGCGCCGTCTGCACGCAGCAGCTCGGTGAGCACCGCGAACTCTCGATTCCCCAGGGCGATAGGGCGGCCGTCACGCGTGGCTTCGCGCCTGTGCGGGTCGATGCGAATGCCGGCCCGTTCGAGTGTCGGCTGGACTGGAGTGACCGAACGCCGGGCGAGCGCGTGCACCCGTGCCGACATCTCCGCGAACGCGAACGGCTTGGTCAGGTAGTCGTCAGCACCGATCGCGAGTCCCTCCACCCTGGCTCGCACTGTCGTGGCCGCAGTCAGCATGAGAACCCTGGCCCGCGAGTCCCCGTCCACTATCGCCCGGCAGACGTCGTCGCCGTGCATCTTCGGGAGGTATCGGTCTAGTACGACCACGTCGTAGTCATTCACCATGATCCTCTCCAGCGCTTGCTCGCCGTCGTAGGCCATGTCCACGGCGAATGACTCGCGCTGCAACCACTGCGCAATCGCATCCGCCAGTACGGGCTCATCCTCGACGACGAGTACCCGCATGCGCCGACCACCTCCTGCCTTCGATTGTTCACCAGGACACATAACCACGAGATAACCGCCGGGCGCGGTGGTTACGGCCTGGTTATCCGGCTGGCGCTGCACTGGACGAAGAACGCGGCAACCGCCAGACGAGAACTCTCGGAGGAACGACGAAGTGAGGACTACAACGATCAAGGCACGAGCACTCGTGACCGCCGTGATGACGGCCATGGTGTTCACCGGGTGCGGCTCGGGGGACTCGACTGACGACTGGAGCCCGCAGGTCGAAGCTTCCCCAAGTGATGAAGCTCAGCCGGACTCGCCGCAGGAACCATCCGATACGGATTCGTCCGAGTCCGAATCCGGCGGGCCGGAGGCGGAGGATCAGACATTCGCCGAATGTATGCGTGATCATGGCATCGATATGTCCGATCCGGACCCCCAGACGGGGATACCGGAGCTGGACCCTTCCGTCGATCCGGACAACCCGACTGTGCGCGACGCTATGGACGAGTGTGAACACCTCATGGAAGGCGGTGGGCGGGCGGCCCCGGACGACCAGGACATGGCCGCATATCTGGAGTTCGCCCAGTGCATGCGAGAGAACGGGCTGCCCGATTTCCCCGATCCGCAACCAGGCTCCGATGGCGTGTTCGGCGATGCGGACGTGGACCGGAGCGATCCAGCGTTCCAGCAGGCCGCTGAGGCGTGCCAGCACCTGCTCGACGAGTCCCGAGAGTGATCATGCACAGCGCAAACACGGTCATGTCCACCCTCATCTTGCGATTTCGTCGGCGATGGATGCTGGTCACCGGCGTCCTCCTGGTCGCACTCGTGGTGGCGTTCGCCGCCGCCGGGTTCGGCGGCGGCGAGCCCAGCACGACGGCCAGCAGCGGCGACGGGCTCCCGCCGGCGACGGCAGAGATCACGACCGAAACGTTAACCCAGACCCAGCACATCGACGGGATCCTCTCTCACGGAGAGCCGGAACCGCTGATCGTGCAGGCGACCTCCGGCGTGGTGACGTGGATCGCGGCGCCGGGAACGATCCTCGAGGAGGGCGAGGCCGTCTACGAGGTGGACGGCACGCCCGTGATCCTGGTCCACGGTTCCGAGCCACCGCACCGCACGCTCGACGTCCAGACTGTCGGCTCGGACGTCGAGCAGTTCGAGTCCAGCCTCGCCGACCTCGGATACGAGGGCTTCGACGTGGACGACACGTACAACGAGGATACGGCGACAGCGGTGGAAGCGTGGCAGGAGGACTCGGGCCTCGATCCGACGGGTGAGGTCCCACCCGGACAAATCGCCGTGGTGGAGCACGACATCCGTATCGCGCTCCACGGTCTCGACATCGGCAGCCGTCTCGGTGCCGAGCTCAATCAGACTGTCCTGACGTACTCCGGCACCAAGAAGCTGGTGAGCGTCCCGCTCGACGTCGACAAACAGCAGTATGTCGCGGAGGGGGACTCCGGCACGGTGACCCTTCCAGACGGCACCACTGTCGAAGGCACCGTGACGTACGTGGCTGCGGCGACGCAGGAGATCGAAGGTGAAGGTGGTGGCGAGTTCATCCCGGTCGAGGTGTCGATCGAGAACCAGGAGACCCTGGACGGCTACAACGCCGCACCCGTCACGCTCGACATCGTCACCGGCGAGGCTACAGACGTCCATTCCGTACCGGTGACCGCTCTAGTGGCACTCGGCGGCGGTGGTTACGGACTCGAAGTGCTCGAGAACGGTGAGACAAGCTACGTGCACGTGGAAACGGGGATGTTCGCCGACGGCATGGTCGAGATCAGCGGTCCGGGCATCTCCGAGGGCATGACCGTGGGGGTGGCGGAATGACCGTGAAGCAAAAACCCGTCGTCGTTCTGGACTCGGTGTCGAAGGTCTACGCCGCCGGAATCCGGGCGCTCGATGACGTCAGCATCACTATCGAAGCCGGCGAGCTGGTGGGGATCGTCGGCCCGTCCGGGTCAGGGAAATCGACCATGCTCAACGTCCTGGGCACACTGGACCGCCCGACGTCGGGAAAGGTCTTCGTCAACGGACATCACGTGGGTGAGCTGACCGACCGGCAGCTGTCGGCGCTGCGGGCGCGCACCATCGGCTTCGTGTTCCAGCAGTTCCACCTGGCGCCCGGAGTATCCGCGCTCGACAACGTCGCCGACGGGCAACTGTATGCCGGTGTCACCCGCGCCGTTCGGTTGCGCAACGCCGAGCGGGCGCTGATCCGTGTCGGGCTCGGCCACCGGATCGGGCATCGCCCACACGAGCTGTCCGGTGGCGAGCGTCAACGGGTGGCGATTGCTCGCGCGATCCTCGGTGATCCAATGCTGCTACTGGCCGACGAACCGACCGGAAACCTGGACACGACAGCAGGGGAAAGCGTCGTTGCGCTCCTACGCGAGCTGCATACGTCGGGTACCGCCGTGGTGGTCATCACGCATGATCATGAAATCGCTGATTCGCTGCCGCGACAGGTACACATGCGCGACGGGCGCATGATCTCGGAGGCGGCCATCGTGGCCGCAGTCGGACGGGGAAGCCAGGAGGTGTCGTCGTGAATGCCGACCGGAGACCAGGGGGCCGGGAGCTCACCCCGGCCCGCATGAACCTCGGTGACCTTATCCGCGTCGGGAGTGCCGGGCTACGGTCCCGCCCCACCCGGATCCTGCTGTCCGCGCTCGGTATCGCCGTCGGTATCGCCGCGATGATCTCGGTCATTGGTATCTCGTCGTCCAGCCGCGAGGACTTCAACCAGCAGATCGCCGCACTTGGCACCAACCTGCTCACTGTCAGTCCCGGGCAGGACCTGTTCGGGGAGGAGGCGCATCTGCCGGAGACGGCCGAGAGCATGATCGACCGGATCGGGCCGGTGGAGTCGGCTACCTCGGTGGGCATCCTGTCGGACACGATGGTCTATCGCAACGATCACGTCCCCGAGGAGAAGTCTGGCAGCATCGCGGTGATGAGGGCCCAGACCGGCCTGCTCGACACCATCGGTGGCACCGTGGCCGCTGGCTCATTCCTTACCGAGGCGATGCAGGACTTTCCTGCCGTGGTACTCGGAGCCACCGCGGCCGACCGGCTCGGTGTCGGGTCGGTCGGCCCGGAACAGCAAGTCTACCTCGGTGAGCAGTGGTTTACCGTCATCGGCATCCTCGACCCGGTCCCGCTAGCGCCGGAGATCGACACAGCGGCCCTCGTCGGCTGGCCTGTCGCGACCGACATACTCGATTTTGACGGCCACGCCACGACGATCTACACCCGCACGGATCCGGATGCAGTAGAGGCGGTACAGGATGTCCTCGGACCCACCGCAAATCCGGAGGCGCCACACGAGGTGGACGTGTCCCGCCCGTCCGACGCCCTGGCGGCGCAGCACGCCGCCGACGACACGCTCAGTGCGTTACTGCTGGGTCTCGGATCGGTGGCGCTGCTGGTAGGCGGCATTGGAGTAGCCAACACGATGGTGATCTCGGTTCTGGAACGCCGCGGGGAGATCGGACTCCGACGTTCGCTGGGAGCCACCCGTGGCAACATCCGCAACCAATTCCTCGCGGAGGCGCTGTTCCTGTCGACACTGGGAGGAGCCGGCGGGCTAGTCCTCGGGGTGGGTGTCACCACCCTGTACTCCACCATCCAAGGATGGCCGACCCTGGTTCCGGCGTGGGCCATCGCCAGCGGTATCGGGGCCACCTTGATCATCGGGGCGCTCGCCGGCCTGTATCCGGCGGTGCGAGCATCCCGACTTGCCCCGACCGAAGCGCTAGCCGTCCCCTGACGTCCGGGCCCTGGGTCACACTGGTGCCATGGAGGCAGCTACGTCCGGCCGGACGAATCGTGGTTTGTACGCCGGACTGGCCGCCGGCACGGCAGGTGCCGTGGTATTGGCCACCGTGGGTCTACTGCTCGACGATCACCTGCCACTGGTCGACGTATGGGCGCTGGATGTATTACGCACCACGCAGGGCGAGCCGGCCTACACCGTCGTGACCGCGGTGAGCGACGGGCTCGGCGCGGTGTGCGTCGGCGGTGCCGCAGCGGCCATAGCGTGGCTGGTCTGGCAGGCACCGCGGCACGCGTGGAGACTTGCACTGGGATATGTCCTGCTGTTTCTCCTCCTTGCCGGCTCGGCGGAACTGTTGAAAGCGGTGTTCGCCCGGCCCCATCCCGTCGGCATGGCCGACTGGAGTTTTCCGAGCGCGCACGTCGCCATCGTGGCCACGGCGACGCTTATCACCGTCGGGATCCTCGGAAGGCTCATCACACGATGGCGAAGGCATCTCGTGATGCTGGCGGTCATCGTCGTCGCCGTCATCGCCGTGACCCGGGTGTGGCTGGGTGAGCATCATGTCACCGACGTGGTCGCGACGGCGGCTGGTTACGCGGGTCTCGGATATGCCGGCCTGCGCTTGCTCGACACCTGGCTGGTCGCGCGCTCGGTGGACCGTGCCCCCTGAGCCGGCTGGCGATACCGTGAGAGTGTTCAACGCCATACGCGAAACCGCGGAGGGGCACCCGGGCGGAACCGGCCGTCGGACTACGCTTGGTTCTCGCGGATGTAGTACAGCGGATCTGCGCGGAGCGGAGGCAGCGTGCTCGATATCAGTGGGCTGACGTGGGGGGTGACGATCGGTCTGATCGTCGCACTGTTCACGGTCGACCTCGTCCTGTCCGCCACGCGTCCGCACGAGGTCAGGTTCCGCGAGGCGAGCCTGTGGACGGTGTTCTACATCCTCGTCGCGGTCGCCTTCGGCGTATGGTTCGCAGCCCAGCACGGTGGCGACTTCGGCACGGAATACTTCACCGGTTACATCGTCGAGAAGAGCCTCTCCGTCGACAACCTGTTCGTCTTCGTCATCATCATGGCCACCTTTGCCGTGCCGATCGAGCACCAGCGCATGGTGCTGACCATCGGCATCGCGCTGGCTCTGGTCATGCGAGCGATCTTTATCGCGCTCGGCGCCACCCTCTTGTCGCTGTTCTCCTTCATGTTCCTGCTGTTCGGCCTGCTACTCATCTACACGGCCGTGCAGCTGTTCAGGCACCGCGACGAAGACCCCGATATCGAGGACAATGCCGTCGTCAAGGTTGCCCGCCGCGTGCTGCCGATCACGCAGGAGTACGTCGGGGGGCGGCTGCTCACCCGCGTCGACGGCCGCCGCATGGTGACTCCGATGTTCATCGTGCTGATCGCGATCGGCAGCGTCGACCTGCTGTTCGCACTCGATTCCATTCCAGCGGTGTTCGGCATCACCGGAGAGCCCTACATCGTCTTCACGGTCAACGCCTTCGCCTTGCTCGGCTTGCGCGCGTTGTACTTCCTCGTGAAGGGGCTACTCGACCGGCTGGTGTACCTGTCTACCGGCCTGTCGGTGATCCTCGCGTTCATCGGTGTCAAGCTGATCCTGCATTGGGCACACGTCGACATCGACGAGCGTTTCCCCGAAATTCCCACGCTCGTCAGCCTCGCCGTCATCATTGTGGTGCTGTCCGCGGCGACGGTGGCGAGCGTGATCAAAGCCCGGCGGGACCCCGAAGCCAAGGCCCACTCCGGATCGTTGCGCGCACACCGCCAGGACCAGTCGACCGATCACCACTGAGGGGATGCCAACCAGGCATCATTAGGATTTGAGTCGATTGGCCACGTCGATGATTAGCGCTTCATGAGCCACGTCGAAATCGACTTCATCGATCACCGAGATCAGCCGATCCAAAACCGCTTCCATGGCCCGCCCTTTTCCGCGCTCAATCAATTTTAGTGAAACTTCCAGATGATCGGGCCAATCCTTCTAGGAAATATTCGACCGCGCGGACAAGCGCGGCCGGCGGCCCGAGACCCACGTAGGCTGTGTTGCCGATAGTCGAACGTTCCGGTTCCCCTCGTAGGGAAGTGTGAACGTTTCGCAGCGCGCAATGGAAGTCACCGATGCCCGACGCCGGTGGGTGACGGGGCATCCCCGTCACCCACCGGTCAGGATCAAGAAGACTGGCTGTAGGTCTGCACCTGTGACGAGTTCCAGGCGTCGTCGATAGCCCGGTACTCGAGCGTCTCTCCCCGCTTCACCACGACCGGCCGGGAGCCGTCGTACTCCGTCCAGTCGCCACCGTCAACGCGGTAGTGGATCGCAGGGTCGTCGTCGGTGTCGTCGTCGGCGCGCAACCACAGCACGGCGGCACCTCGACTCTTCGACGACGCAGGCTCGGCCGACACCTCCGGCGCGGTCGTGTCATCCGGCATCGTGTATCGCAGCAGGCGGGTGCTGGATCCGATGATGTACAGGTCGCCGTACCGATCGCGGGCCAGCTCCTGCACGCGCGGGCCGTCGTCGCCACCATAGAGAGTGGTGACCTCGCCGGTGATCTGGTCGAGCACAAACAGCTGGCTCGCGGCAGAGCCGAACAGACGGCCCTCGTCGAACAGCAACCGATTGTCATCACCGTAGCGATCGATCCCGGCGTCAGGGTCGATGTCGATCGTGCGGATGGTCTCTTTGGCTTCCAGGTCGAACTCGAAGACCGTCCGGCTGTCGGCGATGCCCCACAGGTGGCCGTCGTCGTCCATCGCCAGCCCCGACACGGTCGAGGCACCTGGCACCGGAACCTCCGACCACAGGGTTTCGGTTGACACCGGGTCCCAGGCAAACAGCACAGCCTCGTCGGTCACCGGGTCGACGCCGTAGCCACCTTCGATCGACGTACCGCCGAACAGCAAACCGTCGTGCTGGACCAGCGACACCGGCGACTGGTTCTCGACCACGTCGCGATACACCTGATGCGTGCCCTCGTCCGGCTGCCAGTGGGTGATGGCGCCGCCATGCTGGCCCGTCGTCGGGACAGACGCAATCGCGACCGTGCCGGGTACGGCGTCGAGCTCGACAAAGGCCTTGGTCCGGTTCTGGTCATCGCCGATCCGCAGCGGCGACGGCGGATTGGTCCGGTAATCCCACGGTTGCGACGGATCGTAGCGGTAGAGGTAACCCTGCGGGTAGCGACCGAAGACGAGATCATCACCGAACGTCCCGAAACCTTCGACCTGGCTGGTGCCATTCAGCAGCTCAAAGCCCTCGCCGTCCGGATCGTACTTACCCATACCGGGCGGGCTCAGGAAGGCGCCGGCGTAGATGTTCCCGAGCGGTCCGGCACCGAGGCTGATCAACGGGGCACCGGCGCCCATCAGGTCCGGTACCTGGTACGAGCCTTCTCCGGTTTCGAGGTTCCAGGCGTACGTGCGGCCCTGTCGCCAGTAGGTGAGCGCGAGCCAAGGACCGGTGCCGTCGAGATCGACCCACCCCCACGACTCCGGCGTGGCGTTGGGACTCTTGCCGGTACCGGTCAGCTCACCGGTACTGAGATCGTAGCGTGTGACCTCACCGTTCAGCCGCAGGTAGACCGCATCGGGGTCGGTCGGGGAGATCGGCGACACCCGCGCGTTCGCGCCGCTGAGCCGGTCCACCCATTCACCGGTCGTCACGTCCATGACGTGCATGTCAGTGGTGCTGACGAACAGGAGATCGTCACGCAGGTCCAATGCCGTGATCTTGTCCCCGGAGTGGTCCTCCGGCAATGCGATCTCGGTGAAGTCACCGCTGTTCCGGTCGTACTCGGCGAGGCGCGCGTTCGGCTGGGTGCCGACGTAGACCGTGTCACCGTCAGGGAAGATGGACCCGATGTACTGCTCGCCCTCGAGCGCCTGGCCGTGGTCGGTGATATCACCGGAGTCGGGATCGAGTGAATACAGCCGCCCGCCCGGGTAGGTACCGAACCAGACGGTCTCGTCGGGGCCGACCGCCACCGACCACACACGCTGGCCTTCCGGAGCCGGCCCGAGATGTTCGATCTCGGTGTCACCAGGCTGATATCGATACAGATGGCTGACGTCCGACGTGGCGAAGTAGATGGTGCCGTCCACCGGAGACTTCCCCAGGGTCCGCTGGCTGCTGTTGCCATACGGCACCCGGGTCTGCAGCACGTTCTCGTTCGTGCGCAGATTCATGACGGTGAACTCGGCGTTGGTGTTGGGATTTCCGGAGACGACGTAGTAGCCGAGGGGCGTACCGTCCGGCGTTTCCCCGATCGCCGAACTCAGCGTCTGCGCCTTGCGTACGGGCTCGCCGAGGTTGGTGATCGAGCTCTCGTCGGTGGTCGATACGGCCCCGGGTGCCGCGGCCGTACTCCCAGCGGACAGCCCGACAACCATAGCGGTCGCGGCTATGAGGGAGAATAGTACGCGGATCGGGCTCGTCATACAGACCCCTTTCCAGTAGGGACGGAATACAATTCCGTCATGTCCTAAACGTGGGTACAGAGTTTTCTCGGTCACAGGCATCCGCGTCAAGGGTTTCACGCGCCAATATGCCGCTTCCCTTCCCCGATCATGGTGCCAAGGCGCCAACCACACCGACGGAAACACACGTACGTGTGCTGCGATGATGCGGGCCGGCACGGCAACGTGACACGCGGATCGAAAGACACCATTCGGCGAGCAACAAAGCCCTGCTATCGCAGACAGCCGCCCGTAGACGACCACGCCGAGATGTCGAGCCCGGGCCTCGCACGGCACGAGATCATCCATTGACCGCTGCCGCGGATCCGAAGTACTACGACCGGCTGGTCGCGACCTTGCGAGACGGCACTGCACCGCGGAAGCACGCCGCGAGTGAGTACAATTACGGCGACATTTTAATTGAATTAAAGTCATTGACCTAATGGGTTCGCCTCGATATGGTCGTGCCCAACCACGAAGCCCCGCACCACGGGTGCGCCAGACGCCGGGAGAACGATGCGACCGTCCGGCACCGCTAATTGGCCAAGCGTCGTGTTCGGGCTGAGGAGGACATGTACGTGATCGATCCCACCTATGCGGGTGCTCTCCGGTAGATGGACCCGGAGGAGCGTCCCTATCGGATCGGCCGGCAGATCTATGCGAACCCGTTGTCATCAGAGGCCGACGTCGCCGATTTCCGCCTGGAAGGTTCGGCACACGTGACCTTTCCGCACGGTCGCATGCGGCTGGCGAACGTCCTCGATCCCGCGGAGGGGCAGCGAGCGAACTTCGTGCTCTGGTGTCCGCATGACCTCCCACCAGACATCGCGATCTCGTGGACGGTACTTCCGGTGCACGAGCCCGGCCTTTGCATGCTCTTCTTCGCGGCGGCCGGCAGGAACGGCGAGGACATCTTCGACTCCACGCTGAACGCGCGCGACGGGGAGTACGACCACTATCGCTACGGGGACATCAACGCTCTGCACGTGTCCTACTTCCGGCGCACTACTGCTGAAGCGCGCGCGTTCCGCACGTGCAACCTGCGTAAGAGCCACGGATTCCACCTTGTCGCTCAAGGCGGTGATCCCCTACCGGACGTCGACGAGATGCTCGAACCGTACCGGGCCACAGTCCTCACCTGCGGCCCCGACGTCGAGTTGTGGATCAACGATCTGCAGATCTTCACCTGGCACGACGACGGCCACAGCTACGGTCCGCCTCTCGGCGGCGGGAAGATCGGCTTCCGTCAGATGGCGCCCCTCGTGGCCGAGTACGAAGATCTTCAGGTGCACAGCGTCGAGCGACTCGCCGGACAGTCTCTCTAAGGCTCGGTGCTCGTCGGATCGAGCGCCGCGAGCTCCTCGGCGATGGCACGCACCGTCGGCCACGGCAGCAGCCCGATGGCCAGGGCGGCGGCACGGTACAGGGACAGATCCCCAGCGAGCCTCGCCACCGGGCCCGTGGAGATCTGCGGTGCGTGCCGGTCCAGGATCTCCGCCGCCGGCGCATGCGAGAGCAGGTCTGCCAGTGGCGAGTGGACGCTATAGGCGCCCTCCGGGAAATCCGCCGCAGCAGGTGGGGGTGCGGCGGCGCTCACGGCACGCTCGTAGTGTGCCCCGGCGAGGAGATGGGCGCCCGTGATCGGCCCATCGGCCGGCAACCCGAGCCGTTCGTACTGGCTCGCTGGCGCGTCGTTCGTCCGCATCAGCTCGACGAGTGCGCCAGCCATCCGCATTTCCAGTTCGTCGTCGACGAGCGGTGCCTCCTGCTGCGGGTCGTGGCGCAAATCGAACAGCAGGGTGCCGAAGGCATACGGGTTGGTAGCGCTGTATCCGGGAACCCTGAGCAGCGGCACGCCCTTGGTGAAGTCGAACGGTGCGGCGAGTTCGGCCGGACGGAGCTCCTGGGGCGCGAAGTGTCCACGCATGTGCGTGGGCATGAGCGTGTGCTCGAACAGGGGCGTGTTGGACTCGGACACGGGCGAGCGCATGTACACGTAACGGCCGTCGGTCACGCTGACGTGACCGCCGAAAGCTCCGAACAGGCCGAACTGGCGTACGGGGGTGTCGTCGGCGATTGTGCCGGCGAGCGGCGCCCCCTGAACGTCATCCGGGATGGTGACGCCAAAAAAGTCCAGCATGGTCGGCGCCAGGTCGATGGTCTGCACCAGGCTCGCCCGGCGCTCGCCCGCCACCCGGGAACGCGGATCCCACATGAACAGGGGCGTGTGGATCGTCTCGTCGTACCAGGGAGGCGCGGCCTTGCCCCACCATTCATGCTCACCTAGCAGGAAACCGTGGTCGGTGCAGACGATGAGCATCGTGTCATCCCACAGCGAGAGCTCGTCCATCAGATCGAGCACCCGGCCTAGGGAGTCGTCGCACATGCTCAGCAGCGCCGCGTACCGGTGGCGCACGTGCGCCGCGGTGGCGTCGTCCTCGACAACCTGCTGGTAGTCAGGCCAGTCATGCTCCGGGCCGGAATAGTCCTCCGGGTACAGCTTGTGGAAGCTGGGATGGCTGAAGAAGGGCTCATGCGGGTCGAACGTCTCGATCTGCACCATCCAGCCGTCCTCGCCGGCATTGGTCCGGATGAACTCGCAGCCGGCGTCGAACGTGCGCGTCTGCGGGTGGGTGCTGAGGTCGTCCATGTACCGGCGATTGATCAGATCCTGCCGCCACTGGCGGTGCCGATCGACCCTGAGCGTCTCCGGGATGTCCGGGCCCGCCACGCAGCCCTTCCAGGGATCGCCCTCCTGTCCGCGGACCAGCTCGAACGTGCTGTAGCGCGGATGGTACGTGGCGCCCCCGTCTTCCCAATAGTGCTGATGGTCCGTGGCTAGGTGCGTGTGCACGCCCGCCTGTCCCAGCAGTTCCGGCATCGAATCGTCGTACGGTTCGAGCGGTCCCCAACTGCGGTGGAGGAAGTTGTACCGTCCGGTGTGAAGCTCGCGCCTGGCTGGAGCGCAGGGCATCGAGCCGGCATAGCAGTTGTCGAAGGTCGCCGCCCGCTCAGCCAGGCGGCTGAAGTTCGGCGCATGGACCCAATCCGCACCGCCGTAAGGGGGAAGGTAGCGCCGGTTGAGGCTGTCGAACATCACCAAGATGGCCTTCATGAACCCGAATCCCTCTCATTTCCCGCCCGACGCGGTGGTTATCTTCTTCATGCCTTGCGTACCTCCTCGCCGAATCAGGCGAGATCCAGGGCGACGAATATCGGACTGGCTTAAATTACTGTTGCGGACAGTCCTAGTCAAAGGATCCCCTGGAACAACGGTGGCATGCCCGTGACATTTTCCAGACACACGCGGCACAGATTCACAGTCACCGGCCGGGAGGCACCAGGAACGAGCGCGACCGGGAGGAGCGCCGCTCCTCAGCGAGGAAGTTTGTCGACGAGAAGCTGATACGGCCGCGGTGGGCGACCGACCTTACTGGATCGCGCAGGCGGCATCGGCCACGCCAACCCCTCGTCGACGAGGGTGTTCAGCATCCGTCGCGCCGTTCGCAGGGTCACGCCCAGAAGCTCGGAGACTCGCTCCGCATCGACGACCCGCTCGTCGCCGGGCTCCTCACCCAGCTTGTCAGCGAGGCGCGCCAGCATCTCGATGGCCTTCGCGTCCTTCGCCGGCGGCTGGACCGGCTGGGCGGGACCGGCCTGGCGCCCCGCCGGCAGTTGGAGGATGGTTTCGCCGGGAGCCACCAGGTAGGCCACGTCCCCGTTGACCGTAGCCGCCTTGTCGACAGCCGACTGCGCGTTGAGGCTCTGCCTCGCGGGTGGTGCGGCCGAGCCCCAGCCCCACTTCCAGATTCACGCCAACCTCGCTCGTCAACCGTCCGAGGAACGGCGCGACGGTGAGCTCGTCCGTGGCGATATTGAGCGAGCCCATCGTGGTCACGATCAAGTAGCTGTGCTCGTCGCGCGGGAGCACCGCCGCATCCATGGGCCGGGCCTCGCGGAGCAGCTCCCGGTACAGCGACAGCTTCAGCTCCTGATACCAGTAGTTGCTCGGGCTCGCGTGCGGGAACGCGCCGCTAGGTACCCGGACGATCGCGGTGACGATGCGGGACTCTTCCAGCTTGGCGCCGCTGCCCATGAGCGCGGCGGTCTGCAGCACGTGCCGCAGGGTCGCGCCCGCCGGAGTCATCTTCAGCGACGGCACGCCGGTATCGGCGAGGGCGGCGGCCACACTGGGCACCGTGGTGACCGCACCGGTCGTCTCGCCGCGCTCGTACAGGCCGCGGTGGAATTCGAAGAACTCCTCCGCCGACTCGGGCTCCACGTACTGCTTGACGTGCACCTGACGCGGGTCGAGCTCCAGCTCGCGATATGCCGCGTGCAGATCATCAGGTGACACGGAGTCGACGCTGATCCGCAACGGGTCGAAGATCTCTTCCAGGGCACCGCGCAGGAGCGTGCCGTACAGCGCGGCTCCCCCGACCGGAGCGTATGTGGCGGGAACGGGCAGATCGCCGTGGCGCATTGCGACGTCGTACGGCAGCGGCCCGGCGAACAGGATGACGTCCACCCTCGATGCGATCTTGGCCGCCTGTGCGGGCGCCTCGTGCTCGTCGCCGTAAACGGCAGCGACCAGCCGCCAGGATGGGTTTCCGGAGTTGCGCGCGACGCCCATGATCCGATGGACGATCTCATCGCCCCCGACGACACCGATGGTGATCTCCTCGCGCGTCCCACTCCCCGGTTGGTGCATGAGCTGCTCCTGCTGATAATCGCGCGTACCTATGCCGTCCATGGTCGCACCGGTGATCGGGGGCTACGCCCGGCCACGTACCACGCCACCCACGACCGCGGCACTCACGACGTCGACCACGATGAACAGCACCCGGACGGTGAGCGCCACGGCCGCCGCGACCCCTGCGGAGCTCAGGCTCGCCGCCAGCGCGACGAAGACTGCCTCACGTACGCCGATACCGCCGGGAGAACCGACGACGACGAACCCGACGAACCACGACACGACCGCAGCGAATACCAGGTTGCGCGGATCCGGCGCGACCGGAGCGAGGGACACCGCCACCAGCCAGGTCGACATGCCGATGGCCACCCACGCCGGAACGTGCCACAGGACCAGCACGACAGACTCAGGCCACCGCGGCACCGGCACGTCCAGCTTGCGGCCGCTCACCCTGCGGCCGAGCCGCAACACGCCGTTCACCACGCGTGGGTGCAGGCCGAGCACGCCCACGGGCAGCACTAGCAGCACGAGCCACCAGTCACCGGCCGTGGTACCCGCATCCACTACGTCGAGCAGCAGCGCGACCACCGCGGTGAGCAGGGCCGCCAGATAGGTCACGACCATCGACAGCACCGTGCTTGCGTAGGCCGCCGCGCCCGGAACTCCACCACGCCGGGCCATCTCACCGCGGCCAACCACCGGCCAGATCCCGCCCGGCACGTACTTGCCGAGCTGGCCAACGTAGTAACGGTACAGGGTGTCGACGACGGAACGTCGAACCCCCAGCACGGCGAGGCACCGCCGCCACCCCAGGCCAACGAGCAGCATCCCACCGGCCCCCACCAGCACAGCCGCCACGAGAGGCACCGGCGTCGCGCCCGAGAGCGACGACCTCACGTCGTCCCAGCTCCGCAGTAACTCACGAAGGACGAAGGCCAGGCCAGCCACCGCGATGAGCGAGCCGATCCACCGGCCGGCCCGCCGCACCGTCAAGGGTTTCCCGGACACGGCCGCACTACCGGAACATGGCGGTGGTCTCGCGGGTGGCCGCACGATCCGCGGAGGGGTCGCGGCCGGCGCGCAACACCCGGTGGGTGAACCAGTCCCAGTACCGGGAGAAGTATCGCCCGAGTTCCTTGGTGGCCTTGCGCCAGAACAGGTAGCGGTAGCGGCGGGCACGCTGCAGCTCCAGCTTGCGTTCCAGCTCGTGGTGGAACTCCTCGACCTCGCTGCGGCTGGCCAACTGCGCGGCCGGACGGTTCGGCCCGTCCATCACCGGACGGTGCAGCCCTCGCTCGTCGAGGTAATCGGCGTACGCATACGCGAAATTGCCGAACGCGATCCGCGGCTTCTGGGACTCGCGGATCTCGTTGACCGTGACCTCGGTGAAGACCACCCGATCGGAGTCTGCCAAGTCCCGCACCAGCTCGTCGCTCTCGGGGCGCCGATTGATCACCAGACTGATACCGGCTTTGGTCGACAGCGTGCTCGCCAGCCAGGCATCACCCACCACGATGTCGGCGAGGAAGTTCGCATGGTTGATGCACAGATGGCAGCGCCGGGTGTTGAAGCTGCGGTCGAAGGCCACCTGGTAGCCGAAGTCGAGCCGGCGACTCGTCGCGTGCTCGCGCCCGTCGTCGGTCCAGATGCGAAGCTTGCCGATGGGCCCGCCACCCCGGTAGGAGACGTCGACGATCCGATCGGGGTCGATGCCCTTGAACTCGCAGATCGCCCGGATCGAGTGCCAGTTGTACTGCCAGCCGCATAGCAGTCCGATGGTGGTGTGGATGCGTCCCCTCAGGTGCGGTTCGTGGGTGAAGATGTAGTTGTAGATGCCCTCCAGTTCGCACGGAATCGCGGCGACAACGTAGCGGCCCTCGTTCTCCCGCAACAGTTCCAGCACCCGGTGTTTGGGGAGGTTGTGGTAAATCGATCCGGGTAGCTGATCGACCTCGGCCACGTCGGTGATCAGCCCCGGCGCGAAGTTCAGGCCCTCGACATGCTTGAGCACGATCGCGCCGTCGACGTCGTCCCGCGACAGAAGTTCGATCAGGAGTTCCTTGATCATCCCTCCCGAGCTGGCCTGGTGATTGCGATCGCCATCGGTACTCTGGGCCAGCATCACGCTGTGCACCACACCATAGGCGCCCTGCTCCGCACCGGGGAACAGGAGATCTTGCAGGCGGGTGAAGTCGACCTCGATCGCCGGGCAGACGTCGGCTGCTGCTTGATTCCCGGGATGGGACGGCTCGAAGATCTGCTTTTCCGGGTGGAGCTTCAGCTCGATCGACGGGTCGGCCAGCACGCAGGCACCGCACGCGATGCACAGGTCGTTCTCCAGAACGCCGCGCAGGTCCGCCGGTCGACTCATGATCTTTTGCTCCGTCATCGTGATTACCACACCCACGCTCAGCACAGCTAGCTGTGACACCATACGCTGAGGCCGCTCAGCTTCGCATCACCGGCAGGAGAGGCTCGCGGGCGACGAGGGGAGGAACGAGGCTGATGACCATGTACGCCATCGTCGGCGGCACGCTGTGGGGGAACCGGGGTGCGGAGGCCATGGTCACGACGACGATCGGCCGGATACGCGAGCGCGACTCCGATGCGTCGTTCCTGCTGATGTCCTACTTCCCGGATCGCGATCGCGAACTCGTGCAGGACGACGCCGTGCAGGTCGTCGATGCTCGGCCGGCGCGAACGGTGGTGCAATGGCTGTTCTCGCTGTCGAGCCGCATCACCCGAATCCTCGGTCTCCGCCTACCAGATTCGATGCTTCCCTCATCGGTGCGCTCGCTACGCCGATGCGACGCCCTGTTCGACGTATCGGGTATCTCCTTTCACGACGGCCGTCTGGCCGTCGTCGCCTACAACCTGATGTGTGTCTGGCCCGCCCTGCTGTTGAAGGTTCCGGTCGTCCGGCTCTCGCAGGCGATGGGGCCCTTCCGGCACCCGCTGAACCGCATACCGGCACGATGGGTGACATCTCGCTCGTTGCACACGTTCGCGCGTGGGAACCTCACCGCCGGGTACGTCCGCCAGCTCGGTGTCCGATCCGACAGGTGGAGCATCGCGGCGGATCTCGCCTTCGCCTATCGCCCGGGCGACAGTTTGACCTCGGAAAACGAAGAGGCGGTGAACAAGTTACGGGCCCACCTCGAACGTATCCGGGACGGCGGGACTTCCGTCGTAGCGCTGGTTCCCAGCTCCCTCGTCTGGAAGAAGATGGCCCGCGAGGGCGGTGACTACGTCTCGTTGCTCCACGGGCTGATCGGTGATCTCCATCAGCGCGGGCTGCACGTGCTCGTCATGCCAAACGCGACCCGCGCCGATACCGATGCCTCGCGCAACAACGACATCGCCGTGATCAGAAAACTGCGGGAACGCATCGACACCGACCCCGCCAACGTCGACTCGGACGGCGTGAGCTATGTGGACGTCGACCTCAACACGGCCTCGATCCGGTCCCTGGTCGGCCTGTGTACACTCCTCGTCACCTCCCGCTTTCACGCCATGGTGGCGGCTCTGGCGCTGGGCGTACCCACCCTGGTCATGGGCTGGAGCCACAAGTATGAAGAGGTTCTGGACATGTTCGGAAGCACCGCCGACGCGGTGGACTTCTCCGCGGCCGAGAAGAACGTTCTTCCAATGGTCGATCGCCTGCTCGCCGAGCATGATGCGGTCCGCGGGCGCATTCTTGAGGCCCTCCCCCACGCCGTCGCATCGGCCGAATCCCAATTCGAGCTCGTCGATCGACTCCATCGGTAACCGGAAGGAAAGCGGGACGACGTGCTGTCGAGAGCGTCCGGGACGGCTTCCCGGAACGAGGTCGCCAACGAGCGCGTGATGCGCTGGGCGCCCACGGCGCTCGGCGTCGTCGCGGGGCTTGTCCTCGTGGTCCTTGCTGGACAGGCGTTCCTCGGTGCGGCCCAGATCGGGATATCCACCGACGAGCCCGTACACCAGGCGCGAATGAATCAATGGTTCGCCAACGGTTGGTACCTCCCGCCGTACTTCTTCGATCACGGTGTCATCGACCCGGCCATCGCGACCGGCCGCAAGCACTCCTACGGCGCGGCGTTCGGCATTTTCGGCCACGTGGCCGCCGTCATCACCGGCGCCGAGAGCTGGGGAACCACGGAACCGACCGCCGCGGCTTACACGGCGCGTGGATTCGCCCTCGTCACGCTCGGACTGCTCGGGGCGCTGGCCGTGGGATACGCACTTCTCGTCACCACGGGCAGGTGGGTCATCGGAGCCTGGGCCGCCGCGGCAACCTTCGCGATCCCGCTGTGGGTGGGCTACAGCATGTTCGCGGTGAAAGACATCCCGGTTGCGACGGGATGGACCCTCGTCACGACCGGCATGATCATCGCGCTCGTCCCCACAACGCGAAGATTGCGCCCGGTCACCGTCACGCTCCTGTGTTTCGCTGGTGTGTGGTTCTCGTTCGGCGCGCGGACCGCGCTGTGGATACCGCTCGCCGCGTCGGCGATCACGTTCGCCTTTCTGGTGGGCTGTAGCCCGTTCCGGCAACGGATCGCCACGAGCGTCAGGGGCGTGGCCATCGGCTTGGCTTCGGGCTTGGTGGCCGTCGCGATCTTGCATTACCGCAATGTGGCCACCCCCGTGGAGTGGCTGGTTAGTGCAGTCTGGACGGCAGGAGATTTCCACTGGACGGGAACCACGTTGACTGCCGGGCAGCTCGTGAGCGAGAAACCGCCCTGGTGGTACATACCAGCCTGGCTCGGCGGATCCACCCCGTTGCTGGTGCTCCTGCTGTCAATCATCGGCACCATCCTGGTCGCCCGGCTCGTGCTGCGTCGCCAGCACCACACGACCGGTGCGCTCAGTGATCGCCTGAGCCACCCGCACGCCGGGATGCTCCTGTGGGTTCAGCAGGCACTTCTCCTGCCGGCCGTCTCCACCATCGGCGACGCCACGATGTACGCGGGGCTGCGCCAACACCTGTACATCGTGCCCGCACTAGCTGCTGTCGCCGGGTTCGGTGCGTACTGTATCGTGCAACGCTTCGGGCGCGGATGGCCCAGCGCCGCCGTCACCGTGCTGCTGATCCTCGCCATCGCGGTGCCGGCGTGGGAGCAGAGCCGGCTGTTCCCGTACAACTTCGTCTACAAGAACGTCGCGGCCGGCCCGGTCAACGACCGCTGGGAAACGGATATGCACTGGGTATCAGCGCGCGAAGCGCTCGCCCGCGTGCCTTCCGACGAATCGGTGCGTTGTTACACGAACGCGGTCGTGCAGCCTCCAGACGATGTCGTCGAAGCATCCGTGCACTGGTGTGACGAGGACGACCAGGTGCGCGCGTTCCTCGACGAACAGGGCAGTGACGGCACGCCGGAGCGAGCTCCCGGCCAGGCGTGGGTCATCGCACGCAAGTACCGGGGCACGCCACCTGCCGAGGGGTGTGTGGAGCACGACAACATCACCCGGCCCCTCCGTGGCGAGAACGTCGTGATCTCCTACGTACTGACCTGCGAGCCTGCCGCCCTGCAAGAGTGATCCCGCGAGCGCCGGCTACTGCTGGTCGACGGCGAAGACGATGAACCCCCTGCCGCGACTGTCGAGTTGGGGATGGTGCAGATCGTAGCGTTCGCCGAGCCATTCGAGGGTATCCGGGAAATCCGCGGTACCCAGGTGTGGAAACAAGAGAATCAGATAGTCGTGCTCGGCTATCACCGGCTCGACGCGAGCCAACGTCCGTAGCTCTCCCTCGCGTTCCTCGTCGATGGACAACGGCTCGTGAACGCGCACGCTGTCGCTGAACTTCTCGAAGTAGAACGTCGCCAGGGACATGTCGCGGTGCGACGCCTCGAGCACGATATACCTGCTGTCCTCGTCGGCGTGCACGACGTCGACGACTCGCTGCACGGACCCGCGCCAGTCGTCCTTCGTGGCGGTCGCGGCGCGGTACGTCCCGGGAAGGATCAACGTCGCGATCACGACGACTGTCACGACCGCCGGAGTCGCTGCCGGGAGCTCACTGCCACGCACCCGCCTCCACGCCCGTCCTACCTGGCGAACCGCTTCTTCGACCGTCAACACGACGAGCGGTGCCAGCGGAACGACGCAGAACAGGAAGTAGCGCATGTTGTAGCGCTCGACACCGAGTGTCGAGAAGACGATATAAACCGCAACCATGGGAAGGACGAGCCACGCCACGAGATAGGCAACGCTCCAGGCCCGCTGTCGATCGACGCTGAGACCACGTCCACGAGCGAGCTCCACCAGCGAGCGCGCGAGCAGCAGGATGGCCGCGACCAGCCCGGCCCACGCTACGAGACGCGGGGGGTCGATATTCGGATACACGACGCTATCGAGTAGCAACTCCCCCGGAGACAGCACCCGACCTTCGACCGGATAGGCGTCCGCGCGGCGATCGACGTCGTCGATCAACACCCGCCCCCACACCACGGCGAAGATCGCGCCCTGCAGCAGATACATTCCGATCGCCGTGCCCAGTCCCGGTAGCCAGCGCCGGACGGGCCACTCGCGTAGGACGAAGACTCCCACGAAGGCGGCCTGGGCCACCCAGAAGAAGACCGTGTAGTAGTGCGTGAGCAGCAGGGCCGCATTGGTGACGGTGAACAGTATCGCTGGTGGTGAAAGCAGCGTGACCCGCCAGCCGGAACTCGCGCCGGACCGCAGCATCCGCGACAGGAGATATGACGAGAGGGTCACCAGGAAGACCGTCTGGGCATATGACCGAGTCTCGAGCGCGTAGTAGAAAGGCAGGTACATCAACGCGAAGATGGCCGCGGATGCCAGCGCCACGCGCCGCGCGAAGGCATGTCTGAGCAACGCGTAGAGGCACAGGGTCGCCAGGGTGACGTACAGGTTCGACAGCGTCCTGGTGGCAGCCTCGGAATCCCCGAACCAGTTCATCCAGTGGAAGAGAGTGAACTGGTACAGCGGGGGGTGGACCGAATTCTCGGCCAGATTACGTACGGCCTCGATGGCTCCGTCGTTCCATCGGCCGTAGACCGCGACCGAGTACAGCTCGTCGAGCCAGTACGAATTCCACCCGGACAGCAGCCATCGGGCCAGGAACGAGCCCACGAGTATCGCGATGATTACTATCTCGTCCCGGAGCCACGTGCCGAGATGGCGGGAAAGCCCGCGCCCGGACGACGCTTCCCCCGCTACGCGTGTGCCCGTCATCGCGCCGCCGGAGATCGCCGCATGGTTTCAGTCTAGATGCGCCATCTATGCGGCCTGGACTGGGAGGTTTCTCCTGCCCTGCACGCTGAGTGCCCCTAAGCGACGATCGGAAAGCGCTTGCTCACGTGCGTTCAACGTGCAACGCACGCCATGAGAGCGGCCCCTACGCTTGGCCTGCCGGCGTGGGAGGGCCGACGCCGACCTCGCCATCCTGCGGCCGGGAAATCGACCGTACTGGTAACGGATGGACGCGTTCGGCCACATGCCGAAGTGGGTCCTCCCGCGCGACCTCCCGATTGATGATCATTTCGGCGAGCAGACCCAAGCTGACCAGTTGCATCGCCAGCACGACGAACAACACGCCCAGCAGCAGCAGTGGCCGGTCGCCGATGGCCTCGTCCGCGAACAGCCACAGTCCGGTGAGATAGCTCAGAATCGCCATTCCGAGCAGTCCCATGAGGAGCCCGACACCGCCGAACAGGTGGGCGGGGCGGTGGGTGTAGCGCGTGAGGCTCATGATCGTGAGCAGGTCCAGCCCGCCGCGGGCATAACGTTCGAGCCCGAACTTCGAGGATCCATACTGGCGCGGCCGGTGGTTGACCGACTGCTCCACCACCCGGAAGCCTTGCGCATGGCTGATCGCGGCGAAATATCGATGCATCTCGCCGTAGAGTGGCGTGTTCACGAAGACTTCACGGCGCGCGACCTTCAACCCGCAGTTGTGATCGCGGAGCTTCAACCCCGTCACCGCGCCAGTGAGAAAGTTGAACACCTTGGACGGGATTCGCTTACCCAGCGGGTCCCGACGCTGAGCCTTGTGGCCTGCCACGACATCAGCTGGTTCGGCCAAGCGCGCGATCATTCCCGGGATCTCCGCGGGATCATCCTGCAGATCGCCGTCGAGCGTGACGATGATCTTTCCAGTCGATGCCGCGAACGCCGCTGCCAACGCTGCCGACTTGCCGAGGTTTCGGCGGAAACGAAGGCCACGAATCCGGGAGTCCGGCCCGCTCAACCGCACGATCTCCGACCACGATCCGTCCGTGCTGCCATCGTCGACGAAGACGAGCTCCCACTCCCGGCCGGCGACATCGTCAGCTGTCCGGGAGTCCAAGACGGTGGTGATCTCCCACGTCAACTGCTCCAGGGACGCGGCCTCGTCCTTGACGGGAACCAGAACGGAGATGTCGACCGCCGTCATCGCCGCGGTCATCTCGGACATCTCCGTGTCCGAATACGTGGACACGTCAGAAGATGAGTTGATCAGTGTCATCGAGATTCCTTGCTCGATCGTCAGGAGTGCATGCCGCGCATCCCGTCGGGAAATGCTCCACCAGCATCGAGGATCGAGGATCCCGGTCCACGCGTTCCGCCGTCGACCGTTCCGCGATGCATGTCATACGTTTTGCGAGCTCGGCGCATGGCACGTCCATGTCATCACGCCCGGCCCGTGCCGTCCAGTCCGGCCACCGCCAGTGGGTATTGCTCCACTCCGAAAGTTGCGGCATACTCTATGAAAGTTTCATGAAACTCTCGGCGTTGGCTCAGGTCAGCGGGCCGGACGCCAACGGTGACGTGGCTAGCCATGACGGCAAGAGTCCCCGTTCGTAAGGTCCCAGCATGATCACTCACACACCACACCGAGTGGCCCTCACCAGCGCGGCGCTCGTCGCCGCCGGGCTCATCGTCACCAGCAGCTCGGCCACCGCCCAGGAGACACTGCGCGGCGCGGCCGACGAACAAGGCCTGCGCATCGGCGCTGCCGTTGCCAACGGTCCCCTCAGCAACGAGTCCCAGTACCGCGACGTCCTCAGCACCGAGTACAACGGTGTTACGGCCGAGAATTCCATGAAATGGGAGTCCCTGCAGCCCAGCCAGGGACAGTTCAACTGGTCCGACGCGGATGAGATCGTCGACTTCGCCCAGTCCAACGGCCAGTCCGTGCACGGTCACACGCTCGTGTGGCACAGCCAGACGCCGAACTGGGTGCAGAACCTGCAGGGTCAAGACCTGCAGGATGCGATGGAAAACCACATCAACACCGTGATGGGACGCTACGCGGGCGACGTGGAATCTTGGGACGTCGTCAACGAACCGATCGGGGACGACGCGAACTTGCGGAACTCGTTCTGGATGCAGGAACTGGGCGAGGACTACATCGCCGAGGCGTTCCAGATCGCACGATCCGCCGACCCGAACGCCAAGCTGTACATCAACGACTACAACATCGACGGCATCAACGCGAAGAGCGATGCCTACTACGATCTCGTGTCAGACCTGCTCGACCAGGGCGTGCCGATCGACGGGATCGGTTTCCAGGGCCACCGGGTGCTGGGAGACGTGCCCAGCTCGCTCGAGGACAACATCCGCCGGTTCGCCCAGCTCGGCCTGGAAGTCCAGCTCACCGAGATAGACATCCGGATCGACACTCCTGCCAGCGACAGCGAGTTGGAGCAGCAGCGGGACAACTACGAGGAGATGGTGAACGCCTGCGTCTCGGTGAACGGCTGTGTCGGCGTCACCACATGGGGAATCACGGATCGGCACTCCTGGGTGCCCGACCAGTTCGACGGGCAGGGCGCGGCCCTCCCCTTCGACGAGAACTACAACAAGAAGCCCGCCTACTACGGGATCTTGGAAGCGCTCGGCGGCGAGGGAGACCCCGGCAACGGAAACGGTAACGGCGACACCGCCTGCGAGGTGAACTATTCCGCCAATGACTGGGGTGGCGCACCCGGATTCACTGCCTCGGTGGATATCACCAATACCGGGTCGGGCACGATCGATGGCTGGACGCTGGAATTCACCTTCCCCGGCGATCAGACCATCACCGACAGTTGGTCCGCCGATTGGTCGCAGAGCGGCGCCGACGTGACCGCGACCAACGCGAGCTGGAACGGCACCATCGGGCCGAACCAGTCGATCTCCATCGGCTTCAACGGTTCCTATACCGACAGCAACCCGGCACCCACCGAGTTCACCCTCAACGGGGAGCCCTGCACCACAGGTTGATTCTCATGTGACCCCGGACCGCGACTCCGGGGTCACCACTTGTCCCTTACTCCATCCTTCGTGCGTGCGCTGGTCAGCAGGCGATGCTGACCAGCGCACGCACGATGTCAGGCTCGTAGAATCGGGCGCAGGGCATCCAGTACTCCTGGATCCTCGATCGTGGACGGCACCGGAGCGTCGCCCTCGTCGGCGATGGCCCGCATGGTCTTGCGCAAGATCTTGCCCGAACGCGTCTTCGGGAGCCCGTCCACAACGGAGATGTCCCGCACGGCCGCGATCGCACCGATCTCGGTGCGTACCGCGGTGGCGAGCTCGTCACACAGGTCGTCGTGGTCGATGTCGATTCCCGACTTGAGGACGACGAATCCGCGCGGCAGCTGCCCCTTCAGGGGATCCTGCACACCGATCACCGCGCATTCCGCCACGGCAGGATGCGCGGCGAGCACCGCCTCGATCGAACCCGTCGACAGCCGATGTCCCGCCACGTTGATCACGTCGTCGGTGCGGCCCATGACGTACAGGTAGCCGTCGCCGTCGATGTACCCGCCGTCGCCGGTGACGTAGTAGCCGTCGTGCCGGGAGAGGTAGGACTCGATGAATCGCTGGTCGTCTCCCCACAAGGTCGGCAACGTTCCGGGCGGCAGTGGGAGCTTGATCGCAATATCGCCTTCGCCCCCAGCCGGCAGCGGATTTCCCGTCGGGTCCAGAATTCGAACGTCATAGCCGGGAACGGGCACGCTCGGCGAGCCCGGCTTGATCGGCATCGGCTCCAGGCCACGGAGATTCGCGCAGATGGGCCAGCCCGTCTCGGTCTGCCACCAGTGATCCACCACGGGAACGCCCAAGGTCGTGCCGGCCCAGTGATACGTCTCCGGATCCAGCCGTTCACCGGCAAGAAACAGGGTCTCGAACGTCGAGAGATCGTAGTGGCCGAGCAACTCGCCGTGCGGGTCCGCCTTGCGGATCGCCCGGAACGCGGTCGGCGCGGTGAACAGTGCCTTGGCGCCGTGGTCCGAGATCACGCGCCAGAACGCGCCGGCGTCCGGCGTGCCGACCGGTTTGCCCTCGTACAGCACCGTGGTCGCGCCCGCGATGAGCGGTGCGTAGACGATGTACGAGTGTCCCACGACCCACCCGACGTCGGACGCGGTGAAGAATACCTCGCCCGGGGCGATGTTGTAGACATTGGCCAGTGACCATGCCATGGCCACGGCATGCCCGCCGTTGTCGCGAACGACACCCTTGGGTTTTCCGGTGGTTCCCGAGGTGTAGAGCACGTACAGCGGATCGGTCGCCGCCACGGGCACGCATGACACCGGCTCGGCGGCGTCGACCGCGTCGTTCCAGTCCACGGTCCGCTCACCGAGCTTGGCTGGTGCCTGTTCCCGCTGAAACATCACGAGTCGATCCGGCTGGTGCTCCGTGATCGACAAGGCCTGCTCCAGGATCGGCCCGTACTCGACCACCCGGGTGGGTTCGATCCCGCAGGACGCCGCCACGATCACCGCGGGCCGCGCGTCGTCGATCCGGCTGGCCAGCTCGCGTGCGGCGAACCCGCCGAACACAACCGAATGCACCGCGCCCAGCCGGGCACAGGCCAGCATCGCGACCACGGTCTGAGGGATCATCGGCATGTAGATGACCACCCGATCGCCATAGCTCACACCCAGCTTCGCGAGCGCTCCGGCACATCGCTCGACCCGGGCGAGCAGGTCTCGATAGGTGTAGCGCTCCATGCGTCCGGTCACCGGCGAGTCATAGATCAGGGCGACCTGCTCGCCCCGGCCCGCATTGACATGACGGTCGAGCGCGTTGTGACACGTATTGAGCACACCGTCGGGAAACCAGCGGTAAAGCGGCGCCTCGGAGGAGTCCAGGGCACGGCTCGGGAAATCGACCCAGTCGACCGACCGTGCCGCGGTCAGCCAGAAGCTCTCGGGGTCGGTCAGGCTCTGGTGATACAGCTCGGCGTAGCGGCCCATCGGTGTTACCTCCCGATCCACCTGGCGTCCTGAGCATGACACCCGGTGATAGCGAGCGCACCCGTCACGCGGCAACGGGCCACCCACTTTCGAAGGCACGAACTCACGGGACCGCCGGCCCGAATCGATTGCGTCCTCCGCAAAGCCGGTCCATACTCCAGACAGGCTCCGCGACGGGAGGTGACGATGGAATCCCACACACTTACCCCGCGCGAACAGCTCGATCGGCTGGTCACCGACCTGCCGCAGCAGGCGGGCATCCACGCGGCCTTCGCCGGATTCGTCACCACACCCGGCGACAGCCTGATCATCGAGAGCCTGTCCGGTACCGATCTCGCGCCGCTGGCGAACTTGCGGGTGGACGCGGGAGCTGGCCTGGGTGGCAAGGCCCTCACACTTGGCAAGCCGGCATCCGTCAGCGACTACGAGCGCGCCGGCGGCATCACGCACCATTACGACCGGCAGGTGATAGCTGCCAGGCTGCGCTCGATGGTGGCCATTCCCGTGTCGCTCGATGGGCGCCCGCACGCCATGGTGTACGGCGCCCTGCGCACACCCGTGCCGTTCAGCGACGTCCGATTGTCCATCCTGCGCCGCGCCGCGCGCTCGTACGAGCTCGACCTTCGGGTTGCCACGGAGGTCGAACGCCGCCTGGCCGAACTCGACCCGTCCGGCTCGCTGGTTCAGATGCGCCAGGAGCTGCGCGACCTTCGCGCCGAGGTTCGTTCACTCGCCGGACGGGTCGCAGACCCGGACCTCCGTGCCCGTTTGGAACGGCTGGGTGAACGGACAGCAGCCGGCGAAGGAGACCGAGAGGGACCGGTTCCGGCGCTGCGTCCTCGGGAACTCGAGACGATCGAACAGGTGGCCGCCGGCAGCAGCAACGCCGACGTCGCACGCCGTCTGGGGATCGAGACTTCCACCGTGAAGGCCTACCTGAAATCGGCGATGCGCAAGATGGGCGTGCACAACCGGGTCGCGCTCGTGGTCACCTGCCGGCGGCACGGGCTCATCCCGTAGATCGCGCGTCCATATCGCGATACTCGCCTGGCGGGCGGGCATCGCCGGAGCGTTGCGCCTCGGCCGACCTGAGCTCCACCCGCCGGATCTTGCCGGAGATCGTCTTGGGAAGCTCGGCGAACTCCAGCCTGCGGATCCGCTTGAAGGGGGCAAGGTGCTCGCGGGTGTAATCGAAGATCGCCCGCGCGGTCGGCTCGTCGGCGTTCCACCCCTGGGCGACCACGACGTACGCCTTCGGAACGGCCAGACGTATCGGATCCGGCGACGGCACCACGGCCGCCTCCGCGACGGCGTCGTGTTCCAGCAGCACGCTCTCCAACTCGAACGGAGAGATCCGGTAATCCGACGCCTTGAAGACGTCATCCGTGCGGCCCACGTACGTGATGTAGCCGTCCGGGTCTCGCGTGCCGATATCGCCGGTATGGTAATAGCCGCCACGCATCACCTCCGCGTTGAGATCCGCGTCGTCGTGGTAGCCGACCATCAACCCCAGCGGACGTGATGCGAGGTCGATGCAGATCTCACCTTCCCCACCCGGTTCCCCCGTGACCGGGTCGAGCAGCTCGATCTGGTATCCCGGAGCGGGCCGCCCCATGGAGCCCGGTTTGATCGGCTGGCCGGGCGGATTGGCCACCTGCACCGTGCTCTCCGTCTGGCCGAACCCGTCGCGGACGGTCACGCCCCAGGCCTTGGCAACGTGCTCGATCACCTCCGGATTGAGTGGCTCGCCGGCACCCACCACCTTCGTCGGCGGCGTGGTCAGCCGGCGGAGATCGGCCTGGATCAGCATTCGCCACACCGTCGGAGGCGCGCAGAAACTCGTCACGGCGCACCGGTCCATCTCGGCCAGCAAGCGAGCCGCATCGAAACGTGTGTAGTTGTAGATGAAGACGGTGGCCTCGGCATTCCACGGCGCGAACACGTTGCTCCAGGCGTGCTTCGCCCAGCCCGGCGAGGAGATGTTCAGATGAACATCGCCGGGCTCCAGCCCGATCCAGTACATGGTGGACAGATGGCCAGCCGGGTACGACGCGTGCGTGTGCTCCACGAGCTTCGGTGTGGACGTCGTGCCCGACGTGAAGTAGAGCAACAGCGTATCGGTGGCCCGGGTGGACCCGTCGGGCTCGAACGCCTCCGGCGCACCGTCCGCGTCGGCATAGCTCAACCAGCCCTCGACCGGCTCACCCACGGAGATCCGCGTGTAATCACCGGGCACGTCGGCGAACGTTCCCGTCTGCGTGGCGGACGTGATGACGTGCGCCACGCGACCACGGTCGACCCGGTCACGCAGATCCGCTGGTGTGAGAAGCGTCGTCGCCGGAATGACAACGGCGCCGAGCTTCATCGCGGCGAGCAGCGACTCCCACAGCTCCACCTGGTTACCCAGCATGAGGATGATCCGGTCACCACGGCGCACGTTCTGGGCGCGCAGCCAGTTGGCCACCTGGTCAGACCGGCGGGATAGCTCCTGGTACGACCACCACGCCTCCGAGCCGTCCTCCTCGACGATCCACAGCGCACGGGTGTCGTTGCCGCGAGCGATGACGTCGAACCAGTCCAGCGCCCAGTTGAACTCGTCCAGCTCGGGCCAGGCGAATTGCGCGTACGCGGTCTCGTAGTCCGTCCGGTGCCGCAGAAGGAGGTCCCGGGCCGCGCGAAGGCTGGATGTGCCGCTCATGCACCGGTCTTAACGGGACCTCGATCGGCAAGGCAACCGGACATCCACTAAAGGAGGTAGTGCCACCGCCACGGGGCAGTCACGCCCTCACCACGCGACCGGTCACGTCGCCGAAGTCAATTCGAGATCCGTCGGCACCCGGTGCCGTCGCCGTGATCCGCACCTGGTCGCCGTCCTGGAGGAATGCCCGCGTGCTCCCATCGGCCAGGGTGAGATGTTCGGCCCCGTTCCACGTCAGTTCGAGCAACGATCCTCGCTGCTGCTTCTCCGGACCCGATACCGTTCCGGACGCGTAGAGATCGCCGGTGCGTACCGACGCGCCGTTGACCGTCATGTGCGCGAGCATCTGGGCCGGCGACCAGTACATCTCCCGGTACTGCGGGCGGGCGACGACGTCGCCGTTGAGTTCGAGCGCGAGATCGAGGTCGAGGTTCCACGCCTCGTGTTCGGTCAGATACCCCATGGGCTCGGGATCCTGCGGCGGCACCGGTGTCCGCGCGTCCTGCAACGCCTGCAGCGGCACGATCCACGGCGAGATGGACGTGGCGAACGATTTGCCGAGGAACGGCCCGAGGGGCACGTACTCCCAGGCCTGAATGTCCCGGGCGGACCAGTCGTTGACCAAGCAGGCGCCGAACACGTGGCCGGCGAAGTCCGCGGTGGTGAGGGGCGTACCGAGCGTACTGGGAACGCCGACGACGAATCCGACCTCCACCTCGACGTCGAGTTTCGCCGAGGGACCGAACGACGGCGTGTCGTCGGACGGCGCCTTGCGCTGCCCGGACGGGCGAACCACGGGGGTATCCGACACGACCACGGTGCCCGAGCGGCCGTGGTAGCCCACCGGAAGGTGTTTCCAGTTCGGCAGCAAGGGGGTGGCGTCCGGGCGGAATATCCGTCCGACATTGGTGGCATGGTGCTCGCTGGCGTAGAAGTCCACGTAGTCGGCGACCTCGATCGGCAGGTGCAGCGTGACCTCGTCGAGTGGATGAAGTGCCGAACCGAGAGCGTCGCGGTGTGCGGAGTCCGTGAGCAGCTCGACGATGCGGGTCCGAACGCTCGTCCACGCCGCCGGGCCCGTGGCCATGAAGGCGTTCAGCGATGGCCGGGCGAACACGTCGTTGTCGATCTCCGGCTGATCGGCGAACGCGGCGGCGAGATCCAGCACGTGATCGCCGATACGCACGCCCACGCGGGGCTCGGCGCCCGCGGGCGCGAACACCCCGTACGGCAGGTTCTGCAATCCGAACCCGGAACCCTCCGGTATGGGTACCCACGTCTCGTTCACTCGTCGATCATCCTTTCTCCCACCCCTCTCCTTTCCCATGATCATGAACACTAGTCGGCTCATATCCTCGACTAGTGTTCATGATCATGGGAAAGGAGGGTGAGGTTGCGGGCCTCGGCCAGCGGTGTGCTCGTGCTGCACGAACCGTAACTGACCAGTATCGCCCGCGCCCGCTCGGCAGCCTCGTCATCCACGTCTTTCACCCGGCGGATCAGCTGGGACGCGTCGTCCATCCGCAGCGTCCGGGCGACGACGTCGGCGTCCGCTCCGAGCACGGCGTCGACAGTGGCCACGAGCACGTTCACGTAGCCGTGATGCACGAAGCCGGTGCTCGCGTCGGTGTGCCGGACCGCGTGGTGCAGTCCTGCCGTCGCCTTCACCATCACACCTGTACGTGCCGCCGCGACCAGGGCGAGGGCGAGCTGCTCCGGCGACGGGAACAGCTCAGCGCGGACGCCGCCACAGCGTAGCTTTACCCCGACCGGCCGCCCCTGCGCTCCCGCCGCGATGGCCTCGACCAGGATCGGGACGTCGTTCCACGACACCGGCTCGACAAAGAGGGGAACCTCGTCCGCGACCCCCGCCTCTGATACGGCAGTCAGCGCGGCGCCCAGCGCCGCACCGGGATCACCATGCCCGGTACGCGCCAGCGGGAACTCCACTCCAGCCAGCGCCAGCCGCTCATCTGCCGCGACCTGTGCGACGGCATCGGCGAGACCATCCGCACCCGAGTCCGCGATCAGGCCGACGTCGAAGTGATCGGTACCGGCCAGCGCTTCCCGCAGCTCGGTGATGCGCGAGACGGGGCACAGAAACCGATGGGTGAGAACGGGGCTGGCCGCGCCCAGATCGGCTCGATGGCGGGCGACGGCGTCGGGCATGTCCAGCGCCGTGGGCGGAAAGAGGCCGGCGTCGTCCACGAGCGCTCGCATCAGGCTTGAGGCGACCGGTGCCGGGCTCATCCCTGGGCCCTCCGCGCCCACGTCCACGCATACTCCGGATCCTCGCACGCCAGGCCACCCTCGCCGAGCTGCAACGGGGCGAAGGTGTCTACCATGACGGCCAACTCGTCGAAGTACTCGACGCCGATACTGCGCTCGTAGGCACCCGGCTGCGGCCCGTGCGACCAGCCTCCCGGGTGCAGCGAGATAGAACCCTGGCCGATACCGGAACCCTTGCGGGCCTCGTAGTTGCCGCCGCAGTAGAACATGACCTCATCGGAGTCGACGTTCGAGTGGTAGTAAGGCACGGGGATGGACAGCGGGTGGTAATCCACCTTCCTCGGCACGAAGTTGCAGATGACGAAGTTGTGGCCCTCGAAAGCCTGATGGACCGGCGGGGGCTGGTGAACCCGCCCGGTGATCGGTTCGAAATCGGAGACGTTGAACGTGAACGGATACAGGCACCCGTCCCAGCCGACGACATCGAACGGATGCTTCGAGTAGACGAATCGGGTGCCCACGAGACCCTGTGCACCGCGATGCTTGACATACACCTCGACGTCGTCGCCATCGATCACGAGCGGTTCCGTCGGCCCGTGCAGGTCGCGCTCGCAGTACGGGGCGTGCTCTAGGAACTGGCCGTAGCGGGACAGGTATCGCTTGGGCGGTGCGATGTGCGAGTTGGCCTCGATCACGTAGGCACGCAGTGGCTCGTCGCCGTGTGGGAGCCAGCGGTGCGTCGTCGCCCGCGGCACGATCACTTGGTCACCCTGCCGGACCGGGAGCACACCGAAGACCGTTTCGACGGTGCCGGAGCCGGATTCGATGTACACGCACTCGTCGCCCACGGCATTGCGATACAGCGGCGACGTCTCGCCTGCAACGACGTAGGAGATACGCACGTCGGCATTACCGAGGACGAGCCTGCGGCCGGTGACGACGTCGATCGACTTCCACGCCATCTCCCCGGCATCCGCGAACAGATCGTGCAGCTTCAAGTGCCGGGGTTTGAGGGGGTGATTTGCCGTGAGCGAGAGATCGGGGAGCTCCCACGGCTGGGCATCGGCGATGGTCGACGGGATGGTGCGGTGATAGAGCAAGGACGAGTCGCTGGAGAACCCTTCCTCACCCATGAGTTCTTCGTAGTACAGGCCACCGTCTGGGCGGCGGTGTTGCGTGTGCCGTTTCGGTGGGACATCGCCCACGCATCGGTAATGCGCCATCGTCGGCCTCCTCGCCACGATGCTTGACCAGAGCGAATATCGCACTTAATGTGCGTTTAAGGCACTATTGACACTAGGTACCGGCCGGAAGCCCGTCAAGACATGACCGACCCCGAGTACGCCACGACGACGCCCGTGGCCCCATCGATGCCTGCCACCGCACCCACCGCGGGGTCGAAGACGCTGGACAACGGCGTACGATTACTCAAGACACTGGCCCGGCATCCGCGCGGGCTAACCATGACCGACCTGGCCACAGCACTGGGTGTACATCGCACCGGCGTCTACCGCCTGCTCGGCACGCTTACGCGCCACGGCCTGGTCACGCAGACACCCGACAATCGCTACCGGCTCGGCCTCGCCGTCATCGAGCTGTCCGGTGCCGTCCGGCCCGACCTACAGTCCATCGCCCATCCCGTGCTGCGAGAGCTGGCCGACCATACCGACGCCACCGCATTCCTCTCGCTCCTCGACGGGGACGACGTGGTCAGCACCCTGGTGGTCGAACCGCTGCATGCCGACGCGCACGTGGCATACCGGGTAGGAACCCGCCATCCGGCGACGCGCGGCTCCGCGGGCATGGCAATTCTCGGCGCGCTTCCGCCTCGTGCCGGTGAACGGGAAGAGATCGCCGTCGCGCGCGAGCGTGGCTACTCGGTCAGTCAGGGCGAGATCCAGCGAGGTGCCTGGGGTCTTGCCGCCCCCGTGCGACCCCGCACCGGCACTCCGGAGGCTTCTGTCGGTGTCGTGGCACTCCAGCCACTCGACGAGGACGAGGTCGCACGCCTCGTGATCGACGCGGCCGGCGCGATCGGCGCGCTCGTGCCCTGATGACCAGCGGTACGTCACCGCGTACAGCTAAGAGGCGCCAACGACGGCCGGGGCATCCACCATGTCCAGCGTGCGGCGAGCGGCAGCCACCGCCGCGGGGCGGGTCCAGTAATAGACCCACGTGCCGCGGCGCTCACCATCGATCAGGCCCGCTTCACGCAACACCTTGAGGTGGTGGCTGATGGTGGGTTGCCGAAGTTGGAAGCTCGCGACCAGGTCACACACGCAGATGCCGTCCTTCGAATTCGCGGCGATCAGCGCCAGGAGCTGTAGCCGCACCGGATCGGCGAGCGCCTTGAACAGCGCGGCTTGTTCGACCGCGTCCTCCGCACCCAGCGGCGCGGGTTCGGCCCCACAACAGCTCACCCGATCCGCCGCCGTGTCCGGCGACGTGTGCTCGGGCTCGCAGCAACTCGCCGGGTCGGTGGCTCCATCGTGGATCGACATGTTTCTATATTGACATCTATCGATGAATGGTGCCACAGTTGCCTCTTATATAGATGCCTATCTATTAAAGAAGTTCACGATGCCGCGACAGACTCCGCGACATTGGCCACACCCGTCATCCGCCACCCCGAACGGAGACTCATGAGTACCAACGACCTACGCGAACAAGTTCGGCAAAGCTACGCGGCCTCCGCCCGTGCCGTGACCACACCGGCCGAACCGGCCGACGCCGTGAAGCAAGGCGGCTGTTGCGACTCAAGCACGGCATCCAGCAGCTGCGGCCCCAGCGACGTCGAAGTCGTCGACGGCTTCGGCGCACAGCTGTACGAGACCGAAGATCAAGACCTGCTGCCCGCCGAAGCGCTAGCTGCCAGCCTCGGCTGCGGCAATCCCCTTGCCGTGGCCGAGCTACGCCCCGGCGAGACCGTTCTCGACCTCGGCTCCGGTGGCGGCATCGACGTGCTGCTTTCCGCGCAGCGCGTCGGACCGGAAGGCAAAGTGTACGGCCTGGACATGACCGAAGAGATGCTCGCTCTCGCACTCGCCAACGCGCGCCAGGCCGGCGCCAGCAACGTCGAGTTCCTCAAGGGAACCATCGAAGAGGTACCGCTACCGGCCGGCACCATCGACGTCGTGATCTCCAACTGCGTCGTCAACCTCTCCACCGACAAGCCGGCCGTGTTTGCCGAGATGTACCGCGTTCTCAAGCCCGGTGGACGCGTCGGCATCACCGACGTCCTCGCCGAGGACCACCTGAGCCCGGCCAAGCGGGCCGAGCGGGGCTCCTACGTCGGCTGCATCGCAGGTGCGCTGTCGTTCTCCGAGTACCGCGCCGGTCTGATCGAAGCCGGCTTCGCCGACGCCACGGTGGAGCCGACACATCAGGTCACGGATGGGATGCATTCCGCGATCGTCCGCGCGACGAAGGCACCAGCCAGCTAGATCCGAGGAAACTCGACCGGATGATCCGACAGCCCGGCAGTCCGACAGTCCGACGGCGAACCGGATCTTCCCGGAAGATTATGCGGGCAGGTGAGCAGGCTGGGTGATCCGCCGGAGCTCGGGTTCGCTGGCGTTGGCCCCGGTACACATCACCGCGACGCGCTCGCCGGCGAACCGGCCCGGATAGGCCAGGAGGGCGGCAAGCGCGGCCGCGCCGGCGCCTTCGGCGAGCGTGTGCGCGTCGCGCAGCATCACCCACTGCGCTTCGAGGATGGTGGCGTCGTCGACGAGCAGGAAGTCGGCCAGGCGCTCCTGCATCACGCTCTGGGTGAGCTCGAACCCGCAGCCGGTGGCCAGGCCTTCCGCCTTTGACCGGTTCGGCCGCCGCATCATCTCTCTGGCTTCCCAGGAGTCGTGCGCGGCCGGCGACGCCGACGACTGCACGGCGACGACCTCGCACGCCGGCGCCAGCGCGGAAGCAACCAGGCAGGCACCTGCCGCACCGCTACCGCCTCCCACCGGAACGAGCACGACATCGACGTCGGGCTCCTGTTCGAAGAGCTCGACGTAGGCCGTGGCGACGCCCGCGATGAGCGCGGGCTCGTTGCCGGCGCTCACCATTCGGGCGCCTCGCTCGGCGGCGATCTTCTCTGCCAGTTCGCGTGCCTCGTCGAGCGTCTCTCCCGACTCGATGAGTTCGGCACCTCGAGCTCGCACGGCCGCCGCCTTCGCGGCGTTCGGATTCTCCGGCATCACGATCACGCAGGACGCTCCGGTCTGCGCCGCAGCGTAGGCCAGCGACTGCGCGTGGTTGCCCGTGGAGTAGGCCACGATGCCGCGCTCGCGCTCCGCAGGAGCCATCGTGGCCAGGAGGTTAAGGCCACCACGGACCTTGAACGCTCCTGTCGGCTGCGCGTTCTCGTGCTTGATCAGGGCGTGCACGCCCACAGTGGAATCCAGCGCCGGATACGACCACAGCGGGGTGGGCGGGAGCTGGCCGTCGAGCACGCGCCGGGCCCGAAAGATGTCGCCGATGGTGGGGAGCTGGAAGACTGGCATGTGACCACGATGTCACGCGCTAAACGATAGGTCCAATATAGGTTTTCAACAAAAGCATCGAATATATCTATGATTGAGCCATGGATCTCACCCGGCTGCGAGTGTTCGCCGCCGTCGCGCGGCACGGTTCGGTCACCGGCGCGGCCGAAGCCTTGCACTATGCCCAGCCATCGATCAGCCACCACCTCGCCCGGCTCGAAGCCGAAGTCGGCACGCCCCTCATCCAGCGCGCAGGGCGTGGCGTCCGGCTCACCCAAGCCGGGCGCCTCCTCGCGCTCCGCGCCGAGGAGATCCTGGGCCGGGTCGACTCCATCCAAACGGAGCTCGCAGCCCACGCCGGCCTTCGAGCCGGCCGGGTACGGCTGGCGGCGTTCCCGTCTGCTCTCGCCACGCTCGTGCCGCCTGCGGCCGCCCGGCTTGCCGTCGACGCTCCGGAGCTCGAACTCGCCCTCGTCGAGGCCGAGCCCCCGGAATCTCTCGCCGCGCTACGCAACGGCGACGTCGACGTCGCGCTGGCCTTCGAACACGACACTCCGGCAACACCCGCACCGGCCATCACCTCGACGGTGCTGCTGGAGGAACCTCTCTACGTGGTCACGCCCCTGCATCGCACCTGGGAGGGGCGCCGTTCCGCCCTGGCGACCTACGCCGACGAACGCTGGATCGCCGGATGCGAGCGGTGCCGCGCGCACCTCCTGGCCTCGTGCGCCGAAGCCGGATTCACCCCGACGATCGAGTTCGAGACCGACGACTATGTGGCGGCGCAGGCACTCGTCGCCGCGGGCGTGGGCGTGACGACGCTGCCCGGGCTGGCCCTGCTGGCCAGCCGCAACGACGACGTGCGTATCGACCCGATCCCCGGCGATCATCGCCGCGTGATCGCGGTGACATACGGGACGCCACACGCACGCCCCGTTCAGGCCTTCCTCGACATCCTCATGGCCACGCTCACCCCACCCGATTGGCCGGCGTAGATACGTCAGGCTCGGACGCAGGATAGCTATACAGGCATGTTGATATGGTTAGCAATATGAAGACGACCGTAGATCTGTCTGATGTGCTCCTCCGAGAAGCGCAGGAGACCGCACAACGGAAGAACACGACCTTGAAAGCACTGATCGAGTCCGGTCTGCGCAAGGTTCTGGCCGAGCAGTCCGAACGCTCGCAGTTCACGCTTCAGGACGCGAGCGTCGATGGCCGTGGGCTGCAGGACGAGTTCCGGAATGCTGGGTGGGAAAAAGTGCGGGACACCATCTACGAGCGCACTACATGATCGCCCTAGATACGAACATCCTGGTCTACGCGCACCGCCAGGATTCCGAGTTTCATAGCGCAGCTGCCCAGCAGGTCAAGGCGCTTGCTGAGGACATAGCCACCTGGGCGATTCCTTGGCCGTGCATTCACGAGTTCTTTGCCATCGCGACTCATCCGAAGATCTATGACCCGCCCAGCACCACAGAGCAGGCCATCATCCAGATCGAGGCCTGGCTCCAATCTCCGAGCCTGACCGTCCTCGGCGAACCGCACGGATACTGGAACGAATTGAAGACGCTACTCGACAGCGGAAAGATCAAAGGTTCCGCCGTGCACGACGCCCGAATCGCCGCACTTTGCAGTTCCCACGGTGTGCGCGAACTCTGGAGCGCCGATCGCGACTTCAGCCGGTTTCCGTCGTTGCGGGTACGGAATCCGCTCCTCCAGCAGTAGCGATGGAGCGGCAGATCCTCGGAAAGGACGTCGCTCAGGTGTCGTAGTCAACGACGACCTTGTCAGACTGCGGCAGCCCCTGGCACGTGACGACGAAACCCTCTTCGACCTCGGACTCCTCCAGCGCGAAGTTCCGCCGCATGTGTACCTTGCCTTCGATCACCTTCGCCCGGCACGTACCGCAGACACCGCCCTTGCAGGCGAATGGAAGGTCCGGTCGGGCCTCCTGCGCGCCGTCAAGAATCGACATTTCCTGCGGAACCGTAGTGGTGGTCGAGCGGCCGTCGAGGATGATCGTCACCTCGCTCGTCGGCCCCTCGATCGGCGCCTCCTCGTGCCGCACCGGCGGGGGCGGGACGTCGTCGACGTAGAACAGCTCCCGATGGATCCGATCGGCGGGCACGCCCAGCTTCTTCAGGAGTGTCTGGACATCGGCGACCATGCCGAACGGACCACACAGCCACCAGTGCCCGACGTTCTCGACGTCAAGGAGGGCATCGAGCAGCTCGCTCAGCTTCTGGGCATCGAGGCGGCCGCTGAACAGCTCGACGTCACGCGTCTCCCGGGACAATACGTGAACCAGCTCCACCCGGTCCGGATGACGGTCCTTGAGCTCGGCGACCTCGTCGGCGAACATCACCGTCTCCGTGCGCCGGTTGCCATAGAACAGGGTGATCGACGACTCGGGATGGGCGAGGACGGTCTCGGCGATGGAGAGGACCGGCGTGATCCCGGAACCGGCGGCGATGAGCACGTGATGCGCCGGTGCCTGCGGGTCGGGGGTGAAACTTCCCGTGGGCGTGCCCACCTCGATCACGTCGCCCGGCCGGACCTCGTGGACCAACCAGGTGGAGAACAGGCCGTCCGGCACCTCCCGCACCCCGATCCGTGGAGGCGCGCCCTCGGGAGCACAGATGGAATACGACCGCCGCTCATCTCGGCCGTCGACAAACCGGCGCACGGTTAGCGACTGGCCGGCACGGAACGTGTAGGCGTCGGCGAGCTCCGCCGGAACGTCGAACGTGATCGCCACGGCGTCGTCACACAGGCGATCGACGCGCGCGACCCGCAGCGAGTGGAAGTCTCCCCGATGCCGGGGCTTCGCCGTCGTGGTCACCGTCAGATCTCCTTGACGTGTTCGAAGGGTTCGGTGCAGGAGCGACACCGGCGCAGTGCCTTGCACGCAGTCGCGCTGAACCGCGACACCTCCTCGGTGTCCGGCGATCCGCACTGGGGACAGCGCACAGCGCTCCCGCCCCCTCTCCCATGATCATGAACACTTTCCGACCACATAGGCCCGCTAGTGTTCATGATCATGGGAGAGGGGGCGGGTTCGAGGGTCAGGGGGACCGGACCTTGCTGCGGGCTCGGTGCGGCGCCGGGCGGTGCGATCCCGGCCTCCGCGAGCTTGCGTTTGCCCTCCTCGCTGATCCAGTCGGTACTCCACGGAGGATGCAACACGGTACGCACCTCGACGTCGTCGTATCCGGCTTCGTGCAAGGTGCGTACGAGGTCGTCGCGCATCGTGTCCATCGCGGGACACCCCGTGTAGGTGGGAGTGATCGACACGATGACCCGGCCGTCCACGACATCGACATCGCGCAGGACGCCGAGATCCGCGAGCGTGAGCATGGGCAGCTCCGGATCGGTGACGGTTTCCGCGGCGGCCCGCGCATCGGCGACGACGTCGTGGTGCCGAGTGCTCGTCATGCTCACCACCGGCCCTCCGGGTGCGCCCGCGCCACGCTCTGCATCTCCGCCAGCAGGTAGCCCATGGCCTCGGTGTGCACGCCGTCGCGTCCGAGCTTGCCGGCCACTCCCGGGATCGGTGCCACCTCGGGGCGCTCCAGGCTCGCCGCCTTGAGTACCTGGGCGAGGACGTCGTCGAACTCGGAACGCAGCGTGCCCGGATCGATCGCGACCGCAGGCGCCGTATCGTGATCGCCGCCACGAGCACCGTCGCCATTGCCCTCGGCTGCCTGGACGGCGAGGCGCTGCTCCACCGGGTGCGCGGTGAACAGCTCGTCGACGTAGGGCCAGACCGCCTCCAACGCGGCGCGCATCCGCCGGTGCGACTCGTCCGTGCCGTCTCCGAGCCGGACCGTCCACTGTGCGGCGTAGTCGCGGTGATACGTGATCTCCTTGACGCCCTTGGCCGCGATCGCCGCCAGGACGGGATCGCGGGAGACCCGCAGCCGGTCCAGCAGCGCGAGCCGCCACGTGGAGAAGACGAGCAGCCGGGTGACGAGCTCGGCGAAGTCGCCGTTCTCCAGCTCGACCAGGCGGACGTTGCGGAACTCGTGCTCGGGGCGGAAGAACGCGTAGTAGTCCTCCCCGTGACCACCGCCGTCGGCCGCTCCGGCCCGGGTCAACAGGAGGCGTGCCTGTCCGAGCAGGTCCAAAGCGATGTTGGCAACCGCGACTTCCTCTTCGAGCTCGGGCAGCCAGGTGCACCACTGCTGCAACCGGTGCGACATGATGAGAGCATCGTCGCCCAGCATCACGCAGTACGCCGCCAGGTCAGCGCCGTCCACACCGTCGGGCAGCGTCGTGTCGACACCGGAGAGCGGATCCTCGAACCCGGTGCCGAACGCCCACCGCGCATCGTCCTGACCTTCGGTCAGTGCCTCGTACGCGTTGTCGAAACCCATCGGCGACCTCACATGTGCGGCACGTTCTCGGGAATGTCGTAGAAGGTGGGATGGCGATACACCTTGTCCGCGGCCGGAGCGAAGAAGGGATCTTTCTCGTCCGGGCTGGACGCCGTGATGTCCGACGCCTTCACGACCCAGATGCTCACACCCTCGTTGCGCCGGGTGTAGACGTCGCGCGCGTGGCGCAGTGCCATCTCGGCGTCACCTGCGCGCAGCGAACCGACGTGCACGTGGTTCAATCCACGCTTGCTGCGGACGAACACCTCGTAGAGTGGCCACTCGCCTCGTTCACTCATCTCTCGCTCACTTCCTCCCGGCGACGTCCCCGCTGATCATCAACGATCGTCACCATCATCATGTGCCGGATCGTCAATGATCACGACACCGCGGCGTGGCTGTGCTTGGCGGCGTGGGCGGCCGCGGCCTCACGCACCCACGCTCCGTCCTCATGGGCGCGACGACGGTGGGCCAAACGCTGCGCGTTGCACGGCCCGTTGCCGGAGATGACCTGTTTGAACTCGCTCCAGTCGATCTCGCCGAAGTCGTAGTGGCCGCGCTCGTCGTTCCAGGCCAGCTCCGGGTCCGGCAGGGTCACGCCCAGAGCCTCCGCCTGCGGCACGGTCATGTCGACGAAGCGCTGGCGCAGCTCGTCGTTGGTGTGCCGTTTGATCTTCCACTCCATCGACTGGGCGGTGTTCGGGGAGTCGTGATCCGGCGGGCCGAACATCATCAACGACGGCCACCACCACCGGTCGGTGGCGTCCTGCACCATCTGCCGCTGTTCCTCGGTGCCGCGCATCATGGTCATCAGTAGCTCGTAGCCCTGCCGCTGGTGGAACGACTCCTCCTTGCAGATACGCACCATGCCTCGCGCGTACGGGCCGTACGAGCTGCGGCACAGCGGCACCTGGTTGCAGATCGCCGCGCCGTCGACGAGCCAGCCGATCACTCCGACGTCGGCGAAATTCAGCGTCGGGTAGTTGAAGATCGACGAATACTTCTGCCGGCTGTCGATGAGTTTCTCGGTCATCTCCGTCCGGTCGGCCCCCAGCGTCTCGGCCGCCGAGTAGAGGTAGAGCCCGTGGCCGGCTTCGTCCTGCACCTTGGCCAGCAGGATCGCCTTGCGGCGCAACGACGGGGCACGCGTGATCCAGTTGGCCTCCGGCTGCATGCCGATGATCTCCGAGTGGGCATGCTGCGCGATCTGGCGGACCAGCGTCTTGCGGTAACCGTCGGGCATCCAATCCCGGGGCTCGATCCGCTGGTCCCGGGCGATGATCTCGTCGAAGTGCCGCTCCAGATCCTGCTCGGATGGCGTCGCGGTCGGACTCGTGGTCGGGCTCGCGGCCTGGCTCGTCGTCATGGGGTCCACTCCTTTGCCACGAGAGTCAGCACGTCATAGCGCGCGACCACCTCGTCGTCGGCGTTGGTGACGTCGGCGTTCCACCGCACCTCGCCGTAATCGGCGTCGACACGCGGCGTGATCTGCTTGGCGGTGAGCGTGACGGTCAGCTCGTCACCGGGATACACGGGCGTGAGGAAGCGCAGGTTCTCCAACCCGTAGTTGGCCAGCACCGGGCCGGGTTCGGGATCGACGAACAGGCCGGCAGCAAGCGAGACGACGAGGTAACCGTGCGCGACGACGCCATCGAAGAACGGGTTAGCCGCGGCGGCGTCCGCGTCGGTGTGCGCGTAGAAATGGTCACCGGTGAACTCGGCGAAATGATCGATGTCCTCGCGTGTCACGGCTCGCGGGCCAGCGACGACGGTGTCGCCAACATTCAGCTCGGCCAGCGACTTGCGGAACGGGTGGGTCTCGGTGTCGCCGTGCGGGGCGCCGTTCACCCACTGGTTGGTGACAGAACCGAGCACCTTCGGAGTCGCCTGGACGGCCGTACGCTGCATGTGGTGCAGCACACCCCGGATGCCGCCCAGTTCCTCGCCGCCACCGGCACGCCCGGGACCACCGTGGGTGAGTACCGGCAGCGGGGAGCCGTGTCCGGTGGATTCCTTGGCGTTCTCCGCGTCGAGCACGAGCAACCGCCCGTGCCAGGGCGCGACGCCGAGCACGACGTCACGGGCGAAGTCGGCATCGGCGGTGACAACGGATCCGACCAGGCTGCCCGCGCCCCGGGCCGCGGCGTCGATCACCTGATCCGTCGAGGTGTACGGCAGCAGCGTCGAGACCGGGCCGAACGCCTCCACCTGGTGCGGCTCGGGGCGATCGGGGTCCTGGGCGCGCAGCAGAATCGGCGAGATGAACGCGCCCCGTTCGGGATCCGCGTCGACGATGTCGGGCCGCTCCGGGTCACCGAAGACCAGGCTTCCGGCGTCCATGAGCGCCTTGAGCGAGCGGCGGACCTCCTCGCGCTGTTCCAGGCTGGCCAGCGCGCCCATCCGCACGTCGGGGTTAGCCGGGTTCCCGACGGCGACCTTGCCAAGCCGATCCACGGCCGCCTGTGCCACGTCGTCGACCCGTTCTGCGGGGACGAACGCCCGGCGGATCGCCGTGCACTTCTGGCCGGTCTTGACGGTCATTTCGGTGACCAGTTGCTTGACGAACAGATCGAACTCGTCGGTCCCGGGTGTGGCGTCGGGTCCGAGCACGGAGAGGTTGAGCGAGTCGGCCTCGGCGTTGAACCGCACGGCGTTGCGAACGATGCCGGGATGGGTCCGCAGCCGTTGCGCCGTGGACGCCGAGCCGGTGAACGACACCAGGTCCTGCTCGGTCAGGTGATCGAGCAGGTCACCGGCACTCCCGCACACCAGCTGCAACGATCCTTCGGGTAGCAGGCCGGAGTCGATGATCAACTCGACGAGTTTCGCGGTCAGGTAAGCCGTCGGGCTGGCCGGCTTCACGAGGGTGGGCACCCCGGCGAGGAACGCCGGGGCAAGCTTTTCCAGGGGACCCCAGACGGGGAAGTTGAACGCGTTGATCTGGACGGCCACTCCGCGCCGCGGCGTCAGGATGTGCTGGCCGACGAAGGTCCCGCCCTTACCCAGCGGCTCCACCGGGCCTTCGACGTAGACCGTGTCGTTCGGCAGTTCCCGCCTGCCCTTGCTCCCGTAGGAGAACAGCACGCCGATCCCGCCATCGACGTCGAACTTCGCATCGTAGCGAGTGGCTCCAGAGTGGTAAGAGAGCTCGTAGAGCTCCTCGCGGTGCTCCTGCAAATGCAGGGCCAGCTGCTTCAGCAAGAGCGCCCGCTCGTGAAACGTCAGCTCACGTACCGGCGGGCCGCCGATCCGCCGTCCATAGTCCAGGGCTGCCGCCATGTCGATGCCGGCCGACGATACGCGAGCTACCTCCTCGCCGGTCACCGCATCGTGCAAGGGAGCGCCCTCGTCGGGTGGCGTGTGCCATTGGCCACGGACGTAACTGCGTAATGCGCTCATCTGGCGGCCGACCTCCTCGTCGCTCGGGATCCCACCGGGCCGAATTACCGACCGAACGTTCAGGAATTAATGGTAACGCAGCCACCATCACGACGAAAAGATTCGGCACGAACGACGGCTCGCTCCCGCGCGGTCCGGCACATCCGCATCGTCATACCCGACCGCGCTGTGTTGTTCCGCCCGGTGTCCGTCGGCTAGCTTTCGAAGAAACCCCCATCACGAACCGCAGCGACTCATCCCAGCCCGCCGACACCAGGAGTCCCGCCATGCGCAGTGCCGTGATCGTCGACGTCATCCGTACCGCCTCCGGGAAGGGAAAGGCCGGTGGGGCGCTCTCCGGCGTACACCCCACCGAATTGCTCGCCTCGGTCCTGCGCTCCCTGATCGCACGCAACGACGTCGACCCCGCAGCCATTGACGACGTCCTGACCGGCTGCGTATCCCAGGTCGGCGAGCAGTCGTTCAACATCGCCCGGAACGCGCTCCTCGCCGCAGGTCTGCCCGAGTCCGTACCCGGCACCACGATCGACCGCCAGTGCGGATCCAGCCAGCAGGCAGCGCATTTCGCCGCACAAGGAGTCATGGCCGGTGCGTACGACGCCGTCATCGCCTCCGGCGTGGAGTCCATGAGCCGGATCCCGATGTTCAGCAACATGCAGGGCCAGGACCCCTACGCGCCGCTCGCCGCCCGCTACCCGGAGGGCCTGGTTCAGCAGGGCATCAGCGCCGAACTCATCGCCGCCCGGTGGAAGATGGTCCGGGACGAGCTCGACGCCTTCGCCGCACGTTCACACCAGCGCGCTGCGAAGGCCACCGAAGCGGGCTGGTTCGCCGACGAGATCGTCGCCGTCGACGGGCACGCCATCGACGAGTCCGTACGGCCATCCACAACAGTCGAGCGCCTGGCCGAACTGGAGCCAGCGTTCACCGACGCCGCGATCGCCGAACGGTTCCCGGAGATCTCCTGGTCGATCACGCCGGGGAACTCATCACCCCTCACCGACGGCGCGTCGGCGGCGCTCATCATGAGCGAGGAGCGCGCCACCCAGCTGGGGCTGCGCCCGCGGGCACGGTTCCACGCGTTCGCCGTGACCGGCAGCGATCCGATCACGATGCTGACCGGCATCATCCCGGCCACACACAAGATCCTCGACCGTTGCGGTCTGGACATCCACGACATCGACGCGTACGAGGTCAACGAGGCGTTCGCACCCGTGCCCCTGGCATGGCAACACGAGTTCGGCACCGACCCGGAGCGGCTCAACCCGCGCGGCGGCGCCATCGCCCTCGGCCACCCGCTCGGCGCCTCCGGCACCAAGCTGCTCACCACCCTGGTCAATCACCTCGAACGCACCAGCGGCCGGTACGGCCTGCAGACCATGTGCGAGGGCGGCGGCATGGCCAACGCGACCATCATCGAGCGGCTGTAGCCGGGTCGGCCCGGCCGGCACTTCGATATTCACACGTGCGGAAATACCGCCGGATCGGCGGATAAGCGCACGCCTGAGGGTCGAAGTCACCCCGCACTCTCCGGAGTTATGCGGTGACCCCGCCAACAACTCCGACATGTGGAGCTATTCGAAGCGAGTTTGTTCGACAGCCGTTATTTTGTTGACGGCTGGTAGGGCTATTCCAACAACGGTCATCGTGAAGACGAGGCCAGCAAGAACGGGGAGCAGGAGATGCCCCCATGGCAGGGACGCGAGGTTGCCACCCGCGTCGACGATAAAGTGCCCGATGATAATGCCGAGCAGTGCAGATATCACGGACATCACGGTGAGTGGCGCAGCGGCTTCGAGAAACAAGGTGCGTCGCAGGGTGGGCAGTGGCGTGCCGGCTGCACGCAGCAACGCGAAAGGACGCCGCCGTTCGAGTAGGCCAATGGTGACGGCGACGATGAGTCCACACCCCGCGACAAGGAAGACCGCCACCGTGGCAATGGTGAGGGTTTGGTACAGCTGTCGCACGCTGCCACTGAATCCCTCGTAAGAGGTTTCGCGCGTGGATACGTCAGCATCGGGCGCCCGTCGCAGAACGGTAGTGCGGACAGCTTCCAAGGCGTCGACGGAGTGATAACGAGCAAGGAGCAACGTGGGTCGCAGCTGCGGAAGGACGGAGCCAAGTGCATCTGGGGTGACGATCACTGCGGGCATGTCCACTCCCTCGTGGGAAGGCATGATCGCGGCGTCGTCGACCCGGACCGTAGCCGTCTCGATCTGATCCTCATCTGGCGCTGTGGTGTTTGAGACGGGCGTGGCAGGAGAGAGGCTGTGCAGCTCGACCACGCCATCCGGGTTATCGATCAGCTCACGTTGATCGTCAGCAACAATGACCGATGCCTGGTCACACGGGACACCGTCGAGCCGTCCGGCGGCAACGACGGCAGAACAGTCACCAATCCAGACCTTGACCGCATCCTGCCCGGTCTGGGCCAGCGCCTCGTAGACCGGCGTCGGAGAATCAACGCCGTCGACGGACTCGAGCTCGTCGATCGTCACCTCAGTTTCGGCAATGGTGCTGGTCGGAAGGGATACGTGGACGGTGCCGGTGCGCTGGCCGATGACCTCCGTGTCGCGAAGGGACGCTGCCGCAGCAGGGGTCGTGGCGACGAACATCGTCGTGATCAACACTGTGAGAATCACACCGCCTACGGCGCGGAACCCGGCACGAGGATCGTTGGAGAGCCTGCGCCCGGCTAGTAGCAACGCCGGCTTGGAAGAGCGCGTCATCAGCAGACCGACACCCCGGGTGAACCACGGCCCCGCCAACGTGAGTGCTAGCAGCAGGATCAGAAAAGCGGCGGCGGTGATCTCTCCACGACTACCGGCTATGTCCTGCGCAGTACCGGTCGTGAGTAGAAGACCGAGTCCCAGCACGGCCACGGCCAGGGGAATGACCCGGTAGGCCGTCACGGGCTTGCGATCGGCACGACGGCTGACCATTAACGGTGAACGGGCCACCCTGGCAAGAGCGACCTGGCTCGCGGTCGCCGTCACAGCAGGCACGCCGACCACAACAATTATGTACCCAGCGACACTCGGATCAAGGTCAGTGGGGAACCATCGCCCGCCATCGTAGGTGATGTGCGCAGCTAGTGGGCGTGCAGTGAAGAACAGGCCCACGCCGAGGACGAGCCCACCCGCGCCGGCGATCAGCGTTTCGACCATGGCGAGCTGGCGAACCTGCCGGGCCGTAGCTCCGGCCAACCGGAGTGCGGCCAACCGGCGGTCCCTGCTGGCAGCGGACAGTCGGGTGATCATTGCCACGAACAGCGCGATCGGTGCGAGCAAGGCCACGCCGCCGAGTACGATCAACAACCGTAAAACGCCTTCTAGCTGGACCACCTCGCCGTGATGATCGAACTCGACCACCGGGAGACCGAATAGTCTGGCCTCATCGCTGCTTACTCCACGAATTGCCAGCAGGTGGTCCGGCCCAGCCAGCGCGTCGTCGCCGACTTCGCCCACGACGTCGCCATAGCGATCCCCGAGCACCGGAGCGCGCATCATCAGTTCCGCTAACGCCGGTGACACAACTACCTCGCCCTCGCGAGGCAATGAGTCGATGCCGGGAGGTACGGGTGCGTCGGTCCCAACCCCGGCCATGCTGACGACGTCGATGTCGGCCTGGTGGTAATTGTCTTCAACGACATCGACCAGCGTGTACGACTCGGAGTCGTCCGCCTCTTTCGCCCAGTCGTAGGAGTCCATCCACGCCGTGCGATCCGCGCGTGCCTGCATGGCCGGTACCGCGCTCAACGCCAACAGCAACAAAGCCGTGCCAACGGCCACCGCAGCCGTGGTGACAGCGGCCAGGCCCCACGCGGTCCGGCCACCTGCCACTGCCAGGCGCATCCCCAAGCGAATCATGAGGCCCGTACCGTGCGCGCTGTATCCGGCGAGGTGACCATGCCGTCACGCACCAAGACGGTACGTTCGGCATACGCGGCCACTCGAGCATCGTGAGTCACTAGCACCACGGCCACACCACGAGAACGGACGGCGCCGGTGAACTCGTCCAGTACCGCCACACCCGCCGCCGAATCCAATGACCCGGTCGGCTCATCGGCGAAGATCACCCGCGGATCCGTCACCAAGGCCCGGGCGACTGCGACACGCTGCGCCTCACCTCCAGACAACTCGCCAGGACGTCGCTTCTCCAGCCCGGCCAACCCGAACGTCTCCAGCCACGCCTGCGCGACAGCAACCGCCTCACGCCGACGGCGACGTTCCAGCAACAGCGGCAACGCCGTATTCTCGACTGCCGTCAGCTCCGGCACCAATTGCCCGAACTGATACACGAACCCGAAGTCCGTACGACGCAGCCGGCTCCGCTCGGCGTCACTCATCGCATCCAGTCGCTGCCCGTCGTACTCCACAAGCCCCTGATCCGGCAGCAACACTCCGGCCAGGCAATGCAACAAGGTCGACTTACCGGAACCGCTCGGCCCCATCACCGCGACGATTTCGCCAGCACTTACACACAACTCGCCGCCATGCAGCGCGACTGTAGGACCGAACGATTTCGTCACATCCGAGGCCCGCAACAACCCTCGTTTGCCTGGGCAAGACTCATCAGCGCGGACGAACGCCGGCGAAGCCTCCATCGACGTCATGACAGCCTCCGGGCGCTATTCACATGTCGGTTGAGCTCGACCTGAATATCGTCGACACGCGCCGCAGTAAACTCCAACCATCGCAGGTCCGCCTCCAGATGAAACAACGCGTACTCCGCCAACACCGCGCGGGCGGTATCACCGCTCTGGCGCAGGCCGGTCAGCTCGCGCATCCGACCCAGATGTGCCTCCCGCTGCACATCCAGCATCTGCTCCACCGAACGACCCGCGAGCAGCGCCAGCACCACCTTCGTATACAGCACCGTGTGCAGTCGCGGCTCCGGCTCAACCGGCCCCCACAGCCACTCGTCCAGCTCACGCTCGCCTTCACCGGTGATCTCAAACGTGCGCCGCTCCGGACCTGACTCCTGATCAACCTGCGCCACGCGCACCAGCCCGTCGCGTTCCAGCCGCTTCAACGTGGAATACACCTGCGGCGCTTGCACCAACCGGGTCGGGTCCAGCAACTCGTCATACCGTGTCTTCACCTCATACCCATGACTGGCTCGATCACGGATCAAGCCCAACAGCTCGAACTTCAAGCTCACCGGTAACCCTTCGCCGCGCCAGTACCACACGTTAGGTGTTAGTAACTGGGTTACTAACACTATTATTAGTAACCCAGATGAACCCGCTACGCAACCCACGAGCTGGCTGTTCGCGAACCGAGACCCCGACGAACTACTGCGATGCCGAGAAGGTGCCGCAGATCAACGAGATCTGTATCGAGCGGCGGCACGCGTCAGCGACCGAAAACCGTCACTCCATCTCATGGTCAAGCTCGTCGTTAAGATCAACGCTAGTTGCCAGAGGCCATGCGGAAAGATCTCGACGGAGGGGACGCGCGTGCGAACCGTCCACCCAACGTCCCAGTTCACATCCCGCGAACTCGACATTCTTGCCCTACTCGCAACCGGCGACTCCAACGCAGAGATCGCAACCAAGCTGTACCTGAGCGTCGACACCATCGCGTACCACGTTCGAGCCATGCTCCGACGAACAGGAGCCCGCAACCGGGTTGAACTCGCCACTCGCTCCCTGGCAGAAGGAGTGCTACAGGCATCGCCATGGCCACCAGCCGTCGCCACAAGGCGCCCGCTGAAGACGAATTCCGATGATTCCGCGAGTGGTTGATCACGTCCGACCTCGAGACGACAACGAGGCCACGGGCCCGGAGCTGGGGTCAGGACCAGGTATAGAAGCCCTGGCCAGACTTGCGTCCCAGCTCGCCCCGGCCCACCTTGTCTCGCAGCAGTTGCGGCGGAGCGAAGCGCTCGCCCAGCGTCGACTGCAAATACTCCGCGACGGCGAGGCGCACGTCCAGGCCCACCAGATCACTCAAGCGCAGCGGGCCCATCGGGTGGCGGTATCCGAGCTCCATGGCGTTGTCGATGGCTTCCGCATCGGCCACGCCGTCTTCGAGCATGCGGATGGCTTCCAGCCCGAGCGTGACGCCAAGCCTGCTGGTGGCGAAACCTGGGGAATCGCGGACGACGACGTCGGTCTTGTCGAGTGCCCGCACCCAGGACACGGCCTGGTCGCGAGCCCAGGCAGCCGTCGGCTCAGCGACGACGATCTCGACCAGCTTGGAGGCGGGTACCGGGTTGAAGAAATGCATGCCGAGGAAGCGCGACGGGTCGTCGAGCGCCGCGCCGAGTTCGGTGATCGACAGCGAGCTGGTGTTGCTGGCGAGCACCGTCGACGAGTCGGTCGCCTGCTCGGCTGCCGCCAGCACGGCGACCTTGAGGTCGGGTTTCTCCGGCACGGCCTCGATCACGACATCCGTGGCCCGGTCGATCTCGTGCACGTCGCTCGCGAACCGGATCCGTGCGAGCACCTCGTGCGGATCCTGATCCAGCTTGCCGCGTTCGACCGCGCGTCCCAAGCTGGTCACGATCCGGTTCCGGGCCGCATCGACCTGGGTCGCTTCGCTCTCGACCACCACGACGTCGGTGCGCGCTGCAGCCAGGACGTGCGCGATGCCCGCGCCCATCGTGCCGCCGCCGATCACCGCAGCCGTTGCCGGTGCCGAGGTCTCTGCCGCGCCGGTTTCGTCTGACATCCTCTCCTCCGGCATCGTCGCCTCCAGCTCGTCACTCCCCCGACGCCTCCGCCGCGTGGCGTGTCAGGCCGCTTCCACGAGCATCGACACACCCTGTCCCACACCGACGCACAGGGTGGCAAGACCCCGGTGAGCGTCCTCGCGCTCCATCCGGCCGAGAAGCGTCACGAGGATCCGTGCGCCCGAACAACCGAGGGGATGGCCCAGGGCGATGGCGCCGCCGTCGGCGTTCACCTTCTCATCGTCGAGGCCGAGACGCTTGATTACCGCGAGACTCTGCGCCGCGAACGCCTCGTTGAGCTCGATGGCGTCAACATCACTGATACCCAGGCCGGTCCGGGCGAGCAATTTCTCGGTGGCCGGCACCGGTCCCAGCCCCATCAGGTGGGGTGGCACCCCGGCACTCGTGCCACGCACGACCCGCGCCCGCGGTGTCAGGCCGTAGCGCCGCACCGCCTCCTCGCTCGCCAGCACCACGGCCGCGGCGCCGTCGGCGAGTGCCGACGACGAGCCGGCGGTGACGATCCCGTCGCGACGGAACACCGGCCGCAGCGCGGCGAGCTTCTCCATCGTCGTGGTCCTGCGCGGCCCCTCGTCCACGCTGATCTCGCCGTCCTTCGTCGAGACCGGGACGATCTCGGACGCGAAGCGTCCCGCGTCGGTGGCGGCCAGGGCACGCTGGTGACTGCGCAACGCGAATTCGTCGGACTCCTCGCGCTGCACACCGTCGAGCGCAGCCACCTCTTCCGCGGTCTCGCCCATCGACAGCGTGACCTTCCGGGTTTCGGGCCCCGCACTATCCGGAACAGCGCGGTCCGCATCGGCGAACACCGGGTTGGTGAAGCGCCACCCCAGCGACGTGTCGCTGACTTCGCCCGGCCGCGCCCACGGGGTGCCTGGCTTGGCCATCACCCACGGTGCCCGCGTCATCGATTCCACTCCCCCGGCAACGACGACGTCGGCCTCGCCTGCCCGGATGCTCTGCGCCGCCGACGCTGCCGACGTCAGGCCGCTGGCGCACAGCCGGTTCACCGTGTACCCGGGCACGTCGTCGGGAAGGCCGGCGAGCAGCACCGCCATCCGTGCCACGTTGCGGTTGTCTTCGCCCGCCTGGTTGGCCGCACCGAGGATCACCTCGTCGACCGCCTCGGCGGGGGCGTCGGAGCGCCGGATCGACTCGCCGACAACGAGCGCGGCGAGATCGTCCGGGCGGACTCCGGCAAGCACGCCTCCATATCGCCCCTGTGGTGTGCGGACACCGGCAACGAGATACACCTCAGGCATGGGCCGCTCCTCTTGACATCGGCAGATGTGCTGCCTTTACTTGGCACCACATTATTAACCGTCCATTCGGTCAGTAAGCAAGGCGGAGGGCATTCGTGGCATCGGCGCCCCGGGACGGCAGGAATCCAGCGCGGGCCATGCTCGACGCGGACGCCGCGTCGAGCACCCTCGGCATCGAGCTGGTCGATGTCGGTCCCGGTGCGGCAACCGCCACTATGACGGTCACGGCGACGATGGTAAACGGCCACGACGTCGCGCACGGCGGCTACCTGTTCCTGCTCGCAGATACCGCGTTCGCATGTGCATGCAACAGCTACGGCCCCGTCACCGTCGCCGCAGGCGCCGAGGTCTCGTTCGTCGCATCCGCGCGTCTCGGCGACCAGCTCACAGCCGTCGCGCACGAGCGCACCCGTTATGGGCGAAACGGCATCTACGACGTGACCGTGTACCGCGAGACGGCCGCCGGGAGAGACGTCGTTCTCGAATTCCGCGGGCGCAGCCGCACCATCGAGCGAGAGGGTGATGAGGCATGACCAGCTCCGCCGCAGGCGCCGGATCGGCTGGAACGGGCTCGCCGGGCAGCGCCGACACGCACGAGTGGTGGGACACCGCCGAGCGGCTTGACCCCGAACAGATGCGCGAGCTCCAACTCGAACGCCTCCAGCAAACACTGCGACACGCGTACGACAACGTGCCCCACTATCGGCGCACGTTCGACGAGGCCGGCGTGCATCCCAGCGATTGCAAGAGTCTCGAGGACCTCGCGGCATTCCCGTTCACCACGAAGGACGACCTGCGCGAGAATTACCCGTTCGGGATGTTCGCCGTGCCGCGCACCGACGTCAATCGCATCCACGCCTCCAGCGGCACCACCGGAAAGCCGACCGTCGTCGGGTACACGGCGCAAGACCTCGACATGTGGGCGGACGTCATGGCGCGATCGATCCGCGCCGCCGGTGGCCGGCCCGGACACATCGTGCACGTTTCCTATGGCTATGGCCTGTTCACCGGCGGGCTCGGCGCCCATGACGGGGCCGAGAAGCTCGGGTGCACCGTCGTTCCCGCGTCCGGCGGAATGACGGCTCGCCAGGTGCAGTTGATCAACGACTTCCGGCCGGAGATCATCATGATCACCCCGAGCTACATGCTCACCCTGCTCGACGAGTTCGAGCGCCAGGGCCTCGACCCGCGCGAATCGTCGTTGCAGGTGGGCATTTTCGGCGCGGAACCGTGGACGGAATCCATGCGCGCGGAGATCGAAGAACGCGCACGGCTCGATGCGGTCGACATCTACGGGCTGTCCGAGGTGACCGGTCCCGGCGTCGCCCAGGAATGTGTCGAGACGAAGGACGGCCTGCACATCTGGGAGGACCACTTCTACCCCGAGGTCGTCGACCCGCTCGGTGAGGACGTTCGCTCCGACGGAGAGAGTGGGGAGCTGGTCTTCACCTCGTTGACGAAGCAGGCCATGCCGGTGATCCGGTACCGCACCCGCGATCTCACGCGGCTGTTGCCCGGCACGGCACGCCCCGCGTTCCGGCGGATGGAGAAGATCACCGGACGCAGCGACGACATGATCATCCTGCGTGGCGTGAACCTGTTCCCCACGCAGGTCGAGGAGATCGTTCTCGGTGTCGATGGACTTGCTCCGCACTTCCAGCTCGTCCTGACCCGCCAGGACCGGATGGATCACATGACGGTGATGGTCGAGGCCGAGCCCGGATCCACAACCGACCGCCGAGCAGACGCGGCGTCCGAGGTGGTCCGGGCCGTTAAAGACCAGATCGGGGTGACCGTGGACGCCGACGTCGTGGACCCCGACACGCTCGAACGCTCGATGGGCAAGCTGCGACGGATCAAAGATCGACGCGCCGAATCGTGAACGGATTGCCATACTCGGACCCATGACCGTCACCGATCCGCCGCAGCCATCCCGGTCATCGCGACCAGCTCAGCCAGGTCGCCGCGGCAGGCCCGGATACGATCTCGAGTCGTTGCTGCACGTCGCCGTCGAGCTGTTCAACGAGCGCGGTTACGACGGCACCAGCATGGAAGATCTCTCCCGGCGGCTCGGCATCACGAAATCGGCCATCTACCACCACGTGCCCAGCAAGCAGGAACTTCTTCGGCTCGCGGTCGATCGCGCCATCGGCGGGCTGTTCGACGTCGCCGAGGAGGTCCGCACGATGCCGGGGCCGGCGATCGACCGGCTCGAACACCTGGTGCGGGGCAGCGTCCACGTACTCGTCGATCGCTTGCCGTTCGTCACACTACTGCTGCGCGTGCATGGCAACACCGAGGTCGAGCGAGACGCTCTGGCACGGCGGCGCGAGTTCGATCGATTCGTCGCAGACCTGGTGAAGGATGCCGAGGCCGAGGGCGACATCCGGCCAGACATCGACCCCGCCCTCACCGCACGCCTGTTGTTCGGACTCGTCAACTCGTTGATCGAGTGGTATCGCCCGCAACGCGGTATCGACTGCACGGAACTCGCGGACGCGATATGCAAGATTACGTTTGACGGAATGCGAATTCGTTCTTTCGCGGCGTCTCCACAGGAGACGTCGTGATGACAAAGAGCCACCACAGAGAATGAGATCACGCCGGGACGGATCGGAATCTCCTGGGCCGATTTGGCACCATTCGCTATGATTCCTGCGGAATTGCCATATGCATTCACGCATATCCAACATCTCCGCAAGGGGGCGGGGGAGCACTCACACATCGCACGGGGGATTCAATGCTCGAGCCTGTTGGCGTACGCACGTGGAATGGCATTTCGCTGCCCACGCCCGGAACCTTCACCATCGACGCCGCACACACGACCGTCGGGTTCGTCGCACGACACCTCATGGTCACCCAAGTTCGAGGCCGCTTCGAACAGGTCGAGGGTCGTATCGACGTGGCTGATGATCCTCTCCGGTCCCGGGCGAGTGCTGTGATCAGCACGGCCAGCATCGTGACAGGTGCGGATGATCGTGACGCGCACCTTCGCAGCGCCGATTTTCTGGACGTCGACCTGTTTCCCACCATGACGTTTACATCCCGGGAGATCGTCGCCGATTCGGATGCGAAATGGGCAATGGTGGACGGCAGATTGGTCCGGCGCCGGCGCGGAGCCGGGCGCTTCACCGTGATCGGCGATCTCACCATCAAGAGCATCACCCGGCCGGTGACGCTGCACCTCACCATCGACGGCGTCACACCCGACCCGTGGGGCGGCGAGCGGCTGGCACTCAGCGCGAACGGGGAAATCGATCGCGAAGATTACGACATGACCTGGAACGTCGCCCTCGAAGCCGGTGGCTGGCTGGTGTCACAGAAGATCCAGATCGAGATCCGGGCACAAGCGGTCCGGACGAGCTAGAAACTCCAGCCGCCGTGGCGGCTAGTGCCTGCCCCGGTTACGGGACGGCGAGCAGGACGGCTCGTCGGCGATGCTGGCAGACAGGCCGACATGATCGTGAACACTAACCGGCTACATTGGTCTACTAGTGTTCATGATCACGGGGAGGTACGGGAGATGCCGTGGCAGGCTGTCATGGTGGTGGCGGGCATGGGCGTGGTTTTCACCGTCGCCGCCGGCTACCGGCTCCTGCGGGAACGAGCGCTGCGGAGCAATGGCAAAAGGACGCTCGCCCAGGTCGTCGATCAGGACGAGCACTTCCACGGCACCGGCGGCGGCGTCGGAGCTCGCAACAGATCACAAGATCCGGGCCAGCCCACCAAGCGTCCATGGTCTGTGTCGACGAACGACCGTGGCCTCGTGCAAACACCGATCGTGGAATTCACCACGGCCGACGGTGAAACCATACGCACCAGGTCGGCAGTGAGCTCGAACGTCAGCTCCGCCATCCCCGGACGTGTCATGACCGTCTATTACAACCCCGCCAATCCTTCCGAAGTGGCGATCGTCGGGCACGGCCTGGCCACGCTGCGCCTGTTCCTGGTGATCGGCATCGTGCTGCTGGCCGCGGCTGTGGCGATGGTCACCGCCTCCACCGAGACCATCGAGAATGTGGCGCCGCTTCTCGCACCCTTCGTTCTCGGAGCCGCGCTACTCGGAGTGGGCGGATACGGCATCAGCCGGGTGTGGGAGCTTCGCCGACGGGGCGTCGTCGCCGAGGGAACCGTCGTCGGCGAGACGACCTCGAGCACGCGGGAAGGCATGACCCTGCACCATCCCGTCGTCCGTTTCTCCGTGCACACCGGACACGAGATCGAGACCGCCTCCCAGCGGGGACGCGTGGCGCGGCGCGCGCATACCGGCGAGCACGTGCGCGTGCGTTACCACCCGAATGATCCCTACCGCATGCTGCTCGTCGGTGACGGCGCCCGCCCACTGTTCTGGATCTTCGCCCTGGCGGGCATCGTGGTGCTGGCCCTCGGAACGGTGATCACCGGCTACATCCTCACCAACTAACCCGCTGATCATGAACACTAACCGACTACATAGAACCACTAGTGTTCATGATCAGCGGTGAGGGAGCGTGAGCAGTGCCTGCACCCCGAGGTGATCCGACGGGAACTGCCCACCAGCCGCGAAGGGATTGATGGCGGCTGCCTCCACGGTGATGCCCGCAGTGGTGAGGATCCAGTCGATGCGGACGCCACCGACGGCGGGTTCCTTATACCCCGCAAACGTCGCATACGCGGGCGTGCGCTGGTCCTTGGCCGCGAGCCACGTATCGGACAGCTCCGTGTCGGCGACGAGAACCCGGTAGGGCTCGCTGGACTCCGCAGCCGTGTTGAAGTCGCCGGTCACGATCACCGGTGTGGCACCGAACGACTCGACCATGCGCGCGAGGAACGTGGCGCCGCGGATCCGGGCAGTCGCCGAATGGTTGTCCAGGTGCGTATTGACGACGACGAATTCCGCCGCCATGCCGGTTTCGGTGCGGGTACGGGCGCCGCTGGCCGTACCGGCGCTCGTACTTGTGCTCGTGCCGGCGGATCGAGTGTCGGCGAATCGCACCCACGTGGCCATCCGCGGGGCGGCATTGCCCCACGTCGTCGAGCCGGGCACATGCGGCGTGTCGGACAGCCAGACGTGTCCGTGCTCGCGAGGCGCCAGGTGCCGGGAGTCGTAGAAGATCGCCATGTGCTCGCCCCGACCGCCACCTTCCCGCCCCTCACCGATCCACTCGTACCCGCCTGGCAGGTCGGCGGCGATATCCCGGATCTGGTTCAGGTGCCCTTCTTGCGTACCGAGGACGCACGGCCGTTCCCGATCCAGCAGCGCGGCCATGACGGGACGACGCTGCTCCCACAGATGTCCGGGATCCGGCGCCGGATACCGGAGATTCTGCGTCATCACATGCAGGTGCCCGTCGGCTGCCGGCCCGATGATCGGACCTTGCGGAAAATCGGCGCTCACGTCAGCCCTTCCACAGTCGGCGCGTACGAGTACCATTATCACGGAGCCGACAATGCACAGCCGGGACAACCTCCTGCTTCGTCGGGGATCACCCGACGACGGCGATGACGGGCGGAAGCGCCACCCAGACGGCGAATCCCAGGAATGCGATGCCCGACACGGCATCCATGATCCTGCGCGCCCGCACGCTGCTCAGCCACCGGGCGGCGCGGCTCCCGAGCTGGACGATCCCGATCCACCACAGCGCCGAGGTCACCATGGTCGTCGCCGTCAGAATCAGCGTCTGGACGGTGACGTGGCCCGATGCCGAGACGAACTGTGGCAAGAGCCCGATGAAGAACAGGAGCGCCTTGGGGTTGAGGGCGTTGGTAGCCATCCCGTCCCGGAAGGGATGGCCGTCGATTGTCCCGGGCTCCGAGCTCGCTGCGCCGTTGCTGGCGGGTACGCGGTCACCAACGCCATGCGGGATGTGGTGACGGGATCGCGCCAGGCACGCGCGCAACGCCGCCGTCCCCAGCCACGCGAGGAAGGCCGCGCCCGCGAGCCGGAGCGTGTCCAGCAGCCATGGCCGCGCGGCAATCAACGCGGCTAGACCGACGGCGGCCACGATCGTGTGCAGTGAGAGGCCGCCGACGATGCCGGCTACGGCACGGTAGCCGGCACGGGTACCCAACAGCGAATACCGCAGCACGACGACGAAGTCCGGGCCCGGCGTGCAGAGCACCACCAGGAGCACCACGAGGAATGCTGGCCAATGTTCGGGCAGCATCGCTCCCTCCCCGCTTCTGACGCCATCGCATGCCAGCTATTGCGCATACAGTTCGCCACTGTCCGGAACTTTGCAAGCGTCGCCGGATAGCATCCGAGGAATGACAGAATATCCAGATCTGGATCCGGTCGACTGGCGGATTTTGGCCATCCTTCAGGACGATGCGTCGATCACCAACAAAGCCCTCGCCGAGCGCGTCGGCCTGCCGACGTCCTCGTGTCACGAGCGGGTGCGACGGCTGCGCCGCACCGGCGTGATCACTGGTGTGCGTGCCGTGGTCGATCCGGCAGCCGTCGGGCGCGGCCTGCAGGCGATTATCGCCGTGCAACTACGGCCGCACAGCCGAGATCTGGTGGACGTGTTCACCTCGGCCGTCCTCGCCCTGCCCGAGACGATCGCCCTGTACAACGTGTCTGGCCCGGAAGACTACTTCCTCCACGTGGCGGTCGCCAACAGCACCGACCTGCAGCGAATCATCGTCGACCATCTCGCGACGCGCCCGGAAGTCGGCCATTGCCAGACGCATCTCATCTTCGGCCGCCCGCTGACCGCACCAGTGCGAGCCAGGAGACAGTGACGGCTCGACCTCGCCGAGCACTCGACGTCGTCGCGCCCGCACCCGGGGCGTCCTCGTGACCTATGCCCGTGCCGCCAGGCGATCGGTCGCACCGACGAGAGCTTCGGCCATGCCCGGATCGCTCGCTCCGTGCCCCGCTTCGTCGATCAACACGAGCTCGCTGCCGGGCCAGGCGTGCGCCAGCTCCCACGGCGTGCCGACGAGATTTCCCAAGTCCAGGCTGCCCTGCACGAGAATGCCGGGGATACCCTCGAGACGCCCGGCGTTCTGCAGCACCTCGCCTTCCTCCAACCACGACCCATGCCGCCAGTAGTGCGTGACCAGCCGTGCGAACGCCATGCGGAAGGCGGGATCGTCGAAACGGGGGTTAGGGCCGGGAGCTGTCGGAACGATCGCGTCCTCCCATTCGCACCAGCGGCGCGCCGCCCGGTCCCGCACGGCGGGGTCGGGATCGGAGAGGAGGCGGTGGTAGGCGTCGGCGAGGTCGCCGTCGCGTTGCGCTTCCGGAAGCATGTCACAGAACCGTTCCCACGCCTCCGGAAACAGTGCCCCGAGTCCGCGTGTCAGCAAGTCCGTCTCGACGCGCCTCCCGGTGGCCAGCGCCATGAGGACCATCTCGCTCACACGTTGCGGGAATCGCTCGGCATAGACCAAGCCCAGCACCGACCCCCACGAGCCGCCGAAGACGAGCCACCGTTCGATCCCGAGGTGTTCACGTAGCTGTTCGATGTCGGCCAGGAGGTTTCCGGTCGTATTCGACGTCAGGTCCGTTGCCGGGTCACTGGCGTGCGGCGTGCTCCGCCCGCAGTTTCGCTGATCGAACAGAACGACGCGGTACGCCGCCGGGTCGAAGTACCGGCGCATACCTGCATTGCTCCCGCTTCCCGGTCCCCCGTGCAGGAAGAGAGCAGGCTTACCTCGGGGATTTCCGCATTCTTCCCAATAGACGAGGTTTCCGTCACCGACGTCGAGCCAACCGTGGCGATACGGCTCGATCGGGGGATACAGCGCCGGATCGTTCGATGCCATGCCGAGCCTCCTGTCTGGTCGAAAGTACTGAACAAGCGTTCGCTCCCACCGCAGTTTCCCGACGCGGCGTTTCGCCCGTGACGTGGTCCGTCGTCGTCCGATCCGCGCTGCGCATGATGGAATCGAACCATGCCCGGCCGCGTTATTGTTTCGCGGGCTGCTGTGGTGCCGCATACGTTGTATCAGAGTGGTTAATGGCAGGAGGTGAAACCGATGACGCCCCAGCGATGCGTATTGCTGAAGTACGGAGAGCTGGTCTTGAAGGGCCGCAATCGAGGCGCATTCGAACGGCACCTCCTGCACAACGTGACGCACGCGCTCGGCGGCGGCGAGGACGATCCGCGAATCTTGCAGCGGGGCAACGTCCTCGCGGTCTTGTCCCGGCTTCCGCACGACGAGCTCATCAGGCGGCTATGTGAGGTCATCGGCATCAGCGTGGTGCAGCCGGCGCTTCGTGTCTCCAAGACCCCCGACGCGATGATCTCCGCTGCCCTCCAGCTCCTGCATGAACACATCGAGCACACCGACACCACGGCAGAGCCGCCAACGTTCGCCGTCCGCGCTCGCCGGCGGAGCAAGAAATTTCCGCTCACCTCCGACCAGATCGCCGTGCAGCTCGGCGACCGGATTCGCCGCGAGATGGATTGGCCCGTGCGCCTGGACGCGCCCGACATCGAGGTCAACGTCGAGGTCGACTACCGTGAGGTGTTCGTTTCGGTCGAACGCCACCGAGGCCAGGGAGGCCTGCCGGTGGGGTCCACCGGCCGGGCGCTGGCCATGCTCTCCGGCGGATTCGACTCTCCAGTTGCCGCCTACCGCGCCATGCGCCGGGGTCTGGCCTGTGATTTCGTGCACTTCACGGGAGCGCCGCTCACCGGTCCGTCGTCCGCCTACAAGGCATACGCGCTGGCCCGCGAACTCAACCGGTTCCAGCCGAACTCGCGCGTGCACGTGGTCCCCATCGGAACTGCCCAGCGAACCCTGGCGACCGCTGGCTCCGGACAGTTGCAGATCGTGGCGCAACGCAGGCTCATGGTCCGGGCCGCCGCCACTCTCGGACACGAGCTCGGGGCGGAGGCGCTGGTCACCGGGGACAGCCTCGGGCAGGTCTCCAGCCAGACACTCAGCAACATGGCCACGGTGGAGCAGGCGTCGACGCTGCCCCTGCTGCGGCCGCTGGTGGCCTGGGACAAGGAAGAGATCATCGCCGAGGCGAACCGCATCGGCACGGCGGAGATCTCGAAGCTGCCCGACGAGGACTGCTGCACCCTGCTCACGCCGCCTCGTGTAGCCACCAGCACGACGGAAGAGCAGCTTTCCGTCGTGGAAGGCCGGGCACAGATCGACGAACTGGTTGCGAAGGTTCTGGCCAATACCCAAGTCATGAGCCCGGCCGACATGGGCGAGTCCGTCGCCCCCGAGGAAAGGGCACCGGTCGCGGACTAGATTCACTGACTTCCCGGTCCGGGACGGGCAACCTTGGCGCGTTGATTGCCGCCCGTTGCTGAGCCGCGTCCCAGCTGCATATATCCCTATACGGCCAGTTTGACGTTCGGCTAGGCGCACATTAATTTGCCCCCATCGCACACATGACCGTTCCGTCGCGCCTGGTCGCCGTTGCTGCAGCGGCCATGCTGTCTGCTGTTTTTCTGTTGCCGGGCCACGCATCGGTGACGGACGATCCGTCGTCGGCACCCGCCTCCACCCCGAGCGCAAGCGCCAGCCCTAACCCCGGTGCCACTGCCAGCCCCGGTGCCAGTGCCAGCCCTAGCCCCAGCCCTAGTGCCAGCACCGAGTCGCCACAAACGCGCGAACTGACGGTGCTGAGCTACAACATCAACTGGGCCCAAGGCGGGGACGTCGCGGAGCGCACGCTCGATTACATCCGCGAAAACGAGCCCGACGTCGTGACGTTCACCGAAATCTGCAAGCCCACGTTCGAGCGCTATGTCGACGAGCTCACGGAGCTCGGCTACGCCGGCAATTTCCTTGAGGTCAACACGACGTTGAATTGCGGCCTCGATGGGTTCGGCTTCGGGAAACAGGGTTCCGCCGTGTTCGTCGCCGGTGGCGCCCAGCCCGGCAGCGAGGAATCCTATCCGGATGTCGGTCAAGGTGTGCCCTGCATCACCAGCGACTCCAACCCTCCGGTGCGGGCATGCTCCGTCCACCTGCCGTCCGGTCCCCGCGACGCCCAGCGCGAACTGGCCCAGCTCCGCGAAGACATCATACCGGCCAGCCACGACCAGCCCCTGGTGCTGGGCGGTGACTTCAACCTGGAGGTGACGGACTGGGAGACCGAGCAGGTCAAGCCGTACAACCAGGCGATGCAGGACTTCTACGACGACTTCTACGAAGTCGACATGCACGATCCGATGTGCCGCGACACACAGCCCGCCGAGTACGAGGGACAGTTCGGCGGCGCCTGCACGGCAGAGCACCCGGAACAGGGCAAGAAGAAGATCGATTACGCCTTCGTCGACAACGTGCACTTCACATCGGACGTGTCGGGAGAGATCCTCGACCTCGGCCCGTGCACCGACATCATCATCGGTCCCGAGCACAGGACCCGGGACGTACCGTGCTCCGACCATGAGGCGTTGACCGGTACCGCATCCTTCGACCCGGAGGCCTTTCCCGAGCCGGAGCTGACCCTACGCCGTTACGGAATCTCCACCGCGTCGGAGCTGACCGGTTCCGGCCTGATCAGCTTCGGTCTGTCATCGGGTTCGCTGTCCCGTATCCAGGATCGGCTGAGTGCTGCCTTGGGGCCAACGTCGTACTCGGTCAACGCGGACGGCGCGGCTCCCGAATGCGCCGACCAGGTCGACGACTACGTCGTCTGGGGATCACGCAGCCAGCCCGAGCTGGCTATCGCGGTGGCCGATCGCGGCGACGGGCCCGCGCTGGTCGGCTACCGCCTCTACGAGAACATCCCCACGGTCCAGCTGCCCGACGAGGCACGCATCGGTGCCGCCCGCACCGCACTACCGACGACGTACATGTTCCTCGACCTCGGACTGGAACTGATCGAGTCACAAGACGGCGTCAGCTACCGGCTCACCGGGCCGCATTTGTCCCCTGACGTGGGCGCCCTCGACGGCAAGGCCGAGGACGCTCCGATCCTCGAGCGCGGCGCCGGCGAGCAATGCAGGCTCGACACGCTGGTCAGCGACCCGCTGGTCGAGCCGATACCCGAGGGGACGTGGCGTTGGACGCTGCGCGATCAGATCGACACCAACTGCTTCAACGACGTCATCCTCGAATGCACCCAGCTCGCCTGGGAGGGCGAGATGGAGCTGCATGACGACGGCACCATCACCGGCGAAGGTGAGCTGGACTGGAAAGACGGTCTCGGATGCGCCCGAAAGGCGATCGGCCGGATCGATACAATCACCGTGACGGCCAAGCAGCCGGTCACGCTCCGCGGACAGGTGAACGGCAATCGCGCAGAGGTGGAGCTGAGTTTCGGCGAGCCACACGTCGAGCATGACCCCGTCCCGAACTGCCTCCACGAGAAGGGCGAGCTCTACACGCCAGATATCCTGCTGGAATCGATCGACGAGTTCGAGCAGTTCCTCACCATCGACGAACCGATCCGTATCACGCAGGGTGACCAGCAATGGTTCGGCCCGCTGCCCGACTTCCGCACCTCCGTCGACGTAGCCGGCCGACCGTTCCAGTTCACCGAAACGTTCGAGTGCGCTAACGCGCAATGTGACTAGACGCGGCCGGTCCGTGTGCTGCGGGCTTCGGGACGAGTTCGACGTCACGCCGGACTGTCAGGACTTTCTACGGGTTCTCTTAGGTTGACGACACAGAATGGTGAACCAGTCGGCGGGTAATCCTCCTGAGAGGAGATCCAGATGTACACGACGTCGACACAACCGCCGAGGGCCTGCCAGTAGCGCGGTGTCTGGCCGACCCGAAACCCGGCGAACCGAGACCGACGCGGAACCGTTCGGTCACACCCACGACACCGGTGCCCTGCGCGAGCAGATGATCGTGCTCGCTGACAAGGGCCTGCCCGGCACATAGCTGGAACGCAAACCCGTCAGTTCGGAATCATCGGTCCAGAGGAGGTGAGCACCGTGACGGAGACGGTACGTCTCGGCACCATCGCCGGCGTCCGGGTTGGTCTGCATTGGAGCGTGCTCGGCATCGTCGTCCTTCTTGTATTCGGTCTCGCCGGTGGCGTACTGCCAACTCAGTTCCCCGACCATGCGCCTGTTGCCTACATCGCCGCCGCCATCGTCGCCACCGCACTGTTCGTTCTCTCGTTGCTCGCGCACGAAGTAGGGCACGCCGTGGTGGCGCAGCGAAACGGCATCACCGTCGACGGCATCACGTTGTGGTTGCTCGGTGGGGTCGCCCGGTTGCGCGGCGACGCGCGAGACGCCGCGACGGACTTCCGCATTGCCGCTGTCGGGCCCGCCATCAGCTTCATCCTCGGCCTCGGATTTGCCGGGGCGACGTGGCTGGTCACCGGAATCGGAGCGACCAACCTCGTTGCCGGCGTCCTGAGCTACCTGGCCGTCATCAACGTGCTGCTCGCCGTGTTCAACCTGATCCCTGCGGCTCCGCTGGACGGCGGGCGGATCTTGCGCTCCCTCCTGTGGGCGTGGCGGGGCGACCGGCAGCAGGCACAGATCTGGTCAGCCCGTGCTGGCCGGGTATTCGGCCTGCTACTCATCGCCCTCGGCATCTTCTCGCTGTTCAGCGACTACGGCGGCGGCCTGTGGTGGGTTCTGATCGGCCTGTTCATCGTGACCATGGCCTCGGCCGAAGAACAGCACGCACGTACGGGCGCGGTTCTCGGAAACCTCACTGCCCGGGACATCATGACGTCCGATCCGGACACGGCCGATGCTCGTCAGAGCATCGCGGATTTCGTCCGCGACGTGGTCATGGTGCGGCGCCACTCCGCGTTCCCGCTTCTCGGTTCCTCCGGAGAGGTGGAAGGGATGGCGACACTGAACCGCATCCGTGCGGTGCCTCCGGAGCAGCACGCCGACACCATGGTCAGCGACGCGGCGTGCCCGCTCGACGAGGTTCCGATCGTGCGGCCGGACGACCTGGTGTCCGACATCCTCGGACGACTCGGCGGCTGCGCCGACGGCCGTGCGCTCGTGATGGACGGCGGACGTCTCGTGGGCATCATCTCGCCGAGTGACATCAGCCGTGCCATGTCGTTGAAGGGCATCGGAGTGGAACCGTTCGGCGGTGCTGATCTGAACTACTCCGACCGCCGCTGACGAACATTCTCGGGCACATACCACCGCGTACTCAGTGGGATCGTGTCTCTATCCAGCTCGAAGAGCTGTCTCCAGAATCGAGCACACAGATCGGCAGCCGGAAGCGCCGCCAAATTCGGTCAAACAGAAGCTGTCAGACCCAGGTGGCATTATACGAACATACGATCGAACGCTCACAAACAGACGTGGGCAGGGCTGCACGAAGACAGCACCTTCGTGCAGCCCCTCGATCACCACCTGATGGGAGGCAGATGACCGTGGGACACAACCTACCCGACCACCACTACACGAGCACGGCCGTGCGGCAAGGTCGTCATTGGCAGACCCGGTGTGATCAGTATCCAGGAGTCAGCTGCCAAGCTCGCACTCTCCACCAGGCCGCCGAACAGCAACGACGTTCCCTCGCACACGTCACGGACATGCCCGAGGCAAGCATCACGGTTGAGGTCGTCCCCGTACTCCCCGACGCCGTACGCCGGCGGCTCTCCCGCGCGAAAGAACTGCGCCGAATGGCGACGTGGGCGAACCACGCGGCGGCAACCGAGATTCGGGCTGCTGCCCGCGAGCTCGCTCGGATGGAGCTGTCGTTACGCGATATCGGGTCCATCCTCGGTGTCTCTCACCAGCGAGCACACCAGCTCGTCAGCTACGGCACGGAGCCCGAGAAACGGTAGTCCGGGCCGCCTCGCTTTACGCCGACATCGGACACGGTGCCCGGCATCCGGGCACCGTGTCGTTCGCAGGGGTGGAAGGCCAGCGGGCCTCAGCCTGAGTCCAGGGTGAGCAGCACTCCTTCGTCGATGACCGTCAATCCGGTCGGAGACAGGCCAAGCGGCAGGTCGGAAAGCTCACTGATGCTGTAGGTGGAACCTTCACCGAATCCCAGATCGAGCTCAGGCAGTGACCCGCCGAGTTGAACGTCGTCGATCTCGATGATCACGGCGTCTCCTTCCAAGCTGGGCGTGACCAGAAGGGTCACAGCTAGCTGCTGCCCCGACGCCAGCTCCATCTGCTGGCTCTCCGGAAGCGACGAGATGGCGACGTCAGTAAGATCGACAGGAAGCGAATCGCTCACGGCCTGTTCCAGGCCCTCAGCTGGGACGTTGATCTCCATACGCGAGCGGGATGCCGAAACGTCGTTCCCGTCCCACCGAACGTTCTCCAGCTCGGCGTGCCCACTGATGCCCGTCATCGAATTGTAGGCGGCGTCCCGGATATCGAGTTCGACCGAAGACAACTCGTCCGACAGCAACTGTGGCAAGACGAGGGTAGAGCTCACAGCAGCATCCGCGGTTCCACCCCACTCGGATTCGACGCGGGCGGCGATACGGTCCTCCACCAGCCCGCGGACGAGTAGCTCCGCCGCCGCGGCAGCCACGGCCACGATGAGGAGGAAACCGACAAGAAGCGGCCAGCGCCGCCGTCGAGAACGTGCCATGACAAAGCACGATACGCATACCCGGGCAGATGGCCGGCATTTCGCCACATCGTGAAAGCTGGCCTGCTCCTCGCGTGTCAGTCGACCAGCACGGTGCGAGCGCTATGCACGGTGAAGGTTTCCCGGGCGTCATAGATCAACGGCTCGATGTCTGTGATCGGCGGGATCCCATCCACCGTCAAGGTGATCGACCACGTAGCCGTCAGGTCAACATGTGCCTCTCCGGAGCGGCTGTAAACGGCACGAACGGGGTAATGATCTGGATGAGATATCGGGTCCGTCCCGTCATACCCGCGCCCCGGGCCGGTGCCGCTCGTGCCATCACTCCAGTTCCAGTCATACTCCGGCGATGCCTCGACCGTGCCGGGCAGCGGATTCTCGATCGCGAACTGCACCGATCCGGCGTCTTCTGTCGCTGCCAGCACCGGCAAATTCACCACCGCGTTCGCCGGCGGAGCAAGGTCGATCTCGGGCCGAGAGATCGCCTCATAATGCTCTTCGAGCACGGATATGATCTCCGCTTCCACGTCTTCTAGCGGTATTGGCTCACCCCCGTCATACGCCCAGCACACCCTTTCCCTGCCGGGCCACGGCTCCCACTCGTCGGCAGCGCTCTGTCGCCGAAACACCTGGGCGTAGAAGCCGAAGAAGCCATCCGACTCACAGGTGGCATCGACACACACCTCGTCGACCGGACGCTCAGGATTGTTGAACCCACACAAGACGACGTAGCGAACCGACCAGACGACTCCATCGTGATGCTCTGATCCCCCACCATCTGAGGGGTTCGGGTAGAACGTCTGTGTTTCGCCATCGTAGCTGTAGCCAACACCACCCTGGTCAGAACAAGGCAGCGGCACGCCATAACGATCAGTTCCACATTCGGAGACTGGAAGTGCACCTCCTGATAGGGATGCAACCAAGATCATTAGCAGTGGCATCATAAACTTATTCACTGCAGAACGTCCCCTTTTATTATGATCCACTGCTCGCCTGATGCGCGCTGGACCTGATACACAATCTGGCTTCCAATATTGGCTTGAAACTCTCGGACCAGATTTCCTTCAGAATCGATCAGTTGCGCCGCAGGGGCATCGATTTGAATTAATACTGACGCTAATTCGCCGTCGAAATTTGTCAGACTAATATTGACGATTTTTCCAGGATCTCCGACGAACGAAAGATCGTCTTCGACAGATTCAGCCGCCAATTCATATCCAGCCAGGCATATATCACAACTGTCGGCAAACATATCACGACGACGATCTAATGCTTTGCTGGATTCCCAGCTCTTATCAGACGTTTCTATATACTCTTTGAAGAACTCGGTTATCTCTTGCTCGATAGTCTCCGTCGAGTCACCACCGAGTGTCTGCTCGCTGGTGGGGTCATCCGTTGGCGTGGTCTCGTCAGAAGGCTCCGTGGGTGTGGCGTCTGGAAGGGTTCCTGGTGCCCCGTCGTCGTTTTCGCCGGCACACCCGGACACGAGCAGCCAGATGATGACAGATGATAGGAACCATCTGATGGTAAGCGAGTCACGGTCGAGCATGACCGAAGCTTAGGCGCTCCGATCTGGTCACGCCAGGCCCAAGCCGAAGTTGTCCACAGTCTGCTCGTCTACGGGGCAGACGATGGCGTCATTGCTGGAAGTATTGCGCAAACTCGCCTGACGGCGGGACCTCGGTGATGATATCGACGAGTACGCCTGACGGATCAGCGACGATGAAATGGCGCTGGCCGAACTCCTCGGTCCGCAATGGAAGCACCTCAGCCAATCCCGCACCGTCGACCAACTTACGGTGCTCGGCATCGACATCCTCGACTTCGAAGTTCAACAGCAGACCAGCAACAGGCTGGCGATATGCCTCCGGAAGTGTCGGATGGCCTGCATCCAGCACCGCCAGCTCGTATGACGGATCGCCGCTGCGGCGCAGGCTCACGTACCAGCCGGCATCGAAGACGATCTCGAAGTCGAAGTGACGCGTGTAGAAGTCCCGGGTCTCCGTGACCCTCGACGTGCAGATGACCGGATAGAAACTGGACAGTTTCATGGCTCTCCTCAGCATGAGATTAACATACCGTCGGTATGTATCTGGTCAAACACTAGACGCATACCGTTGGTACGTCAACTAGTACGATCGCACCATGCCTCCGCACACGCGCCCTCGCACCAAAGCAGAACAGCGTGAAGAAACGACGCAGAACCTCGTCGAACACGCCCGCGAGCTCTTTGCCACCTACGGCTACGCCAAGGTCAGCCTCAGTCAGATCGTGACGGCAGCGGGCGTCACCAAGGGAGCTCTCTACCACCACTTCGCAGGCAAGGAGGACCTCTTCCAGGCCGTCCTCACCCAGGTCCACCAGGAGGTAGCAGACCGTGTGGCGTCAGCGGCCCCAGACGCTGACCTGTGGACGCAGTTCATCGCTGGATGTCGGGCATTCCTGACTGCCAGCACCGAGCCACGGATTCAGCAGATCATGCTGGTCGACGCACCGTCGGTGCTCGGATGGGGGGTCTGGCGCGAAATCGACGCCTCCACGTCAAGGCAACATCTCGAGGAGATCGTCACGCAGCTGATCGAACAGGATCTGATCAGCAAGCAACCCGTCGCACCGCTCGTTCATTTGCTGTCCGGGGCCATGAACGAGGCGGCGCTGTGGCTTACGACGTCGACCACTCGCGCACACGACGTCGAGGCGACGATGGCGGCCTTGACGAATTTGCTCAAGTCGCTGCGGACGTAGGCGTGGGCTGGCCACTAACCGACGTTGCACAGCATTCGCAACGCCGCGCGTGCAAAGCGCTCACCGTCGGCCGTCGGCCTGGCTACCTCGACAGCGCCTTCGGAGATGGGCTGTAGGCACCCCATCAGCCGCAACACCCGATGCGTCTCCAGCGCGGCGTCCACCGCGTCCCACGTAGTCGGCGCCGCACCGTCATCCTTCACCCACCCCAGCGCATCCAGGAGTTCGGCAAGGCGAGCGGCAAGTCCACGCTTGCTGCCGGACGCCACGAGACCGAGAAGGGCCAAGCCAGCCTCGTAGGAAAGCGGATGAGCTGATTCCGCAGGGAGGCTTCGCGCGAGATGCCACCACAGCCCGATTGGACGCGAGCACAACCATCGCCCACGTGGTGTGGCGACCAGCTTCCGGCCGACCCGTTCCGCCAGCCCGGTCGCCGCAGCAGACACGCGCAGCTCGTGGATGAGCGCGGCGCTGTCCTCGTGGCTATTCCTGCGTTGTTCGTCAGCAAGACCGATCTCGTTGATCCCCGCACGAATGTGCACGGGTGGAAGCCGCCCAACGAGGGTCAGTGTCACGCCTGCCGGCTCCAATCGCCGCAGCAGCCAGACATAGCGCCGAACCATTCGACGAGCCGTCCACACGTCGAGCTGAACCGGCTCGTCGGACGTTGCCGCGTCGAGTAGCTGGCGAAGCGCCGAGTGGGGATGCACGACGCGTCTCGATCCAGCTAGCGTGGCCGCGGCCTGGGGCCGTTCCGGACACGAGAACGGGGCCGCGCCGGACTGTGCGGAAGTTTCATTGATCCATTCATAAATTTTGCCCTGGCGTCCAACCACAGCCATGGAGACACGTTACTCAGCGAACAGCGTTCGACTCAGGCAAACCCGGAAACTGCCTCGTCGCAGATTCCCTCAGTGTCGGGCACTCCGCGCGAAGCCGGTTGTCAGTACCTTCCCTTACGCTGTCGGCATGCCAACACAGCTAGATCTCGGCCAGCACATCACCGCACTGGCCGAGAGCGGAGCCCTGCTGCGAAGCGTCGCCGGCGAGATCGCTCTCGACGCACCGGTGCCTACGTGCCCGAGCTGGAGGGTTGCGGACCTCGTCACACACCAAGGAATGGTCCATCGCTGGGCGGCGGCCAACCTTCGCGGCGAAGACGATCACCAGCCCGCGAGTTCGCAAGAGGCAGCTGCGGCCGCGTCCGACCTGCTCGCCTGGTACGACGACGGCCTCGACGATCTCCTCACCACACTGCGCGAGACGCCCGACGACGCGAACGCAATGGTGTTCTTAAAAGATGCGCCCGCCCCGAAACAGTTCTGGGCGCGCCGGCAAGCACACGAGACAACCATGCACGGCGTCGATGCCATCTCGGCTGCTCTCGGCAGGTCGCCGCAGACGGTCGACGTCACCATCCCGGCCGAGCTGGCCTCCGATGGGATCGATGAACTGCTGTGCGGTTTCGTTCCCCGCCGCAAAGGGAAGCTGCGATCGTCCGAACCATTCACCGTCGTGGTCCGCACGTCGGATACCGGCCACGCATGGACCCTGCACGTCAGCGACGCTCCTGTTGTCACCACAGTCGGCGCCTCAACCGCCGCAGATGCCACCTTGAGCGGCACCGCCGTGCAGCTTTACCTCGGCTTGTGGAATCGCGGCGACGAGATCGTGGCCGACGGCCGCCTAGACGTGCTCGACCAATGGCGCTCTCACGTCCAAGTTCGCTGGGGTTGACGCCCGTATGCAACATCGATCCAACCCGTACGGGCAATCTATCGTGCAGGGACCATCGACATGATGCGAGTCAGCAGCCAGCAACGACGCGATCGGCTGATGCGGCGTCATTGCCTCGCCCCGGAGTCGACGGCACCTTCGCCGCAGGCAAGCGCGTCGTCCATCGTCGCGCTACACGCGACCGATCCCGCCACCGTGTATCTTTCCGTGCTGGCTCGCTGCCCCGAAGCGTCCCTCGCGGATGTCTCGTCGGCGCTGTATGAAGACGTCACGCTGGTGAAGATGATCGGCATGCGGCGCACCATGTTCGTCGTGCCGACCGAATTCGCGCCGATCATGCACAGCGCCGCGGGCGTGGAGATCGCGGCGCGCCTGCGCCGGCGGCTCGTCAAGCAGCTCAGCACAACGCCCACCGATCCCCCGCTGGGCACTGATATCGAGTCCTGGCTGGCCGATGTGGAAGACGGCGCCGAGAAAGCGCTACTCGCGCGCGGCCCGGCATTCGCCAGTGAGCTGTCGGAAGACGAGCCGCGCCTACGAACAGCCCTGCTACCCACGACGAACAAGGCATGGGACGTCAAGCAGAACATCACCAGCCACGTGCTGACATTGCTGGGTGCCGAGGGCCGGCTCGTGCGCGGACGCCCTGGTGGGTCATGGGTGTCGCGCATGCACCGGTGGGTACCCTCCCGCCAGATCTGGCCCGAGGGCATGCCTCACGTCGATCAGGACGTCGCTCGTACACGCCTGGCGCAGGCGTGGCTTCGGGCATTCGGTCCGGCAAGCGTCGACGATCTGCGCTGGTGGACAGGCTGGTCGCAAGGAACGGTCCGCCGGGTCGTCGCCGAGCTCGATGTCATCGATGTCGAGCTCGATGGGCTCGACGGGATCATGCTCGCCGACGACACCGAGCCGGAGGAACCGCTAGCGCCCGCGGCGGCGCTTCTACCTGCGCTGGATTCGACGCCGATGGGCTGGAAACACCGTGACTTCTTTCTCGGTAATCATGGCCAGCAGCTCTTCGACCGTAATGGGAACATCGGGCCCACAGTGTGGTGGCACGGGCGCATTGTGGGTGGCTGGGGCATGCGCGGGCCGGAGATCGTCTGGCGGCTACTCGAGGACGTCGGCGTCGAGGGTGAGACGGCGGTCACCAGCGCCGCAGAGCGGCTGCAAGAAAGGCTGGAAGGAACGCCGGTCACACCAACGTTCCGGACGCCACTCGAACGTGATCTTTCTGCGTGAACGTCCCACCTTATTCAAGATCATAGAATTTGGCTGACGAATCTATATTTTCAAAATGAGCCACCATCAGTTATGATGGCAATGTGCCTCGTAAGCGGAGCGGTCATCTCTCCGCATCACCACGCGTGTCGCCCCGCCGGTAGGGCCAGTCGGCGGGGCGATACACCTGATTGGACCCTTCGAAACCACCAGTCTCGATTTCGACGAAACCTCCGTGACGGGCCATGACGAAATGGTCCTCAGGCATGCACAAATCATCAAGATCAACGCGATTCGGTTGCGATCCGTCAACCATGCTGACGGCCGCCCACGCGCGGGGTACGGTGCCAATACGTACCGGGGAGCGGGTGGAGGAGATCAACATGATTGCGAGCTACCCAGCCAACCCCATGTCTATCGAGCTGACATTCGGGCATCGCCGTTTCTGGTGGCAGGACAACGACAATCCACCACCACATCACGTCGACGTCTCCGCTGATGTCTGGGAGTACATCGAATGTCCCCCAGAACTCCGGCACGTCGGTGACCTGACCCTGGCCATAGCTGACCTCGAATACCCGTCGAGCGAGCTGGATTCGGTTTCGGTCGGCGAACATGCCATGATGTTCTTGACCCAACGAGGCGTCAGCCCAGACGGTACGCTACATCCCGATCTTGACGATCTGATCAGCCCTGGACCGCCACGCGCGATCGTGCTGCGCTGGGTCGAGCTGTCCTCTTACTGGCGAGGACGCGGCGTCGGCCCGGGACTCGTGGCCGCGGCACTGACAACCTTCAAGAAGTCGGCACGACTCGGATTGTGTCACCTCACGGCCGCCGACATCGAAGAGTACTATCCGGATCGCAGCGACGCCGAGGAGATGGTCGAGCATCTCGCGACGCTGCTGAAGAGCCTCGGGTTCATTCCCTGGGGCGACGCCTACGTCATCGACCTCCGGAACGATTCCCTCACCCAGGCCAGGCGGCGCACCATCGAACGCTTCGAACGGTATTTCAGCGACTTCAATTGACAGCACCGGCCGAGCGTGCCGTCTAAAGCACACATTGCGACCGCGCCACCGTGATCCGCCGGCATGGCAAACACGACCACATCAGCCTAAACATCTCATGCGCCCGCATCTTTCAAGGCCACGCCCGCCGTCTCATTCCAGGAGACACCGACACATTCGCCCGGCTTGACGACCTTTTCCGAGAGCGCGCGCACGTCACCTATCTCCGTCCCTACGACGACCTCGGTACGGTGCCCCAGGAACGTCGACGTTCGCACCGGACCCACCAATACTCCTTGCGCAGGCGGCACTAGGCTTACCTCTTCTGGCCGGAGCAAGAGTCGGCCATGTGTTCCCGCTACCGCATCGGCACACCTTGCGCTTATCACACTCCCAGCGACCTCAACCACCACCTTCTCGCCCCTTCTCTCCTTGAATAGGGCCGGCAGCAGCGATCCCGTCCCAATAAACTGTGCCGCGAACAACGAGGACGGTTGCTGATAGAGCGTATGTGGATCGGCCAACTGCTCGACACAACCGTCACGCATCAGGGCGATCGAATCCGACATGCTAAGTGCCTCTTCCTGATCATGCGTCACCAGCAAGAACGTTGTTCCCGTGGCCGCGTGGATGCGTAGCAGTTGTTCACGCATCATCAGCCGAACATGCCGATCAAGCGCCGCCATCGGTTCATCCAACAGGAGCAGTCTCGGCCGGTTGATCAGCGCTCGTGCAAGTGCCACGCGTTGGGCTTGCCCGCCGCTGAGCTCACTCGGCATTCGATCCCCCAGGCCGTCAAGCTCCACCAACCGCAGTGCCTCGTTCACCTCCTCCACCAGCGCCGACCTCTTCCGCCGGCCCGACCGTTGCACACGGGGCCCGAACGCGATGTTGTCTGCCACAGTCAGATGTGGGAACAGCGCATAGGTTTGGAAGACCAGATTGAACGGCCGACGCTCAGGAGCCGTTCCGCGTATCGACTTCCCATCAAGGACGATGTCGCCACTCGTAGGTCGCTCCAAGCCGGCGATGATTCTCAGTAGTGTCGTTTTCCCGCATCCACTCGGACCCAGAAGACTGAAAAACGCACCTTCCGGTATATCTAATGAGACGTTATCGATAGCTGATACGTATCCGAACTGTTTGGTAAGGCCCTTGATCTCAACCAGGGACTTGAGTACGCCACCCGATTCATGCTCAGCCATCTCGTGATCGTATTTATCACTCTGTATCATTCTCACTCCCGACTCCGGGCCGAAACCAACACGCTTCCCGCCCCAAACGACCTTTTCATGACCAGAGCGGAAAGCCCCAGCGCTATCCATGGGATAAGTAATAGAACTGTTGCCACCGCGTTCACCGACGGATCGACGGTTCGTCGCAGCTTCGAAAGCACATATACGGTCAATGTCGGATCGTTACCAGAGACAAAATTCGTTATGTATATCTCATCGAACGACAGACCGAACGTGAGAAGCGCCGCTCCACCAACAGCAGGAAGTATCACCGGTATCGTCACCCTGCGCAGCGTCTGAGCCGGCGTCGCACCGAGGTCCCGCGCAGCGTGCTCGAGTTGCATATCAAAACCTCGCAAGCGTGCGCCGACGACGATGAGCACATAAGGAATGATGAAGATCACATGACCAGCGACGATCGTCGCCAGAGACAAGGATATCTCCAGTGCCGCAATCGTGGTCAGAAGTGATACCCCAATCAAAAGCGGAGGCAGCATGATTGGAAGTCGTGAAACCGCCGCGACCGGTGCCAGCCACCACCGTCGCTGTCGCTCAAGAATAATTGCGCCCAATCCGCCCACGACAGTCGCGATAGCTGTGCTCGTCACCGCAGCCTTTATGCTCATCATAAACGCACCACGGAAGCCGCTGTCATTGAATATAGCATCAAACCAGCGGAGCGAAATTCCGTCTATCGGCCACGTGAGACCGGCGCCCGAATTGAATGCAAAAAGCACCACCAATAGCACCGGAAGATAAAGGAATCCCATCAAGAATATCGCAACGAGCGTCAATGTCGGCGGTCTCTTCATGTACTTGCACCTCCCCCGCGTTTCGGGAGAATCCCCACGCCGCGCATGGCAACTCGCACGATGATATAAACGACTATAAAGGCGCCAATCATCACGAACGACAAAGCGCTACCCAACGGACGATTTCCCGTAAGTCTCAGCTGATCTGATATCGCCGTACCAAACGTAGACGAGTCCGCCCCGCCGAGTATTAGCGGCGTCAAATAGTCACCTGCACTGAGCATGAACGTCAACGTAATCGCGCCGAGTAGCGCGGGACCGGCGAGAGGCAACGTTACGCGCCCAAAAACAATGATCGGACGAGCGCCCAGATCGCGCGCAACGGCCCGCAGCTGCGGCGAAATCCCAACGAGCCCGGCGAACATGACGAGCGTCGTGAACGGTAGCAAAAAATTGACCTGTGCGACGACTATGCTGAACCGAGAGAACAGAAGGAAGTCCGGAGCGCCGGACTCGCTGCCCAAACTTCGCAGTATGCTGGAGAGCATTCCCTCTTGGCCGAATAAAGTACGCCAAGCATACGTCCGCGCCAAGTAACTGGCGAGCATGGATATGACGACGAGAACGATAAGTACTGCCCGTTGTCGCGGTTGGCGCTGGACGATGAAGTATGCAAGTGCGAACCCACTACAGACAGCCAATATTGTGGTTGGGACGGCAATCTTGGCCGTGTTGGCCATCAAGTCGCGATAGCTTTGATCAGTAACCGCTAATACATAGTTATCTAAACTGAAAGCGCGGATGATCTCAAGGTTTTCGAACTCAAAGAATGACAGTACGAAAAACAGGCCAGCCGGAATTATGATGGTGGCGACGAGAACTGCGGCAAGTGGCGCAACTGCTGCGAGCGCGGCGCGGCGCGAGTAGAACATAATTGTCCACCGATTCTAGGCAGCCTTCACTTCATCCCAAGCGGCCAATGCCTCATCGAAGGTCACGTAGTCGCTTTCCGAACGTGGCAGCCCAGTTGGGAACACGACGTTGTCAAACAGCGAATCGAGATCGTCATAAGGCAGGATCTCGCGCGTTTCCGGCGCAAGCGAATCAACGAGCGACGGGACGCTGACGCCACCCGCGAACGAATCGAACGCCTGAGCTGCGGCACGCCCTTCAGAAAGCATTTGACACCATTCCAAGGCGGTAGAACGATTATCCGCGTTCGGTGGAATGAACATGGCGTCGTTGAATCCCAAGCCACCTTCTTTCGGAATGACTGTCTTGCAGCGCTCATTCTGCTCTTGAATGAACAGATCGGAAGCGCTCCAGCCAAGATAGACTGCGTCGACTTCACCGCTTGCCAGGAGATTGATGTAATCACCGACTGCCGAGGCAAACGTTCGCACCTGTCCAAGTAGCTCAATCAGCCATTCTTTGACATGCTCCAGTTCATCATGCGTAAGCGCGTCCGGGTCGTACCCGAGAATGATTGAAGCAAGAAGAATATTTTGCTGAGGATCGTCCAGCATCGTCACGCGCCCGGTGAGCGTGGGATCGAAAAGTGCTTCCCAGCTGTCCGGCTCGTCCATGCGATCCGGAGCGTAGATCAAGCCCAGGACGCCCCAAGACCAAGGCACGCAATTGAACGTCCCATCTTCGTTCTTGTAAGGCGCCTGGTCGAACTGCGGATAGAGGTTGTCCAGCGCTGGCACCTCTTCGGGTGTGATGGGAGAGAGGATTCCTAGTTCCTTGTAATAATTTATGTAGGCCTGATTGACCGAGCTGACGTCTATCCCCTCTCCTGCTGGCGAGGCGATCCGTGCCTGAACGTCGTCCTGGATGCCAATATAGTTCGCCTTGACCGTGACACCGTTCTCTTTCCGCCATTCAGCAGTGGCGTCAGGTGCGTCGTAGCCTTCCCAGGTGTAGAGATTCAACTCGCCGCCGACCTCGTTGTCCGAGAGATCCTCGGTATCGTCGTTGCATCCTAGGAGAAGGGACGCCAGTCCCGCCCCTGTCGCGGCAAGTGCGGTCCGACGTGTCAACGGCTGACCGATCATACCGTCATAGACCGTTCTCGTTTCTCGCTTAAATTCTGCACCCATGTCCGCTCTGCTTTCCTGTCTCGATTATTGGCGATTACTTCACGCTGCTGACTACCGTCGTTTGAGGCGTCGACGGAATCTTGGACGCGCGTGGCGTCGTGACCGTTAGTGTCAGAATTCGTCCCGGCCCTCCGCCTCGGCCGATTCGATAGGAACCTGCAATAGTGTGACGGTGATGCCGTTCGGACCACGGCGGGAGCGGGCTCATCTATCCGCGCTCCCACTCGTGAATCCGAACGGCATGGAGAAGGTGTGGCAGTACGCGATCCCGCAGCCGTTGGAAGATTGGCGTGTAGCCGCCGGACGTTAAGCAGGGACGGCCGTTGCGATACTGTAAATCTCCATCTCCACGAGCGCTGCAGGAGATTCGATCAGGGGATCAGGTCGAGCGCACCGTACGGTCGGCCATAGTGAAACAGGCGTATAATTGTGGCTGTGTCATAGCGACCAGACCTCCGTGAGTTGTTCTGGCCACCCGGTTTCCGGATCGGCGTTGGGAAACGTGAGAATGTCCGATAGCTCCTGTTCCCAACGCTCGGCGATAGGATCGGAATTGTACTCCGCTACGAGCCGCTCATAGTCCTCGACCGCGATGTGGCCGAAGACGGTATCGCCCCACAGATAAATTGAGTATGACCGTACGCCAGCCTTCCGAAGTAATGCTTCAATCTCCGGCCAAACAGTCTTGTGGCGCCGCACGTATTCGTCCGCCTTGCCTGGACGCACCTTGTAAACGTGACCGATATATTGCATGTTTAGGAATCCTCCAAACTGAAGATTCGTGTAGCGTTTCCATAGAACAAGGCTTGCTGTTCGCGAGGCGTGAGTTCGGCGGCGAGTTCCTCATACGTGTCGAGTACGTCACCGTATGAGCTATACAGCCGATCGACGGGCCAGTTGGTGCCAAAAAAGCATCGTTCAACGCCGAATGCTTCGATGCATTCAGTGAACCATGGTCGAAGTGACTGCGCCGTGAACCAGTGATCCGACATCCCTAAACCGGAAATTTTCATCACGACATTTTCCGCTCGTGCAAGCTCTCGAATTCCGGCACGCCATGCGTTGAAATCTGCCTGCTCCGGCACCCGGGGGTTCCCACCCGATCCCGGGTATGCGGCGTGATCGATACAGAGCGTCACACCGGGGAAGTCTTCCGCCAAGGCACGTGCGGCTGGCATCTCTTCGATCAAGGGATCGTCGCAGCAGACCAATCCCTCGAGGAGTCCGTACCCGCGTCGCCACGCCTCGTTGGTGAGATAGTCGTCCCACCGCAGATCTCGAATTCCGCGGAAGTTGGGATACTGGCGATGACGCTCAATGGTTTCCTCGGCGTCGGGCTGCGCAAGATCCGCATAGCCGATGATGCCGTCCGGCATCGCCAGACGGTCAACAAATCCTTGAAGCCACCGCGTCTCGTCCACGGGATCTGCCGTTCCGATAGCGGCCTGTACATGCACCACCTTGCTAACGTTTTGAAATCGTGTTTCGGCAAGGAAGTCGTCCGCCCAATACCGTTGCGCGCGCATAGCACCGTCGGGTCCCACTACCGGATCGACCTCCGCCTCAGGCTCGAGCCATTCGTACCGGAGATCGGGGTGGGCCATGTCGTAGAAATGAACATGTGTGTCCACAAAGGGAAGAGATGCCATCAGTTCACCCCCGGGGTAGCGCCAAGATGTGCTCCGCCGTCGACATCCAGACTCACGCCTGTGAGAAAGCTGGCCGAGTCGGAGATGAAGAAGAGCACGGCGTCGGTTACGTCTGTTTCTGTCGCGTTCCGTCCCAACGGATTTGTTTGTGCCGCGGCACGGATAATGTCATCAGATGATTGCGTTCCGTCAGCGGTCTTCTGCCGCACGACCTCCTGCCCCATTCCCGTCGTGGGGCAGCCGACAGGACAGACGCAGTTGACGGTGACAGCATCTGCCGCAAACTCTGCTGCGAGTGCTTCGGTCACCCCGACGAGCCCGAACTTTGATGCCGTATAAGGAAGCAGGCCGGGAAAGCCACGTCTACCGGCATCCGAGCCTATCGCTACGATGCGGCCCCGTTGGCTTTGCCTGAGATCTGTCAGCGCAGCTTGAGCGGTGAAGAACGCACCTTTCAGGTTGACGTCCACGACGCGGTCCCAATCAGTCTCACTGATGTCCGCGCTCGGCCCCATGTGGAATACGCCGGCTGCAATCACGAGAGTGTCGAGACCACCGAGTTCGGCCGAGCACTGCCGAACCGCGTTTTCCGTGTCTACGACGTTGCGGACGTCAGCGGTAAATCCAAGGACATCGGGGCCCAGTTCCTTGGCCGTATCGCGGACATGTTGCTCGTTGATGTCAAGAATCGCTACCTGAGCACCGGACTCGTGGAGCCGACGAGCGATCTCCCTGCCGAAACCTGAGGCGCCGCCAGTGATGAGCGCTTTTCGCCCCGTTGCGATTTCCATAGGCAACTCCTTTGTACAGTGCGGACTATCGCGTTAAACGGAGGTGAACTCGTACGTGGCCGAGGAGTCGAAGTCGAAGGTCGTCGTCAGTCCGCCATCGACTGTGACTTCGGCACCAGACATTCCTGATGCGTCACTAGTGACCAGGAAGCGGACCACCGACGCCACCTGCTCTGGTTGGAGAATCTGCCCGGTGGGAATCCGTCGTTCAAGTGCACTAAGTATGCTGGCGGAGTCCTCGAGAGAGTCCAAGTGCCGGCGGAGAAGTGGAGTGTCGACGGCACCCGGGCATACGGCGTTAATCCTGATACCTTTAGCCGCATATTCCAGCGCGGCCGAGCGTGCAGCGTTGAGCAGTGCAGCCTTGCTGGTGGAATACGCACTGAGTTGATCTTCGGCAAATAGCGAGTTGACGCTACATACGATGGCGATCGAGCCGCGGCCTTGGCTCAACATCGGTGGAATGAAAGCTTGCATGCCGCGAACGGCGCCAAGCACGTTGATGTCAAGCAAGCGTTTCCAGTTCTCGATCGGTGTATCGAGAAATGCGTCCACGACGACGTCGGCCGCACAGCTTACGAAGCAATCTGCGCCGAGAGAATCGAGTGCGGAGGCTCGAGCGGTAGCGGCATCCCACGTGTCACCGATGGATACGTCGCCTTGGACCCAAGTGGACTCGGGGTCGTCAGGCCATGACGGCGGAGGTTCGGCGACGTCGACCCCGATCACCAAGGTACCGACCTGCCGTAGGGCGGATGCGACCGCATTCCCAACGCCCGATGCGGCTCCGGTGACCACCGCCGTTCGCGGTATTCCCGTCGAATCGTCAACCATCATCGCTTCACCCGTTCCTCTCGAGGTTTCGGCGAACCCGCTGTTTCGCCAATGCTTCAGAGGACCGTAACAGGGCTATCGTATCGAGACAAGAACATCATATTATGATAATCGCCCTGGTGTAGAGTTCGTTGGTGATACATGAAGATCAGATACTGATGAGCTTTGTATATGCTGCGACGACAGATACAAGCGCCTCGCCACGACAGACGGCTATGCGGTGTTGCGGGATCTCGAGCCAACGCTTACGAGGTGAGGCGAGGTCGGCTCACGACCGGCGACATGCAGCAGGCCCTCAACCCGATAACCATTCGTCACGTCCAGGCCGCCAGCGCAGACAGGAAGGAGAGAATCTTGAAGCCAGGCAATGACGCTCAGTCGTCGAACGATGAACAATCGAGACCGCGGCCTCGGGTGCAATCAGCGGCCCGAACAGTGGAGATACTGCTTGCCATTGCACAGAGTGAGAGGGGTTTGACGACCAAGGAAATCGGTGAGCAAGTCAACATTGGCCGGCAGGCGGTGTATCACCTCCTGCATACACTGACCACCACAGGGATGGTCACCCGGGTGGACGACAATCGCTTCGTTCTAGGCCTTCGCGTCGGAACGCTGGCGCAAGGCTTCGAACGACAGCTTGCACCGTCGGAGCACCTTGCTCCGTTGGTTCGGGCATTGTCTCGACAAACCGAGGAGACTGCGTACGCGGCGGGATGGCGGTTCGGGGAAATCACAGTTCTTGCCGTCGCGCGTGGCACGAATCCAGTTCAGGCCGCAGAGACACCACAAGGCCACACAGGCAATGCACACGCCCGTGCATCGGGGAAGCTGCTCTTGGCGTTCGCTTCCCGTGCGACTCGGCAGGCCTATCTCGATACCCACCCGCTTGCAGAACTGACGTCGACGACGATCACCGATCCCGCGGAGCTCAACCGAGAACTCGACGCCGTTCGAGCCCAGGGCTATGCGGTCGACAATGAGGAGTTTGCACCGGGCCTCTGCTGCTTGGCCGTGCCGTTCGACGCCGGGCACTCTCCCTTCGTTCTGGCCCTATCCGCTCCAAAGGACCGGTTCTTACAACACTTCAATCGAAACCTATCGATCATGCAGCATCTTGCGGAGCATCGCACGTATCCAGCGCTGGATACGTAACCTCACCGTGACGGCGTCCGGTCACCGCAGCTTCCGCTGCGGCTCTCACCGGGGCCTCCAGGTGCGCTGGTCGCGGAGCCCTCACAGCGCGAAGACATCGGCACGGTCAAGGACGAGCCGGTCGTCGCCCATCGCGCCGACGCTACGAGGCGGCGCACTAGGCGTCCGGTTGGTGAACAGATCTATCTTCGTTCTGTACGGGGTGCCCCTCGACGTCACCCGGCTCTTGCCGTCACAGCCTGATTCTCGTACGAGGTGGTGTGATGGCTCCGCCCGCTATACCTCTCTGGGCCGCCGATCTGTCCCCGACCCGTTCCTCATCCGAGCGGCCACCTGCCGGTCGCGTGGTGTGGCACGACCGGAGAACTCGCGGTGGGCATCTACCATGAGGCCAATCAACCGCTCACATGCCGGCCAGTCTAGGGTCGTTCCTGCGTATGCGCGGTGTCCGAGAAATCCCGTCGTGATCGCCAGACGGGGAACCAGCTGATCGGGCTCGGAATCCAGGAAGAGCCTGACAAACGTCTCGTCCGATCGCACTTCGCCCAGACTGCGGGTGTGACGGTGCCCCCACTCGTGTTCTTGCTCGCACCAGTTCGGACAGGCGTATTCTGGCTGGTCGCTGGCTGGTCTGTGCCCCCTCGTCATAACCGCTTACCGCCCTTGACGAACAGCTGGTAGTTGCTCACACAAATATACATCTCCGCGTCTCGCTTGTCCCATGTTGTCTCATGTCGTCATCAGACAGCCGCAGCACTCATGAGCTGGATGGGGCCGTCTAGCGTGTCTTGCCATGACGGAACTAGATCCTGACCTGCCCGTTACTCTCTGGCGCCAGCTGGCCAACGTACTCCGCGCTCAGATCGAAGCGGGCGAGCTACAAGGGCTGATCCCCTCGGAGCCGACCCTGTGCCAGCGATACGGCGTCAGCAGAGCCACCGTGCGGACAGCAAAGGCCTCCCTCATAGAAGAGGATCTATTGACCGTCGTCAAAGGTCGAGGAACGTTCGTAAAATCTTCTAGAGAGTAAGAAATTTCGACGTATTCACAGAGATCGAGCATCTCCTTCTGCACTGAGTCGATCACAACTGCAATTGATCCACATTGAGTCTGTTTGGAATCTTTATTCTCGCCTGGGTCCAAGCATGGTCATTATAAGTGCGCTGACTTGTCTCCAACTTCCGCCTCCTGGAGAAGCGGTCGTAAGAGTGTATTAGATTCGATAGGACTTGTCACCACACAATCTTCATGGATCTGACCTGGTAAGAATGGGTTCACGTGCGCGAAACGTCCGCCGCATGAACACCACCCAACACCAGGAAGACAATCCAGCGTTCACATGAGTCCTCCGATGTCGCCGAACGACGTCGTTGAGCTTGTCACGAGTTACCGAGACAGGTCCGACCTCGAATGCGGTAGGACGCAGTGCGGGGCAGTTCGTCGCGTCAGCCGACTCGGATTCCAGCGACCACGGCCAGGGCTGCCGAAAGGTCCATGAGCTGATGCTGTGACCAGGATGAGAATGCGCTCATAAACAAGCACAGCCGCCTATATGGCGGGTAAACCTTGAAGGGACCGAACGACACCGACCCGCGAAAGGTCCCGGATGATGCGCCCGATAGCCGCACCCCTCGCCACCTTCGGCAGTGGACTGTCGCTCGACGATGTGACGGCCAACGAGCAACACGTATCCGACGTTGCTACGTCTGGTGCACTTCGTATTCGCCGTGGCTGCCATCCGGAAAGCCGAGCTGACCCGTCGTCGCCGCCTCGGGCTGGGAGTCGCGGTCCCAGTCGAGCACGGCTGCAAACCCCAGGGTCAGATGTCGGGTATCGCGGCGTGCGAGATCACCAGGACCATCGGGGCCACCCACGAGCGACACCGGCATGCTGTCCGCATCGGCCGGCCACCCGTACCGCACGGCCTTGGCAACGTACTCGGCTGGTGCATCCGTGGGCGGCTCAAAGTGGCACAACAGCGTTCCATCCGGCACCGATACGGGATCCTGCGGTTGCCAGTCGCGCAGCTCGTCCGATACCGCGTCACCCGGGTACAGGACGAGCCCGTGCTGAATTCCCGCCTGCCCGAGAACGACGGCGACATACCGGGCAGCGACGTCGTCGACCGTAAGCACGAGGTCGAGACGGACGGCGTCGGACCATCGTTCCCACGGGGCCGCCTGGCGATACTGGTCGGCCAGTGCGAAGAACAGGTACCAGTCATCCTGGTTGGGAAACTCGTCGGGCTGACGGCGTCCTGCCATATGCCCCACGAGCGAGTCGACGATGTCCTCGGCCTCGTTTCCGGGAACGACCTCGACCACGGACGGGACCCTCTGCGCGCCGAACACCTGCTCAAGCCTGGCCCCGACAGCCTCGACATGGTCCTCACCGCACAACAGCTGCTCAGGTGGGACCGGTTCGTGTAGCTCCGTGGCCCTCGTCACCGCCTTCGTCAATGCATCCTGACATGCGTCCTGGCTGGTCGACCCCGCCGACACTCCGTGCATCCGGCCGGTATCCACATCGAGCACGACAGAGGCGATCACCGTCGATTGGCCGCTGATGCGGACCGCGTGAGAGATGTCGCGGACCATCACCATCCACGTTGTGCCGGCGTCTTCACCCATGGGCCGAAGTCTGCCAGACCCCGGTGCCCTGTAACAGCGCCGCCATGGGCTTCTCTCAGGTGATGTCCCAGATCAGACGGTAGAAGGCGATGCGTTCGGGGTCGGGATCGACGCCATACGCGTCATACACGATCTCCTCGTAGCCTGGACCGTAGTTCCACACCGTGCTCCAGGCGGCGACGGCGAGATCCGCCCAACGGTCGGCCACACCGAGCGAACCGAGATCGACGTGGGCGGCGAACGTGCCGTCGTCGTGAAGGAGCGTGTTGGGAGCGCACGCGTCCCCGTGGCAGACGACGGCGACGTCGGTGGGAGGCGGTTCGGCGATGAGCGCGTTCGGGTCGGAGACATCGGGATGCTGGTCCGGATCGAGCCGGTCCACGAGCTGCTCACCGTCGGAGAGGCGCTCGCGCGCACGAGCGAGCCGTTGCTCGACGCTCCAGTCGAACGGGCACTGCTCCACGGGGAGAGTGTCGTGGACCATGCGCAGCCCGCGGCCGACCGCGGTGGCCGCAGACGTCGGATCGACGATCCACTGCGGCGCCACTGCCGATTGGCCCGGAACGGGCAACGTGACCAGCCAGGAACCATCGTCGTCGATACCGTGCTCGATGACCCGTGGCACCGTGATCCAGCGCTGTGCCCAGCTCAGGCGCCGCGCCTCGTCGTCGAGGTTCAGCTCCGGAGTGTCCGGTGGCGCCCACTTGACGTAACGCGTGGCACCGTCGGGCCCACCGTCCAGGCGGAAGGTCAGGCCACCGAGCTCGTTCTCCCAGACCGGCGTGATCGTGTCGTCACCGGCGAGCTTGACGACGATCTCTGGCACGGCGACCGAAGCGTCGGGGAATCCGGAGATGACTGGGCGACTCACCGTACCGATCATCGCCGACGGACGTTCCGGACGCGAACACCACAACCGATCCCCATCATCTCCCCTCGTCACTAACTCTCACGTCTGGCGGAACTCCTGAAACCGGAACTCGAGATGTGACCGTTCGATCACACTACGAGATGTTGTCGAACGACCACACGCGTAACTAACGGGCACCTTTGCCTATCGCTGCCAAATTGGTTGCCCACATCCGCGCCAATCAGGGTTTCAGCACGCCGAACGCACCGCGCCTGTCCTCAATGTGCGCCGTGACGAGCTCCGAGATCCACGTCGCGCGTTCCTTCAATGCTCCAGGAACCGCGTCCTCATGGGCCGCACGATGGAACGCATCCGGAATCGCCGCTCTCAGCGTCGCCACCCGCTCGAGCGACTCCTCCACCGACAGACCAAGTCGTGTCGCCACGGTCGCCCAGTCGCTTTCCGACACCTTGTGTAGGAGCCAGGTGCTCCCGATCTTCATCGCCGACTTCGCCCCCAGCTGCTGCTCATACGGCACGATGGTCGCCACGTCATACAAAGGACCCAGCTGGGTTCGGGAATTGGAAGCAAGAAGCAACGAGTAGTTCTTGGCGTGCGCGTCAGTCGCACCAATCAAGACATTGAACGCCAGTGCATCGAAGAAGCGCTTGGCACTTGCTTGCCGGTCACGAGCAACGAGGCCGCGCAGAAGTTGGGCGATTTCAGCCACACCCGGTCCGCCGTCGCTCTGATATTTCATATGTGGGTGCACAGCAAGAGCCTGACAGAGGTCCTCCTGGTGAATCCGCCGCCACCGCCCGTCAACGAACACGCGATCATAGCGCCGACTGATAAGTACCTCGGTGGCACCATGTGTGATGATCTCAGTCTCAGCAGCGGGCAGACCGACCAATTGGGCAGCACGCAAACACAGGTGCTCGTTGAGATGGTGATGTTCCAAGCCGGGGATAGATGGTTTGAGAATATGCGTGGTCGGTGTCGAGTCGCGTGGTATTCCCCACCGGCCGTCGTCGCCTCTGAACAGCGCGACTTTGCTCTGCGCACCAGCAAGACTCCATCGACCGGTATGGCGGCCGGGGTTCCAGTCAGAGCGATGTGCAGCTATCTCATCAAGGATGCCATCGATGTCATTCGTAGCAAGCCACTCGATGTCACCATGTCGGGAAGCCGCATCCGTCGACGCCTCGTCTTCGGGGAGCACTTGAACGGCGCCAGCCGCGTCCCGACCGACGTGTGCAAGCAGAGCAAAGGGATTGCGAGGAGACACCCCGAACTGCCGACCCCAGCGCTCGAGCGTGGATTCGCTGTCTGGCAACAGGCCCGCGAGAAATGCGTTCACTGCCTTCGGCGGGAACGTGGTTCGTCCAAGCGGAAGAGACAGCGACAAGGGCACTGAGGATGGATCGTTGTATTCCGCGAGGTAGTTGAAATCAACCCGTCCCGTCGTGCTCTGAGTGAGCGTGCCCACCGGCGTGCCATCGAGATAGACAGCTAATCGCCGCTCGGCCATGTCGACCTCCGCTCAGTCAGCCTGCCCAAGATGTCGTCGAACACATCCCCAGCGGATTCCTCGGCACCGCCCTCCGTGACAGCCACGCTGAGTCCGACGCCCACAGCGGCCAAAGCGTCGAGGACCAGTTGGGCTTCGAGTCGCGGATAGCCCTTTTCGAGGCGGACTACCCACTCCCGCGAGACGCCGACCGCCGCCGCGAGCTCCGCTTGAGTGAGACCCTTCTGCCTGCGTGCCTCCCGCACCACAGCGCCGAGATCTCGCATCGTGCGCGCTTGCATAGCCACCTTCAATGTGATCGTTCGACCACTTTATCATATGTGATCGAACGATCACATTAGCGGCCATGCAACCCTGTGCTTAGACCACGATCATCCGACGAGCGACGCTACGGTCGAAGCGCACCGATCGGAACGACGTCGACGCCGTCGGGACGTTGGTACGCGTACTCACCTGCGGTTACCACCACGAGCGCCTCTGGCTCGTGCGCGACTCGCCGTTCGGCGAGTCTGCGAAGTGATGCGGCGGCAGCGTCGATGTCGCGTCCGAGCTTGACCTCGATACCGATCCAGCTACCATCCCGACCCTCAATGATCAGAGAAGATACAGCAGAACTAGCAGCTCTAGCACTGTAGAACTAGCAGGAACTTGGTGACGCGCGAGCTCATGGCCTACGCCAGCTGAGACGACCAATCCAGCAATCCGACTCCAAGACATCGCCGCCCATAACCGCACCGAGGGCGTTGACCGTGGACATAAGCAGCCTCCCCGAACTCGGCCTCAGAGTGCACAGACTGACATGCTTTACGATTCGCCGACGCGCAGCGCCGCGTTACAGGGCGAGAACCCGGCGCAGCCCTTCGTCAACGTCGCTCATGAGATACACAGGCACGCAGTCGACGTACTCGGCGAGGTCTTCCTTGTTGATAGTGATGAGCGCAGTGACGTTGACGACCGAGTCCTTGGGTAGACCCGTGGAACTCGCTGGCAGGAACACGTTGCCAGGCATGGCGGCCAGGCTGGTAGCCGATGTGAGGACGACAACGATTGCTGTAGCGAGCTCACTGTCATTGAACGGATCCGACTGGACGACGAGGACCGGCCGACGCTTGGCCGGCCTGCTCCCCGTAGGAGTTTCGAGGTCTGTCCAATACACCTCGCCCCGGCGGATCACCACTCGTCGTCACTCGCCTCAAGGCGGCTCGTGCCGGCAAGCGCAGCAAGTTCGTTGGAATCATCCGTTCCAGTGGCCGCGAGCGCTCGATTGATCTGCTCCGTGACGGTGGCCGCCTCAACCTGCTCCAGGTACCGCTCGGCCGCCGAGGCAAAAAACTCGGAACGACTGATGCCCAGGCGGGCGGCGCACTTGGAGACACGCTCGAACGTGCTGTCTGGCACAGAGATCGCTGTCTTCATGCCGCCAGTATAACCCAGTAATACTCACGTCAGCGGCCGGTCTCCTCCCGACAGGCACGGCACCGCGCGTAGTCAGCTCTGTCTGTCGACCATCTCCTTGATCCAGGCCGGCGCGAACGGTGAGGTGCATCCGCTGGGGACGGGGTAGTCGCGGTACATGCCAAGTTTCTCGCCGATGGCGATGGCTCGCTCGCGGTGTTCGGGGTCGTGGATCCCGATCCCTGCCAGACTGAAGTTCATCGTCCACTGCACTTCCGGAGCGGCGTCAGGCATCTCGGTTTCGATGCTGCGGCTGCTCTTCCGAGAACGCAGGAGCCTCCGCGATATTCGCCTTCCGGCCGTGGGCCGTCGCTATTCCACGACCGGAGCAGTGTGCCGAGCAGGAGGGCTCGTCTAGCCGCTGCGGTAGAGGCTGATCCAGGTTCCGACTGTGGCCACAGCGGCCGGGAGAAAGAACAGGCCGATCGACGGCAGTGAGATAACTACGCCCAGACACAGGACGACAGAGCTGAGGCCCACCAGCCCGAGCCGTCGTCCCCAGGAAGCCAACCCGGTAGCGAAACCCGCAAGAGTAACCACGATAAGCAGGAGCATCGCGAAGAAGTTGAGGTCATCGACGAGGCCAGAGGTTGTTGAGCCGTTGGAAGTGGAAGTCGTCTGGATCGGGCCAAATAGGACGAGCAGAACGGCGAGCACCGTCAACACGGGAGTGATGATGGCCCATGATCGACATGCCGTCGGTGTTTCCGTGGTCATCACCTCCTCCTCTGCGTCTCCGAATGCACGTGCGGACACCGGCGCCACCGGACAAGGGTGAACGCTGGCCAGGACTGTACCTTCAGCACACTGTACTTAGGTACAGCTCTCTGAGCTGCGGCGACGGTAGCCGGTTGAGGCCACGATCTTGAATCATCGCGTAGCCGTCGACTCGGATCGGTCGTCGAGCCGGGCCGTCAACTGCTTGACATGAGCAGCAATCGGATCGATCGAGCGCGCCCTTATCTCCCCCGCCTCCGGCGTGCCCACCTGAACCAGGGCGTCCGCGAAGGCGTCGGGAAACGTGTCGGCCATATGCCGTACGCGTTCCCGATAACGCTCTGGTGGGATGCCAAGCGTGCTCGCAGCCCTTTCCCAGTGCTTGCCGAGTATCTGGCCGAACTTTCGCCGACCTCCAACGGCAATCGCTAGCTCGCGGAGCGCGGAGTTGCCGGCGTAAGGAAGGCCTGTTGCCAGGTCATAGAACGGAGCCACCTTCGTCTCGCGCGGCAGGAGAAGGAGAGAGATGTTCTTCGAGTGCCCGTCCGGTGCTCCCGCCACATAGTTGAACGCTGCAAAGTCTCCGAGCGCCGCCATTCCCGAACTGCGCTCATGGACATTCTGTTCGACGATTCGAGCCATATCAGCCAAGGTCGGCCCGCCGTGCGCCTCATATTTCCTCGCCGGCAGTCGTCCGCTGGCCGAGCAGAAGTCCTCCTGGTGGATGCGTAAGACGGTCTCGTCTTCCAAGATGAGCCGGTCGTAGCGCTCGACCACAATCGCTGGCTCGCTTTCACCGAAGTGAGTGAAATCTGTGTGCGCCACATCCAATCCGATCTTGCGAGCGGCACGCATCGTCGCATGTTCAACGAGTGCCTGGTGATGCAGCCGGCCGATACCGGGCTTGACGATGTGGGTAGTTGGAGCAGCCCCTCGCGCCTCGTACCACCCGCTCGGCACGTTGACCAGAGCGATCTTTGACTGTTGCCCGGCAAGGGACCAGTGCTCGTCCGGCAGCGTCCACGATGCGGCGTCGCGAGTACGCAGAGACTTCAGCCTCTCCGCGATGTGAGTTTCGGTCACGGGCTCGAGCTGCTGGTTCCGTGATTGCATCTCGTCGAGTGAGTCAGGTGCGCAGAACTGCACCGCTCCTGGGCAGTCCCAGCCCATCCGAGAAAGGATCGCCACGGTGTCACCCGGGTCGACGCCGAGCATCGCGCCCCATTGGTTGCGGGTTTCCGGATCCTCGGGAAGCAGGCCTTCGAGGAAAGCACGGACGCTTTTGCCCCGATACGTGATGTCCGCAACCGGCATTCGAGTTCCCAGGGGAGTGGCGCCTGAAGCCACATAGGACGGGTCGTACGTGAACTCTGGCTCGGCGGTTGGGGAACGCTGGTCAATCCGCCCGACGACGGCTCCATATAAGACGACGAGCAGCCGACGAGGAGCCATCAGCTTTCCTTCCGAGCCGCGAGAGCAGCCAGCAGTGCCGCCTCGCCTTCGGACGTCTTGGGCGTGGCGAGCTCGAGAGCAAGCCCGAGCGCCCGCAACACCAGGAAGACCTGCTCGACACTGGCTGCAGGATGGCCGGCCTCGAACCTTGCGAGCCAGGCGCGAGACACTCCGGCATGCGCAGCGAACGACACCTGCGACATCCCGCGTCGCTTGCGTTCAGCACGCACTGCAGCGCCAAGTTGCCGCGCATCCGTGATACTCGCCATCGACGCCTCCTGTCTGCGTACGCAGACATTCAAAATTGTCCACGTACGTAGATACTACTAAATGCCTGCGTTCGTAGACAATCGTCGAAGTTGAGGTAGCGGGATCGAACAAACCCCCGCGAACTCGACCTACTCAACCAGGCCTGACCACTGGCATCACTCCAAGCCAACCTGCTCGAACTAGCCCGCCACCACGGGCAAATCGAACACCGCGCCAAGACCAACCACGTCTATCCCAGCCGACGCAAGATACCCACCAACACCCGGGCATCTTGACGTCAGGCAACAGGGCCAGATCAAGCCGCCACCGCCGTGGCTCGAATACCGGTACGATCAACAGCGCGAAGATAGACTGTCCCGAGCGGCGTTGCTCACAACGTCGAAGCAGGTCTCCTGCCCGACCACCCGCGCCTACGTCGAGCGCCGCACCGCTGAAGGTCGCACCAAGCCGGAGATCCGCCGCTGCCTGAAACGGCACATCGCACGCCAGCTCTTGTGACAGATGTGCGCTGGCGGCTTGACACGAGCCATAGAAGCGTCACTATGAGGGACTCAACTACGCACCGCGCCGGTTCTCAATGTGCGCCGTGACGAGCTCCGAGATCCGCGTCGGGCACTCCAGATCGCATCGTGCCGGTAAACGCCCGCTCTGCATCCGTGCGAGAGTCGCCCAGCGGTCCATCACTTAGTTCGGCTCGTCGACGCCGACGGCGGAATTCGTCGTCCCACTTCGTCGAGCTTCTCGTGTGCCGCACTGACGAGATCGACGTCAAGAACTGCAGCCAGACGAACGAGGTAGTTGGTGACATCCGCGAGTTCCGAGCGGATCCGCGCCGCTCTTGCGGGGTCGTGGGACATGACGGCGATCGACTCATCGGGTGTGAGCCACTGGAACTCGGCCAACACCTCTCCGGCCTCTCCGGCAAGCGCCATGGCCAGGTTTTTCGGTGTGTGGAATTGTTCCCAATCCCGCTCGGCGGCGAACGCCTCTAGTCGCTCAGCGAGTTCGGTGAGGCGGTCAGCTGCTGCACCGCCGCCAGAGGTCGCAGGATCTTCTTCACGTTTCCCGTCCACCGTCCATTCCTACCAGCTGCCCCTTTCGAGTCCAGCCAACGATTCCGAGACCTCAGTCATGATCCCGTCGCGGAAGCACGATCACGCCGACGCGGGCCTGCGCACGCCTTCAATGAGCTCAGCCAGAAACTCGCGCGTATGCCGATCGGTCGCATAGACGACTGTGCCGACCATGCCACGCGTGAGGAGCACCTTGTAGACGTTACGGACGTTCCGATCGAACTCCGCGTCGCTCACAGAGTTGCGGTTCCGGAATGCCGGATCGCGGTTCTCACTTCGCACTGAAGTCAGCTCACCGTCTCGGGCCACCAGGTCAGGACCAATGATGACGCCAGACCAGTCGTATTCGAATCCTTGAGCCGTATAGATGCAGCCCACTTGGCCGAATCCCGCCGGGTCAGTCGCCCAGTAAGAACGACCCGGCGCCCCGCCAACGGAGCGCTCGCTCTTGACGTTCCACGGGCGTGCCCAGTCCCCGATCTGCACGTCAGCAACGAGCGAACCGTCGGGTCGCGGGTTACTCCACGGCCAGCAGAAGCCGGCGGACATCCTCGCCGAATAGCCTTCATCCCGCTTGGTGGCCAGGATGGCCTCGAGATCAGACGGCGAATCCGCGACTTGTACCTCGAATCGCTCGTCCCCCTCCCACGGAGCCGGGCCACCTGGCTCAAGGCCAAGCAGGCGCTTCACCCAGCGCTCATACACCGCGCTGCCGCCGCATCTGAACTGTCCCTCGAGATCAACAGGGATCACTTCAAGACCGCGACGCGCTGCGGCCTCCTCAATGGCTTCGTAGGTCCCGATCTCACCTGGCTTGACGACCTGGTGCTCGTCGAGCAGGAACACTGGCACACTCGCGACGGAGATGAGTTCCTCCACCTGAGGTCGTCCGGTACGGTCCGAGGCCTTGGTGAATCTGTTCTCTGACGTTGCCCTGATGCGATGCGCCTCGTCGGCGATGAGCACATCGAGGCTGTTCGCCGACTCCTTCATGAAGCTGTTGAAGTACCTGAACAGGTTCTTGAGCCGCGTCGACCCCTTGCCCGCGTACTTGCGCAGCGTCTCAGTGAATGATTTCGAGCCCGTCGCGTGCACGACGGTGCGGCCTCGGCGAGAAAGCTCGCCGAGGATCGAGAGTGCGATGACGCTCTTCCCGCTACCAGGGCCGCCCTTCACGACGATGACGCGCTTGCTGTCCTGCTCATGTGCATGCTCAACGGCGTGGAGGACATGCTCATAGGCCACCCTCTGCTCGTCCAGAAGCGTGAACCGTTCCCGCTCCTTGATCTCCTCCGCCGCGACAGCCAACAGTTGCCGGCTGGGGCGGATCGCACTGGAGAGAAACCGGTCCGCCGCGGGCGCACCCGGCGCAGGAGAAAGGTGTGTCTGCAGGTAATCCAAGAACTCACCCCGACGCTGAGCGGTGAACACTCGACTGTGTTCGTCCTGGCTCTGGTCAAGCACATCCCTGACCGCATGGTCGGTGGCGTTGTGGAGATAGGCCACGCCCTTCACGACATCAGAACGACCACGCAGCGACGCCGTGAAGTCCGCGATGAGCTCACAATAGCCGTGCACCTGAGTAGCGGGATTTAAACGTGGTCCCCGATGCCGGCCTTCAACGAGTACGAGTTCGTCATTGTCCTCCCAAGCTTCAGCACTGCTCCACTGCTTCAGTTCGACTACGACGTACGAGTCCTCGCCAGTCCGTGGATGGACACCCGCCACGATGGCGTCAACGCGCTTACTCGTAAGAGGAAGCCGGTGCTCGACAAGGATCTCCACCGAGCCAAGACCAGCGTCGACGAGATCGCGAGCGAGTACCGGCAAGCTACGTTCCCAGGACCGCATCTCCGCATCCGACGCCCGCGCTCCTGTTGCGTATCGGACATGCTCAGCGATCCGAACCGGCAATGTACTCTCCAGCGCCAACGCAGCCAAGCTTTCGGCGGATGCGCGAAACGCCGACATCGGCGACAGAACCCCCAGGGCAGCACGAAGTCACTCGTGCGGGTGGGGGCATGTCCGCCAGAGGCAGAAGCCCGTCGGGCCGCATCATGTACGGATTCGACCTTAGCGAACCGCGTGATCAGATCAGACATCTGCGTCAGCACGGCCAGTCTCCGGAAGCCGCCAATCGACGGTCAATCGGTGACAGTTCTGTACGGAGTGGCTTCTACGGTGTCGCGATCCAGCAACGAAAGGTGCTGTTTCACCCGTCGCCGTGTCGTTCACAGGACTATCGACTTCTGTCCGGCGTTTCATGAAACGATCTTCTATTCGGTCGGATGATTGCCGAAAGCTCAGCGCCCCTTATGAAAGCTAAAGTTAGCCCCCCTGCACGTTTCTGCTGGTCACAGGATTATCTTCTTTTATGCGGCGTGGTGCACGAGCACGGTGCTTGCCGTAAAGAGCTAGATGCTCATGCCTGCGTTGTCTCTAGCCACGTCGGGCGAACCGCCAGTCACGACCATGCTGGTGCGCGCCTCAGGCAACGATCAGCTCATCTGGACCGCGTTCAAGCCGGCCGGAGCTGAGGCCCAGCTCGATAGCTCGGTCCAAGCGCTCACTGACGCGTTCAGTCATCCGACGCCCACCGAAGATGTTCATTGCCTCGCGTTTCAGCTCCGGTTCGAGCATGCCAGCTGACTGGGTACACAGCGCTGCCATCGCGTTGATCATTTCGCGCAGGCTGACGTGATCGAACTTGCGCTCGTCACCGTCAACACTGGCGCGGAAGCCGGTCCAGGTCCGATAATCCAGTGAACCCGGCCACGCTACACTCTCCGCCGAGTCCGGCATATATCTCTTCGGAAGCTGCTGAAGGATCGCATCGCGACGGCTGGCGTGGACCTTGCTGAGCCCGAACGCGCTCGCCACCAGCTTCACAAGGCGGTCGATGTGCACCGGACCCTCGGCCTCGATCACCTGCTCAAGGACCGCTGCGACAGCGTTGTTGCTCGCCGCGGACCGACCAAGCCCGTCGAGAGTCTCGACCGTGCCGAGGATGCGCGGTGTCCATGGCACGTATGTGGACTGTCCGGGGAGCGCACCAGGTTCAGCTGGCAAGGACGACCGCGGCTCAGAATCAACGACGGCGGCGGACGCGATCGGGCTGGCGATCGCTGGCTCAGCCTCGGCGCGCCATTCTACAGCCTCGTCGACCACGTTGAACTCGTTCGTGGAAGGACGGGCTGGCTCCGGGTTCGCAGGTGCCGAAGGCTCGGCAGGACCGAACGAGTTCTCATCGTTGTCATTACTCTCCCGCCGCGTGCCGGACAGTACGTCGTCCACAGCACGCACGAGACGGTCAACGACGGCATCCGGGCCGTCGAGCCACGCTGGAAGCCACACCCGCTCCACGGCAGGCCAGTGCAGCAGCTGGACCAGCACCTCCGACGGCAGCCCGTCCCGGTCACCCACGGTCCGTCGGGCGGCCCACGCCGGCCCGTCCAACAACACCGCGAGAAGCGCATGCTCCGGCGCGTCCGCACTCGCCACGCTAATGTCCACCTTGAAGTCCGAAAGACCGACGTTGGTGATCACCGCCAGACCACGGTCGCGCAGGCGGGCCGCGATGTCCTCGGCGTGCCGGTCCGCCACCGTCGCCGCGTACGGGTTGTTCGGCAACGTCGCCGTTCCCTGTTCCGCCATGTCCAGGTATGCGCGCAGGTGCTTGATCCCGACCGACGACGTCTCCTCCGCGCGCAGCTGCGACGGGTCGAACGACGAGAACACGATCACCCGGCGGCGCGCTCGGGTTATGGCCACGTTGAGCCTCCGTTCCCCGCCGGCCCGGTTCAGCGGTCCGAAGTTCAGCGGCAGGACACCACGGTCGTTCACGCTGAACGCCGTGGAGAAGAGAATCACATCTCGCTCGTCGCCCTGGACATTCTCCAGGTTCTTGACGAACAGCCCTTCCTCGTCAGATCCGTCCAATGCCTCCGCCAGGCGCGGATCGTCGCTGTCCCGGATCAACGCCTCGATGTATGCACGCTGCTGCTGGTTGAACGTCACCACACCCACCGACGGGGCCGCGTCGGACGATGCGTCGAACCGTCGCTGGATCTCGGCCACAACGGCCTCGGCCTCCACCGGGTTGGTCCGAAGCAGCTTGCCCTTCCCGGTGCGGTGGAAGTGACCGTCCACGCGCTCAAGAGTGACACCGTGGTCCGCGCTTCCCAGCGCAGACGGCGCTGGGAAGGTCGACAGCTTGTTCTCGTAGTACTGGTGGTTGCTAAACGCGATCAGCGACTCGTCCTGGCTGCGATAGTGCCATGAGAGCCACTGCTGCGTGACGCGCGCCTGCACGCACTCGGAGAGAATGCTCTCTTCGTCCTCCACCGCGCCTTCAGCCATGCTCTCGTCATCGTCCCCGGGCGTCGACGGCTCGGCGAACGACGTCGGCGGCATCTGCTTGCTGTCACCCACCACGACGACGGACTTAGCCCGCCCGATGGCACCGATCGCGTCCGCGACTCGGATCTGTGACGCCTCGTCGAACACCACCAGGTCGAACTGCGCTGCCCTCGGCGGGAAGAACCGGGCCAACGAATCCGGACTCACCAGCACGCACGGCATCGCTCCGGCGACCAGGTCCCCGTACTTCTCCATAAGCTTGCGGACGCTCAGTCCGCGCCTTTGCTTTCCGATCTCCCGCCGCAACTCACCAACGCGTCCTAGGCTCGTCTCCGGGTCGAACGGACGCGCTCGGATAACGTGTGCCGGGGTCGCGTCGCTCATGGCGTTGCGGACGGCGCCGGCTGCCGTGGTGAAACGGCTGATCGCCCGCTCATGTCCGTGCGCGTCGAAGTCCACCAGGCCGGTGGCTGCCCTACGCTCTTCGACCGACGACTCGGCGATCCCGCGCTCGAAGGCCTGCACTGCGTCATCGGCGTCCACTGCACCGGATAGCAAGGCCCGCCGCGCGTCCATCATCCCGGTGACGCGCAGCGGCTCGACGTGGGCCAGCAGGTCGAGCCACCGGCGCAGGCTCCACATCTCCGGCGACGCCGTGTCACGCCCGTCGCGTGTCTGCTGCCACCGTGCGACGAGTCCATCACCGCCGGACCAGGCCGCGAGACCTGAATCTTCGATGAGGCAGACATCCGCCAGGCGCGAGGTGGCATCCCGGAGGCGAACCGCGAGCTCGGACTCGGCGGAGGAGAAGGGATTCGACTTCAGCGCCTGCCTCAACGCCAGGATGAACTCGCCCGAGGGATCGCCGTCCGCACGCTCACGGATGGCACCACCTACCCACCGCAGCCAGTTCAGCTGCTCATCGACCAGGTCACGACCTTCGTCGGTCAACGGATTCCATGTCGCGGGCAGCAAGATCCCGGGTACGGTCGCTGCGTCGGCCGCCAGGCCCTGCACGGCGGCCTGCACGCGCAGGAGCGCTTCTGTCAGTGCAGGCAGTTGCTTCGGCTTCACCGAGCCGCCACGCCGCATGACCCCCTCGAGCTCGTCTCGCACGGCGACCAGCCGCTTCTTGCGTCCGAAGAAACCGGAGGCCGCCGCAGCCTGCGCCCGCGCATGAATATCCGGCAACGGCAGGTCGAGCGCTGCTGCTGTCACCGGGCCTAGCGCCGGCGTGTGTGTCGCGGCGAACTGCGCCAGCTGCTGTGTGAAGGCGGCCGCGGCCGACTCCCACTGGGGAGACGGCACCTGGTCGAGCACCTCCAGCGACCTGTGCGGCGCGGATGCAAAGGCGGCTAGGACGACGAGGTCGTCCATGGTACGAACGGCGCGCACCACGTCAGCCAACGGACCCGTAGCCGGTATGGAGTCGACCGCAGCGTCCAGCTCGAGCACCGCGTCCCGGACCGCCGCGACGTCGATCGATCCGGCCTGCGGGCTGTCGATGAACCCCCATGGATGGTGTGGCCGTGGACGCGCCACATCGGCCACCTCCGGCAGCCCGTTCAGCACATGCCGTATTTCGGCCACCGTGTCTGCAGCCGACGATGTCAGCAGCTCACGCGGCACGTGCAGCGCTGGAACGGAGGAGTCCATGGCCAGGCGCTGGGTGTGCGCGCTGTAGAGCGACAGCCCTGCCGCGTTCTCCTCGTGCAGGTATCGCGCGTAGCGGTCCAATGTCCGCCGCGCCGAACGCAATTCTTGCTCGCGGGCGGACAGACCCTGCCAGTCGACCGCCACCGAGTGTTCCAGCGCCTGCTTGATCTGTGCCCGAACTGCCGCCGGTTTGCTTCCCTTGTCGTGCAGGTCGAGTGAGAACGACGTCATGCCCACACGGTCCAGACGCCCTTTGACGACGTCGAGCGCGGCCCGCTTCTCGGCGACGAACAGCACCCTCTTGCCCTCCGCGACGGCGCGGATGAGGAGGTTCGTGATCGTTTGCGACTTGCCCGTTCCCGGTGGGCCTTCCAGCACGAACGTCGCCCCGCCGACGGCTGTCGCCACCGCCTCGAGTTGGGACGCGTCGCCGGGAACGGGACAACGCTCGGCGACCTGGTCCAGGTCGACCTGTTCCGCATCGAACGCGCACGGATCCTCGAAGGGATCCATCGGCGATTTGACCAGGTGCGAGACGAGCGGACTCTTCGACAGCTCCTGCCAGTGCTCGTCCAGGTCCTTCCAGAGCCTGAACTTCGAGAACTGCAGGATGGCCAGGTGAGCGGTGGGTTCCACGTGGAATGGGAGTCGCCGTTCGGCCAGGGCCACCCGCATCGCGTCGAACGCGGCGTCCAGATCGATTCCGGCGCCGTCCTCACTCGGCTCGGCGAGGCCGGGGATTTCCATACCGTGCCGCTGGCGCAACTTCTCCAGCAGGCAGTAGTTAGGTGTGCTGGTGCCACTGTCATCCAGCTCGATCCGGTAGACGGTCTGGCGCGACAGGGTCGTCAGCCTGACCGGCACAAGCACCAGCGGTGAGCGCAGGTCCCGGCCGTCCAGCGTCCACACGAGCGAGCCCAGCGCGAGGTAGAGGTTGTTTGCGCCGGTCTCCTCGATGATGGTTCTGGCCTTGTACGCGAGGTTGCGCATTCTGGTCCGGTACGCGGCCGAGCTCACGTCGGTGTACGTGGCTCGCTTGGCCGAGAGCATTCCGGCGAGATGGTCGGCGGGCAGGTCGCGACCTGCCCGGGCCCCGCGCTCGTAGTGGATGCTGTCGAACTGGTCGCTCGGGAGAAGCTGGACGGCCGTGCCTTCGTGCAGCATGTCCTCGACCATCGGCAGGTGGCCATCGGGAACGGCGAGTTCCAGGGCCGTCCGCTCGGTGAAGTTGATCAACCGGTTCCGCAGGCTCAGGTCCAGCAGCGAGTTCTTCCACGCCTGAATCCGCTGCGGCACGGCCGGACCCGTGGATGTGCTCTGCTCCGGCCGCTGCTCTGCCCGCGCCGGTGCCGGAGTCGCGTGTTCGGCGGCACGGTACTCGACGACGGTGACCGACCCACCGGCGTCACGCACGCGGGCGGGCAACGGGACGATCCCCGCCAGGCGCGCCTGCCGCACGTCGGTGATCCCGATGACACTGGAGAGATCACCAGTGAGGTACGTCGCGGCAGGTGTTTGGTGCGTTGCGGCGAACGGCACCGCACCGTCGCTCGCGGTCACGGCCGTCGTCTCGACTAGGCGGATCATGCCGAGATGCATGAGGTTGACAGCGTCTCCGGCATCGGCGGAGGCGGCACCATCCAGCGCGTGCTCCTCGCGCCAGTAGCCGAGGAACGCATGCCCGTCGACGATCCACAACAGCGGGCGGACGCCCGCCTGCTCGAGCGCCGCTGCCATGACGACGACCAGGTCAAGGCAGGTGCCGACCCGATCCTCCAGAACCTCGCTCGGCGTCCGAATCTTCTGACCGACGTCCGACCAGCTCGCCGGCGGCTCGCTGTACCGGATGCCGCGGGCCTGCATCGCCTCGTAGATGGCTTGAGCGATCGCGTCGACCCGTTCCGGACCGCCTTGGTAGCCGTCGACCGATGCCCGGCCGGTCCGCCGTTCCAGGATGTCCGACGCCTCGGAGACCAGCTGCGCCACGGCGGGATGGTTGGGCATGACGAACGCGGCGAGCATTTCGAGCGCCAGGGAAACCGGTTCGGTGCGCCACTGGTGTGCGGCCAGCATGGTGACCTGGATCTGTCGTTCCGCCAGTGGCGACCCGTCGTCGTACAGCGCCAGCCGGATGGCGGCGGGACGCTGTTCTTCCACCTGGAGCATGGCCGCCGGATCGACTGTCAGATCGAGATCCGTGAGCACCGACGGCCCGGAGGCGTCGAGGTCGACCAGCCTGTCCTGCGATGTTCCGAGTACGCCGTCGGCGTCACGGATCTCCATCCGCATCTTTGCCCCGCGGATCGTCGTCGTCGCGCCGCTTACGGTGACCCGGTTCACCACCGGAACCTGGTTGTGAGCCATGGGGTAGCTCAGAATGGACGCGGCTTCGGCGTCGATCGTGATCAAGCTTTGTGGTTCCACCCGTTCTTCATCCGCCAGGGGATCGGGGAGGCCGGATGCCACACTGATCTCGTCGGGCGATCCACTGAGTCTGCGCTCCAGCATCCGCGCAAACGTTGCTTCGTCGATGATCGGTACCCCCAGCTCCCGTGCTCGCCGCGCCTTCCCTGACATCGTGTCGGTATCGGCAGCCACCATCATCGTTGTACTGGAAGTGACTGCATCCTCCGGACGCAGGCCGTGAAGAGCGGCGCGCCGCTTCCATTCGTCGCGACTCAACTCCATCTGACCGGTGAAGACAACACCATCGCCGGGTCGCAGCTCGAAACGCCCGTGCCCGGATTCCGGCTCGGCCATGTCCCGAGCGGCCGATAGGGCGTCGTCCACGGACGCGTCTGCTAGCCCCAGCAACCACGCGACCGCGACCAGGTCCTCTCGCTCGTTATCGGTCACGACACCGTCGGCCAGTGCGGCCCTCGCCAGGTCCGTGAGATACACGTCGTGCAGCTGCTCGACGGCGGCACGAGACAGCTCGAGTTCTGCCGCCACGTCCAGCAGAGCGTCGGCCTCGGTGACGGAGATATGTCGATCGAGCAGAGCTTGGTCCAGAACGGTCAGATAGGCGTCGGCGTTGGGCATCTCAGCATGGCGTGGCAGATGCTCGGAAATGCGAGCAAGGAAGTGCTTGGCGGCGTGTTTCGAAGCCGCTCCACGCTTGACCGGCTGAACCGGCGCGCCATCGATCGCAGGCCATGCGTGCGGAATACCGCCCAGCTCGCCGTTGCCGTTGCTTCGGCCAAGGCGGATGTAATGGGAAAGGAGCAGGGCCGCGGCGAGCGCGTCGGCCTCGGCAGCGTGCCAGGGCGCAGGCTCGATGCCCGCTGCGGCACAGCAGTCAGCCAACGTCCGACCGCTTCCCGGCAGGTACGTCCCGGCTAGCTCCATGGTGCAGAGACCGTGCTGGCGCGGTACTGGAACGGTGTACCCGATCCGCCCGTACTCGGCGTGCATGAATCCCAGGTCGAACGTGATGTTGTGCGCCACAAAGATCCGCGACGAGAGCATGTCCGAGACGTGTCCGGCCACCTGCGAGAAGGTCGGCGCGTAGAGAACATCACTCGCCGAGATTCCGTGAATGTGCTGCGCACCGAGATCGCGTTCAGGGTTGAGCAGGGTGCACCATCGCCGCTCGATTTCGCCATGCTTGTCGACGAGAACGATCGCTAGTTCGACGATGCGGTTTCGCTGCGGAGAAAGCCCCGTTGTCTCCAGATCAACGACTGCGTACACACCGATACACCCCCTGCCAGCACGGAACACTATCCTGTGCCTGCTAACTCCCCCTCGACCTATTCCACCCTGCGCCCTGAATCACCTCGGAACGGCCCGACGCAGAATATCGGCCACCCACGACACATGGAATACGTTCGTGCGCTTCACTCAGCTATTCGCTTGTCGGACATATCCCAGCCAAAGGCGCCGAATAGTCCAGCACAACACTGACGGTCGGTGCATCGCGGCATGTCATGACCGCCCCTCGAGGATGATCGTCAGGCCGTTGTCCGGGTGATAGCTCCACGACGCGGCCACGTCGTCCCAGGACGCATCAAGAGTGCCGTCCAAGGCGCGCGTCGACGTCATGCGCGACACCGTGGACTCCGGCACCGCGAGCTCGTCCAGCACGCAGAAGACCTCGTCCAGCGTCGCACCCGGGCGTTCCTCTCCCGCACCGAGGACCTCCAGCGCTGATCCGTCGTCAAGCACAGTGATGTACGACGACTCCGCCGCACACGCATCTTTGGCAGCTTCGAACCTGCTCGACTCCGCTGCAGTGTCGTCCGCGGACTCGGCTACTGCGAGGTCACCCTCCGTATCGGAGTCGAACGCCGTCGCACCGATAACCAGCCCGATCCCGATGCCGACCACCATGACGGCACAGGTAACCGCGATCAGCGCCTGCTGCGTCACCCGCCCGTCGCCGGCCGGCTCGCCCGCCGTCCTACCTGTCTGGTCATGCTCATCCATGGCCAGCTCCCCTCGCCGTCGTAACTCGCCGCAACGTCCACACGCCCGCGCGGCATCCTTCGACGGCGAGCATGGCACCAACCCCGGACACAAACGCTCCGCATAGCCATCCGGATCACGCACAACAGTGACGCCATCCAGATACCAACCCCATCTCGCATTCAGTCTTGATACACAGTCGACGGAGTACTCGAACTAAATGCTGTGTTTATTATCGATACATGCTTGACGGCGCAATGGCCGACGATGGCACGGCTGGAGACGATCATCCACCGGGCCCGCGCAGTCTGGCGCACTGGCCCATTGCTCATGACCAGCATGGGTGACCACCGAAAGGGCTGCCGACCTACCCCCTGCGACCGCGCGACACAGCAGCGGTCGCAGGGACCATCCCCCGTCAACATGCAGATCCCTACTGGGATATGAGCAACAGAGCCCCTGCTATGGTGTGCCGATGTCATCGATCAAGCAGTTCCAGGTCACCTTCGACTGCGCAGAACCTGAGCGTGTCTCGTTTTTGGTGCGAGGTGTTGGGGTACGTCGTACCGCCGCCACCGGAGGGGTTTGCTACGTGGGACGATTTCAATCGCTCGCTGCCGCCTGAGCGTCGGGATTCAGCGTTCGCCTGCATGGATCCCTCAAGTGTGGGCCCACGATTATTCTTCCAACGCGTTCCCGAAGGCAAGGTCGCCAAGAATCGGCTGCATCTTGACGTGCGGGTCGGTACCGGGCTCGTGGGTGAAGAGCGCCTCGCCACACTCGAGGCGGAGTGCGAACGACTGGTCGCGCTCGGCGCGGTACGCGTGCGACTGCTACCTGCCGATGGCCAGAACGAGTCGTGCATCGTGATGCAGGACATCGAGGGCAACGAGTTCTGTCTCGACTGAGCATCCTCCTTCCAAACTGGTAGTTCGATCTGGCCGCGTTCGCAGCGGTGGAGATGATCAGGCCGGTGTCCCGATAGCCGCCGTCCGCGATGACCGTGGTCCGGCCGACTGCGACCTTCCCACCGGACAGTTCCCACGCCTTGCAGCCGTTGCGGTTTCCGGCGACCGGCTGGCGGACGGCCCACGACGAGTCGGGTATGGGCGTCGATGACGACCTGGTGGCTGGTCGACACCACCGAACGGCTCATTGAACGGCATGTACCACGAGTCCCAGTCATATGACTGGGACGACAGAGTACGGTCGCGAGGTCGCGTCGGCACAGACCGTACTCGACCGCTCTCGAGGGGCGCACGAACAGCAGCACGCTGCAGCTCACCCGCTCTCCACTCGCGTCGGCAACGGCCCGCGCGTACACCTCCAGCTGCGTTCCATGCGCTGCGATCGCTTCGGCACCGGTCGACGCGGCCGTCTTGAAATCACGATCACCAGCCCCACGTCGCGGAACATCAGATCGGCGTAGCCCTCGACCAGCACGCCGTCCACAAGCGTCCGGACATATGCCTTCCGCCAGCGCAGCGAACCGGCGGCCGCACCGGTGGCGATCCGTACGGCGAGCTCGATCTTGATCGGCTCAGTGTTCTGCAACTCATCGAGAAGCAACCGTTGATACCGCCTGATCAGGCGATCCCGCGTTTCCGCGTCGCTTCCGACCAGCCGCCGGGCGGGCACCAGCAGATCATGGAAATGCAGTGCTCCGTCAGCCACTCTGCGCTCGGCCGCGTCGAGCGTGGCCAGCGACCACCGCAGAACGTTATCCACGAATTCCGCGCGGATACGGGCGACCATCTCGGTGAGTTCGACGAAGACTGTACGGATCTCGGCCACGGGACACACAGGTCGGCGTCGTCCTCGCCCAGACGTGCCACCCCCATAGCCGATCGCCATGTCACCTGTCAGCGATACGAATAAATGGCCGATGGGTATCGACTTCGACCCAGGCCCCATGGCATGATCGCTCTTTCTTATTAATCATCAGGGGAGAGCGCCACGGTGTCCATGTCGAGCATGCTCACCGGCCAGCCATCTACGCCGGATCCTCAGCTTGTAGACGCACTGACAAAGGGAACCTTCGCGGCCGTCGACTTCGAGACAGCCACGTACGCAAGAGCCTCCGCATGCTCCTTGGCAGTTGTCACCGTCGACGACGGTCAGATTACTAGCGAGCAGAGTTGGTTCATCCGACCTCCAGACAACCGCTATTACTCTTTCAATACCGCCCTTCACGGCATCGGTCCCGCTAACACGGAAAGTTCCCCACCATTCGACCAGGTATTTCCGGAAGCATATGAACACATCGCAGGTCGTCCGGTCATCGCTCACAACGCAGCTTTCGATATCGGTGTCATCCGAGACGAACACGTGCGAATTGGGGCGTCGTGGCCGGAAATGCGGATCGGATGCACGCTCGTGCTTTCCAGGCGTGCTTGGAGAGGGCTGTCCTCCTATGCGCTGCCGTCCGTCGCACATTTCCTAGGGCTCGACAACTTTGCCCATCACGACGCTGCAGCGGATGCAAGGACGTGTGCGCACATTGCCCGATACCTCATCGCCGTAACCGAAGCTCCTGACCTGGACGAAGTTGCCCGTACGCTGGGCGTGAATCTCGGCATGCTCGATCCCGCCGACTACCGCTCCTGCCATGCGAAAGGCTACGGCACGAACGGATGGGGTCTTCTTGCGCCGGACCCTGCCGAGATCGACCCTGATCATCCGTTCGCTGGAGCGAAGGTCGCGTTTACGGGTTCCCTATCGTCCATGACGAGGCAAGAGGCAGCCCAACTCCTAGTAAACGCAGGCGGCGAGTTCACGCAAGGTATTTCTCGGTTTACTAGATACCTGGTGTTCGGCCAGCAGGATTTTTCAAAGTTCGTCGATGGCCAGAAGTCCGCGAAGACGCGCAGGGCAGAGGCCATCATTTCAAACGGTCACACGCTCCAAATCATCAGCGAAGATGATTTCTTGCGAATGCTGGGCTGATGGCTGAGCCACCAGGTCGTTCTTCTCGCCCCGGTTGAACAATTCGACCACTCTGTAACCCCCATCCGGCGCGGCAGAACGACACCTTCCATCTTGCCTTTACTTGTACGTGACGAACCTCGACGCCACCGCCGAATTCGTCATCAACGCCTACCACGGGCTCTTCCAGATCGAGAAGTCCTTCCGAATGTCCAAGCACGACCTACGCGCGCCCGTTCGACCACCGTAAACGTGGTTCGATCGAGGCACACCTGACCATAGTGTTCGCCATACTCGCCGTGAACAGATCGATCGAACACGCAACCGGCTGGTCAATCAAGAGTTTCGTGCGCACCGCACGTCGCTACCGCACTATCCAGATCCAAGCCGGTGCCCGGACCCTCACCACCGCCGACCGCTACCAGACGATCGCCGCGACGCACTCGAGCAGATCAACCGGCACTCAAGTACGCACCAAATGATAACGTCGGGTCACTTTTCGCCCGAGTAGACCGGCAGGCGACGCTTGTGCGTGGCATACGACGGCGGATCCACACCGGCCTCGTCCCAGAACCCGCAGGTCGTCCTGCTTGCTCGTCGACTCGATGATCCGAGCCAGCACCGACGCCCGGAACACCTCGTCCCTGTCGGTCGCGCGGTCGAAGACGAGTACCTCATACACCGAGGCCAGCGCGTCAACCTTGCGACCACACGATCTTCCGGTCCGAGCTTGGCCATGACGAACACATTTCGAGCATGAGTCAAACCCGCCGAAATAATCACAACCTGATCACGAGGCCAGATTAACGGCTCCCGGGGTGGTGACGTCGAATGCGGCCACGGTCTAGCCTTTCTGAAATCCACGCTGGTGGCCCATATCCGCCGAGCGTCGACGTCATACCCATGGACGGCGGCGCCCAGGAGACCGACCGATCTCCGAGACGAACAGGGAGGGCGAACATGCGTATCACGAAACTACTGGCGCCGTCGCTCGTCGTACCGGCATTATTCCTTGCCGCATGCACCGACGACGGCGGCGGCGACAACGGCGAGCCCGCCCTCCCGGATGACGAGATGGTCGAGGGAGCCGACGAGGACGCTCCTGGGAACGAGGACGGGGACGATGCCGGTTCCTCCGGGGGCACGCTCGCAGAGGTCCGCGACCGGGGCGTTCTCAACTGCGGCATCAACGGCGCCGTACCCGGCTTCGGGTTTGTGACACCGGAGGGCGAATACGAGGGATTCGACGTCGAATTCTGCCGCGTCGTTGCGGCAGCTGTCCTCGGTGACGCCGACGCGGTTGACTACACGGAGCTGACCGCAGAGACTCGCTTCGCCGCGCTCCAGGCCCGTGAGATTGACGTGCTGATCCGCAACACAACGTGGACCTCGTCGCGGGACGGCAGCGAGAGCGGCAGCTTCACCACCACGACGTTCTACGACGGCCAGGGCATGATGGTCCGCGCCGACGACGGCTTCGAGTCGCTCGACGATATGGATGGCACGGCCATCTGCACGCTGTCCGGAACCACTACCGAGTTGAATCTCGAATCCGCCTTCTCCGCCCGGGGCCTCGATTACGAGCCACTCACCTTCGAGGACAACGACACCCTCCGCGAGGCGTTCCTGGCCGAGCGGTGCGACGGGTGGACGTCGGACAAGTCGCAGCTCGCGGCCTTCCGGGCTGAATGGCCCGAAGAGGAAGGTGGCTCCGAGGCGTTGACTGTCCTGGACGAGACCATGTCGAAGGAACCGCTCGGTCCCGTGACGCTCGACGGCGACGACGAGTGGCACGACGCCGTGCACTGGGCCGTCATCGCCACCATCCAGGCCTGGGAGTTCGGGATCGATTCGTCGAACGTGGAGGACTTTCTCGACGCCGACCCCGAGGAGGACCCCGAGATCGCGCGTTTCCTCGGTATCGACGACTTCGACCCGGGCCTCGGGCTCGATCCGGATTTCGCGGTGAACATCCTGGAGCAGGTCGGCAACTACCAGGAGATCTACGAGCGGACCGTCGGCCCGGACACCGCGCTCGGCCTGGAGCCCGGGCTGAACAACCTGTGGACTGAGGGTGGCCTGCTGTATCCGCCGCCGTACCGGTAGACATACCGAACCCGGGAGGTCAAGAATCCGGATCACCGTCGTGTGATCTGCTCCTGCGGGGCGGCTCCCTGCCGCCCCGCAGGGCGAAGCGAGGCGGGCCGCGTCCCTGAGGAGGCAGGGTGAGCGAGGAACGGCAGGTGACGACCACGAGGACGAGACCGCCGCCGTGGCGAGACGAGCGCGTGCTGCGGATCGCCGCTCAGGTGATCTTCCTTGCTGCCGTGGCCGCACTGCTCTGGGCGCTGGGCAACAACCTCGTGCGCAACATGCAGGCACAGGGCATGCGCACCGATTTCGGCTTCCTCGAGCAGAACGCCGGGTTCACGCTCACCGGTTCTGAGTTCTCCTCCAGGGATTCCATCGGCGACGCCCTGCTGGTGGGCTTGCAGAACACGATCACGGTTTCCATCTGGGGCATCCTGCTGGCGACGGTGATCGGGGTGATCGTCGGGATCGCCCGGCTGAGCACCAACTGGCTGGTACGCAAATGCGCCGCCGCATACGTCGAAGCGTTGCGCAATGTCCCGCTCATCGTGTTCCTGATGTTCTTGTACCTGGCCGTGCTGCAGCAGCTTCCCCGCATCAGCGACGCCATCGATTTCGGCGGATTCGTCTTCTCGAATCGCGGCCTGTACACGCCGTGGATCGAGGTGGCCGAGGACAGCGGGCTCTTTCTCGCGATCTGCGCCGCAGCGGCGGTGCTCGCCGTCGTCGTGGGAGTCGTGCGGACGAGGCGCTTCGACGCGACCGGCGAGCCGCACCACCGGGTGCTGTGGGGCGGCGGGATCTTCCTGCTCATCGCCGGTGTCGCCTGGGCACTGCTGGGGCGCCCGGTGAGCGGCACGCTCCCGACGCTGGACGGGCGCAACGTCAGCGGGGGCTACGAGCTGTCCGTCGAGTACGGCGCCCTGCTGCTGGGACTGGTGCTGTACATGGCGACGTTCATCGCCGAGATCGTGCGTGGCAGCATCCTGGCGGTCCCGAAGGGCCAGTCCGAGGCGTCGAACGCGCTCGGGCTCAGCGGGTTCCAGCGCTACCGCTACATCGTGCTGCCGCAAGCATTGCGGATCGCCGTGCCCCCGACCGGCAACGAGTTCATCAACCTGGCCAAGAACTCCGCGCTCGGCCTCGCGATCGCCTTCCCGGAGCTGCTCCGCGTGACGCGCCTGTCCATCAGCCAGGGCCAGCCGGCGCCGCAGCTCATCGGGATCATGATGCTCATGTACTTGGCGATCAGCCTCCTCCTGTCGCTGCTCATGAACATGATCAATCGCCGGCTCGGGCTGAAGGGGGCACAGTGAGCGATACCAACGTCCCTACATCCGAGTACCGGCCGCAAGCCTCCGAGCAGCCACCGACGCGCACCACATCGCCCCGCGAATGGGTGCGACTGAACCTGTTCAACACCTGGTACAACTCCCTGCTGACCGTCGTGCTGGCGCCGCTCGTCGGCTACGTCATCTACCGCGCCCTCCGGTTCGTCTTCGTCACCGCACGCTGGGAGATCATCGAGGTCAACCTCACCAATTTCATGGTGGGCACCTTCCCGCGAGGCGAGCTGTGGCGGGTGTGGGGCGCCATCATCATCCTGGGGCTCGTCATCGGGCTGGGCCTCGGCGTTACCTCCCGTGCCAGCGCGGAAACGGCCAGGGCACGCGGCGTCGCCGCCGGCACGTCGTGGTCGCTGGTTGCCCGGCGTGCCGCTCCGGCCCTGCTACTCCTGGTCGCGCTCGTGGTCTTCGTGCGCACGGCCACGCCTCTGCTGCTCCTTGCCGCCGCCCTGGCCGTGGCTGCCGGCGGCTACGTCGCCGGCCGGTGGATCCCGCCGCAGCATCGACGATGGATGCATATCGCCGTGGTGGCAGGGCTGGCCGGCTCCTACGTCGTCATGACCCAGTTCGGCGGCGTCAACCTGGCGCATTGGGGCGGGTTGATGCTCACCGTGTTCCTCGCGGTTGGCGGGATCGCGCTGGCGTTCCCGGTCGGCATCATCGTCGCACTCGGGCGACGCTCCAAATTGCCAGCCATCCGTGTGGTATCGATGCTCTACATCGAGCTGATCCGTGGCCTACCACTCATCGCGCTGCTATACATGGGCTGGCTCATCCTCCCGTTCCTGCTCCCGATCGGCTTTCCCACACCCGGGCGGACCTGGCGAGCGCTGATCGTCCTGCTCGTGTTCACCGCCGCCTACGTCGCCGAGATAGTCCGCGGCGGCCTGCAGAGCATCCCGAAGGGCCAATACGAGGCCGCGCAGGCCCTTGGCCTGCCGGCGTGGAAGATGATGCGGCTGGTCATCCTGCCTCAGGCGCTGCGCAACGTGATCCCGGCGCTGGTCGGCCAGTTCATCAGCCTGTTCAAGGACACCTCGCTGGTCCTGCTCATCGCGCTGACCGATCTGCTGGGAGTTGCCCGCCGGGTCACCCAGCAGCCCGAATTCCTCGGGCAGGGCCTGCATGCCGAGAGCCTGCTGTTCGTATCGTTCATCTACTGGGTGGGCTCGTATTGGATGTCGCGCGAGAGCCAGCGGATGGAGCAACGACTCGGTCTCGGTGAGCGCTAGATGCACGAGGAGGATTCCCCATGACGGACACCAGCACGTCGCTCATCCGCGATGCCTGGAAGGCGGGCGGCACCGGTGAGGAGATGATTCGCTGCGAGACCGTGGACAAGTGGTTCGGCGCCTTCCAGGCGCTTCGCCAGATCGACCTCGTCGTCGGCCGGCAGGAAGTCGTCGTGGTGTGCGGGCCGTCCGGCTCGGGCAAGTCGACACTCATCCGGTGCATCAACCGGCTCGAGAAACACGACGCCGGCACCATCGTCGTCGACGGGATCGAACTCAGCGACGACGTCCGCAACATCCAGGAGGTCCGTCGCGAGGTCGGCATGGTGTTCCAGCAGTTCAACCTGTTCCCGCATCTGACGATCTTGGAGAACATCACGCTGGCCCCGCGCCAGGTCCGCCGCCTCCCGAAGGACGAGACTGACAGCCACGCGATGGAGCTCCTCGAACGTGTGAAGATCCCGGAGCAGGCGCACAAGTACCCGGCGCAACTGTCTGGCGGGCAGCAACAACGCGTCGCGATCGCCCGTGCGCTAGCGATGAAGCCGAAGGTCATGCTCTTCGACGAGCCGACATCGGCCCTGGACCCGGAAATGATCAAAGAGGTGCTGGACGCCATGGTGGAGCTCGCCGAGTCCGGCATGACGATGATCGTGGTCAGTCACGAGATGGGTTTCGCCCGGGCGGTGGCGGACCGGATCGTGTTCATGGCAGACAGCGAGATCGTCGAGGTGGGAACGCCAGAGCACTTCTTCACCGATCCGCAGGAAGAACGCACCAAGCTCTTCCTGTCGCAGATTCTGTAACGCACGCCAGCGCAGACATCCGCCGCATCTGCTGGAGCAATGGGCGCGAGAAGCCGCGAACTCCGGGCAGCCCAGCCCGCGCACCACGACATTCGCCAGGACCGACGTCGGCAGCCACTACACCTCAGGGCGTGCGAGTCTCGAAGAGGTCGCTGGCCGTGACGAGTGCGACGCCGTCGCGCTCGGCACGCTCGCGGAGTCGATCGGTGAAACCATGCCTGGCGAACAGGGCGAGTTTCGCTCGGGCGGCCTTGGGACCGATCTGGTCACGCGCCTCGTCGAGCTGGTCGAGGACCCGCTCGTCAACGGTGGCCTTCCACTTGACCGAGCCCAAGAACGTGTAGCGGTTGTCGCGATGCGCGGCGATGTCGACTTCGCTCTGGCCGTCTCGGGTCCACCATGCTCCGATCCCGTCGAACGGGCCAAGGATGTCGGCGGGCGCGTACTTCGCCACCCACGTCCGGCAGCAGTCCTCAAACACGAAGCCCATGTGATTGTCCAGGTCTTCGACTATCTCGTCAGCAACCTCCCGCACGCGTCCGAGCTCGAGACGGCTGCGGTTCGGAAAGACGTATCGGTACCAGAACCGGAAGTATGGATCGGCGATCCGGTAGATACCGCGTTTCTCTTTCGCCTGGGGATCACTAGGAACGCAGAACTCGACATATCCAGCTTCGATCAGCCTCTCCAAACGCTGAGCCAAACCCGCCGCATTGGCACCAGTACGGTTGGCAATCTGGTTGAACCTCGTGTCACCCCGCGCGATCGACCAGAGCACGGACAAGTAGGAACCCGGTGAGCGGATCGCTTCACCTTCTCGCAGGAGATGTAGTGGGTCGTCATAGAGCGGCACCCCACGCGTGAGGATTCGATCGCTGACGATCTCCTCGAGCGGTCGATCCCCCGCCCACACCTGATACTGCGGAGTACCGCCGAGGACCGCGAAACGCCTGAGCAAGGATTCCGGATCAGACATGCTGGAGAATTTCGCCGCTTGCCGATAGTCGAGCGGTTCGAGCAGCGGCCGGTACGTCGCCCGGCCATAAAGCGGCGAGCTATGTTCGAGTAGACCTTCCATGAACGACAGCGCGCTGCCCGCGAGAGCAACCACGATCGGCACATTGTCACGCTGCCAACGATCCCAGTGCCGTTGCACGATCGACGGCAACGCCGGCTGCGCCCGACACAGCCACTGGAACTCGTCGAGCACCAGGCACAGTGGCTCTGCCCTGGCCTGGGCGTCGACAAACCGCAACGCCTCATCCCACGAGTCCAGGGCCAACGACGGTGTACCCGGAAGCAGGCGTGAGGCCTCCCGCGCGAAAAGATCGAGATGGGCCGGCTCGTCCTGCTCATCTGCCTGCAACGCAAGGACGCGCTCGTTGGCGAACGCCTGCGCGAGAAGGAAGCTCTTGCCCACCCGGCGACGTCCCCGCAGGACGACCAACGCTGGGCGCTCATTCAGCGCGGCATTCAGTCCAGCTAGCTCGTCTGCTCGGTCAACGACCGACTGCCGGATCGCTCCCATGTGCACTCCATCCTCATCACTATGCTGTAGCAAACTACAATATAGTTTAGTTAACTACAGTATAGTTATTAGGTATCCGGTGCAGCGCGTCACTGACAGCAAGACCGCGCTCTTCCGGTCGCTGGCCAGCGAGCTCGCAACGCACCTCGACCGGCTACTCATCGACCGGATAACCGGGCACCACGACTCCGCAGCACACATGTTCCGTTCGTGCGTGACAACACTCCGAGAATCCCGCCGTCGTCTCGAACAGCCCGTCACGATGCCAGACGGTCGTTGCGCCTCAGAGTGTCGCAGCCTCGATGTAGTGTGTATTACACTTCTTCGTATGTAATACACACAGGAAGGGCAAGGCGTGCCAGCCAGGGATGAGGAGTACAACGGTGTTCGCTACGAGGACATGATTTTCGATGACGTCGACTGGTCCGAGGTCGGCGAGCACGATCCAGCGCGGCGAGCACAACGTAAGGGAGCTCCCGAGGAGAACATCCTCACCGGCTGGGCCGATGAAGCCGTGCGCGACGAACGACGCTGGGTCCGTTCGGCCGGTAGCAGGTCAGGAATCACGGTGAAGGTGACGGGCTACAGCCCTACCGCTGGCCTCATCATCACCGTCATCGTGGCGCCCAAGGATCAGCCGCCCCGATGGCGCTGGTGGGGCGCAACAGCATGGAAAGCGAAGAAGGCTGAGCGCGAGAGCTACGAAGGAGAGAGATGAACGACACAGTGCGAGAGCAACTCGCTCGTGAAGCCGATGAAGCCGAGGCACGTGCCGAGGCGGAAGACCGTGGCACGGTAGAGGCGGCCCCTGGTCAACGTCCCCGGCCGAAAAGCCAGGGAGAAGGCTCGCAAGTCTACAGCGTGCGCCTGCCTGCCGAGGCTATCCGGGAACTTCGGGCGCTCGCCGGACACTTTGACGAACCGCCCACTGCTTTGCTGCGCCGCTTCGCGATGGAGCGCCTCTCCGAAGAGGAGGAAGCGCACAGCCCCAAGGACCCGATCAGCTCCGTCGTCGACGGTTTGATGCCGCTGCTCAGACAGCGGTTGGTGGAGCAGCTATCGCGATCCGAGTGCACAGAACGGCCGCACGCGACGAGCGCTCCCGTTGACGCGGCTTCCGACCAGCAGGACGACTCTCCCTACCTCGGCCACCCGCGGCGTCTGCGTCGTGCACCGAAGGACGAAAAGGAGGCGGTGGGATGAGTCGATACCTACCCGTACTGAAGGGCAGACAAGCCGAGCTCGACGCGTTGCGCGACGCCCAGCCGACGACGGTGGCCAGCATTCTGCCGCTCGTAGAGATCGTTCCGACTCACGACGTTCAGGACCAGAGCAGCATCGCGGCAGACTGTCGAGACACCATGGCGCGGCTTGCCGATGCCTGGCCGTCCGGGCGGCCGGTTCTCGTCGATGGTGGGCTACTCGATCTGTCCGTTGATTTGCACGGCAACGCTCGGGGGGCCTTGTGGGAGCTCATCGCGCAAGCACGGGACAAGGAGGTCGAGGCGATTCCTGTATTACACCTCGGCGACGACGCCCAAGCACTGTCGGATGTCGCTGCAGTCTGCGAGCAGGAGGACAGCGGCATATGCGTCCGGCTAAATACAGATGATCTCGACGATACGCCAAGCGACCTCGAAAGCATGCTCGGACAACTCATGTCCGAAGTCGGCGTTGAAGCTGGCCGCACGGATCTCGTTTTCGACATCGGATACGTCGACGGAGACGTCACCGTCAGGCACGGCGTACGTCTGGTGCAGGAGGCGTTGGATGAACTACCGGACATCGACGGCTGGCGAACGATCACGGTCTTGAGTGGCGCGTCACCCGCGGACCTTTCCGCCGTCACGCCTTGGGAGATCGTACGGCATCGGCGCTACGACGCAATCTTGTATGACCGCGTCGTGAACAGGAGCCAGCACAGACCACTGTTGTATGGCGACTACACCACGGCCCATCCAACGCTATGCGCGGGCACCCCCTTCCGAACTCCACCTCATCTTCGATACGCGACCACCGAGGACTGGCTCGTCATCAAAGGCCAACGCAATAGCCAGCGAGGAGACGATCAGTTCTACGAGATCTGCGATGTGGTCAGCGAGCATCACGAGTTCGCGGGCGCCAGTCTCGGACATGCTGACGAACGCATCGCAAACGCGCGAGCATACGAGCCGGAAACGGAGGTGACCTGGCAACAGCTCGGAATGACACACCACCTCGACTTCGTCGCCAGCCGATTCGCCACCTTCGACGAACCGTGAACTGTCACCATGGTTGAGCGCGCCTCGACGTGACGCCCGACATCGTGGGCTCCGGCACCGCGAACTCGTCCTGTACGCAGAAGACCTCGTCCAACGTCACACCCGGGCTCTCCTCTCCCGTATCGAGGGCCTGCAGCGCTGATCCGTCGTCAAGCGCAACGTCCACACCCCGGGCGCGGCTGCGACCACCGACCGCTCTCGTCACCGGCACCTGGGCACAACAAGCGTGACGGCCATCTCGGCACGAACAGCCGACCGGAGATGCCAAGGCAATTCGATGTTCCGGCCGAAATACCTGAAGGATAGTTGTACGATAGTTCAATTAGTACGATTGTCCAACTATCTGAAAGGAATCGACTGGTGGTATGGGTGCTGCTCGTCGCGGCGATCGCGGCGGAAGTCGTCGGCACGTTGGCCACGGGCCTGTCGGACGGGTTCACCCGTCCATTGCCGACGGGCGTGGTCGTCGTGGGCGTCGTGGGCGCGTATTTCCTGTTGTCGCTCGTCACGGCCCGAGGCGTGGCCATCGGCGTGGCCTATGCGATCTGGTCCGGCCTCGGCGTCACCGCCGTGGCCGTGCTCGGTGCCGTCATCTTCGACGACACGCTCACGTGGGGACAGGTCGCAGGGATGGTGCTCGTCGTTGGCGGCGTGGCCGCCCTGGAAATGGGAACGGCTCCCGAACTTGCCGGTGAGGGCGGGACGGCAAGCGAGGCTCACCGATGATCGCGGCGCTCTTTCTCGCCGCTGCGATCAGTTCCGAGGTGGCTGGCGCGATCGCCACTCGCATGTCGAACGGCTTCCGCCGGCCGGGGCCGACCACCGTCGCCGTCACGGGCGTGCTCGGGGCATACTTCTTCCTCTCCCAATCGCTCGTGCGCGGCATGAACATCGGCGTGGCCTACGCTATCTGGGCCGGTTCGGGCGTGGCCGCCGTGGCGCTGATCGGTGCATGGGCACTCGGTGACCGGCTCACCCGCGTGCAAGTGGCCGGCGTCGTGCTCGTCGTCGGAGGCGTTGCCACGTTGCAGCTCGCGTAGCGCTCCGCAGTGCAGCCCGCAAGAGAGGTAGCCTGATCTCGAATCGAACAGGCTGGAGCGGATCCGAACCGTGCAGGACGCGACAAGCACCGACCCCCCGAGCGCCACCCGCGACGGCCGGCGGGCTCGCGGCGAACGGCGCCGCGCCGAGATCATCGCGGCGACTCTCCGCGTGGTCGAACGTGACGGGGCCGCAGGTGTCACGCACCGCAGTGTCGCACGCGAAGCAGAGGTTCCCACCAGCCTGACGACGTACTACTTCGCCACGCTGGACGAGCTGCTGGTTGCCGCCCTGACGGCGGTTGCCGATGATTACGAGCGGCAATTGCGGGAGATCGTCGACAGCGCCGGGAACGCCCTCGATGGCCTGGCAGAGCTCATCGTGTCCGCCGCGAACGAGGGACACCGCCGGGCGGTGGCCGAGCGCGAGCTGGTCACTCTGGCCGCACGGCGACCCGCGATGCGGGACGTGGCCAACTACTGGCGACGAGCGGTCGCCGAGATCGCGCGGCAATATACCGACGATCCCGTGGCCGTCGAGACGGCTGTTGCCGCTGCGGACGGGTTGTGCACGCGGATCCTGCTGGACGGCCAGTCCCTCTCGCGACGTGACGTCCGGGCCGTCCTGGAGCGTGCACTGGGTGTCAGCCTGCCGGGCTGATCACCGCTGATCGACGGACGTTCCGGGTCGAGCCGGAGGAGGCGCCTGAACTACGCTCCAAGAGGCGCCGGACGACACATGGTTGGCAGCGTTCATTCGGCCGGATCGGAGATGCTCGTGACCGACACGCGACTCACATTGCCAGAGGAGCTGATCCTGCTCGGTTGGGACGACGGGCGGGGACGTAACCGCTACACACAGAACCTGCCCATGCTGGTAGCGGGGGCAAGCGTCCTGGAGCTCGTACTGCGCGACGCTCTCACCATTGAGAAGGATCGAGTGCACGCCTCCAATACCCGGCTCGACCACCACGCCCTCGATCGAGTATTGCAAGAGATCAGAGAAGACTCGAAGCAGCGCAGCATCAAGAACTGGGTGCAGCGCCTCGGACATAGCCGGTGGCTACGAGGCATGCTGCTCGAACAGCTCACCGAACGAGGGATCGTGCGGGACGAGTCGAGCCGGGTGCTCGGCTTGTTCCCGTGGTCGCGCCATCCAGTGGCTGACAGCGCGACGGTCACAGCGTTGCGCGAACGCATGGCGCGCGCACTCACGCAGGAGGAGCCCGTCTCCGACGCCCGGGACGCGGCGCTGGGCGGCCTGGCACATTCCGCGGGTGGATCGTTGATCCGTCGACTCGTACCCCGCGAGCAACGCCAGGCTGCACGCCGGCGCGCCAAAGCCCTGTCCAAGGGCGAGGCCGTCAGCGCGGATGTCGCGAAAGCGATCGGCGAGACGAACGCCGGAGTCATGGCCGCAGCCGCAGCAGCTGTAGCGGCAGCTTCCGCTTCGGCCGGCGGCGGTTCGTGATTCCGGCCCCGTCACAGGCATAGGGCTCCCCTGGATTTACACCACACCCACGGGTGTGCGATATTCACACTATGGCTGCGGTCGAGACATGGGAACAGGTGGGCACACGGGTGCGCGAGGCACGCGTGTCCGCTGGGCTTAGTCAGGGCAAGCTGGCCGAACGCCTCGGCATCGACCGCTCGGCACTGGTGCGCATCGAAGGCGGTCAACGACAGCTCACGGCGCTGGAGCTGTTCCGGCTGTCCGACATCCTCGACGTGCCGGTGACACACTTCGTCAGCACTCCGCCACCTGCGATCGTCTCTCAACGGTCTGATCTCGACGAGGACGCACAGCCCGCGACGCGCAACCGATTCCAGTTTGACGCCGCTCTCGAGGCGCATTCACGAGACGCCGAGTTCCTGCATTCTCATGGTTACCTCGACGCCTCCCGCGCGACGCTGGCCGAAATTCGAGTGACTGACCACGATGCAGCACGCGCGCTCGCACATGCTGCTCGTCGCGCTTCAGAGACAGGAGATGCCCCTCTCGCCAGTTTGACCGACGTCAGCGAAACGTTCGGCCTGTACCTCCTCGTACTCGATCTACCTGGCGACGGCGCTTCCCTGCAACTCGAACAAGGACTCGGAGTCGGCGTCATCGGCCAGGCCACTCCAGGAAGACGTCGCTTCGCTGCGGCCCATGAGCTTGGCCATCATCTGCTAGGCGATGAGTACCAGTCCGACATCGGTGTCGCTGTCAGCCGCTCGGAACGCGAAGACCTTATCGACACGTTTGCCCGTGAGTTCCTGTTGCCCTCCGATGTCGTATACCACGAATGGGCAAGCATGCACGGCGGGAACCGTGAGCGACTCATCAGGCTCGCCGCCAGGTATCGCGTGTCCTGGCGGGTCGCCGTCAACACCGCTCGGCGGGTAGACGTCATCAGCGACGAGGAGGCGCGCACGCTCCGCGCGGACACGCCTCAACGCGGTGACCTACTAGCGGTCTGCGGATACGAACCAGTCGAGGACCTTCTCCCTTCACAAACCGGCCCGGCATGGCGTCGTGCAGTGCTTGCCGCCTATCGCGACGCCACGATCACACCTGCCCGAACCATCGAATTACTGCACAGCGCGATCGACGAACAAGATCTGCCGAATCGTCAAGTGCAGGATCGTCCATGACCCAAGTACCAGGAGTGGACATCAGATCCCAAACTCGTGCTCGATCACGGAGAACGAAGCGCCCGTACCGACGACGCGGACACCGCCGCCAGGGCACGCCCCGCCAGCTCACGACATTCGCCCAGATCGAGTTCCCGCACGGCCTGTTTCACCTCCGGCACGGCGTACGGGCCGACGCTGAGCTCGTCCACACCCAACCCCAGCAGCAGCGGCGCCGCCACCGGGTCCGAGGCGATCTCGCCGCACACCGCCACCCGCACATCGCTGCCGGACACCGCCCGGCACACGGCGCTCACCAGCTGCAACACGCCGGGATCCAGCGGATCAGCCAGGGACGCCAGCGCGTCGTTGCCCCGCTCGGCCGCCAGCGCGTACTGGGTGAGGTCGTTGGTCCCGATGCTGAAGAAGTCGACGTACGGCGCGAACGACGCGGCCTTGAGGGCCGCCGACGGAACCTCGATCATCATCCCGACCTCGAGCCCGGGTAGCGATCGGGCCCCGTCGGTATCTCCGTGACCGCCCCCGACGACGCGCTCCTCGCGCAACACGTCGTCCAGTATCCGCCGGGCGGCCAGCACCTCGTCCACCTGGCTGACCATGGGGAACATGATGCTCACCGGGTGGTCGACAGCAACCCGGCAGAGAGCGCGCAGCTGGTCACGCAGCAGTTCCGGGCGTGCGAGCGCCAGCCGCAGCCCGCGCACGCCGAGGAACGGGTTCAGCTCCGCCGGTTGCGCCACGTAGGGCAATGGCTTGTCGCCTCCGACGTCAAGGGTGCGCACCACGGCACGCCGCCCGTCTAGTGCCTCGACCACCGCCCGGTATGAGGTTTCCTGTTCATCCACCGACGGCGCGGAGTCGCGCTCCAGGAACAGGAATTCGGTGCGCACTAGCCCGGCCAGGTCGGCCCCGTGCGCGGCAGCCGCCTCGGCATCGGTCACGCTGCCGACGTTCGCCGCCACGTGCACCTCGACGCCGTCACGGGTGACGGCGGGCTGGCGGGCTACCTGCAGGGCCTCTTCGAGCCGCCGCTCCCGCTCGGCCGCCTCGGTCTTGAACTCGACGAGCGTGTCCGGATCGGGGTCGATGACCAGCCGTCCGGTGTCGCCGTCGAACGCCACCGTCGTCCCATCGGGCACGGCCAGCACGTCCTCTCCGGCACCGACGACGGCTGGGATGCCGCGCGAGCGGGCGAGGATGGCGCTGTGCGAGGTGGGGCTGCCGTACGCGAGGACGATGCCGACGACGACGTCCCGGTGCAGCGCCGCCGCCTGGGCCGGGGTGAGGTCGCTGGCGACGAGCACGCCGTCCCGGGCTTCGAACTCTGACGAGCGTCCCAGCAGCACCGAGAGCACCTGGTCGTGTACCGCCCGGACGTCGGCCGCACGCGCGCGCAGGTAGTCGTCGCCCAGCGCATCCAGCTCCGCGGCAACGGCTCGAACCGCACCCGACCACGCCGCTGGAGCGGACTCGCCCGCCTCCACCCGGCGCCGGACCTCGTCAAGCAGTTCCTCGTCGTCGAGCAGCATCAGGTGTGCGTCGAACACGCTGGCGTCGGACTCGCCCAGCTCCCTCGCCGTGCGCGCCCGGGTGTGCACGATCTCCCGTCGTGCCGCCGCCACGGCGCCGGGCACGCGGCGCCATTCCACCGCCGGCTCGGCACCAGGGACCAGATCGTCGTCGGATAGTTCGAGCGCCGCGAGACCCGGTGACCACGACGGCCCGATACCGATACCCGGCGATGCGGGGTACGGCCCGCCATTCGCGTCCGGCGTCTCGCCCGCCTCGGAACGGCCGGTGCCGGAAAGAGGCACGGCGCTGGGATCCGCCCGGCCTGACCCGTCCACCGGGCTGGCCGTGCTCGTGACGGCATCGTCTTCGACCTCGTCGAACGTGCGGGCCGCGAGAGCGACGATGTGGTCCACGGCCTCGCGAGCCTGGCTGCCGGTGGCGGCGACCTCCACCTCGTGCCCGGCCAGCGCACCCAGGGTGGCGACCCGGCTCAGGCTGGACCCCGGCACCGCCGACGATCCGGTGGTGACGTTGCGCAGCAGCACCCGGGCATCGAGGGTGCGCACCTCCGCAGCCAATCGTGCGGCCGGGCGCGCGTGCAGCCCGTGCGTGTTGGTGACTGTGAACGTGGCCCGCACCTCCGGCTCGCCAGCGGCCACCGGCGCTTCGGTTTCCACAGCAGAATCGGTTCCGGGGTGCAGGTGTGCCTGCTTTCCGGCGAGCGCCGCCAGCGCCTCGGATTCAACGTCCGCCAGCGACGCGCCACCGGCTGCGGCAACCGCGGCCGCGACCAGCCCTTCCACCAGCGGCGCCGCGCACAACCGGACCCGGCTGGAGATCTCCGGATCGAGCAGATCCAGGGCAAGCTCGGCCGAGAGTACGGCGCTGCCCAGGTCCATCAGGACCAGCACCCCGCCCGGGCCGTCCACCTGCTCGACGGCCTCCTGCACCTTCACGGCGTCGGTGCCGAATGTGGTCTCGTCGAGACCAGCGGCGATCGCGATGTCGACGCCGCGCCCGTGCAGCATCTCCCGCGCGATCTCGACGGCCGATCGGGCCAGGACATGACTGTGAGAGACGACAACGATTCCGACCATCAGCTCACCCCAGCGCCGACGCCGCAGCCCGCATCAGCAATGCGGCACTGGTCGCGCCCGGGTCCTGGTGGCCGACGCTGCGCTCGCCCAGGTACGACGCGCGTCCCTTGCGGGCCAGCATGGGTGTGGTGGCGTCCCGCCCCGATTCGGCGGCTCCAGCCGCAGCCCGCAATGCTGCGCGCAGCTCGGAACCGGACGCGATCGCGTCGTCCAACGCGTCGACGGCCGGGGCGAGCGCGTCGTACATGGTCTTGTCACCGGCCTCGGCCTTGCCCCGGGCAACGACGCCGTCGAGCCCGGCGCGCATCGCCTTGGCGAAGCCCTCCGGGTCGACCTCGGCGGCGTCTCCACATGCCGCTCCGAACCGCAGGAAGAACGTGCCGTACAGGGGTCCGCTCGCGCCGCCGACGGAGCTGACCAGCGTCATTCCGATCTTCTTGAACAGCGCGGCGTTGGACGGGAACTCCTCACCGTCCAACGCCGCGAGCACTGCGGCCATCCCGCGGTCCATGTTGATGCCGTGATCCGCGTCGCCGATCGCGGAGTCGAGCTGGGTCAGCTCGTCCTTGTGCGTATCGATCAGGGCCCCGAACTCGCGGACCCAGGCGGTCAGGGCGGACAGTGTGATGGCGTTCGACATGGTCAGACTCCCCATCGCAAGGCTGGCGTGTTCACCGGAGCATCCCACAGGTCCAGCATGTCGTCGCTCACCTTGACCACGGTGACCGAGCAGCCGGCCATCTCCAGTGACGTGATGTACGGACCGACGAGCGAACGGGCGATCTCGATGCCGCGCCCGTTCATGATCCGGGCCACCTCGTTGTACATGAGATACAGCTCGATCAGCGGCGTGCCGCCCATGCCATTGACGAAGGCGATGACCGCATCGCCCCGGTTGAACGGCAGGTCTTCGAGAATCGGCTCGACAAGCATCGCCGCCACCTCGCGCGCCGCGGCGAGCGGCACCCGTTTGCGGCCGGGTTCGCCGTGGATGCCGATGCCGATCTCCATCTCGTCGTCGCCGAGCTCGAACGTCGGCTGTCCCGCTGCCGGGACGGTGCAGGACGTGAGCGCCATGCCCATGCTGCGGCCGTTGGCATTGACCGCCTTCACGACGTCCGCCACGTCGGACAGGGGACGGCCCTGCTCGGCGGCTGCCCCGGCGAGCTTCTCCGCGATCACGGTGGTTCCGACGCCACGACGTCCCGCCGTAAACAGGCTGTCCTGCACGGCAACATCGTCGTCGATGACCACCGAGGCCACGTCGACACCGGTCTCGGCGGCGGCGAGATCGGCAGCCATCTCGAAATTCATCACGTCGCCGGTGTAGTTCTTCACGATGTGCAACACGCCGACGCCGCCGTCGACGGCCTTGGTGGCCGCGAGCATCTGATCCGGCACCGGCGAGGTAAAGATCTCGCCCGCGCAGGCGGCGTCCAGCATGCCGGGACCGACGAATCCGCCGTGCAGGGGCTCGTGTCCGGAGCCGCCGCCGGAGACGAGCGCGACCTTCCCGGAGACCGGCGCGTCGGCGCGATAGACAACCTTGGTGGTGTGATCGACCGCGAGATCCGGATGCGCGGCCTCGATTCCGAGCAACGCCTCACCGATGACGTCGCCGGGGTCGTTGATGAGCTTCTTCATGGTCTCTCCCCTGTCTCGGCTGTGCCCGATCAGGCCGATGCGGCTTCGGATTCGGGTGTGGTGGGTCTCGTCGAGGAGCTGGACGCGTCGCCGGACACGGCCGGAACACGTTCCGGGACGTCCCGCACGCGGGTGATGGTCAGGTAGACGGCCGCTGCCGCGATACCGGCAGCGAGCTCGGCAGCCAGGTAGACCGGCGCCTGTCCCCACTCGACCTCACCGCCCCAGAGCTGCTGGACGACCATCGGTCCCAGCGTGCGAGCCGGGTTGATGGCCGCACCGGTGGCCGGGGCGACGGGAATGATCGCGGCGAAGACCACGAGGCCGATCGCCAGGCCGCCGAACCCGGGCGGCGCGTTGCGGTGAATCACCATGAGGACGGTGAGCACCAGGATGAACGTCCCGATGAACTCGGCCGTGAACGCCTGGCCGGCACCCACCCCGTCGCTGTAGGCGGCGACGCCGAGGCCGAGGTCGCTGGCCTGGCTGCCCAGCACACCGATGATCGCCAGCGCGCCGACGATGCCGCCGGCCACCTGCGCGGCGATGTACTCGGGCACCCTGCGCCACGGGAACTGTCCCGACACGGCCAGTCCGAGCGTCACGGCGGGGTTGATGTGGTTGCCGGAGACGTGCCCGAACGCGTACACGGTGGCGATGACGATCGTGCCGAACGCGAACGAGATGATCCCCAGGTCAGCCATCGTCATGGGGCTGTCCCCGTTGACGATGAGCGTCGCCGGCACTGCGCCGACACCGATGAACACGAGGAACGCCGTGCCGAGCACCTCTGCCGCGAGTTTCTGCGGCGTCCGTAATCCTTCCATCCGGACCTCCATCGGTATGCTGAAGCCGAATATGATTCGGCATTATCGAATAATGCTCGAACATTACGTCTATGTTTCACTTGTGACAAGAGGTAGGCGAGAATGAATCTGCGAGGCTTCAGGTGATCCAGTCGGTCGACCGTTCCATCCGTATCCTCACCGCGCTCCAGGGCGCGCGACGGATGAGCCTGTCCGAGATCGCCGAGCGGCTGGAGCTCCCGCCACCGACCGTCCACGGCATCGTCCGTACCCTCGTGGCCCACGGCATGGTCGTGCAGGACCACACGTCGGGCCGCTACCAGCTCGGTCCCGCCGTACTCCGGCTCGGCAACGTCTACCTGGACACCCTCGAACTGCGTTCTCGCGCGGTGACCTGGGCTGAAGAGCTCGGCCGCAGGACCGGTTTTGCCGTGCGCGTCGGCGTCCCGCTAGCCGAAGACGTCATCATCATCCACCACGAGCCGCGCCCCGACGGCACCCGGCAGATGCCCGAGGTCGGCATCGTCATCCCCACCAACGCCAGCGCCCTGGGCAAGGCCATGCTCGCGTTCTTGCCCGACGCGGCGGACCAGCTACTGGCCGGGCCGTCGTTGCGCAGCATGACCGGCGAAACCATCACGGATCCCGGCGAGTTCCGCAAGCAGCTCGACGACGTCCGCGCCAGCGGTCTGGCCTTCGAATGTGACGAGGCGGTACTCGGCGAGTCGTCCGTTGCCGGCACGGTCTTCGACGGCACCGACCTCGCCGTCGGAGCCGTGGCCATCGTCGTACCGACCAGCGAGTGGCCGGTGGACGACGGCACGGTCGACGCCGTGCGCACCACGGCCCGCACCGTTTCCCGCGAGCTCGGCGCCTCTCGCTGGCCCGCTGGCTGAGGCCACCGACGGATCCACGTCCACTGGCATCGGCACTTCGATACCGAGACGTGCGTCAAAGCACCCGTGTGGCCGAGTTAGCGCACGTTTGAACATCGAAGTCAGCCAGCCGGAGCCCGTTCGCGTGCTTGGGGCCGGGGATCCACCTCGCACGCTGACGGGCGCTACGTTCCCTGCGCCTCCGCTACTCGACGCATCCAGTAGCGGAACCAGCTCTGACCGTACGGAGCATAGATCCGGACAGTGTGGCCCCGGGTGACGAGTGCCCGGGCGTCGTCCTCCCGCACGCCCAGCAGCATCTCGACCGCCGCCGACGGCACGGCCGCGAGGAGCGCCTCGCGAATCACCGGGTCGTGGGTGGCGAGGACCAGGCCGGCACCTCCGGCGTGAACCTGGTGCGCCAGGTGCAGATATGCGGTGTCGGTCGGCTCGCCCCACGGGTGGGCCACCTCAGACGTCTCGAGGTAGGCTCCCTTCACCAGGCGCACCGGAACTCCCGCCTCGAGCAGCCGCTCGACGTCGGCCGGGCTCCGTTTCAGGTTCGCCTGCACCGTCGCCACAAGGGGTGCGCCATCACCGGCGAGAGCGAGCGTAAGATCCATGATGCGTGGTGTCCGCCAACTCTCCTCGGCGCTGACCTCCAGGCGCGATCCCGTTGGCAGCAGTTCGACGAGCCGCTCGACATGCCGCCGGCACACGTCGACGCCCAGGTCGAGCCCGAGGTTCGACGGCACGATCTCCAGATAGACATCGCCACCGGTGCCGGACAACGCCGCGGCAGCCTCCTCGTATCCGGCGACGACGCGGCGCACGCCCTCCTCGTCGTCGTTGCCCTCACCGAACAGGTCGAGGCATACCCCGAAACCCGACTCGGCCAGCCGTCGTACCGTCTCCACTGTCTCGTCGAGCGTGCGTCCGGCCACGTAGCGCTTGGCCGCACGATAGGCGAGATCCTCAGTGTATCCGGTTGCCTTGACTAGCGATTCGAACCGGGAACTGGTCGCCAGGCCGTAGAGGGCGCGGCGCGATACCGAAGAGATCATGGGCAGAAAATACCAGGAAGCTCGCGGGCAGCACGAAGCCCGAACGCCGGGCGCCAGTCGGTTACGGTCGGGCAATGACGTACTCGATCATCGCGCGCGAGCCGGAGACGGGATACATGGGCGTGGCCACCCAGTCTCAGGCGTTCGCCGTGGGCAGCAGCGTGCCGTGGACGACGCCGGGCTACGGGCTCGTCGCCACCCAGTCGATGGGCGAGCCCATGTACGGCGAGCTGGGACTCGACGCGCTACGGGCCGGGCTCACCGCGGCGGAAGCCTTGAAGGCGTTGACCAGTGTCGATCCCCATCCCGAACGGCGGCAGGTGGGTATGGTCGACGCCTACGGCCACATCGAGGTCTACACCGGCGACGCGTGTGTCAGTTCCGCCGGGCATCTCGTCGGCGATACCTGTGCCTCTCTGGCGAACATGGTGCGCAGTCCCCACGTCTGGGAGTCCATGGTGGACGCCTACGAGCGCTCGACCGCGCGGTGGCTGCCGCGTCGCCTGGTGGCCGCCTTGCAGGCTGCCGAGGATGCCGGGGGCGACGAGCGGGGCCGGCGTTCGGCGGCGATCCTGGTGGTCCGGGCCGAGCGCAGCGGCCGTCCGTGGCGCGACACCGTCACCGACCTGCGCATCGACGATCACTCCGATCCCATCGGCGAGATCCACCGGATGGTCGAGCACAACTGGCGCTATCACCGGACGGTGACGGCGTTCGAATATGCCCTGGACGGCAACGTGGACGAGGCGATAGCGCAGTTGCCGCACTACACCGACAGCACGGAGCTCGATCCCGATCTCGTCCTCTGGCGCGCCATTATCCTCGCCGCGGCCGGTCGCATGGAGGAGGCGCGCGCACTTGGCGCGGATCTCGGCAACCGGACGCCGGAGATGGTCACCGTGGCGCGCCGCTTCGGCGACGTGGGTCTCGTCGACCCCGCCGTCCTCGCCCGCATCTTTCCCGACCCCGACGACCGGTGATCATCGACGATATGGCCAGTCCGGACACACGCGCTCGTCGATGATCACTGGGTGGTGTGGGTCTCGATCAAGCGCTGGGTCAGGTCCCACATCGCGGCGGTGTCCCGGGCGGCACCACGTGCCGTCGAGCGGATCCCGGCGCCGGCCGTCACCGACGCGTGGAAGGCCTCCAATTCGACGTCGAACCCGGTACGCGGCTCGCCACGCATCCTGTTCGTCGACCGCTCCAGCCCGTCCATCCGCTCCACATCCAGCACTGCGCGAGCATTCAGCGTGTACGGAGCTGGAAGGTGCAGGTACAGGCTCCCGGAGTCTCCGAACACGGCGAGCTCCTCCCCGTACTCCGGATGGCCGGAGAGCCAGTTCCAGGAGAGCATCAGCTGCGCCTCGCCGACGGTTCCCAGCGCCTGCACCTGGGGCGGTTCCTTCAGTTGCTCGCCGACGGTCGCGGTGCCCACCTGTGCCGCGGAGAATGCCACCGGCATGTCGTCGAGCAGGCCGCGCAGCAGGGAGAACTCGTGGCACACCGAGGCCTGTAGCACGTCACTGTAGATCGAGCGGAACGGCTCGTCCAGATCGCCGACGGCCGCGTCGAGTCGTCGTCTCTCCTCCTCGACGGCGGCGGCGACGGCGTCCGGGTCGGCATCGTCGTATCGCAGGTGCCGCACGTGCGAGGTCTGCTGTTCTTGCGTGGGATGCAAGACCGTCACCCGGACCAGCCGGATCCGGCCCAACCTCGCCAGTTCCACCCGGGCGCGGTCGAGCATCGGTTCGTACATCTTCATGTAGCCGACCTGCAGCACCAGGCCCCGATCCTGCGCGAGGTCGGCACAGCTCTCGGCCTCGGCCACCGAGTAGGCGAACGGCTTCTCGGCCAGCACGTGCTTGCCCGCACGCAGTGCCTGTTCGGTGAGAGCGGAGTGCGTTCCCGGTGTCAGCAGGAGCACGGCGTCCACGTCCGGGTCGGCGAACACCTCGGCCGGATCAGTCGATGTGCGCACCGGACCGCCCCATTCCCGAGCCAGCTGGTCGGTCAGCGTGGGCGAGAGGTCGCACATGTGCACGACGTCGAAGATGTCCCGCAGGGTGCGAAGGTTGGGCAGGTGGACGGCTTGGGCGATCAAGCCGAGGCCGACGACGCCCAGCCGGACACGCGAGTCGGTGGTCATCTGGGTGCACGCTCCCGTCGAGTACCGGATCGGTGTCGAGCGTACCGCTCACCCCACCCCATGATCATGAACAGATAGCGACCTATGAGGTACACGAGTGCACATGATCACGGGAGCGGGGATCCCAGGGGCGTTCGCGTAGCAGGGCCGGCACGGCCAGCCCATATTTATCCCGCACGGCCCGGGCGGTCTCAGCGGCGCTCCCTTCCCCCACGAGCGCGCGCACGTCCAGGACCGTGGCCTGCACCCGCGGATCCGGGCTACCCGTGGCGGCGGCCTCGGCCTCCTCAGCGGCAGCACGGGCATCCACACTGTGCGCGCCCGCGAGCACCACGACCCGCGCCAGCGACTCCACCGCCTCGACGGGCAGGCCAGCGTCGAGCAGCCGGCGCGCGGCGCTGCGGTGCAGGTCAGCCGCGTCGTCCGCCCGTCCATCGTACTCCGCCAGCACCGCGCGGCACTGCCGGATGCGGCCCGCTGCGTCACTGAGCCGCCCGATGATACCCCCTTCCAGCATTTCCACCAGGTTCCGCGCCGTGGACACGTCGCCCGCGAACAGCGTGGCCCGGGCGAGTGCCACCCGGGCTGGCGCCGCGGCCTCGGCCAGCTCCAGGCCGTCGATGAACGCCACGGCCTCCCGAAGCAGCTGTGCGGCACCAGCATGATCCCCGTAGGCTCCACGCACGATCGCCCGGCGCAGCGCCGAGCGCTGCTGGCCCCACTGGTCCTGGCATGCCCGATACAGATCACCGGCCTCGACGAACTGAGCCTCGGCCTCGGCGAGGCGTCCCCGCACGAGCGCGCCCAGGCCCTTGACCATGGCACAGCCCGCCCGGGTCCAGGCATCACCGTCCGCGACCGCTACCTGCCGCGCTTCCGACAGCTGCGCGTCGCCTTCGGCCCACCTGCCGAGCCGGTGCAGGGCGTGCGCGCGGGCCAGCATGGCGAAGGCCACGTCAGGCGTGCAGCAGCCGGGATGGGCCGCCGCCAGCTCGCTGGCTTGTTCGCCGTAGTCTACCGCTTCGGCGGCATGGCCGAAGATCGATCCCAGGTGGGTAGCCCAGGCCAGGGCAGGGATCCGCACCTGCGGATCCGTCGCCGGCAGGCGCAGCGAACGGACGATGAGATCCCACCCCGGGGCACGCCCCTCCCGCATCCAGGCGATGTATCCGAGCGCGCCGACCATGGTCTGGGCGACGTCACCCAGACCGACATCGATCGCGTGACCGTGCGCCGTGCGGATGTTGGCGTCCTCACGCATCAGCGTCGCCACCGCCCGTGCCTGGCGCGCTGTTTTCAGCGCGCCCATCTGCTCGCGCGCGAACTGCGCGTAGACGCGCGCGTGCGTGATGACCGCCTGCCGTTCCCGGCCGGATTCCGAGAGTTTCTCCGCCGCATATGCCCGCATGGTTTCGAGAAGCCGGAACCGGTTCTCGCCGTCCCGGTCGGCTTCGGCCTGCACCATCGAGCGGGCGACGAGCGACTCGACGCTGTCCAGAGCCTGCCGCTCAGTACCACCCAGCCGTACCCAGAGATCCTGCACCTGGCGCAACGCGAACGATCCGCGGAACACCGACAACGCCTCGAATACGCGGCGGTCCTGCTCCTCGAGAAGCTCGTAGCTCCAGTCGACGACGGCTTGCAGGGTGCGGTGGCGCTCGGCAGCCGTGCGCGCGCCGTACCGGAGGAAGGCGAACCGGTCATCCAGGAGGCGGTCCACCTCGTCCACGCCGAGCACCCGGATACGCACCGCCGCCAGTTCGAGGGCCAGCGGCAGCCCGTCGAGGCGCTGGCAGATGTCCGCGACCGTGCGTATCCGTTCCGTATCCAGCTCGATTCCCGGCTGCGAGGCACGTACCCGGTCGAGAAAGAGCCGCACGGCCGGCGCCTCACCCACGTCGGCGTCCGCGCCACTTGCCGATCCGAGCGATTCGGGAACGGGCAACGGGTCGACGACGTAGACGACCTCGCCGGGCACGTTCAGGGCCTCGCGGCTCGTGGCGAGCACGCTGATCGCCGTCGTGCGCGACAGCAACTCCGCAGCCAGCGCCGCGGTGTCGTCGGTCAGGTGCTCGCAATTGTCCATGATCAGCAACAGCCGCCGGTCGGAGAGCACGTCGCACAGCACGTCCACCGACCGCCGCGCGCCGCGGCCAATACCCACGGAGCTCGACGACGGCACGACCGGCCCGAGCGCGTCCAACACGGCCGCGGCGAGGTCGTCGCCGCGGCGGTAGCCGATGAGGTCGACGACGGTGACACCGTGCGCGGCCACCGGCGAGCATCCGTCGACGAGTTCCTGTGCTGCCTCCAGCGCGAGCCGGGTCTTGCCGACGCCGCCGGCGCCGGTCAGCGTGAGCATGCGGGTGCTCCGCAGCAGGCCGGTCACCCGGTCCAGATCGCCCTGGCGGCCGACGAACGACGTGGCCGGTCGCGCTATCCGGGCCGGGCCGAGGAAGCGCAGGCCACCGTCGCGGGGATCCTTCTGGTGCAACACCATGGCTTCCAGCTCGCGCAGCCGGGGGCTGGGGTCCAGGCCGAAGCGCTCGCGCAGCTGGCGACGTGCCTCGACGTACACGGCCATGGCCTCGGCCTGGCGGCCCTGGCCATAGAGCCCGAGCATGCGCAGCGCCCACAGCTCCTCGACACCGGGGTGGCGCCGGGTGGCGTCGACGAGCGTGTCCGCGACCTGGTCATAGCGGCCCTGTTCGACCTCCAGGGCCAGGCTTTCCTGCAAGACCTGGAGCCGCAGCTCACCGAGCCGGTCGGCCTCTTCGACCAGCGCAGCGACGTGTTGAAGGTCGACGTAGGCGCGCTCGCCATGCCACTGCCCGAGCGCCTCCGCGTAGGCGGCGCTGGCCCGCTCGACCGCACTGGCGGCGCGCAGCTCCCGTGCCTCGCGCACGGCGGTCTCGAAGCGCACGGCGTCGACGGCGTCCGGTGGCACGTCGAGCACGTAACCCGTGTCGGTGGCGCGTAGCAGGTGTGAACCGAGCGCGCGCCGCAACGCCGAGATCCGTGCCTGCACGGCGTTGCGCGCCGTCTCGCCAGGTGCCTCTGACGACGTCTCGTCCCAGACCTGCTGCAAGACCTCGCTGGTGCATACGGGCTGGCCAGGACGCCGCGCCAGGAGCGCCAGCAGGCCACGCGTCCTCCGTCCCGCCAACCGGATCGGCTGCCCGCCGACGGTCACGTCGAGCGATCCGAGCACCCGGATGTCGACCGCAGGACGGTCCGGTTCCGGGTGCGCCACCGTGACCTCCTTCAGGTTCCGACCACGTCCTCCCAGGGGACCTGATCCCGGATGGCCTTACTGTAAAGCGCGAGCCGCCGCGCGGCGTTGACGCACAGCGCCCCGCGCAGGACACCGTCCCTGCCGAACAACGCGACGAGCGATGTGTCCCCCGTCTGCTCCACGTGAACCCGGTCGGCCGCGTTGGACCGGCCCACGAAACGCATCTTCGCATCGAATTGGTCCGACCAAAAGTATGGAACCGGCGCATATGCCTCGTCGGCACCCAGCAGGGTCAGCGCGGCCCTGCGGCCCTGCTCCACCGCGTTCGTCCACTGCTCGATCCGCATCTCCTCGTCGAACAGCGGGTTGTACCAGCGGACGACGTCGCCAGCCGCGACCACGCGCGGCAGCGATGTCCGCAGGCTCTTGTCACACCGGACACCGTCGGACAGCTCGATCCCGCTGCCTTCCAGCCAGCCCGTCGCCGGTGTCACGCCGACGCCTGCCACGACCACGTCCGCGGAGAGGACGGTGCCGTCCCGTAGCCGGATCTTGCTTCCACGGGGGCCGGGTTCGATGCCGTCGAGGACCTTCCCGCAATGCAGGCTGACACCGTGTTCTTCCTGGTAGGCACGAAACCAGGAACCCACCTCGTCCCCGAGGACCCTGGTCAGCGGCACGGGCGCGAGTTCCACGACCGATACGTCCACACCCATTTCGCGGGCGGTGGCCGCGACCTCCAGCCCGATGAACCCGGCGCCCAGCACCACGAGATGCTCGCCGGGGACCAGCCGCTGGTGGATGGCCACCGAGTCCTCCACGGTACGCAGCATGTGCACCGGACCCACCTCCTCGAACGCACCGATGGTGCGCGGGGTGGACCCGGTGGCGATCACCAGCCCGTCGTACTCCACGTCCTCGTCGCCATCGAGCGCGACGGCCTGTGCTCCCGGCTTCAGCTCCGTGGCCCGCCGTCCGAGCCGCAGCTCGACGCCGTGCTCGTCGTACCAGCCGGGCTCGCGCAGCAGCACGCGCTGGAGATCGGGGCCATGGTGCAACGCTTCCTTCGACAGGGGAGGCCGATCATAAGGGAGGTGCGGCTCGGCGCCGACCAGGACGATCTCACCCTCGTACCCGTGGCCTCGCAACGCCTCGATCGCATGGACCGACGCGAGCGAGGCCCCGACCACGACGACGCGGCGCACAGCTCAGCCGTTCTCGAGCGAGATGGCCCGAGCGGGGCAGTTGCGAACGGCGGCTTCGACCTGTTCGCGCCGCTCCTCGGGCGGCGCCTCCTCCAGGACGGTCGCCTTTCCGGCGGACTCGTCCAGATCGAACACCTCGGGCGCTTCGATCATGCAACAGGCGTAGCCCTGACATGCCTCCAGGTCCACGATCACCTTCATGGACATGCCGTGTCCTCCTCCATATCGTCAGCGGTCAGTGCGGTGGTAACGGGCCGTCCGGCTCAATGAGCCCCCTCCAGGTGCGGCAGTTCCGGCGAGACCGTGGCCTGGCGCGCGGCAGCCGGCGTGTTCCGGCTGCGCAATGCCCGCACCGAGCCGGCGGTCACGACGGCGCTGATACCCGGCAGGTCTCCGATACGCAGCGCGCCCAACGCGTCGGTCGCGGTCGACCCCCACGGCGCATCCATGACGATCAGGTCGGCCGCCGCACCCGGCCGGACGAAGCCGGAGGGCAGTCCCCAGGTCCGCGCGTTGGACCCGGTGGCCGCCGCCCACACCATGGCGGGATCGAGCTCGCCCAACGACGACAGCTCGGCCACGGTCTTGAGGACCCCGAGCGGCATGACACCGGTTCCCGTCGGGGTATCCGATCCGATGACGACGCGGTGGAACTGCCCGGTGTCCAGGGCCTTGTGAAGGATGCGCACGGCCGAGCGGACGTTGCCGGCCTGGACCAGCTGCAACGCCATCGACGTCTCCTCGATGACGGCGTCGACACCGGCCTCGTCCAGCGACGTCGGTCCGCCATTGATGTGCCCGCAGACGTCCGGTGCCAGCTCGCGGAGGTGCTCCGGCGTGATCGGCTTGCTGCCCGGGATGCTCGCGCCACCGGAGTGGCACATGACCGTGATGCCATGCTGCTGGGCCCATCGCACCTGGTCCACGCCATCCGACGGATCGGCGTAGCGGCCGAAACCGAACTTGGCCAGGTGCACGCCGGCCCGTTGCAGCTCGGCGAAGTCGTCGCGGCCCAGGGTCGGCTCCAGGACGACGGCACCCGCATGTACGCGCATCCCTCCGGGCCGCAGGTTCTCGAAGCATGCCCGGGCGGCGATGGCGAGCGCCTTGACTCCGGCGGCGTCGTGTGGACGGCCCGGCGCGTGAATCTCACCGGGCGACACGACGCTGGTGATGCCGCCGTGCACGTAGCTGGCGAGGAAGTCCACCGTCTTCTGCCGGGGCGTGTAGTCACCGAGAACCACGTGGCAGTGCGAGTCGATCAGACCGGGAGCGATCGTCGTGCCCCGGGCGTCGACGACGGTGCCGGCGTCGGCGATTTCCGCGTCCAGATCGTCCCGGGTGCCGACGGCGGTGATCAGCCCGTCGTCACAGATGATCGTGTCGGTGCCGGGCAGCAGCGGCGCGGCGTGATCGCCGGACAGCACCGTCGCAGCTCCAACGATGGCCAGCCGGGAACTCACGACGACCCACCCGCACGAGCCTCGTCGACGCTCAGGCCGCCGACACGCGCGTTGATCCGGCCGCGGTTGGCCACCGCCGCGATGATGACGATCTCCTCCGGAAGCGGGGCATCCGGGATGCGTACTTCCATCGCGTCGTAGTGGCTGCGCACCCAGATCTCGTCCTTGAACGCCAGCGGCACGTCCACGACCGCACCCGGCGCGCAGACCTTGGTCGCCGAGGTGATCCACGCCGTGCCGCCGCCGATCGCCTGCCGGAAGGCGTCACCGAAAACCGAGGTGAGAGCTGCGTTGACATGTTCCTGTTCCCCGGCCGTCCCGGCCAGGCCGCCCTTGCCGTAGCTCTCCACGGGCTCGCCGAGCAGGCGAGCCGCCTCGGCCCCCAGGAACGAGCCGATCTTTCCGGACGGCTCGATCAGCGGGGACAGGTCCGCGACGTAGCCCTGCCCGGCGAGGGGGTTCGTACACACCGCGCACACCGCCACCTTGCGCAGCGGCCCTCCGGTATCGGTGGCACCAGCCGCTTGTCGTACCTCTTCGACCTGGGAGAAGGTCTTGCGGATCGGCAGTTCGGGCATGGTCACGGGTGTCCTCCACGGGTCTGTTCGAATGGGGATGCGGCGGGCCGCTCCTGGCTCGACGACTTGTCGACCATCTGGTTGACCAGCTCGGCGACGCCGAGCCGTACGGCGGTTCGGGGCGAAACGGTGGCGGCCACATCGATGAACGACGTGATGGCTCGCACGACGTCGGGGTCGTATCGCGCGAGATCGCCGGCCAGGATCGCCACGGTCTGGTCGACTCCCACGTCGTCGACCACCCGGGAGACGAGGCCGAGACGCTGCGCCTCGGAGGCGTCCACCTCGCGTCCCGTGAGGAGCAGGTCGAGCAGTGCGGTGCGGCCGATCCGATGGACGAAGTACGACGCCACGACGGTCGGGGCGATCCCGTTCGGGACCTCGGGGAAGGCCAGGCGCGCGCTGGCGGCGGCGAGCACGAGGTCGCAGCGCCCGGCGAGGCTCGCCCCCGCACCGAACACCCGCCCGTGCACGGCCGAGACGGTGATGCCGGGAAAGTCCTCGACCAGTTCGTTCACTCCCTGGACCCGGGCGAATTCCGCGTTCAGCACTGCTGGCGTCGGCGGCGCGTCGAGCTGCGGTCCCTGCCGGCCCAGGCAGAAGTCCGGCCCGGCAGCTCGCAGCACGAGCACCCGGGCATCGGCATCCCGCGCCCGGGTGATGCCGCCGGCGAGCGCGTCCAGCATCGTGGCGTCGAGCTTGTTGCCCGTCTCCGGGCGGTTCAGGGTGCATGTCGTCACCGGACCCGCCTGCTGGATATCGACGGGCTGCCCAGAGCCGATCCGATCCACGGGCCGATCCACACCCGGCCGGTTCATGCCGACCACCTCACTCCCGCACGCGCGGCCGCGGTGCGCACCGCGTCACGGGTGGCCACCTCCAGCAAGTGCCGCCGGTACTCGGGCGGCGCGTGCAGGTCGCCAAGGGGTTCGATGCCCTCCGATGCCACGGTGGCGCTCTCGGACAGCGCGGCCGGGTCTGCCCGGCAACCGGTCAGCGCGCGTTCGACGTTCGAGAGCCGGCTCGGCATCGCCGTCACACCGGTCATCGCCACCCGTGCCCGGCGCACCGTCCCGGCCTCCACCGTCAGCACGGCAGCGACCCCGCAGAGCGCGAAGTGACTCGCGGGCTGCTCGAACTTCGTGTACGCGCCTCCCGAACCCTCCGGCGGCTCGGAAGCCTCGACGGCCGTGAGGACCTCGTCGTCGCGCAAGTCGGTGGCGAACACCCCGGTGATGAAGTCGCTAAGCGCCAGCCGCCGCTCGGCCTGCCGCGAGTGCAGGTCCACGGACGCGTCCAGCGCGAGCAAGATTGCCGGGAGATCAGCCGTGGGATCGGCATGCGCGAGCGCGCCACCGACGGTCCCACGGGCGCGGACCTGCTGATCCGCGATCACCTCCAGCGCACCGGCCAGGCCGGGCAGCAAGGCGAGGGTGCGCGGGCTGCGTTGCAGTTCCCGGTACGTGGTCGCCGCGCCGATGCGCACTCCTTGCTCGGTACGCCATTGGCCGCGAAGCTCTCGCGCACCACCGATATCCACGACGACGTCCGGCGTGGCCAAGCGCAACTTCATCATCGGTAGCAGGCTCTGGCCTCCGGCGATGAGCTTGGCCCCGTCGCCGTGCTGGGCCAGGGCAGTGTAGAGACCATCCAGGTCCGGCGGGCGGAGGTAGGCGAACTCGGCCGGGTACATGCTCAGCTCACCTCCCCGGCTGGCGCGGTGGATGTCGCGGACGGGTCGGCCCGCGAGCTTCGTCGTGTCCCCGTTGACGTTCGAGCCGCGGAACGGGCCGCGGCCACGATGTTCTGGTAACCCGTGCACCGGCACAGATTGCCGCTGATGCCGTGCCGGATCTCGTCGTTGGTCGGTACCGGGGTGTCGCGCAGGAGCTGGCGGATCGCCATGACCATCCCCGGCGTGCAGAATCCACACTGCAGGCCGTGCTCGTCCCAGAACGCCTGCTGTACGGGGTCCAGCCCGTCACCATCCCCGGGCGCCACGCCCTCGATCGTGGTGATCTCACATCCGCCGGCTTGCGCGGCAAGCATCGTGCACGATTTGACCGCGACGCCGTCCACCTCCACCGTGCACGCACCACATTGCGTGGTGTCGCATCCGACGTGCGTGCCGGTGAGCCCCAGCCGGTCCCGCACAAAGTGCACCAGCAACGTGCGCGCCGGCACGGTACGTGTCTCGTGCCGGCCATTGACCTTGAGGTCGACGGTCACGTCCGTGCCGTTCGCGGCGGGATCCATCGTGCCTCCGATGCTCGTTTCGTTGCGGTGGTTCGTCACGCTACGGAAATCGCCGGGCAGGGCTCGTCCCCCCGACGGGTCAATTCGCCCGGCCTTCCTGGTCGGTGGCTCCGGGGCTGGGGTCGATGCCCTCGGCGCCGACCACCTCGCGCCACACGTCGAACCCGTGCTGGAACGCCACGACACCCGCCTCTGGCAGCGCGATCTCGATCGCTTCCAAGATTTCTTGCGCGCTCACGCCATGGCGCAACGCCACCCGGATGTGGCTGGTGATGTGGTGCCGCTCGGCCCGCATCACCGTCAGGCTGAGGATGAACAGCAACTCCTTGGTCCGCCGATCCAACAAGCGCTGGTCGAGGTAGGCGGCCGAGACCAGCCCGTCCGTCGCCTTGAGCACCGGCAGGTCGTGCGCGGCCATGACCCGGTGGTAGTCCAGGACGTACCCGCGTCGGCGCACCATCTCGTCGACGTACTCTTGTCGCTCGTCGGTCATACGTGCTCCAACCTTCCTGTCGTGTCCTTCCCGGGCAGCCGTGATCACGCCGGCACGCACCGGATCAACCCGTGATCACCAGACCTGGAACGGCAATGAACAGCGCTATCGCCAGCGCGTACGGAATGAAGAAGACGAACACGCCCTTGGAAACCGCGATCACATCGAGGTCTTTGTCCAGCGCACTGACGATGTACAGGTTCACTCCGACGGGTGGCGTCACGGCGCCGATCGTCGTGACGAGGGTGACGATGATCGTGAACCACACCGGGTCGAAACCGAGGGATTCCGCGAGCGGGAAGAAGATCGGAATACTGATCACCAGGAACCCCAGGGCGTCCATGAAGGCCCCGCCGCTGAGGTAGATCAGCACGATGAGCAGCAAGATGGCGGTCGGCGGGATCGCCAGCCCTCCGACCCACTCGGCGAGATCGAAAGGCAACCGGGTGAGGCTGAGAAAGCGCCCGAACACGACGGCGCCGGTGACGAGGAGCACCACCATTGCCGAGATCCGCAAGCTCTCCACAACTGCCCGCCAGAACTCCGGAGCCGACAGGCTCCGCCGGGCCAGCGCGACGATGATCGCCCCGAAGGCACCGACGGCCGCGGCCTCGGTGGGAGTGAACCAGCCGAGGTATAGACCCCCGATGACCAGGGCGAAGAGTGCTAGAGCCTCGGCCACGCCGGTGAGCGAGCGTAGCCGCTCGCCCCAGGCGACCTTCGGCCCGGGCGGGCCGAGTGCGGGCCGACGCCAGCACAGCACGAGCACGGTCGCGACCAGCAACACGCCGACGACCAGCCCCGGAACGAGCGCGGCCACGAAGAGCTGGGCGATGGATTGCTCGGACTGGATGGCGATGATGATCAGCGCCGTCGACGGCGGGATGAGCACCCCGAGCGTGCCGCCGATGGCCACACTGCCACCGGTCAACGCGGGGTCGTACCGGTATTTCTTCATCTCCGGCAACGCGACAGCGCCCATCGTCGCCGTCGTCGCCGAATTGGAACCGGAGAAGGTGGAAAAGCCGATGCTCCCGAGGATCGTCGTTGCGGCGACCCCACCGGGAAGCGATCCGACCCACTTGTACGCCGCAGCGTAGAGCCGCTCGCTGATCCCTGCCCGGAACGCGATCTGTCCCATCAGCACGAACAGCGGGATCACCGACAACCCGTACGAGGTGAACTGCCGGTACGTGTCCGACGCCAGCAGCTGGATCGCCGACTCCATGCCGATCATGTACGAGGTGCCGAGAAGGCCAGCCAGCATGAGCGCGAACGCCACCGGCATGCGCAGCATCATGATCCCGAGCATGAGCGCGATGCCAATAAGCGCGACGAGCGTGAAGCTCAACAGAAACTCCCCGGTCTAGCTGGCATGAGGCGGACGGACACGGAATATCTGAGCCGCGCGCAGGCGGCGAGGACCAGTGGGCGGCTCACCAGATGCTCTCCGGCGTCGACGATCGAAGGCTCCGCCGGATCGCTCCGAGATCGTTCAGCAAGGCCAGGGCCAGCCCGGCCACGCCGGCCGCCAACGCGAGCGAGAACGGCCAATACGGCAGCCGCAAGGACTCGGTCACAGCGCCCTGATCTCGCAGGTTCATCCCGTAGCTCACGAGCTGCTGCGCCAGCAGCCCGAACAGTACGACGCTGACCGCCGTGACCAGTGCGCCCACATATAACTGGAGCCGCATCGACAACCGGCTCATCACCAGATCGATCGCGATGTGGGACTTGCTCCGTTGCGCCTCGGCGAGCGCGAACCCGTTCACGATGACGGCCAGCAAGCCGACGATCTCGAAGGTGCCGTGGTATGGGCTCGCGACCAGCCGGAGCCCGATGTTGCCGACGGTCAGGACGAGCATGAGCAGGAGGACCACGCCGGCTATGGCAGCCAGTGACCGCGTGACCGTGTCCACACCCCTGGTGACCGTGCTTGCTGGCATGACGTCCGTGGTCACTGGCTCGCCTCCTTCGTCGCGCGTGGCCGGTGCTCAGGACCCGAGCTCGGCGGTGTACTGCTCGCGCAGCTCGTTCATCCGGTCGAAGACTTCCTGCGGGTCGAAGCCATGACCCTCGGCCTCTTCGAACCAGTCGTCGATGAGGCCCTCCAGGGCACCGTCCCAGGCCTCGCGCTCGCCATCGTCGAGTTCGACGACCTCCACGCCGTGCTCCGATTCCGCCCACTCCAGCGCGTCGCCGACGTTCTGATCGTCGTGATACTCCGAGGCGAACTCGGTCATCTCCGGGCGCAGCTCGACGATCGCTTCCTGCACGTCGGCAGGCAGGTTGTCGTATTCGGACTGGTCCATCACCGCCACGAACGTGTTGGAGATGCCGAAGGCGTAGTCCGTCACGTAGTTCACCTGCTCGGCCAGGCCGAAGTCCTGCAACACCTCGCGGGAGGACATGTAACCGTCGAGAACACCCGTTTGCAGCCCCTCGGCCACCTCCGGCATCGGCATCCCGACCGGCGACGCCCCCAGTGCCTGCAGTGCCGGCACGCCGGCACCGGCGCTGCGCATCTCCAGCCCGTCCAGGTCGTCCCGGCTCGTCACCGGTTCTTCACTCTGGATGTAGGCGGGTTCCGTCGTGAACGCGGTGATGATCTCGTAGTCGGCGAATTCCTCCGGTTCGAATTCCTCGAGAAGATCGAGCATGGTCCGGCTGGCGACCTGCGAATTGGGGAAATCGACGGGCAGCGCCATGACGGAACTCAGCGGGAACCGGCCGACATCGTAAGCTGGAGAATCCATCCCCACCTCCGCGATACCACCGCTCACCCCGTCGAAGATGTCACCGGATTCGAGTAGCGTTCCCCCGGGAAATAGTTCGACCGAAACGCGCCCATCGGTACGTTCATTCAAACGTTCGGCCCATTCCTCCATCTGCACCGCCGGAAAGGATGCGGCGGGCGCGAAGAATGCGTACCGGAGCGAAATTTCCGCCTCTTCGTCGCCGACGGATTCGCCGTCGGCGTCCTCGGCGTCGGCGACGGCACCCTCTCCACACGCGGCGAGCATGGCTGCCGCAGCGGCCATGCCCACCACCGACCGGCCACGAACCATTGTCGAGCGTCTCATTCTCTGCCCCCAGATAGTGTTGGTCAGGCGGATCGTGTTGGCGCCTTTAGCCCGGGGACGCTACCGGGTGTTCACGCATTCGTGTTTCACCCGATCGGGTACAAGTACCACACCGAAACACCGTGGCAACACCAACCGCTGACGTATCGCTGACGTTTGACGTGAATCCGCTCGGGTAGGCATTGACCTGCGACGTCGGACACGGGCATCCTGCCGGGAACCCTCTCCGCATCCGCAGAACTCATCGAAACGACGCCACGGTGGTCATCCATGAATTCCGGTACAGGCGCAACCCAGGATGCTCGGCACAGATTTGCCGCCGCTCTGCAATCAGCGCTCACGTTCGGTGAGGTCGAGAACGCCTTTTTCGACGCTGTCGGCGACGTCATTCCCGCCGGTGGTTTCGGTCTTTACCGTCTCGATTCGGAATCGGGCGACGTCGTGGGGATGCGTGCCGAGGTCGGGCGGGATTTCCTCGACGATTACGAGGACTACGGCCGGGCAGACGACCCCGTGCTGGACTTCGTCGTCGAGCAGCAGCGCCCGATCGATTCCTCGCGCGTCGTGTCACCGGAACGCTGGCAGGCGTGCGGTGCCCGCAACGCGCTCGGTGTGGGCGGCTACCACCACTCGCTCGAAGCGCCCGTCGTCGCTTCGGGAACGTTCTTCGGCACGATCAACTTCGCGCGCACTCCGGATCAGCCACCGTTCGACGAGCAGGATCTGATCGCAGCCCGGTTCGCCAGCGAACAACTCGGACTCGCCACCGAACGGGCGCTGCGCTACGAGAACACGGGCCAGCGAGCCTCCATGCTGGAGCACGTGCTCGACCGCGTCCCCCAGGCGCTCATCGTCACCGACCTCGACGCGCACGTGCTCTTCCGCAACCGCACCGCCCGCAAGGAACCGTGGCTGACCGGCCAGTCAGGGTGTGCCGGATCTCCGGGCCAGCTCGAACAGCCGGGCCAGTCGAGCCATGCCGGCCATGCCAGCCATCCCGGACAACCCGGACCGGTGGAGCGAGCCGGGCCAGCGGAGCGAGCGGGGCCAGTGGATCGGAGCATCACCGAGGCCATGGCCGAGTTCCGCCAGCACGGCAAGCGGGTGCACACCGACAGCCTGCGAGACCAGAAATCCGGCCGCCAGGTGATCGTGAAGTCCTACCGGCTGGCCGATCACGACGACGCCGCCGTCACACTGATCTTCGACTGTGGTCAGGACGAGGCCGATCGCCTGCCCGTGTGGGACGTCCTCACCCGTCGTGAACAGGAGATCGCCGAGCTGGTGAGCCACGGGCTGACCACCAAACAGATCGCCGAGCAGGCGTTCGTCAGCGAGAACACTGTCAAGCAGCATCTCAAGCGCGTCTTCGCCAAGACCGACGTACGCAACCGCGCCGAGCTCGTCCAGCTCATCTGGTCGTCCGGCCGCCGCGACGAGCCCGGTGCCACCGCCTCCTGACGGTCGTCCGGGGTCGCCCGGCGAGCCTCGGGCATCGTGAGCGTCAATGAGGGCGACTTCGATGGCCAGACGTGCGCAAACTCCGCCATATCGGCCAGTAAACGCACGTTTCGGCATCGAAGTCGGGGCCAGAAACGCCTCAACGCCTCAATGGCCCCGGAAATCTTGCTCGGCCCAGTAGCCGACCACCCCTGGATCGATCTTGGCGTCCACGACCATCGGACCGGCCGGACCGTCCAGCCAGCTCGCTACTGGCCCGAGATCGGCGACGTCGCGCACGGTGACGCCAGCCGCACCCGCACCCCTGGCAACGGCGGCGATGTCCGTTGCCGGGAAGCGCACGAGATCCAGCCCTCCGGCGTCGCCGGAACCCCCAGATTCACCGGGCACCGTCACACCACCGCCGCCACCCACGTGCGGGCTGAAATGGTGAACCTCCGCGCCGTAAGCCGCGTCGTCGTACACGATCACCAGCAGCGGAAGGCCGAGCCGCACGAGCGTCTCCAGCTCGGAGAGGCTCATCAGGAAGCCGCCGTCACCCGCCGCCAGCACCGTCAGCCGGTCCGGTCGCGCGAGATGAGCACCGATCGCGCCCGCCAGGCCCAGCCCGATCGACTGGAAGCCGGAGCTGGTGAACACGAAGCCTGCCGGATCCGGAACGGACCAGCAGGTCACCGGCCAGCCCAGGAAATGGCCGCCGTCGACCACGACGGTACGCTCCGCCGGCATGAGCGCCTCCAGTTCGAGGGACAGCTCCTGCGGGTGCACCCACTCCGGCGACGTGGACCGTCCTCCGGCGAGCCCGGCTACTCCGGACGGCACCGCAGTGTGGTGATCGTGGATCCGCGCCGCGGCCTCCTCCGAACGCCATCCCGCATCTCCCCGGTACTCGGCCAGGTCCGCGAGGATCGCGTCCGCGGTCTCGTGCACGTCGCCGACGACGCCGATGTCGACCCTCGGGTTCAGTCCCAGTGCGTTCGCGTCGCTGTCCACCTGGATGACGGTGGCGTCGGGCGCGAACAGCCGGCCGTGCCGCGTCGTCCATGACGTGAAGGAACAACCGAAGCCCACCACCAGGTCGGCCTGCCCCATCAGCTCCGCCGCCTCGTCCGAGGCGAACCCGCCGACGATACCGAGCGTCCACGGATCGTCCCGGAAGAAGCCACTGGCGACGGCGGTGTTCGCCAGCAACGCACCCGCGCGTTCTCCCAGCCGGGTCAGGGAGTCCCGGGCACCCGAAACGACCGCGCCCCGGCCCGCGATGAGCAGCGGGCGCTCGGCCACGCTCAGCCGTTTCGCGAGCTGGCTGACCACGTCGCGCGACGGACACGTCCGGCGCACGAGGCCCGCTCCGGTTTCGAGTGCGCCGCCGTCGTCGCCGTCGGGCGAGAGAGCCGGGCGAACCCGCACGCTCGCGGCGTCGCCACGCTTCACCTGGGCGGCCTGGATGTCGAGTGGCATCTGCAGGACGACGGGGCGGCGCTCCGAACAGGCCCGGCGATACGCGCGCACCGTGTCCTCCACGGCCGACTCGGGCCGGTACAGCTGTTCGGAGATCGCTCCGGCCCGCTCGACCAGGCCCACCTGGTCCACGGAGAAGTTCGAGCGGGTCGCGCCGGCGGACGTCTGTCCAGCCAGGACCAGGATCGGTGTGCGGCTCTTCGCGGCGTCAACGAGTCCGGTGATCGTGTTGGTCAGCCCGGGCCCCTGGTGCACGCTGCATACGGCAAGCTCCCCGGACACGCGCGTGTAGCCATCCGCCATGGTGATCGCCGCACCTTCGTGCCGTGCCGCGGTGTAGCGCGCACCCGCACCGGCCAGCGCCGCGGTCGGCATGAAATTGCCACTACCGACCACGCCGAAGACCTGCCGGACGCCCAGCTCCCACAGCGTCTCGCCCACCAGCTGCGCGACGGACGTCTCGGCGCTCCGGACGGCACCGCTCTCAGGTCCGGTCGTCGCCTCGGCCGGTCTGGTCATCTGGTCCTCCTGGATCGATATTCATGCCGCTTCGCCGCCCGCCATCGCTGGTCACCGGGCGTTCAGGCGGCGGCCAACGCGGGCAGCCGCTCGGCGGTGTTGTCGTGGATGTGCTGCGCCAGCCGCTCGGCCAGGGCCATGATCGTCAGCGACGGATTGAACGTCAGCGTGCGCGAGATGGCCGATGCGTCCCCGACATAGAGCCCGTCGACGTCCCACAACTGCTGGTTCGGGTCGCAGGCCGAGCGCTCCGGATCGCCGCCCATGCGCACGCTGCCCTGCATGTGCGACGTGAGATAGCCGGTGGGCACGACGTCCCTCGCTCCGGCCGCCCGCAGCACCTCGTGGCAGAAGGCGAAGGCGTCATCGAGGCGGCGCTGGTCCTCGTCGGGAATGGGAACCTCGAACTCGCCCACCAGGTCCTCGGTGGCGCGGACGACGCCGACGTTGGAGTCGTTGGTCATCATGAACACCGCGGCCAGGTACCGGTAGTTGTTCATCACCCGGCTCAGCGGCTCGCCCCACAGGGGGCGGAAGTCAGTGTCGACGAGGTTGCTGGCCAGGGCGATCGGATCGAGTAGCGTGGTCGCTTCGACGACGAATCCCCCGGCGGTGTCGTCTGCGAAGTCCTTGCAGTGCGCGGTGATCGGATACACCACGTGGGCGTCCATGATCTGGTCGAATACGCCGTGTACCATGCGCGAGGTGTGGGTGCCGAGGGTGGTTCCGATCAGCGACGACGCGGGGGTGCCCAGCCGATCCAGGCCGGATAGTTGTAGCAGCTGCGGGGTGACCATGGCACCGGCCGCGACGACCACCACCGGCGCCTCGACCACCACGTGCTGCCCATCCGGGTCGACGTACTCCACACCGCTCGCCTCCCGGCGCCCACCCGCGGTCGGCACCGTCCGGATCTCTCGAACCTCGCTGTCCGCTGCCACCTCAAGCTGGCCACGGACCACGGCTCCGTGAATGTAGCGGTTCAACGTCGTACCGCCCGCGTTCGTCGGGCACCCTGCGGTGCAGGAACCGCAGCTCTCGCAGTCTTCGTTCGTGTAGGACATTACGGGGTGCAGCTCGTGCCCGAGAGCGCGGAATCCGCGCTCCACCACCCGCACGCTGTGGGACCAATCCGCGCGGCGACGCACCTGCATCCGCTGCTCCACCCGGTCGAACCACGGGTCGAGGTCGGCCGCTCCGAACGGCCGGCCGTTCGCACCGGTCAGGCCGGCCGCCTCGTACCACTTGCGGTAGTCCTGCGGCTGGGCGCGGATACCCACCTTGGTGTTGATGTTCGTCGATCCGCCCACGCTCTTGCCCGAGACCATGACGATCGGGCGGCTGCCATCCTCACGAGTACGCGCGAACCGCGGCGGATTCCATAACTGGCGCGACGCCCGCAGTTCCCACCGGTTGTACGAGCCGGCCAGGTGGTACCCACCGCTCTCGATCAGCAGTACCCGGCGCCCTTCCTCGGCCAGCCGGGTGGCCACGATCCCGCCTCCGGCTCCCGAACCCACCACGACGACATCCCGGTACTCGGCCATCTCACTCCCCCTCCTCCCGGAAACACCGCAGGTAGCTCCAGTCCTGTTTCGCCATCGCCGCCATGGGGGCGCTGGTGAAGCCGATCACCGACCACGCTCCCGGGCCGGTGTATCCGGGTTGCCGGAAGTCGCTGTAGTACGCCTCGATGCACAGGGCACGTAGCCAGCCGAAATGGTCCCGGGCCGCGACGTCCTCCCACGAGCCGCCGGTGCCCAGCACGGTACCCACGTCGTCGAGGCATCCCAGGAGCGCAGCGCGCTGCTCGTCGGGCATGTCGGCGGCGACGCTGTCGAGGTAGACGGCCGGACCGGCCGGAGAACTCCCGGGCACGATGGCCTCGCACAGCTGCTCTGCCACGTGTCGTTGCGAGGCGTCGAAGCAAAACGACCTCGATGGCGCCGTCTCCGCGTTCGAGCTGCTCATCAGTACGTCACCCCTCCACCGTCGATGTTGAGAACCTGCCCGGAGACCATCGACGCACCCGGCGAGCACAGGTAGAGCACGCCCTCCGTGAGGTCGTCGGCCTCCAACGGCCTCTTGATCATCTGGCTGTCGACGACCTGCTTGAAGAATGGCGCGACGTCCCCGTTCAGCGCCGCAGGCGTGGCTGTCAGCCCGGGCGTGACGACGTTTGCCGTGATGCCGTCCGGAGCCACCTCGGCCGCGACACTGCGCACGAAGCCGATGAGCGCCGCCTTGGTCGCCGCGTACGGCGCGAACCCCGGCACCGCCATGTGCACCGCCGACGAGGAGATCACGACGATGCGCCCGGCATCGGATGCACGCAAGTAGGGCAGACTTGCCTGTACGGCAGTGAACACGCCACCGACGTTGAGCTGCCACAACTCGCCGAACTGGTCCAGCGTCCACTCCTCCAGTGGCCGGTTGGGAAACTGGCCTGCCGCCAGCACCAGCACATCCAGCGTGCCGCCAGCGCCCGCAGCGGTTTCCAGCGCGCGGGTCACCTGACCCGGATCTGTGACATCACAGGTCATCGACACCACGGAACCGTCCCCGGTGCGCTTGCCCTCCCCAGCGGTCGTCGCCACGTCCAGGCCGTGGACAAGCGCGCCCGCGCCGGCCAGGGCCTGCGCGACAGCCGAGCCGATTCCACCAGCCGAGCCGGTCACCACCGCCCGGCGTCCAGCCAGCATGCCGGTCGTTGCCTCAGATTGACCCTGAGCCGTGGTCATGGCACTCACCCCTTCTGCAAGGCCGCCCACACCCGCTCGGGAGTGAAGGGCATGTCCAGGTCCCGGACTCCTGCCGGGCGCAGCGCGTCGAGGACCGCGTTCGCGACCGCCGGCGTCGATCCGATGGCGCCGCTCTCCCCGATTCCTTTGACCCCGATCGGGTTCACGGGAGACGCCGAGACGGCGCGCGCGGTACGCAACTCCGGGGTCTGGGCCGCCGTCGGGACCGTGTAATCCATCAGCGACGACGTCATCGGCTGGCCGTCGGCGTCGTAGACGATCCGCTCGTACAGGGCTTGCGAGATGCCCTGGGCGACGCCGCCGTGGATCTGCCCGTCGGCGACGAGCGGGTTGATGACGGTGCCGCAGTCGTCGACGGCGACGAAATCGCTCACCTCGACGCGGCCCGTCAGCGGGTCCACCTCGACGACACACGCGTGGGTTCCGGAGGAGAACGTGTAGTTGGGCGGGTCGAAGTAGGCGATCGCGTCCAGCCCGGGTTCCTCGCCGTCGGCCAGCGGTTTCATCAGCATGAGCGTCTTCGACGCCAGGTCGGCGAAGCGGATCCGGCTCGTGGGAACGCCGCTCACCTGGTAGGCACCGTCCACCTGCTCGATGTCGCGCTCGTCGGCTTCCAGCAGCTCGGCGGCCCACCGCCGCGCCTTGGTGACCACCTTTTCGCACGCGCGCAGCACCGCCGTGCCGCCGACGGCCGCGCTGCGCGAGCCAAACGTGCCGAACCCGAACGGCGACGTCTCGGTGTTGCCGTACGCGATGGTGATGTCGTCGTAGGGAATGCGCAGCGTGTCCGCCGCGATCTGGGCAAACGTCGTCTCGTGGCCCTGGCCGTGCCCGCAGGTGCCCATCGAGATGTTCACCTTGCCGGAGGGATGCACCGTCACCGCGGCGCTCTCCCACAGGCCGGGCGAGCCCTCCATGGCCGCCACCGACGACGGGGTGACACCCCCGATCTCCACGTAGGATGCGATGCCCACGCCGATGAGGCGCCCGTCGTCGGTCCCGTTGCGTTGCAAGGCGCGCACGCCGTCGTAGTCGATCTCGTCGAGAGCGGTCTGCAGGGCAGCGGCGTAATCACCGCTGTCGTATTCCAGGCCCGTCGGGGTCTGCCACGGAAACTCGCCGGCCGGGATGTAGTTGCGCCGGCGCACTTCGGCGGGGTCGAGGCCGAGCTCGGCGGCCACCTCGTCGATCAGGCGCTCGGTGTAGTACGTCGCCTCGGGCCGTCCCGCACCGCGATAGGGACCGGTGGGTGTGGTGTTGGTGAACACGCCGACGATCTCGACGTCGATCGAGTCGAAGGCGTAGCTCTGCGGCAGCAGGGGCCCCGTGCGTCCGATGATCGTGCCGGACGAGTTCGGATAGAGGTAGGCACCCATGTTGCCGAGGATCCGTCCGCGCATCGCGGAGATGACGCCGTCGCCGTCGAACGCGACCTCGAGATCGGCCACGTGGTCCCGGCCGTGCGTCGTCGCCAGGAAGCTCTCGGCCCGTTCTTCCACCCACTTCACCGGGCGGCCCAGCGCCCGGGCGGCGAACGCGACCGCCGCTTCGTCGGGATACATGGGTTCCTTGGCGCCGAATGCACCGCCGACGTCTCCCGCATCGACCCGGATCAGGTGTTCGGGCATGTCCAGCACCTGGCCGATGAACCACCGGGTGTGGTGCGGCCGCTGGGTGGTGATCCAGACGTCCATTGCCTGCTCGTACCGGTCGTAGGCGGCGATCATGCCGCGGGGCTCCATGACGAACGGAGCGACCCGGTGGTTGACCATGCGACGACGCACCCGGTGCGTGGCCGTGGCAAAGGCGCCCTCCGCGTCACCTCCGGTGTACGACGTGCGAAAACAGCAGTTGTCGTCGAATCCCTCGTGCAGCGTCGGCGCGTCGTCGGCGATCGCATCCTCGACGAGGCAGACGGCCGGCAGGGGGTCGTAGGACACCTGCACCGCTTCGGCTCCGTCGGCGGCAGCCTCCGGCGACTCCGCCAGAACCACCGCCACCGGCTCTCCGACCCAGCGCACCGTGCCCGACGCGAGCGTGCGCAGCTCGGGCAGCGGCACGCCCGGGTCCGGTGGCTGGCGGATCAGCGGGATCGGCCGCACGCCCTCCAGGTCGTCAGCGGTGAACACGGCGACGACTCCCGGCACGGACCGCGCTTCGGCAGTGTCGATGCCGGTGATCCGGGCGTGCGCCACGGACGCGCGCACGAAGTGCGCGTACACCTGCCCGGCGAGGTTGCGGTCCTCCAGGAAACGTCCCCGGCCGGTGAGGAACCGCGGATCTTCCTTGCGGCGTACGGCCTTGCCGACGAACCGTTCCGGGGCGTCGTGTGCCACGCCCTCGGGTGCGCCCGTCCTGGGGCCGGCCGTCTCGGGTCGCGCCGACTCGTGCTCTGCGGCCGTTCGCCCGGCCGTCTCGGTCATATCCTGCCTCCGTCGGTGTTCACGACGACTCCGGTGACGACACGTGCGGCAGCGGGATCGGCGAGGTACACGTACGCTCCGGCGTGGTCCTCCGGGCGGGGCACCACCTCCAGGGCGCTACCCGCGCGGATCTGATCGTCGCGGCCGGCGACGCGGTCGGCGGTCATCTCCTGCCCGAGACTGTCCAGCCCGCCGAGCCGGGTCCCGGACGTGCCGCCGGGTGCCACCCCGTTGACCCGCACCTCGGGCGCGAGATCCTTCGCGAGATGGGCAACCACGCCACGCAGCGCCCATTTCGAGCTCCCGTACAGCACGCCGCCCCCTTCCGGGTAGAAGGCGGACGCGGACAGGGTCAGGGTGGCCGAACCGCGTGCGGAGCGCAGCCACGGGTAGGCGATGTTGATTGCCAGCAGCGTGCTCAGCACGTTGGTGCGCCAGATCTCGCCGGCAGCCGTGGCGATGTCGTCCGGTTCGAGCTCGCGGATCGAGGCGTAGTAGTCGAAAACCCCGACGCAGCAGGTCAGGTGATCCAGCCCGGCGTCACCGATCGCGGCGGCCACCGCCTTCTCCACGGCCTCGACGTCGGTGGCATCCCCGGGCACCACCGACACGGCGTCGCCGTACTCCTTCTCCAGTTCCGCCGCCGCATCCGCCGAGCGCTCCAGCACCGTGAGCCGGGCGCCTTCGGCGACATAGGCATCGACCACGCCCCGGCCGATGCCGGAGCCGCCACCGGTGACGAGGATGGTGCGGCCCGCCAGCCGTCCCGTCATGCCGCCGTCACCCGCCCGGTCTGCGTTCGAGCATCTCGCTGAAGGTCTCCGTGGGCTGGTAGCTGAGACAGTCCAGCTCCACCGCATCGAGCTGGACCCGGGTACCGCGCCGCGGCGACCACACGTCCAGCCGTACGCCGTTACGGGTGTGCACCCGGGTGACGACGACGTCGGCGAACTCGTTCGAGATCATGATCGGGCCCTCGACGCCCCCGTCCTGGGGGATCTCGTCGAGCAGTGCCCCCTGGGCCGGCCACGGGCCCGTCGGTACGGGATCGTCGACGTTCTCACCGTTTTCCGTGCCGGCATCCCTATCGGTGTCTCCGCCGGCCTCGCCGCCGGCATCACCGTCGAGCTGCTCGTCGGGTAGCTGACCTGTCCCGCGCTCGTGCGATCCCTCGTCCACGTGCACTCTCCCATCTCACCTGCGCCGGTGATCAGATGAAGATCGACATGTTGTGGGCGTTCACCACGGCCTGGTCCAGCGCCGCCCACCGGTGCACGATCAGCCAGCCGTCGCCGTTCTCCCGCAGCACGTCCCTGCGCTGCGCGGAGAATAGGCTCGGCGTGGTCTCGTCGCCGCGGCTGCGGTAGATCATGCAGTTGGATAGGACCAGGAACTCGTCCGCACGCTCGCCCGGCTGCACCAGCACGTTCGTGACGAAATGCCGCGTGCGCGACGGCGGCTGCTCCGACCAGGCGAAGTCAGTCTCCAGCCGCTTCACCCGGACATCCAACGTCTCCTTGGTGTCGTCGAAGATCCGGGAATTGGGCGACAGCTCCCACTCCGACAGCTTCTCCCGGGTCACCCGGACCGGTACCTCGTACCGGGCGTCGTCGGCGAACATTTCCAGCCAGTCCCGGAACCGCCGCTCGTCGAGTGCCAGGGCCTCCAGGTACAGGAAATCCCGGATCGATTCGCGCACGTCCCGGTCGACGCCTGCCAGCTGTACGGTCACGTCATTCCTCCCGGGTCAGGTAGTCCAGCCAGGTGGACCACAGGTTGCGGAAGTTGGTGTCGGTCACGTAGGGCGACACCGCGTGTCCCGGGCCGGGAAAGTCCTCAAGCTGCGGGCGTTCCAGGCCCATGACGTACGGGAACTCAATGTTCTTGGCCAGCGTCGAGCCCGCAGCCTTGGTGACCTTGATCCAGTTCTCGAAGTCGTCCTGCTCGAACGTTCCCGCCTGGCCGAAGGTCAGGGTGTACGCCTTGTAGGCGGCCTCCTTGTACTCCTCGGACGCGTCGCGGGGCACGAGGCACCAGGACCACATCTCCATGCGACCCGGTCCGATGGGGTGCCACAGCCGCATGGTGCAAAAGCGCACCCCGGGCTCGCCGGGCACCAGGCTGAACGGCTGGATGAGGAAGGAGAGATTCGGAAAGACCGAGCCGACGGCTGTCCGGGTCTTCGAGAACACCTCCAGCTGTTCCGGGCTCAGGCTCTCGTGCATCTGCTTTACGAGCTCGTCCGGATAGCCAAAGAACGCCGGCATCCCCGGCGTGTGACCGAGCCCGATGCCGTGTCCCTTGCCCGGGATGTTGACCGCCCAGCCCTCGCTGTGGGTGGATCCCGACGACGGGAAGTATCCGAGGTGGAAGCCGAACTGGTGCGCCACCGGCGTGTGGTAGCCGTCGCCGGAGAAGTTCTCCGCGCAGATCTTCCAGTCCGTCTCGGCGATCCAGTGATCCGGCGGGCCGTGGACCTCGCTGCCGTTGGCCCCCTGCTTGAGGTAGATGTCCAGGTAAAACTGGAAACCACCGAGGTACTCGTCCAGGCTCGGCGCGTGCGGGTCCAGCGTTCCGAAGATCAACCCGGCGTAGGTGTCGATCCGTATCGGCACCAGCCCCCACTGCTTGCGGTCGAGCTGACCCTCGTAGCCCTCCTTGAAATACGGGACGCCGATCAGCTCGCCCGAGTTCTTGTACACCCACCCGTGGTAGGAGCACCGGAAGTGCGACGCGTTGCCCATCTCGGACTTGCACATCACGTTGCCCCGATGCCGGCACATGTTCAGGTTGGCCCGGACGTTCCCGTGCTCGTCCCGGACGACGATGATGCTGTTGTCGGCGATGTAGCGGGTGACGTAGTCGCCCTTCTTGGGGATCTCCGACTCGTGTGCGAGGAAGCACCACGCCTTCGCGAAGAGCTTCTCCCGCTCCAGTTCGAAGATTTCCTGGTCGTTGAAGATCCGGGCCGGGACCCGGCCCTGCCAGATCCCGTCCCGCATGTCGTCCAGCATCCGCTGGACGTCGGTGCTGATCACGGGCGTACTCATGGTTCACACCTTCTCTGTGTGCGTCCTGCCCAGGCGGTCCGCGACCTCCTTGACGACTTGCTTGTAACGGGAGATGTGGTCCTTGGTGTCCTGGACGTGCTTCTCCGGGACGTGATCGTCGGTGTACGGCGGCCGGGACGTGCCGACGTGGATGTAGCCGGCCTCGTTGACCCGGATCTTCTCCAGCGGGACGTTGTACTTGGAGAATTCCATGAAGTCCTGGCCGACGAGGAACGGCTCGTGGGCCCAGCGCAGCCGCTCGGTCAGCCACCGGGCATCCTCGATCCGGCCCTCGCGCAGCGCGTCGCGCAGGGCGAGCACCGGGGCCGGACCACATGCCGTCGTCGATGACCACGCCATGCCGACCAGCTCCTCGCCGTACATCTCCCAGGCGGGGAACCAGTCGGTCTCGATCGGCATCAGCGGGAACGACGTCTGCGTGTGCGCCATGTCGTTGTGGTACCGGAAGCCGACGGAGGCGCCGCCGGCATACTTCACGGCGACCACCTGGGGAAGCTGCACGAGGGTCCGGTAGACGCTGCGCGGGATGATGCCGCGGAACGCGGCCGTGTTGTCGTAGACGCAAATGGCGAGTTCTGGGACCGCCTCGGCGACGTCGCGGTAGAACGTCTCCATCACCGGGCCGGTCATCTCACCCCACATGGGACGACCCAGCAACGTGCCGGTGACACCGAGATCGGCCAGGTAGCGCATCCGGGCCACGGTGTCGCGCGTGTTCAGCGTCGTCGTGCCGATGAACAGCGGGAAGCCGGGCCGGGTCGCCTGCGCCGCTTCCTGCGCACACGCGGCGAACGCCTTCCACTCGTCGAGGGTCAGCGTGGCGCACTCGCCGAGCGTCCCGTTCAGCGCGATCGCGTCGACACCGTCCTCGATCAGGGTACGGATCATCCGCTCGGTCTCGGCGAGGTCCACCGTGTCCACCGCGTCGACCCGTTCCGCGCCGGGCAGCGCGGGGGTCGGCGGGTAGGCCATGACACCGCGCATATCCCGACCCGTGATCTCGGGCAGCTTACTCATGAATGCATTCCTCCAGTTCTCGTGGGATGTGGGTGTCACAGGCGGGCCGCGGCGACCGCAGTGCCGGTCAGCCACGCCGGGACGGGCTCGTAGACGAGGGTGTCGAACGGGACGCCGGCCGCACCCGCGGCGACCAGCCAGGTGCGGATCTCGTGGGCGCCGTTGCCGGCGGCATCGATCTGCTCCTGCGTGTAGTCGATCAGGCGGGAGCGCTCGCCGCTCTCCAGCCGGGCCAGGAAATCCCGATCGAACTCCTCGTTGACCTGGCCGGACTCGGGCATGCCGACCCAATGGGACAGGCCGCCGGTGCCGAGTACGACGACCCGCTGCGCGCTGCTCTGCGCCTCCACGGCGGCGCGGATCATGCGGCCGAAGTCGTAGCACCTCCGGGCCGTGGGCCACGGCGGGTTGACGCCGTTGACGATGACCGGTACCAGGGGAAGCGTCGACTCCGGATCCAGATGCTTGAGCGGGACGCAGAAGTTCTCGTCGAACGCCAGGCCCCCTTCCACCAGCGCGGGGTCGAAGTCCGCCTCCAGGGCGAACCGGTAGAGGTGATCGCCGAGGGCCGCGTGCCCGGGGTAATGGTGCTGGGGAACGCCGAGGAATTCGCCCATCTCCTTGGTCACCGGGCCGAGATACGAGGCGGCGGTGCCGATCGCGAAGGCCGGCAGGTTGCCAAGGAAGAAGTTGGTGAAGTGCTCGACGGACACGGCGATCACCGCGTCCGGTGCGAGCTTCTCGATCCGGTCCCGCACGTCCCCGAACGCGCCCTCGACGGCGGAGCGCTGCTCCGGCTCGGCCCGCTCGGGAAAGCCGGTGATCCCCGGAGAGTGCGACGTCGTGAACGCACCGACGACGCGGCCGGCGCCGGCCCCTGTTTCCATGTCCTCGCTCCCCGAACGGCTCGGCTGGCTGGCATGCCTCGGCTGGTTCATTGGCTGACCTCCCCACGGATCCGGGCGTAGTACTCGGCCCGGTCGACTCCGATCTGCAGCGCACAGAAGTAGAGGAGATACGGGTTGGCGCCGCGCTCGTACAGCGTCTTGAAGTCCAGCGATCTCATCGCCGTACGCTCCTCCCCGTCGATTCCGTACTCGTCCAGCACGGCGTCGGGATCGGCGCGGAAGCGCTCGGCAAGGCCGAGGTCCTTGCGGACGTCCCAGAGCAGTTTCTGCAGGTCGTACACCGGCTCACTTCTCCCCTGCGTCGATGACGAAGACGGCCGGCCAGCTCCCCTGGGGATATGGGCCGGCCGGTGTGGCGCGGGACCGGCTGCGCCGTCCCAGCAGGATTCCGACGGCCACGGCCGCCACGCCCCCGAGGGCGACCAGGCCACGCGTACCGATCGTCGAGCGGACCAGCGAGAGCACGTCCAGCGAGCTGTCGCCCCCGGAAGGATCACCAGTACGGTCGCCGGACGCACCAGCACGGCCACCAGCCTGGCCGGAGTCCGTGCCGTGGCCCGCCGCGTTGCTCGCCCCGTTGTCCGCCGGGGTCCCCGCGAGCCGCGTGCCGTCCGGGGCAGCCGCAGCCGGGGATTCGGCCGCGCTCGCGAGGACCTGCTGCGGCGCGGACCCGTTGACCATCTCGTGCGAAAGTCGCTCCGCGAACTGCCCGATGATCGTCCCGGCGACCTCGCTGACCAGCCCCCGGCCGAACTGCGCCGGCTTGCCAGTGAGTGCGAGATCAGTGGCGAGGTCGACCCGGGTGCCGTCGGGAACGGCCGACAAGGCCGCGCTGACCGTGGCATTGGCCGTGCCGGATCCCCGGGCCTCGCGGCCCTCCGCCGCGATCGTCAGGCGCCGCGCCGACTCGTCCTTGTCCTCGATGCGCGCATCGCCACGGTAAGTGAGCCGTAGCGGGCCCACCTTCAGCGTGACCCGGCCCGAGAACTCGTCGCCGTCCACATGGTCCAGCGCGGCACCCGGCATGCACGGTGCGATGCGCTCCACGTCGAGCAACGTCTCCCACGCCTGTTCGGGTGGGATCGGGAGCGTGAACTCGTGCTGGAGCTGCATGCCACAACCTCTGCTGACCGGGAATCTGGCTTGTCAGAGACGCTATGGGCGCACGAGGGTGTGGCGCGTTACCCCACCGGGTCAATTCGCTCCTCCGCCGTTTCTCATGATCATGAACAGATAGCGTCCTGTGAGGCACACAAGTGCACATGATCATGGGTCCGCTACGGAGCCAGCGCAGGTGCGCACCATCGCTGTCGTCGACACTGCGGGCTGCCTTGACTTCGGCTCGGGCGGGGCCTGACTTCTTGGGCCTGCGGAACGTCCCAGGCGGGCGTCGAGGCTCCTGGACGTTGCGCAGAGCCAACAAGTCGCCCTCCGGGACGGTACGTCTGTCGGTGGTGACTGGCATGGTGCAGGCTGGATGTCACCACGGGAGGTGAGCATGTACCGCGACGACGCCGGACACCTCGTCCTCAGCCCCACCGATCTCGTCGCGCATCTGGCCTGCCCGCACCTGACCACCCTCAACCGCGACGTCGCCGAGGGCGTGCGCCAGCGCCCGCCGCAGGACGATCCGGCCGCCGAGGTCGTGCGTACCCGTGGTGGGGCACACGAAAGCGCGGTGCTCACCCAGATGCGCGACGAGCATCGGGTCGTCGAAATACCCCAGGGTGGCGACCCCGCCGAGGCCGAGCAGCTCACCATCGCCGCCATGCAGGACGGGGCCGAGCGCATCTTCCAGGCCACGTTCTTCGACGGGCGCTGGCGCGGGCATGCCGACTTCCTGATCCGCAACGACGCCCGTCCCAGCGGGCTCGGCGAGTGGTCCTACGATGTCGCGGACACCAAGCTCGCCCGGCACGTCAAGGCCTCCGCGCTGCTGCAGATGGCTGTCTACGCGCAGCGCCTGGAAGAGTTGCAGGGTACACCGCCAGAGTCGCTCACCGTCATCCTCGGCAACCGCGAGAGCGTCCGTTTCCCGTACACCGACGTCGCCGCCTACGCCCGCCGTGCCATGCGCGAGTACGAGGATTGGCTGGCCGATCCACCGCCCACGTACCCGGTCCGGGTCACGCACTGCGCGTACTGCCCGTGGGCAGCCGAATGCCGGCAGCAATGGATCGCCGACGACGATCTCGTGCTGGTCCCGTTCCTGCGCCGCGACCAGCGCGAGTCGTTCCATTCGGCCGGCATCACCACGGTCGAGCAGCTCGCCGCCGCCGACGACGCCACGCTCGCACGGGCGCGCTCCGTCGGTGTGCCCACCAGGCGCAAGCTCGCCGGCCAGGCACGCCTGCAGGTAGCCGCGCGCTCGCGAGAGCTGCCGCCGTACGAGTTCGTCACCCCCGTCGAGCCCGCCCGGGGCCTCGCGCTACTACCCGAGCCCGACGACGGCGACCTCTTCCTCGATCTCGAAGGTGATCCCTTCTTCGGCGATCACGGCATCGAATACCTCTGGGGCCTCTCCGATGTCCGCGACGCCTTCCACGCCTGGTGGGCTCACGACGCCGACGAGGAACGGCACGCCTTCGAAGCCGTCGTGGATCACATCATGGGAACCTGGACCCGTCACCCCGGAATGCACGTCTACCACTACGCGCCCTACGAGCCGAGTCGCCTGAAGCAGCTGTCACAGCGCTACGCCACTCGGGTGGACGAGGTCGATGCCCTGCTCCGGGGCGAGCGGCTCGTGGATCTCTACGCCGTCGTGCGCCAGGGCCTGCGGATCGGCACCGACTCCTACTCGATCAAGGCACTTGAGCGGTTCTACGACCCGGCCGCGCGTGCCTCAGCGGCGGTCTCGGATGCGGCATCCAGCATCGTCGAGTACGAGCGCTGGCTGCACGAGCAAGACCAGGACATCCTCGACGCCATCGAGGCGTACAACCGCGACGACTGCATCAGCACCCGGCGGTTGCGCGACTGGCTGGAGGCACGCCGCGACGAGTTGGCTGCCACCGAGGGCTCCGTACTCCGCCCGGGAGATCCGGCCACCGATCCAGCACAGCACGTCGCCGAGCGTGACCCCGAGCTCGTCGCCATCGAGGAACGGCTGCTCGCCGGAGTTCCGGGCGAGCCGCACACGCGCACGCCCGAACAGCGCGCACGCGTCCTGCTGGCCGGCCTCCTCGAATGGCACCGGCGGGAGAACCGGGCGGAGTGGTGGGAGTACTTCCGGGTACGCGCCCTCGGTTCGGACGAACTCACCGACGATCCCGCCGCCCTCGGCGATCTCACCTCACCCAGCCTGATCCGCACGGAGAAGCGCTCCGGCATCTGGAGGTACGAGTTTCCACCCCAGGAATGCCGCCTCCGCGTCGGTGACCAGGTGGAGCACGCTGACCCCGGGGGCGGCACCAGCACGCTCGTCCGTCTGGATCTCGACGTCGGCGAGGTCGAGCTGAAGCGAGCACTGTGCAGAGAAGAGCCTCATCCCGAGGGCGTCCTGCCGGGCGGGCCACGGCGCACCGGCACCCTGGAGACCGCGCTACGCCGCGTCGCGGGGTGGGTGGCAGAACGCGGGTTCGGCGCCGACGGCCCGTTCCGCGGCGCGCGCGACCTCCTGCTCGGGGTGGCGCCCCGGCTGGCGAACGACGAGGTTCTGCGCGCCGAGCACGAGAGTGGAGCCGACGCTCTCTGCCGGATCGCACCCGTGCTGCACGGCGCGCTCCCCGTACAGGGACCGCCCGGAGCGGGCAAGACGTATGCCGGTTCGCGCGCCATCATCCGGATGCTGCGGGCCGGGCAGAGCGTGGGGATTACCGCGCTGAGCCACCGCGCCATCACCAACCTGCTCGATGCGGTGATGGCTGCCGACGACGCCGACGCCCCGGTGGTACGGGCAGTACAGAAAGCCGAGGAGAGCAACGCCAGTGGAGACTCGCGGGTGACCGTCACAGCGTCCAACGAGGATGTCGAGTCGGCACTCGCGAGCGGCTCGGCCAACCTCGTCGCGGGAACCGCCTGGCTCTTCGCCCGCGAGAACGTGCACGTCGATGTGCTCATCGTCGACGAGGCCGGCCAGCTCTCCCTGGCCAACACCATCGTTGCCGCGTCGGCTGCCGACTCGCTCGTGCTGCTGGGAGATCCGCAACAGCTCGCCCAGCCCGCCAAGGGCGTTCACCCGGAGGGTGCCGGCCTGTCCGCCCTCGAACACGTCCTCGGTGACCATGACACGATTCCCGCAGACCGGGGGTTATTCCTCGACGTCACGTGGCGGATGCACCCGGCCGTGTGCGCACCCGTGTCCGAGCTCTTCTACGAGGGCCTGCTCCATCCGCGTTCCGGGTTGGAGAACCAGCGCGTCGACGGCCCTGATGTACTTGCCGGGGCCGGCATGCGCTGGTTCCCCGTCCAGCACGGCGGGTGCTCGGTACGCAGCGATGCTGAAGTGGCCGCCGTGGCCAAGCTCGTCGACCAGCTCACCGGATGCCCGTGGACGAACGATTCCGGCGCGGTACGGCCACTGGAACCCGACGACATCCTGGTGGTCGCCCCCTACAACGCTCAGGTCGGACAGCTCGCGTCCAGACTGGAGGGGCGCGCCAGGGTCGGTACCGTCGACAAGTTCCAGGGCCAGGAGGCGCCGGTCGTCATCGTGTCGCTGACCACCTCCTCCGCCGAGGACGCGCCGCGGGGCGTCGATTTCGTGGCCAACCGCAACCGCCTGAACGTCGCCGTCTCCCGGGCACGCTCGCTGGTCATCGTGGCCGGCAGCCCGACACTCCTGACCGCGCCGGTCACGAACGTCGCCCAGCTACAGGGCATCAATGCACTATGCCGGCTCGTCGAACATTCGCCACGCATTGTTTGACTACAGGAGGGCGAGCCGTCCACCTCGCACGCCCGCGACCGGGCCTCAGCCGAGCGCGAAGGCGAGGAAGCGGGCGGGGTTGGCCACGAGAATCGTTTCCACCAGCTCGTCACCTCCTGCCCGCGCCACGCGCGGCACGAAGGTGCCCGGCAGGTAGCGCATGCCAGGCAAGCCACCGTAGGCGCGGAACGACGATCGCCGTGCCACGTCACCACCGAGGAGGATCCGCTCGGAGCCACCACGCTCGGCGACGTCGAGAAGGCAGTCGACCAGGACGCTATCGGGCCAGTACTTGGTACGACCTGCTCCGTCGTATCCCAGATACACGCCTTCACCCGCCAGGTCGGCGTGCAGCAGCGGGTCGGGGTTACGGTCGGCGTGTGCGAGAGCGATGCGCTCGGCCGCGACACCCGCGCCGGTCAGCAGCTCGACAACCTCCCAGGCGGCCGTGCCCAGCTCCAGATGACACACGATCGGCGCACCGGTGCGCTGGTGCGCCGCCGCAGCGGCGCGCAGGGCTCGACGCTCGAAGTCGCTGATCGACCAGTACCCCGCACCGACCTTGATCACCCCGGCGAGAACGTCCGAGTCGTCCGGTGAACCACCGTTGGATGCACAACCCGTCGTGATGTCGGCAACGAAGCGTTCGGTCAGGTCCTCCGGCGCGATCTTTCGAATCCAGTGGTCGCGATCGTAATGCGCTTCCCGGTGCACACCCGTGGCGAGCACGATGGTCACGCCGGTCCGCTGCGCGATCATCGCCACCCCGTCCGGATCTCGTCCGCAACCCCACGGCGTGAGCTCCACCAGTGCGTCGATACCGGCATCCCGAAGCTGCTCCGTCTCCTCGGCCGAGCATTCGAGATCGTCGAGCTCGTCGCCGACGAGTACCGGCGAGCGCATGAGCAGGTGCTCGTGGTAGTCGGTTCGGCCCAGCTGGTCGGGCCGGATGTCGCCCCGAACGGTGCGGATGCCCATCCTCTGGCCGCGGCGGGCATCCGGGCTCAGCGTCATGTCCGTACCTCTGCTGCGATCGACGACAGTCGCTCGACGGTCTCGCGGTCGAGCTCCAGGTCGAACACCTCCTCGGTGGCTGCCGTCCAGCCATGCACGAAGTAGCGCCACCCGTCCTCGACGGTGAGCTCACGTTCCCGTTCCTGGGCTCGTGCCTGGTGAAGGAAGTGCAGATCTCCCCGATAGTTGATCTCCCACACCACACCCCGGTGGGGGAACAGTCCAGCATCGGTGATCGGTGATCCGGGCATGTCCTTGCCCAGCCCGGTCGCATTGATCACGAGTGACCCTGGCGGAAGTTCGGCCATCAGCTGGTCGTTGACCTCGGGTTCCGCGTTGGCTATGTACGAGAACTCCGGGGGCGGTTGTGGCCCGTCCATCTGCTGGTGAATCACCCGGCATTCGTCGAGACGCTCCGCACCCCGGTTGACCAGCGTTATCCGGTCGGGCCGGTCGGACGGGTCCGGGCGAGACGCCAAATACAGGGAGATCGCGAGGCCGGATCCTCCCGCACCGAGGCAGAGCACCTCGGCGCCGTCAGCGAAATGACCCGGCGGGACGAACTCCTCCAGAGACCGGCCCGCGGTGAGCGTGTCCTTGGCATGTCCGCGCAGGCGGCCCGCCCGCTTGGAGATACACGAGATCTCACCCGTGAGCTCGGCAACCGGATCGAGCTCGTCGAACATGTCGACGGTCGCCCGGTGCAGCCGGACCTTGTGGCTCGTGACGAGCGCTCCGTAGTGCCACGGATCGCGCGCGATGTCCTCAACCACCGTCCGGTAGCGCTCGCGTGACGTGTCCAGCGCCAGATCCACGGGTTCGAGCCGTGCCTCGTTCAGGCCCAGTTCCGTCGCCCACAGCGGAAACACCTTGTTGATCGACGATCGGCTCGCAGTGACACCGATGAAGCCGAACCGTACGGCGCGATCGGCATCTCGGTCCGGTTCCACGCGCGACCTCCCTCGCTCTGCTGGTCGCTGACGTCTTGACGCTAACAACATATCGCTCGTAATGTCATCCTGTACGGTCAGGATATGAAGCTGCGTTTCACCAGCGCAGGGAGCGTGCGAGCATGAAGACTGCGATCGTCACCGGTGCGACGAGGGGCATCGGCCACGCATCCGCCGTCGCTCTGGCAGACGAGGGATGGTGGGTCCTGGCCACCGGCAGGGACACCGAGGCCGGGTCCGAGCTACAGAAGGAACTCGACAGCCGGTCCGCAGGCCGGTTCCACGCAGCCGATCTCACCGCGCCCGGCGCTCCCGAAGAGCTGGTACGAAGCGCGGAGAACGAGCACGGATCGCTCGATCTCGTTGTCAACAATGCCGGCATCCATCGCCTGGCATCCGTCGAGAACACCACCGCGGCGCTCTACGACGAGGTGATGACCGTCAACCTGCGATCGGCCGTGTTGCTCACCGCGGCGGCGATTCCCGCCATGCGCCGCGCCGGGGGCGGAACCGTCATCAACGTCTCCAGCGAAGCCGGGATCCTCGGCTTTCCCGGCCAGCTCGCGTACAACATGTCGAAGGCCGGCCTGATCATGCTGAGCCGCTCCATCGTTGCGGACCACACCCGCGACGGCATCCGCGCCGTGACGGTTTCCCCGGGAACGACGCGCACGCCACTGGTCCAAGGAATCATCGATCAATCCGAAGATCTGCAGGCGACCGAGAACGAGCTCGCCGGGCTCCGGCCGGCGGGCAGGCTGGGACGGCCCGAGGAGGTCGCGGCCGTCATCACCTTTGCTGCCTCGGACCGCGCTCCGTTCATGACCGGGGCCGAGATCTCCGTGGATGGTGGGAATGTGGCCGTGACCTGAACCGTCCGCCGGGGTAGTCGCCGAAGGGACACCACGAGAGGACCGAGAGGCCGTCACGCATCGGGGGCCGGAAGGAGTCAAGTACATGGGTGCAGATGTCCGGGTGGTCCTGATCGGTGCCGGGCGTGCCGGCCTGGTGCACGGCCGCAATTTCGCCGCAGGAGTGCGGGGCGCCCGGTTGGTCGGAGTGTGCGAGCCCGATGACCAGGCGCGCGAATCGGCTCTGGCCGAGTTGGGGTGCGAACGCGGGTTCACCGATCCCCTCGAAGCCGTCGCCGATGACGACGTGGACGCCGTCGTCGTGGCGTCGCCCACCTTCACCCATCCGGACATCACCGTCGCGGCGCTCAAGGCCGGAACTCACGTGCTGTGCGAGAAACCCCTCGCTGCCAGTCTGGACGAGGCCCACGCCATCAAGGCCGCGGCCACGTCGTCCGACGCCGCGTTCCTCATGGGCTTCATGCGCCGATTCGACCAGAGTTTTCGCCGGGCGGCGGAACGACTGCACGTCGGCGACATCGGCGAGCCGCTCCTGATTCGCTCCACCGGCCGCGGGCCGGGCCTCCCTCCTCGATGGGCGTGGAACACCGATCTGTCTGGAGGGATGATATCCGAGGTCAACGCCCATGACCTCGATTCCCTGCGGTGGCTGACCGGTCAGGAGTACCACCGGGCGTACGCGGTGGGCAGGGCAGCAAAGCGGCCCGACATTGCGGAGAGCAACCCCGGATTCGTCGACCTCGTCACCGTGACTTTCGAGTTGACCGGAGGCGCCGTCGGACAGGTCGACGGCGCGTGCCCGGCCGACTACGGCTACGACGCTCGCGTCGAGATCTACGGATCCGAGGGCATGCTCCACATCGGGGACACCCGGGCGAACAGCACCGTCTTGGTGCGCTCGGACGGCATCGTCGCCGACCCCGTGACCAGCTGGCGCACCCTGTTCGCCGACGCATACCGGGCAGAGGATCAGCACCTGGCCGACGTCGCGCACGGACTCGAAGAGCCCAAGACCAGGATCGACGACGGCATCGCCGCCCTCGAAGCGGCCATCGCCACCAACCAGTCCATGGCCACTGGCGAGCCGGTCCACATCGACGCGCGATTACGCGACGGCAGCCGATCCGGCGGATCGGGCACACCCGGTGGTGCAGGCGAAACGAACCCGACGAGGACGGTTCATCACTGATGCGCGCGGTGCGGATCGTCGGGCACGGAGAGGTCGCGGTACGCGACGTTCCCGAGCCGACGCCGTCCAGCCACGACGTCGTCGTCACCGTCACCGCCACCTCTGTGTGCTCGACCGACCGCAAGCTCGCCACGCGCGGACACGACCACCCGTGCACGCCGGGGCACGAGGTAACCGGCCTGCTCCCCGACGGCACCGCAGCGGGCATCTACCCGGAAGTGACCTGCGGACGCTGTGCGGCGTGCCGGGCGGGTTGGCACAACCGCTGCCCCGACCGGGAGTCCATCGGCTTGGCCCGCGACGGCGGGCTCGCCGAGCTCGTCTCGGTGCCCACCTCGCAGGTGGTGCCGCTTGGCGGGCTCGATCCCGTGACATCCTCCATGCTTGAACCACTCGCCTGCGCCGTGCACGCCGTCGACGTGTGCGGTGTCAGCCCGGGTGAGCCCGCCGCCGTCGTCGGCGGCGGGGCCATGGGAATCCTGTGCGGGTGGGCATTGCAGGCTGCCGGCTGCCCCGTCGCGATCTGCCAGCGTCCGGGACCGCGGCAGCGGATCGCTCACGAGATGGGTTTCGACGTGGTGTTCGGTCCCGAGTCCACACCGCGGGATCACCTCGACGACGCGCCCGCAGCCGTCGTCGTGACCGCTCCCGGCGCCGCGCCATTGCAATGGGCCGTCGAGCAGGTGGCCCTCGGTGGCGTCGTCCACAGCTTCGCGGGCACCCCTGGCGGCGCCCTCGTCGATGCCAATGCCATCCACTACCGGCACCTGAAGCTGGTCGGCAGCACCGGCTCGCGGCTGTCTGACTACCGGCGAGCGCGTGACCTCGTCGCCAGCGGGGAGATCAAGCTCGACCGCCTTCCGCACCGGGTCGTCACCCTCGAGGAGGCACCCGCCGCCGTGCTGGAACGACCTCCCGACGGCGTCCTGAAGACCATCGTGGCGATGGGCTGACGCACAACACAGCCACGGATCGCCGGCTCTGGTCACCACAACCGAAGCGACACGAAGGAGCGCGAGATGACCGTCTTCGTCGGCTGTGACCTCGGCACCATGGGAACCAAGGCCGCTGTGGTGGACCTGTCCGGGCAGATCGTGGGCGAGGCGTTCGAGGAGGTCCCGTTGCGCACGCCACGACCTCGCTGGGCCGAACAGGACCTGGAAGAGATCGAGGCGTCCGCGTACCGCACCATCGGCCGCGCTCTCGAAGCCTCGGGCCGCGCCCGCGACGTCGGCGGCGTGGCGTTCTCCGGGCAGATGTCCGGCATCGGCACGATCGACGCTGACTTCCGTCCCGCCACGCATTTCGACTCCTGGCTCGACTCCCGCTGCACGCCCTACATCGACGAGATGTCCGAGCACGCGGCGCGCGTCGTCGAGCTGTCCGGATGCCCTCCCACCTACTCGCACGGGCCGAAGATCGTGTGGTGGCAGCGGGAACGTCCCGACGACTTCAAGCGGATCGAGCGCTTCGTCGTCCCCGGCGCGTTCGTGGCCGGACGGATGTGCGGCCTGGCCGCACAGGATGCTTTCATCGACCGCACGTACCTGCACTTCTCCAACCTGTCCGACACCGCGGCGGCCACCTGGTCCGACGAGCTGATCGACGAGTTCCGGGTCGACCGCCGCGTCCTTCCGCGTATCGTCGATCCGCTCGACATCGTCGGCGAGATCACGCCACAGGCGGCCGAGGCCACCGGGCTGCCGGTCGGCACTCCGGTGGCAGCTGGCGCCGGCGACCAGAGTGCGGCGTCGCTCGGTGCCGGTGTCGTCTCCGGCGGGCAGGCGTTCGACTCAGCCGGCACGGCGAGCGTGTTCGCCGTGTGCACCGACGGCTACCAGCCGGACACGGCCAACCTCACCTTGACGTCCGGGCACTCGGTGATCGCCGGCAAGTTCATCGCCCTGGCATTCATCAACGGCGGCGGGCTGGCGCTGCGGTGGTTCCGGGACGAGATCGCCACCGACCTCGCGGACTCCCCCAACGCCTACGCCGAGCTCGACCGGCTGGCCGGCGCCGTCGAGCCCGGTTGCGGCGGTTTGCTGTGGTTCCCGCATTTCCAGGGTGGCGTGCTGCCGCCGCAGCCACGCGCCCGGGGCGCGTGGGTCGGGCTCACCGCCGGGCACGAGCGCGGGCACATGTTCCGCGCCCTGCTGGAAGGCATCGCCTACGAGTACGCCGTCTGGGCCGAGCTCGCCCGTGGCATCGGGCAGGACCTGCACGAGGCGCGGGCACTCGGGGGCGGCGCGGCGTCGCCGCTGTGGAACGGCATCAAGGCCGACGTGCTGGGCATCGACTGGGTGCCAACCCTGCGTCAAGAAGGCGGTGTCCTCGCCGACGCGCTCATCGCGGCGGCTGCGACCGGTCACGTCGACGACCTCGCCGCGACGGCGCAGGAGTGGCAGGAGACCACCGAACCCATCCGGCCGGATCCCGACCGGCATGCGACGTATTGGACGTTGCGAACGGCTTACAACGAGCTCCGCAACCAGCTCGGTCCGGTCTATGCGCGGCTCGGCTCGCTGGTCGGCCGGTGACGGCGACATCGCGGGCGGTGCGCCGACGTGTGGACCGACCACCGAACGTCCTACGCCCCGTCCCGGGCCGGCCCGAGCGCCGGCGACCTTCGACCCGGTGAGGTGCTGAATGAGAACGACCGTATTCGAACTGGACACTGACGGAAAGAACGTCCGTCCGCGGGTGACGCCCGAACCACGGTGGCAACCTTTCGACGAGTGGGAGGGCGAGCCACTGACCAGCGTGCATCTGGTGGAGCATGTCCAGACACCCCGAGCCACCCTCCAGCAGGTGCACATCGCCGCCGGCGGGCACTTCGTCATGCACACCACTCCCGATCTCGCCCATTGCCAGATCGTGCGCGGCCGGGGGATCCTCCGGCTACCCGACGACCAGCGGATTCCCTTCGACGGGCCAGAGCTCTACATATTCCAGCCCGAAACCCTGCACGAATGGACGGACATTGAAGAAGACACCCTGCTCAGTGTCTGTCTGGTCCACCCCATCCCCGCCCCGTGACCCCCTTCCGCTGATCATGAACACTAGTCAGGCACATGGCGGGCTCAAGCGGTGCTTGCAACGTTCATGCTTAGTGGTGGAGGTGGGCGTTGATG
>NZ_QMIG01000077.1 GCF_003287285.1 Phytoactinopolyspora halophila
GGGTCACCCTGTTTCGCTTTTGTGGGGTCCTCGTGGCAGGCCGGTGGGCTGGTAGTCGCGGGTGGGGTCGATGGTCAGTTCACGGATCAGTTCGCCGGTGGCTGTGTTGATGATGCGGACGTTGAGGTCGTGGACGAGCATGATGATGATGGGGGTTCGGGCGTGGGGTCGGCCGATGCCGATGTGGTGCATCTTTCCGTTGATGCGCAGGGTGAGTTTCCCGTCGGAGTCGACGCGGTCATGCCGGATTCGGTTGTGGGTGTCGGTGTCGCGGCTGCCGGTGGTTGGGGTGGCTTTCGGTCTGGTCTGGTAGATGGTGTCGGGGGTGGCTCGGTGCGGCAGGGATCGGTGGGGGCGGTGTTGGTTGTATTGCTCGATGAAGTGGTCGATCATCGTTTGCAGTTCAGCGATCGTGCTCGGCTGGGCCGGTTGGGCGTGTAGCCATTTCTTCAATGTTTGTTGGATCGTTCGACTTTGCCGCAGGTGGTGGGGTGGTTCGGGGTCGAGTTTTTCTGTGTGATGCCCAGGCGGCGTAGTTCGGCTTCGAGTTTGGTGCGGCCGCCGTGGGCGGCTGCTGAGGCGAGACGGACGGTGTAGACCATGCCGTTG
>NZ_QMIG01000078.1 GCF_003287285.1 Phytoactinopolyspora halophila
AACACCACGGTGATGCGGGGATGCAAGTGTCGCACGAGACGATCTATCACGCGGTGTATCTGCAGGCCCGGGGAAACCTTCGCGTCGCGTTGAAGCATCAGAAGGCGCTGCGCACCGGCCGGACCCGCCGCACGGCGCGATCAGAAACGGCCGGGGCGTTGCGCTCGGCCCGGCCCTGGGTGGATCTGCACATCAGCGCCCGCCCGGCCGAGGCCGAGGACCGAGCGGTGCCGGGGCACTGGGAGGGTGACCTGATCACCGGTGCCGGTAACCACTCCGTGATCGCGACCCTGGTCGAACGCTCCAGCCGCTACGTGCAGCTGGTCGCGCTACCGAACGGGAAAGTCAGCGAGCTCGTTGCCGCCCAGCTCAGCGCGGCAATGCGTACCCTGCCGGCCTCACTGCGCCGCACACTGACCTGGGACCAAGGCTCAGAAATGGCCGCACACGCCACATTCTCCCTGGCCACCCACATCGAAGTCTACTTCTGCGACCCCCACAGCCCATGGCAACGCGGCAGCAACGAAAACACCAACCGGCTACTACGCGACTACTACCCCAAAAGCAGCACCGACTTTCGCACCCTCACCCAGGCC
>NZ_QMIG01000079.1 GCF_003287285.1 Phytoactinopolyspora halophila
CAATATTCCCCACTGCTGCCTCCCGTAGGAGTCTGGGCCGTATCTCAGTCCCAGTGTGGCCGAACACCCTCTCAGGCCGGCTACCCGTCGTCGCCTTGGTAGGCCACTACCCCACCAACAAACTGATAGGCCGCGGGCCCATCCCTGGCCAGAAAAACCTTTCCACACACAGACCATGCGGCCATGCGTCCCATCCGGTATTAGACCCAGTTTCCCAGGCTTATCCCAGAGCCAAGGGCAGGTTACCCACGTGTTACTCACCCGTTCGCCGCTCCGTACCCAACCCCAAAGGAGCCGGGCCGATCGCTCGACTTGCATGTGTAAAGCACGCCGCCAGCGTTCGTCCTGAGCCAGGATCAAACTCTCCATCAAGGACCAAACAACACCCACCCACCCACACAAGGGCAGACAGGCACAATCCTCAAAAAAATCCCAGCAAAAACCCCACAAAAAATGCAGAGCCCACAAAAATAACAAACTGGCAAAAATAAAGTAAGTCAGCACACTGTTGAGTTCTCAAGAATCGGACACACACAAAGCGCAACCGATGCTG
>NZ_QMIG01000080.1 GCF_003287285.1 Phytoactinopolyspora halophila
AAGCCGGATCAATCCCCCACGCCCGCCACGAAGTCGCCCTCAGCCAACCAGCACACGACGGCGCCAGCCGGGACCAGAACTCGTGGCCAGAAGCGTGGAACGCCACCGGCTCCATGGACGTCATGTCGAGTGGATACTCGTGGTACACGAGGCGAGAATCGTAATTGGATTCGGCACGCAGCCGAATTAATTCTGAGCTCGATATCGACCTCCACAGGAAATAGGAAATCTGACACTTATTCGAATCACTGGTCTCCACCACGCAACGCCAATGCCGGGATCACGCCACATCGCGGATCGGACCTCGCCGCCCCACGTGCCGGCGTGATGCCCGTTGGTTGTCGCCTGGCCGCGGCCCCGGCCAGGCGGCAAACGCAAGCGTGCCCCCAGGCCCGTTCGACTGGCGAGCACGCGCAGTTGAACACCGCCACGAGGACGGTGTGAGCTAGGGCATGTCTGACAAATGTGCGGTCCAAGCGATCACTGCGTTGAGCACGACAGCAGCCC
>NZ_QMIG01000007.1 GCF_003287285.1 Phytoactinopolyspora halophila
ACCCGCGACTACCAGCCCACCGGCCTGCCACGAGGACCCCACAAAAGCGAAACAGGGTGACCCCCCGAGGGGTCACCCTGTCGCCGATGTCTTGAGAGATCACAAGGGTGGAGCTGAGGGGACTCGAACCCCTGGCCTCCTCCATGCCATGGAGGCGCGCTACCAACTGCGCCACAGCCCCGTTCGGAACAGCTCGGACAGCTTAACCGACACCCGGGCGATGCTCATAATCGCCCTCCGGGCTCGTGTGTCCCGGCCCATGTGTCGAACCGATGTCGACGTCCCGGTACAGCATATCCACTGCCGATCGGCATCGCCAACGGACTTGCACCCCGCAAAATTGATAGTTACTGTCAAATGACAGTAACTATCAATTTGGAGCATCCATGGCAACGTTCCTCTACCGGCTGGGCCGCTTCTCCTACCGCAGTCGCAAGCTCGTCGGCCTGCTATGGCTGGCCGTTCTCGTGGCCGCCGGCACGGGTGCCGCCACCCTGTCCGGCGCCACGTCCGACTCGTTCGCCATCCCCGGCACGGAGTCTCAGGAAGCCTTCGACCTCCTCGAAGAGCGCTTCCCCGAGGCCGATCTCAACAGCGCTTCCGCGCGCGTGGTGTTCCAGACACCCGAGGGCGAGACGTTCGAGGACCCGGACAACCGGGCGATCGTTGGCGACGTGCTCGACGAGATCGCCTCCGGACCCCAGGTGGCTCGCATCGACAGTCCCTACGACTCCGGCCTGATCTCCGGCGACGGCACGATCGCGCTCGCCGAGGTCACCTACACGGTCGATTTCTACGACGTCGTCGATCTCGACGACGAAGCCCGCGAGGTCCTGCACAGCGCAGCCGAGACGGGCCGGGAAGCCGGCATAACGGTCGAGCTGGGTGGCACGGTCCTGGAGGAAGAGCCGGAGATCAGCAACGAGCTGATCGGCCTCGCGGTCGCCGCCGTCGTGCTGCTGATCACGTTCGGCTCCCTCGTCGCGGCAGGTATGCCGCTACTCACCGGCATCACCGGCGTGGCGATCGGCGTCGCGGCCATCGCCGCCGGCACCGGCTTCCTCGATCTCGGGACGACGACGCCCATCCTCGCCACGATGCTCGGTCTCGCGGTCGGCATCGACTACGCGCTGTTCATCATGTCCCGCTACCGGCACGAGCTGGCCATCCGGCGCGACGGCGCGGAAGCGGCGGGACGTGCCCTGGGCACAGCGGGCTCCGCCGTGGTCTTCGCCGGTCTCACGGTCATGATCGCGCTGTCCGCGCTGTCCGTTGTCGGGATCCCGATCCTGACCGAGATGGGGCTGGCCGCCGCACTCACCGTCGGCGTCGCCGTCGTCATCGCGCTGACCCTGCTGCCGGCCCTCCTCGGCTTCGCCGGGCGCCGGGTCCTCTCCACGCGCATTCCCGGCCTGAAGGTCCGTGACCCGGAGGACGACAGCAGGCCGACGGCGGGTCGCCGCTGGGCCGGCTTCATCGTCCGTCGCCCGGTAGCCGTGCTGGCCGTCGCCGTCGTCGGGCTGGGAGTCCTCGCGCTGCCCATCCACGACCTGCGACTCGGAGTCCCGGACGAGGGCACGTACCCGCCGGAGACCACCCAGCGCCAGGCCTACGATCTCACCGCCGAGGGTTTCGGGCCCGGATTCAACGGTCCGCTGCTGGTCGTCGCCGATATGGCCGACGCCGCCAACCCCGAACAGACTGCCGGGGAGCTGCACGCGACGCTGTCCGAACTCGACGGCGTCCAGACGGCCACGCCCCCACAGTTCAATCAGGCCGGGGACACGGCCGTCATGAGTGTCGTCCCGCTCACCGGGCCGGACCACGAGGACACCGAGAATCTCGTCGAGACCACGCGACGTGAGGTCGGGGAGCGAGCCGAGCAGTCCGGCGCCGACCTCTCCGTGACCGGTTCGACGGCGGTCTTCATCGACTTCAACAAGAAGATGGGCGACGCGCTGCTGCCCTACCTGAGCGTGGTCATCGGGCTCTCATTCATCCTGCTCATGATCGTGTTCCGGTCGATCATCGTGCCATTGAAGGCCACGCTCGGATTCCTGCTGACCATCGGCGCGACGTTCGGCGCGCTCGTCGCCGTCTTCCAGTGGGGCTGGCTTACGGACGTGCTCGGAGTGCAGGAGACCGGCTCCGTCATCAGCCTGCTGCCGATCTTCATCATCGGCGTCGTGTTCGGCCTGGCCATGGACTACGAGGTCTTCCTCGTCACCAGAATGCGCGAAGAGTTCGTGCACGGTGCCCAGCCGGGATCGTTCGTGACCGTCGGGTTCCAGCACGGTGCTCGGGTCGTGGCCGCGGCGGCCATCATCATGATCAGCGTCTTCGGCGGGTTCATCCTGGGGGATGTCAGCGACATCGTCCAGATCGGCTTCGCACTGGCCGTCGCCATCGCGCTCGACGCCTTCGTCGTCCGGATGACGATCGTCCCCGCCGTCCTCGCCCTCGTGGGCTCCCGCGCGTGGTGGTTGCCACGCTGGCTGGACCGGATCCTGCCCAACGTCGACGTCGAGGGCGAACGGCTGTCCCGGTATCTACAGCGCGAGAACGATCATGTACCCACCACCGCCAGGTGAGGTGCCCCGATGTGGCGGATACTGCAGGCCGCGGCGAGAATCGGGACCATGACCGCATCCGGAGACACACACGCAGGTGGGCTGCGGGAACGCAAGAAGGCCCGTACCCGGGCGGCAATCCAGGACCACGCGTTGCGTCTCTACCTCGAACAGGGATACGCGGCGACGACGATCGAACAGATCGCCGAGGCAGCGGAGGTATCGCAGAGCACGTTCTTCCGCTACTTCTCGACCAAGGCCGAGACCGTGCTCTACGACCGCCTCGACCCCGTCCTGATGGATTCGCTGCTCAACCAGCCCGCCGAGCTGTCACCGCTCGCCGCCGTCCGCGCTGCGATACACCAGGTCCTCGACCAGCTCAAGCCCGACGAGCTCGAGCTCGAACAGACCCGGTGGCGTCTCGTCGCCCAGGAACCCGAGCTCCGATCCGCCCTCACGGATCACATAGCTCAACCCACCGCTCTGCTCACAGAGACGATCGCGCAACGAGTGGGGCGCGAGCCCGACGACATCGCGATCGTCATATGGGCAGGAGGGCTGATCGGTGCGATCTACGCCGCGTTCTTCGCCGCCCTACAAGATCCGGATGCGGACCTCATCGAGTACATCGACGGCGCCATCGCTCGACTCGAGGCTGGCTTGCCCCTGTAACGCCGCGTGGAGGCTAGCCCTCTTCGATCGCGACCGGGGTGGGAAGGGTGCCGGCGTTGTGCTCGACGAGGATCCACCCATCCTCGCCCTCGCGCAGCATCGACCACGAGCAGTTCGACAGCCCACCGATGTTGGTGAACAGTTTCAACGGCATGCCGATCAACGACGCGATACCCAGCCGCGCCGCGCCGCCGTGCGACGTCAGCACTGCTAGGCCGTCATTCGGTAGCCGTTTCGCTGCATCGTTCACCGCGGCGACCACCCGGTCGGCTACCTCCTGGCGGGTCTCACCACCACCGACCCGCAACAGCGGATCGCCCGAGCGCCAGGCCCGGTACTCGTCGGGCCACCGCTCGGCGATCTCGTTGGACGTGCAGCCCTGCCACTCACCCGCGTAGGTCTCGCGTAACCGGGTATCGAGCTCGACCTCGACACCTACCAGGGCAGCCAGCACCGCCGTCGTATCTCGCGTCCGTTTTAGATCGGAGGATACGAGAAGGTCAGGTTCGAGCGACGCCAGCCGGGCAGCCGAGTCACGCGCCTGTTGCCGTCCGCTCTCGTCGAGCTCCACGTCCGTCTGCCCCTGGAAGCGGCCGGTCGCGTTCCACTCCGTGCGGCCGTGCCTCCAGAGGACGATGCGCCGGGTCACTCCGAGGCCCCGTTGGCGCTAGGGCCGACGCGCACGCTGTCGGGAAGCGTGATGGTGGGGCAGTCCTTCCACAGCCGCTCCAGCGCGTAGAAACCGCGATCGTCGGTCTGCTGGATGTGGATGACGATGTCGACGTAGTCAAGGAGCACCCACCGGCCCTCACGTTCCCCTTCCCGCCGGACCGGCTTGGCGTCGAACCCGCGCAGCCGTTCTTCGATCGCATCGATGATCGCACGCACTTGCCGATCGTTCGGCGCCGAACAGACGACGAAAGCATCGGTAATGGCCAGCTGGTCGGAAACGTCGAAGGCGACGATGTCGTCGGCCAGCTTGTCTGCGGCCGCCTCGGCAGCGGCGACGACGAGTTGAACAGCGCGGTCGGTAGCTGGCAAATCGGGAAACCTTTCGAACGAACGTGCCCTCTGCGGATCCTACGTCTTCACGTACAACTGGCGCTTGTTGATGTACTGAACGATGCCGTCCGGCACCAGATACCAGATCGGCTCACCGGCGCCGACCCGCTCGCGGCACTCGCTCGACGAGATCGCCAGCGCCGGCACTTCCACCAAGGTCACCTTGCCTTCTGGCAGGCCGACGTCTGAAAGGACATGCCCTGGCCGCGTGCAACCGACGAAATGCGCGAAATCGAATAACTCGTCGACATCACGCCAGGACAAGATCTGCTGGAGCGCGTCGGCTCCCGTGATGAAGTACAGATCGTTGTCTTGCCCTCGCTCCCGCCGAAGATCGCGCAACGTGTCGACCGTATACGTCGGGCCGCCCCGGTCGATGTCGACCCGGCTGACGGAGAACCGCGGGTTGGACGCCGTCGCGATCACCGTCATCAGGTAACGGTCCTCGGCCGCAGCCACCTGGCGTTCCTCCTTCTGCCAGGGCTGGCCTGTTGGAACGAAGACTACTTCGTCCAAACCAAACCAGTGCGCGACCTCGCTGGCGGCCACGAGGTGACCGTGATGGATCGGATCGAACGTACCGCCCATGATCCCGAGGCGCCTGCGCCTATTCACCGGCACTCACTCCATGCTGCGCCCGAGCCCACGCGTTCACGCGAGCTGGCGACACGACGGGGAAGAGGGATCACCAAGCGGCCTCGCGGCACGATACGTCAGACATGCGGCCGACCCTTGCCGAACACGAGCGTGACCGTCAACAACATCATGAGAATGAGAAAGACGCCGATACCCCATCCTTCGGCCGGGAAACCCCCCTCATCGCCATGGACCTCGTCCGCCAAGAGCACGACCTTCTGCATGGGCCACACCTTATCGCAGGGGGTTGCCCAGGGAGTCCACCGACCTCGTCGGGCGGGCCCGTGGACGGGCCACCGGCACCTTACGCACGGATGTGTCCATCGCCGGTGACCACGTATGTGGTCGTCGTCAGCTCGGGCAGGCCCATCGGACCGCGCGCATGGAGTTTCTGCGTCGAGATGCCGATCTCAGCCCCGAATCCGAACTGCTCACCATCCGTGAAACGGGTGGACGCGTTCACCATCACTGCCGCCGAGTCGGTCGTCGACGTAAACCTCGTGGCCGCCGACAGGGAGTCGGTGACGATGGCCTCGGTATGCCCGCTTCCCCACCGGCGGATATGGGCGACTGCCTCATCCAGCGAGTCGACAATGCCAGCGGCGATATCCAGCGAGAGGTACTCGGCTTGCCAGTCCTCGTCACTCGCCGGGATCACGGAGGCGTCGTGGGCGCGCACGCGATCATCACCGTGGACGGTCACCCCGGCATCACGCAGTGCGCTCAGCGCGCGCGGCACGAACGCGTCGGCGACGTCCGCATGCACCAGCAACGTCTCCGCCGCGTTGCACACGCTGGGTCGATGCGTCTTGGCGTTGACGACGATGTCCAGCGCCTTATCGAGATCCGCCGCGGCGTCGACGTAGACATGGCAGTCACCCACACCCGTCTCGATGACGGGTACCGTCGACTCCTCGACGACGCTGCGGATCAAGCCCGCACCGCCGCGTGGAATCAGAATGTCGACCAGGCCACGTGCTCGCATCAGATGCTTGGCAGGCTCGTGCCCCTCACCCGGTACGAGCTGGACGGCGTCGGCCGGAACGTCTCCGGACTCGGTCGCACTCCGCAGGACGTCGACGATCGCGGCGTTCGACGACGCAGCACTGGACGAGCCCCGCAACAGCACCGCGTTGCCGCTCTTGAGAGCGAGCGCGGCGGCATCGGCCGTGACGTTGGGGCGCGCCTCGTAGATGATGCCCACCACGCCGAGCGGGACGCGGCGCTGGCTGATCTCGATACCGTTCGGCAGGGTGTAGCCACGGACCACTTCACCCACCGGATCGGGCAGCTCGGCGACCTGACGCATCCCATCGGCCATGGCCGCGATGCGCTTCTCGTCGAGCCGGAGCCGATCGATGATGGCTTCACTGGTGCCGTTCTCGCGTGCCCGGGCGACGTCCTCGTCGTTCGCCGCCGTGATCTGCGCGGTACGTGCCACGAGCGCATCGGCCATGGCCAGCAAGGCGGCATCCTTCTGCGCGCGGGCCAGGATGGCCAGATCAGCCGCGGCCGTACGAGCACGGTGGGCAACATCGAGCACGGAAGCTGCACGCTCATCTGTCATATGCCGCAGTCTACGCCGAATATGCCACCCGGTTCCCGGGAGATCACCCGGGCCGTTCGTGCTTTGGCGCCATCACGAGGTGTCCGGAAAGGGCGGCGCCGTGGGATGCCCGGAAGACATGGAACGAGAAATGGCAATTGCTAAAATGTATAATTAATTACGCGGATTAACATTTGAAATACATAAAGCTCTTTACCGCTCCGCAGCGTCCCGCTCGGAAGCGATTCGTGGACGCCCGGCAGTCATCGCCTGCAACGAGCTGGGCGTCGCCGCCGAGCCGGGGGCGCGCCCTTCGTGCGATGCATTGGCGCCTACGCCAAACCTGTCACCCGGAGCCCCCGTATCTCTCCCACAATCCATACCTTCCCGCTGAAGCGGAGGAGCGATGAGCACCATCACCCGAACCGTCACGGTTCACGTCGAGCCCATGCGCGCTTTCACCCTGTTCACGGCCGACATGGACGCATGGCTACCCCGCGACCCACACGCGTTCAACTATCCCGACCGTGCTGTCGGCGTTGAGCTCGAACCCGGCGTCGGCGGCCGCTGGAGGGAGATCTGGCACGACGGTCACGGCTACGAGATGGGCAGGGTGCTGGCGTGGGAACCTGGAGAGCGGCTGCTGCTGACGTATCGCCACCGTAGCCTGCCAGAAGATCTGCTCACCGAGATCGATATCCGGTTCGACGCCGTGCCGCGCGGCACCCGCGTAACCTTCGAACACCGGGGGCTGGAACGCCTGCCGGTCAAGGCTCTCCACGAGTGGTCCGGCCGGGCCTGGCGCCGTTTCATGGCAGCATTCGCCGCACATGTCGCAGGTGGGCACGCACATCACACTCACGAGGCCATCACTGTCAACCCGATGAGCACGCAAGCGGTGACCCCGATCCTGTTCTACGCCGACGGCATCGCAGCGATGGACTGGCTAGCCCACGTATTCGGTTTTGTCGAGCACACGCGGTGGCTCAACGACGACGGCACGCTCGCCCGCGGCGAGATGACCATCGGTGACGGCGTCATCATGCTTGCCAGCGGCTGGGCGGAGTACGAGTCACCGCGCTGGCATCGAGAACACTGCACCGCGGCAGCGTCGTGGTCCAAACCGGCATGGGTCATCAACGGTGTCCTGGTGCGCGTTCCCGACGTCGACGAGCACTACGCCCACGCGGTGTCCGCGGGCGCCACGATCCTGTCCGAACCCGAAGACAGGCCTTATGGGCGCAGCTACCGGGCCGAAGATCTGGAAGGTCACCGCTGGATGTTCGAGAGCCCAGCCGTGGCGTGACCGGGCATCTGGCCCATGCCCAACGCCCGAACCACGTGGCCCATACCGAACGCTCGAACCACGTGGCCATGCCCAACGCTCGAACCACGTGGCCATGCCCAACGCTCGAACCACGGCTGTCCGGCGGACGTGCTGGCATGTTCGAGGGTGTGTCGAGGACAGCGTCGGGTTCGGGTGGGGTTTGGGTGGGGTTGGAGCCCGCCATCCGGCATGTCTACCAAGGATCCGAGTTTGGCTTGACTCGAACATGTATTCGAGCTAATCTCTTCATTAGCTCGTTTTTACATATGTTTAGCTACGTTTACATCAACACCCGGGTTGACGTCATCAGGGCGAGGAAAGGGGGTGGCGGCCATGTTGAACCCGCCAGCACCGCCACCCGCCGAGGGCGAGCCACCGCCTGGCCGGTACGGCGAACACCACGGCGCGGCTGCCGGTGATGACGCCACGGCTGCTGGTCATGACGCCACGGCTGCTCGTAACGGCGCAGAGTCGCTGTCGTGCATCCTCGCCAGCGCCTCGCCGGGTCCGGGTCTAGCCGCCGTGTTGAACGAGGTCGCCGTGGATCAGGTCTCGGGCCACGACACGGTGTCGGTGATGACGGCTGCCTATCAGCAGGCCAATCATGCGCGGGCGGTGTTCCTGCAGGCGTTGCTCGAGACCGGGATGCGCCAGCCTGGTTCTGTGGAGACGGTGAGCCGCGTCGAGGTGCCGCACGAGTTCGCCGCCGAGGAAGCTCGTGTCGCGCTGGCCTGGTCACGCCGGCGCGCCGATACGACCTTCGAGTTGGCCTTCGACGTCCACCATCGCCTGCCGGTACTCGGGCACGCCATGCTGCGCGGCGAGCTGGACGAGGCCCGCGCACAGGCGTTCACCCAGTGGACCAGCGGACTCGCCGACGACGATGCCGCACAGATCTGCGCCGAGCTTCTGCCGCAGGCCGCCACGCTCACCGTGGGCCAGCTCATCGACCGGATCAAACGCCGCGCGCTGGCGATCGACCCCGACTGGGCCGAGAAACGCTACCGCAACGCGATGCGCCAGCGCCGAGTCGTGGGCAGTCGAAACGAGGACGGCACCGCCAACCTCTGCGGGCTCGACCTGCCCGTCAATCGCACTGCCGCCGCAAGCGACCGCGTGGACACCCTCGCCCGCGCCTGCAAGCGCTCCGGCGACACCCGCCCCATCGCCCACATCCGCACCGACATCTTCCTCGGCATGCTCGACGGCACCCTCGAACAACTCACCACCGACGAAATCATCACCCACATCCTCACGCACCCCTTCACCACCGACACCCACGAAGCTGACAACACCGGCGGCGATGAAGACACCGGCGGCGACGGCGACCCGGATGACCCCAACCCAGATGGCACCGACGGACCGACCCGTCCCACTGGTCCCGGCGGTACGGGTGGTCCCAGCAGTCCCGGCGGTACGGGTGGTCCCAGCAGTCCCGACAGTACGAGTGGTCCCAGCAGTCCCAGCGGTACGAGTGGTGTCAGCGTGCCCCACCCGGACAACCCCGCCGCCCGTGCACCTGGCGCCCGTGAATCTGGTGCTCACCCCGACGGCGGCTCGCCAGATGTCCCGGTAGAGCCCACCAACCCGGGCTCCACCGACACGGGCTCCACCAACCCGGGTGCCACCAACCCGGGTGCCACCAACCCGGGTGCCACCGACACGGGCAACAAGGGCGTGCACCCATCACACGCCGACATGCCCCCAGCCGAACCCGCCACCGAGGCCACGCCCGCAACCGGGGCGAACAGCTGGCCCGTGCGTGAACTACGTGTCGAGCTGAGCACCCTGCTTGAATTCAACGATCACCCGGCCGAACTTCCCGGATGGGGATACATCACCGCGCCCCTGGCCCGAGAGGCGGTCACCACCCTGTTCGCAGCCGAATGGCGCTGGATCATCTGCGACGAGCGCGGCCAGCCCGTCGACCACGGCATCACCACCCGGCGACCCGGCCCGCCCGGGCAAGGCCGCCCGGCACGACAGCATTCCACCCGCCGGGGCATCGTCGAACTTCACATCACACACACCGACCTGGACACGCTCACCACCCCGAACACGCATAACTCGGGCTGGCATGCCGTCGTGACCGACATCCTGGAACAGCACACAGCCAGCACGAGCACCACCGGCAGGAGCACCACCGGCACGAGCTCCACCACCGACCACGATGTGCGCCGCCGCACTGCCACAGCAGGGGTGCGCCGTTTGATCGAGATCCGCGACCGCCACTGCGCGCACCCTTCCTGCCGCATGCCCGCCACCCGCACCGACCAGGACCACACCATCGATCACGCCGCCGGCGGGCCGACCATCGCAGCCAACCTCGTCTCCCTGTGCCGGCACGACCACCGCCTCAAACACCACGGCGGCTGGCACACCCACCAACCCGAGTACACCCTCCCCCGCCATGCCCCATCCGGGCACGCCCCACCCGAAGCCGGGACTCTCATCTGGACCAGCAGCCTCGGGCACTCCTACACCAGCAAACCCCCACCAATCATTCCCGAGCTCCCCCGGTCACGAGCCCGCCCCGCCGCGGCGAGCTACCATGCAGCGAACCCGACGCATCCCGCCCACGTCTGGCGTCGCGCCAGCAGGCGCGGCCGGACGCTAGCATGCGGATGTCACGGTAGCTGCGCCTGCGGCCCGATCATGCCGGCCCGGCCCACAACATCGACCCGGCACGGCACCAGAGCACCCACGCAAGCCTCGGCAGCGACGTCCACGATCTCGCCAATGCCCGAGGACGATATCCCGCCCTTCTAGCTCAACCGATCGCTCGCAGACGCGGAAGCAACGACGCCACCTGCTCCGCTTGCCGTTCAGCGGTTCCGCCCATGGTGATCATGACGATATCGCTCACACCGGCCTGCGCGTATGCCTCGATCTGTGGAATCACGTCTTCGGGCTTGTCCGGGAGCCGGAGCTGGACGGTCCGCCGGATCTCGGCGGGGTCGCGTCCAACCTCGGCACAGTGCTGATCGAGGACGGCGGACAGGTCCGCGATGTCCTCCGGAGTGCCGAAGGCAGCGTTCCAGACGTCCGCGTAGCGAGCGACGATACGCAGGGTACGTTTCCGGCCGATGCCGCCGATCCAGATCGGCGGGTGTGGCTGCTGCACCGGCTTGGGCTCGGCGATCGCGTCGTCGAGCTGGTAGTGCTGGCCCTCGAAGGAGGTCCTCGGCGTGGTCCACAGCGACCGGATGATCTGGCAGGCTTCTTCGAGGCGGTCCATCCGCTCCTTGACCGTGCCGAACTCCAGCCCCAGCATCGTGTGTTCGTTCTCGGCCCAGGCCGCGCCGAGGCCGAACTCCAGCCGGCCACCCGACAGGTGATCGACCGTCACGGCCATCTTGGCCAGCACCGCAGGGTGACGGTACGTGTTTCCCGTGACCATGCAGCCGATACGGGTGCGTGTGGTCGCCTCGGCCATCGCCGCCAGATGGGTCCACGCTTCGAAAATGTCGCCCGTGGGGTCCGCGCCGAGTGTGGCGAGGTGGTCCATGTTCCAGCAGTGATCGAAGCCTTCGTCATCGGCGATCCGCCACACCGCCCGGTATTCGTCGATGCTCGCTTTCTGGCTGAGTTTGAGTCCGTATCGCATGTTCCAGTCTTACCCGGCGGCGCATGATCCGGCCCAGAGCCGCGACACACCGCGTGCCGTTGGACGCGCCGTGCTTCCGTTCCGTGCCGGATGAACGATGCCCCCAGGGCAAATCAGCACCCTGACGGGTGATTCCCCGTAGATTGATCGCTGACTGGTGATGAAGTCCGTGGCGACCGTTTCCCGACGCTCGATGAGTACGGATTCGGGGAGGCACGGACGATGTCGCAGCCGGAGAGGCTCGTTTCCAGCCCCGTCGGCCCTGGGAGGCGCAGAAGAACGATGAACAACGGACCGGACGAAACCGGAGAGAACGTGTTCGCCACCCACGCCGATCGGCACTACCGCGAGATCTATCGCGCGGCGTGGCGGACGGTAGCGGTGAGTTCGGCGGTCGTCATAGCACTCGGGCTCCTGAACGCGTGGATCGATTTCCTGGATACGATCGGCGGCGACACCGACCGTCCTCAGTTGATCGTCTCGCTGTCCGTCGGTGACGGTTTCTCCGTTCTCGGCGTCCTCTCTGCCGTCGTCATCGCCCTGGTCGTCGAGGTCGACCGATCCTCTGCGGCTGTCCGGAGCCTGAGCGCCAGAGACGACGCCGGCGGCGAAGATGGCATCCGCGATGAGCGGGACGCGGACCGACCCGGCACCGACCAACCCAGCACCAGCGAGCCAGACACCGACCAACCCGACACCAGCGAGTCGGGTACCGGCGAGGCAGGCACCGACGAACCCAGCACCAGCGAGCCAGACACCGACCAACCCGACACCAGCGAGTCGGGTACCGGCGAGGCAGGCACCGACGAACCCAGCACCGGCGAGCCAGACGTACACGCCGCAGAGCTGAGCGAGTATACGGTTCGCCTGACGATCGCACGCACCGCGAGCGGCATCGTCGGTTACCTGGCGACGATCTGCGGCCTGCTCGTGCTGTTCACCGACAGCCCGGATGCGCTCAACGTCCCTTCCTTCTTCGTCGTCGCCAGTGCCATCCTCGTGTTCCTGTTCACCCTGAAGATCAGCCTCACGGCGTTGAGTTCGGAGGACGTTCTGCGCACGCTCGATGTACGGGCAAGGGCCTGGCGACGGCAACGAGTCCGGGACAGGCTGCAGGCACTACGGGCCGACCCGGGGCACAGCCCGGGACGAGCTGACTTGTGGAAGCACGTCCTGGCCGAGTTGTGGCTTCCCGGCGAATCCCAGCTCCGTGCCGTCACCCGACGGCTCTTGCTCACGGCGGCCCGGCGTCGTTCCGTCGAGATTCTGGTACTCAGCCTGCTTCCGCTGGCGATGGCCGTAGCGCTGACCGCGTGGATCTCCGGATACTGGCCCGGCGTCCTGGGGCTGGGGGTGGCATGGTTCGGCTTCATGTGGTGGATCATCGTCAAGATCTCCCGGGACGCCTACTTCGGCTATCGGGCCGGGCCATCACTGGAATTGCTCTTCGCTGGCTTGATCGGGAGTTCTCTGAGCGCCCTGGCCGGCATCAACCTCGCCACGGGTGCGAGTTCGTGGGGCACGTTTCTCACGGGCATCCTGGTGGCCGTCACCCTCATCGGTTACATGGCAGCCACGCTGGGATGGCTCCTGCTGTCGACGGTCGGTGCGTTCGGCGAGCACCGGATGACCCGCCGTCTCGTCGGGGCGCTCGAGAAGAGGCTCGGCGAAGATGAGAGCAGGGACCGGGAACGTTCCGGACGGGGACGACGCCGGCGGGCGGGGAATCCGGATCCTGGGATGCCGTGACCCGGGCGCAGGGCCTTCAGGAGCAGGCCTCGGGAGTCAGGATTCAGGAGTCGCGCAGCACGACGAGGTCGTCGCGGTGCACGACTTCACGCTCGTACTCGGCACCGAGTTCACGAGCGAGGTCCCGGGTCGAGCGGCCGAGCAAGGCAGGCAGCTCATCGGAGTCGTAGTTCACGAGCCCCCGGGCGACGACGCGGCCCTGCTCGTCGACCAGGTCAACCGGATCACCGGCGGTGAAGGTACCGTCGACGGCCGAGATCCCGGCCGGCAACAGCGACTTGCGCTGTGTGGCGACGGCGCGTACCGCCCCGGGGTCCAGCCGCAGGCGTCCGAGCCCGTCGGCGATGTGTTCGAGCCAGAGCAGCCTGGTGGAGCGGCGGCGTGCGCGGGAATGGAACCAGGTGCCCACCTCCGCGCCGCCGATGGCTGGCCATGCCTCGTCCGTCGACGTCAGGACCACTTCCACCCCGGATCCGGTCGCGATGGCGGCGGCTTCCACCTTCGTCTGCATCCCGCCGCTGCCCAGGCCGGAGCGCCCGGTTCGCCCGATGCGCAGCTTCTCCAGCTCGTTCGGATCGTAGACGTCTCGCACCCGGTGGGAGTCGGGATGGCCCGGATCGCCGTCGTACAGGCCGTCGACGTCAGACAGTAGGATCAGCGCGTCGGCGTGGACCAGCTGCGCCACCAGTGCGGCCAGCCGGTCGTTGTCCCCGAACCGGATCTCCTGGGTGGCCACCGTGTCGTTCTCGTTGACCACGGGAACGACACCAAGGTTCAGCAACTTGTGCAGGGTCCGGTAGGCGTTGCGGTAGTGCGAGCGGCGCGTGACGTCGTCCACGGTCAGCAGGACCTGCCCGACCTGCAATCCGTGCGCGGCGAAGGCGGCGTTGTAGTGGGCGACGAGCAGGCCCTGCCCGACGCTCGCGGCGGCCTGCTGGCTGGCGAGGTCACGCGGGCGGGCTGGCATGTTCAGTGGCGCCAGGCCCGTGGCGATGGCGCCCGACGACACGAGGACGACCTCCTGGCCCGCGGCGCGTGCCCGCGCCAGGGTGTCGACGAGCGCCACCAGCCGGTGCTCGTCAAGGCCGCCATGGGCCGTGGTCAACGATGACGACCCGACTTTCACGACCAGCCGGGAGGCTTTCGCCACGGGCTCACGCCGCCCGGCCGATGTCTCGCTCACGTCGCTCTCCTTACTCCGGTCTCCTCGCTCCTGCCAGCTCCGTCATTCCAGCCGGGAGTCGGTACCACGCGGACCCAGCTGCTCCGCACCTGCCTGGATGGTCGGCTCCCAGTCGAAGACCACGGCGTTTTCCCCACCGATGACGACCTCGTCTCCGGGCTCGGCTCCCGCCTTGAACAGCTCGTCCTCCACACCCAGCCGGGCCAGGCGGTCAGCCAGATACCCGACGGCCTCGTCGTTGCCGAAGTCGGTCTGATGCACCCACCGTTCGGGCTTCGTGCCACGAACCCGGAAGCGGTAGCCGTCGGGCGTGTGTTCCTTGGTCACGGTGAAGCCGCCGTCGTCAACGGCACGCGGGCGCAGCACGATCCTCGTGGGCTCCGCGGGCTCCGCCGCCGCCCGGGCCGCGCTGACGATCCCGGCCAGCTCGAACATCAGCTCGCGCAACCCGTCCCGGCTGGTCGCGGATACCTCGAAGACGGGCCAGCCGCGGGCGCGGATGTCGTCCCGGACGAAGTCGGCGAGCTCGCGTCCCTCCGGGATGTCCACCTTGTTCAGCACGGCCACCCGCGGGCGATCCGCAAGGCCGCCGTACCGTTCGAGTTCTGCTTCGATGACGTCGATGTCGCTGATCGGATCGCGGCCGGGTTCGAGCGTGGCGCAGTCGACGACGTGCGCCAGAGCCGCGCAACGCTCGACGTGCCGCAGGAACGTGTGGCCGAGCCCGCGGCCCTCGCTGGCCCCTTCGATCAACCCCGGCACGTCGGCGATGGTGAACCGCACGTCGCCCGCCTCGACGACGCCGAGGTTCGGCGCGAGGGTGGTGAACGGGTAGTCCGCGATCTTCGGCCGGGCTGCGGACACGGCGGCGATCAGGCTGGACTTGCCGGCGCTCGGAAAACCGACCAGGCCGACGTCGGCAACGCTCTTCAACTCCAGCACGACATCGAGCTGATCGCCGGGCTCGCCGAGCAGGGCGAAGCCCGGCGCCTTGCGCCGGGGGCTGGCCAGCGCCGCGTTGCCGAGACCGCCCCGCCCGCCGTGGGCGATGACCAGCTTGGTACCGGCGCCGACGAGATCGGCGATGACCTCGCCGTCGGGGCGGGACACCGCCGTACCGTCGGGCACCTTCAGCACGACGTCGGCGCCGTCGGCGCCGTGCCGGTGACCGCCCTCGCCGCCGGTGCCGTTGCCGGCGCGCCGGTGCGGCCGGCGATGGTAGTCGAGCAGCGTGGTGGTGTTGGGGTCGACGACGAGGACGACGTCTCCTCCGCGGCCCCCGTTACCACCATCGGGCCCGCCCAGCGGCTTGAACTTCTCGCGGTGAACGGACACGCAGCCATGACCGCCGTTGCCGGCAGCCAGGTGCAGCACCACTCGGTCGACGAACGACGGTATCGCCACGGCCCGTTCCTCCCTTCTCTCGTGTCGATGATGTCAGCCGGGCATGCATGATGCCGCGACGAGAAAAGCGGGCCGGTCGATCGTGACCGGCCCGCTTTCGGTGATCGCTGTGCTCGTCGGCGGGGTCACTCCCCCGCCGGAACGATGTTGACGACCTTGCGGCCGCGACGGACACCGAACTCCACGGTTCCGACGGTGGTGGCGAACAGGGTGTCGTCACCACCACGGCCGACGTTGGTGCCGGGGTGGAAGTGGGTCCCGCGCTGCCGGACGATGATCTCGCCGGTGTTCACCAGCTGGCCACCGAACCGCTTCACGCCCAGCCGCTTCGAGTTGGAATCACGTCCGTTCTTGCTGGACGAGGCACCCTTCTTGTGCGCCATGATGGTCTCCTCAGATCATCCCCGCGTGCACGGGGAGCACTGCTGTGGCTTATGTGATGTTCTCTATTTAACTCGGGCGAGATCAGGACTTGGCGTCGATGCCGGTGACCTTGACTTTCGTGTACTTCTGCCGATGCCCCTGGCGCCGGCGGTATCCCGTCTTGTTCTTGTACCGCAGAATCTTGATCTTGGGTCCCTTGACTTCGTCGAGGACCTCGGCCGTCACCGAGACCTTCGCCAGCTTGTCCGCGTCGGATGTGACGGTATCGCCGTCGACGACGAGGACCGCGGGCAGTGTCACCGTCGATCCGATCTCGTCGTGGAGCCGGTCAACATTGATGACATCGCCGACGGACACCTTCTGCTGGATGCCGCCGCTACGGACAATCGCGTACACCGCGGACTCACTCTCTTAGGTCGGGCCAGATGGCTCGCTCGGACTGGACTCGGACACGCACGCCCCGCACGGTCTGCGGGCGCACGGGTGGGCAGCGTGAAACACGCCGACGACTAAGGATACGGAGCCGGACGAGCCACGGTCAAACCACCCCCGCGCCGCGAGCTGGAGTCTGGACATACGGTGCGCGCGTACGTTATACATCGGATCACTGAAACATCGGATGACTCATGCTTGTGAGCATGTGGTGGAGGAATGACACGTGGCCGAGAATGATGCGCAGATCGTCGCCGTCGAGACCTCTGATGTCCGGTTCCCGACGTCCCGGGAACTCGATGGCTCGGACGCGATGAACCCCGATCCCGATTACTCGGCCGCATACGTTGTGATCAGGACGGATGCACCCGACGGGCATGAAGGCCACGGGTTCGCCTTCACCATCGGGCGCGGCAACGAGGTGCAGAAGGCGGCCATCGACGCGTTGCGTCCCATGCTCATCGGCCTGCCCCTCGCCGAAACATTGGATGACATGGGGTCGTTCTGGCGACGTCTCGTGCACGATTCGCACCTGCGGTGGCTGGGCCCGGAGAAGGGCGTGATGCACATGGCGATCTCCGCCGTCGTCAACGCCATGTGGGACCTGAAGGCCAAGCGCGCCGGCAAACCCCTGTGGAAACTGCTCGCCGACCTCACGCCCGAGCAGATCGTCGACCTCGTCGACTTCCGCTACATCAGCGACGTCTTGACCCCCGACGACGCGCTGGACATCCTGCGCCGCTCCGACGCCGGCAAGGCCGAACGCGAGGAACGACTCCGCGCCCGGGGCTATCCGGCCTACACGACCACTCCGGGATGGCTGGGCTATACCGACGAGAAGCTGGTGCAACGCTGCGAGGACGCGGTGAACCAGGGATTCAGCCAGATCAAACTCAAAGTCGGCGGCGATCTCGAGCAGGACCGGCGCCGCCTGGAACTAGCCCGCAGCACGTGCGGGCCAGCGATCCGCATCGCCGTCGACGCCAATCAGCGCTGGGACGTTCCCACCGCTATCCGCTGGATCAACGCTTTGGCGCCCTACGAACCCTGGTGGATCGAGGAACCGACCAGCCCCGACGACGTGCTGGGACACGCCGCCATCGCCGAGGCGATCGCACCGATACGCGTGGCCACCGGCGAACACGTGCCCAACCGCATCGTGTTCAAGCAGCTGCTCCAGGCCGGCGCCGTCTCGTTCGTCCAGATCGACGCCGCCCGGGTAGCGGGCGTCAACGAGAACATCGCGATCCTGCTGCTCGCCGCCAAGTTCGGCATCCCCGTCTGCCCGCACGCCGGAGGGGTCGGCCTGTGCGAGCTCGTCCAGCACCTGGCCATGTTCGACTACGTGGCCGTCAGCGCGGAACTCGACGACCGGGTCATCGAGTACGTCGACCACCTGCACGAGCATTTCGTCGATCCGGTCGTCGTCCGCGGCGGCCATTACCTGGCACCCACCATGCCCGGGTTCAGCGCGGCCATGAAGCCTGAGACGATCACGGCATATACCTACCCGGACGGGTCCGCCTGGCAGGACATACGTCACGACCGGGTATGAGCACGGGCCGGTCGTGCAGCGACGTGAAGGAGCGACAAAGGAGTGAGATGGAACGGATCGCCCTGCACACCCGGCTGAAACCCGGCAAGGAGGAAGAATACGAGCGCGTGCACGCCGTCATCCCTCCCGAGCTCGACGCGGCGCTGCGCGACGCTGGCGTGCACGCATGGCGCATTTGGCGCGACGGTCAGGACCTGTTTCACGTGGTCGAGGTCGAGGATTATCAGGCGATGCGCAGAACGCTGCGCGAGCATCCCGCCAACGTGCCCTGGCAGCAACGGATGGCGGAGCTGCTGGAGGTCCCCGACAGCTATGCGGGAGACGACCACGGGCTGCCGCTGGTCTGGGAGCTGCCATGAGTGAGATCGAGAGCGTCGGTGTGGGCCGGTGGAACACCCAGCTCACCACCCTGTCGTTCGGCGGCGCGCCGATCGGCAACCTCTACCGCGAGACCAGCGACGACGACGCGGCGTCGGCCGTCGAGGCGGCCTGGGATGGCGGGATGCGCTACTTCGACACCGCGCCCCACTACGGCCTCGGCCTCTCCGAGCGCCGGCTCGGGGCCGCCCTGCGGGACAAGCCACGCGACGCGTACACCGTGTCCACGAAGGTGGGCCGGGTGCTCGTTCCGTCGGATAACGGCCGGTCCCGCCGCGACGACGAGGGCTATGACGTTCCCGCGACACACCGCCGGGTGTGGGACTTCAGCCGCGACGGGATCCTCCGCTCCGTCGAGCAGAGCCTGGATCGCCTGGGAATGGACCGGGTCGACATCCTGTACCTGCACGACCCCGACGACCATTGGGAACAGGCGGTTGACCATGGCTATCCCGCTCTCGCCGAGTTGCGAGACGAAGGGGTCGTCGACGCGATCGGAGCCGGCATGAACCAATCCGAGATGCTGGCCGATTTCGTGCGCCACACCGACATCGATGTGGTCATGCTCGCTGGTCGGTACACGCTGCTCGAACAGGGCGCGATGGACGATCTCTTGCCGCTGAGCCTCGACCGCGGGGTGCAGATCGTGGCCGTGGGTGTGTTCAATTCCGGGTTGCTGTCCCGCCCGTATCCGGAGCGGGGCGCGAAGTACAACTACGAGGAGGCCCCACCGGAGCTGATCGCCCGGGCGCAACGGATCGCCGAGCTGTGTGCCGATCATCAGACGACGCTGCCCGCTGCGGCGCTGCGGTTTCCGCTCTCCCATCCAGCCGTGGCCAGCGTCGGCGTCGGATGCCGCGACGGCCACCAGGCGCGGCGCAATCTCGAACTGTTCCAGCAGCCGGTGCCGGATGCGCTCTGGCCGGCGCTTCGCGAGGAAGGGCTGCTGCGCGGCGACGTTCCCCTACCGGCGGGAGGCAACCGGTGACGGGGCGAGTGGACGCGCACCACCATCTCTGGGACCCGCAACGCCGCGACTACCCGTGGATGACGGGTCCGGCGGCCCCGCTGCGGCGGCACTACGGGCTGGAAGATCTTCGCGCCGTGACGCCGGATGCCGGTATCGACCGCACGGTGATCGTCCAGGCCGCGCACGACGCGAGCGAGACCGAGGACCTCCTCGACATCGCGGCCTCCTCGGGAGGGCTCGTCGCCGGAGTGGTCGGCTGGGTCGATCTGACCGCCAACGATCTCACCGACCAGCTCGACCGGCTCCGCGCGCGACCCGGCGGAGATCGTCTCGTGGGCGTCCGGCACCAGGTTCACGACGAGGCGGACCCGGAGTGGCTCCTGCGGCCGGAGGTCGGCCGTGGGCTGCGGGTGCTGGCTCGTCAGGGACTCGTGTATGACCTGTTGGTCCGAGTGCGCGAGCTGCCCGCGGCATGCCGGGTGGCCCGGGAGATCGACGACCTCTCATTCGTCCTCGACCACGGCGCGAAACCCCCGATCGCCGACGGTGGCACGGAACCGTGGGCCGGCCTGGTTTCCGACCTCGCCGCATTGCCGAACGTCAGCTGCAAGGTGTCCGGGCTGGTCACCGAGGCGCAGTGGGACCGGTGGACGGTCGACGACCTCCGGCCTTACACTGACCGGCTGCTCGAGTGGTTCGGGCCACCTCGGCTCCTGGCCGGCTCCGACTGGCCGGTGTGCACCCTGGCCGCCAGCTACGCCGAGGTCTTCGCCGCCGCGCGGGCCTGCTTGTCGGACCTCTCGGATGCCGAGTCCGCGGCCGTGTTCGGCGGCACCGCGAGCCGCGTCTACTCCCTGTGACGGGTCAGGTGACGGATCAGCGGACGGGACGGATCACCGGACGGCACGGTTACCGGACGTAACGGGTTAGAGGACCTGGCGCAGCCACTGCTCGACGCCCGCGATGTGCACGGTCATCCAGGATCTCGCCACATCGGGCTGATGTGACGCGAGCGCGTTGTAGATGGCCTGATGCTCGTTGAGCGTGCGCTCGATCGCGCCGTGCTCGGTCAGACCTCGCCAGATCCGGGCGCGCTGCGTCGGTGCCGACAGCCCTTCCAAGATCGAGCTCAGCACCGTGTTGCCAGAAGCCTGGGCGATGCTCCGGTGAAACTCGAGGTCGTTGGCGACCAGCTTGTCCGCCGACGCCGTACCGTCGATCTCGCCCAGGATTCCCCGTAGCCGCTCCAGCGCGTCGTCCTCGATCCGGGTCGCGGCCATCGCCGCGGCCGCCGGCTCGATGATCCGCCGCACTTCGAAGAACTGGAGGACGGTGTCGTCTTGGTGAAACTCCACGACGAAGTTCAGCGCTTCGAGCAGCCGGGGCGAGTCGAGGCTCGTCACATAGGTGCCATCGCCTTGACGCACGTCGAGAATATTCATCAGCGCCAGCGCCCGGACGGCTTCGCGCAACGAGTTGCGCGCCAGGCCCAGACGCGCTGCGAGTTCGGCTTCCTTCGGCAGCCGGTCGCCGGGGCGCAGCTCCCCGCTGACGATCATTTCTTTGATCTTGAGGATCGCCTCGTCCGTGACAGCCATACCGGACGCATCCCTCCCACGAGAGATCGGATGTCTCACATCAAGGACAGTATGCCATTCATATCGCGCCGTCACCGCTATAGCTCCCGGCGGCCACCCGCGGGCACCGGACGACGTCGGCACGTCGAGCCATATCGATCCACTATTCCAGCACGCGGCGTACGCCGTCGAGTTTCGGGTGCATTACGGCCATTGACACTCGAACTCATGCCGATACGATCGGATTCATCCGACGTCTAGCTCGGATACGCCACAGCGAAACGCGCCACGAACGGGAACGAACGGGAGCTCGCGTGACCGACCACCTGCTTGAGATCGACGGGGTCAGCAAAGGATTCCCCGGCGTACAAGCGCTGTCCGGCGTCCATCTGCAGCTGGACGCCGGAGAGGTCCATGCGCTGGTCGGCGAGAACGGCGCCGGCAAATCGACCCTGATGAAGATCCTGGCAGGGATCTATCAGGAGGATTCGGGAACCATCCGTGTCAACGGCAGGCCGGTCCACATCGACAGTCCCCGCACCGCGCAGAACTTGGGCATCAGCATTATCCACCAGGAACTGTCGCTCATGCCCGACCTGACGATCGCCGAAAACATATACATCGGACGGGAGCGACGCCGCGGACTCGGATTCTTCATGGACGACCGTGACCTGAACCGGCGTGCGGGCGCGTTGTTCGACCAGCTGGGCATCTCGCTCGATCCGCGCACGAAGGCGGGTGACCTCCTGGTGGCGCAGCAGCAGGTGGTCGAGATCGCCAAGGCGATGTCCTTCGACGCCCGAATATTGATCATGGACGAGCCCACGGCCGCGCTGACCGATTCGGAGACGGAAACCCTGTTCGGCCTGATCCGTGACCTGCGGCAGCACCATACCGGCATCATCTACATCTCCCATCGCCTGGAAGAGCTCACCGCCATCTCGGACCGCATCACCGTCCTGCGCGACGGCTCGTACATCGACACGCTGGCCACACCCGACACCGACCTGCGCCACGTCATCGCCTTGATGGTCGGCCGCGAGATCAAGGGTGAGACCCGCCCGGCAGTACCCCGAGAGACGCGGCCCACGGCGCTCGAAGTCACCGGGCTCTCGACCAAGAGCCTTCTCAAAGACGTCAGCTTCGACCTCCGCGAGGGCGAGATCCTCGGTTTCGCCGGCCTCATGGGCGCTGGCCGCACCGAAGTGGCACGCGCCATCTGCGGTGCGGATCGGCCCGACCATGGAGATATCACCGTGCACGGCCAGCCGGTGAAGATCAAGAGCCCGTCCGACGCCGCGCGCCTGGGCATCGGGTACCTGTCCGAAGATCGCAAGCGCTTCGGCCTGATGCTCGACCAGGACGTTGGCTTCAACATCTCGATCTCGTCGATTCCCAGCTACACCAACGCCGTCGGCCTCGTCCGGGACAACCAGGTCCGCCAGACCGCGCGGCACCACGTCGAGTCACTCAAGGTCAAGACTCCGAGCATCGCGCAGCAAACCACCAACCTCTCCGGAGGGAACCAGCAGAAGGTGGTCATCGCGAAGTGGCTGGCCCGCGACTGCGACATCTTGATCTTCGACGAACCCACCCGCGGTATCGACGTCGGAGCCAAGGAAGAGATCTACGACCTCCTGACAACCCTGGCAGACCAGGGGAAATCCATCATCATGATCTCGTCGGAGCTGCCCGAGATCCTCCGGCTCTCGCACCGCATCGTCGTCATGTGCGAGGGGCGGGTCACGGGAGTACTCGACAACGCTGACGCCGACCAGGAGATCCTCATGGATTACGCCACTCGAGCCGGAGCACATGGAGGCATGACGGTATGAAGCCGGTAGAGACGGCCGAGCGCACCCCCGAGGCGGGGCCCGAAGCCGCGAACGGAGGCGCAACCCTCGGCACGTCACGCGGATTCCTGCGCAAGCAACTTCAGCAGATCCTGGCCTTCGCCAGCTTGATCGTGCTCGTGGGCTTCTTCGCCCTGGCCAACAGCAACTTTCTGACCTGGTCCAACATGATGGGCATCCTGGTGTCCACAGCAGTGATCGGGATCCTGGCGTTGGGCACCACCTACGTCATCATCACCGGGGGCATCGAGCTGTCCCTCGGTACCGGGATGACGCTCTCGGCCGTCATGACCGGCGTCTTCTTGGCGAACCTCGGATTGCCACTCGTCGTGGGCGTCCTCGGAGGAATCATGGTCGGAGCCTTCATCGGCTTCGTCAACGGATTCAACGTCGCCATCCTGAAGATCCCGCCGTTCATCGCGACGCTCGCCATGATGCTCATCGCGGAGGGCCTGGCTCTGGTGATCTCGGGCACCGCACCGATCTACTTCACCGACGTCCCCGGGTTCACGAGCATCTCGCAAGGCACGCTGATCCCGGGGGTCAACGTCCCCAACGCGGTGATCATCCTCATCGGGCTGACAGCCGTCGGCGCGATCATCCTGAACAAGTCCGTTCTCGGCCGGTACACGTTCGCGATAGGCAGCAACGAAGAGGCCGCGAGGATCTCCGGCATCAACATCCGGAAGTGGAAGATCCTCGTCTACACGCTGTCGGGAGCGTTCATGGGGATCGCCGGTGTGGTGCTCGCCGCGCGGCTGAACTCCGCACAACCATCCCTCGGCGTCGGCTACGAACTCCAGGCCATCGCCGCCGTCGTCATCGGGGGTACGTCTCTTCAAGGCGGCAAGGGCAGCATCGTCGGCACGCTCATCGGTGCCTTGATCGTGGGAACCGTCACCAACGGCCTGCGGATCATGTCGATACCCCAGGAGTGGCAGACCGTCATCATCGGCCTCGTCATCCTCGTCGCCGTCTACACCGACATCCTCCGGCGCCGCAGACAGAGCTGATCGCATCCACCGGCACCACATACGGCACGACATCCACGCATCACACAACACGGGAGCGCACATGAGCATGAACCATACGACGAGACGCCGGTCACTCGGGCTGGCCGGCATCATGATGGCCGGGATCCTCCTGGCCGCCTGCGCCGACGACGACACGACCGCGTCCGACGATTCGGCCGGCGACGGCGGGTACGACATCGCCCTCGTGTCCAAAGGGTTCCAGCACCAGTTCTGGCAGGCCGTGCAGCAGGGTGCCGAGGAGGCAGCCGACGAGTTCGGCGCCGAGATCACGTTCGAGGGCCCCGACTCCGAGTCCGAGGTCGCCCAGCAGATCGACATGCTCCAGTCCGCCCTGGACCGCAGTCCTGATGCCATCGGGTTCGCCGCGCTGGACAGTCAGGCGGCTGCGCCTCTCATGGACGAGGCGGCCAACCGGGACATACCCGTGGTGGCATTCGACTCCGGCGTCGACAGCGACGTTCCGCTCGCCACCGCCGCCACGGACAACCGCGCCGCGGCGGCGCTCGCCGCGGAGAAGATGGTGGAGCACATCGACGGCGAAGGGAAGATCGCCCTCATCGTTCATGACCAGACCAGCGTCACCGGCGTCGAGCGCCGTGACGGTTTCGTCGAGTACATCGAGGAGAACGCGCCGGACGTCGAGATCGTCTCGGTGCAGTACGGCGGTGGTGACCACCTCGAATCCACCAACCTCGCGACCGCGATTCTCGAAGGTAACCCCGACCTCGACGGGATCTACGGTTCCAACGAGGGCTCGGCCATCGGCGTCATCAATGCCGTCGAAGAGCTCGGGATGGCCGGGGATCTCACTATCATCGGCTTCGACTCCGGACAAGCGCAGATCGATGCGATCCGCGACGGCACCATGACCGGCGCCATCACCCAGAACCCGATCGGCATCGGCTACGAGACGGTCAAGGCGGCCGTGATGGCCCTGGAGGGCGAGGAACTTCCCGAGACCATCGACACCGGATACTTCTGGTACGACTCCTCCAACATCGACGACGAGGAGATCCAGGAAGTGCTCTACGAGTAGAGCATCCAAGGAGGGCACGGAGGCACAAGGGCACGGGGCACGAAGGCACGGGGGCACGGTCCACGGCGTCTACTGGTCCGGGCGGGGCAGCCGCGCGTTCACCCGGGGGCAGCTCGGGGAACGGCGCGTGCGGCTCGGCCTGGTACCAGCACGCCGTGCTCGATGGTGACCGTGATGGATCGCCGGAAGGGCACCCTAGCGCGCGGGCAATCGATTGCTCACGCGTGCGCTACAGCGGGGGCGGCTTCAGTATCTCCGCCTCGGCATCCCATGTGCCCTGTGCCAGACGGGTGACTCGCGGCGGTGCCGGTGCCTCGAACTCGGCCACCACACGTAGCGCGCCGAGCATCTCTTCGGGCCGGACGGTGGGCTCCTGATGCTCGATGACACATCGGATGGCCGGCGCATCCGCATCCGCGCCCTCGTCCGTGACCATGTCGGCGTACAGCACCGCGCCGCGTGCGTCGAGCGACCTCGTTCCCTTCTTCGTCAGCCGCTCGACCGCGACGGACTCGGCCGCGAGGAACGCGTCGAGTGCCCGGCCGACGGCACCCGCCTCGGCGCCAGGCAATGCGATCTCCCACCACGACGCCGCCAACCACGACGCCAGGGACGACGCCCTGGACGGCAGCTGGGACGGTGACCGGGAATCAACTTGATCGGCGTCGGCCTCGGCGACGGTGATGACGTCGAGCCCCGGCGGGAGTGCATCGTCGAGGGCAGAACGGACCTGTTCCGGGGCGCACCAGTCGGTCAGCGAGATCTCCAGATACTCGGCTTCGCTCGCACAGCCCGTGGGCGCGGCCCCGATGAACGACACCTTCGGGTGCGGGGTGAACCCGTGCGAATAGGCCACCGGCACCCCGGCACGGCGCACCGCGCGTTCGAACGCGCGCTGGAAGTCGCGATGGCTGGTGAACCGCAGCCGCCCCCGCTTGGCGAACTGCACCCACATCTTCTGCACGGCCGGGCGCTGGTCACGGTCGGGCACGGCCTGCTTGACGCGCGAACTCACGCAGCCCAGCCTAGCCCGGACGGTCCGGGCTGACCGGGGCAGCTGGGGTCCGGGCTGGTCAGGCAGGCTGGGGTCCGGAGTAACCGGGGCAGCTGGGGTCCGAGCTGGTCAGGTAGCTATGCGGAGCCAGGCGGCTCTGGCGGGCGGTAGTGCCGCCAAGGCCGGGCCACTTCCAGCTGCGCCGACAGCGACAGCAGCATCTCCTCGGTGCCGTGCTGGCCGCCCAGCATCACGCCCACCGGCACCGGCGGGTCGTCAGCCGCGCCACCCCGCGTCCACGACAACGGCAGGCTGATCGCCGGCCAGCCCGTAAGGTTCCAGACACTAGTCCACGGCGTGTAGGCCACCTGCGCGGCGAAGTCTGCGGCAGGATCATCGTCGTTGCGCAGTTCGCCGATGAAGGCCGGCGGGCGCGCCAGTGTCGGCGAGACGATCACGTCGTATCCCGCCCACGTGACGGCGGCCTCACGTGTCGTTTCCTGGGCTGAGGTGACGGCGCTGGCGTAGTCCAGACCGGAGACGGATCTGCCCTGCTCACGGAGCCATCGAGTCAGCGGCACCAGCCGATCCTCGGCCTCGGGCGGGAGCGGGATGCTCAACGCCAGGACGGACCACAGGGCCTCGAACGATGACCACCGTTGCGCCGGGAACGGCACCGGAGCGTGCTCCACGTGATGGCCGAGCTCCTCAAGCAGCGCCGCCGTCTCCTCGACCGCGGTTATGCAGGACGGGTCGACCGGAACGTCGGCGATGATCGGGGTCGTGAGCACGCCGACCCGTAGCGTTCCGGGCTCGCGGGCGCACGCATCCACGTAGCTCGTCTTCGGTCCGGCCAGGATGAACTGGTCGCCCGGCCATGACGCGGACAGGACGTCCAGCGCCGCCGCCGTGTCCCGCACGTCGCGGGTGAGGACACCGTTGATCGCGAGTCCGGCTCCCTCCACACCGTGTGGGCCCGGGCTCACCCGTCCACGCGTCGGCTTCAACCCGACCAGGCCACAGGCGCTGGCGGGAATACGGATGGATCCGCCGCCATCATTGCCGTGCGCCATCGGCACGATGCCCGCCGCCACGGCAGCCGCCGCTCCCCCGCTGGAACCGCCAGCCGAGCGGCGCGTATCCCACGGGGATCGCGCCGGCGGCGCGATGTCCGGTTCGGTGTAGGCGGGCAACCCCACCTCGGGCGTGTTCGTCTTGCCGATGGTGACCGTCCCGGCCTGGTTGAGCAGCGTCACCACGCCATCGTCGACGGGCGCGTCCGCGTCGCCGAGCGCGGCGCTGCCGTACCGGACCGGCACACCCGCCACGCGCACCAGATCCTTGATGGGACAGGGCACCCCGAGCAGGGGCGTGGCCGGCCCCGACCCGTCGTAGCGCCCGGCCGCGGCGAGCGCCCGCTCCCGCGCGCGGGCCTGTTCGCGCGCCAGCTCCGGAGTGAGCTCGACGAATGCACCGAGCTGCGGATCCAGCCGCTGCGCTCGATCCAGGCTGTGCTCCACGACCTCCGTGGGCGAGAGATCTCCCGCCCGGATCGCAGCGGCTATGTCGAGCGCGGTCAACTCGTGGATCTCCGTCACGCATCCGACCCTACGAGCCCGCTCGCGAACAGTGGGAGCAGGCGGGCCGCAAGCGCCGCTCCGGACGGCCGCACCTCCTCTGACCGCCGTTCGTCACACGCCAACCCCGGCCGTCGGCGGTCCCCTCCATGAACCCGCTGACGCGCAGGGTTGGCGCGCGCCCGGCCCGGAACGCTATAGTGCCCTCTCGTGGTCGAGATTCGCTGGTATTGGCGCTTTACGTCGGCTCCGGGTGGAGCCGGCGGTCAGACGCGCTGACCAGCCCTCACCCGGAGCCAGCCAGGCAGAGACCGTCGGTCTCTGCCTTTTGTCATTCAGGCGGGCCGGCCGGGTGAGTACCGCGGGCGTCCCGCCCCGAGACGAGGAACGGACCCGCGAATGTGTCAGAGCGAACCCCATCGATCCACACGCAATCCGAGCAGTGATGCCTCGAGTGTCAGTGATCTGCGCGTCGCCGGCTTCCAACCGCTCGATGCACCCCGTCAGCTCCTGGAGGAGCTTCCCCTTGACGACCGGCACGCCGCGACGGTGCGCACGTCCCGGGATGAGGTGCGTTCGATCGTCTCCGGCGACGACGACCGCCTGCTCGTCGTGGTGGGCCCGTGCTCGATCCACGATCCCGATGCGGCCCTCGATTACGCTCGCCGGCTCGCTCCCGTGGCCCGCGAGCTGGACGACGACCTGCGCATCGTCATGCGGGTGTACTTCGAGAAGCCACGCACCACGGTGGGGTGGAAGGGCCTGATCAATGACCCCGGCCTCGACGGATCCCACGACGTCCGGCGGGGCCTGCGCATCGCCCGGGAGCTACTGTTCGACGTGCTCGACACCGGCCTGCCCGCGGGATGCGAGTTCCTCGAACCGATCAGCCCGCAGTACATCGCCGACACCGTCTCGTGGGGTGCCATCGGCGCCCGAACTCCGGAAAGCCAGGTCCACCGCCAGCTTGCCTCCGGCCTGTCGATGCCGGTAGGGGTCAAGAACGCGACGAGCGGAGATGTCCAGGCGGCCATCGACGGATGTATCGCGGCCGCGCACCGCCACGTGTTCTTCGGCGTGGACGAGGACGGCCGCGCGGCTGCGGTCTCCACCATCGGCAACCCGGACTGCCACGTCATCCTGCGCGGCGGCAGCGCCGGCCCGAACTACGGGCCCACCGACGTTCGCGACGCGCTGGCCCTGCTGCACAAGGCCGAGCTGCCACAGCGGCTCGTCATCGACGCCAGTCATGGCAACAGCGGCAAGGACCATCTCCGGCAAGCCGTGGTGGCCCGGGAGATCGCCGAGCAGATCGCCGGCGGCGAGACGGGGATCGCCGGGGTGATGCTGGAGAGCTTCCTCGAAGCCGGCCGCCAGGACCTCGACGGTTCGTCCCTGACGTACGGCCAGAGCGTCACCGACGCTTGCATGGACTGGGCGAGTACCGAGGAGCTCCTGGGTGAGCTCGCCGCCGCGGTTCGCGCCCGCCGCCAGGCCTAGCCTCACCCCCAGCGACGCCCGTGCCGGCCAGCGGGATCTGTCCCGGTCAACACCGACGAGGTATGTGCCGTGCACGCCGAGACCACACCGGAAAACGCCTTCCGCGATCGATCGACGTGGTCTGGGCGTGCACGGCGCGTGGTCTGGGCGTGCACGGCGCGCGGGCCTCACCGCGCATGGCGCCGTGTGCCGGGAGCGGGCGAAGCTAGCGGACGGCGACGGTGACGTCGCCAGACCAGGCAGGGACTAGCTCGCCCACGACCGGATGGCCCGGGATCTCGCCGGCAACGAGCAGCCCGCCCGACGTCTGCGCGTCCGCCAGCAGGAGCAGCTCGCTCTCGTCCAGATCGGCCGTGCGGCCAGAATCGCCGCCGCGGGGATCGACGTGTGGCCGCACCCATTCCAGGTTGCGCCGCGTCCCGCCGCTGACGTAGCCCTGCGCGAGAGCTTCGCGCGCCCCGTCCACGTACGGTATCTGGCCCGCATACACGACCGCGCCCACGCCGCTCGCCCGGGCCAGCTTGTGCAGGTGGCCAAGGAAGCCGAAGCCGGTGACGTCGGTGGCGCACCGTGCTCCCAGCTCAACAGCCGCGCGGGCCGCGTCCCGGTTGAGCTCCGCCATCACCTCGATCGCTGCCGGGGACACCTCGCCGGTCGCCTTGTGGCGGTTGTTGAGCACGCCAAGTCCCAGGGGTTTGGTCAGCGTCAATGGCTGGCCAGCCGTTCCGGCGTCGTTGCGCAACAGCCGGTGCGCGTCGGCGATGCCGGTCACCGCCATGCCGTACTTCGGCTCCGGGTCGTCGACGCTGTGCCCGCCCGCCACATGGCAGCCGGCCGTGCGCGCGACGTCCAGGCCACCGCGCAGTACCTCGCTGGCCACATCCATGGGCAGCACGTCCCGAGGCCACCCCAGCAGATTCAGCGCCACCACGGGCTGTCCACCCATGGCGTAGATGTCGGACAGCGCGTTGGCCGTGGCGATCCGCCCCCAGTCGTAGGCGTCGTCGACGACGGGGGTGAAGAAGTCCGCGGTGGCCAGCACGGCTCGATCGCCGTCGATGCGGACGGCAGCGGCGTCGTCGCCGTCGTCCAGACCGACGACGAGCCCGCCAACCGAACCCGGGGAACCGGGCGAACCTGGGGAACCCGGGGAACGTGCGCCCACGAGGCCGGACATGACGTCCTCCAGCTCCCCCGGCGGGATCTTGCACGCGCACCCTCCACCGTGGGCATACTGCGTGAGCCGGATGTGCTGGCCGGGTCGTGTCCGCTGGATTCCCTGGTCTTCCGTCACCGTCATGGCTCCTTCAATGCCCACATCACGTCGTTTGACACACCCGATTGTGGTTAGCGTGGACGTGGAGGCGTTTAGGTGGCTGGTGCCCCTCCCGGTCTTCAAAACCGGTGTGGCCCGGGAACCGGGCCAGGCGGGTTCGATTCCCGTCCGTCTCCGCTACCGATCACAGGAGGTGTGGCGTGCTCTCCGAACACGACGCGGAATCGCGGCGCCGCATCCCGGGGACAGACACGTTGCTCGCCGAACCCCGGTTCACCGCCGCGACGTCGGCCCTCGGCCGCGACCTCGTGAAGGCCGCCATCACCCAGGCACAGGACCGTGCCCGCCGGGGTGAGATCACGCCCGAGGACGTCGGGGACACCGCCGCAGGGTCGCTTCCCCCACGGGCGAGCACGCTACGCCCAGTGATCAACGCGACGGGTGTCGTCTTGCACACCAACCTGGGACGCGCTCCCTTGTCCCCGGCGGCGGTAGCGGCCGTGCACGCCGCAGCGGGACACACCGACGTCGAGTACGACACGGACACCGGGCGCCGCGACCTCCGGGGACGCGGTGTCGTGGACGCTCTCGGCGCCGCCGTGCCCTCTGCCGAAGCCGCCCACGTCGTCAACAACGGCGCCGCCGCACTCGTGCTCGCCGCTACCGCGCTGGCGCCCGGTCAGGAGGTGGTGGTCAGCCGGGGCGAACTGGTCGAGATCGGGGATGGCTTCCGGCTGCCGGAACTGCTCGAATCGACCGGTGCCGTCCTGCGCGAGGTCGGGACGACGAACCGGACCAGGCTCGACGACTACCGCGCCGTTCTGGGCCCCGACACGGGATTCGTGCTGAAGGTTCACCCGTCGAACTTCGTCATCCAGGGATTCACGTCGTCGGTGTCCATCCGTGACCTAGCCCAGCTCGGTGCCACGGTGGTTGCCGACCTGGGCTCCGGGCTGCTCTCACCGGATCCCCTGCTTCCGGACGAGCCGGACGCATCGAGTGCGCTCGCCGACGGCGCCGCCCTGGTCACGGGCAGCGGCGACAAGCTGCTCGGCGGCCCGCAGGCCGGTCTGCTCCTGGGCCGTGCCGAGATCATCGAACAGCTTCGCCGCCACCCTCTCGCCCGGGCGCTCCGGGTGGACAAGCTCACCCTGGCCGCGCTGGAGGCGACACTGCGCGGCCCCGAGACGCCGACGTGGGCGGCACTGCGGCACGATGCCGCCGAGCTGCACGCCCGGGCGGAAGAACTACGGGACGGGCTCCGGCAAGACGGCGTCACCTCGGAGACCGTCGAGACAGCCAGCGTCGTCGGCGGGGGTGGTGGCCCCGGGCTGGAGCTCACCTCGTGGGCGGTGGCCGTCGACCCCGGGCTAGCGGCCCCGTTACGACAGCACGAGCCCGCCGTAGTCGGCCGGCTCGAACGCGACCGGCTGCTGCTCGATCTGCGGTGCGTGCCTTCCGATCAGGATTCCACGCTGCGTTCCGCCGTCGTGTCCGCGTGGCACCGGCAAGCACGATCGGAGTGACATGCACGTCGTCGCCACAGCCGGGCATGTCGACCACGGCAAGTCGACGCTCGTCCGGGCGCTCACCGGAATGGAGCCCGACCGGTGGGACGAGGAACATCGCCGTGGGTTGACGATCGATCTCGGCTTCGCCTGGACGGAGCTGCCTTCGGCCGGCACGCTCGCGTTCGTCGACGTCCCGGGCCATCACCGGTTCGTGCCGAACATGCTCGCCGGGGTCGGGCCGGTGCCCGCCGTGCTCTTCGTCGTCGCGGCCGACGAGGGCTGGATGCCGCAGTCTGCCGAGCATCTCGACGCCGCGCACGCGCTGGGTGTGTGGCACGGCCTGCTCGCCATCACCCGCAGTGATCTCGCCGATCCCGCACCGGCCGCGGCGGAGGCGCTCGCCGAGATCAATGAGACGACACTCGGCGACGTCGCCGCCATCCCGGTCAGCGCACCCACGGGTAGCGGCCTGGACGACCTCGTGACCGCCTTGGACGACCTCGCCGGGCGGCTACCCCAGCCGGATGTCGACGCCCCGGTGCGCCTCTGGGTCGACCGTTCGTTCACGATCCGGGGCAGCGGCACCGTCGTCACCGGTACCCTCCCGGCCGGGCGCCTCCGAGTGGGCGACGAGCTGGAGATCCCATCGCTGGGACGCACCGCCGGAGTGCGCGCCCTGCAATGCCTGGGCCGTCCCGTGACCGAAGCGGGCGCCGTCGCCCGGGTCGCGGTCAACCTGCGCGGGGTGCCCGCAGACGCGCTGCACCGCGGCGACGCCGTGCTCACCCCGCAGCGCTTCCGCACGAGCGATGTGCTCGACGCGCGCCTCGACCGGACCGGTGACGATCCGCTGCCGCAGCACCTGATGCTGCACATCGGTTCGGCCGCGGTGACAGCGCGGGTGCGCCCGCTCGGGTCCGACACCGTGCGGCTGACACTTTCCGGCGCGCTGCCGCTGCGTGTCGGAGACCGCGGCCTGCTACGCGAGCCGGGGCGGCACCGCGTCCTCGGCGGCACCACCGTCCTTGACGTGGCGCCGCCGGCACTCACCCGTCGCGGCGCCGCCGCCGAGCGCGCTCGCATCCTCAGCACCCTCGACGGCGAGCCCGACGAGCACTCGGAGCTGCGCCGCCGCGGCATCGTCCGCAAGGACGAGCTGAAACGTATGGGCGTGCCGGTCACGTCCCGGCCGGTCGCCGCCGGCTGGGTGGTCGACGAGAAGCTGTGGGCGGAGCTGCGTTCCCGGCTGCCGGACGTCGTCGCCCGATGGCGCCAGGCCAACCCGCTGGAAACCGGCCCTCCCGTCGACGTCGTCCGGCAGCAACTCGACCTGCCCGAGCGCTCGCTCGTCCACGCTCTCGTGTCACCACCGCTGGCGATCAGGGCGGGCCGGGTGGTGCGCGACGACACCGCGCAGGTCGATCACCTCCCTGCGCCGGTCGCGAAGGCGGTCGACGAGCTGCGCGCCCGGCTGGCGGCGGAACCGCTCGTCGCTCCGGACGCCACGCAGCTCGCCGAGCTGGGACTCGGGCGTCGCGAGCTCGCCGCCGCGGATCGCGCCGGAGTCCTGGTCCGTATCGGCGACGGCGTGGTGCTCCTGCCGGAGAGCATCGACGAGGCGGTACGAACGCTGCGCACGTTGTCCGGCCCGTTCACCGTCAGTGATGCCCGCCAGGCATGGGGAACGACCCGGCGCGTGGCGATACCGCTGCTCCAGTACCTGGATCGGCACGAGATCACCGAACGGCTCCCGGATGACCGCCGGCAACTGCGCTAGACGTTGCGTGCGTTCCGGGCATCGAGCCGTTCGCGTTGCGGCACCACCGTGTACTTCGGGTCGTCCGCCGACGCCCGGCCGGCCTCGAACACGCCGAAGCGGGTGCACAATGAGCTCGCCAGCAGGGCACTCGCCGAGATCGCCGACAGCACCGAGGCCACCCGGCCGCCGCGCCTGCCTGGCTCCCGGACCAGTGCTCCCAGCGCACCAGCCGCGCCCGCGGCACCCAGGACTTTCCCCGCACGCATCCACCTGCCGGCGCGCCCGTGATGATAGGGCTCGGCGAGAAAGCCCAAACGGTGCGACATGAGCCGGTCAGCTGCCAGCTCCATACCCGTCCCCGCGACCGCGGCCAGCCGGGCCGGGCCCGCTTCGCGTGGCGCGGCGAGCATCCCGAGCCCACCGGCGCTGGCCAGTGCACTGCCCGCGAAGACGAACGGGAGCTCCCGGTAGCCCTCGTGCCAGGCCGGCACCGCCGTGTCGGCCACGAGCACCGCCGTATACGTCGTCATCACCGGCCCGAGCGCCGCCGCCCCGGCCGTCGCACACCGTCCCGCGGGAGGCAGCACGCCGGCGACCCGGGAGACGGCCCCCGCACCGGCGAGCGTGCCGTAGGAGGCGAGCACCCACGACCCGACGCTCAACGGCGACGTCGGCTTGAACACGCGGAGCATGTTGAGGAACCGCTCGGGCCGGCCGAGATCGTGGATGAGCGCGAACACGCTGCCTGCGCTGGCCGCCGCGGCCGTCACCTGGCCCGCCCGCGCCAGCCGGAACCGTCCGCTGAGCTCGCCGAGCTCGGCGAGCACCGACGAACCCCCGGCCAGCCCGCCGAGGAAGAAGTACACCGGCACGTCCGGCGTCTTCCACGTCGGACGTTTGATGACGGGCTGGCCGTAGTAAGAGCGGTACTCCACGCCGGACTCGGATGCCCGCGTACTCGTCGTCGTACTGGCCCGCGTGCCGGTCATGCCGTTCACCTCCGGCTCCCGACGAAGGCCGCCACCGCCGTGGCCGCCACCGTGGCCGCCGCCGCTGCGGCGTGCTTCCACATGGACGGCAGATCCCGCGTCGTCACGATCGGGTCAGGGGGCAGGCCATAGACCTCGGGCTCGTCGAGCAGGAGGAAGAAGCAACCGTCGCCACCTACGCCATCGCCGGGATCTGCACCGTAGAGCTGCGCCTCGTCGATGCCCGCCGCCCGCAGCTCCTCGACCCGCTGCTGGCCACGCTCGCGCAGCTCCTCGACCGGGCCGAACTGGATGGAATCTGTCGGGCACGCCTTGGCGCACGCCGGCTCCATCCCGTCCGACAGCCGGTCGTAGCACAGGGTGCATTTCCACGCCCGCCCGTCTCCCGGCCGGACGTCCAGCACCCCATAGGGGCACGCCGGCACGCAGTACCCGCAGCCGTTGCAGATGTCTTCCTGAACGACGACGGTGCCGTACTCGGTGCGAAACAGCGAGCCGGTGGGACAGACGTCCAGGCATGCGGCGTGCGTGCAGTGCTTGCAGACATCAGACATCATCAGCCAGCGCAGGTCCTGGTCCGGCTGCTCCGCCTCCTGCCCGCCGGGCGGGCCCATGGCGGGCATGCCGAGGTCGACGAGCTCGCGGCGCGGCTTCGCCTGCTCGACGAACGCCACGTGCCGCCACGTGTTGGCGCCCAGGTCGCCGGTGTTGTCGTACGACGTGCCGAGCAGGTCCAGCTCGGTGCCCGGGACGCCGTTCCACTCCTTGCAGGCCACCTCGCATGCCTTGCAGCCGATACAGACGCTGGTGTCGGTCAGGAATCCCATGCGGGGCGGGTGATCCGGTTCGTATCCGGCCTGCTGGGCCACGTCGTCGACCGGCCCGTACAGCTGGTTGCTCATTCGCTCGCCGTCCCTTCCGTGCCGACCCGTCCGGTGGTGATGCCGGTGTCCTCGGTAATACCCGCACGTGCCCGGTAGTCCCGGACCAGCTCCTCGAGGTCCGGCCCGCGTGGCCTCCGGCCGGGAAGGACGTCACACGTGGCCGCCTTCGACTCCTGGATGTGCACGTTCGGATCCAGCGCTGCGGAGAGCAGCTCGTTGCCCGCGTCGCCGGTGGACAGCCCGTTGGGCCCCCAGTGATAGGGGATGCCCACCTGGTGCACGGTCCGGTCCTGTACCTGGACCGCCCGCATCCGGTCGGTCACCAGCACCCGTGCCTCGACGGCGGTACGAGCGGTGATGATCGTCGCCCAGCCACCGTGTTCCAGGCCCCGTTGCGCCGCCAGTTCCGGTGACACCTCGCAGAAGAAGGCGGGCTGCAGCTCGGACAGGTAGGGCAGGAACCGGCTCATGCCACCGGCGGTGTGGTGCTCGGTCAGCCGGTACGTGGTGAACACGTACGGGAACACGTCGACGCCACGCTCCGTGGGCATCGGGTGGTAGCGGTTGGCCGGGTGCCTGTACACGTGCCGGACCGGGTTGACCTGCTGTCCGTAGATCAGGTTGGTGAACGGCGACTCCTGTGGCTCGTAGTGGGTGGGCAGTGGCCCATCCAGCAGGCCCGTGGGAACGTAAAGCCAGGCCTTCCCGTCGGTCTGCATGACGAACGCATCCGTCCCGGACAGCGCGTCCTGCGCCCGGGCATTCGGCTCCGGCTCGTAGTCCGGCGGCTTCGTCACCTCGAAATCCGGGACGTCGTGTCCCGTCCAGCGCTCCTCCGTGGCGTCCCACCAGACGTAGGCCTTGCGCGCGCTCCACGGCCGCCCGTCGGCGTCGGCCGACGCGCGGTTGTAGAGGATGCGGCGGTTGGCCGGCCACGACCACGCCCACTCCGGAGCCACCCAGGACTGCTCCGAACCGGGCTTGCGCCGGGCCGGCTGGTTCACCTCGTCCGTGAAGCAGCCGCAGTAGATCCAGCAGCCGCAGGCCGTCGAGCCGTCGTCGGCGAGCTCGGTGAAGGCCGAGAGCGCCGAACTGTCCGGCCCGACCCCGTTGATCTCGCGCAGTACCGCCTCGGCGCTCGGTTCGCCCACCTCTCCTTCGGTCGGGTATTCCCAGGTGAGGTCCAGTACAGGGCGGTCGCGGGGGTCCGTGGAGCCGGCCAGCTTCTCCCGGATCCGCCGGCCGAGGTGGTAGTAGAACCACAGGTCGCTGCGCTGGTCACCCTGTGGCTCGACGGCCTTGTGGTGCCATTGCAGCAGCCGCTGGGTGTTGGTGAAGGTGCCGTCCTTCTCCGTGTGCGACGCGGCCGGGAGGAAGAACACCTCGGTAGGTATCTGCTCGGTGACCAGCTCTCCGGTCTCAAGCTCGGGCGCGTTGTTCCAGAACGTCGCCGTCTCGATCATCTGCAAGTCCCGGACCACCAGCCATTCGAGATTGGCCAGTCCCAGCCGTTGCAGCCTGGAGTTGGCAGAGCCGACTGCCGGGTTCTCGCCGATGACGAAATAGCCCTTCACGTCTCCGGCGATCTGGTCGAGCACCGTGCGATAGGTGCCGTGGTCTCCGCTCAGCCTCGGCAGGTAGCCGAAACAGAAGTCGTTGTCTTCGGTGGCCGCGTCTCCCCACCAGGCCTTGAGCAGGCTGACGGCGTACGCCTTCATGTTGCCCCAGAATCCGGTTGCCCCGGCATCGTCCTCGACGAAGGAGTCCAGGTTCTCGTCGTGGTGCGCGTGCGGCATCGGGATGTAGCCGGGGAGCAGGTTGAACAGCGTGGGGATGTCTGTCGACCCCTGGATGGACGCGTGACCGCGCAGGGCCAGGATCCCACCGCCGGGACGGCCGACATTGCCGAGCAGCAGTTGCAGGATGGCGGCGGTGCGGATGTATTGCACCCCCACGGTGTGCTGTGTCCAACCCACCGAGTAGACCCACGCGGTTGTCCGGTCCCTACCCGAACTGCTGGTCACGGCCTCGGCGACCTTCCGGAACATCTCCTGGGGGATGCCGCAGACCCGTTCCACCATCTCCGGCGTGTACCGAGCGTAGTGCCGTTTGAGGATCTGGTACACGCAGCGGCTGTCCTGCAGGGTGCGGTCCTGATGCGGCTTGGCAGAGACGGCTGGCCCGCCGGCGCCGGCCCGCTCCGGCGACGCGGCCAGCGAGGCGGAACCCGCGTGGCCATCCTTCGGCATGTCCCGGTGCCCGGCTGCGGCGGCGGCCGTCGCGTCCGCGTACGCCCAGCTCACCGGATCGTAGGAGCCGGTTTCCGGATCGTAGCCGGAGAACAGGCCGTCGAGGTCTTCGGTGTCGCGGAACCGCTCGTCGACGATGGCCGCGGCGTTCGTGTACTCCAGGACGTAGTCACGGAAATCGAGCTCGTTCTGCAGCACGTAGTTCACCAGCCCGCCGAGGAAGGCGATGTCGGTACCGGCACGCAGCGGCACGTGCGCGTCGGCGAGCGCGCTGGTCCGGGTGAACCGCGGGTCCACGTGGAAGACCGCCGCTCCGCGCTGCTTCGCCTCCATCACCCACTGGAAACCCACGGGATGGCACTCGGCCATGTTGGACCCCTGGATGACGATGCAGTCGGCATTCTGCAGGTCCTGCTGAAAGGTCGTGGCGCCGCCGCGCCCGAACGAGGTCCCCAGACCGGGGACGGTGGAGGAGTGTCAAATGCGGGCCTGGTTCTCGATCTGGATCGCGCCCAGGGCCGTGTACAGCTTCTTGATGAGGTAGTTCTCCTCGTTGTCGAGGGTCGCCCCGCCGAGATGTGAGATCCCCATCGTGCGGTTGAGATACCTGCCCTCCTCGTCGGTGTCCTGCCACGTGCGCCGGCGAGTGTCGATGACCCGATCCGCGATCATGTCGAGCGCCGTGTCCAGGTCGAGTTCCTCCCACTGGGTGCCGTACGGCCGGCGATAGTGGACCGTGGTGACCCGAGACGGCGAGTTGACCAGCTGTTCGCTGGCCGCACCTTTGGGGCACAGCCGCCCGCGCGAGATCGGGCTGTCCGGGTCGCCCTCGATCTGGGTGACCTCACCGTTTCGGACATAGACGTCCTGGCCACATCCCACGGCGCAGTACGGGCAGATCGACTTGACGACGCGGTCGGCGTCGCTGGTGCGTGGCGTCCGTTCGGCCGAGCGCGCGGACTGGCTCGCGGCGCCCCGCCCCAGCGGATCAGCACTCGTGAGCTGCCGGTACACCGGCCAGCGGTCGAGCCACTTCTTCAGACCCATGGTCTGCCACCCCCGGGCGCATCGTCGGTCACCACACGGTCGGTCACGCGCCGGTGATCTCCCGGCAGATCGTCCCCGATCGGTGACCGGGAGATACCCACGTACTCACCGGTATAACTCCTCGACGAGCCTCTAGACTAGAGATGCCGCACGACACACCGGAGGCTGCGTCACATGTCGATCGATCCGGAGCAGCCGATACCCCTGTATTTCCAGCTCAAGACGCTCCTGCTCCAGTCCATGATCCGGGGTGAGTATGGCCCCGGTGACCGCTTGCCCACCGAGCACGAGCTGTGCGACCTCTACGGGCTCAGCCGCACGCCCGTCAGCCGCGCCCTGTCCGAGCTCGCCGACGAGGGCGTCGTCCTCCGGCATCGCCGCCGCGGCAGTTTCGTCAATCCCCACTGGGCACCTCGCCGCGGCACGGAACTGCGTGTCGTCGTACCCGCCGAAGGACCGTGGGAGACGCTCATCCACAAGGCCGTTCCGGACGACCTCACGATCAACGTCGTCACCGTTCCCCGGGCCGATCTGCACCGAACCCTGACCCGCGCCGTGGCCGAGGCCCAGGCGCCGGATCTGGCCGTGCTCGACTCGGTGTGGATGCCCGAGTTCGCCGCTGCCGGATTCCTCTACGCCCTCGAAGAGGTCGACGAGGACTGGGTGACGAACGAGTACGAGAGTGACTTCCTCCCACCCCTCATCACTGCCAACCGCTACGCGGGCCGTACCTACTCGGTATCGCTGAGCGCCGACGTCGCCGGGCTGTGGTATCGACGCTCCGAGCTGCACAAGCTCCGGGTGGGGCCACCGGAATCCTGGGCCGAGCTACGCGGATGCGGCCACGCGCTACGTGAGCACGGCATCGCTCACCCGCTCGCCCTGCCCGGGGGCTCCCGCGGTGACGAGACGACGACGTGCTGCCTGCTGGCGTTTCTCGCGTCCAATGGCGTCGAGGTGCTCGGCACGGACGGCGTACTTGTGGATCAACCACGGGTGGTGGAAGCGCTGGAGTACCTGCGCCGCCTCGTCGACGAAGGTGTCGTTCCGGCCGAGGCGGTGGGCTTCGAGTGGAACCAACCGGTCCGGCTGCTGGCCCGCGGGCAGGCCGGCATGAGCTTCGGCGGCAGCTACGAGGCCCGGACGCTGGCCGAGAGCATGGGCATCCACGTCGAGGATCTCGGCCAGCGGATCGGTTTCCTTCCGATACCGCCCGGCCCCCAAGGAGCGCCAGCCAGCCTCGCGGGGACGATGGTGTGCGGGATCTTCCGCCAGACCGCCTACCCGGACCTGGCGCTGCGCCTGCTCCGTCACCTCAGCGCGGCCGAACTGCTGGCAGAGCTCAGCGTCGCCACGGGATGCATCCCGCCTCGTCGCTCGGCGATCGAGCTCGCGGGATCGCGGGTACCGCTGCTCCCGGACACGGTGAAGGCACTCGAACAGGCCGTCATCCGGCCCCGCATTCCGCTGTATCCGCGGGTGTCGGCCCAGCTACAGGTGATGCTGGAGAGCGTGCTGACCGGCCAGGCCACACCGGCCGGGGCCGTGAGCCGCGTGGCCGAGCTGATCTCCGCCATCACCGGCCTGCCTTCCCACCACCCCTCCCCTTCGCCCTCTCCGCCCCATGATCATGAACACTAGGCGACTACATAGGTCGGCTAGTGTTCATGATCAGCGGGAGGGGACGAGGACGACCTTGCCGCGTACGTGGCCCGTCTCCACCTCGCGGTGCGCCTTGGCGGCGTCGTCCAGGCTGAACGCCGCGTGCAGGTGCACCCGGAGCTTGCCCTCCGCATACAGCCGCACCAGTTCCGCCAGCCGCTCGGTGGAACGCTTCATCCCCAGGATCCGCACCCCGAGATCGGGCGCGATCTCCTGACCCGCGATGGTGCCGATCCGCTGCAGATCCCCCACCAGATCGATCGATGCCCGCAGCGCATCCTCGGTTCCCACCGCATCGAGCGCGGCGTCGACGCCATCCGGCGCGGCCTCGCGTACCCGCTCGACCAGGCCAGCACCGTACGTGACGGGGACCGCACCGAGCTCTCGCAGGTATTCGTGGTTGCGCTCGCTGGCCGTCCCGACCACCTCGGCGCCCCACGCCTTCGCGAGCTGGACAGCGGCGGTCCCGACGCCGCCGGCCGCGGCATGGATCAGCACCGTCTCGCCTGCGGCGACATCCAGCGCCTGCAGCGACGTGTGCGCGGTCTGGCCCGAGGCGCCGATCGCACCGGCCTCCTCCCACGGCATCCCGGGCGGCTTCGCCACCAGCGCGTCCGCCCTGGCCACCGCATACTGGGTGTGCGCACCGCCGACGGGCCAGCCGATGACTTCTGCACCGACGGCCGGTTCCGTGACGCCCTCACCCAGCTCGTCCACCACGCCAGCGAATTCCGAACCGCTGACCTGTGGAAATTTGGCTGGCGCCCAGTCTGCCGTGTCGCCACGACGCTGCTTGACGTCGAATGGCTGGATACCTGCTGCCTTGACGCGCACTCGCACCTGTCCCGGCTCGGGTACCGGTGGGTCGGACTCGACCACCTCGAGCACGTCGGTACCGCCGTACGTGGAGTAGACAACCTCTTGGCTCACCGTGGACTCACCTCCGTTCACCGTGCCCAATCTAGGTCACGGTGAACGGAGGTGAGTCGATCCACACCAGATCCGTCGCTCCCCCGTGGCCGTGGATCTGGATGACTTGTTCGGGTGAGTCGTAGACACTCACGGACGAGATCTCGCCACAGCACCAGGCCAGGGTCGTGCGTCCCGTGGGGTAGACCGTGCCGTAGGCGATCAGCCCGACCCCCGACACACCGGTGGCATCCTCATGCCGATGTAGTGCGAATCGCCGCGGTAGATCCTGTGACGTCATTCGTCCCATCCGGCCATCACGGAACTCGCCGTCAACGCAAGGTCGTCTACTTGCGAGCCTCCCGGGCCGATCTGGACGATGCGGTCACCGTCCCGCTCGATTGGCCTGACCAGCCAGCTGTGATTTTGTGCGTTCCAGGTCAACACGTACTCCGTGTCCCGGCGCAACAACACTGTTCTCTCCACCCTTCGATGAGAGATTTCGGCCCCGCCACTTCGATGGTCCTCCTGTCGGTGGCGGACCGCAACGCGAACACACCCAGAGTCACATACGTTTCCCCAGGTCACCACCATTCAGGGACGTCCGTGCGGGCAAGATCTACCCGTTTGGCTGCACACGTCTCCTCCAAATGGACGACGGCGCTAGCTCTCTGCAAGTGCTGAATGTACGGCGCCAGCCGGCCATGGGGTCCCGATACCGGTTGCCGGTTGGTAACAGTTTCGACAATGCCCCTATCTAGGCCCTTGACTGGAAAAAATTCTCTCGCTAGCTTTCCGGACCACTGGTCTACATCTGCCCAGCCCCGCCGATGCCCATGCAACCCGGGAGCCGGATCATGAAAGTCACGCGAATCACTGCCACGCTGGCGGCGTTCGCCCTCGCCATCACCGCCTGCGGTGGTGACGACGACGAGCCCACGTCCCCAGACGACGGCGACAACGGCGCTGCCGAGGAGGGCGAGGTGAATCGAGGGGGCGTCTACACCACGATCGTGACCCAGCTCGATGCCACGGCCCCGCCCAACCCGTTCAACCCGGATACCAACTCGTTTCTCGGCTACAACGCGATGCGGTTGGCCTGGGTCAAGAACCATCCCACCGACCCCAGCGATTTCTACCCGGGACTCGCCTCCGAATGGGAGGTGTCCGACGACAATCTCGAACTGACCGTCACCCTCCACCCCGAGGCGACGTGGTCCGACGGAACTCCCGTCACCAGCGATGACGTCGTTCTCTCGGCGAACATCGCCTACACGCGCGGCAGCGGCGCGTTCATCCTCGACCCCGGTGCCGCCGGCGCCGCCTCCGACGTCGAGGTGATCGACGACAAGACGCTCCGGTTCACGCAGGATCCCGACAACCCCACCGGCGAGTTCGTCAACGGCATCATGGACATGACGATCGTCCCCGAGCATGTCTACGGTGACGTTCTGCCCGCCGACTTCGAGGAGACTCTCGAAGCCGCGCAGGGCGAGGGCGAGGACGCCGAGGAAGCCCGCGACGCCGTGAGCGAGGCGGGTGAGGAGGTCGCCAGCTTCGACCCCGGTGAGGACATCTCCGCCGGTCCCTACGTGCTGGAGCGGATCAATCCCAGCGAGGCGCTGCTCACACGCAACGAGCACTTCCACAACGATCATCTGGTCGCTCCGGACCAGGTGATCGTCCGCAACTACGACGGCAACGAGCAGGTCTGGGACTACCTGCAAGCCGGCGAGCTCGACTCTTCGCACTTCGTCGCCGTGCCCGAAGACGTCGTCCAGCAGATCGAGGCCGTTCCCGGCAACGAGATCAGCCGCACCTACTCCCCTGTCGTCGCCGGCCTCGCGTTCAACCAGTCCTACGAGCCGTTCGATGACGTCCACGTCCGCCGGGCCCTGGCCTACGCGATCGACCGCGAGCAGATGGTGTCCGTGTCCACCCCCGACGGCGGTGACGCGGCGACGACGACATCGGGCATCCACCAGGAAGTGGTGGACGAGTGGATCGGTGACGCCGTGGGCGAGCTCGACCCGTACGAGCACGATCTCGACGCTGCCGAGGAAGAGCTGGAAGCCGCGGGCATGACCAAGGAAGACGGCCGATGGCTGCTGCCCGATGGCGAACCCTTCGAGGTTCCCATCCAGGTGGTCAGCGGCTTCTCCGACTGGATCGCCGCCGGGGAGAACATCGCCACCCAGTTGGACGAGTTCGGCATCGAATCCGAGATCCTGACCTCCCCGGATTTCACCGTCTACCAGGAGGAGATGGCCGCGGGCGACTACCCGCTCGGGTTCTGGCTGATCGGGCTCGGGCCCAGCCCGTACAACATCTTCCAGCGGCTGTATGGCCAGTCCAACGGCTGGCAGGTCCACGCCGGGCAGCTGAGCTATTCCGAACCCGGTGAGGACGGCAACTGGAAGGGCGGCCCGGAGACCATCGAGGTCGAGGGGCACGGCGAGATCAACCCGGGCGAGCTGACGCACGAGCTGCGCACCGCCGACGAGGAGCGCACCCAGGAGATCATGACGATCCTCGCCCGGGCGACCAACGAGACGCTGCCGGTGATCCAGTTGTGGGATTACATCAACACCCAGTTCAGCAACACCGACCGGTTCATCACCGATCCACCGGACGACGCCCGGCGCGTCAGCGGTGTGACGAGCCTGGCCGGCATCTGGATCCAGCAAGGCTGGGTCACCGCGGTCGAGTAGCGGCAGTCGATCAGAGATCGGATAGCGACAACTGTGAAGGGATTCGCACGACGGCTCGCGGGCCAGCTGGCCCGCGGGCTCGTCATGGTCTGGGTGGTGCTGACGTTCACGTTCGTGATCATCAGCATCATGCCCGGCGACCCGGTCCGCGCCGAATACGAGAACCTCCTCCAGCAGGGCTACTCCCCCGAGCAGGCGGAGGCGCAGGCAGCGATGCTGCACCGTTTCCGCCCCACCGGCAGCGTCTTCGAACAGTACGTCGACTACGTGGGATCGCTCCTGCGTTTCGATCTCGGCCAGTCGCTGTACTCCCGGGTGGACGTCGCGACCGTCCTGGCCGACGCGGCCAAGTGGACCGTCATCCCGGTCCTCCTGGGCACGGTGCTCAGCTTCGGTCTCGGTGTGGTCGTCGGTGTCTACGCCGCGATCAAGCGTTCCAGCAAGCTCGGCGACATGCTCACCATGTCGGGGTCGTTGCTGCGCGGCATCCCGGACTTCGTCGTCGGCCTGCTACTGGCCTCCATCTTCGCGACGCTGTGGCCGATCCTGCCGCGGCAGGGTGCCGTCAACATCCTGTACGAGCCATGGACCGTCGAGTACGTCCTCTCGCTCGGATATCACGCGATCCTGCCCGTGGCGACCTATACGATCTCCGCCTACGGCGGATTCATCCTCGCGATGAAGTCCAGCGTGGTGACGGTTCTCGGCGACGACTTCATCCTCGCCGCCGAGCTACGCGGCATGAAACGCTCGATCATCTTCCGCTACATCGCGCGTAACGCCATCCTGCCGCTGTTCACTGTCTTCGCCCTCTCCGTCGCGGCCGTGTTCAGCGGCGCGATCTTCATCGAACGGATCTTCAACTATCCGGGATTGGGCATGCTCCTGATCGACAGCATCGGCCGGCGCGACATCACGGTGATGGCCGGAGCGCTCTTGCTCATCACGGTCGCCGTCATCATCGCCAATATCGTCGCCGACCTGTTCTACAGCGTGATCGATCCGCGTATCCGGCGGGCAGGTGATCGAGTATGACGTCGGGTGCCCCCACCGGTTTGAGCACCACGCGTGGGGACCTGCGCCGGAATTTCTGGCGCGGGGTCTGGCGCGTGCTGCGCCGCAAGCCCAGCCGCCTGCTCGGCGTCGCCCTGATGCTCATGTTCGTCGTCATGGCCACGGCCGGGCCGATGCTGTATCAGCGGCCGCTACCCCGCGATCCGGACAACTTCTTCGCCCCGCCCAGCCTGCAGCATCCGTTCGGAACCGACTTCCAGGGCGTCGACGTGCTCTCGCTCGTCGTGGTGGGCTCGCGCTACGTGCTCCTGACGGCGTTCATCACCGCTGTCATCACCGTCGTGCTCGGTACCGGTATCGGGCTCTTCGCCGGGTTCCGCCGCGGCCGTCTCGACGCCGTCCTGATGCGGATCACCGACATCAACCTGACCATTCCCGGGCTTCCCATCCTGCTCGTGCTGTCCACGGTGTGGCAGTTCGCCAGTCCGTGGGAGATGGGGCTGGTCCTCGGGTTGCTCGGCTGGGGAGCGCTGGCACGTGCGGTGCGCTCGCAGACCCTGTCGCTGCGCGAGCGGGGCTTCATCGAGGCCGCCCGGGGCCTCGGCCTGTCCACGCCACATATCGTGTTCCGCGAGCTGCTGCCGCCGATCGCGCCATACATCGCGATGAACCTGCTGATGAGCTTGATCCTCGCGGTGTGGGCCCAGGTCGGGCTGTTCTTCCTCGGCGTGATGCCGGTGATCGGGGAGAACTGGGGCGTGATGCTCAACCGGGCGGTCTTCGACTTCGGGGCCATGACCACCGCGGCACGGCTCCCCTACATGCTGGCGCCGCTGCTGGCGCTGCTGCTGCTCACGGTGGCCATCGTGCTCGTCGTGGACGCGATGGACGAGGTCTTCAATCCCCGGCTTCGGGAGGAGTGACACGGTGACCCTCGCTACGGCTGCCCACGCCCCCGAAGGCGGCACCACGGCCCCGGCCGTGCGGATCCGTGACCTGACGGTGGTGTACAAGACACCGGCCGGCGAACTTCCCGCCGTGTCCGAGATCGACATGGACCTCCCCGCCGGAACCATCACCGGGCTGGTCGGCGAGTCCGGGTCCGGAAAGTCGACACTCGCGCTGTCCCTGCTCAACGCCGTGCAACCTCCCGGACGGATCAGCTCCGGCACGGTCGAGATCGACGGTCTCGGCGACGTCGTTCCGTTGCAGGGCGACAAGTTGCGCCGGGTCCGCGGTGGCCAGATCGGCTACGTGTTCCAGGCCGCGCAGAACTCGCTCAACCCGCTGAAGACCGTGGGCAAGCAGCTGCTCGATCTGGGCCGCTCGCACGACGTCGACGACTTGCGCGCCCTGGTTTCCGAGGCGAAGGAGCTGCTCGGCCGGATGGGCCTGGACGGCGCGCGCGTGCTCGACTCGTACCAGCACGAGCTGTCCGGTGGCATGCGCCAGCGTGTCGGAATCATGCTGGCGCTCGTCCTGAACGCGCACGTCGTCGTGCTCGACGAGCCGACGACGGCACTCGACATGATCACTCAGGCGAACATTCTGGAGATCATCCGGAACATCCACGCCGAGCGCGGCTTGACGACGCTCGTCATCACGCACGACATCGGGGTCGTGGCCGAGGTGGCAGATCAGCTCGCCGTCATGTACGGCGGCCGGATCGTGGAACGCGGCCCGGTGCGCTCCGTCCTCGGCGAGCCCCGGCACCCCTACACGCAGGGACTGATCCGGGCGATTCCCCGCCTCACCGGCGATATCGATCAGGCACGGGCGCTTCCCGGGCGCCCGCCCACGCTGGGGACCATCCCCGAACGGGGCTGCGTGTTCCGGGACCGGTGCGAGCTGCGCATGAGCGTCTGCGACACGGTCGAGCCTGTCCTCGAACGGCACGCCGACCAGCTGGTCGCCTGTCACGCCGTGGCGGGGCAAGAGCCGGACGGCGGCGCACCCACAGACGACGGCCAGGAGCAAACGTGATCAGTGGAACCGGCATCGTCAAGACCTTCCGCCAGCGCGGCGACGTACTCGGCAAGAACGAGGTGAAGGCGCTGCGCGGCGTCGATTTCACCATTCCCGAAGGCGGCGCCATATCGTTCATCGGCGAGTCCGGATGCGGCAAGACGACACTCGGGCGGATCATCGCCGGCTTGGAAACGCACGATGAAGGCGAGATCACCATCGGTGGCGTGGCCATGTCGTCCCTGCGCACCCGCGCCCAGCAGCCGCACTTTCGCCGGATCCAGCTCATTCACCAAGACCCGTACTCGGCACTCAATCCCACCAGGACCGTCCACCAGGCGCTGCACGATCCGCTGAAGCTCCGCGCCCGCGAGACCGGCCGGTCGTCGCAGTGGATCTACGAGCGCGCGGAGGAACTGCTCGGCCTGGTGGGCCTGGATCCCGGCTACGTGCTCCCCCGCTATCCGCACCAGCTGTCCGGCGGCATGCGCCAGCGCGTCGTCATCGCCCGGGCGCTGACCGTCGACCCTGACGTGCTCGTCGCCGACGAGGCAGTCTCCATGATCGATGTGTCGTTGCGGTTGGGTATCCTGAGACTACTCCGCGATCTTCGGGAACAGCTGGGAGTCAGTCTCTTGTACATCACGCATGACGTCGCCACCGCGCGCTACATCGGCGCCGACGGCGACATGTACGTGATCTACCGGGGTCAAGTCGTCGAAAGTGGGCCCACCGAGACGATCATCAACCAGCCGGTACACCCGTATACGCAGTCCCTGCTGTCAGCCATTCCGGTCCTTTACGGCGTCGAGCAGCCCGGCGCGGAACAGGTCACGCCGATCGACTCGCTCACCACCGCGGCCGTCGGGGAAACCGTCGACGACGCGGGGTGCCTGTTCGCCCCGCGGTGCCCGTTCCGTACTGAACGCTGCACCCGGGAGCGGCCCGTGTTGGGTGACGCCGTGCCTGCCCTGCAAGACGCGGAGGGCCGGGTCCATGCATGCTTCCACCCCATAGAGCGGCAGGTCGCGGCCACCTCTGTCCAGGCACCGTGACGCGTGGAAGCATTGGTCGACATGAGACGCCCCCCATCGATGACCCTCGAAGAGAAGATCGCTCAGCTGTTCGTGCTCCGAGTGCACGGCCCCTCTGCCGAGACCCAGGACAGCGAGGCCGTCGAGCACAATCAAGCTGCCTATGGCGTGGACAACGCCGCAGCGCTCGTATCCACCTACCAACCCGGTGGCATCGTCTACTTTCGCACCAGCGGGAACATCGACATACCCACGCAGATCGCCACGCTGTCGAACAGCATTCAACGATCCGCGATGTCTCGCGAGGGCGGCAGCCCGGTTCCGTTGTTGATCTCGGTCGACCAAGAGGGCGGACGGGTAGCCCGCATGTCACCGCCGGTGACCTGGTTTCCCTCGGCCAAGACGATTGCGTCGCTCGACGTGCAGACGGCCGAGAACGTCGCCAGCATCATGGCGACGGAGCTGCGGGCCCTCGGCATCAACCAGAACTACGCCCCGGTGGCCGACGTCGTCACCAATCCGGAGAATCGGGTCATCGGTGACCGCTCCTTCAGCTCCGATCCGGACACGGCCGCCGCCTTCGTCCGGGCGCAGATCCGTGGGTTCCAGCGGGGCGGATTGATACCGACCGTGAAACACTTCCCGGGTCATGGCGGAACGGCCGTGGACACGCACACCGGCCGGGCGGTCATCGAACACAGTCGTGACGAGTGGGAACGTCTCCACCTTCCGCCGTTCCGGGCGGCCCTCGAAGCCGGCGTCGATGCCGTGATGACGGGGCACCTCGTGTTTCCGGCACTCGATCCTTCCGAAACCATCGCCACTGCCTCGTACCCGATCATCACCGACATACTCAGAGGTGAGCTCGGGTTTGACGGCGTCGTCGTGACCGATGGCCTGGGCATGGAAGCCGCCCGCGTGGCATACGGGGATACCGAAGCCCCGCTGCGGGCTCTCCAAGCAGGCGTCGATCAGCTACTCACCCCGGCCGATGGCACCTTCCCGGGAGCGATCAAGACGATTCGCCGTGCGGTCGAGATCGGCGAACTCAGTGTCGAGCGGATCGACGAGTCCGTCGATCGCATCTTGCGGCTGAAGGCCAAGTGCGGCCTGTTCGACGACCCGTATATCGACGTGAACCTCGCGTCGAGATTCGTCGGCGCGCGCGATCACTTGCAGACCGCGCGGAGAGTCACCGGAAACCTGCCGTAACGGCCGCCGCCACGCATCCGATTCGGCTCGACGCATCATCGTTCAGCCGTCGTCGGCTGGCGCCTCCCCTGGCAACGGTGTGCGCAGCTTCTCCACGACGGTCATGACGCGTTCGTGCTCGTCGACGTAGGCAGCGTACTCGTCCGGCACGGCACCCGTACCGTACAGCGGCCGCACCTCGGCAGCGAGATCGTGCAGCGCGGCCCGGTCGAAGCCCTCCTTGCCCAGCCGGGCCGCTTCGTTGGCCGCGAACTGCAAATCCTCGACCCGACCCGCCCAGCCCGGGTTGACCATGCGGTCGCGGTCCGCGGCCATGGCGCGAGCCAATGCCCGCAAGGCGTCCTCTAGTTCGGCGAGCTGGGCACGCCGCGCCTCGACATCGAGCGGCAGGTCAGGCGGTGTCTCCACACCTCCACCGTTGAACAGTTCCTTCACTCGCTCGAACAGTCCCATCAGCGCGGCACCTCCTGACACGTACCCTAGCGTGCCATCCCGTTGGCCGATCTCGTGCCCGTGCGCCAGTCCGTATCCAGTCACGACATCGATCTTCACCCGCGGTCGAATCGTCCGATCGGCCTACCCGTATTCTGGACGAACGGACGATCCCACGACATCTCATCCGACGCCACCGGGAGCATTACATGGACGTGCGCATCGACCACGTGACAACGTCAGGGACATTCAGTCTCGATGGACAGACACAGGATGTGATCAACAACTCCTGGGTCGTGGGCGACGCGCACGAATGTGTGATCATCGACGCTCCGCATGATGCGTGGCCCATCCTGGAGCTCGTTGGTGACCGTCAGGTATCGGCCATCCTCCTCACGCACGGCCATGATGATCATCTGGGGGCGCTGGGGATGCTCTGGGACGAAACGGGCGCTACGATCCATCTACACGGTGCGGATCACATGCTGTGGAAACGTGTCTATCCAGACGTGTCCCCTGACAAATACCTTTTCGACGGCGACACATTCGCTGTCGGTGGCATCGACATCCACACTATCCATACCCCGGGTCATACACCGGGATCGGTCTGCTTTTACGCACCCGAGCTGCGATCCGCATTCACCGGTGACACACTCGTACACGGCGGCCCCGGCAAGACCGGGCAATCTTTCAGCGATTCTGACATGATTGTCGAGTCCGTCCGGAATCACCTGTTCACGCTCGCACGCGATACGGTGGTCCATCCCGGGCACGGTCCCATCACCACCGTCGAAGCTGAAGCAGCCACCTAGCCAGCCAGGTGAAACGTCAATCGACGAGACCGTGCCGGTGAGCGAGCGCCGCCGCCTCCCCGCGCCCGGACACTCCCAGCTTGGTGAGGATGTTCGAGACGTGCACGCTCGCCGTCTTCGCGCTGATGTACAGGCCAGCACCGATCTCCCGGTTGCTCCGCCCGGCGGCGATCAATCGGAGCACTTCACGTTCCCGCCCGGTCAGTCCATACGTCGTGGACAGGCTCGGAGTGACGCGCTCCGTCGTCGACAGGCCAGCACGGCTGCCCACCTCGGTGATCCACCCCGCCAGCAGGCCCGATCCGAGCGTCTCCGCCTCGCTTGCCGCAGTGCGCAGGGCGTCCCGCGCCTCGTCCCGCGCACCAGCCGTCACCAACGCGGAGCCCAGCTGATACCGGGCATACGTCCGCAGATAGGTCGGCCCTTCCGCGGCTTCGAGTGCCGTGAGCGCGGCACGCCAGGCATCGGGATCGTCGCCCGCGAGCTCGGCATCGACGAGCGCCCGCCACTCGGGCATGGGCGAGCCATCACTCATGGCGGCCGTCGTCGCGCGCACCCAGGCCGCCGGCTCCTCGACCTCCGCGATCGCGCCAGACCGCCGCTGCGCTCCGAGAACGCTGGCCGCCACGGTAAGCAACGGCAACGCGGCCGTGATGGTACTCCTGGCGTCGTCGAAAACCGACATGACATGGGACCAGGCGGCGTCGTACTCTCCCTTGGCCCAGGCCAGCTCACCCCTCAGCTGCGCGATGTGGCAGCGATATTGCGGGAACGCCGCTTGCTGGTCCACGGCGCGGTGCAGCCCGGCAGCAGCATGCTCTGCCGCAGCGATATCGCCTCGCCACAGCGAGAGCCACGCCCGCAATGTGTCGAGATACCGGACGTTCTTGCTCGGGGGCAACAGTTCCAGCGCACGGGTGATCAGACCCTCCGCGCGATCCCACTCGCCCAGCTGCACCAGTGCCGCCGCGGCGTTGCCGGCCAGCATCGAGCCATGGGTACGCCCGCGGCCGATGACCACCGCGCGTTCCTTTCCTTCCTGAGCGACCTCGACGGCTCGCCGGTATTCGCCGATCCCGCCGAGGGCGTGGGCGAGGTTCACGTGAAAACGCAGCAGCGTATCGGCAGATACGGCCACCAGGGGCCGGGCCCGTTCGAACTCCGCCAGGGACTCGTCCTTGCGGCCCTGATCCATCCAGATGGTGGCGCGGGTGGTGCGTGCCGATGCGATCAGATGATCGGCCCCGACGACGTGACCGAGACGCTCGGCCTCGTCGACGGCGTCGAGAGCGTCGCCATACCGCCACTCAAGCGCCAAATTGTTCGACAACCATTCCACGATCGTGGCCCTGGTGAGCGGCTCGGCGCCGGACTGTACCAGCGCCCGGGCGCGGGTCAGCAGCTCGATGGATCCAGGGAGGTTCAACTTACAGCTCAGCCGGCCGAGCCAGCCGAGCGTCTCACCTGCTCGCACCGGATCGGAACGCTCGTCACAGCTCTCCACGGCCGCCCTGGCCAGGGCCACGGCCCGGTCGTCTTCGCCCGCCTCGTACGCCTGCATGGACGCCCGCACCATCAGCTCGGGGCGGCCCGTGCCAGCGATCGATGCGGGATCGTCGACCTGATCCCACAGCTCCAGGGCACGTTCGATCATCGTCTGCGCGCCACCGGTCGCGTTCGCCCGGTCCAGTTCCTCGGCCGACCGCAGCGACCATCGGAACGCCTGGCCGACGTCATGCGCGAAGTACCAGTGATGTGCGATCTCGGTATCTGCCCGGCTGTCCGGAGCCAGTTCTGGCTGCTCCTCCAACGTCCGGGCGTAGCACGCGTGCATGCGCGCATGCTCGCCAGGCAACAGATCGGCATGCAGCGCCTCACGCATGAGGGCATGCCGGAAGCCGTACCCGCGGCCGTCGACCACCAGCACCCCCGCCGACACGGCCTCCCGCAACGACCGCTCCAGCGCCGGCACGTCCTCGTCCGCGACGGCCTCGACGAGTTCGTGCCCGACGTGGCTGCTGGCCACGGACATCAGGCGCAGCAGCTTCTGCGTCCGTTCGGTGAGCGGCTCCACCCGCGCGAGCAGGACGTCACGCAGGGATGCCGGCATCTGGTGACCGGAATGGTCATCGACGAACGCGAGCTCTTCGACATAGAACGGAACGCCTTCGCTGCGCTCCAGCACCCGCTCGATCTGCCCGGCCTCGGCATCCTGCCCGGTGATGGCACGTAGCTGATCAGCGACATGAGCGCGCTCGAACCTCGTCACGGCCAGGCGCACGACGCGCCGATGGCGGTCGAGCTCGGCGACGAACTGGCGTAATGGATGACCGCGCCCGATCTCGTCGTCGCGGTAGGTCATCAGCAGCAGGACCGGGACGGCGATCAGGCTGCGCACCACGAACCGAAGCATGTCTCGCGTGGCGCCGTCAGCCCATTGCAGGTCCTCGACGATGACGACGAGGGGCTGATCGGCCGCGAGCCGCTCCAGCAACGACGTGATCACTTCATACAACCGGCCCTGACCGGTGGCTTCACCGGCGACGCCGCCGATCTCGGGAAGCAGTGCGGTGAGCGCGTTCCCGCTCGGACCGGCGAGCTCCACCAACCGCTCCGTTCCGAAATCGGCCGCCAATCCGCGAACCATTCCCGTGATCGGCGCGAACGCCAGCTCCTCACCGTCCAGGGCGACCGAATGCCCGCGGATCACCCGTGCACCGGCCGACTCGGCCTCGGTGGCGAGCTCATCGACCAGGCGGGTCTTGCCAATCCCCGCCTCACCGCTGATCAGGACGGCTGCCGGCTCACCCGAGCGGGCGTCCTTGAAGACGTCCCGCAGCTGGGCAAGCTCGTGCTCGCGTCCGATGAACGGTGTACGAGCAGTTTCGATCCGCACATCACCCATGATGCCACCGGGCACCGACATCGAACCGGAGTACGAGCTGGTCGAGGAGTCGGTGTGCGAGCTGGCGTGCCGGTCCGCGGGTAGTTCCGCGACCGGATCCCGGATCATGATGCAGCGCCGCTCACGCCGCCCGAGCGCATGAGGTCACCGATCCCAGCGCTTCCGTGTCCTGGCGTTCCTGCGCGTTGTCACCGCCCTGACGTTCCTGCGCGTCGTCATGACCCGAGTGCTGCCGTGCATCGTCGCTGGCCTCGCTGTCCTGGCGGGCACGCCGTCCGCGAAGGATCCGGGATACGAGCGCTTCCTGCTGCAACTCCCGGGCGCGCTGACCGTGGATCGCCCGTATCGCGTCCTCGTGAAACATGTTCATGTCCGATCTCCTGCCTTCTCCTGGTGATGACATCGAGCATCGCCGTAAGGCCGGACCCCCGGCATCGGGCAGCTGCCGCATCTTTGGCTACGGCCGGCACCTTAGATGCCGCACGGGAGCTTGGATTTCGCCTAAGGCCCCTCAGAGCCAGCGAGCGCTCTCCAAAGAAATCCCGGATCAGCCACCCGCCGCGGCTGTCCACCGATCGGTGGACAGCCGATACCACCGGTCGTGGCTACCAGCGGCGACGCGGTTCGAGCAGGCTGGGTCTCATGAACACGACAGCTGCCGTCGACGTACGCGGGCTGCGCAAGAGCTACGACGGTACGACCGCCGTCGGCGGGATCGACCTGGAGATCGCGCACGGCGAGGTCTTCGCCCTGCTCGGCCCGAACGGTGCGGGCAAGACAACCACGGTCGAGATCCTGGAAGGCTATCGCAAACGGGACAGCGGCGAGGTCCACGTCCTCGGGATCGATCCGGGCGATGCCGATCTGCGCTGGCGCGCCCGTATCGGTATCGTCCTGCAGAACACCGGGGGACACGACGACCTCAGCGTCGAGGAGGTCATCCGGCACTTCGCCCTCTACTACCCCGATGCCCGAGATCCCGACGAGGTCATCGCGGCCGTCGGCCTGGACGGCAAGCGAGATACCCGAGTACGCCAGCTTTCCGGTGGCCAGCGACGCCGTCTCGACGTCGCCCTCGGCATCCTCGGCCGACCCGAGCTGCTGTTCCTCGACGAGCCCACGACGGGATTCGATCCGGAAGCACGCCGGGAGTTCTGGACACTGATCTCCGCACTGTCCGACGGGGGGACGACGATCCTGCTCACCACGCACTACCTCGACGAGGCCGAGCGCCTGGCCGATCGGGTCGGCGTCATCGCGGCGGGAGACATCGTCGCCCTCGACTCGCCCGCGCGGCTCGGCGGGAGGGAACGCGACCTGGCCACCGTGCGCTGGCTGCACGACGGGAACCCGCAGGAGCGAACGACGGCCGAACCGACGCGGCTCGTGACCGAACTGGCGGCCGAGTTCGACGGCGAGATCCCCGGCCTGGCCATCGACCGGCCCACCCTCGAAGACACCTACCTGAGGCTCATCGGAGAGAACACATGAGCGTGACAACCGACCATCCGCATACCGATCCGCACCGGACGGCGCCGCCGTCGGCGCTCCGGGTCGGGCTCGCGCGTACCGTCGTGGAGCTGAAGCTCTTCTTCCGCGAGAAGGGAGCGGTGGTTTTCAGCTTCCTCCTGCCGATCGCGCTGCTCGGCATCTTCGCCATGGTCTTCAGCAACGGCGAGCTCTACGAGGAGGCCGCCAGCGTGGACTTCGTCCAATACATCACCCCGGGGTTGCTCGCCGGTGGGATCATGCTGGTGAGCTTTCAAACGCTAGCCATCGGTATCGCCATGGAGCGCGACGACGGCACGCTCAAGCGGCTGCGCGGCACCCCCATGCCGCCACTCGCCTACTTCCTCGGCAAGATCGGCATGGTGCTCGTGGCCGCCCTGGCTCAAGCTGCCCTCCTGCTCGCCGCGGCGGCCCTGTTCTTCGGCGTCGACCTGCCGACCGGGCCGGAGCGCTGGCTGACGTTCGCCTGGGTGTTCGCACTCGGTACCACGGCCGGCACCACACTCGGGATCGGGTACTCGTCCGTGCCCAAGTCGGCCAAGAGCGCCGAGGCCATGGTCGTCGGCCCGCTGCTGGTCCTGCTCTTCCTCTCCGGCGTCTTCCTGGTCTTCACCGAGCTTCCCGAATGGGTACAGACGATAGCGTCGATCTTCCCGGTGAAGTGGATGGCCCAGGGTATGCGTTCCGCGTTCCTCCCGGACGAATTCGAGCCCATGGAAGCCGCCGGATCGTGGCAACACGGCCCGATCGCGTTGATCCTTGTCGCGTGGATCGTCGCCGGGCTCATCCTCGCCGTCCAGACATTCCACTGGCAGCGCCGGGACGCCTGATAGAAGCTAGTCTGAAGCTCGATGACGGTCCCGGGCGGAACGCAGCCGAGCACTGCCGCCGCGCCAGCACGCCGGCGCTCCTTCATCGCGTCGGCCGCCGACATGCTGGCGCGGCGCTCGGCGACCGACGAGGCGGCAAGCCCGGCAGCCTTCGGCAGCCTGGCCGCCTACGAGCGCTGGTGGGATCGGATCCTCCCGCTTTGGCACACGCTCTACCTCGGCCTGCTGTCGCTCGCCATCATCACCACCGCCCTGGATGGCCGCCTGGATCTGGAACAGCGGTGGACCATCCTGAGCCTGCTCACCGTCATGGCTGCCATATATCTCGCATTGGGGCGATCGCTCTTCGAACGGCCGGGCGGCGTCCGGGCGGCGATCTACCTGAGCATCACGTGGCTTTCCTTCTACGCGATCATTCTCGTCGGCGATCGGAACACCAGCGCCTTCTTCATCCTGTTCGCGCTCTTCCCGCAGGTCTGGGCATTCCTGGCGCCCAAAATAGCTGGCGCGACGTCCGTCGCTGTCATCCTCGGAATGGCCGGTGTCAACATTCACGCCATCGGCTGGACGTGGGGCACCGTCGCCCGGGTCGTACCCCAGGCAGTCATGCAGACCGGGCTCGTCCTGTTGCTCGGCCTGCTCATGGTTTCCGTGGTCAATCAGGCCGAGCGACGCGCCACGTTGATCGACGAGCTCGAGGAGACCCGCTCCGAACTCGCCGAAACCGAGCACGCCCGCGGCGTGCTCGCCGAACGCGAACGGCTGGCGCACGAGATCCACGACACTCTCGCGCAGGGCTTCACCAGCATCCTCACGCTGAGCCAGGCGATCGACGCGTCGCTGGAGCGCGACCCCGCACGGGCGCGGGAGCAGCTCGCACTCATCGAGCAGACCGCCCGGGACAACCTCGCCGAGACCCGGGCGCTGATCGATGCGCTGGCTCCCGCAGATCTGCAGGACGCCACACTCACGCAGGCCCTCAGCCGGGTAGCCGACCGGTTCTCGTATCAGACGGGTATAGGCGTCGAGCTCTCCATGGAGGGCGAGCAGGTCCAGTCCTCCATGCTCGCCGACATCGTCCTTCTCCGGTCCGTCCAGGAGGCGTTGACGAACGTGCGCAAGCACGCGGACGCCCGGCGCGTCGACATCGCGCTGTCGCACGTCCCGGGCGACGATCGCCCGGAGCGCGACGTCCCGGACGGTGATGACCCCAACGTCGATGGCATGGTCTCCGTGCGCATCACCGACGACGGCCGGGGGTTCGTCCCTGCCGAATCGAGCAACGGCGAGGGTTTCGGGCTACGCGGCATGCGCGCCCGCGTGCAGCAGGCCGGCGGTGAACTCGACGTGCTCAGCTCGCCAGGTAGGGGAACCACCATCGGGGTTCACCTGCCGATCGCGGCCCGGCCATCCGGGTAGGCTCGCGCCCGTGACGGCGCTGCGACTCCTTCTCGTCGACGACCATCCCGTCGTCCGGACCGGGCTGGCCGGCATGCTCGCCGCCGAGGACGATCTCGCCGTCGTGGGTGAAGCCGGCGACGGCGACGAGGCGGTGACTCTCGTCCGCACGCTGTCGCCCGATGTCGTCCTCATGGACCTGCGGATGCCGGGCATGGACGGCGCTGCGGCCACCGAACGCATCGTCGGCGAGTTCCCGGGCACCCGCGTCCTGGTGCTGACCACCTACGACACCGATACTGACATCATCCGCGCCGTGGAAGCCGGTGCCACCGGATACCTGCTGAAGGACACGCCCCGCACGCAGCTGGCCGACGCGGTGCGAGCCGCCGCCAGAGGCGAGACCATCCTCGCTCCACCCGTGGCCGCTCGCCTGGTCAGCCACGTGCGCGCGCCATCCGAGCCGATCTTGACGAACCGGGAGGTGGAGGTGCTGGCCGCTGTGGCGCGCGGCCTGTCCAACGCTGACGTGGGACGCGACCTGTATATCGGTGAGGCCACCGTCAAGACACATCTGCTGCGCATCTTCGCCAAACTCGGCGTCGACGACCGCACCGCCGCCGTCACCAAGGCCTACGGCCTCGGCATCCTCCCATCCCCTGGTACTTCCACGTGACGACGCGGGCGGCGCTGGCCGCGAGTGCCAGTGGCAACCGCGCGAGCGCCATCGGCGACCGCGCGAGCGCTATCGGCAACGGCCGTCCCTCGTGGCAGAATCAGCGCCGTGGCAGCGAAACAGAGTGCCGGTGTACTGCTGTTCCGCCGGAACGGTGGGCGTGACGGCGGGCACGTCGAGGTTCTCCTCGGGCACATGGGCGGGCCGTTCTGGGCGCGCCGGGACGCCGGTGCCTGGTCGGTGATCAAAGGGGAGTACGACCCCGGTGAGGAACCACTGGATGCCGCCCGACGCGAGTTCGAGGAGGAGCTCGGCCTGCGCGCACCCGACACCGAATACGTCGACCTGGGGCACGTCAAACAGTCCGGCGGCAAGACCATCACGGTGTGGGCTGCCGAGTCCGACCTCGACCCGGAAACGGTCACGCCGGGCACGTTCGAGCTCGAATGGCCCCGCGGATCCGGGCGCATCCAGGAGTTTCCCGAGCTCGACCGCGTCGAGTGGTTCGACGTCGCCACGGCGCATGACAAGATCGTCTCCGGACAGCGTCCCTTCCTCGATCGGCTGCGAGACCATCTCGGGACATGAGGATCATCAAGTACACCCACGCCTGCGTCCGCCTCGAACGTGACGGGCGCGTCCTCGTCGTCGACCCCGGTATCTGGAGTGAGCCACAGGCGCTGCTCGGTGCCGACGCGGTCCTGGTGACACACGAGCACGCCGATCACATCGACCGGCTCCGCCTGGCCGGCGCCGGCGTTCCCGTCTTCGCTCCCGCCGGCGCCCGGATCCCCGATCTCGACGTCCGGACGATCCACCCCGATGAGGAGTTCACCGCGGCCGGGTTCACCGTCCGCGCCGTCGGCGGGTGGCACGCCCCGGTGTATGGAGAATCCAGCTGCGTCAACGTGGGCTACCTGGTGGATGGCCTATACCACCCGGGTGATGCCCTTCACGTACCCGACCATCCCGTCGACACCGTGCTGGTGCCGCTTCAGGCGTCGTGGCTCAAGGCAGCCGAGGCGATCGAGTTCGTTCGTGCCGTCCGCCCGGCGCAAGCGATCGGCATGCACGAGGGGCAGCTCAACGAGCGCGGGCTCGCAGCCATCAACCGGCACCTCACCACGCACAGCATCGCCGAGTACCACTGGCTCGCCCCTGCTACCCCCGTTCCACCCCTCCCGGCCCCACCCCCATCCGCTGATCATGAACACTAAGCGACCTATGTAGTCGCTTAGTGTTCATGATCAGCGGATGGGGGTGAGCGGATGGGGATGGGGGTTGGGGGATCAGCGGGTGGAGGGGTGCTGGTGCTGGCGGGCGGACGCGTAGTTCTCCCGGATCCCGGCAGCGGAACCCTTCGGCTCCAGAATCGCGTCGATCTCCACGTCCCAGGCAGGCGGCTCGGCACCGCCGACGAGTGCCCACGCGGCTTGGCGCGCCGCCCCCAGGGCAACGTACTCGCCGGGCGTCGGTACGGCCACGGGCACGCCGAACACATCCGGCGCCACCTCGCGAACCGCGGCCGACTGCGCTCCACCGCCGATGAGCAGCACCCGCTCCACCGGCACGTCGTGCGCCCGCAACGCGTCCACGCCGTCCGCAAGCCCACACAACATGCCCTCGACGGTGGCCCGCGCCACGTTGGCCGGCGTCATGGCCTCGCGGGTCAACCCGGTGAGCGTGCCGGTGGCATCGGGAAGATCCGGGGTACGCTCGCCATCCAGGTACGGCAGCAAGACCAGCCCGCCCGCGCCGGGAGCGGCCTGCAGCGCCAGCCGGTCCAGCTCGGGCAGGTCGACTCCCAGCATGGTGGCCGTGGCCGACATGACCCGGGCCGCGTTCAGCGTGCACACGAGCGGGAGGTGACGGCCGGTGGCGTCGGCAAATCCGGCCACGATCCCGGAACCGTCGGCCACCTGCACGTCGGACGTGGCGAACACGGTCCCGCTGGTGCCGATCGACACCGCGACATCGCCGGGAGCCATGCCGAGGCCCAGCGCGGCACCCATGTTGTCTCCCGTGCCGGGCGCCACGGCGGCGCCGGAAGCCGTCGTCCCGACCCGTTCCGACGGGCCCGCGACACGCGGCACGCCGATCCGCCGGCCGAACGCCAGCTCCAGCAGGTCAGGGCGGTACTCGCCGGTGGCCGCCGACCAGTAGCCCGTGCCCGACGCGTCGCCCCGGTCCGTCACCGCTTCGTCGGGCTTCCCCATGAGCTGCCAGGTGAGCCAGTCGTGGGGAAGCATCACCTGCGTGACCCGGGATGCCGCCTCCGGTTCCTCCCGGGCGAGCCAGCGAAGCTTGGTCACGGTGAAGCTGGCCACCGGCACGATTCCCACGGTGTCGGCCCACTCCTGCGGGCCGCCCAGCTCGGAGGTCAGCTCGCGCGCCGCGCCAGCGGAGCGGGTATCGTTCCACAGCAGCGCGGGACGAACGATCTCGCCATCGGAGTCGAGGGTCACCATGCCGTGCTGCTGGCCACCGACGGCCACGGCGTCGGCGCGGTCCAGGAGACCGTCGCCCGCCTTTTCGAGCGCTTCCCACCAGGCACGCGGGTCAACCTCGGTGCCGTCGGGATGATCCGCGCGAGCGGTCTCGACGATCGCGCCGGTGTCGGCGTCGACGAGCACCACCTTGCAGGACTGGGTGGACGAGTCGATCCCTGCGACCAACGCCATGCCCATACCTCCTCTTCTCACCTCTGATGATCATGAACACTTGCCGACCACATGGGCTGACAAGTGTTCATGATCATGGAAGACGGGCGCCGAGCGCGTGCTCGACAGCAAGCTGGTTGAGAGCGACCACGCCATAGCCTCGCTCGCCCACGGCGTCGGCATCATAGTCCTCGTAGGCGGAGCGATCGGCCACGAGGTCCTGAAGGCTCTCCCCGGGAGCCAGCGTGGGTTCGGCCAGCTCCGGCACCCGCGTCGTCGCCAGCGCCTCCTGGACCTCCGGATCCGCACGGAACGCCGCCGCGCGCTCCTTCAGCAGCAGGTACGTGCTCATGTTCGCCGCCGCCGAGGCCCACACACCGTCGATGTCCTCCGTGCGCAGCGGCTTGTAATCGAAGTGCCGCGGGCCGTCGTAGGCCGGTCCACCGTTGAGCGGCCCGTGCTCGAGCAGATCGACCAGGAAGAAGGCGTTCAGCAGGTCACCGTGCCCGAAGACCAGGTCCTGGTCGAACTTCACGCTGCGCTGCCCGTTCAAGTCGATGTGGAACAGCTTGCCGTGCCACATGGCCTGCGCGATGCCATGCACGAAGTTCAACCCGGCCATCTGCTCGTGCCCGACCTCGGGGTTGAGACCCACCATGTGCGAGTACTGCAACGACGAGATGAAGCCCAGCGCGTGCCCGATGGTCGGTAGCAACAGGTCACCGCGCGGCTCGTTCGGCTTCGGCTCCAGCGCGAACCGCAGGCCGTATCCCTGCTCCGTCACGTACTGGGCCAGCGTGTCCACCGCTTCGCGGTAGCGCTCCAGGGCGGCGACGACGTCCTTGGCGGCATCGGACTCCGCGCCTTCACGGCCACCCCACATCACGTACGTCGACGCTCCGAGCTCGGCCGCGAGATCGATGTTTCGCATCACCTTGCGCAACGCGAACCGGCGGACCGACCGGTCGTTGCTGGTGAAGCCACCGTCCTTGAAGACCGGGTGGTTGAAGAGGTTGGTCGTGGCGGTCGGCACCACCATTCCGGTTGCTTCGAGAGCCTTCTTGAACCGGAAGATGAGCCGGTCACGTTCCGTGTCGGGCGAGCCGAACGGGATGAGATCGTCGTCATGGAACGTCACGCCGTAGGCCCCGAGGTCGGCCAGCCGTTGCACGGTTTCCACCGGGTCGAGCGGCGGGCGCGTGCCAACGCCGAAGGTGTCCTGTGCGGGCCAGCCGACGGTCCAGAGTCCGAAGGCGAAACGATCTTCGGGCGTGGGTTTACGGGTCATTGCGATCTCCTGTTCATCAGCGCGTCCATGACGCGATCGGGTTGTTCCAGCAACGGCGTGAAGGCGAGCTCCGCGGCACCAACCAGCGGTGCCGCGGTCGCCAGCGCCGCCGGGACGAGCTCGGTTCCCGACGACGGCGTCAGCGCCCGGTCCTTGAGGATCTCGACGAGTGTCGGCTCCAGCACGTCGAAGGCGCGCCCGTACATGCCGCCGAGGACCACGCGTTCCGGGTCGAAAACGTTGATCAGCCCGGCGAGGCCAATCCCGAGCCACCGGGCGACCTCGCCAACGGCGTATCCCGCCTGGGGGTCGCCGCCGCGCGCGGCCGTGACGATCTCGTCGACGGCTCCCGCACCCGAGCGCCGGCCGGGCGCATCGGGCGCGTCGGGCCTGTTGGCGTCGCCGGCGAGCCGGAGCAGGGCGCGTTCGCCCGCCTCCGTTTCCCAGCAGCCACGGCCACCGCAGCCACAGCGCAGTCCATCCGGGTTGACCGGCATGTGCCCGATCTCCCCGGCATAACCCCGGGCGCCGGTCAACCAGCGCCCGTCGGCGATGATCCCGCCACCGATGCCGACCTCACCGGAGAGGTACACGACGTCGGCGGCGCCCTGGGCCGCACCGCGCGTGTGCTCGGCGAGCACACCGAGGTCGGCCTCGTTGGCCACCGAGACGGGAACGTCGTATCCGAGCACCTCCTGGACCACCCGGGAGGCAACGAGCTCACCGAGCGGTACGGCGGTCCAGCCGAGATTGGGTGCGACGTGCACGAAGCCATCGGCGCGCCGGACGATACCGACGACGGCGACCCCGGCGCCCACGACGGGCCGATCGGGCTGGCATAGCTCGGTGGCCAGGGCGTGGATGGTTCCGAGCATGTCGTCGACGTCCGTGCCTGCTGCGCCGTCGGTCCCCCGATCGACCCGGCGTATGTCCAGCACGTGACCACCCAGGCCGACGACCGCTACGGCAATGGAGTCCACGGCGATCTCCACGGCAAGGGTGACCACCTGATCGGAGCGGATGCCGACCATGGTGGACGGGCGGCCCCGCGTCCCGCGCAGGTCCAGGTCTCCCTCCACGACCAAGTCCAGCGAATCGAGCTGTTCGACCAGCGCCTTGATGGTGCTGCGATTCAGCTCGGTGCGAGCGGCGAGCTCCGAGCGTGAAAGGGCGCCCTGCAGGTGCAGCTGGCGCAGCACGACGCTGAGGTTGTGCCTCCGCACGGCTTCGTGTGTGGAGCCGTGCTCGATCCGGACCACGATCGGGCCACCTCTCCCGGGTAACGCATGCGGCCATGACCGTACCGACGACCAAGACCGTGCACGTCAACAGGCGTACTCCTCGAATTTGATTACGCTAACAACAAAATCACGAGATGCCTCGTCGTGTCCAGATCCGCCGGGACATGACATGGTGGAAATGTGACCGATGCGGATCCATCCACCAGCGAGCGGGCGGTCTGCTCTGCAAAGGGCTGCCGCGAGACGGCCTCGTACGCCGTCGTCTGGAACAATCCCAAGATCCACACGCCGGATCGGGAGAAGATCTGGACGGCGTGTGAGGAGCACCGGGAAACTCTCTCCGGGTTTCTCAACGTGCGCGGTTTTCTGCTCCGGGTCGATCCCCTGTGATGCCGGACGGGCCGGCGACCGCCACCGACGACGAGGTCTTGTAGCAGGCTGATGACTATGGCGACATTCGAGGTATCGGACGCGAAGGCCGAGCTCGCCCAGCTGCGGCCGGTGATCGACGAGCTCATCCAGCTACGCGCGGATGCCGCCGAACTCGCGGCCTCCCTCGAATCTGAGGGAGGGACGACACAGCTGGGCGGACTGCCCGAATTCAAGGCGACCCAGGCGCGCCTGGACGAGCTCGTCACCTCGGTGCAGGAATCCGGCGCGGAACTCAAGGGTCTCGCACCGCTGCTCCTGGACTTTCCCGCCGAGTTCGACGGCGTACCCGTCCACCTGTGCTGGCTGGAAGGTGATCCGGACATCGCCTGGTATCACCGGCGAGACCTCGGCTTCGCCGGCCGCCGGCCCCTGCCGTAGTCCGACGATTCCCGACGAGCGCCGGCGATCACCCGGCTGGGCACCACATCCCAGCAGGGCGCGACATTCACGACGCGCGACGTTCACGACGCGCGAAGGGAAGAACCGACATCATCGAGACCATGGGCTCGACAATGTCGGTTCCTATGCCAGCAACACGATGCGAGCCCGCGCCACCCCGCGCCACCCGGGCGTCGATTGCCCGAGGAGCCCTGCTCTGGTTGCCGGCTAGACGAGCCAGATGAAGTAGGCCAGCACCACGAAGAACAGGACGTAGGCCATCGGGTGGACCTCCCGCCCCCGGCCACGGACGAGCATCAGCAGCGGGAAGAACAGCAGTCCGAGGGCGATGCCGTTCGCGATGGAAAAGGTCAGCGGCATCGCGATCATCGTCACGAAGGCCGGGAAGGCGTGCTCGAGCTTTCCCCACTCGATCTCACCCAGCCCGCGCGCCATGAACACGCCGACGGTGATCAGCGCGGGCGCCGTGACCTCCGACGTCACCACCGCGAGCAGCGGGGAGAAGAACAAGGCCAGCAGGAACAACACCGACGTCGTCACCGAGGTCATGCCGGTGCGGCCGCCCACGGCGACACCGGCCGACGACTCGATGTAGGAGGTGGTGGTCGACGTCCCGAGCACCGCGCCACCCATGCTCGCGATCGAATCGGACGCCAGCGCCCGGTTGGCCCGCGGCAACACGCCATCACGCAGGAACCCGGCTTGGTTCGCAATGGCGATCAAGGTGCCGGAGGTGTCGAAGAAGTCGACGAACAGCATCGTGAGCACCACCACGATCATTTCGGTGGTGAACACCTCCGGGAGGTTCGTGATCGCCTCGCCGAACGTGGGCGCCAGGCTCGGCACCCCCGACACCGCGGCTGCCGGTGGCTCGATCACGCCGGTGACGATGCCGAGGGCCGCGGTGACCACGATCCCGTAGAAGATCCCGCCGCGCAGCCCGCGGACCAGAAACAACACGGTGACGGCGACACCGAAGATGGCCAGCAGGGTCTCCGGGCGCTCCAGATTTCCCAGGGCCACCGTGGTCTCGTCGTCGGCCACGATGATCTGCGCGTTCTGCAACCCGATGAACGCAATGAACAGGCCGATACCGGCTCCGGTGGCCAGCTTGAGGGTCATCGGAATGGCGTTGATGATCGCCTCGCGAACGCCGGTGACGGCCAGGATGAAGAACAGCACGCCCGAGACGAGGGTTCCAGCAAGGGCAGTTTGCCACTCGATGCCCATACTGAGCACCACGGTGAAGGCGAAGAACGCGTTGAGACCCAGGCCCGGCGCCAGGGCGATCGGATAGCGCGCCCACAGGCCCATCACGAGTGTTCCCAGTGCGGCGGCCAGCGCCGTAGCCACGAAGATGGCGTCAGCATCCATCCCCGTCTCACCCAGCACCTGCGGGTTGACGAACAAGATGTAGGCCATCGCCAGGAACGTGGTACCGCCGGCGATCACCTCACGACCCGGCGTGGTGCCGTTGGCGGAGAGCTGGAAAGCCCGATCCAGAAGGTGGTGGGCGCGGCCACGGCCGGTCGCGCCCGACTGGCCGTCACCTGATCGCTCGGTGCTCGTGCTCATGGTCCCTCCTCCGGTGTCGACGACGCTGGCCACACAAAGAATCCCCGGTGCGTCGCCATTCGACACACCGGGGACCTGGAAGATACCAGAGACGAGGGGCGCCAGGGAGCTCGTACTGGCGTCAGACGAGCCAGGGGTTCGTCCGCACGAGCGGCAGCCGCTGCCACATCCGGCCGAGACCCAGCACCCGTCCAGCGCCGGTGATCGCCAAAACCGCGAGCACCACGATCTCCAGCAGGTGGCTGTCCATGAACGGATTGTTGTCCAGCGGCAACGCGGCCAGGTACATGAAGAGCAGCAACAGGCCACCAGTCACGGCCGCGACCCGCATGCCGATACCCAGCAGAAGTGCGACGCCGATACCGAGCAGGCCGATCATGAACAGCCAATCCGCCCACGCGTGACCGGCCATGCTGGTGAAGACACCCTCGAACGGTCCCTCGACGTTGCTGAGGTATCCCGTGGTCGGGCTTCCACCGTTGACCCAGGCCGCCTCGCTGGGCGTCGCGAACCCCAGGCCGAACATCTTGTCCAGGAAGGCCCAGAGAAAGGTCCAGCCCATCCCGAGCCGCAGGAACGCCAAGAGATACCCGAGGACGCCCCAGCGCTCGGCCAGTTGATCGCCCTGCCGATCGGTGTGGTCCATCTCGGCCGTGGTTCGAGCTGCGCCCGCCTGCCCGGCCATAGGGGCGTTGGACATGGTCATCGTCCACCTCTCTCCTCGAAGTGATAGCCGCGTTTTCCGGCCGCTACGTTCACGAAACCCCAGTCGAGCCGCCGTGCGCCGCGGCCGATAGTCGCCTCGTCGCGGGACTTTGGACCGCTCATGTCGGGGACCTATGCCAGCGGCGTCAGGCACCCGGAACTCGGTCCGTGATGCGGCGCCCGCGCACGATCTCCGCTCCCCCTCGGCGCTCACCGTCCCGGCTCAGGGAGGACCAAGGGCCCTGGGCAGCCCTCTCGCGAGCCGCATACCGTCATAGATGTGAACGCTTCTACCACGGAATCTCCACAGAACCAGATGATCACGGTATTCCTCCTGGACGATCACGAAGTGGTGCGCCGCGGCGTCGCCGCCGTCCTCGAAAACGAGCCGGACATCGAGGTGATTGGCGAGGCGAGCACGGCGGAGCAGGCGGTCGGCCGGATCCCGGCGTTGCGGCCCGACGTCGCGATCCTCGACGTGCGCCTGCCCGACGGGGACGGCGTCACCGTCTGCCGCGAGGTCCGTTCCCGCCTGCCGGAGCTGGCGTGCCTCATGCTCACCTCGTTCTCCGACGATGACGCCCTGTTCGACGCCGTGATGGCCGGAGCTTCCGGGTACGTCCTCAAGCAGATCCACGGCACCGACCTCGTCGGCGCCGTGCGCGCGCTGGCCGGGGGCAAGTCCCTGCTCGACCCGGAGAGCACCTCGCGGATGCTGGAGCGGCTACGCGAGAAGGCCAACCGCGCCGATCCACTCGCCGCTCTCTCCGAGCAGGAACGGCGCATTCTCGAACTGATCGGTGAAGGTCTCACCAACCGCCAGATCGGCGAGCGGATGTACCTCGCGGAGAAAACCGTCAAGAACTACGTGTCCAACCTGCTCGCCAAGCTGGACATGAACCGCCGCACGCAGGCCGCCGCCCTGGCCGCACAGCTCAAGGCGGAATCGCACCGCTCTGATGATTGAACCGTGAGCTGGGAAGGCCCGACGGAATCCTCACCGGCCCGAGCCCGAAGCGCCGAGCGGGACAGACCAGCGAAGCACCGTACCTCGGGAGGTTCCCGGGCCGACATCACAACTGCCACCCAGGCTCGTTGCCCGATCGGTCATGTTCGCCAGGCCGCTGCGCCGGCCCTGCTCGCCAATGCCGACGCCGTCGTCGGTGACCGTCAGGGACAGCTCCGCCGCCGATACGGCGATGTGCACATCGACCCGGTTGGCCCCGGCATGGCGGACGACATTGGACAGCGACTCCTGCATCACGGCGATCAGGTGATCGCCGATCTCGTCCGGCACCAGCGCGTCGATCAGACCTTCAAGCTGCACCGCGGGCACGAATCCCAGCTGTTCGGTGACCGATTCGATCAGCGCGACGATGCGCCCGCGAAGCGTCGACGGCGAATCCTCCCGTGCCGACTGCAGGGCGAAGATGGTCGACCGGATCTGCCGGATCGTCGCATCGAGGTCGTCCACTGTGCGCTGGACCCGTTCTGCGACGTCCGGACTGTCGATCAGCCGCACGGAGGCGGTCAGCGTCATCGCGCTCGCGAACAGCCGCTGGACCACGACGTCGTGCAGATCGCGCGCGATGCGCTCGCGATCGTCGACGAGGCCGTGCCGCTCCGCTTCCTTTCGCGCATCGGCCAGCTCCAGAACCACCGCTGCCTGGTTCGCAAAGGCACTGAGCATCCGCACCGTGGCTCCGAAGAAGGGTGCGGCGCCCTGCTTTCGGACCAGCACGAGTACACCACGCACCCGTTCTCGCGTGCCGAGCGGAACGAGCAGCGCCGGACCAGCCGGGAGGCGTTCGAGCAGGGGCGCAGCCTCGGCCCCGGAACGCGGTTCGTTCAGCGCGCGCGGTTCGGCACTCTCCAGCACCGAGCCCGCCACCGTGCCATCCGCGGAGAACTCCAGCTCGTCGAGACCCTCGGCACCATGTCCTTCCGCAGCCAGTACGGTCATCAGGCTCATCGCGCCACGCGGCACTGCCACCACTGCGGTTTGCGCCGAGGCCATGTCCCGTGCGCGGCTGGCCACGAGCTGAAGCGCGTCGTCGAGCTCGGTACCGGAGAGGAGCGCCTGGGTCAGCGCCGCGGAGGCGTCCAGCCATGTCTCCCGGCGCCGGGTCTCGTCGTAGAGCCGGGCGTTCTCGATGGCGATACCTGCGGCCGTGGCCAGGGCGGACACGATGACCTCGTCCTGCTCGTCGAAGTCGCGATCGCCGTTCTTCTCCGTGAGATACAGGTTGCCGAACACCTCGTCACGCACCCGGATGGGCACGCCGAGAAAGTTTTCCATAGGCGGGTGCCTGTCCGGGAAGCCATACGACTCCGGGTGATCGGTGATGTGGTCAAGCCGCAGTGGTTGCGGCTCCTTGATGAGGAGGCCGAGGATGCCGCGCCCGTGCGGCCATTCGGCGATCCGGGAGATCTCCTCCTCGCTGATCCCGACCGGGACGAACTGGGCTAGCTGGCCATCATCACCGATGACACCCAGGGCGCCGTAACGGCAGTCGGCGAGCTCCGTCGCCGACTCGACGATCCTCCGCAGGACGGTTTCGAGTTCGAGGTCGCGGCCGATCGCCACGACGGCTTCGAGTAACGAGTGCACGTTGTCCCGCGCCTGCACAACAGCCTGCAACCGCGCCTGGACTTCACCAAGAAGCTCATCCAGCGGCAGTTTCGGCAGCATGTGCCCGGCTTCAGCGTTCATACGCCACGAATTACCCCTCGTGCAGCTCGCCCGCTTCAGTTTTCCATTGCCGACGGCTGTTGTCGAGATCCGGGTTGGCTTACTCCGGTGCAGGTCACGTATGGGCGACGGGCAAGCTCTGGCGGTATGGTTGCAAGATCACATGGTCAAGGTAGAGCGTGGCCTCACGCGTCGTCGTCGACGCCCTTGCCGTTGTCGTGCTCGCCACCATGGGCGTGAACCACGGTGACCGGGCACGGCATGTCCCGGAGCACGGCCCGTGCGACGGAGCCCAAGAAGGCTCCGGTCAGCAAGCCGTGACCCCGGCCGCCGATGACCACCCGATCCGCTCCCGCGGCGTAGTGCCCGAGCGCCTGCGCCGGAGAACGCTCGTCAACGACCGCTTCCACCTGCACACCGGGATACATGCCGCGAAAAGCGTCGAGGATCTCCGCCTGCTGTGTGGCGGCCTTCTCGACGAGCTGACCCCATCGCTCTCCCAGGTGCCGCCCCTCCGAGTACCCCTCCGGGGCATCGATGCCCGTCACGGCGACGAGACGGGCACCCAGGCTGCCCGCCATGGCAAACGCGTGGGCCACGGCCGCCTTCGACCGGGCCGAACCGTCGGCACCGAGGACGACGAACGGCGGGTCCTGCGGCGGCACCCCCTCCATCGGGACCACGGTCACCGGGACAGCGCCGTCTTTCGCCGCAGCCGGGACCGACGTCGACAGGTGCACGAGCTCGGCTACCCGACCCGTGTGCTGGCGTCCGAGCACCAGCATCCCGGCGTTCCCGGCTATGTGCCGCAACACGCGCCGGGGCGCTCCCTGCTGAGCACGTGTCGTGATCGTCAACCCGCTGTACCGGGGAGTCACCAACCTCTCGCGTACCGTCTCGAACACCATCTCGGCGCGCCGGCGACCGATCGGTGCGGTCGGAGGTTCGTGCAAGGCGTTAGCCGGGTAGGCGTACACGAGCTGGAGCGGGCTACCCTGACGGATCGCTTCGTCGGCCGCCCACTCCGTTGCCACGAGCGACGACGGCGATCCGTCGACGCCCACGACAATAGGGGGCCGCTGCGGCCGAGGCTCGGCCGGCTGCTTCCTGTCCTGCGGTGTGATCGTCATGTTTCCAGCGCACCAGGGTTCGGGGGTTCGCTGTAGAGGACGTGGACCTCTCCGGCACGGGCGAAGGTCCCATCACGTCACGGATCCGCAGCTGGCTCATCAGGATCGTAGGATCGGCGGCCGTCATGTGAGACATGACGGCGGAAGGGTAATAGCCACGGCAACGAAAATCCGACGCCCTGGGAAGGAGCACGCCATGTCGTTGAGCATTCGACACGAGACCATGTGCACGTCCTACGGGCGGACCGTCGAGGTCGGCCGCCTTCGCCTTCCCGGCGTCAACGAGCCGGTCCAACGCATCGTCCTGGACGTTCCCCGCAGCAATCCCGAATACGACCGGCTGTGGCTGAGCCTCAGCCCCCAGGAAGCGCGTGATCTGGCCGACCGGCTAGAACGGTACGCGGCCGAGGCCGAGACCGGCCGCTGACGAATCATTCCTCGCACGCCATCTGGTGAGCTCGCCGCTCCTCGTGCCGGAGCACGGGCGATGGTGAGTCAAGGGCTCCGGATCAGGGCGGGCTCGGGCGCCGGCACGCTCTCACCCAGTCTGCTCGGTCTGCTCGGTCTGCTCGGTCTGCTGCGCCTGCTCGGGCTGCTCGGCGATCTGCCGCCTGACCTCGTCCATATCGACGTCGCGCACCTTGGCGATGAGTTCTTCGAGCGCCTGCTCGGGTAGCGCACCCGGCTGCGCGTACAAGACGACGCCGTCCCGAACGGCCATGAGCGTCGGGATCGACGTGATACCGAAGGTGCTGGCCAGCTCCTGCTGCTCTTCCGTGTCGACCTTGCCGAACACGATGTCCTGGTGCCGCTCCGATGCCTTCTCGAAGATCGGCGCAAACGTCCGGCACGGCCCGCACCAGGCTGCCCAGAAGTCGACGAGGACGATGCCGTCGGCGTTGGCGGTCTGGTCGAAGTTCTCCGTGGTCAGTTCGATCGTTGCCATCGATCCATGTCCTTTCCGTTCGATACGCCCAGGGGTGTCCAACAGAAAGCCGGGTCGTTCTCATTCCGGCTCGTTCCGCGGGTTGCATCTCGTACCCGGGTACAGCCTTACCGTCGTCGTGGATCGCCAGAGCCGACGACGATCCAGAAATCCCCGACGGCGGAAGGAAACATCATGACAGCTGAACCGGTCGTTTGCACCGAGGACCCGGCCCGGGCTGCGGCTCGTGAGGAGGACTTCCGCGTCCTGCTCGGCAAGGCACGGCGCACCGAGCGGCTCACACCACAGCACCTGCGCATGGCCCTGGCCACCGACGAAGGTCTGGATATCAGCGTGCTGGCGCACGAAATGCAGTGCTGCGCGTGGTTCGACTTTCGCCTGACACCCGCGACGGACGGCACCGTCCTCCTCGACATCCAGGTGCCCGCGAATGCGGGGCCAGTGCGCGGTCCCGCCCCGGAGCAGCAGGGCATCGGCAGCCCGGAAGACATTCTCGATACGTTCGCCCAGATAGCCACCGGCACCTCCAGGTCCGCTGAGCCCGCTGGGGAGGAAAGCGAGCATCATCAACAGAGCCAGGCCGCGAGCCAGTGCGGATGCTGCTGAGGACGCCCGTCGGTCAGGCTGTCGACGTCGATGTCTCCTCGCTGCCACTCATGGGACGAAGGTCCCTGGGTAATGGCTACCCGAGCAGGCAGGATGGGCGCAGCAGGATGACACCGAAGGCACCTACCGGAGGGCATGGATTCATGACCGACCTCGTGACGCCGAACCAGCGGGAGCACGAGACCGCTGCCGTCGGCGCGGACACTATAAACCGCATCGACGCGTGGTGGCGCGCCGCCAACTACCTCTCGGTGGGCCAGATATACCTGCTGGACAATCCGCTGTTACGGGAACCGCTCGCCGCGGAGCACATCAAACCCCGGCTGCTCGGACACTGGGGCACGACGCCCGGCCTGAACTTCCTGTACGCGCACCTGAACCGCGCGATCATCGAACGTGACCTGAACATGATCTACATCTGTGGTCCCGGACACGGTGGCCCGTCGCTCGTCGCGGCGTCGTGGCTCGAAGGCACCTACAGCGAGATCTACTCGGGAATCGGTGACGACGCCGACGGGATGCGCGAACTGTTTCGCCAATTCTCGTTTCCGGGAGGCGTGCCCAGCCACGTCGCGCCGGAGACGCCCGGCTCCATCCACGAGGGTGGCGAGCTTGGCTACGCCCTCTCCCATGCCTACGGCGCAGCGTTCGACAATCCCAGTCTGACCGTCGCAAGCGTGATCGGCGATGGTGAGGCCGAGACCGGGCCGTTGGCTACCGGCTGGCACGGCAACAAGTTCCTCAACCCGGTCAGCGACGGGACGGTCCTGCCCATCCTGCACCTCAACGGATACAAGATCGCCAACCCGACGCTGTTCGCCCGGATCCCCCGCGAGGAACTCGAAGCGTTCATGGTCGGCAACGGATACCGGCCCTACTGGTTCGAGGGCGGCTTCGACGGCGAGGACACCCTCTCGGTCCACCAGAGGTTCGCTGCCCTGCTCGACGAGGTGCTGGACGAGATCCGCACGATCCGCGACGACGCGGCCACCGGCGCCCGTATGACCCGCCCGGCCTGGCCCGCCATCATCTTCAAGACCCCGAAGGGCTGGACCGGGCCGAAGGAGATCGACGGCCAGCAGGTGGAGAACACGTACCGCTCGCACCAGGTACCGATGAATCACGTCCGCGGCAACGCCCAGTACACCGAGCTGCTGGAGCAGTGGATGCGCTCCTACCGCCCGGACGAGCTCTTCGACGGCAACGGCCGGCCGGTCCAGGACCTCCGCCGGCTCAATCCGGCGGGCGATCGCCGGATGAGTGCCAATCCTCATGCCAACGGTGGTGTACTCACCCGCGACCTCGTTCTCCCGGACTTTCGCGAGCAGGCGGTCGACGTCCCGACTCCCGGCGGCAGCGTCGCCGAAGCCACCCGCGTCCTCGGCGACTGGCTCGCCCGCGTCGTGCAGAAGAACCCCGAAAACTTCCGCGTCTTCGGCCCGGACGAGACGGTCTCCAACCGGCTGGGAGCGACCATCAACGCCAGCTCCAAGGTCTGGATGGCCGAGATCCTGCCGGGCGATGAGCACCTGGCGACCTCCGGCCGGGTCGTGGAGATGCTGTCCGAGCACCAGTGCCAGGGATGGCTTGAGGGCTACGTGCTGACCGGCCGGCACGGCGTGTTCAACTGCTACGAAGCCTTCATCCACATCGTCGACGCGATGTTCAATCAGCATGCAAAGTGGCTGAAGGTCACCCGGGAGATCCCCTGGCGACGGCCCATCCCGTCGTTGAACTACCTGCTCTCTTCACACGTGTGGCGCCAGGACCACAACGGGTTCTCGCACCAGGACCCCGGGTTCATCGACCACGTCGTCAACAAGAAGGCCGACGTCATCCGCGTCTTCCTGCCGCCGGACGCCAACACGCTGCTCGCCACCTACGACTGGTGCCTGCGCAGCCGCGACTTCGTGAACGTCGTCGTCTCCGGCAAGCAGGCGCACCCGCAGTGGCTGTCGATGGACGCCGCGCTCGCGCATGTCACGCGCGGGATCGGTATCTGGGAGTGGGCCAGCAACGACGACGGTGAACCCGACGTGGTCCTCGGATGTGCCGGGGATGTACCGACGCTTGAGACGCTGGCGGCGGTGGACCTACTCCGCCAGCACCTGCCCGACCTGAAGGTGCGGGTGGTCAACGTCGTCGATCTCATGCGGCTGCAGGATGAGCGCGAACATCCCCAGGGCCTGCCTCATGCCGAGTTCGACGCCCTGTTCACCACCGACAAGCCGATCGTGTTCGCCTATCACGGCTATCCGTGGCTGATTCACCGGCTGACCTACCGGCGAACGAATCATCACAATCTGCACGTGCGCGGGTACAAGGAGGAAGGCACCACAACCACGCCATTCGACATGGTGATGCTCAACGACCTCGACCGGTTCCACCTGGTCATCGACGTCATCGACCGGGTGCCGAGCCTGCGCTCGAAGGCTGCCGGCCTGCGTCAGCGGATGATCGACGCGCGGACGCGAGCCCGCCAATACACCCGCGAGCACGGCGAGGACGATCCGATGATCCGCGACTGGGTATGGCCGGATGCTCGTGCCGAAGGGGTCACCGCGACACCATCCGACGACACCGCAGCCGATCACGCGTGATCGGGACGCGGTCAATGGCAGCGGGCGGTGATGATCCAGGCTCGGGAATCGAAAAAGACGTCACCGGTGTCGTGCTGGGCCAACAGTGCCCTGAGCCGCTGACGTGCCCGCTCGGCCGTCGCGCCGTCCATGGTGGCGAGAAGTTCTCTGGGTTCACGTAAGCTGAGCACGAAGTCATAGGCGGTGTCTATGTCGGGGCCGTAGTAGACAGGCTCGTGCACATCAGCGAATCCGACGTCGGTGAAGCCGGCCGCCTTCAGGATTCCTTCCGTGACGGCAGGCTCTCCGAGCGAGAACGCATCCGGTCCGCGCTCGAACGAGGTGGGCGCATCCGTGCCCGTGGTGAGCGCTGTTCGCACGGCGTTGACCCACTCATTGCGTTCGCGGTTCTGCCAGACCAGGAGCACCAGGCGAGCATCCGCGCACATTGCCCGCCGGATATTGGTGAATGCGGCCACAGGGTCAGCGAAAAACATCGTCCCGAACCGGCTGATACAGAGATCAAACGAGGCGGAGGGGAACGGGTGAACCTGCGCGTCGTCCTGCTCGAACGAGACGTTGCGCAGTCCCTCGTCGTCGCTGAGCAGGCGCGCATGCTCGAGCATTGGTGCGGAGATGTCCACACCGAGTGCACGTCCGGCGACGGCGACGCGGGCAGCCTCCCGCGTTGTCTGCCCGGTCCCGCAGCCAATGTCGAGGACACGGTGACGCGGGCGGACATCGGCGGCTACGCGAAGGTATTCATTGTGCAGGCGCAGCTCGGCGTCGTATGGGTCGGCGTACCTCATGCGAAGCTTCCGTGTGGATGTGAACCGTCCGAGCGTGTCCGGGGTCCGTCACGCAGGACACCGCGGACGAAGTCCGCAGAGGCGTGAGGGGGGAGCTCCGGCATCCACCAGGTGGCACCGGCCTTGGCGTAGGGCATCGGGTCGATGTCAGGCGGGAGGGCGACGGCTACGTCGCACGGCGGCGCATCCTGCGGACGTAGGTCCTTGATCGTGGACACGATGTCGCCGAGCTGGTCCGGGTGTTCAAGATTGACCGGAAAGAACCCGTCGTATCTTGCAGCCCTGCGCAACGGTTTGAGGTTTCCGGGGAATCCTGCAACCCACACAGGCACGCGGGGGCGTTGAACCGGCCGAGGAAGGAACTCGATGTCGTCGACAGTGTAATGGCGACCATGGTGGCGCACTGGCTCGCCGGACCACGCAGCCGTGAGGATTTCTAGTGACTCGTCGAGCATCTGGCCGCGCACCCTCTCATCGAGCTGCTCTCCAGTCTTGGAGAACTCGCTGCCGAAGCGGTCACTGCCGAGGCCGACTCCGAGCGTGAGGCGACCACAGCTAAGCCGATCCAGCGTCGCAGTTTCCCGGGCGACCTTGGCCGGACGACGGCGCGCGAGGGGCGTAACCATGGGTCCCAGCCGCACCTGTTCTGTGGCGGTGGCGATCGCGGCCAGCGTGATCCATGGATCGGTCACGTGCCGGATAGGCGACCGCCAGTCCAGGTGATCCCACACGAAGAATCCATGCCAGCCGGCCGTCTCCGCCTCAGATGCCAGGCTCGCGAGAAGTCCCGGGTCGGCAAGATCGCCAAAGATCGGAACCCAGAGTGCCGAGCGCATGTCCGTACGATACCTCGGAATCCGGAGGTGACCGCCGTCCGGAGAACGGAATCGGTCCTAGCCTCGCCGGCGCAGCAAGGCGTCGACGTCGATACTGCAGCCGAGATCCGGAAGGTCGAGCCGCTGGCCCGCGGCGACGCTTGCGTGCTCGACGTATCCGCCGCCTTTCCGCCGCTGCAGGATCAGCATGAGTTCCGCTTCCCGTTCGATCCGCAAGTACCAGGGAATGCCCGCCTCGGCAAAAAGAGTCGGTTTCAGGATTCGGTCGATCGACAGGCTGGACGGCGACACCACTTCAGAGACCATGACTACCTCGGCCGCGTCCACCACCAGCCAGTCGCTCTGATCAGTCGTCACCACCACGTCCGGAATAACGATCCGACCCGAGCTCAGCCGGACATTCGCCTCGTGAAACGGTACATACTCGTCTGGAAGCTCGCGATCGAGTTCGCGCCACAGCCGCTGCCCCAGGTTCTGGTGTGAGGCGTCACCGACCGGGCTCATGACCAGCTCGCCGTCGATCAGCTCGGTGCGCTGCCCCGTGGGTGCCGGGAGAGCCAGGTACTCGTCCTCGGTCCACGGGCCTTCGTGCGCGAAGATCGAATCCATGGGGTCGATCGCCTCGGCTACCATCGCTGCACACCTCCTGGTGCTGCTTCCAGTCTCGCACATGGCCTCCTTCGATGCTGAGACCTTGACGGTACAGCCGCGCACCGACAGGCGGGCACGGCACCGGCAGACCTCACGTGTGCATCGTGTCGGGGCCGGACGATCATTCTGCGCGGCTGGGGTCCGGGCCGTCGCCGTCGTCTCCGTGCCCGAGGACATCCCGGTGCCCGATGACCTCGTCCAGGGCGTCGGCCGTGGCGGTGGCGGCGAAGGCGAACGGTTCGAGCACGACGTCGGCGCCTGCGGCCCGCAGTTGTTCGGCATCGCGGGACGTGTGCGCGGTGAGCGCGACCCTTCCCCGATAGCCATGGTGGCGAAGCCCGTGGAGCAGCGCCTTGCTGATCTCGGGAACCGGAACCGTGCAGATGACGCCGCGGGCACGAGACAGCGGTAGCGATTCGAGGAAGTGCGTGTCCTCGGCCGTTCCGAACACCGCGGCCACGCCTTCCCGATCGTTGGCCGACACCCGCTGCGGGTCGAAGTCGACAGCGAGCACCCGGTAGCCCGAACTGCCGAGCCGGTCGGCCACGTGCCCACCGAACCGGCCGAGACCGTAGAGGATCACGTCGACGTCACGTTCCGCGTCGGCAGGGTCGGGCTTGCGGCTCCCGCTCCGCTCGAAGATCTCCAGCCACCGCTTGATGCGCTCGTAGATCTGGTGCGAGTACAGGATCAGATAGGCGGACGCACCGATGGTGATCAGGCCGACAACCGTGATCAAACTGACAGTCGCGTTGCTGATGTGGCCGAGGCTGAGCCCCAGCGCGGCCAGGATTAGAGAGAACTCCGAGATCTGGGCGACGGTCAGCCCGGCGAGAAACCCGACCCGCACGGGATAGCGCATCGCCGCCATGATCGCCATCACGATCACCGGGTTCCCGACGAGGACGAACACCGAGAAGATCATCGCCTCGGAGATCTGCTGGGCGGCAGCATCGAATTCCAGCTTCGCACCCAGCTCCAGAAAGAAGAAGAGCAACAGGAAATCACGCAAGCTGACCAGGCGCGCACCCAGCGCATCCCGGTAGGGCGTGGTCGCCAGCGAGACCCCCGCGAGGAACGCACCGACTTCGGAGCTGAACCCCAGCCAGTCGCTGAGGGCCGCCACCGAGACCGCGTACGCCACGCCGAACAGCACCAGCAACTCCTGCGAGCGGGCGACGTGCGGGAGCAACCACGGCAGGACGTAGCGCATGAATACCGCCGTTCCGGCCAGCAATGCCACGCCTTTGGCCAGTACGAGCGTGATGTCCAGAGCGAGACTGTTACCGGCTTCTTCTTGCCCGAACGCCGTCAGCACGATCATCACCAGCACGACCACGATGTCCTGCACGATGAGGAAACCCACGGCGATCCGGCCATGCAGGCGCTCGATCTCGCGCTTGTCGGAGAGAAGCTTCACGATGATGATCGTCGACGAGAACGTCAGCGCCACGGCCACGTAGAGCGCGGTGACCGTGTCCATCCCGAGCGAAATCGCGATCAGATAGCCGACCACCGACGTGAAGACCACCTGGCCAAGTCCGGTGGCCAGGGCGATCGGCCCGGTGGTTCTGATCAGGTGCAGGTCGAGCCGGAGCCCGACGAGGAACAACAGGATGGCGATCCCCATCCCGGCGAGCAGCTCGACGGTGCCGTCGGCGATCACCCACCCCGTTCCGGCCGGTCCGACCAGGATCCCGACCCCGATGAATGCCACGATGAGCGGCTGACGCAGCCGCGTGGCCAGCATCGCCGCCGCTGCTGCCAGGGCGAGGATCACGGCGACGAGCGGAAACGCGTCAAACTCCATGTGCACCCCGTGCTAGTCGGCGAGGACGCGCGCGACCTCGTCCCTCTCCGGCCATCCGATGGCCCCGCCATCGGTGTCGTGCACGCCGGTTCCCGTGTCGACCTCACCGAGGGCCGTGGCCAGATGCCCCGCGGACCGTAATTCGCCGACCGCGTCCGCGGCGAGGCTGGCGGGAAACGTGGCGAGCAGCGATCCGGAGGCGAGGGTCCCCAGGGGATCGGCACCGAGAGCACGGCACACTGCCAGGCCGGGCTCGAACCACAGGATGTTTCGCGGATCGATGCGCAGAGCCACACCAGCCGCCGTGGCGAACTCGTGCAGGCCCGCCGCCAGCCCGCCCTCCGTCGGGTCGTGCATCGCGGTCGCGCCCAGGTCGCGCGCGGCCAACGCGGCGTCGACGACCGATATCCCGGGAACGCGAGACGCGTGGCTGGCACCGGCGAGTACGTCCGAGGTCAGATCGGTCAGCCGGGTAACCGCCTCGTTGGCCAGCACGGCGGCGCCCTCGACCGGGATCATGCCGATCTGGACCAACACCTCGCCCGGCGCGGCCCCTGCGGTCGAGAGGACCCGGCCGTCGGGGGCAAAGCCGAGCATCTGCCCCACGACGAGCGGCTGGGTCACCGCACTCGTCACCTCGGTGTGACCGCCCACCAAGGTCGCGCCCACCTCGGCGAGGGCTTCTCGCATCGTCGTGAACAGCGTCTCGACCAGGTGCTCGGTGGTGCCTTCCGGCAGCAGCACGGCGGCGAGGAACCAGCGCGGGCAGACTCCGCTGACGGCGACGTCGTTCGCATTGATAAGCACCGCATAGCGGCCGGCGTCACTCGTCGTCAGGGTGATGGGGTCGGTGGCTGCAACCAGGGTGCCGTCGGCGATGTCTATCGCGCACGCGTCCTCGCCGACGGCCGGGCCGAGCCGCACCTCGCCGGGTGCCGGGCCGAACGAGGCGAGCTGTTCGGCGAGCAACGCGGCCGGAAGCTTGCCGGCCGGAATCGACGATGGTGCCATACGCCCCACCCTCCCATGATCATGAACACTATCTGACTACATGGAACCACTCGTGTTCATGATCATCGGATTTGGCCGTATGCTCGGGTCCGACGTCACCGGCTGGAAGGCGAGATCGAGGACGTGATGTGACTCTGCCCGTCATGGCTCCGGTCGCCGGCTGGACGCTCCCGCTCACCGAGGTACCCGACCCGGTCTTCTCCACCGGGATGCTCGGGCCGGGCCTGGCCATCGAACCCGAGCGCACGGGCGCACGACCCGTGCTCGCCCCGCTCAGCGGCACGATCGCCAAGCTGCACCCCCATGCTTTCATCATCCGTGCAGAATCCGGCACGAGCATTCTCGTCCATCTCGGCATCGACACGGTGCGGCTCGACGGATCCGGATTTCGGATACTCGGAAGCCACGGCGTGCCGGTGAAGGCGGGTGAACCAATCATCGTATGGGATCCGGACGATGTAGAGGCACGAGGCTACTCGCCGATCTGCCCGGTCGTGGCCCTGGATGCGCCCACGGGGACAGTGTCCGATCTCGACACGCAGAGCCATGTGATCGCGGGCGGCTCACTGTTCACGTGGATCGGCTGACCCGGGCACGGTGCCGCCGGCGTGGCTCCGGCGCTGCGCGGATTCCTTTTCCTCATCGCCATGGTTCCTCATCGCAATGGCCTAGGGCGAGCCGTCGGCAGTGAGCCAGTAGCCGGTCACAAGATCGGGCTGGATACGGATAATCTGATCCATCGGATAATTCACCCAGGAGCGAAGCGCGTGCTCATAGTGGCTCACCGCTTCCGCGTCCTCGACCAGACTGGCCATGCCGGTGACGACGACGCTCCAGCCGGTGTGCTTTTCCTGATCGATGTCGTCCGCCTCGAACGCCAGGACCACGCCGGACCCGGATGCGTGGACCAGAGAGCTGATCGCCGAACCCACGTGAGTTCTAATGATCACCCCTCCGTTGCCGTCCACCAGATGGTTCACGGGACGGATCGCCGGCAGCGCCTGGTCGGTGAACACCACCCGCCCCATCGAGACACTGCCCAGCAGGCTTAGCGCCTCGTACCGGTCCATGGGCACCATCTGGCGCTCACCCGTCATCGCACACCCCAGAAATCCATCTCGTACCCGGTGGAGCACCCCGCGCCGGAGCAGGCCGCATCCGCTATTGATGCTTCTTACTTCCTCACACGACCGGTGCTGCCCACTAGGGGCAAAAGTCTCTAGTGATACCGGATGTCTGGGACGATGGACGAGCCAGCCCGCTCAGGTCGAACGGCCCTCTCTGCACGGACTCGGCCATCCACTATCCGTGGGACTCTGCGGCGGCAGCGTACCGCAGCAGCAGATCGGCGAGATCCCGAGCCTCGACGGGACTCAGCGCCACCCACATGGCGTCGTATTCGGGATCCTGCCGGGGAATGTCCAATATCACCCGCCCATCGCCGGACGAGCCGGGTTCGGACAAGTGCAGCCTACCCACCTCGACCCGGCGTCCGTAGCTGGTCGACATGGTCTCGAATCTGCTATTCGCTTCCATCACGCGTTGCCCATGCATGGTCCTGGGACGTGTGTCACAACCGTTCGGTTGCCCCCGATTCGAAGGAGCCACGTCCTGACACATGACCACAGGAACCGACATCGTCGAGATCATAGCCTCGATAATGTCGGTTCTGCTGCGCACGAGCTGGCTGGCAAGCGCAACGTCGCGGGTGGGTAACCATGTCACGCAGCGGGCACCAGGACGCACGCCTACATGAGTGACACGATCTCCCCGGCCAGCGTGTCGGCCTGCGGTCCCACCACAACCTGAACGGCAGAGCCGTCACGCAGGACCCCGTACACGCCATTGTCTCGCAGGCTGTCCTCATCGATCAGCGACGGATCACCGACTTCGGCACGCAGCTGGGTGATACATGGCTCGATCTCGACGACGTTGTCCGCTCCGCCCAAGGCGGCGAGGATCTGCTCGGCGTTGCTCATCCCATCCCTCCGTCTGGGTCTCTCGCTTCACTATCGATCGCTGGGTCAGCCTGGACCAGGCTGGCTGTACGGGTCACCGTCCGCGTCGCGGACCACACCCACCGTGAGAACCGGTCACGCCCTGTTCGCGACGCCGGAACGCACGGTGCCTCTGAGCCTCTCATGCATGATGTCCATCACGTCGCCGGGTCCACGAGACGTCGCCCGAGCGCCTCCCCGGAAGCGCCCATATCTGCCGATACGCACGTCGTCACTCCTGGTGAGCTGGCTGATCAGAGGTAGACACGGCACGTCCGAGCAACCGCACGAGCTCGGCTCGCTCGCCCGGGTCGATCCCGGCCAGCAGCGCGTCCGCACGGCCGAGCATCGAGCTCTGGACGTGATCGAGCATCGTGCGCCCGGGTTCGGCCAGATAGATCAAAACCCGACGCCGATCCAGCTCGTCGTGCCGCCGATACACCAGCATCCGCTGGGCCAGCGAGTCGACGAGGCGGGTCGCGGTGGCTCCGGGAAGGCCGAACATGTCGGAAACCTCGCCCATGGCGTGTCCCTCGCCGTCGGCGAGCATGCGCAGGATCTGCCACTGTTCCCGCCCGATGCCGGCCTCATCCAGGGCTGGGTCGCGAACCTCTATCAGCAGTCGATCCAAGTCTCCTACAATCTGGAGAACTCGCTCGGCATCGGTGATTCCCATGAGCACGATTTCCTCGAGTTCCGACCATGACGCCGGGGTGCCCTGGCATGTAGACGTGCCACGCCCCCCGGCTGATCGAACAGTCTATCGTTCCAATACGTTGCGGCTGAGCCCGGCGAGTGGTTCCCGTGGTCGGCATGCCACTGTCAACGTCGGACTGGTCATCCCCATGCACGGCCCGGCCGGGATCTTCGGCCTCTCGTGCACGGCGTGTGCCGTGCTCGCCGGTGAGGAGATCAATGATGAGGGTGGGCTGCTCGGACGCGAGGTACGGCTGGTGCCGATCGACGGCGCCGGCCCGCCCGACGCGGTGGCCAACCGGGTGGACTCGATGGTGCGCTCCGGCGCGGTCGATGCGATCACCGGCTGGCACCTGTCCCACGTGCGCCGGGCCATCGTCACCCGGCTACGCGGCGGCGTGCCGTACGTCTACAGCAGCCTGTACGAAGGGGGCGAGCGCCACCCCGGGGTCTTCCTCGCCGGCGAGACACCCGAGCGCCAGATCGGCCCGGCGCTGTCGTGGCTCAGCCAGCAGATGGGTATCAGGCGCTGGGCTGTGGTCGGCGACGATTACGTCTGGCCACGCGGGTCGGCAGATGCCGTCTACGACTTCGTCGGCCTTCTCGACCTGAAGATCACCGACGAGCTCTTCGTCCCGCTGGGCCAGCACGACTTCTCTCCCGTCATCGAACGATTACGGCGCAGCAGCGCGCAGGGAATCCTGATGCTCCTGGTGGGACAGGATGCCGTGCATTTCAACCGGGCTTTCGCCGCGGCCGGTCTCGACCAGCGGATGGTCCGGCTGAGCTCGCTGATGGACGAGAACATGCTCCTCGCCAGCGGCGCCGAGGCTACCGGCGGGCTGTTCTCCGCCGCCGGGTACTTCGGTGATCTGGCGACGGCCGACGCCCTGGACCTGCTCGGCCGGTACACGCGGCGTTTCGGGCCCGAGGCGCCGGTGCTGAACAGCATGGGTGAATCCTGCTACGAGGCCATGCGCCTGCTCGCCACCCTCGTCCAGCGGACGGGGTCGCTGGACGTGCGCGGGTTGCTGCGCACAGCGCGGGAACCGGTCGGTTTTCACGGCCCGCGCGGGTCGGTCCACCTCGAGGACCGGCATCTGCGGCAGCGCGTATACCTGGCACGCGCTGATGGCACCGTCTTCGACGTCGTCACTCAGCTCCCACGGCTGCCCAACGCTTGACGGGGACCCACCCACCCCCTACTGTTTCCGTAACGGAAATATTCCACAGCGGTGGTATCAGAAACGCGCCGCCCGACTGGAGGACGCGGGGCCCCACCTCCCGTGGACAGAAGGGAGTGCCGTGGCGATCTACGAATACCGCTGCCCACATTGCGGAGTCTTCGAAATCAGCCGGGCCATGGGAGCGGCACCACCAACGCATCGATGCGCGCATTGCGGATCCGATGCCCGGCGCTCCTACTCCACTCCGCATCTGGCCAGCATGCCCAGACCACTCGCGGACGCCGTGAGCCGGGCCGAGAAGTCACAGGACGAACCCGACGTCGTCACCCGCGCACCACGACCGGCCGACCGGTCCCCACGTGCCACCGACCCGCGGCTGAAGCACCTGCCGCGCTGGTAACGGCACAGCCTGCTGCAATCCCACTTACCCCGGCGGCGCCGTCGGCAATGACGGCCCGCCACACCCTGGCCTCAGGAGGTGTGTCCCATGCCCGACGTGGCATTCTCCATCGATTACGCCCGCTCCATGTTCGACCAGGACATCCCCGGTCACAACCGGTGGCACCCGGACATCCCGATCGCATCCGAAGTGTCACCTGGTGATGAGTTCCGGATGGAATGTCTGGATTGGACGGACGGTCAGGTCGTCAACGACGACTCGGCCAACGACATCCGCGACATGGACCTCCTACGCTGCCATGTCCTGAGCGGCCCGATCGGCATCCGCGGTGCCGAACCGGGCGACCTGCTGGTGATCGACATCCTCGATTTGGGCCCGATTCCCCAGTCGATTGGTTCCCTTCCCGGACAGGGATGGGGATACACGGGCATCTTCTCCAAGGTCAACGGCGGCGGGTTCCTCACCGACTACTACCCCGACGCGTACAAGACGATCTGGGACTTCCGTGGGCAGCAGGCCAGCTCCCGGCACATCCCCGGCGTCTCCTACGCGGGCATCACGCATCCCGGGCTCTTCGGTACCGCTCCCTCGGCCGAGCTGCTGGCCCGGTGGAACGATCGGGAACGCGAGCTCATCGCGCGCGACCCCGATCGTGTCCCGCCGCTGGCGCTGCCACCGGACCCAACCGGCGCGCTGGCCGGGGCGCTGGACCGGAACTCCTCCGAGTTCGCCAAGGTGGCACAAGAAGGTGCCCGCACCATACCGGCCCGGGAAAACGGGGGAAACCACGACATCAAGAACTTCACCCGCGGGTCGCGCGTGCTCTACCCGGTGCACGTGCCCGGTGCCAAGTTCTCCGGCGGCGACCTGCACTTCAGCCAGGGCGATGGCGAGATCACGTTCTGCGGCGCCATCGAAATGGGCGGCTTCATCGACTTCGGCGTCGACCTCATCAAGGGCGGCATGGAGAAGTACGGCGTCACCACCAACCCGATCTTCATGCCCGGTAACGTCGAACCTCGCTACTCCGAGTTCGTCTGCTTCACCGGCGTGTCCGTCGAGCACGGCACGAACACCAACGAGTACATGGACGCCACCCTGGCGTATCGGAACGCCTGCCTGAACGCGATCGAGTACCTCAAGAAGTTCGGCTACACGGGCGAGCAGGCCTATGCCCTCATCGGCACGGCCCCGGTCGAAGGCCGGGTCAGCGCCGTGGTCGACCTGCCCAATGCGTGCTGCTCGCTCTACATCCCGACCGCCATCTTCGACTTCGACATCCGCCCGACGGCCGAGGGCCCGACGAAACGCGATCGCGGGCAGGTCGCCGTCGCCTCCTGAAGACCCGCGTTCTCGAAGTCTGCGTCCTGACACGACCCCGTGGTCTTTCGGGACAGCCACACCGGTGCGGCCGGGTCCGGAGCATGACAGGGGATGCTCCGGACCCGCAGCCACCCATCACAGCGACACACCCGCGACGGGTGTGTCCGAAGCCCGGAGGTGACGAGACAGTGCTCGGCCTTGTGCTTCTGTACGTCGGCGCCGTTCTCTTCGTGAACGGTATCTGGCTTCTCGGCCGCATCAACGCCCGAGAAGTCGCCATCATGAACATCTTCACCGGCCTGGTCGGGGCGCTGGTCGCGATTTTCGCCGTCGCCCAGCAAGACCTGGCGTCCATCCAGCTGGCCGGATATGTCCTCCTGTTCGCGTTCACCTATCTGTGGGTCGCCTACAACCAATACATCGAGGCCGAGGGATCCGGCCTCGGCTGGTATTGCCTCTTCGTCGCGATCACGGCGGTCCCGGTCTCGATCATCACCCTGGCGGAGGCGGACACCGTCTTCCTCAGCTGGCTCGGAATCAACTGGGCCGCGTGGGCGGTGCTGTGGTTCCTCTACTTCCTGCTGCTCGCGGTCAAACGGCCGATACAGCAGCTCGCCGCATACGTCACGATCGTCGTCGGCATCGGCACCGCGTGGCTGCCCGGCTTCCTGGTACTGAACGAATACATCTGACGAGTACAAACGAGTACATCCGACGGATGCATCTGACGGTGGTGCCGGCTCACCGCTCCGCCGGGCGGGGCAGCCAGCGCAGCCGGTGATCCGGGGTGAACAGCCGCCGCACCAGGCCGAGCGCGATGACGACGGTGGTGCTCGCCACCGCTCCCAGGACGAGGAACATCACCACGGCCTGCACCAGCACGGCCTGGGTTGGCGGCACCCCCGCCAGGATCAGCCCGGTCATGGCACCGGGAAGGAAGACCAGGCCGGTGGCCTTGGTCGTCTCGATCTGCGGGGTGACGGCTGAACGCAGTGCGGCTCGCACGTACGGGGTGGCGGCCTGCCGCGCTGGCTGGCCCAGCGCCAGGCGGGCCTCCACCTCGTCGCGCTTGTCCCGCACCTCCTCCACCATGCGCCGAGCGACCAGCACCGTGGCCGTCATCGAGTTGCCCACCATCATTCCCGCGAGCGGCACCAGGGTGCGCCCCTCCAGCGGCATCACCCCGAAGCCGAACAGCACGCCCAACGTGATTACCGCACCGGATCCGAACGCGAGGATCGCCAGCCATAGGAGTCCCGGCACCTCGGGCGCACGCCGGCGGGCCACGTCACCCGCATAGGCGACCATGGCCACGATCCACAGCCACGACCACACCAGCGGCCGGCCCGGCTCGATGACGAGCGCGAGGGCGGCGCCGACGAGCAGCAGCTGGACGAGCGCGCGGGTGGCCGCCCACAGGATCTGGCGTTCCAGCCCCAGCCGCTGCCACAGCGAGATCGCCGCCGCGACACCGATCAGCGCCAGCGACGTCGCCAACCCGGCAATGCTGACGTCTCCGTCCACGACTCACCCCTCCTCGTGCCCGGGCACACCACCGAACCGTTCCTCGCCCGCGTACCGCCCGTTCTCGATCCGCAGCACCATGTCCGCCACCCGTCGCAGTTGCGCGAGGTCGTGGCTGACCCACAGCACCGCCAGGCCGTTCCGGGTGAGCTCGGTCACCGAGTCCTCGAACGCGTGGACGGTCTCCGCATCCAGCGCCGACGTCGGCTCGTCCAGCAGCAGAACGTCGGGCTCGGTGATCAGGGTGCGTGCCATGCACACCCGCTGCGCCTCCCCGCCGGACAGCGCGGTCGCGTCTCGCTCGAGCCAGGTGAGGTCGAGCGAGGCGCGTCGCAGCGCCGCGTCCATCTGGGAGCGTCCCGCGTGCGGGACGGCGGCCAGCAGGTTGTCACGCACCGTGCCCGGAAACGGAGTGGGCCGCTGGAAGACCATGCCAACCTGCCGTCTGAGCGCAAGCGGGTCGAAAGTTGCGATGTCGGTGCGGCGGAAGTGCACCTGGCCCGATGTCGGCACCTCCATGCGGTTGCACAACCGCAACACGGTGCTCTTGCCCGAACCCGACGGGCCTGCCACTCCGGTGACCCCCGTAGCGGGTACGCACGCGGTGAACCCGTCGAGCGCCCGGATACCGAACCTCTCCACCACCACGTCATCGAACCGGAACAGGTCCTCGTCTCGCGTCACGTCGCCACCGTACCGGCGCGCCTCCGGACTGCCGTCCACGACCAGGGCTTCCCGGCTGGCTATCATCGCCCACGCGACGCCGTTCGCCGCCGTCGTCACCCCGCCGCCCACCATCCCGTCGTCACCGATCAGTCACCGGAGGGGCCGTGCGCACGTTCACCGCGGTCGTGAATCCCCACGCCGGAGCGCATCGCGACCGTCGCCGGGTGGCGTCGACGCTGACCCAGGTCAGCCGCATTCTCCGCCAGGCCGGAAGCAAGGTGAGCGTGGAGCATAGCCGCGACGCCGGGCACGCGGCCGACCTCGCCGCCGAGGCAGCCGAGCGCGGCGACGTCGTCGTAGCGGTCGGTGGCGACGGCACCGTCGGCAACCTCGCCGGCGTGGCGGTCCGGTCCGGCGGTGCCCTCGGCCTCATCCCCGGGGGACGCGGGAACGATCTCGCCCGCCAGCTGGGCCTCTCCCGCGATCCGGCGCGCCTCGCCGGCATCCTGCTGCACGCCGAACCGCAGCCCGTCGACGTCCTGCACGTAGCCGACCGGATCGTCGTCAACAGCGTGTACGCCGGCATCGACGCGGTGGCCAACCTGCACCTGAACAGGGTGAGCGGGCTCGGCGCCCTCGGGTACCACTACGGCGTGGTCCGGGCGATGCTGGGCTGGCGCATGCGCGCGTACCGGGTGACCGTCGACGGCAACCGGCGTGACTTTCGCGGGAACACGGTGGTGGTGGCCAACTCCGGCTATTACGGCAGGGGCCGCCACGCCGCACCCGATGCGCGGATCGACGACGGGCAGGCGGACGTCGTGACGCTCGAAGATCTGCGCCTGCCCGCGTTCGTCAACCTCGCCATGCGGGAGCTGTACCGGGGCACCCACGTGCGCCGGCCAGAGGTCACGATCGTGCGCGGGCAGGAGGTGACGATCGAGGCGGACCCGCCGCTACCGGCCGGCGGGGACGGTGAGCTGATCGGCACGCTGCCGGTGACCGTACGGGTCCGGCCCGGCGCGCTCCGCATGCTCACGCCTGCCCTCCCTGCCTCTCCCCCTCCATCCGTCTGATCCTGAATACTCGCGGTTCTCGCCGGTGGTGCGGCTACACTCCAGCGAGCACCGAAATCCAGCGCAGCTCGCCGGCGGCCGCGTATTCCTCGTCAGCGCGCGCGTCTCCGGTGGCGTGCTCGCCCTCGCCATCGTGCCGTGCCGTCCGACGTGGCTCGCCGGGCCAGATACGGGACACGTTCCCCGGCCACTCGGTACCCGGCCCGGCTGGATCCCGTTCTCCGCGATCTGTCACACGGTCCTCCATCACGCCCTCACGGTACGCAAACGCCACCGGCCGGCCAGCGCCCACCCCCGCCGGTCGAGATTCTGGGCGAGCTCGACGACATTGCCATCCGGGTCGGCGATGTGAAGAGTGCGTTGCCCCCATGGCCGGTCCACGGGTCCGGAGAGCACCTGTGCACCCGCCTCCGACAACCGGGCGGCCTCGCCGTCGACGTCGTCGACGACGAAGGCGATCTCGCCGCACGGCGGCTGCCCACCCGGCCGGCCGATCAGCTCCGGGAGCTTGGCCCGGTCGAACAGGGAGAACTTCACGTTCTCCATCGTGAATTCGACGTACCCGTCACCTTCCAGGCGGACCTCGAGGCCCAGCACGTCACGGTAGAACGCCACGGACCGTTCGAGGGAAGCGACGAACCAGATCACATAGCCGACCCGGCGCATCGTCAGCGCTCGTAGACGCCGACGACGCGGTTCTGCTCGATGATCGCGTCCGCGTACTTCTCCAGGAATTCCCGCATCGACGGCTCACCCTCGACGGCGCGATGGAGAGCGTAGACCCAGAAGTAGTAGCGGTGCGGCCCGTGACCCGCGGGCGGTTGGGGCCCGCCGTAGCCCGTCCGGCCGAAGTTATTGGGGCCCGGACGGAACCGCGTGTCCGCGTCCGCACCGATCTCCGCCGTTTCCGCCGGAATGCCGTACAGCGTCCAGTGCGTGAATCCCCAGGGAAGCGGCGCATCGGGGTCGTGACAGATGATGGCGAGCTCGGCTGTGCCCTGCGGGACACCGCTGATGTGCAGTACGGGCGGCGTGTTGTCCCGGTCGTTGGCGTGACGGTCGGCAAGCTGGCCGTCCGCCCCGATGTCCGGACTGGTGATCTTCAGATCTTTGATATTCAAACCCATGTCTCTATCCTCCCTCGCAAGTGCGGTCTCGGTGAAGTCCTATCCCAGACCGGCAAGAAGGCATCGGAACTTCTGCACAAGCTGGTAGCGTCACGCAACGTGATCTGTGTGGATACGGAGGTAACCATTGGCACACGTTCTCGTGCTGGGTGGTGGATTCGGTGGGCTCGCGGCGGCCCACGAGCTACGCCGCCGGCTGCCGCCTGGTGACGACATCACCGTGGTGGCCACAAGCGATCGCTTCTTCGTCGGCTTCGCCAAGCTCTGGGATCTCGTGGGATTTCGCCCCCTGCTCGATGGCGTCCGGCCCCTGGAGCGCCTCGACGAGCGCGGCATCCGGTTCGTCCGCGCCGAGGTCACGGCCATCGACCCGGCCACACGTACCGTACAGACCACTGCGGGCACGCTCACCGCCGACGGCCTCGTCGTCGCTCTCGGCGCCACCTATCAACCGGCGCATGCCGCACAGTTGCACCAGGACGCGTACAACCTCTATCACGCCGATGCCCTGCCGGGAATCCGTGCCGCCCTGTCCGAGCTGACCAGCGGCCGGTTGCTCGTGTGCGTACTCGGCACTCCGTATCTGTGCCCGCCCGCACCTTTCGAGGCCACGCTCCTTCTCGACGAGTGGCTGCGCGCACGGGGCCGGCGGGCCGGCGTCGACGTCGCGGTATCCACGCCCGCCCAGCTGACGCTCCCCGTCGCCGGCGACGACGCGAACCGCTACCTCGCCGGCGAGCTGAAGGCCCGCGACATCACGGTCCTCACCGATCACGCGGTCGAGTCGATCGATCCCGATGCGCGGCAGGTCAGGTTCCGAGGCGGTCAGACACACGAGTGGGAGCTCCTGCTCGCCGTGCCCGCAGCGGCACCGCCGCCGGTCGTCGCCGAGAGCCCGCTCGCCGGTTCCGACGGGTGGATCGAGCCGGATCGGCACACGTTCGCCACGGATGCGGACCGGGTGTATGCGGCCGGTGACTGCACCTTGATCCGCACGGCGACCGCCCAGCTGCCGAAGGCCGGCGTCTTCGCCGAGGCCGCGGGAAGGATCGCTGCCGCGAACCTGGCGACCGATCTCTACGGGGGCGATCGCCCGACGTTCGACGGCTACGGGTACTGCTTCCTGGAACTTCCCGGCCAGCGGGTGGCCACGGTCACCGGCGATTTCTACGCCGAACCCGAGCCCGCCGTCAGGCTCGCCCTTCCCGATGACGCCAGCTTCCGCGCCAAGCAGCAGTGGGAGCAGGACCGGCTCACGGCATGGCTCGGCACCGATCCCATCCGCCCCTCCTCCGCTGATCATGAACAGGAATCGACCTATGTGGCCGACTAGTGTTCATGATCAGCGGAGGAGGGGCGGGCGGAGGAGCGGATGAGGCCCTCCTGGGCTACCGTCGCCACCAACTCCCCGTGTTGCGTGAAGATCCGCCCCAGCGCCAGGCCACGCGCGCCCGACGCTGACGGCGACACCTGGTCATACAACAGCCATTCGTCGGCGCGGAAGCGGCGGTGGAACCACATGGTGTGATCGAGCGATGCCGTCTGCAAGCCGGGAGCGCCAATATACGTGCCGTGCGGTACCAGCGTGGCGCCCAGGAGGGTGAGATCGCTGGCGTAGGCCAGGACGCACCGGTGCAGCGTCGGTTCGTCGGGCAGGCGCCCCGCCGCCCGGAACCACAGCTGGGCCAGCGCCGGGTGCTCCGGTGAGCCCAGACCGCCGCCTGGCCGCGAGTCGCCGACATAGCGGACGTCGAGCGCCGCCCACTCCTGGTGCCAGGCCGACCGGGGCTGGCCGGACAGCCGCTCGAACAACTCCCCCAGTTTCGGGCAATCGTCGGGGGCCGGGGCCTGGGGCATGACGTCTTGATGCGCCAGCCCGTCCTCCTCGACGTGGAAGGACGCGGTGAGATAGAAAATCCCGCGGCCGTGCTGGCGCGCCACCACCCGCCTGGTGGTGAACGAGCGGCCATCCCGGACGAGCTCGACGTCGTAGACGATGGGCACGGTCGGATCGCCAGCGCGCAGGAAATACGCGTGCAGCGAGTGCACCATCCGCTCGGCCGGGACCGTCCGCACCGCCGCCATCAGCGCCTGCCCGGCCACCTGGCCCCCGAAGACCCGCTGCAGGCGAGTGGCCGGTTGCCGGCCACGGAAGAGGTTGTCCTCGATGGTCTCGAGGTCGAGCAATGCAATGAGTTCATCCAGCGTGTCGGGCACGACACGATATTCGCACATCGTTGCCGCCCCGTTCCCCCGTCCGCGCCCGGAGCCAGCCCACGATTGGTTCCCCACTCGGCGTAAACCCAAGTCTTGACGTGATGCACATCTCTCGAATTATGATGATCTTAATATCATAAGAAAGTTTCCTAAAGAATTTGATGTCCACCGTGTGCCGGGTCATCGGCCAGTAAGGACGGTTTCATGAGTAGACGCCTCGCCTCCCGGTTCTCCGCCAGGTCCCGGCACACCGATCGGCAACGAGATCCGCACCGATACGCGTCCCTTCGCCGGGCAAGTGTCGCGGCCGTCGCCGCCACCGTCGCAGGACTGCTGGTATCGGGCGCCATCCTGTCCGCCCCTCAGGGCGGCGACGACACGGCCGACAGCACAACTGTCCGGGTGAATGCGAACGGTGAAGACCTGACCGACTCCACCGACATGGTGTGGGCGGGCGATCAACCCTACGGAAGCGGGCCCTGGGGGCATGGCACGCTGTTCGGCTCGGGCTCGATGTCCGGGCCGGTGACCGGCACCGACGACGATGAGCTGTACCACAGCTACAATCTCTTCGCTGCGGGCTCCGGATACACCTTCGACCTTCCGGACGGGGACTACGAGGTCACGGTGAAGACCGTCGAGGACTGGGCGACGGGTCCGGGGCAGCGAGTGTTCGATGTGAACGTCGACGGCGAGACAGTGCTGTCAGAGTTCGACATCTTCGCCGAGTGCGGGGCGTCGACGGCGTGTGACCGGTCATTCCCGGCGTCAGTATCCGGCGGGCACCTGTCGATCGGGTTCACCACCAACGGAGGCTCGAACTATGCGACCGTCTCGGCGATCGCAATAACCCCCGCCGATGGCGGTGGTGGCGATCCGGACCCGACACCTACCGATCCCACGGACGACCCCACACCCACGGACGACCCCACGCCGACGGACGACCCCACACCCACCGACGATCCGGATCCCGGGGACGGGCTGCCAGAGCGATTGCTCACCGGGTACTGGCACAACTTCGACAACAACTCCACGGTATTGCCTCTCGCGGACGTTCCCGACAGCTACGACGTCGTCGCCGTAGCGTTCGGCACGGAGGACGTCCAGCGGCCCGGCGGAGTCGACTTCTCCGTGTCCGACGAGGTTTCGGACAGCCTTGGCGGCTACTCCGACGCCGATCTCGCCGCCGACGTCGAACAGCTGCAGGAGCGCGGCACGGCGGTGATTCTCTCGATCGGTGGCGAGCGCGGCAACGTGCGCGTAGACACGCAGGAGCGGGCGGACAACTTCGCCGACAGCTTGTACGAGCTGATGCAGCAGTATGGCTTTGACGGTGTCGACATCGACCTCGAACACGGCATCAGCCCGGCTCACATGGAGTCCGCGTTGCGGCAGCTCGCTGACCGGGTCGGCCCAGAGCTGGTCATCACCATGGCGCCCCAGACCCTGGACATGCAGTTCACGACCAGCGACTACTTCCAGCTCGCGCTGAACATCAGCGACATCCTCACCGTCGTCAACACCCAGTACTACAACTCGGGCTCGATGAACGGCTGTGACGGCAACGTCTACGCCCAGGGCAGTGTCGAGTTCATCGCGGCGCTGGCATGTATTCAGCTCGAGAACGGGCTGGACCCCGATCAGGTTGGTCTCGGCCTGCCGGCCACCCCTTCAGCGGCCGGTGGCGGCTACGTGAACCCCACGGTGGTCAACGACGCACTGGACTGCCTAGCCACCGGTGACGAGTGTGGCGCCTTCTCCCCACCCGATACCTATCCCGAGATTCGCGGCGCCATGACATGGTCCATCAACTGGGACGCCACCAACGGCTACAACTTCGCCGAGACCGTGGCGCCGCACCTGACGACGCTTCCGTGAGCGATGCAAGCGGTAATCGCGCCCGGTGGTGCACGCGATGGTGACGATCCGGCGCCCGGTCGCCTTATTGGTAGCCGTAGAATCCCTGGCCCGACTTGCGGCCCAGATCACCTGCGGCCACCATCCGGCTCAGCAGCTCCGGCGGGAAGAACTTGGGGTCGGCGGTGTCGGCATAGATATTGCTGGTGGCGTGGTGCAGGATGTCGACTCCGGTCAGATCGGCAGTGGCCAGCGGTCCCATCGCGTGACCGAAGCCCAGCTTGCATGCCGCGTCGATGTCCTCCGCACTGGCCACGCCCGATTCGTGCAACCGCACCGCCTCCATGACCAGGGCACTGATCAGACGCGTAGTCACGAATCCGGCAACGTCCCGGTTGACGACGACACACGTCTTCCCCGCGTCTTCGGCGAAGCCACGTGCCCGGTCGAGCGTTTCGTCGGACGTGTGCAGGCCACGAACGAGCTCGCAGAGCGCCATCATCGGCACCGGCGAGAAGAAGTGCGTCCCGACGACGGCTTCCGGCCGCCGCGTCGCTGCGGCGATCTTGGTGATCGGAAGCGCACTCGTGTTCGTCGCGAGCACCGCGTCGTCGGCGCCCAATCGGTCCAGCTCGGCAAATAGCTCCTGCTTGATGTCGAGCTGTTCGAAGACGGCCTCCACGACGATGTCGGCACCGGAGACGGCGTCGAGTTCGGTCGTCGTGTCGATACGGGCCAGGGCGTCCTCCCTGCCGGGCTCGGAGAGCACACCCTTGTCCCGTAGCTTGGCCGTGCTCTTCTCGATGGTGGACATCGCCCGGGTGAGCGCCTCGCTGTCGATGTCGCGCAGTACGACGTTCCATCCACCCTGCGCGGCGACCTGAGCGATGCCGGATCCCATCAGGCCGGCGCCGACGACCGCAACCGTTCTCGCCATGGCGTTCCGCCTCCTCGTTGTAGCTAGTCGTCGAAGCGGTCCGGGTCGGGTTCGCGCACGACCTCCGCGCCCAGCTCACCGAGCTGGCCGACGAAATTCGGATAGCCGCGGTCGATGTGCTGCACGGCAGAGACGAGCGTCTCGCCGGCGGACACCAGGCCCGCGAGGACCAGGCCGGCACCGGCGCGGATGTCGGTCGCGACGACCGGCGCACCGGACAACGATTCGCGCCCGCGCACGACGGCATGGTGACCGTCGATCCGCACCTCGGCTCCGAGCCGGACCAGCTCGTTGACGAACATGAACCGTGCCTCGTACACATTCTCGGTGATCATCGCCGTGCCGTCGGCCACGGCGTTCAAGGCGACGACCATCGGCTGCAGATCGGTGGGGAAACCCGGGTATGGCAGCGTGACAACGTCGATGGCGCGCGGGCGGTCCGACATGGCCACGCGCAAGCCGCCGTTGGCACCAGCTTCGATCTCCGCACCCGCGCGCGTGAGCTTGTCCAGCACGAGCTCGAGATGGTCGGCGCGGGCGTTCGTGACGGTGATGTCTCCCCTCGTCATCAACGCCGCCACCGCCCAGGTGCCGGCGACGATCCGGTCCGGCACCGTCACGTGATCCGCAGGTTCCAGCCGATCCACGCCCTCGACACGCAGCGTCGACGAGCCCACGCCATCGATGCGCGCGCCCATCTCGATGAGCATCTCGCACAGATCAACGATTTCGGGCTCGCGAGCCACGTTGTCGATCACGGTCTCGCCCCGGGCCAGCACGGCCGCCATGAGGATGTTCTCGGTGGCGCCGACACTGGGGAAATCAAGCCCGATGAGCGTGCCATGCAGGCCCCTTGGTGCCCGCGCGACGACGTAGCCGTGTTCGACGTCGACCTCGGCGCCGAGCCGCTGCAAGCCAGCGATGTGCATGTCCAGGCCGCGCGACCCGATGGCGTCACCACCCGGTAACGCGACGTCAGCCGCGCCGCATCGGGCGAGCAGCGGGCCGAGTACACAGATCGAGGCACGCAGCCGGCGCACGAGCTCGTACGGGGCCTCGTGCGCCACCTTGTCCGGGACGCCGATAGTGACGGTATTGTCGGCACGCGTGACGTCGGCACCCAACCGGCGGAGCAGTTCGGCCATGTAATGAACATCGGTGATCGCGGGAACGTCGCGCAGCGTGCTGTTTCCTTCGGCCAGAAGGGTGGACGCCATCAGCTTGAGTGCGCTGTTCTTCGCACCACTCACCCGGACGGAACCGCGCAGCGAGGCACCACCGGTCACTCGAAGTCGTTCCACTGCTATGTGTCTCCTGTTTCCACGGACCGCGAGCTCGGGCCGTCAACGGACGAGGTGGCCACCGGGCGGCGCGGCTTCGAGCCAGGCGAGAAACGCTGTGGACGCGGCGTCGGTCATCGACATCTCCACGCTGGTCGCTCCGACCGCGCAGCTGAGCACGACGTGACCGGCCGGCAGTTCGAAATCTTCCTCCGCATCCGGTGTGCGCCGATTGCTGACGACGAGCTCAGAACGCTCGAACGAACGTTTCGGCCGGGGCGCGAAGCTGAACGTCCGGAACCACTCCAGATATTCGCCCCGGTAACGCCCGATGCCGAAGACCCATCCGCCAGCCCAACCATGCTCGCTTCCGACCCGCATGCACATGTCGAATCCGCCCTCGCGCTGCAGGACACGGCGGCGAAGGTAGAGCACGACCAGCGAGGCTGCGACGACCACGGCGAGTATCGCCATGAACACCGCAACCCACGCAATCAGCGCCACCAATCACCCCCGATCCGTATCTAGGCGGCTAGCCTACGATGCACCAGCCACCTGCAGGCGGGCCTGTGCCCAACGTTGCGTTGCCTGATCGTCGCCAGCCTCCGACAGTGCAGCCTGCGCGCTGCTGACATCGATCTCCGAGGCCAGCTCGGCCATCTCGGCCAGCACTGCGACGTGGTCCTGGGAGACGGACAAGAAGCCGCCGTCGACCGCCGCGACGACCGCCTCCCCGTCCGTGGTGCGAACCGTCACCGGCCCGGGCACCAGCACGGCGAGCACCGGCTCGTGACCGGCCATGATGCCGATCTCGCCCTCGGTCGTCTTCGCGACGACGAGGGACGCGGCGCCGGACCATACCTGGCGATCGGCCGCTACCAGCTCGACGTTCAGCTCTCCCGCCACCTTCACATACCTTCCGTATACCTCGCTGCCATCGACATCGACGGCGATCGACCACACCGCACGCTGTCCGCGTGCTGGCTACCAGACTACGATGCCAGAGTTTGCGCCTTCTGCTCGGCATCCTCGATGTTGCCGACGAAGCTGAACGCCTGTTCTGGCAGGTGGTCATACTCACCCTTGCAGATCAGGTCGAAGGACTCCAGGGTCTCCTTCAACGGCACGAACGCTCCGGGCTGACCGGTGAATGCCTCCGCCATGAACATGTTCTGCGACAGGAAGCGCTGCAACCGGCGGGCGCGATTGACCGTGATCTTGTCTTCTTCGGAAAGCTCGTCAATACCGAGGATGGCGATGATGTCCTGGAGATCCTTGTACTTCTGCAAGATCTCCTTCACCCGGCTGGCGATCCGATAGTGCTCGTCGCCGATGATGGCCGGGTCCATGATGCGGCTGGACGAGTCGAGCGGGTCGACAGCAGGGTAGATACCAAGCTGCGAGATCGGGCGCGAGAGCACGGTCCGCGCATCAAGGTGGGCGAATGCGGTGTGTGGTGCGGGGTCCGTGATGTCGTCCGCCGGCACGTAGATGGCCTGCATCGACGTGATCGAATGTCCCCGCGTCGACGTGATGCGCTCCTGCAGCTCACCCATCTCGTCGGCCAGCGTCGGCTGGTAGCCCACCGCCGAAGGCATCCGGCCCAGCAGCGTGGAGACCTCCTGACCGGCCTGGGTGAACCGGAAGATGTTGTCGATGAACAGCAGCACGTCCTGCTTCTGCACATCGCGGAAGTACTCCGCCATGGTCAGCGCGGAGAGCGCCACCCGCATGCGGACACCCGGGGGCTCGTCCATCTGGCCGAAGACCAGGGCCGTGTCCTTCAAGACGTTGGCCTCGTCCATCTCCACCCAGAGGTCGTTTCCCTCGCGGGTTCGCTCGCCGACACCGGCGAACACCGACGTCCCGCCGAAGTTCCGCGCGACCCGGGTGATCATCTCCTGGATCAGCACCGTCTTGCCGACACCGGCGCCACCGAACAGCCCGATCTTTCCACCCTGAACGTACGGGGTGAGGAGGTCGAGCACCTTGATGCCGGTCTCCAGGATCTGGGTGCTGGCTTCGAGCTGATCCAGACCCGGCGGCTTGCGGTGAATGCCCCAGTAATCATCGGCGGTGATCTCGGATTCGTCCGTGTCCAGTGGCTTGCCAAGAACGTTGAACACATGGCCCTTGACGCCATTACCGACCGGGACCTTGATGGCGCCGCCGGTGTCGCGCACCGGCGCTCCACGGACCAATCCATCAGTGGGCTGCATCGAGATGGCCCGCACGAGCCCGTCACCGATGTGCTGTTCGACCTCGAGGGTCAGCGTGCGTTTCTCGCCGACCTCTTGCCCGAGTTCGACGTCGACCGTGAGCGCGTTGTAGATCTCCGGCATGTGACCATCGCCGAACTCGACGTCAACGGTCGGCCCGATCACCCGTACTACGCGACCGGTCGCTATCGCGGTGTCCTCAACAGTGGCAGTCATTTGTTCCTACTCGCTTCCTGCAGCGGCCAGCGCGTTCGCGCCACCGACGATCTCGCTGATCTCCTGGGTGATCTCCGCCTGGCGGGCCGCGTTGGCCTGCCGGGTAAGATCATCTTGCAACTCTCCAGCATTATCGGTCGCCGACTTCATCGCACGGCGCCGAGCCGCCCATTCCGACGCTGAAGCATCGAGCAACGTTGTGTACACAAGGTTACCCGCGTACTGGGGCAACAGTGCATCGAGTACTTCGTCGGGGGAAGGCTCGAACTCGTAGAGCGGCAGCGCCTCGTCCTCCGCTGGAGTCGGCGCCGGTTGCGAAGCCGCGGATGCGTCGTCGGCACCACCTGGCGAGCCGGCCTCCGCCTGATGCAACGGCTCCGGGACGTCCTCGACGACGATCGGGAACAGCCGCCGGGCGCGCACTTCCTGGCTGACCATGTTCTTGAAGTGCGTCGAGACGACGTGGATCTCGTCGACTCCGCCGTCTTCGGTCGGCGTGTTGATCGCTTCGAGAAGGTCGTCGGCGATTCGCCGGGCATCGGCGTAGGTGGGATTGCCCGTGAGGTCGACGTACTGGCCGTACATCTCGCGGCCCCGGAACCGGAACCAGTTCACGCCCTTCTTGCCCACCACGTACGGGTGGACCTCCTGCCCCTGCTCGTGCAGCAGTCCTCGCAGTGCCTCGGCCTGGCGGATCACGTTCGCCGAGTACGCGCCCGCGAACCCCCGATCCGAGGTGACGATCAAGACCGCGGACCGGACCGGCGTGCCGGTACCTTCCAGCAGGTGGTGGTCGAGCCGGGACCGCGAAGCCGCCGCTTCGAGCGCACGAACCAGCGCTTGCGAATACGGCTTCGCCGCGTCCGCGCGCTGCTGAGCCTTGACGATCCGCGAGGCGGCAATCAGTTCCTGGGCCTTTGTGATCTTCTTCGTGGACTCGATGGAACGGATCCGCCGCCGAAGCTCACGCAGCTCTGCACCCACTGGTCAGCACCTCCTCTCTCCGGCCGGCATCATCGCATCGTCTCTTTCACTCGATCCGCCTCTTCACTCCCTCGATCTGGGTCACGGCGAGGGCGCTCCGGTGTCTCCCTGCGGGCCGGCCGCCTTCTCCACGTCCTCCGCCGAGCGGGTGCGCCGGCGCAGCGTGACCTGGTCTTCATCTCCCTCTTCCATGGCCTTGACCGGTTCGTCCTTGATCAAGGGCTCTCCGGACGCGGTGATGAACTGCTGCTTGAACGCCGTGATGGCCTCTTCCAGCAGCGAGGTGTTCTCGTCCGACAGCTTGCCGGTACTGACGATGGCCTGGAGCACGGAGGAGTACTCACGGCTGAGGTAGTCGACGAACTCGGCTTCGAAACGGCGGACGTCCTCGACCGGTACCTCGTCGAGCTGTCCCGTCGTCCCGGCCCAGACCGTTGCCACCTGGTGCGCGACCGGGACGGGCGAACTCTGCGGCTGCTTGAGGATCTCTATCAGCCGCTCGCCGCGGTCGAGCTGCGCCCTGCTGGCCGGGTCGAGGTCGGAGGCGAACGCCGCGAAGGCAGCCAGCTCGTTGTACTGGGCCAGGTCGAGCCGCAGCGTCCCGGAGACGTTCTTCATCGCCTTGAGCTGCGCGTCACCACCCACACGCGAGACCGAGATTCCGACGTTGACCGCCGGGCGGATTCCCGAGTGGAACAGGTCCGTCTCCAGGAAGCACTGCCCATCGGTGATGGAAATGACGTTGGTGGGGATGTAGGCCGAGACGTCGTTGGCCTTCGTCTCGACAATCGGCAAGCCGGTCATCGAGCCGCCACCCATCTCGTCCGAAAGCTTGGCGCACCGCTCCAGCAAGCGGGAGTGCAGGTAGAACACATCGCCCGGGTATGCCTCACGTCCCGGCGGGCGGCGCAGCAGCAGCGAGACGGCGCGGTAGGCCTCGGCCTGCTTGGTCAGATCGTCGAAGACGACCAGCACGTGGTAGCCCTGATACATCCAGTGCTGGCCGATCGCCGAGCCAGTGTACGGCGACAGGTACTTGTAGCCTGCCGGATCCGATGCCGGTGCCGCGACGATCGTCGTGTACTCCAGTGCCCCGGCGTCTTGCAGCTCCTGGCGGACACCGGCGATCGTCGACCCCTTCTGCCCGGTCGCGACGTAGATGCAGCGCACCTGCTTCTTCGGATCGCCACTCTTCCAGTTCTCGACCTGGTTGAGGATCGTGTCGATCGCGATCGTCGTCTTCCCGGTCTGCCGGTCGCCGATGATCAGCTGTCGCTGGCCCCGGCCGATCGGCGTCATCGAGTCGATCGCCTTGATCCCGGTTTGCAGTGGCTCGTTCACGCTCTGCCGCTGGATGACCGAGGGCGCCTGCAATTCCAGGGCACGCCGCCCTTCGGACTCGATCTCGCCGAGCCCATCCAGCGGCTTGCCCAGCGGATCGATCGTGCGGCCGAGGAAGCCGTCACCGACCGGCACGGACAGCACCTCACCCGTGCGCCGGACTGTCTGCCCTTCCTCGATACCCGCGAACTCACCGAGCACCACGACGCCGATCTCGCGCACGTCGAGGTTCAGTGCCAGCCCGAGCGTGCCGTCTTCGAACTCCAGCAACTCGTTGGCCATCGCCGAGTGCAATCCCTCGACGTGAGCGATGCCGTCGCCGGCGTCCACAACCCGGCCGACCTCGGCACGCGAGGCCTCCGGCGCGTACGACTGGACGTGTCGCTCGATCGCGTCCCGGATCTCCTCCGGCCGGATCGTCAGCTCCGCCATCTTTGGTCCCTACTCTTTCGTCCTCGAACCCGTGGTTTGTTCTGCCTCACCGTCAATGGTGACGCCGGCTCTCCGTTCACGCGGAAAGCTGCCGCCGTATTTCCTCCAGCCGATGTGCCACGCTGCCGTCGATCACCTCGTCACCGACACGAACGACGACGCCACCGAGCACCTCCGGGTCGACCTCCACCTGCAGATCGACCTCGCGCTGGTAGATCCGCGCGAGCGCCGCGGTGAGCCGGGTCTCCTGATCCGGCCGCAACGGCGCGGCCACCCTGATTCTCGCCAGCAGCCGCTCGCGTCGGCGGGCGGACTGCTCGACCAGGGCATTCAGCGCGTCGCCGAGCTGTCGCCCACGCGGATGCTGCACGACCTGGTGTACCAGCATCACCGTGCGCTCGTCGGCCTTGCCGGCGAGCAAGCCATCCAACAGCTCGGCGTGTGCTGCCGAATCCCTCGTCGGGTCGGACAGCGCATGCCGCAGCTCGCCGTTGCTCGCGACGGTCCGATCCACCCGGAACAGCTCATCCTCGACCGCGTCTAGCCGCCCTTCCCGCTCGGCGACGATGAACACGGCCTCGAATCCGAGTGCCTCGATCGCATCGACGAGATCCCGTCCGCTGGTCCAGCGCCTCCCGACCACATCGGTGACCACATCGAGTGTGGCCGAGGCCACCTTGCCCTCGAAGACCGACCGAGCCAGCGCCACCCGCGCGGCAGGCTCGCTGCCGGAATCGGACAAGGCGTTGCGCAGCACCGACGAGGCCGCCACGCCATTCGCGACGGCCATCAGTTCGGCCGCCATGTCCAAGCTCACCGGGGTGTCCCCCTGCGCGAGCGCGACACGTGCCGCCTCGAACGAGTTCCGGCTCGACCCCAGCATCAGCGCTGCTCCTGTCCGCCGCCCGCGGCCTCAAGCTCATCGATGAAACGATCGACGGTCGCGCTGACCCGCTCACGATCCAGGGTCTCACCGACGATCTTCTCCGCGAGTTCGGTGGCCAACCGCCCGATGTCCCCGGACAACGCCGTACGCACTCGCTCGGCCTCCGCCGTGAGCTGCATCTCGGCCCGCTCGTTCACGGCGGCTGCCGCCTCCTGAGCCTCCGAACGTGCCTCGGTCACGATGGATTCTCGTTCGGCCTGCGCGTCCGCACGGATGCGGGCAGCTTCCGAACGTGCCTCGGCGAGTTGCTCGCGGTACTGCTCCAGCAGTGCACGAGCCTCGTTCCGCTCGACCTCGGCCTGTTCCAGCTTCTTCTCGATGCCCTCGGACCGTGCCTCGAGCGCCGTCTTCATCCTGGGCAGGACATACTTCCAGAAGATCCCGAAGAGTGCGATGAACATCACCGCACTCCAGAAGATGTCGTACCAGGGCGGGATGAAGATATCTATGCCCTCTGGCACGTCGCCCTCAGCTGCGTGAACCATGTCGATACTCACGTGAACAGGAAGCCCGCCACGATACCGAGCAGGGCGAGAGCCTCGACCAGCGCGATACCGATGAACATGTTGGTCCTCAGGACCCCGGTGGCTTCGGGCTGGCGCGCCATACCTTCGAGTGCCTTACCGATCAGGATTCCCAGGCCGATACCCGGGCCGATGGCGGCGAGGCCGTAGCCGATGGCATTGACGTTTCCCTCAACCTGAGCAAGAAGCTCCACGGTGTTTCCTTTCTTCTCTTCGAACGTCCGGACGGCGCCCGGACGCCGGGTTGACGTCAGTGGTGCTCACTCTCCGCACCGGCGATGTACAACGCGGTGAGAAGGGTGAAGATATAAGCCTGCAAAAGTGCGATCAGTATCTCGAACGCCGTGATGAAGAAACCCATCGCCGCGGCGCCCAAACCGAAGGGTTTCAGGAACCATTCGGCATCCAGCAGCAGATATGTCGCTCCCGAGAAGAACAGCACGAGCATCAGGTGCCCGGCCATCATGTTCGCAAGCAGACGGATCGTCAGTGTGACCGGCCGCAGGATGAACGTGGAGAGAAATTCGATGGGCGTCAGCAGCACGTAAACCGGCTTCGGCACACCGGGCGGAAACAGGTTCGTCTTCAGGTACGGGACGAACCCGTGTTTGCGAATCCCCGCGATATTGAAAGTGAGCCAGGCGACGATGGCGAACATCAGGGGAATGGCGACGACGCTCGTGCCCGCCAAGTTCAAGAAGGGCACAAGGCCAGCCAAGTTCATGGCCAGGATGAAGAAGAACAAGGTGGCCAGATACGGCAAGTAGCGCCGTCCCGAAACACCCATGATCATATCGATGATCTGGGTCTGCACGAACTGCACGGCCAATTCACCGAGGTTCTGCACACCTCGCGGAACGATCTTTGGGTTGCGGAACGCCACGATGAAGAACGACGCGACCGCCACCGTCATGATCAGCTGGATCAGATTCACACGGGTGAATTCGAAGAGCGTGCCTTCGAACATGATCGCCGGTGGGAAGAAGTCGGCCAGCGACGGAGCGTGGAAGCCGTCGTCCTCAGCGGCGATGGTAACCGTCGTCGTGAGTGTGCTCAGGGTCTTCTCCGTTTGGATCAGGGCCCGGGGCAGCTTCCCGGCCGTAGCGTATATAGATGATGTAACCCGACAACACGAAACCGATGACGATGCCGATCGGCAGTCCGAACGACACGCCAGCGATTTCGTCCACCCCAAAGCCGATCAGCCCATACAGGGCGGGCCCGGCGATCAGGGTGCCCATGATGTGCCAGACGATCGACTCCCCACCGTGCGGAGTGTGTGTCCGGGCGCTCATGGATCGCTCCGACCATACCAAGCCATACACATCGCCCCGTCACACACCCCTGGCCCCTCCGGTGGAGAGGGCATCCGATCCGGCTGCTTCCTCCGCCGCTTCGGCCCGTGGGGCTACTTCCACGTACGGCACGCGGCTTCGCAGCAACACGATCACTTCGGCGGCGAGCCAGCCGGTCACGCCGACGACGAAAGCGATGAAGAAAGCTGTCCGGTGGAAGAATCCGGCGTCGCGGAGGACCGCCATGATCGCGAGCAGTCCACCCATTTTGACCACCCATGCGGCCATGACCACGCCGACGAAGGGTGCGTTGTCGAGCCGTGCGGCAAGCATGCCGGTCAACACCGTAATACCGAAGAACACGGCGGGCACGGCCAGCCCGACAAGGATTCCGAGACCGATATCACGCCCGCCCGCCAGCCATCCCACGACGGTGGCGACGGGCAGCAGCACGGCCAGGCCGCCGCCGGTGACGGCCAGCACGTGACGCATGGGGCGGATGAACGACGACGTCCCCGGCCGCGGCGAGGCGGCCGCTGAGCTCGACTCCGGCGCTGGCGTAGGCATCGTATCGGACACGAGCCTACAGCCTACGTGGTCTGGCTCCGCCCGTCACGGGCGAGGTAGGGACACGGACGCGGCCCGCGATCAGGCGTCACCGTCAGCCCCGGCCGACGCCGGCGTGCGCTGGAGCAATCGGCGTGGACGGCGCATGGTGAAGGCGAGCAGGGCCAGAATTGCGATACCCAGCAGCGCGTACGTCGTCCAGCCGCCCACGAGGGCGATGGTGACTACGCCACCGGACACGAGTGCCGCCCAGACCCACATGATCATAACCGCACGCCGCACAGAGTGACCGACTTGCAACAGACGGTGATGAAGGTGCTGCTTGTCCGGCGCGAACGGCGAGCGGCCCGCACGTGTGCGCCGCACCACTGCCATGAGCATGTCGAGAAACGGCAACGCGATCACCGCCGCGGGCAACACCAACGGCAGCAAGGTGAGCAGAAAACTCGACTCCTCGACGTCCTGGCTCGCCGATCGCCCGGTCAACGTGATGGATCCGGCGGCAAGCAACAGGCCGAGCAGCATCGCACCCGAATCGCCCATGAACACGCGGGCCGGATGGATGTTGTACGGCAAGAACCCCGCGCAGACGCCCATCAGGACCACCGCGGTGAGGGCCGGAGTGGTCATCCGGGTCTCGCCACCCTCCACGGCCAGCAGATAGGCATACGAGAAAAACGCCGCGGCTCCAATGCCGACGACGCCCGCCGCCAGGCCGTCGAGACCATCAACGAAGTTGACGGCATTGATCGCCCCGACAACCAAGATCACTGTCAGGATGGCCCGCTGTGCGGGATCGAGAGTGAACACGCCGTTCGGCAACGGCAACCACAGCAACTCCACACCCTGGACCACGAGCAAGCCCGCAGCGAGGAGCTGGCCAGCGAACTTCGCCAGCGCCGACAGATCCCAGATGTCGTCGGCCGCACCCAGCACACAGATGACGATCACCGCGGTGATCAGTGCCTGGGCATCCGTGGACTCGGCGAACACGGCGCGCATTCGCGGGAGATAGCTCGCCACCAGCATGGCGCCCAGGACACCGGCGAGCATGGCCAAGCCACCGAGCCGCGGGATCGGGTCGTGATGCACATCGCGATCCCGGGTGGGTGGCACGGCACCGACCCAGTGCGCTATCCGCCCGCACAGCCCCACCATCAGATACGTGATGGAAGCGGCGACGAAGAAGGTCAGCAGGTACTCTCGCACCGCACAACAGCGCCTTTCAACCGCATAGAGCCATCACACCGATGTCTCGCTCCATCGTCGTACCGGCCAGCTCCCGGCGGACATCACGCGCGAACCACACGTCGTGCCCCTAGCCCGGCGCCGTCTCGTCGCCGGAACTCCCGGCAGCGGGCCCGACATCGTTCTCGTTCTCGTCCGCAGCCGCTCGCTCCGCTTCGCGCCGGGCTCGCGCCTCCTCCTCGGTTTCTTCCGGACCAGCGGGCGCGCCCGGCTCGTCGTCAGGCCCGACAATCTCCGGAACGACGGAGCGCAGCTCGTCCAGACCGATCGCGCCGAGGCGCACCACCGTCGGCACGTCACCGGTCACGTCGACGATGGTGGAGGGCGTGTCCGACACGGTGGGACCCGCCTCCAGATACACCGCGACCGCATCACCCAGCTGTTCCCGGGCCTGCCCAGCTGAGGTAGATGGCGGGTTCCCGGAGAGATTGGCGCTGCTCACACCCATGGGCCCGGTCTTTTGCAGTACCTCCAGCGCGACATCGTGTTCGGGCATCCGGACGACGACGGTCCCGCCGGTGTCGCCGAGATTCCAGTCCAGCGACGGCTGCTCGTGACACAGCAGGCTCAGACCACCCGGCCAGAAGACCGCCGCCAGCGCCTCGGCCGCCTCGTTCGTCACGGCAACGGCTGTGAACGCCTCAGTCGTGCCGACCAGGACGGGCACCGGCATGTCCGGTCCACGGCCCTTCGCATCGAGCAGCTTGGCGATGGCGTCGGGAGTGAATGCGTCCGCACCGATGCCATACACGGTGTCCGTCGGGAGAACGACGAGCCGGCCCGCGCGCACCGCCCGGACGGCCACGCTGATACCCCGCGTGCGTTTCGTGTCGTCCTTGCAGTCATAAAGCAGTGCCACGTCGAGTATTTAACCACCAGCGACGTCTCGGACGTTCAGCGCCATCACCCGCCGTCACCCGCAGCCCACGCCAGGCGGGCCGTCACGTAACGCGGACGCCCGTTCAGGTCCAGGTGGTCGGCGATATCGGCCCAGCGTCCCGTATCGGTGAACAGCTCAACCGCCGGCTCGCCTTGCGTGTCGCCATGCTCGGCCACCACCACTCCTCCCGGACGGAGCAGCCGTGCCGCCGCCGATTCGAGCACGCGCAGGGCGTCCAGCCCGTCGTCCCCGGCCCACAGCGCGACCGGTGGATCGTGCTCGGCCACTTCGGGATCTCGGATGCCGGCTCCCACGGGCACGTATGGCGGGTTCGCCACGACCACGTCGACCGTTCCGAGCAGCATCGACATGCTCCGATCGCAGACTCCGCCGACGTCGTCACGGTGGACCACCACCGAGGCTCCGTATGCGTTGCGACGCAGCCACGCGATGGCGTCGTCGTCGGACTCGACAGCGTGCACCACGCATGGCCGCACCTCGTGGGCGGCCGAGATCGCGATGGCTCCCGAGCCGGCATACATGTCGACGACGACGGGCACCCCACCGCTGTCGACGATCGCGCGCGCGGCATCGATCGCCGCGCCTGCTGTCAGCTCGGTTTCCGGGCGGGGGATGAAGACGCCGGGCCCGACGCTGAGCGTGAGCTGGCGAAAGTGTGCCGTTCCGGTGATGTGCTGCAGCGGCTCTCGCTTGGCGCGGCGGGCGACGAGCTCGGAATAGCTGTCAGCGGCCTCCTGCGATGCGTCGTGCCGCGCCAGCCGCACCGCCAGCTCCGGACGGTCGATGCCCAGGGCGTGCGCAGCCAGCATCTCAGCATCGTGCCGTGGAGACGGCACGCCGGCCTCGGCGAGTTGCCGGGCCGCCGCCTCGACGCGTTCGCGAAGCGACGTCGAAGCCGTCATCGTCGCCTCTCCTCGCGCCCGGCAAGCATCGCGGCCTCACCCCTCACCCGCGGCATCGGACGACCCGATCCGGGCGTCGGTGTCCGCGTCCACCAGCGCCTGGATCACCGCTTCGAGTTCCCCTTCCAGCACCATGTCCAGATTGTGCGCCTTGAAACCGATGCGATGGTCATTGATCCGGTTCTCCGGGAAGTTGTACGTGCGGACGCGTTCCGAACGGTCAACCGTGCGGACCTGGCTACGCCGCGCGTCCGCGGCCTCTCGCTCGGCCTCCTCCTGCGCTGCGGCGAGGAGCCGGGCACGCAGCCTGCGAAGAGCCTGTTCCTTGTTCTGCAGCTGGCTCTTCTCATTCTGGCAGGAGACCACGATACCGCTGGGCAGGTGGGTGATACGTACTGCCGAGTCGGTGGTGTTGACGCTCTGCCCGCCCGGTCCAGAGGAACGGAACACGTCGATTCGCAGATCGTTCGTGTTGATCTCGACCTCTGTCTCGTCTTCGACATCGGGCAGCACCAGTACGCCGGCAGCCGAGGTGTGAATCCGTCCCTGGCTCTCCGTCACCGGTACCCGCTGCACCCGGTGCACGCCACCTTCGAACTTCAACCGGGCATACGGCGCCATTCCCGGTTCCGGCGTGCCGCGGGCCTTGACGGCCAGCGTGACGTCCTTGTATCCACCCAGATCCGATTCCTCGGAGTCGAGAATCTCGGTGCTCCAGCCAACCCGCTCGGCATACTTCATGTACATCCGCAGCAGATCACCAGCGAACAGTGCCGATTCCTCGCCACCGGCACCGGCCTTGATCTCCACGATCGCGTCCCGGCCGTCGTGCGGATCGCGTGGCAGCAACAGCACGCGCAGCTGGTCGGCCAGCTGGTCCGCGCGCGCTTCGAGCTCGTCGGCCTCGGCGACGAACGCGGAGTCGTCCGATGCCAGCTCCAGCGCCGCACGCCGATCCGCGTGCGCCTGCTGCCATGCCCGGTACGTCTTGATCACCGGCGTCAACTCGGCGTACCGGCGGCTGAGCCGCTTGGCCTGGCCCTGGTCGGCATGCACGGCGGGGTCGGCGAGCCGATGTTCGAGATCCTCGAACTCGGCCTCGAGCGCCTGGACGCCCTCGAACATTGCCCGTTCCTTTCTCACCTGCAGGCCACCGGCTCGCCTGGCATCACTCGCTCGCCTCCGATCGCGGCGCGCCGCCCAGGTAGCCACCTGGGCGGCACCGGGCCGCACAACGACAATGCGGGCGCACGCGCCACGCGGCGTGCGCCCGCACCGGCATGTCGCCGGGCCATCCGGGACACGCCCGACGTCGAGCTACTTCGAGCCGGAGGACCGCCTCTTGCCATAGCGAGACTCGAACCGGGCGACGCGGCCTCCGGTATCGAGGATCTTCTGCTTGCCCGTGTAGAACGGATGGCACTTCGAGCACACGTCAGCGTGGATCGCGCCGTTCTCGGCCGTGCTACGCGTGGTAAAGGTGTTGCCACAGGTACAGGTGACCGTCGTCTCGACGTACGACGGATGGATGTCGCTCTTCATGGGAATTCACTCCTGGATCTCTTCTGGTGCCGGGTCGATGGGTCCTGACCGCCACACCGTGAACCGGCACCACCGATCTAGTATTCCACCCCTGCTCACCATCACCAAACGCACCCGGACGCCCCGACGGCCAGGACGTCGGGGCGTCACGGCGTGGCGGGGGTGAAAACCGCTAGTCTTCGTCCTTCGAGCCGTTTCCACCGACGGTGGGCATGTTCTTCTGGACCGTCATGAGGAACTCGGCGTTGCTCTTCGTCCCCTTCAACCGGTCCAGCAAGAGCTCCACGGCCTGCTGCGAATCGAGCGCCGACAACACACGGCGTAGCTGCCAGATGATCCTGAGCTCTTCCTTCGACACGAGGATCTCCTCGCGCCTCGTGCCCGACGCGTCGACGTCGATGGCCGGGAAGATCCGCTTGTCGGCGAGATCGCGGCGCAGCCGGAGTTCCATGTTCCCGGTGCCCTTGAACTCCTCGAAGATGACCTCGTCCATCTTGGAGCCGGTCTCGATCAGCGCCGTGGCGAGGATGGTCAGCGAACCACCGTCCTCGATGTTTCGAGCCGCACCGAAGAACTTCTTCGGCGGGTACAGCGCGCTGGAGTCCACACCACCGGAGAGGATGCGCCCGCTGGCGGGCGCCGAGAGGTTGTAGGCCCGGCTCAACCGGGTGATGCCGTCGAGCAGGATGACGACATCGTGACCCAGCTCGACGAGACGCTTCGCCCGCTCGATGGCGAGCTCGGCCACCGTGGTGTGGTCGTCGGCGGGGCGGTCGAACGTCGAGGAGATAACCTCGCCCTTGACCGAGCGCTGGAAGTCCGTGACCTCCTCGGGCCGCTCGTCGACGAGAACCACCATGAGGTGGCATTCCGGGTTGTTCGCGGTGATCGCATGGCAGATCGACTGCATGATCATCGTCTTACCGGCCTTCGGCGGCGAGACGATGAGGCCGCGCTGCCCCTTGCCGATCGGGCCAACCAGATCGATGACCCGGGTCGAGAGCTGGCCAGGATCGGTTTCCATGCGCAGCCGATCCTGTGGATACAGCGGCACGAGCTTGGAGAAGTCCGAACGCTGCTTGCCCGTCTCCGGATCGGCACCGTTGATAGTGTCCACCCGGACCAACGCATTGAACTTCTGCTGCTTCTCGCCTTCGCGAGGCTGCCGGACCGCGCCGGTGATCGCATCGCCCTTGCGCAAACCGTACCGGCGAACCATCGCCAGCGACACGTACACGTCGTTGGGACCGGGCAGGTATCCGGACGTGCGGACGAACGCGTAGTTGTCGAGGACGTCGAGGATACCGGCGATCGGAATCAGGACGTCGTCGTCGAGAATCTGCGGCTCGTCGGGGCGATCACGGCTGCGGCGGTCGCGCCCACCGCGCCCGCGGTCCCGGCGCCGCCGACGCCGACCGCTCTGATCGTCGTCATCGTCGGGCCGGCCACCACCTTGCTGGCGGCGGTTGTCGTCGCCCTCGCCCCGCCGGCTGTCCTGCCGATCGTCCTGGCGGTTGTCTTGCCGGTTCTCCTGGCGGTTGTCTTGCCGGTTGTCCTGGCGCCGATTGTCGTCGCCCTCGCCTCGCCGGCTGTCCTGGCGGTTGTCTTGCCGGTTGTCCCGCCGGTTCTCCTGACGGTTGTCCCGCCGGTTCTCCTGGCGATTGTCCTGCTTGCGGCCCTGGTCGCGATCACCCGACCGCTCGGGCGCCGACGCATCGTCGCCGGTGCGATTCCGCTCGCGCGTGCCCTGGCCACTGTCGGACGGGGAGCCGTCGCGCGATGCGCCGCTCTCGTCCCGCGACGTGGCGGCCCCGCTCGCGTCGCCCGTCTGCTGCGCATCGTCGTGACCAGCCGGCGCCGATTGAGCCCGGCCAGCCCGCCGTGGTCCGCGCCGAGCCGCCTGTCCAGCCGCGCCACCGTCCGACTCGCCGGCGGACTCCTGCGTCGCGGAATCCGCTCCCTCCGCCTGCGATGCGGCGGACTGCGTGGACGTGGTGGCCGACCGCGGCGCCGGGCCGTCGGTCTGAGCGGCCTTGATGGCGTCGATCAGCTGCGCCTTGCGCATTCGGCCAGAACCCTTGATGCCCAGCTGGCTCGCTACCTGCTGGAGCTCTGCGAGCACCATGCCCTCGAGACCAGGGGCACGACGACGCTGCCGCTTGGCCTGAGCAGATTCTTCTGCCGATTGTTCAGTCTGGGGATCCAGCGCCTCGGAGACGCCGGGAATTTCGGTGTTTGTCACTCAGGGTCCTTCCCTGGGCCAGCACCGGCTCCGTCTGTCATGCCGGTGCGCCTAACACCTCGAGGGCTCCACCCTCGAGGACGTGTGATCATGCACGATGACACTGGTGGTCAACCTCGTTTTGGAACTTAGCGCTCGTAAGCCCTGGAAGAGGGTTCTCAGATCCACGGCTCACTGCAGAGATTCCGCTACGCCATGGTTTAACCGACCAAACAGTGCGTCGGTGCTGTATGAGCGTAGCACGAATTGGGCACTGAGACCCAGACCAGACCCCCCGGGGCACGAATCACGACGTGTCGGCTGGTCGTGAGCCCAGCATATCGTCTGCCCGTGTTTCTATCGTGGCGCCTGCATGCTCGACCGTCAAGGTCGACACGTGCCACCCCGCCCCCAGCTCACGCACGCGCCCCTCATCCTCGTCTCTGGCGAGCACCAGCACCGACGGGCCGGCGCCGGAGACGACCGCGGCGAGCCCATGACGGCGCATGGTGCGCACCAACGCCAGGGTCTCCGGCATCGCCGGCTCACGGTATGCCTGGTGAAGACGGTCCTCGGTGGCGTCGAGCAGGAGCTCCGGCCGATCCGTGAGAGCATCGACGAGCAGGGCCGCGCGCCCCGCATTGTGTACGGCATCGGCGTGTGGCACCGACGCCGGAAGAAGCCCCCGGGCAGTCTCGGTGGCCAACGACGTCGATGGCACGCACACCATGGGCCGGACATCTGGATGAACGTCCCTGCGGGTGGCGCGCGCCATGCCCGCGTCGTCGATCCACGCGATCGTGAGACCTCCGAACAGACACGGTGCGACGTTGTCGGGATGGCCCTCGAGACGATTGGCCAGCTGCAACACGGCGTCGTCGGTGATCTCACCGCCGGCCAGCTCGCGGGCGGCGAGCACTCCGGCGACGATCGCGGCCGCCGACGAACCCAGCCCGCGGCCGTGCGGTATCACGTTGTGACAGTGCACATCGAGCATCGACGGCTGCTTGCCGAATTCGGCGAGCGCGCTCAGCACCGACCGTGCGACCAGATGGTTCTCGTCCCGGGGCACGTCATCCGCGCCGTTCCCGGCAACGGACACGCGTACCAGCGGGGAACGCGGTTCCGCGCCGGTACGCGTGTCCGCCGCGACGTCGACAACGTCGTACATGCCCAAGGCCAGGCCCAGCGCATCGAAACCAGGGCCGATGTTGGCGGCCGTGGCCGGAACCCGAACCCGTACCGCTCGTGTCACCGCGTCAGACCGAGCGCTTCGGCCGCGTCGTCCGCATCGGCCGCCACCGGATACGGGCGAATCTCGCCGTAGAAGGAGCTGGCGGTGTCGACATCCTTCAGGCCGTGGCCCGTGACCGTGACGACCACGCGCCGGGCCGGGTCGAGCCGACCGTGCTGGGCGTAGTGCAACAGGCCCGCCACGCCGGCAGCGGATGCAGGCTCGACGAACAGTCCCTCACGCCCGGACAGTTCCTGCTGTGCGGCGAGGATCTGCTCGTCGGTGACCATGTCGATCAGGCCACCGGATTCGTCGCGCGCCTGCACGGCGCTCTCCCACGAGGCCGGGCTGCCGATGCGGATCGCACTGGCCACGGTGTCCGGCATCTCGACCGGAGCACCGTGCACCAGCGGCGCCGCTCCGGCAGCTTGAAATCCCCACATCATCGGAAGGCGCGTGCTCATGCCGTCGGCGCCGTACTCCCGGTAACCCATCCAGTAGGCCGAGATATTCCCGGCGTTACCGACCGGCAAGACGTGAATGTCCGGAGCATCCCCGAGATCGTCGACGATCTCGAAAGCCGCAGTCTTCTGCCCGGCCAGCCGATACGGGTTGACCGAGTTGACCAGCGCCACCGGGTAGGTCTCGGCGAGCTCTCGGGCGAGGCGGAGGCAGTCGTCGAAGTTGCCGTCAACCGAGGCGATGATCCCGCCGTGCACGACCGCCTGTGCCAGCTTCGGCCCGGCGATCTTCCCGTCCGGAACCAGCACGATCGGCCGCATGCCAGCACGAACCGCATAGGCCGAGGCCGACGCGCTGGTGTTGCCGGTCGAGGCGCAGACGACGGCTTCCGCGCCCTCTTCGGCAGCCTTGGACACGGCGACCGTCATGCCGCGATCCTTGAACGAGCCCGTCGGGTTGACGCCTTCCACCTTCAAGTGGACGTCACATCCGGTCTGGGCGGACAACCACGGCGACGGCACCAACGGCGTGCCGCCTTCGCGCAGCGTCACCACGGGCGTGCCGGCAGACACCGGCAGCCGATCTCGATACTCGTCGATCACCCCGCGCCACAGCCGGGTACGGGGCACGGCTTCCACCATTCCATCGGTCACGGCACCATTATTCACGGCGCCGTCGGACACCGTCATTCGCCCTCGACACGCATCACCGACATGACGTCACGCACCGTCGCGAGGTCCGTCAGCCCGCGCACCGTCGCCGAGAGGGCGTCGTCAGTGGCCTGGTGGGTGACGACGACGAGTTCGGCGTCGCCGGAATCCTCGGTTCGCTGGCGTACGGTCTCGATCGACACGCCTTGTTCGGCGAACACGGCCGCCACCGCGGCGAGCACGCCCGGGCGGTCGGCCACGTCGAGACTGATGTGATAGCGCGTGACCGTCTCGCCCGTCGGCCGTACCGGCCGCTCCGCATACCAGGAGCCTCCCGGGCCGGTCACGCCACCGAGCCGGTTGCGTGCGACGGTCACCACGTCACCCAGCACGGCGCTGGCCGTCGGGGCTCCCCCGGCTCCCGGACCGTAGAACATGAGCTGACCGGCGTACTCGGCCTCGACGAAAACGGCGTTGTAGGCGCCGCGCACACCCGCAAGCGGGTGCTCGCGCGGGATCATCGCCGGGTGCACGCGCACGCCGACGGCGTCGCCTTCCGGAGCGAGCTCGCAGATCGCGAGCAGTTTCACGACCGAACCCATCGCCTTGGCACTGGCGACATCCGATGCCGTCACGCCACTCATGCCTTCACGGTGAACATCGGCCAGCGTGACCGGAGAATGAAAGGCGATGCCGGCGAGGATCGCCGCCTTGGCGGCCGCGTCGTATCCCTCGACGTCCGTCGTGGGATCGGCCTCGGCGTAGCCCAGCGCCTGCGCCTCTTCGAGGGCCTCGGCGAAGCCGGCGCCATGCGTGTCCATCTGATCGAGGATGTAGTTGGTGGTGCCGTTCACGATGCCGAGCACCCGGTTGACGTGGTCTCCGACGAGCGACTCGCGCAGGGGCCGCAACAGCGGGATCGCCCCGGCGACGGCGGCTTCGTAATACAGATCCACGTCATGCTTCTCGGCGGCAGCGTGCAGGGCGAAACCGTCGTCGGCAAGCAGCGCCTTGTTCGCCGTCACCACCGACTTGCCCTGCTCCATCGCCGTGAGGATCAGGCTGCGCGCCGGATCGATACCGCCGATCACCTCGACGACGGCGTCCACGTCGTCGCGGCTGACCAGCTCCACCGCATCGGTAGTGAACAACGTGGGGTCGACGCCCGTGTCCGAACGGTCCCGGTCGAGCCGGCGCACGGCAATGCCCGCGAGCTCGAGCCGCGCACCCACACGAGCGGCGAGGTCGTCCGCATGCTCGACCATCTGGCGCGCGATCTCCGAGCCGACCACTCCACAGCCGAGGAGCGCCACCCTGAGCGTGTTCATCTACCTCCTCCTTCGTGCGGTGTCACCGCCTCACCCGGCACCCCGCCCGTGGCTCGGCGGCGGCACAACGGCCCTTCCAGTGTGGGCACGCAGCGAAGGATATGGCGCAAGCCGTCCATGATGCGAGACATCCGTCTTGCCATGTGCCGATTCGAGTGGAGATTCTTCACCTGAGCGAGCTGCCCGGCGGGTCCGTCAGGAGACGAGCTTTCAGAACATGGCGTCGGTGCGCGTGTCCCGCGCCGAACTCGTCTTGGTCTTGGGGCCGCGGATGATCCGGCGGCGGATCATGCCGGAGACCGTGTCGATCACGATCGTCACGAGCACCACGACGATCAACGCCATCCCGGCCGTACCCCACTCGCGGAATTCGATGTTCTGCTGGAGCATCGTGCCGATACCGCCCGCCCCGACCACGCCGAGGACGGCCGACGCGCGGATGTTGATCTCAAAGCGGTAGAGCCAGAAGGCGATGATCTCCGGCATCACCTGCGGGAGGACCGCCCAGCGTATCCGCTGCAACGTCGTCGCACCCGACGCGTCCGCGGCCTCGATCGGGCCGCGCTGGCTTCCCTCGATGATCTCCGCCGAGAGCTTGCCGATCGTTCCCGTCGAGCTGAGCCCGATCGCGATCGTCCCGGCCAGCGGCCCCAGCCCGAAGATCGGGATGAGCGCGACAGCAAAGATGATCTCCGGTATCGCGCGCGGGACGTTCAGCAGCTGCCGGGTGACACCCACGCTCACCCGCCCCGAGATGTTCTGGGCAGCCAGAAATGCCAGCGGAAAGGAGAGAACCGCGGCAATCATCGTGCCAAGCCAGGCGATGGCCACCGACTCCCACATGGATTCGGCGGCATCGGGCACGTCGGCGAGGTCGAGTTCGCCAAACATCAAGACCGCCATGTTCCACAGCTCGCCCGGCATCTCGGTCAGGCGGGGCCAGTTGGCGTCCACGCTCAGCGCGCCGATCAGGAAACCACCCACAACGCCCGCCGTCACGATCAGGCGGAACCAGTTGAACGGCTTCTCCGGCCGCACCGCCTGCTCGAACCGCTTCTCCGCCGCGGTCGGTGCCTGCGTGCCCGTCACAGCAACCGCCTCCGCAGCGCCATCGAGATCCGCTCGACGACGATGACGACGATGAGAAAGCCCACCACGACACCCCAGACCCGGTCCCACTGTCCCTGACCGCGGTAGAAGTCGATGACGGCCCCGATGCCGCCGGCACCGACGAAGCCGAGGACGGCCGATGCGCGCAGGTTGAGTTCGAAGCAGTACATGGAAAACGAGGTGTAGGCGGGCAGTACCTGCGGCACGACCGCGACACGCAGCACCTGCAGGTGGGATGCTCCGCTGGCCCGCGCGGCTTCGACGGGACCGTGGTCGATGCCGTCGATCGTGTCCGATGTCAGCTTGGTGACCACGCCGATCGAGAAGAAGAACAGGGCAAGTATGCCGGGCAGCGCACCGATACCGACCGCCGCCACGAACAGCAGCGCCCACAGCAGATCCGGAATCGAACGGATGATGTTGTTAAACAGTTTCACCAGCGCGTAGGCAACCCGGTTGGGCGCACCCAGCTTGGAGTTGAACAGCGCCAGCGGAAGCGCCACCAGGGCACCGGCAATGGTGCTGATCACGGCCATCTGAACGGTCTCCAGGAACCCGTCTCGCGCCCGGCTCCCGAGCAACGAGCCAAGGTCGATCTCCGCCAGGCCACGCATGGGCGAATTCGAGCGCGTGAACCCGTCCCAGACCTCGATCAGGGAGAACCCGATGCCGAATTCCCAGTCCGCACCGGTGGCGATGGTCATGGCCAGCAGCCCGGCGAAGCCTCCCACCAGGAACGGGCTCGGCCGGGGCCGCTTCGGCCGCTGCGCTCCCGGCGCCGTGCTCGCCGCCGGCGGCCCGGCGTCGTCGTGCTCGACCTGGCTCACAGCGACGCCTCGGCCTCAAGCACGTCGTCGGCGGTCAGGCTACGCCCGTAGATCTTCTCGAAGACCTTCTCGTCGGCGGCCGAACCGGGACCATCGAACATCACCCTGCCGCCGCGCAACCCGATGATGCGGTCGGCGTACTCCCGGGCGAGATCGAGGAAGTGCAAGTTCACCAGCGTGGTGATGCCCAGTTCCCGGTTCACCTTCTGCAGGTAACGCATCACCGAGTGCGATGTCGGAGGATCCAGCGAGGCCACCGGCTCGTCGGCGAGCAAGACGCTCGGCTGCTGCGCCAGGGCGCGGGCGATTCCCACCCGCTGCTGCTGCCCACCCGAGAGATTGGCCGCGCGGATGTAAGCTTTGTCGACAATCTCCACGACTTCGAGCGACTGCATGGCGAGCTCGACCTCGTCGCCGCCCCACCAGCCGAGCATCGAACGCCAGCTGGGCACCCGGTTCAGCCGGCCCATCAACACGTTGTTGAGCACCGTCGTCCGGTCCACCAGGTTGAAATGCTGGAAGATCATGCCCACGTCGGCACGCAGTGCCCGCAATTGCCGCTTGGTGAGCTGGCCGACGTCCCGATCACCGACGTTCACGGTGCCGCTCGTCAGCGGCACCAGACCGTTCACCGCGCGGATCAGCGTCGATTTTCCCGCGCCCGAGAGCCCGACGATCACGACGAACTCCCCGTCTGGGATCTCGACGTCGACATGGTCCAGCGCGGTCACCCCACCCCGGTAGGTCACCGTTGCCTGGTCGAAGCGAATCATGGCGCTCCTGGTGATGCTGTCGCGGTCGGGTGAGTATACCCACCCGACCGCGAGTTGACATGATCAATCTTCGAGGAGCTCTCCGAGCTCGGACACGAGGGTCCGGATCGGGTCGTAGGCCTCGCTGTCGACCGGAACCAAGTCGTCGATGTTGTAAAGCTCGTTCAGCAACTCCTGCCCGTCCGGCGTCGACGCGATGTCCATCAACGCCTCGGAGATCGCATCCTTGAGGTCTTCGGGAAGATCGGACGCCACGGCGAAGCCGTCGTTGGGGATCGGCGGCGACCACGCGAACACCACAACCTCCTGGCCGACGTCCTCGGCCTGGTCCGCGACGTCTTCCCGCGCGTCGTTGTACGACACGCCGACCTCCGCGTCACCACGGTAGACCGCGAGCACGGAGTTGTCGTGACCGCCCGCGAAAACCGGTTCGACGCCTTCCTGCGGGTCGATGTCCGCCTCGAACAGCTGCAACGACGGCACGAGATGTCCGGACGCGGAGCCCTGGTCCACGAACGCCATCTCCGTGCCGGCCACCTTCGTGATCGCGTCCTCGGCGATCGGGCCGTCGGCGGCAACCTCGGCCTCGTCGACGCCGTTGCAGAAGAGGTACCCGTCGACGTCGACCGGTTCGTCGTCGCAGTACGTGTCGGGGTCGTTGGTGAACCATTGCGTGACGTACTCGACGTCACCGAATCGTTCGGACTGCAAGATCAATTCGGCGTCGGCCTGGGACTCGGCTTGCACCATCTGCTGCGGCCCAAGTCCACCCGCCACGCCGGCCTGTCCCGCCTCCAGGGCGACGATCACACCCGCGTAGTCGGTCGCCACGTGCGGCTCGACGTCGATCTCGATCCGCTCCTCGAGCATCTCGGCAAGAGGCTCTGCGTCATCGACCAGCTGCTGCTGCTCGCTCGACGGGGTGAACACGAGCGTGATCTCTTCTGGCCACTCGTCCGCCGTCGCGTCCTCGCCCTCGCCGTCGCCGTCGTCACCGCCACACGCGGCGACCAGCGCGGCAGCCGCGACCACCGCGAGCCATCTTGTGATCTTCATTGACACGCACTCCTTGCGACGAGATCGGAAAAACCTGGAATACCTTATGCACGACGCATCTGCCCGGCATGCGCGGGCGTCCCCGTCGTGACCGCCAGACCGGACGGCCGGACCGAATTCAGGATTTCGCTTCGTAGCGCCTCGGATGCTACTCACGTGCGAACTGACGGTAAACAACTCTGCACGATCGCATATCGAGCGCGACCAATCCGTTATATTGCATTTCGAGGCATATGGCTGCGATCAAGTTCGAATGGCCACGAGCTTCATACGCCGGTACCGTCTCGTCAGCGCACGACCACTCTCGCTAGACTCGGCGTCGTCTGCTGAAGGGCGGCTAGGGTTCCGCAGCCGTGATGCCTGACGTGCTGGCCTGGTCCGAGCGCCGCAGAAAGCCGATGGGCGCGTGCGTTCGCCGCCCGTTCGACGTGGACGGGCACTGCCCACAACGAGAGCGCACCGGCCGCCGGCCCCGCACCTCACTGGACAAAAGCCTCGAGGGGACAGGCGGACGTCGATACTGACGTGCCGACTCCCGAAAGGCTCACTCGTGTCCCTCTCCGACGCCGCACCAGCGCCACGCGGCTCCGCTCACCTGCGTGCCGTGCTCCAGGCGCTACTCGTCACCTTCTTGTGGTCGACGTCCTGGGTTCTGATCAAGACAGGTCTCGACGAGATTCCCGCGCTGACCTTTGCCGGCCTGCGCTACGTGCTGGCTTTCCTGTGCCTGCTTCCGCTCCTGCTCCGCCGCCACCACCTCGGCGCCATCCGCGCACTCGGCCATCGGGACTGGCTGCGGCTCGCCGCCCTCGGCCTGGTCTGGTACACCGTCACCCAAGGTGCCCAGTTCCTTGCCCTGGACAGGTTGCCGGCGACCATGACCAGCCTGCTCCTGAGCTTCACCCCGGTCGTCGTCGCGTGGCTCGGCATCGCCTTCCTTTCCGAGCGACCCCGAGCGCTCCAGTGGGGAGGGATAGCCCTCTACATCGCCGGCGCCGCCGCGTTCCTGTATCCGGTCGACGTTCCCGCTCAACAGGCCGTCGGCATCGGCATCGCCGCGTGCGGCGTCCTCGCCAACGCGGCTGCGGCAGTCCTGGGCCGCGCGGCCAACCGGGGCGGCCAGCTCAGCCCTCTCCTCGTCACGGTCGTCAGCATGGGCATCGGCTCGCTGGCCCTGCTGGCCAGCGGTATCGCCACCCAGGGAATGCCGGCACTGAGCGCGGCCAGCTGGGCGATCATCGCCTGGCTCGCCGTGGTGAACACGGCGTTCGCCTTCACGCTCTGGAACCTGACGCTGCGGACTCTCGGCGCCGCGGAATCGAACGCGATCAACAACACCATGCTGATCCAGATCGCCGTCCTCGCATGGATCTTCCTCGACGAGTCCCTCGGATCGCGGGAGATCGCCGGCCTGGCCATTGCCGCGTTCGGGGTGCTGCTGGTTCAGCTCCGGCGCCCCCACCGGGCACGGTAAGTCACCCATGACGCGTACCACACCAGCGCGGCATTCCAGTTGATCGCTATCCCGTTGGTCGACGACGAGTCGGCGTGATCGATGTAGCACGCTTGCGGCGCACAGCCCTCCAGGTTCGCCCGTGCCACCAGGTCCTGCAGGCGGGAGTTCGGACCGCCCGCCAGCGTTCCGGGCGGGAAGGGTGGTAAGCGATCCGCCGAGGCATACCACCGGCTGTGCATGTGCTGCGAACAGTGCGTGCCGTAACCGGTGACGTACGAGTTGTTGATGGCGTTACGGCCCAGCACGTAGTCGATTGCTTCCAGGGCACCGTCCCGGTATGCGCGCTCGCCGGTCAGATCGTAAGCCGTCGCGATCACCACGGCATTGTTGATCACCTGGTGGGACGAGCCCCAGTCGTAGTCTCCGGGATCGTACGGGTGCCCGAACGGCTGGCCTGCCTGTGTGGCGAGGTAGCGATCGGCGCCGTCGATCACCGAATCGATGACGTCGGCGCGACCGGGGAGATCGTTCGGCACCGTGGCCAGGTCGAGCCGCCCGGCCGCGGCGGTGAAGCACCAGTCGAAGCCGGTGGCGCGCCAGATGTCCGCGCGTTCACCTCCGACGTGATACGGCGACGAGAGGACGGCGTCCCGGAACTCGTCCTCGCCCGTCGTCAGGTACAGCTGTGCGGCCGCCCAGTAGAACTCGTCGTCCACCTCCGTGTCGTCGTACGGGCCACCGCCGGGGTTCGGATCGAGGTCGTTCGTGTTGGGCGCGTAGATGTCGGGATGTTCCTTCGCCGCTTCCCAGGCCCGGCGTGCCGCAGCCAGCAGCTCATCGGCGTAGCCGGGGTCGAACCGGCCGAACAACCGCGCACCCTGCGCCGCAGCGGCCGCGAGATTCAACGTCGCCGCCGTCGACGGCCGGTGCACGTAGCGCGGCATCGGATCCTCGTGCGGCAACGTGTCGAGCCCGGTCCAGGCCACGTCATGCAGCTTGTGGTGCACCAGGCCACCGGCATCGAACGTCTCGCCCGCGATCCGCATCGCGGTGCCGTCGGCAACCTGCATGGCCAGCATCCAGTCCAGATTCCACCCCGCCTCGTCGAGAATGTCGGGGATGCCGTTGCCACGCTCGGGGATGAGCAGCGTGGCATCGCCGAGTGCAGCGTCGTTGACGCCGTTGACGACGCCCGCGCGCAGGCTGCGCTCGTAGGCCGACAGCAACTGATAGATGGAGATACCCGAGTTCACCACGTACTTGCCGTGGTCGTCGGCGTCGTACCACCCACCGGCGGCGTCCAGCGTATAGCCGTCCGGGCAATCCCAACCGTCGGGGCCGTAATGCTCGAAGCCGCCGAGCTGCGGATTCCCCCGATGGTCCGTTACGCCCTCGTTCGGCAGGCACGGCACGCCGAAATCGCCCTGGTTCACGTCGTCGCCGCCGAACTCGGACACGTGCCCCGCTGGGCGCGCGTACTCCTCCTTCTCGAACTCGCCGCCGATCTCGATCGATTCGATCTCGATACCGGACCGCTGGGTGTAGTACATGCCCAGCGAGTCCATGCGTAGCTGGTCGTACAGCGCCGGGTCGATATCGAACGGGTAGCTCTCCTCGCCATCGGCGGCGAGCCGGAATCCGGTGCCGCGGATCGGGACGTCGCCGAAGTCGATCGTATGCACGTCCAGGCCGGCGGACTCGTCGAAACCGCGTGGCTCGCTCGTGCCGGAGGCGGCGACACCGCCGCCGGCGTCGACCAGTTCCCACGCGACCGGTTCGTCGGCATCGGTGACGAGCGTGGCTCTCTTCGGACCATCGGGCAGATATCCCACCTGGTTGATTCGCACCCTAGGGCCGGTCTCGTGCTTGAATTCGTCCACGGCTCCTCCGGTGGTCAGCTAGGGCCGTATCCATGCACACGCCGCTGATCATGAATACTTCTCGCCCACATTAGCCGAGCAGTGTTCATGTTCAACGAATCTGGGCGGGCCGCGGGTGGACGACGTGCCACGGGTGCGGCGTAGCATCGAAGTATGACCTCTCCGCCCACGAACGAGCAGGTAACCGAAGCCCTCGCGGGTGTCCAGGATCCGGAGATCCGGCGCCCCATCACCGAGCTCGGCATGGTGAAATCCGTCGACATCGACGCCGACGGACGTGTCCGCGTCGAGGTCTACTTGACCATCGCAGGTTGTCCACTGCGCGAAACCATCACCCGTGACGTGACCAACGCCGTGAGCGCGCTCGAGGGTGTCACGGCCGTTGACGTTGAGCTCGATGTCATGTCGGACGAGCAGCGCAAGGCGCTCTCCGAACAGCTACGGGGCGGTCAGAAGCAACGCGAGGTGCCATTCGCTCAGCCGGATTCGCTGACGCGAGTGTATGCCGTCGCATCCGGCAAGGGCGGGGTCGGCAAGTCGTCGGTCACGGCCAACCTGGCCGCGGCCATGGCCGCCGACGGAGTGACCGTCGGGCTCGTCGATGCCGACATCTACGGCCATTCCGCACCCCGCATGCTGGGCGCCGAGGGGTCCCGGCCCACGGTCGTCGACGACATGATCATGCCGGTCCCGGCCCACGACGTGAAATTGATCTCCACCGAAATGTTCAAGCCGGACCGGGACACGCCGGTCGCCTGGCGCGGCCCCATGCTTCACCGGGCGCTCCAGCAGTTCCTCACCGACGTCTTCTGGGGCGATCTGGACGTCTTGCTGCTCGACCTCCCACCTGGCACGGGCGACGTCGCCATCTCGTTGGCCCAGCTCATGCCGAACGCGGAGATCGTGGTGGTGAGCACCCCGCAGCTCGCCGCCGCCGAGGTCGCCGAGCGGGCCGGCGCCATCGCCATCCAGACGCATCAGCAAGTGGCCGGCGTGATCGAGAACATGTCGTACATGCCGTGCCCCCATTGTGGGCCGGAACACCGCCTGGACCTCTTCGGATCCGGAGGTGGCCGGCAGGTCGCCCAGGGGTTGAGCCGCCGCCTCGGCGCGGATGTTCCACTGCTCGGTGAGATCCCTCTCGACATCGGACTGCGAGAAAGCGGCGACCTCGGCACGCCATTCGTGCTGAAGGATCCCGAGGCGCCGGCCTCGGCGGCCATGCACGATATCGCCCGGCAGCTGTCGCATCGTGGCCGCGGGCTGGAAGGGGTATCGCTGAACATCCAGCCAGCCGCGGGCTGATCTCAGCTCACATACCTGATCACGTGGCGTCGGGGTCGTACCCGATCACGTGGTGTCGGGGTCGAAACGCTGCGGCGCGGCTGGCGCACTCGAACCGGTGCTCGCCTCCGGACCGGCACCCACGCCGCCACTCGCGTTCGCGTCGGCAGATGCCGTCTGCACCGCCCCGGCTTCGCTGGTGGTGCCGGTGTTCGCCCGCGCCGCTGCTCGCTCCTCGGCCGTGCGTGCACCGCTACGACGTTCGGACGGGCGAGTGCGAGACGAGCTCGGGCGCCGCTGGGTGGTTCCCGAGCCACGTGCCGACTCGCTCTTTTCGCGCGTACGAGACCCGTTGGCGCTACCGTTACGGGCTTTGCCGTTCGCCCGGCGCTGCCGGCTGCGCTTGTCGGTGATGTCGAGGTCGTCTCCGACCTCTTCGAACTCGTCGAAACCGAAACTGTTCAGATCGGCGCCGTCGAGCACATTCTGACGGACGAACGACCTCGGGTTCCGCAGATCTCCCAGCGCCCTGAGATCTTCCTGATCGATTCCCATGTCGCTCACGCTGCTGGAGAGATCACGGCGAGCGTTGGCGACCATGGTCCGCAGATCCCGGACGAATGCCGCGGCCTGCTTGATCATGACGGGCAGCCGGTCGGGCCCGAACACGAGCAAGGCAACGACCAAGATGACAGCGATCTCTGCGACGCCGATCTCACTCACCTCGCCCTACATCGAGCCTGTGTTCCTAGCTTACGTCGAACGTCAACCCACGGCTTCGTCCAGAGTGACCTCGACATCGAACGAACGGTCATCGCGCTCGAGGGTCAGCGTCACGGTGTCGCCAGGCTGCTGTGAGCGCAACATGACGATCAAGGCTCCCGGTGACGGGATACGCTCACCCTCGAACGCGATGATGAGATCACCGGGCTGGACCCCCGCGGCGTCGGCGGGACCATCGGGCGTGACTCCCGGCTGCTCGTCGTCACCTTCGGCAACGCGCGCCCCCGGACCGCCGTGCCGGTTGTCCAGGAGAACGCCCATGATCGGGTAGACAGCCTCACCATCGCTGATGAGTTGCTCTGCCGTCCGGCGCGCTTGGTCGATCGGAATCGCGAACCCCAGACCGATGCTGCCGACCTCCGGCGTCAGGCTCAATGTGGCAATGGCGGAGTTGACGCCGACCACCCGGCCATCGGCATCCACCAGCGGCCCACCGGAGTTGCCCGGATTGATGGCCGCATCGGTCTGCAACGCGTTGATGTAGGATCGCTCGGCGCTCTCACCAGCGGTGACCGGGCGCTCGCGGGCCGAGATGATGCCGCTGGTTACCGTGCTTTCCAACCCCAGCGGGCTGCCGATCGCGATGACCGGGTCGCCGACCGCCACGGTCGACGAATCTCCCAGCGTCACGGGTTCGAGATCGTCGGCATCGATGGAGAGCACGGCCAGATCATAGCTGGGGCTCGTGCCGACCACCTCGGCGTCGTACTGGCGCCCGTCGTGCAACTCGAGCTCCACGGTGCCACCCTCCGACGGATTCTCGACGTCGGTACCGGCCGCGACGACGTGATAGTTCGTCAGGATGTAACCGTCCTCGGAAATGACGAAGCCGGAACCGGTGCCGTCGGACGCCGAGATGGAGACGACACTGGGCAGCACCTCGCTCGCGACTCCCGCCGTGGACTCGGCGCTCTGGCCAGCGACCCGCGCCGGATCGGACCCGATGACGGTCACGGTGTCATTCACGCCCTCGGTAGGCTCGCTGAGCTGGGCACCCGCCAATCCACCGGCCGTTCCGGCCACCAGCGCCAATGCAGCCGCTCCCGCCAGCAACGGCCAACGACGCTCCTGGAAACGCAGCTGTCTCGGCGGATGCTCGGTCCGGGCACCGGCAGCGGCCGCGCCAGCCGCGCCCGAAGCCGGGCGATCCGGATCATTCAAGATCGATACGGCGTGTTTGCCCCGCTCCGGCTGTGCCCACACCCGGGCCGTTCGCCTCGCGTGAGGCCGGTCGATACCCTGCTCGTCGGCGCCAAGACGGGAATCCGACCGCTCGCAAACGGTCCACGTCCCGCCCGTCCACGGGTCTGGACACCGCGAACCCTGCCGGTCCTGGCCATGGGTGTGCGCGTCATCTGGGTTCGACCAACCGCCCCTCACAAGAGCCATCATAAGTGGTTCCCGCGACAGTCGGCGCGGCGTCGGGGACTTGCATGCCGCTCCGGGCCGATTCACCCGGCACGCCGTCCAGTTCGCCACACCGCTGAACGCCGCTGCCAGATCATCCGAACCGTCCGGGCCCGCCGCTCATCCGAACGGATTGAGCCACGAGCCCACCTTCTGCGCACCCCGCCCGATCCGGGCGACCAGCCCGTCGTCCTGGCGCACCTCCTCGGGATTCTCCGGCGGCATGGCACGCAACACGTCGTCGACGATTTCGGCCGGAGCGTCGGCGACGACGGTGATCACTTGGCCATTTGACGACCACGTGAACCGGGCGGGCGGTCCCTCCCGCGTATACACCACACCGTTGCCGACCTCGTGCGGCACGTAACCGTCGAGCCGCTGCGGATCAAGCTGTCCCGGTTGCTCGAAAACCGACACCGACATGACTCCGTCAGAGTAGCTGAGCTGCACGGCATCGCCGAGCTGGCGAGCTTCATACAGAACGACGTCCTCGCCGAGAGTTTCGAGACAGCGGAAACCGTTCTCGCGCAGCTTCGTGATGTCTTCCCACCGAAGGCCCGACGGCTCCGCTGGCGCGGGCCGGCCCGGGCTCGACGGCCACGCTGACTCGAGGTGATGTCGCACACAGCACGTCGGCGCGGGCGTGATCGAGATGTCCACGAACGCGCTGGCATTCAGAAGTTGACCAGCGGTGGTATAGGTCTCCCGCCGCAACGACAGCGCAGTCTGCCGATCCAGCCAGAGCCGGGCCGCTAGCGAGCCGTCGGCCCGGCGAGCCTCGACCACATCCGCGCGACGCCCGGCGACGCTGGCCTCCCCAACGAGGTATACGTCGTAGGCGCCGATCAGCAGATCGACCGGACCGCCCCCGTCTGCCAACCATGTCGTGCCGGATTCGCCGTGCAAAATTGCTGTCTGGGTGTCCTGGACACCCACTTCTGTCGGTCCCCCGGCTTGGTGCCGGACCTTCACGACGGCACTGGCCGAGGCCTGTGACTTGCGCAACGTCGACCACGCCGATACGTACTGGGTCCCCTGGTACGAGATTCGGTCCCGGGCCCCTGCCGAACGGGTAAGCAGCTCGACGGCATCCGCGTCGTCGGTCCCTGCCAGGCTGTCCGGTGCCGCCCCGGCCGTGACCGGCACCACCAGCAAGACCAGGACACCCAGCAATGTCGGCACGGCCAGCGCGCCGCGGCGCGTGCCCACTCCTGGCCGGGAACCGAGCGGCCGTCCGTCCCCTGCCCGCCGGAGACGGTCACTCACCGGCGATCCCCGTGCTCGGACTGGCAGGCGCATCGACGATACTCCCCGCGACGTCGGCGGCGCCGACGCCCCGGCCGGATTCCTGACTCCCGACCGGCGAGCCGCCGCCACGCTCGTCGCTGCCGAGCGTCGGAACCAGAACCGACGCCGGTTCGGCGAACGGAAGCCCGCCCGTGGAACGGGCGTGCTCGACGGTGAACTGTTCCATCGGTGGCACGACCACTCCCGGTGGCTGATCCCCGCCCGTATTCGACGGTGCGCCCAGCGTGGCCAGCACGACCAGCAGCGCTCCGGTGGAGGCCATACCCACCGCGGCGACACGTAGCCCGCGGCGATGCCGATCGACGAAGAGCCGCCCCGAACCGGTCTGGTGCGGCGTCCCGCCGTACCCCGTAGCTGCCCACACGGACGAAGTGCTGGGAGCCTCAACGTTCCACGCGGCCACGTCGGCGTGATCGGTACTCGACTCGTCAGGGGGCAGCGGACCCGCCGGCTCGGCCAGCGCCATGAGCTTGTCGGTCAGCGACGCCGGAACGTCCACTCCCGGAAGAGACCTCAGCACGCCCTTGGCGAAGCGTTCCATCTCGACCGCCTCGCGGCAGGACTCACAGCTCGCGAGATGGGCGAGTGCCCGGTCGCGTTCATCGTGATCAAGACGATCATCGATGAGGTCACTGACACGTTCGTCGAGGTGTTTCATGTTGGCTCCCCAGAGCCTTTCGGCCCTTCCAAAGAACCGTGGTCCGTTTCCGCCTCCAATACCCGCGCGTCGTCCGGCGCCCGGTGCTCGAGCGCCTCGCGAAGTTGTGCTCGCCCACGATGGATGCGGCTACGGACCGTGCCGAGCTTGATACCGAGCGTCGCGGCGATCTCCTCATACGACAGGCCTTCGACATCACACAACACCACGGCCACCCGGAAATCGGGCGCCATGGCGTCGAGAGCGGACTGGATATCGGATTCCAGCATCTGATCGGTCAAGACGCGCTCGGGGGTCGGTTCGCGGCCACCGAGCCGCTCCGCCGCGTCGTCGCCCAACGCGTCGAACCGGATACGCTGCTTGCGACGCATGGAGTCGAGGAAGAGGTTGGTGGTGATCCGATGCAGCCAACCCTCGAACGTTCCCGGGCTGTACGACGCCAGGGACCTGAACACGCGGACGAACACGTCCTGGGTCAGATCCTCCGCATCGTGCGCGTTGCCGGTGAGCCGGAACGCCAGCCGGTAGACTCGCGTCGAGTGCTGCCGGACAATCTCCTCCCAGCTCGGCGGGGTCCAAGCTTCCGCTTCCGCCACCGACATACCTCCCTTGGCCGGGCGGGCGAGCAATATGGTCATAGTGACTCATAGCCCCCTTCCCTGGCCAGTCAACCTACGGCACCTACCGGTCAAACGTGCGACGGCTGATCGTGGTTCCACGCTGTTCCGTCCCGTGAGGTCGACGGCGAATCGCCGACCTCACTCCGCAGGACACAACGGGCCAAAGTCGCACTAAGCTTCGGCGTGACACGTTGGTGCATCGGATCTTCGCAGGAGGCTGCCATCACTACCGGCAACATTTCCCCACCGACCACCGAGTCGTGGGCTCACGCGGAGTCGTATATCGACGAGGAGCCCCCGATCGTCCACGCACGTCAACGTGCCGCAGAGGTCGGAGCAGTACCCATCGGAACCGGAGGCGGCGCCGTGCTTCGCCTGCTGGCGGCGGCGATCGAAGCACGCACCGTCGTCGAGATCGGCACCGGTGCCGGCGTCTCTGGCCTGTATCTCCTGCGTGGAATGCGCGACGATGGCGTGCTGACGAGCGTCGACATGGAATCCGAACATCAGCGGCTGGCTCGGGAGGCATTCGTCGAAGCCGGATTCACGCCGAACCGCACTCGCCTGATTCCGGGATCGGCGCTGGACGTCCTGCCGCGGCTCACCGACGACGCTTACGATCTCGTGTTCTGCGACGCGGACAAGAACGAATACGTTGACTACCTGGAGCAAGCGGTACGGATCCTGCGTCCTGGAGGGATCGTGGCGTTCGACAACGCACTCTGGCACAACCGGGTCGCCGATCCGGCGCAACGCGATCCCGAGACGATGGCCGTGCGTGAGCTCGGCCGGATGGTGCGGGAGCACGATCAGCTGATGCCAGCGCTGCTACCCACCGGCGACGGCCTGCTCGTCGCTCTCAAGCGCGCCTGACGAGAGGCGGAGGGACAGCCGACGACGATGCGAGCGCGCCAACGACGATGCGGGAGCGCCCGATCACGTCACGTTCCGCTGTCGCGGGAACGGGCCCAGGCGAACGCGTTCCTGGTGAGTGTAGACGTTCATCCCGCCCCCGCGGACGAAGCCGAGCAGCGTCAGCCCGCACTCCTCCGCGAGATCGACGGCGAGGCTGGACGGAGCCGACACGGCCGCGATCGCGGGAACACCGGCGGCTGCCGCTTTGTGCACGAGCTCGAACGACGCCCGGCCACTGACCTGTAACACGTGACCGCGCAGCGGCAGGCGGCCCGACCGGCAGGCCGCTCCGACCACTTTGTCCACGGCGTTGTGCCGCCCCACGTCCTCGCGCACCACGACACAGTCGCCGCCCGCGGTGAACAATCCGGCGGCATGCAAGCCACCCGTGCGATCGAACACCTTCTGCTGCGAACGCAGCAGATCCGGCAGCGCCGCGAGAATCCCGACGTCGAGCCGGGTCTCATCATCGAGCACCCGCCAGCGCATCGCCGTGCGGACCTCCTCGACACTGTCGGAGCCGCAGACGCCACACGCGCTCGTGGTGACGAAGGCGCGCGGACGGGGTGGGACGGCATCGGGCGCCAGCGTGACGTCGACGGTGTTGTCCTCGTCCGTGCACATCCGCATCGTCACGATGTCTGCTGGGGCCGCTACGACCCCTTCGCTCACCAGCCATCCGGCGATGAGATCGAAGTCCTGACCCGGTGTACGCATGGTCAGCGTCACCGTCTCGCCTCCGACTCGGACCGCCAGCGGTTCCTCGACCGCCAGGGTGTCGGGACGCCGCGCGGACCGACCCGCTCTCAACCGGAGAACTGGCTGTCGTGTGGTCATCCGGCCCATGGACCCACCCTTCGCCTCGTTCCAACATGCTCCGCCCATCGACATGTGTCACGCTCCGTAACATCGCGTCGCGCTCGGCTACGCACCTGAGCCGCCGCCGACCTCCTCAGCCGTGTCGATCACTCCACTCGTTCGCCGCCTCGCCGCTCGATGTCTCAGCGATCATCGTGTCAGATGATCATTGTGCGCGTGACTATATGCCACCCAGAATCCAGTTTGGCGCGATTTCGCCAGGCCCGCACGGAAAACCATGAATGCCGTGGACACGCCCGGTGAAGCCCGCCCGCCGAAAGCTTTTCGGCACGTTCCTTCCTTTCCCCGTGTTACTCACTAGGCAAACCACTTCTCCCAGGCTTACCGTCGAAACATGACCAAGGGCGCCCCGAAAGACGACTACGACGACGCTGCTCTTCACGTCCGGCCCCCGAAAGCGGCGGCTGCCGGCGTCCCCGGCGTTCTCCACGGACTACGCGACGTCTTCGATCAAGCCGGAGTCCGCCGGGGTGTCCGGACATTGCGGATTCTCAACCAGCACGGCGGGTTCGACTGCCCGGGGTGCGCGTGGCCCGAGCCGAACCGCCCGCACACCTTCGAGTTCTGCGAGAACGGCGCCAAGGCCGTTGCCGAGGAGGCCACCACGCGGCGGGTGGGAGCCGACTTTTTCGCCGCCCATCCGATCGGCGAGCTCGCCACCAAATCGGACTACTGGCTGGGCCAGCAAGGACGGCTCGCCATGCCGGTCTTCCGGGATACTGATGCCGACCACTACCGGCCGATCTCCTGGGACGACGCGTTCAACGTGATCGCCGAGGAACTGGCGAGCATGGACGACCCGGACCAGGCAGCCTTCTACACCTCCGGGCGCACCAGCAACGAAGCAGCCTTCCTCTACCAACTGTTCGCCCGCAAGCTCGGCACGAACAACCTGCCCGACTGTTCCAACATGTGCCACGAATCGTCGGGCGCGGCACTCAGCGAAACGATTGGCGTCGGCAAGGGAAGCGTCACGCTGGGCGACATCACCGATCACGCCGAGCTGATAGTCGTCGTCGGCCAGAACCCGGGAACCAACCACCCGCGCATGCTCAGCGCCCTGGAGACGGCGAAACAGCGCGGCGCGCGGATCGTGGCGATCAACCCGCTACCCGAAACCGGCCTGCGCACGTTCAAGAACCCGCAAAAACCCAGCGGCGTGATCGGGAAGGGCACGCCGCTGGCAGATCTCTACCTGCCGATCCGCGTCGGCGGTGACATGGCGTTCTTCCAGGCGGTGAACCGCGCGCTCACCGAGGCCGACCAGCGCACCGGTGATGTCCTCGACCACGCGTTCATCGAGCAGCACACCAGCGGCCTCGACGACGCACGTGCCGTGTGGCGCGCGCTCGACCCGGCCGACGTCGCGGCCAGCACCGGCCTGAGCCAGCGCCAGATCGACGCGTTCGTCGACGAGGTGACCGCCGCCGGCAGCGTCGTGGTCTGCTGGGCCATGGGACTCACCCAGCACAAGAAGGCCGTGCCGACCATCCGGGAGATCGTCAACTTTCTTCTCCTGCGGGGAAACATCGGCCGCCCAGGCGCCGGCGCGTGCCCCGTCCGTGGCCACAGCAACGTGCAGGGTGATCGCACCATGGGCATCTGGGAGCGGATGCCCGACGAATTCCTCGACCGGCTCGGTGCGGAGTTCGGCTTCGATCCTCCCCGTGAACACGGCTATGACACCGTCGACACGTTGCGCGCGATGCAGGATGGCCGGATCCGCGTATTCATGGCCGTCGGCGGCAACTTCGCCGCGGCCACACCCGACAGCGAGCGCACCGCTGCCGCGTTGCGCTCGGTACCGCTGACCGTACACGTGTCCACCAAGCTCAACCGGTCGCACGTCGTGCCAGGCAGGCGCTCGCTGATCCTCCCGTGCCTGGGCAGGACCGAAGTGGACCTCCAGGCCGGCGGAAGCCAGGTCGTCACCGTCGAAGACTCGATGAGCACGGTGCACACGTCCCAGGGCACCTTGCCGCCTGCCGCACCGGAGTTGCGCAGCGAAGTCTCGATCATCTGTGGTCTCGCCCGGCGTGTCTTCGGCGATGGCGACACCGTGCCGTGGGAGGCGTTCACCGCGGACTACCGGACGATTCGGTCCCGCATCGCCCGCGTCGTTCCCGGTTTCGAGGACTTCGAAGAACGCCTCGCCCAGCCCGGGGGGTTCGTCTTGCCCCATCCGCCGCGTGACGAGCGGCGGTTCCCGACGCCGGAAGGCCGGGCCCGCTTCACGGCGAACGAGGCGGAGCTCATCCGGGTCCCCGAAGGCCGGCTGATCTTGCAGACGATCCGTTCACACGACCAGTTCAACACCACCATCTACGGCCTGGACGACCGCTACCGCGGCGTGCACGACGGGCGGCGCGTGGTGTTCGTCAACCGGGACGATCTGGAGAGACTCGATATCCCCGACGGCGCACCCGTCGATCTGGTCAGCGAGTGGTCCGACGGAGAGCGGCGGGCGTCGGCCTTCCGGGTCGTCGCCTACCCGACCGCACCAGGCTGTGCGGCGGCCTACTATCCGGAGACGAACCCGCTGGTGCCGCTGGATCACACGGCAGAGATCAGCAACACTCCGGCGTCGAAGTCGGTGATCGTCCGTCTCGAACCCACCCCTGCCACGTCCCCGTCACCCACCTCCAGCTGATCATGAACACTAGTCGACCTCATAGGTCGACTAGTGTTCATGATCATCGGACGGAGCCAGGGCCGGGCCAGGGCCGGCGGAGAACCCTTCGCCGCCCTCGGCGACCGCCACCACCTCGAACGTCTCCTGATGCGCCGGTGGCGCACCGATGATGCGCGAACCAGGCGAGTCGGCGGCCTTGGCGGCGAAGTCCGCGGCGAAGTCGTCGCGCGCCCGTGCCGTGGCGAACACGTATGTTCCTTCGAACCACTCGCCCGGGCGCATTCGCCACGTCTTGAATCGCAGCCCGGGCATCCCGGTGAACCTCGCCAGGGATGTGTCGTGGACGTAATTGCGCAGCTGCTCCTCGACGTCCGCCGGCGCATCGGCCAGGGACCAGCGAACCGTCAACCCATACATCGCACCCTCCTGCCACCGGCCACAGAATGATCATGTTTGGTACGTTTTCTCGGGCCGTGACACGGCTGCAGCCGTGTCACGGCCCGAGAAAACGTACCAAACATGATCATTCTGGATCTTGGGGTGGGGGCGTCAGCCAGGTGAGCAGAGCTCGCACCCCGAATGCCGTCCCGCCCTTGACCAGTTCGTCCTTGTCCTTCTCCGCACGCCCGGGACCCGCCATGTCCAGGTGTGCCCACGGCACGCCAGCCGCGAAGCGCTCCAGGAAGAGGGCCGCGGCGATGGAGGCCCCGCTCATCCGCTGCGTATCGAGGTGGGCGACGTCTGCCACGGTCGATTCCAGTGCCTGGCGATAGTCGTCGACCAGGGGCATCCGCCACATCCGCTCCCCCGTCGCCGCACCGGCGGCGATCAGCGCGTCGGCAAGCTCGTCATCGGTGCCATACAGTGCCGCGTGCGTGCGGCCGAGCCCCACCGTTGCAGCACCGGTGAGGGTGGCGACATCGACGACGGCGCTCGGCTCGAGCTCCGCCACGGCGTAGGCGATCCCGTCGGCGAGCATCAACCGCCCTTCCGCGTCGGTGTTGAGCACCTCGACGGTGGTCCCGTCATACTGGCGGATCACGTCGCTGGGACGCTGGGCGGACGCCCCCGGCATGTTCTCGGCTGCGGCCACCAGGCCCGTCACGCGCGCCCGCACGCCCAGCGCAGGCAGCGCAGACATCACGCCCATGACGACGGCGGCGCCGGTCATGTCGGTCTTCATGGTGACCATCGACTCGCGAGGCTTCAGGGACAACCCGCCGGTGTCGAACGTGACGCCCTTGCCGACGAGCACGACATGCGGCGCGTCCGGACCGATCTCCTCCGGCTCGTATCGCAGCGCGATCAGCCGGGGCGGGCGAGCCGAGCCCATGCCGACCGCGACGATCCCGCCGAAGCCCTCGGCCTCCAGTTTCTTCTCGTCACGCACGTGGACGTCCACGCTGCCTGCCCGGCCAATCTCGCGCGCTCGTTCGGCCAGCCACTCCGGATCCTTGACGTTCGGCGGCGTGTGCACCAGCTCGCGCGCGAACCATGCCGCGCGCGCCATGACGACCGCGGTGTCGACGGCGGTGTGGACGGCCTCGCCAGTGCCCGCGAGCACCAGCGTGTCGAGGGGGAGGGTCTTCGGCTTGGCCGGCGTGCTGCGATAGGTGTCCAGCTGGAAGGTCGAGAGCAGGAGGCCGTCGACGAAGGCGCGCAGGCCGGCTTCGTCGGAGGCGGACGTCACCGTGCTCGCCACCCGGGAGGTGCCCCGCAGGGCGCGCGCCAGCGCCGCGCCCGCCTTGCGATGCGCCGCAGGCGAGGCGTCGCCCATGCCCACGAGCACGATCCGTTCGACGTCGACCTCACCGTCGGCACTCGCGGCGCCGCGCCCTTCGGCGAGCACCGGCACGGAGACGATCTCGCCCGCCGCGCCCCGAGCGTCCTCCCGCTCCAGCACGGTGAAGAGGTCGATGCCCAGTGTCTCCACCACTTCCGCACCGCCGGGGCCGATCCATGCCACGCGTACCTCGCGGTCACCGGCCGCGGCGTCGTCCCCCGATCCGTCGTCCCCGCCACTCTCGGGAGGCCAGACAGGCATCGCGAGTACCGGAGCGCCGACGTCGAGGATGCCGCGCGGATCGCTGAGCACGGTGGTCGGCTTCACCCGGTTGTCCTCCAGCACGTCCCCTCCACTGCGCACAGTATGGCCCCGCCCGATGGCTCGGATATCGGACGGGGCTCAGACACGTTTCGATGTCATCAGGTAGAAACTGCTCGCGGCCCTAGCCGGTGACGTTCTTCAGTGCATCACTGAGCGCGTGAGCTTCATCGAGCGTGATCTCGACGACGAGGCGCCCGCCACCCTCCAGAGGAACGCGCATGACGATGCCACGCCCCTCCTTAGCGACCTCGAGCGGCCCGTCGCCAGTCCGCGGCTTCATCGCCGCCATCCGCGCACTCCTTCCTGTCAGGCGCGCACGACACCCACTGTATTTGCCAGAAGGCGACCCTCGTGCACGTCACGATCGCTCACATTATCCCGCATCCGCTCCGATCGGGGGAGACCACGGTCAACTCTACGGAAAATGCGCCCGTGACGGGCCGGCAACGCGACCCTGACGTGACGGTAAGCCGTGCCGTACGCTGCTCGGTACACCCCCGCCGGGCATGACGACCGGGCATGACGAAAGGAGCGCGCGGTGACCGAACCGGTCCGCTATGCCGTCGAGGACGGCGTCGCCACCATCACGCTCGACCGCCCCGAGTCGATGAACAGCCTCGATACCGCCACCAAGGTGGCATTACGCGACCACGTCGAACGTGCCGCCACCAGCTCAGACGTCCGGGCCGTCGTCTTGACCGGTACCGGCCGTGCCTTCTGTGTCGGTCAAGATCTGGGTGAACATGCCGAAGCGCTCAACCGCGGCGATGCCGATCTTGGCCAGACCGTTCACGAGCACTACAACCCGACGGTGCGCGCGCTGGTGACCATGCCCAAGCCCGTCATCGCTGCCGTCAACGGCATCGCAGCAGGAGCTGGCGCATCCTACGCGTTCGCTTGCGACCTGCGGATCCTCGCCGATTCGGCCGGCTTCAACCTGGCCTTCACCGGTATCGGGCTCTCGTGCGACACCGGTTCGTCATGGACGCTTCCCCGGCTCGTGGGGTGGGCGAAGGCCCGGGAGCTGCTGCTGTTGCCGCGTACCGTCGACGCTGCCGAGGCGGAACGCATCGGCCTGGCGACGGAGGTGGTGGCGGCCGACGACGTCCTCGATCGCGCCCTCGTGCTGGCCCGGCAGCTCGCCGACGGCCCCACCCGCGCCTACGGGGCCATCCGCCACGCGCTGGATTACGCTGCCGTACACTCGTTCGAGGACGCATTAGCCACTGAGGCGGAGATGATGCAACTCACCGGTAACACCCAGGATCATCGCGATGCGGTGGAGGCATTCCTGGCCAAGCAGAAACCTACGTTCCATGGCCGCTGAGCACACTCGGGCGGATATCGAGCGGACATCTGCCCCCGGGAGCCAGCCGGACGGCGCCAGCAGCCAGCCGGGCGATTCCGGCGACGGTGCGCGGCCCGGCCCCGATGGCGTGCCCCGGTGCCCGTGGGCGCTCGGTGCGCCCGACTACGTCGCTTACCACGACGAGGAATGGGGCAAGGCCGTGCGTGGCGACGCGCCACTCTACGAGCGGCTGATCCTGGAAGGCTTCCAGTCCGGCTTGTCGTGGCTGACCATCCTGCGTAAACGGGATGCCTTCCGCCGGGCATTCGCCGGTTTCGACCCCGCTGCCGTGGCCCGGTTCGGCGAGGCCGAGGTCGAGCGCCTGATGACCGATACCTCGATCGTTCGCAACCGCAAAAAGATCGACGCCACCATCACCAACGCGCGAGCACTGCAGCGGCTGCGTGAACGCGAAGGGGACGACGCGCTGGACGCGCTGATCTGGTCGTTCGTGCCCGATCACACCCAGCGTCCGGCACCGCATACCATGGCTGACCTGCCAGCTACCACGCCGGAGTCGGCGGCCTTGGCGCGGACGCTGAAGAACCATGGGTTCGTCTTCGTCGGGCCGACCACGATCTACGCGACCATGCAAGCCGTCGGCCTGGTCAACGACCACCTCGCCGGATGCGCGTGGCGTATCGGTTGAACCGGCGCAAGGCGATCCACAACCCGAGCCGCGCCAGCGGGCGGGCAACCTTCAGCGTGATCCGGCCGATCCGCCCGAACGGCGGGTCGAGGTCTTCCTGCCAGGTCACCCGGCACTGTCGTGGCCCCGTGGGCTCGACCGTGAACGCACCCGGGCCCCGGACGATCCGCCCGGCATGCCACACCTCACAGCGACGGGGCGGCTGCCAGACCGTGACCAGCATCGGATCGCGGAATGTCAGTGGCCCGATCCCCGTGCGTGCCTCGATCCGGCCATCCGCATCCCCGGCATCGCCCGTTTCCTGCGCTGTCACCGTGGTCGCCGGCATCCACGCACCCTGCCGTTCCCAATCGGTGAGCAGGGACCATGCCTCGCGTGCCGGAAGGTCGATGGTGCTCGCCGCCGCGATCCTCATCGCCGGCTACCCGCAACGACGCAGTGGACACGGTCTCGGCTCGTCGTCGATGGCCGGCACACCGTGGCGGCCCTACGGGCCCATCGAGACCTGCTCATGGCTCGGCCGCTCACCACGACGGCCGGGCCCTGCCAGTGGAAGGAGGATCCGTGGCAGCCACACCATCCTCCAGCTCCGCGATACGCCGGTCACGCCATTCGAGCTCTGCCTCGAGACGCTCGATGACGCCGTCCACCTGATCCATACGATATCCGCGGAGTACGACGGCAAACCTGATGTTCTCCAGGTCGGATGGCCGCAGCGATCGCTCCGGCAGCTCCGGTCCGGCCACTACCTGGGACTCCTCCTCCAGCAGGTCGCCGTGGCCCAGCGCGACCGCCATGACGGTGAAGAGAACCACACCCGCAACGACGACGAAGACGACGTACATAATGAAGATCGTGCCATCTGAAGCACCCCGTTTGCGCCTGGGTCCGGCAAAATTCGGTCCCGACGTGTTTGCCGTCATGGGAATCGTGAACCGGACGCCCGATTCGTTCTACGACAACGGAGCCACTTACGGATTCGACCGAGCGTGGGACCGGGTCGAGCAGATGATCGCCGAGGGCGCGGACATCGTCGACGTCGGCGGGGTCAAGGCCGGTACGGGCCCGGCGGTCAGCGAGAACGAAGAGATCGAGCGCACCGCCGATCTCGTCACGGCGATCCGGGACCGCTATCCAGACGTGGTGGTCAGCGTGGACACCTATCGTTCCCGGGTGGCCGACGTTCTGTGCGAGGCGGGCGCGCACCTGGTCAACGACGCCTGGGCCGGGTCCGACCCGGAGCTCGCCACCGTCGCCGCCCGATGGGATGCCGGCCTGGTCTGCAGCCATACCGGTGGTCACCCGCCACGGACCGACCCGCGTGGGGTCGTGTACGACGACGTCATGGCCGATGTCGTCGCCGGCACCACCGGGCTGGCGGAGGCCGCGCTCGCAGCCGGGGTGCGACGCGACGGCATATTGCTGGATCCCACGCACGATTTCGGCAAGACCACGTACCACTCACTCGACGTCAGCCGGCGGCTCGACGAGCTCGTCGCCACGGGCTGGCCGGTGCTGGTCAGCATGTCCCGCAAGGATTTCGTCGGCGAGACACTCGACCTGCCCGTGGAGGAGCGCCTCAACGGCACGCTGGCGGCCACGGCCATCGCCGCGTGGCAGGGTGCCCGGGTGTTCCGCGCTCACGATGTCCGCGCCACCCGGGAAGTCCTCGACATGGTGGCCGCGATCAAGGGACATGCCCCGCCGCGCGCCCCGCGGCGCGGGCTGTCGTGACCGCTCCGGATGATCGCCACGGCGCGTCCGCCACGGCGCGTCCGCCACGGCGCGTCCGCCACGGCGCGTCCGCGGCGGCTGGCAACGAGTCCGACATGGCCGCGAAGGCGCGGGCTCATTCGGCGTCGGCAGCGACGCGCGCCCGCGCCTCCCGCTCCGCAGCCCGCCGTGCCTCGTCCTCCCTGACGATCACCCGCACGGCCTCGTCGACGTCGTCGGTCAGGGAGATCAGGTCCAGGTCGGCCGGCGAGATCTTGCCCTCCGCGGCCATCGTCGTCGACAGCCAGTCGATCAAACCACGCCAGTACGCCGTGCCGAACAGCACGATCGGGAAGGTGGTGACCTTGCCAGTCTGGACGAGGGTCAGTGCTTCGAACAGCTCGTCGAGCGTGCCGAATCCGCCCGGGAAGACGACGAAGCCCTGCGCGTACTTGACGAACATCGTCTTGCGCGCGAAGAAGTACCGGAAGTCGATGCCGAGGTCGACGTACTCGTTGAGCCCTTGCTCGAACGGCAACTCGATACCGAGGCCGACGGAGGTGCCGCCCGCTTGACTTGCCCCCTTGTTGGCGGCCTCCATGATACCGGGCCCGCCCCCGGTGATCACCGCGTAACCAGCCTGGACGAGGTGCCCGGCGAGGCGAACGGCGCTCTCGTAGTACGCGTCGCCGGCAAGCGTGCGCGCCGATCCGAAAACACTGATCGCCGGGCCGAGTTCGGCCAGAGCGGAGAAACCCTCGACGAATTCGGACTGGATGCGCATCACCCGCCACGGGTCGGTGTGCACCCAGTCCCCCGGTCCCCTGCTGTCGAGGAGCCGCTGATCTGTCGTGTCGCTGGGCACCTGGGAACGGCGCAAGGTCACCGCTCCCCCGTGCCGCTCGCCGGCGACCCGGCCGGCGGCGGTGTTCGTTCGTCTCGTATCCGTCACCCCGCCAGGCTAGTGCCGGGCAACGGGGGCGCTTCAGCGCACCTGCCGGGCAACGAGTGGCGCTTCAGCGCACCTGCCGGGCAACGAGTGGCGCTTCAGCGCGCCAGCCACGCCCGGATGCGCTCCTCGCAGGCAACGATCTCGCGGGTGTCGACCCGCTCGTCATCGGCGTGAGCGAGCAACGGATCGCCCGGGCCGTAGTTCACCGCGGGCACCCCGAGACCCGAGAATCGGGCAACGTCGGTCCAGCCCTCCTTGGCGCGCACCTCGACGTCGACGGCACGGACGAACGCGGCCGCCGCGGGCTCGCCCAGGCCGGGCCGCGCGCCCGGCGCGCTGTCCGCGAGCGTGACGTCGAAACCCTCGAATACCTCCTGCACATGGGCCAGCGCCTCGTCCTCGGACCGGTTCGGCGCGAAGCGATAGTTGACCATGACGGTGCACCGGTCCGGGATCACGTTGCCCGCGATGCCTCCCTCGATCCCGACCGCGTTCAGCCCTTCCCGATAGGTCAGGCCGTCGACGTCCACCTCGGCCGGCTGGTAGGCGCGTAGCCGGTCGAGGATGGGAGCCACGCCGTGGATGGCGTTGTCGCCCATCCACCACCGGGCGCTGTGGGCGGCCTTGCCCTCGACCGTGATGGCTACGCGAAGGGTTCCGTTGCAGCCGCCCTCGACCACGGCCGACGTCGGTTCCATCAGCACCGCGAAGTCGCCGTCGAGCCATGCTGGATGCGTTCGTGCTATCCGGCCGAGCCCGTTGGCGTCGGCGGCAACTTCCTCGTTGTCATAGAAGACGTACGTGACGTCGCGCGACGGCGCGGTGATGTGCGCAGCGAGCCGCAGCATGACGGCGATGCCACCCTTCATGTCCACCGTCCCGCGCCCCCACAGCACATCTCCCTCGCGAGCGGTCGGCAGGTTGTCCGCGATCGGCACGGTGTCCAGGTGACCAGCCACGATCACGCGGTCTGCCCGATCTCCCGTCGACGTCCACGCAACGACGGAGTCGCCGTCCCGGACCACGGTCAGGTGCGCGCACTCGTCCAGGGCCCGTTCCACGGCCGCAGCGAGCTCGGCCTCCGAGCCACTGACCGATGGAATGTCGCAGATGGCCGCGGTCAGCTCGGGAGCGGGCAGATCGAGATCCAGTCGTGTGACCACGACCGCCACCCTAGAGGATCGTTTCCGCGAACGGTTTCCGGATGGTGCGACACGTCGAGGCCACTGCAGAGACCCGAGGGCTCTGGTTCACTGGATGAATGCACATCGGAACCGAACCCGAACCCATCGTCGCGGAAGACATCGAGCTTGCGGCGAGGATCGTGGGTCAGGCGCTGGCGGAACGCGTCACCGCGGACTGGACGGCACGAGCTGGGCAGCTGACCTGGTCGTGCCGGGCGACGCTGGTCCACGCGTGCGACTGCGTGATCTCCTACGCCAGCCAGCTCGCCGATCGTTCCACCAGCGACTACGTGCCGATGTTCACCGATGTCCCAGACGACGCCACGTCGCAGGGTCTGCTGCGTGTCGCCCGTACCGCCGCCGGCATACTCGCCGCGGTCTGCCGCGACACCCCGGACGACGTGCGCGCTTTCCACCCGAGCGGCATGGCGGATCCGGAGGGATTCGCCGCGATGGGCGTCGCCGAGATGCTGGTGCACGGCGACGACGTCGCGCGCGGCCTCGGCGCCCGCCTCGACGTCGAGCCGGACCTGGCTTACAGGCTGCTTGCCCGGCTGTTTCCAGACGTCGCCGTCACTGGCGACGATCCGTGGCAAGTCCTGCTGTGGGCGCACGGCCGGGTCGATCTCCCCGGGCGCGCACCCGTCCGCGAGTGGGCATGGTCGGCAGCGCCGGCCGGAGAACGGTAGCCGCGTCCACAGCGGGCGGCAGCCACGCTCACGGCGGCACGTACACGGCGGCACGTACACCGGCGTCGTCGCGGCCCGGTTGGAAACGTGCGGGAGAATGGTGGACATTGTTGGGCGTGAGCGTGTCCGGAGAGCGGCGAACCGCCGGCAGCCCCAGCGACAAGCAGCTGTGGTCGCGGGCGCGCAGCGGCGATCCGTCGGCGTTCGGTGAACTGTTCACCCGTCACTCCCAGACCATCTACTCGTTCTGCTTCCGGCTCACAGCCAGCTGGAAGACCGCCGAAGATCTCACCACGATCGTCTTCCTGGAAGCATGGCGCCGGCGCGATCAGACGTCGGTCGATTCCGCCATGCTCGTACCCTGGCTACTCGGGATCGCGTCGCAGGTGGCGCAGAACAGCGCCCGGGCGGTGCGCCGGCACCGCCACCTGCTCTCCAAGCTTCCCCCGGCCGTAGTCAACGATGACCACGACGAGAGCGCGTCCGCCGCCCGGCGCGACGCGGAACGGCAGATGAAAGAGATCCTCCGGGTCTTTCACCGGCTGCCCAAGCGAGAACAGGAGGTCCTGGCCCTGTGCGTATGGGGAGAACGCACGCCAGCCGAGGCGGCCATCGCGCTCGGCATCACCGTGGGAACGGCTCGCTCGAGGCTCGCCCGCGCGCACGGACACCTCAGCCGCCTGCTCGCCGGCACCTCCCCGTCGATCACGGTACGCCGCGACGCCCGACTACGCTCTCCAACACAGGAGGCTAGCTGAGATCATGAACTCGACCATGCCGCGATCCGGCACGTACGAGTCCCCTCCGTCGGTGACCCTGCCACCCGATCGGGAAGAGGCCATCCGGCAATTGCTGGAATCGGCCGTGCGGGAAACCGTCGAAGCGGAGGAAGCACAGCTGCACCATCGGCGGACGACCACGCCACGCCGGAGCTCACCACTGGTCCGGGTGGGCATCGCCACGGCCGTCACCGTGCTGCTCGTGGCGCTAGCCCTGATCGTCTCCCCGGCGTTGCGCCCCGACCGTGGAATCGCGCACGCTGCCACGCCCGAGCTCGCCGGCCACGAGACCGCCGATGGCGTACCGGCGAGCGACACGTTGCGCGAACTCGCCGACCGTGCCACCGCAACGCCGGTGGAGCCGGTCACGGACGACTCGGACGACGAGGACGCGACGCGGGCGGTGCACACCGAGCGGTGGTCGCTGGCGCTGACCGTGGACGGCGCCGCGGGCGCTGCCGGAGGCGAGGGCCGCGCCGGAGGCGAGAGCGCCGGGGGAGCCGCGGACGCCGGCAGCGCGGACCCCGGTAACGACGCCGTGCGCACCGCGGTCATCCCCGTCCTGCGCGAGCTCACCGAACATGCGGACGGCAGCGTGTCCATCCGCGAAGTCGGCGGCGAGCCGCAGTTTCCCGATGAGGACTACCGGCGGGCATGGAACGACGAAGGCCGTCCCGGGCCGCACGGCCAGGTGATCCAGGACACGGTGCTTCCCCCGGGCACGTACCAGTTCATGTACCCGGCCGAGCTTCCCGAGGATCCGGCGGAGCTACGCAACGTCCTGGCCACCGAACGCCCGGGCGTGACCGAACACGCGGAGGAACTCGTCCGCGCCGTTCACGATCTACGCAACGAGCAGGAGCTCGGCCCCGATGAGCGGGCTGGCGTGCTCGACATGCTCGCGGACGAGCCAGGGGTGGTCGAGCTGGGCTACACCACGGACCGAGCCGGACGAGAAGCGCTCGCCTTCGCCGCCGACGGAGAACACAGCGGCTGGCCGATGCGCCATGTCCTGCTGGTGTCGCCGGACGACGGCCGGATCCTCGCGTACGAGGGAGTCCTGACCGACGACGTGGACGGGGTCGACGCCGAGACCCCGGCCGTCATCGACTACACGGTCTTTCATTGACGTCCGCCAGCCGATGCCCGTCGAGCTCCGCAGAGGCCCGTCCACCCCGCTACTGCGTGTGCGAACAGGTCCAGTAGCTCATGCGGTTATTGTCGCCGCTACCGACATACGTGCTCCGGGACGGATGCGGCTCGTACCACAGCAGCTGGCCGCCGTTGTAATCGTAGGCGTAGATGATCTTGTTGCTGCCAGCACGGTTCACCCATGAGGTGGCCTGATTGTTGAATCCCCAGCTCGACGCGTAGGACGAGCATGTGTTGGAGAACTGGTAGCGCATGCCGTCGTAGTTCGTGCCGGTGTAGAAGCAGTAGTAACCCGACGGGCAGGACGTGTACGTGCCCATCGGCGAGAGATCCGCGCCCGTTGCCTGACGCTCGAGGTCCATCTGCTGGACCGCGCCCTCGCGAACGTTGGCACCCAGCCCGGCTGGCGCACGGGACTCACCAGGTGCTGGCCACACCACCACCGTCGCGCCGTCGTCCCACGCCATGGCCTGGTCGGAAACCTGGACGCCTCCCGGCTGACGATCCAGCATCTCGGCCATCTCATCCGCGAGCGGACCGCTGGGCGACGGCTCGTCTTCGGAGACGGTGTCGCCGGAGGTACCCACAGCCAAGACACCGGCGGCCTGGGAGGCGGCGGCCGGGAGCGTATCCGGACCCGAACTGGCCGGCGTCGTGGCGAACGGCGCCATCAGCAATGCCAGGGCGCCGAGTGCGAACCCTGGGCTGCGTCGTGCCCAGGCACTGAGTGTGTGGCGCATGGGACATCTCCTCTCACATCGATCCCCTACCGGACGGATCACCGGCACGGCTCACCGGCACCACCGGGTGACGGCTCGGCCACCAACCCTCGCGACACCGGCAGCGAACCAGCGGACTAGGCTAGACGACATGTCCGAAGAACGCCTGGCCTGGGGCTATGGCCTCGCCACCATGACCTACGACGGCACCACGCTGGATGTGTCCTACCCGTCGCCGTCGCTCGGCGAAACATCGGCCGGCGCCGAGCCGCCCGCCGAGCTCCGTGCTCTGGAAGCGGACGACCCGGACCGCGGCGTCCACCTGCGCGTGGTGCAGACCGCCATCGAACTCGACAGGCCTCCCGCCGACACCGCCGACGCCTATCTCCGGCTCCACCTCCTCTCGCACCGCCTCGTCAGGCCTCGCGAACAGAATCTCGACGGTGTCTTCGGAACCCTGACCAACGTCGTCTGGACCAACCACGGACCATGCCCCGTGGAGGGCTTCGAGGAGATCCGGCTTCGGTTGCGTCGCCGGGCACCTGTCACGGTTTATGGCATCGACAAGTTCCCCCGCATGGTCGACTACGTGGTTCCCTCCGGTGTCCGCATCGCCGATGCCGATCGGGTGCGCCTCGGTGCCCACCTCGCGGCGGGCACCACCGTGATGCACGAAGGGTTCGTCAACTTCAACGCCGGAACGCTGGGCGCGTCGATGGTCGAAGGGCGCATCTCCGCGGGCGTCGTGGTCGGCGACGGGACGGACATCGGTGGCGGAGCATCGATCATGGGGACGCTCTCGGGCGGCGGCAAGGAAATGATCACTATCGGCCAGCGCTGCCTTGTCGGCGCGAACGCTGGCATCGGCATCTCGCTCGGCGATGATTGCGTTGTTGAGGCGGGCTGCTATGTCACGGCTGGAACGAAAGTCAATCTTCCCGACAGCCGCGTGGTCAAGGCACGCGAGCTGTCCGGTCAGACGGGGCTGCTGTTCCGGCGCAACAGCGTGACCGGTGCCATCGAGGCGCTTGCCCGATCCGGCGACTGGGGCGGGCTCAACGCCGCGCTCCATGCCAACTAGACGCACCCCATGGGTCGTGTCGCACGCGTGATCCGAACCATCGCCGTGGTGGTCGTCCTCGGCCTCGCGCTCACGGCCGTGTTGATCTGGCAAGCGAGTGGACCGCAGCAGATCTTCGGGCCGCAGGAACAGTGCGTGGCCGAGGTCGACAGCCACGAGGCCCAGCTCGACGTCCAGCAAGCCGAGCATGCTGCCACGATCACCTCCGTCGCGATCGAACGCCAGCTGCCGGCTCGGGCGGCCACCATTGCGCTCGCCACTGCCTACCAGGAGTCGGACCTGTACAACATCGACTACGGTGACCGGGATTCGATCGGGCTGTTTCAGCAACGCCCCTCTCAGGGCTGGGGCACACCGGAGGAGATCCAGGATCCGGTCTACTCCGCCGGGGCGTTCTATGACGCGCTCGTCCAGGTCGACGGGTATCGCAACATGGAAATCACCGCCGCTGCGCAGGAAGTTCAGCGCAGCGGATTCCCGGATGCCTACGCGCAGCACGAGGACAACGCCCGTGCCCTCGCCTCAGCGCTCACCGGCTATTCACCGGCAGCGTTTCACTGCCAGTTCCGCATGGAAACCATCGCCGACCTGCCGGCAGAGGGGATGGGCGACGACGGCCTCACGGCTCGGGCCCGCGAGGTGCACGACGAACTGCTCGAACGCTTCGGCGAGCTCGAACTCGGCGGATTCGAACCTGGTGGCGTGAACTCCGGGCACGTCGAGGGCTCAGCGCACTATGACGGGCGGGCTATCGACGTGATGCTTCGCCCGCACGATGACGCCGAAGTGAACCGGTTCGGATGGGCGATCGCGCATTGGGCGGTCGCGCACGCACAGCGCCTGGGAATCGCCACGGTCATCTACGATGACCGGATCTGGACGGCGCGACGGTCGAGCGAGGGCTGGCGGTCCTACGAACATCCCTCGGGAAACACCGAGAATCCGACACTGCGGCATCTCGATCACGTGCACATCGACGTCGTCGACAATGGTTAATTGTTACATTAGCTGCCCGACCTCGACGCGCGAGCCATTGTCACCCGCGCATTGGCTGCGAACTGCCCGGCGAGGCTGATCGTCCACATCGCGCGGCAGCTCCATCTTCCGTGACCACTACTCTGTGACACGATCTAGTGGTACCTTGTGAGATAAGGTAGTTCCACGCCAGGGGAAAGGACATGGTCACGGACGGGTTGACCGAGATGCTGAGGGGCACCCTGGAGGGCATTGTCCTGAAGCTGATCGACGCCGAGGAGACCTACGGGTACGCCATTACCCGTCGGCTGAACGAACTCGGTTTCGCTGACCTCACCGAGGGGACCGTTTACACCATCCTGCTGCGATTGGAGAAGCGTGGGTTAGTGGACGTTTCGAAACGACCATCCGAGGTAGGCCCGCCACGCAAGTTCTACGCGCTCAACGATGCGGGGCGTCGTGAGCTCGCGACGTTCTGGGCGAGATGGGACTACTTGTCGTCACGGATCGACGAACTCAAGGAGAGCTGAGCATGAACTTCTGGCAGAAGATCACGGGGAGCGACCTGACCAGAGACTGGCAGGCTTTCGAGGCCCGTGCCGCGGCACTGCCCGACGACTACCGGCTCGCATGGGAGCAGATCAAGGCCCATCTGATGCCGCGCGCCGACTTCACCGGGCGCAACCTGACCCCAATCGTCGACGGGATCCTCGGGCTGCTTGAGACCACGGCGGCCGACGGCCAGAGCGCCGCGGAGGCGTTGGGAGATGACATCCCTGGCTTCTGCGCGGCACTGGCAGGGGAAGAAGGTGCGAAGGACTTCCGAGACAAGTGGCGGGCGCAGTTGAACAGAAACGTCGCCCGCAAACTGAGCCAGCTGGGAGGCTGACATGAGCATCCGGGACATCATTGAAGGCAAGCGGCAGTGGCGGGCGCACATGGCCCGGGTTAAGGCGCTGCCGCCCGATTACCGGGTCGTCTACGAGGAAATGCAGAAGTACCTGTTCAAGGTCGGACCGGTGTCGTTGACCGATGGCAACCTGCTGTCTGAAATCGTCGACTTCTTCGAGAGCGGGGTCGCCTCAGGCAAGGACGTCATGGAACTAATCGGCCCCGACGTCGCCGCCTTCTGCGACGGCCTCATCGGCGACTCGCCAACGCATGCCGACGTCTACCAGGAGTCGATCCGCAAGAAGTCCTGACGACGAGTGAACTAGCGCTGATCGTTTGCCCGGGGCGTCATCGCATCGCGGTATTCGCGGGTGAGACGTCTGGGCCCGTCGCTGTGGGTAGCCATCCTCCATCACCCACCGCTCCGGAGCGAGCATCGGGAGCCGCGCACTACCGTCGTCGCTACGCGCGTGTAGCACGAGCGCTCCCGGTTCCGCGCAGCCGGTAAGCTGGTGCGCGATGAACCAGCAAACGCCCCCTCCGCCGCCACCGTCGGACTCGTCCGGCGAGGGCAGCAGCTCTGCGCCCCCTTCCGGCTCGACGCCCGGGCAGCAACCGGCACCCACCACGTCGCCCGGGTCCGGTTCCAGCGCCAGTGGCTGGAAGGTCGCCACCGCCCTGACCGCGGTCATGGCCGTGATCCTGACCGGCACGGTCTATTTCTTGATGGACCGCCAGATCAACAGCCTGGAAGAGGACCTCGAATCCACGCGGGCGGAGCTTGCCGAGGCGGAGGAATCGGCCGACGACCCGCTCGGCGGCCTCGCCGATCTCTTCGGCGATCTGGGAGAGTCCGGCGACCTGGGTGACCTGGGCGATCTCGGTGACCTGCTTGGCTCGGACGAGCTGGGCGGCAGCGATCTTAGCGGGCTCGATCCGATCCTCCTCGAATGCCTGTCCCCCGATCTCGGGTCGGGCCTCGGTGGCGAGGGCTCCATACCTGACGCGGACATCGAGACGCAGGTCGAGGCCGTGCGAGACATCCTGGAAGACGAGCGTGGCCTCGTATCTGACGGAGACCTCGACATCGAGTTCGTGTCCCAGGACGAGGTGCAGCAGCGCGTCGTCGAACTCACCGAGGAGGAGCTCGACGAGCAACTGGCGGAGGCCGATGCGCGGCTGCTCGCTGCGCTCGGTGCCGTCGAGCCGGGCGCCGACCTGGTCGACATGCAGCTCGATCTGCTCGACGCGGGGGTCGGCGGTTTCTACAGTCCGGAGACCCGCGAACTGGTCATCGGATCCGAGGAGATCGACGGCATGGGAGCCTACATCACCTCGCACGAGATGGTGCACGCTCTCGCCGACGCCCAGTTCGGCCTTCCCGACACCACCGACGTGGCCGAAGCGCGAGGATCAGACGCCGCATACGCCGCGCTCAACGCCATCGAAGGCGACGCCACGCTCTACGGCCAGATGTTCATCTCCGATCACCTCCCGATGGACGAGCTCCTCGCGCTCGATGCGGAGTCCGCGCACACGGCCGAGACGATGGAGGCATTCCCCCACGTCCTGCAGCGTGACCTCGAATTCCCGTACATCGAGGGAATGGCCTTCTCCTGCGATCTCTACCTCGACGGCGGATGGGAGGCCGTCAACGAAACCTACAGCGAGCTGCCCACCACGAGCGCCCAGATTCTCTTCCCGGACCGGTACCGTGCCGGTGAAGGCGCGGTCGAGGTCTCCACACCGCAGGGTCCTTCCGGCTGGGAGGAGCTTCACAATGACACGTTCGGGGCGGCCGACCTGCTGTTCCTCCTCGAGGCGCCCGGCGACGATCCGGAGGCGGCGCTGGATGACCCCAAGGAACGCGTCCGGGCCTGGGCAGGCGGCGAGAGCACCGTCTGGGACGGAAACGGCGAGACCGCGGTCAGCGTGGTCCTCGCCGAGCACGAGGAGGGACCGGACCTGTGCCAGACGATCGTCGACTACTACGGTGCGGCCTTCCCCGACACCACGGCAGCCGACGACGCAGGTGACACCGTGTTCGAAGGCGACGATCACGTGGGTATCGTCAGCTGTGCGGACGGTGAGGTGGCGCTTGGTATCGCGCCCGACGTCGACACCGCACGCGAGGTGCTCCCGTAGCCCCGCGCCGCACGCGTGACCCCTGACAGGAAGGCGCGACGCACCCGTGTCGATGTCACTCGGCAGCGACGTGGGAGGTCATGCTGCCAGGCGCTCGGCCGCGGCGGCGACTCGCTCGTCGGTCGCGGTCAGCGCCACTCGCACGTGCGAACGTCCCGCGGGTCCATAAAACTCGCCCGGGGCCACCAGGATGCCGCGTTCGGCCAGCCAGCCGACGGTATCCCAGCACCCCTCGTCACGGGTCGCCCACAGGTACAGCGCGCCCTCGGAGTGCTCGATCCGGAATCCCGCACCGACCAGGGCGTCCCGCAGGATGTCGCGCCGTTGCCGGTAGCGCTGCCGCTGCTGATCCACGTGCTCGTCGTCGTCCAGGGCCGCAGCCATGGCCGCCTGCACGGGTGCGGGCATCATCATGCCCGCGTGCTTACGCACCTCAAGCAGCTGCCGCACCATGCTGGGATCGCCGGCCACGAACCCGGCCCGATAGCCAGCGAGGTTCGACCTCTTGGACAGCGAATGCAGGGCGATGACGTTCTCCACCGTTCCGCCGTTGACCTCGGCGTGGAGCACGGAGCTCGGTGCCGCCTCCCACCCGAACTCGAGGTAGCACTCGTCGGCAGCTACCAGCGCGCCGTGCTCGCGGGCCCAGCTCACCACCTTGGCCAGGTGTTCTGCCGGAAGAATGCGGCCATGAGGATTGGCTGGCGAGTTCACCCACACCAGGGCGGGCCGTTGCGGCCCCAGCGCGACGAGCGAGTCCACGGCGACCGGGCTGGCACCGGCCAGCCGGGCACCGATGTCATACGTCGGGTAGGCCAGCTCGGGATGGACGACGACGTCGGCCGGGCCGAGACCGAGCAGCGTCGGCAGCCACGCCACGAGTTCCTTCGTCCCGATCGCGGGCAGCACGCCCGTCTCGGCGTCGATCGAATCGATGCCGAATCGGCGTTTCAGCCAGCCCACGGCGGCCTCGCGAACGGCAGGCGTACCGAGAGTCGTGGGATACCCGGGCGCGTTGCTCGCCGCTGCCAGCGCATCGCGGACCACGGCCGGCGTCTCGTCGACCGGCGTTCCGACCGAAAGGTCGACGACGCCGTGCGGGTGAGCCTGCGCGCGTTCCCGATACGGAACCAGCGAGTCCCACGGGAACCCGGGCAGGCTCACGCCACCCGGCACGTCTCCTACTCCCCGTGATCCTGCGGCGGAAGCGCAGACACGAGCGGATGATCCTTGTCTATGGCTCCGAGCTTGGCCGCACCACCGGGCGAACCCAAATCGTCGAAGAACTCGACGTTCGCCTGGTAGTAGTCCTTCCACTGCTCAGGTACATCGTCCTCGTAGAAAATTGCCTCAACCGGGCAGACCGGCTCACACGCTCCGCAGTCGACGCACTCGTCGGGGTGGATGTAGAGCATCCGCTCACCCTCGTAAATGCAGTCAACTGGGCACTCCTCGACGCAAGCCAGATCTTTCAGATCAACGCACGGCTGCGCGATGACGTATGTCACGGCGGTCTCCTCCAGACGGGTCGTGGCGCATGTACACGCCCTGCACCCTCTAGTATCGCGTTGCCACCCTAGAACGATGCAACGAAGGTCAGCCTATGAGACAGCGCCCCTCTGATGCCCACCCGGACCAGCTCGTGGGCCGCCGCGTCGTCCTGCGGTATCGTCTACACGGTGAAAGCCATGGCGCGACAGACGTACTCGGCATGCTCGAATCCTGGCAGGATGGTTCGCTCCGGGTCCGGCCGGCCGGTGGTGACGTCCTGACGGTGCCCGACGACGACGTCATCGCCGTCAAGGCGATCCCGCAGCGCCCGGTTACCAAACGCGACGTCCGGGACCTCGAGTCGGCGGCCACCCGAGGTTGGCGCGCACTCGAATCGGAACACCTCGGTGGATGGCTCCTCAGGGCTGCCGACGGTTTCACCCGCCGCGCCAACTCGTGCCTGGTTCTTGACCATCCCGAACGACCACTCGATCAGGCGATCGCCGAGGTCGAGGACTGGTACCGGCAGCGAAACCTCTCCCCGGCCTTCCAGTTATGCGGGCAGCTCGGCTCCGAGCTCACGCCGCTCCTGGACGCGCGCGGGTGGTCCCGAAGCGAGGATGTCCTCGTCCTGACCGCATCCAACGACGACGTGCGAGCCGGCACACGACACGAGCTACCCGCAGCTCAGATCGCCGAACGCCCGGACGAGGCATGGCTACGTGCGTACCACTACCACGGCACACCGCTGCCGTCACACGGCCTCGAGGTGCTCACCAACGCCGACACGGTGGCTTTCGCCTCGGTGCTCGAACACGACGACACCGTGGCGATCGCTCGCGGTGTCGTCACGGAGGCTCCGAGCGGGCGCCGGTGGCTCGGCGTCTCGGCCGTCGAAGTGAAACCGCACGCCCGCCGACGCGGGCTGGGCAGTCATGTTGTCGCCGAGTTGGCCGAATGGGCGGCCGGGCACGACGTGCACGACGCGTACCTCCAGGTTGTCGAGGACAACACCGCCGCCCAAGCGGCCTACCGCAAGCTCGGCTTCGGCGACCACCACACGTACCATTACCGCCAGGCGCCGTAGCCGCCGCCGGCGTCAGTCGTCGTCGCCCTCGCCCTCGGGACCGTCCGGGTCGGGACCGCACACGACCTTGTGATTCGGGTTGTACGTCCAGGGCTCGCTCTCGTCCTTGACCAGCTCACCATCGGGACCCCAGACCTTGCGGAACGAGGTGATGCTGAACCCGTTGCTGCCTGCCTGCGGCTCGCAGTCAGCGCTCGTATCGTAGATGGTCCGCGGCGAGGTGAAATCGCGTCGCTCCGAGACCGACATCTCGACGTCGAAATGCTCCGTGCTCCAGAGCCGAACGGTGATACTGCCCTGGTTCCGGCCGGCGCTCGGTGTGACGTTCGCATCGATCAGCACACCGTACGGTGTGTCGTTCTTGAATCGCAGATCCTTGGCACCCCAGGCGACGGTGGCCTCCTGCGCCACCGGGTACCTGCTGAAGTAGATCGAATGCGGCCAGTGCTCGACATCCTCCAGGCCGGCCTTGAAGGCAGCGTGGAAGAGTGTCGTCGCGACCTGCGAGACGCCACCACCCATGGCGTCTTCGAGCCGGCCCCCGCTGATGATGGTCCCCGACGTGAACCCGTTGGACTCCGTGCGCTCTCCCACGGTGTCGTTAAGACTGAACTCGTCCCCCGGCAGCAGCAACGTGTTGTGGACGAGCTCGGCCGCCCGGCCGATGTTCACATCCCGGTACTCGGCCGGCGGGAAAGTCGTCGTGAACTCGGCCACCACTTCCTCCACGCCGAGCTCCTCCATCTCCTGCGTCGTGTGCTCCGGATCGACCTCCGTCAGCTCCACCTCGGCCCGGCGGTCCGTGCCCTCCTCGGTCAGCGCGAGCAGCACCTCCGAGCCGAGCGAGTTCGGATCGATACTCGTCCCCGGCTCGGCCGGGACGATCGTCGGCGAACCGTTCTCGATCCGAATGGTGGCGTCCTCGCTCTGCTGACCGATCTGTTCCAGCTCGTCCCGGGCGACCTCGGCGAGCTTCTCGCCGTCGAGATCCGGCTGCAAGGTTCCATTCTCGTTCGGTGTCATACGCAGCGCCTCACCGATGAGCTCCGGCGCCACATCCACGCTCGAATCCCCCGACTCGATGGTGACCGGCGCAGACATGGCTGGCTCGGCGAACTCGGAGAGCGCCGTTTCGACCTCCGACTCCGTCACATCGGGCTCCACGTCGTCGACGGGGATGGTGAGCTCGTCGATCGGCACCTCGCGGGCGTCGTCCCCGAAGAATGCGGACGAGATGATCTCAACCGCGCCGTCGACGTCGAGCGAGCGGCCGGTCTCCGGATCCGAGGTCACGATCTCGCCCTCGTCGAAACCCACGGTTGCATCAACCGGCTCGGTGTCCGTCTGGTCGGCGATCGCTTCCAGAGAATCGCGCAGCGCATCCTCATCTACCGCGGGCACCGGCTCGACGTCGTCGCCTCCAAACAGCGCCTGAACGAGCGAGACGGGATTGGCGCTTCCGCCGGGAATCGTCGAAATGGTCGCGGCGATGTCGACATCCAACCCGGCTTCCGAGGGGATGACCTCGAAGGTCGAGTCCGTATCGCCTAGATGCAGATGGATCGGTTCGTCGATCACCTCGGGAAGCTCTGCCTCCAGGCGCTCTCGCGCCTCGGCCGGGTTCAACCCGCCCACGTCGATGCCTGCCACGGACGCGTTTTGCGCGAGCTTGTCACCGGACACCGCGTAGGCGACGCCGTAGAGCGCGCCCAGGAGGATCACCACCACACCGATAGCGATGAGCGCCGGCCGAATTCGTCGTGCCGGAGAGCCCGGATCTCCCGAATCGGCGCTGTCCGGCGGCACGGGCGGCGCGTCTGGCGGCGCAGCCGCGGGAGACGATGCCATCGCTGCCGGCTGACCCGCTGACATCGCTGCCGGCTGAACCTCCGGTGCCTCACCTGCCAGCGCATCAGCCGGCGGCACATCGGCCGACGGGGCTGGCGGCGTATCAGCCGACGCGACCACCGTAGGCGCCATATCCGCTGCCGACGCATTCGCCGCAGGCGCCGCCGATGGCGTCACCTCCGGTTCGGGCGCCGCAAATTCTTCGGTGGGCTCCTCGCTCCCGGCCGGTGCCGGATCCCCGGACGGCGCGGGCTCCCCGGACGGCGCGGGCTCACCGGACGGCGCGGGCTCACCGGATACACCGGACTGCGCGGACTCCGCCTCGGTCGTTTCCCGGACGGCCTCCTGCCGCCGCCGTTGAGCTAAGGTCGGGGCCGGAAACGATGGCCCCGCAGGGTCATCGTCACCGTCCACGGTGGATTCCTCGTCGCCCAGCGACCGAGGCCTCCGCAGGTCATCGACAGACTCGTGCCCATCCAGGTGAGCCGGGTCACCATTGCCGGCCGCACCGTCGTCGTCGCCGGATTGCTCCGGCGCAGTGTTCTCTTCGGGCGAATCACCCGAGCTCGATCTGGTATCGGTCACGTAGCTGCATACCTAACATTCAGATGAATCACATACGTCCGGCGAGAGATCGTCACTGACGATGTATGTTACTCGACCCCCTGCGGCAATATAGCCGCTTTGTCGCATGAGTCAATTCCTGGCTTGACGGGCGTCACCGCTCTCGTCTCGCCCCGAGACCCAGCGTGACGGCCCACGCGACAACGCCACCCAACAGGAAAGACATGCCTGTCGGGTCACCAGCGATGAGCACATCTCCCGTAGAACGCGGCTGGGCGAGCACCAGCACGGGCGCCATCCACGCCGCCCCCGCCACGGCAATCCCCCATCGCGAGTGTGCGACCTGCCGCACGAGGAAACACAAGGCCACGACCGCCACGATCGCCAGCACCAGACCCGCGGGGCTGGCCCAGCGGTGGAAGAACACGCCGGACACGGCTACCGCCACCGCCACAAGCACGAAGAAGGTCAGGGCCAGCAGGTGCAGGACACGCCTGCCCAGGCAACGGGCATTGCGGTGAGCGTGGCCACCGACCTCGTCGTCCCCGTGTTCGGAGGCCACCCGCCGAACACGGGGCTCACCCGTAGGCCCGGCTCCCCGAAAGGTCATATGCCAAGGCCGGCGAACAGATCACTTTCACAACCCGTCTCCGGATCAACCGGCCCGGCCATCCCGTGGACCAGGCGATAGTGCTCCGAGCCCCAGATGGCCTGCCCGATATTGTCGGACAGGGCGAAGAACGGGCCCTCAACGTCGATCTGCGTCGGATAGGAGCGCATCGCGGCTATCTTCCGCTCCACCCACGACGACCCGTCGATGATGGCCGTGATGTCCGCGTCGTCGACCACGAACCCGAGCTCGTCGGCAGATTCGACGTTTCCGAACGGGCCCTCCGCGGCGTCCTTCATCAGGTCGATTCCCCGCTGGACTGCACTACGCGGCATGGCGGACCAGTACACCTTCGCCACTCTCCACGCCGGGCCGAGATCACGCCGATAGCTCTCGACACCGGCCAGGATCAGGGCATACATGGCGACCCGGTGCGCCTGAATATGGTCCGGATGCCCGTAGCCACCGTTCTCGTCGTAGGTGACCATCACCTGCGGGCGGACCTCACGAATCACCTCAACCAGGTGATCGGCCGCGGCACGCAAGTCGGCCGCCCAGAAGCTGTCCGGACGCACATCCCCCGGGGCCTGGGCCCGGCGGCCGTCCTCACCCCACACCATCCCGGAGTCACGGTACCGGCCCGGCCCACCGAGGAAGCGGTAGTCTTGCACGCCCAGCTCGGCCATGGCTGCGGCGAGCTCCTTGACCCGATGTTCGCCCAACCGGTCTTCCTGGTCCGGTGCCAGATGCGCGAGCTCCGGCACCAGGATCTCCCCCTGCTCTCCCTGCGTACAGGTGACCAGCGTGACGTGTGCGCCGTCAGCTACATACCGTGCCATCGTCGCTCCGGTGCCGATACTCTCGTCGTCCGGATGGGCGTGCACCAGGAGCAGGCGCCGTGTCTCAGTCTCGACCATGTACGCCACGATAGCCGCGGCCGCCGACAATCTCCCCCACCACACCCACCCTCACCCGTCCCTGAATGATCATGTTTGGTACGTCTTCTCCGGCCGTGACACGTCTGCAGTCGTGGTACGGCCCGAGAAAACCTACCGACCCTTGGGGCGAGGCGGGTGGAGGGCGCGGCGCACGGCGTCGCCCAGCAGGACGAAGGCCAGCACCGTCACCGACAGGAACGCGCTGGGGAACACGATCATGTGTGGGGACTGCCGGACGTAGGCCTGCGCCTCGCCGATCTCGACGCCCCACGACACCACCGGCGGCTGCAGACCGATCCCGATGAACGACAGCGTCGCCTCCACGGCGATGAACGTCCCCACCGCCACCGTTGCCCAGGCCAGCACCGGTGCGATCGCGTTCGGCAGAACGTGGCGCCGCAGGATCGCCCAGTGCCCGGCACCCAGCGACCGCGCAGCGTCCACGTAGTCGGCTTCCTTCGCCTCGATCACATCCGCTCGCATGATCCGGGCCACGGTGGTCCAGCCGAGCACCGTGATCGCCAGCACCACCTTCCCCGTGGTCTGCCAGGCGGGTGTGGTGACATCCGAGGGGAAAGCCACGAGGACGACGAGTGCGCCCAGCAGCAGCGGGATACCGAAGAACACGTCGGTGATCCGCGATACCACGGCATCGACCCACGAACCGAAGTATCCGGCGACCGTGCCCAGGCCACCGCCGATCAGCACCACGAGCGTCGTGGCGAACACGCCGACGACGAGCGACGCTCGCGCTCCGTGGATGGTGCGCGAGTACAGGTCGCATCCCTGCAAGTTGTAGCCGAAGTACGCGCCGTCTCCCGGACCCACGCGGGAAAACGCCAGATCGCAATCCATCGGATCCGTGCTGGTAAACAGGCCGGGCGCAAGCGCCATGAGTGCCAGGACCGACAGGATCACAGCGGCCACGTAAAAGGTCGGCTGGCGGCCCAACCGCGTCCAGATCCGCCCACGCCGTGTGTCACTCATGCCGGATCCTCGGATCGAGCAGAGGATACAGCAGGTCGACGACGAGATTGATGATCAAGAAGGCGAGGACCAGCATTGTCACCGTCGCCGTCACCGTTCCGATTTCGCCGTCGCCGACGCTGCGTAGCAACAGGTCCCCGATGCCGTTGATATTGAAGATCATCTCGACGACGACGGTGCCACCCAGCAGCACTCCCAAATCTGCCCCGACCAACGTCGTCACCGGAATGAGGGAGTTTCGCACGCCGTGCGCGACGACGACCCGGCGTGGAGCCAGGCCCTTGGCCTGTGCCGTGCGTACGTGGTCGGCTTGCAAGGAAGCGATCATGCTCGAACGCATCACGCGCGCCACGACCGCCACCGACACGCTGCCCAGCACCACGGCGGGAAGGATCAGCGAGAGGAGGCTGCCGTCGGACGTCACGGGAAACCATCCGAGCTCGACACCGAAGAACGACTGCCCGAGCAACGCCAGCACGAACATCGGAATCGCCACGACAATCAGCGTGCTCACCAGGATCGCGCTGTCGAGCAGGCCACCTGGACGCAGCGCCGCGAGCACGCCGGCAGTCACGCCAAGAATGATCTCGAACACGATCGCCAGACCTGCAAGCTGCGCCGTCAGCGGAAGCCGCGAGAGCAACTCGTCGGCGACGGGAACTCCGGCGAACGTAGTCCCGAGGTCCCCGGTGAACACGCCAGCCATGTACTTGACGTACTGGACCACCAGTGGATCACTCAGGTTGTACGCCTCGGTCATGCGATCGACGTAGCTTTGCGGGCACGCGCGATCGCCACATCGTCCCGCCAGCGGATCGCCGGGAAGCGCCCACATCATCGCATAGATGAGGAATGTCGCTCCCAGCAGCACAGGCACGAACTGCAGCAACCGCCGCAGGACATACCTACGCATACACACCGGGGCGCCCTCGATCCCTCATCTGGCACACGATCCACACCTGGCAATACCAAAGAGACACATGTACGGAAGCGATCCTCTAGTCGTCGTCGAGCCGGACGCTCAACAGATCGACCGTCTGAAACGGGGTGATCTTGACGTTCTCAACCCGGGTCGAATATCCGGCGACGATCGTGCTGTACCAGAGGGGAATCGACGGCATCTTCTCGACCAGGAGCTCTTCAGCTGCCTTGTACTTCTCGAGGGCGTCCTCACCCGACAGCGTGGCAGCTTCGGCCACGAGCTCGTCGAACTCGGGGTTGTGATGACCCGCATCGTTTCCGGCGGCATCGGTGGCATAGACCGGAGCGAGGAAACTCTCGATACTCGGATAGTCCGCATTCCACGAGTTGCGGAACATCCCCGTCATCTCGTCCGCGTTGATCTGCGAACGGAAGGTTTTGAAGTCGGGTACCGGCTTGCCCACACACTCCACGTCCAACGCGTCACTGATGCTGTGACACGTGGCTTCCACCCAGGCCCTGTTGTCACCGTCGGCGTTGTACGAGATCGTCAGCGCGCCATCGTAGCCACCGGCCTCGTCGAACAGATCACGGGCCGCGTCCGGATCGTATTCACAGTATTCGCCACAGACATCCGGCCGGTACCCTTCCACTCCCGGCGGCACCCAGCCGGTGGCTGGATCACGACTGCCGTGGAAGATCGCATCGATGATCGATTCCCGGTCGATCGCCATCGAGATGGCCCGCCGCAGCCGCGGGTCGGACAACGAGGGATCGACGGACTCGGGCGGGAACATGATCGTGCTGACCGCTAGCGCCTCCTCACGAACATATCGATCACCGAGGTCGCCCTTGTAGGTGCTGTCGGCAAGTGCCGCGGACGGCAGATAGGGCATGATGTCCAGGTTGTCTGCCTGAAGATCGTTGTACGCGGCCGTGTCGTCCCGGTATATCCGGAAATTCACCTCATCCACCTGAGGTTGAACCTCTCCCCGATAGCCCGGAAAAGCGCGCAGCCGGATGTCGACGTTCCGGTTCCAGTCGACCAGCTGGAATGGGCCGGATCCGACGGGATTCTCGCCGAATTCCTCCGGGTTGTCGAAAAAATGTTCCGGCAATGGCGCAAATGCGACGTAACCCAGACGTAAGGGAAATGACGACTCCGGCCGGGATAGCGTTACCTTAAACGTCATATCATCGATAATCTGCAACCCAGACATTTCGTCACTCTCGACCATATCCGGCGTGATCTCCTCGTCCGAATCGACCTCGTCACTCGGCTGAAGATCAGCGTATCCTTCGATGGCGCGGAAGTAATACGAGTTCAGTGTTCCGTTCGGCGCATAAGCATTCCAATTCCATGCGTTGACGAAATTGTGCGCCGTGATCGGTTCCCCGTTGTGGAACGTCCACCCGTCCTCAAGGGTGATCGTCCATGTACGGTTGTCATCCGATTCGATCGACTCGGCGATCTCGTTCACCGGTTCGCCAGTGTCCGGCTCGTATCTGATGAGCATAGAGAAGAGCTGATTGACGATCTGCCCCCCACACGATTCCATGGTCATCCCAGGTATCAGCGGATTCTCCGGACTGCATCCGCGCACCGCGATCTCCTGGCGAGCCTGACCGGACTCTCCCTCATCATCGACGCCGCACGCGCTCAGCGCGAACACCGCGCCGGCGACGAGCACCATCACCGCGCAGCGGGCCGACGAACCCATCGTGCGCCTCCTCGTGTCTGCCCTACACGCAGGACGACAGGTTACGGTATCGCTGCCTGTCTACGCACGGCGACGACGAGCTGACCGCCGGCACGCACGTGTCGTCGCAAGACACACCGTCTATCCCTGCCGGCGGCGCGCGGCCTTGGCCCGCTCCGCCGCACCGAGAACCACCTTCCGCATCCGCACCGCGTGCGGCGTGACTTCCACACACTCGTCGTCCCGGCAGAACTCCAGAGCCTGCTCGAGCGAGAGCCGCCGGGGCGGAATCAGCCGTTCCAATTCTTCCGCCGTGGACGAGCGAATATTGGTGAGCTTCTTCTCTTTCGTGATGTTCACGTCGAGATCGTCCGGCCGGGAATTCTCACCGACGATCATCCCCTCGTACACTTCGGTGCCCGGATCGACGAAGAGTGTCCCGCGCTCTTGGAGGTTGAACATCGCGTAGGTGGTGGCCACTCCCGCGCGATCGGCCACCAGCGAACCGGACGGGCGCATCCGCAGATCGCCGAACCACGGCTCGTACCCGTGAAAGACGTGGTGGGCGATTCCCGTTCCCCGCGTCTCGGTCAGGAAGTCGGTCCGGAAGCCGATGAGCCCGCGTGCGGGAATCAGGAACTCCATGCGGACCCATCCCGAGCCGTGGTTGGCCATCTGCTCCATGCGTCCTTTGCGCACCCCGAGGAGCTGGGTCACGGTACCGACGTACTCTTCGGGACAGTCGACGGTGAGCCGTTCGACGGGCTCGTGCACCGCACCGTCGATTTCCTTGCGCACCACCTCTGGCTTGCCCACCGTGAGCTCGTAACCTTCGCGGCGCATCGTTTCGACGAGAACGGCCAGGGCGAGCTCACCGCGGCCCTGGACCTCCCATGCGTCCGGACGTTCCGTCGGCAGCACGCGCAACGAGACGTTCCCGATGAGTTCGGCTTCGAGCCGCTCGCGCACGAGCCGGGACGTGACTTTCGTGCCACCGTAGCGACCCACCAGCGGTGACGTGTTGGCGCCGATGGTCATCGACAGCGCAGGTTCATCGACCGTGATGACCGGCAGCGGCTGCGGGTCGTCGGGATCGGCCAGGGTCTCGCCGATGGTGATGTCCGGGATGCCCGCGACAGCGATGATGTCACCCGGGCCCGCGGTGTCCGTCGACACGCGTTCGAGGGCATCGGTCACGAGCAGATCAGTGATCTTGACCGATTCGACACTGCCGTCCTTGCGGCACCACGCGAGCTGAGCACCCTTCGAGATCTGGCCCTGCCGTACGCGGCACAGCGCGAGCCGCCCGAGAAACGGCGACGCGTCGAGGTTCGTGACATGAGCCTGTAGAGGTGCGCCTTCGGTGTACGTCGGGGGTGGGATCGTCTTCAGGAGCGTCTCGACGAACGGTTCGAGATCGTCACCGCGGGGCGCGGTACCGTCGTCGGGACGCTCCAGCGACGCCTTCCCGTCCCGGGCACAGGCGTACACGATCGGAAAGTCCAGAACGTCGGCCGAGGCAGCGTCGGTGTCGTCGAGCAGATCGAGAAACAGCTCGTAGGTCTCGTCCACGACCTCGGCGATGCGGGCCTCGGCACGATCGGTCTTGTTCACGACGAGCACGATCGGCAAGCGAGCGGCCAGCGCCTTGCGAAGCACGAAGCGAGTCTGGGGCAACGGTCCTTCACTGGCGTCGACCAGCAGCACCACACCGTCGACCATCGACAGCCCGCGTTCCACCTCGCCCCCGAAATCGGCGTGACCGGGGGTGTCGATGATGTTGATGGTTACCTCACCCCAGCGCACAGCCGTGTTCTTGGCGAGGATGGTGATTCCCTTTTCGCGCTCGAGATCGCTTGAATCGAGGACACGCTCGGCCACCTCCTGGTTGACCCGGAAGGCGCCGGACTGCCAGAGCAGGGCATCGACAAGCGTGGTCTTCCCGTGATCGACGTGGGCGACGATGGCGACATTTCTCCGATCGTCGCGGCTGCGCGTAGCCATGCAGAGACACTCGTTTCCGAAAGCAGGGACCTTGACACCCATGGTACGCGGCACCGAACACGCGAGCGGGCGCGGCTCCGGCCGGTCAGCCGGAGCCGCGCCCATCAAGACGCACGGGCCGGGTCAGTGAGGAGATGCCGGTCCGTCGCCGGGCAGCCGTCAGCGAGAGCCCGGCCGGTCGGTCGAGCGACCCGTGCCCCGGTCGCTCGTTCCGCCATTTGCCCGGACGTCCTCCAGAGCCTGGTCGATCCGTTCGTCGACCCGGTCACCGAAGTGATCGTCGAAATTCTCCGTGAGGTCACCGGTGATGTGCCGGCTCACGTGCTGGCGCATCTCGTCGCGGCGCCGGCGCCGGTTCGCCGCCAGCAACACCCGGTGCTCGGCCTTCAACGATCGATACGTCGCCACGCACATCGCGAGCATGATGACGCTGAACGGCAACGCCGTGATGATCGCTCCCGTGCGCAACGCACCCAGACCCCCGGCCAGGAGCAGGCCGGCGGCGACGGCGCCCTCAAGCACGCAGAAGAGCACCCGGCTCCACGTCGGCGGATTGGGTGTACCGCCGGACGCCAGCATGTCGACCACGAGCGAACCGGAATCCGAGGACGTGGTGAAGAAGACCGCGACCAGGATCACAACCACCACGGTCAGGATGCCGCCCAGCGGCAAGCCGTCCAGGAGCCGGAACAGCGCCTCTTCCTGCACGACGCGCTCGAAGGGACCCTCGAGCTCCCGGTTCACGAGCCCACCCTCGCCGAACAACTGACGATACAGCGAGCTGCCGCCCATGACAGCGAACCACAGGAACGTCACTGCGGTCGGGACGATCAACACGCCGGCGACGAACTCCCGGATCGTGCGACCCCTCGAGATGCGGGCGATGAAGACACCCACGAACGGCGCCCACGAGATCCACCAACCCCAGTAGAACGTCGTCCACGTGCCTTGCCATGCCTGCCCGGCGTCGCCCATGTATGACGTGGTGTCGAACGTCATCGGGATGATGCTCTCGACGTATGAACCCAGCGACTGGACGAACTCGCGGAAGAAGAACAGGGTCGGGCCGAGGATCATCAAGGTGACCAGGAAGATGGCCGCCAAGATCAAGTTGAAGTTGGACAGCCACTTGATGCCCCGGCCGACGCCGGACACCACCGAGACCGTGGCGATGGCCGTGATGATCGCGATCAACACGACCGCGACGCCCTCCGTCGATTCGTCGATCACACCCATCGACACCAGGCCGGCGCCGATCTGGTCGACACCGAAGCCGAGCGAGGTGGCGACACCGAAGATGGTGCCGATGACGGCGACGGTGTCGATCACATCGCCCAGCCACCCGCGCACGCGACGCGCGCCGAGCAGCGGCTCCAATGCCCAGCGGATGGAGATCGGCCGGCCCTTGCGGTGGATGGCATACGCGAGCGCGAGGCCGACGACGACGTAGATCGCCCACGCGTGAAAGCCCCAGTGCAAGAACGTCTGCGCCATGCCCTGCTGGGCGAGGTCACCACCGGCGGAGCCGATGCCTTCGGCGCCGTGACCATCCTCGCCGATGGCGCCTCCACCAGAAGTGCCCGGCTTGGGGCTGTCGTAGTGAATCAGCGGTTCGGCCGCACCCCAGAACACGAGGCCGATGCCCATGCCCGCGGCGAAGAGCATCGCGAACCAGGCCATGAGGCTGAATTCGGGTTCCTCGTCGTCCTTGCCGAGCTTGATGTCACCGAAGCGGCTGACACCCATCCAGATGGAGAAGATGACGAACAACGCCACGATCAGCATGTAGTACCAGCTGAACCAGCCCACGATGTTCTCTTGGATGGTGTCGAGGAACTCCCCGGTGTCATCCGGGAAGGCCATGGTGAGAATGACCACCACGCCGATGATGATCATCGACGGATAAAACACCCACGGTGCAACGTGGCCCGCGGAGATTCGCGGGCGATAGCCGGATAAGTCAGTGAGTCTGCCCGGCGTCTTACTGTCTGGCGGGGAACTCATCTATTCTGCCTTCCGTAGTGACATTTGTGCCGTACTACGGTTTCGACTCACGGGCGCGTCGTCAAGTCCAGAGCACACCCAAATTTCGACGAAGTTCACCCGCCGCTGGATTCCCCGTTATCCGGGGCTGCCACTTGACTCGCTGGTCATCTGCCGGCTGACATGGCGTTCCAGCTCCTCGCGTTCCTTGCGGCGAGACGCCGCTCGCAGCACGAGATGCTCCGCGCGCAACGACCGGTACGTGGCGGCAAGCATCAGCAAGATGACCACGCTGAACGGCAACGCCGTCGTGATCGCACCGGTGCGCAACGCCTCGAGGCCGCCAGCAAGCAGGAGTGAGGCCGCGACGACGCCTTCGAGGACACAGAAGAGGACGCGGCTCCACGTCGGTGGCTCGGTGTCACCGCCGGACGCCAGCATGTCGACCACGAGCGAACCGGAGTCCGACGACGTGATGAAGAAGATCGTCACCATGACAACCGCGATGAGCATGAGAATACCGGACCACGGCAGGCCCTCGAGCATGTTGAACAGCGCATTCTCCGGTACGACCCGCTCGAACGGGTCGTCGGATTCCCGGTTGACCAGTCCACCCTCTCCGAAGAGGTGCTGGTACAGGCTGCTCCCACCGAGAACGGTGAACCAGACGAACGTCACCAGAGTCGGCACCACCAGGACGCCCGCCACGAACTCGCGGATCGTCCGCCCGCGCGAGATACGGGCAATGAAGATGCCGACGAACGGAGCCCAGGACATCCACCAGCCCCAATAGAACACCGTCCACGAGCTCTGCCAATCCTGGCCGGCCTGACCCATGTATGTCGTGGTCTCGAACGTGAACGGCAGGACGTTCTGCACGTAGACACCGAGCGATTGGACGAACTCCCGGAAGAAGAACAGCGTGGGGCCGACGATCGCGATGAAGACGACAAAGACGGCGGCCAGGACAAGATTGACGTTAGACAGCCACCGGATACCCCGGTGCACGCCCGTGACCACGGAGATCGTTGCGATGGCAGTGATGATGGCGATCAGCAGCACCAACACGCCGTCGCCCGCTTCGCCGATCACCCCCATGGACACCAGGCCCGATCCGATCTGCTGCACCCCGATACCCAGCGATGTCGCCACGCCGAAGAGCGTGCCGAGGATGGCAACAACGTCGATAACATCGCCGAGCCATCCCCTGACCCGCCGAGCACCGAGCAGCGGCTCGAGCGCCCAGCGGATGGACACCGGCCGGCCCTTGCGATGGATCGCATAGGCCAGGGACAAGCCAACCACGACGTAGATCGCCCAGGCGTGCACGCCCCAGTGCACGAACGTTTGGGCCATGGCGTCGTCGGCGAGGTCCGCACCGGCAGACCCGATGCCTTCGGCGCCGAATCCCCGGTCGTCGGCCGCTTCCCCGAGCTCGATTCCCGGTTTCGGGCTGTCATAGTGCATCAGCGGCTCGGCCGCTCCGAAGAACACCAGCCCGATGCCCATGCCGGCAGCGAAGAGCATCGCGAACCAGGCCTTCAAGCTGAATTCGGCCCCTTCGTTGTCTTTGCCCAGGGTAATCCCGCCGAAGCGGCTGACTCCGAGCCAGATGGAGACGACGACGAAGAGAGCCACGATAAGCACGTAGTACCAGCCGAACGTGCCCACGATGCCGTTCTGTATAGTCGAGAGGACCTCACCGGCCTCGTCGGGATAGGCGATGGTGAGAACGGATATACCCGCGATGAGGACGAGCGCCGGGTAGAACACCCAGGGCGTCACGCCACCCGCAGCGGTCCGCGGCTCGTACGCCGAGATCAAGCGCAGTTTCGAAGATTCCCGTGGGCGCGCCATGAGCTTGCCTCCGGTATACGACGCTTATCGCTCCGGAGATACCCACAAGGCCGACTCATATCACGTCGGTGTTCACCTCCGCGAAGTGACAGGCCACCGGATGTCCGTGGCCCCGGTCCACCAGCGGCGGCTCCTCGGTGGCGCAGATGTCCTGCGCCTTCCAGCAGCGCGTGCGGAACCGGCAACCGCTCGGCGGATCGAGCGGGGTCGGCACGTCGCCCGCCAGCAAGATGCGCTGCCGCGTGCGTTCCTGCCTGGGATCGGCCGCCGGCGCCGCGGACAGCAGCGCCTGGGTGTAGGGGTGAGCGGGACGTTGATAGATGTCGTCGCGCGTGCCCGTCTCCACGATCTTTCCGAGATACATGACCGCAACCCGGTCCGAGATGTGCCGAACGACGGACAAGTCGTGGGCGATGAAGATGAAGGCCAGGTCGAGCCGATCCTGCAAATCCTCCAGCAGGTTCACCACACCGGCCTGCACCGACACGTCCAGTGCCGACACCGGCTCGTCGAGGACCAGCGCCTTCGGCTCCAGCGCCAGTGCCCGTGCGATGCCGATGCGCTGGCGCTGGCCACCGGAGAACTCGTGCGGGAACCGGTTTCCGTGTTCGGGGTTGAGCCCGACCATCTGCAACATGTCCGCCACCCGTTCCGGACCGCCGTCCTTGTACTGGTCGTGGACTTTCAGCGGCTCGGCGATGATGTCGTTCACCGGCATCTTCGGATTCAGCGAGGCGAACGGGTCCTGAAAGACGATCTGCAGGTCCCGCCGGATGGTGCGCATCTCCTTCGGCTCCAAGCCCGTGAGTTCCGTGCCGCCGAAGACCACCGAACCCGATGTCGGCCGGTGCAGCTGCAGGATCGCGCGTCCCGTCGTCGATTTTCCACAGCCGGACTCGCCGACCAGGCCGAGGGTCTCACCAGCGTCGACGTTCAGCGAGACACCACTGACGGCCTGAACGTATCCGGCGATCCGGCGAAACAGGCCGCCACCACGAACCGGGAAGTTCACCACGAGATCCGACACCTCAAGCAGATGTTGCCCCGGAGAACCAGCCGGCTCGCCAGCCGGCTCGCGAATCGTCGTCGCCGTCGTCATCGATCCTGCACCTCGCTCTCGGCGCGGAAGAACGTCGTCGGGTCATCCTGCTCAGCCAGCCGGTTCCAGTGATGGCACGCTGCCAGGTGCGCCATCCCGTCGGTGGCGACGAGCTCCGGCTCGTCCTGGCGGCAGACCGCCGTCGTCAGCGGACAGCGGGGAGAAAACGGGCACCCGGGAGGCATGTTAATCAGCGATGGGGGTGTCCCCTGGATCGGCCGGAGCCGCTCGCCCGTCGCCGTCTCCAGCGCTGGGATGGAGCCGAGCAGGCCCGCCGTATACGGCATGCGGGGGCGGTAGAAGACCTCGTCAACCTCACCGATCTCCACAGGCTTACCCGCGTACATCACGAGTACCCGATGCACGTTCCCCGCCACGACACCGAGGTCATGGGTGATCAAGATGATCGCCGAGCTGACCTCGTCTTTCACCTCGAGAAGTTTCTCGAGAATCTGTGCCTGCACGGTCACGTCCAGTGCCGTAGTCGGTTCGTCCGCGATGATCACGTCCGGATAGTTGATCACGGCCATGGCGATCATCGCGCGCTGGCGCATCCCGCCGGAGAATTCGTGCGGGTAGCTGTCCAGCCGCCGCCGCGGCTGCGGGATGCCAACGAGTGCAAGCATCTCCTCCGCACGGGCGAGCGCCTTCTTGCGCGGCATGATCTCGTGCGAGAGTACGGCTTCCGCGAGCTGATCCCCGATGGTATAGACGGGATTCAAAGCCGTCATGGGATCCTGGAAGATCATGCCGATTTTCCGCCCGCGCAGCGACCGCTGCGCCCTCGCCGACATCTGCAAGACGTCGTCACCGCGGTAGAAGATCTTTCCGGTGATGCGCGCGTTCTTCGGCAGCAGCCCCATGATCGCCATCGACGAGACCGACTTGCCCGAGCCCGACTCGCCGACGATGCCGAGCACTTCCCGTTCGTGGACGGCGTAGGAGACCCCACGTACAGCTTTCACCAAACCGTCGTCGGTGGGAAACCCGACGGTGAGGTCCTCAACCCGCAGTACCTCTTCCTCCGACGGCGGCTCGAGGTGGCTGATGCTGCTCGCCACGTACGTCTCGTCGGCGCCGAGTGGGGCCGACGTACCGCCGGGCCGGGATGTCACCGATGGCAGGGAATGCTGGACCGGATTGGTTGGGGAGGTCATCTACTCACGCACCCTGGTCTGTCGAGGATCGAACGCGTCACGCAGGCCATCGCCGATGAAATTGACCGACAGCGCGATGATGACGATGAAGATACCTGGCCACCAGAACAGCGACGGCCGCGTCGTCATCGCCGTCTCGTACAGGCTCACCAGCGAGCCCAGCGACACGTCCGGTGGGCGGACACCCAGGCCGAGGTAGGACAGCGCCGTTTCGAGCAGGATGCCCACCGCGACCGCCAGCGTGGCGCTGACGATGATGACGCCGATCGCGTTCGGCATCATGTGCTTGAAGATGATCCGCGAGGGTTTCGTGCCCGCCGCCCGGGCCGCCTCGACGAACTCCTTCTCGCGCAGGGCGAGGAACTCACCCCGGACGAGACGGGCGAGGCCGGTCCAGATGACCAGACCGATGGCAACCCCGAGGACCACGATTCCGGCGCGTCCGGCGGCCGCCGCCAGGATGGCCGCGAACACCAGCGTCGGGATCGAGATCACGACGTCCGTCAGGCGCATCAGCACACCCTCGGTGCGTCCGCGGAAGTAGCCCGCCAGCGCACCGACGACGGCACCGACCACGGTCGACACGATGCCGATGACGAACGCGATGATCAGCGACTGCTGGGCACCACGCATCACCAGGGCAAAGTAGTCCTTGCCGACGTCGTCCTGGCCGAACGGATGCTCGCCGAGGCGAATGCCGTCGCCGCCGAGGAACGCCGGCACCAGGCTCAACGTCGGATCTCCGTCGTTCACCAGGCTTCCCGTCGAGAGGTACGACTTGTCCCACCACCCGGGGATCGGCCCGAATCCGATCGACGTGAACGCCAGCACGATCACCAGCAGCAACGTGATCATTCCGCCCATGGCGGCGCGGTGCCGGAAGAATCGCCGCCGGATCAACTGGCCCTGCGTGCGCGCGGCGATGGTGATGCCCTGGGCCTCATCACCGGACGGTGGGCGATCAGTCGCGTTCTCGGACGTCGCCGGTCGGTTGGTCTCGGTGCTCACAGCCGATCCCTCCCCTCGAATACTCGGGCCTGCGTCGTCGTGCATGCCCGGGCGGTTGTCGTGGTACGCGGCGCGGCAACCGTGTCCGCCACGGTGCGAATCGTGGTGGTCATCGGCATCACGACACCCTGATCCGCGGGTCGAGGTAGCCGTAGGCGATGTCCGCCAGCATGTTGAACACGACGACAGATCCGCCCGCCACGAGGAAGAACGCCATGACGGGAGGTGGATCCACCTCGCGGAGACCGTCGATGAACATCTGGCCCATTCCCTTCCAGCCGAACACGCCCTCGGTGATCACGGCACCGCCGATCACGGCGCCGAAGTCGAACGCCATCAGCGTCGTCACCGGGATCAACGCGTTGCGGAACGCGTGCTTCGTGACCACGGTCCGCTCGGTCAGGCCCTTGGACCGGGCCGTACGGACGTAGTCCTGATTCATCACTTCGAGCATGCTGGCCCGGGTGTAGCGGGTGTAGACGGCGAACGAGATCAGCAGCAGGGCCAGCGTCGGCAAGATCAGGTGGCCCGCCGTGTCGAGACTGCTCTCCCAGAAGCTGCCCTCGAAGTTCGGTGTCGCGGCACCGATCGTGGAGACCGGCCGCCCCCGGACGATGTCGTAGTACCCGGAGTATGCCTGCAGCATGTAGTCGACGAAGATGACTCCGCCGGTGAGGAAGGCTGTCAGCGCCGATGCCGCCATCGCCTGCCGGCGCTGCAAACCACCGACCACATACCCGATTCCCAGGCCGACACCGACGGCGATCACCGCGAGCAGCAGGATCACGGGCCAACTCGGATCCTCGAGGACCGGCTCCGAGAAGAGATAGAAGACGCATCCGACCGCGGCCGTGCTCAACGTCGCGATCACCGGGGGGCGATACCGGAACCCGATGATGAGCAACGTCGAACCCAGCGCCGCGCTGAGCGCGAGAACCACGATGGCGACGAAGCCGAGACCGGGATCCTCGAACCAGCCGGTCTCCGACAGCGCCCACAGCAGTCCCCCGGTGGCCACTGCCGCGATGGCGAATGTGGACACCCGGCGCTCCCGGTTGCCGCCGATGATGGCCATCCACGCCAGCCCGGCCAGCAGGGCGACGAGGACAATGATCGGCAGGGGGATACGTGGCTCGCGGAGCCAGTCGTTGAACTCGATGGCGCCGAACTGCTTGAGCATCACCGCGACCCAGAACACGGGAAGCGAGTAGAACAGGAACGCCGCAAAGGTCAGCGTGTAATCGAAACCGCTGTATTGCCGCAGCGCCGAGATGATGCCGATCATGACGCCCAGAATGATCGCCAAGACCGTCGCGGCGATCACCAGTTGCAGCGTCGCCCAGATCGCCGGTCCGAGAATTCCGCTGACGGACTGCCCGAACTTGTTCTGCCCCAGATCACCCTGAAGCAGATCCCCCAGCCACAAGAAATACCGGAGGAAGACCGGCACGTCGAGGTTCATGGCCCGGCGTCGGGCATCCATCTGGGTTTGTGCATCACCTTCGTCTTGGATCCCGTACAGGTCTTGCAGGGGATCTCCGGAAAGTGCGGTGCCGACGTACACGAGGTATGACGCGGCAAGCAATGTGAAGACCGAGATGATCAGTCTTCGCACGATGAAGACGGCCACGCGTCCTCCAAGTCGTTACGCGAAGGATTACTCAGCCAAACGGAGCAGGCCGAGATCGCGGGGCCGGAAGCGACCGGCTCCCGGCCCCGCGATCCTGGCGCTTACCTGATGACATTCGTGTCGATCCGATCGACGACCTGACCTAGAGGCGGCCCCATTCGTGCTTGTTCCAGGTGATGCCTCCCTGGCTCGGGTTCGGCCCGACGCCCTCGACATCTTCTGCCCACGCGAGCAGGTCCGGGTGCGTGAAGAGCGGGATCGTGTAGAGATCCTCCCAGAGCAGCGCCTCAATTTCCTTGACGATCGGACGCTGCGCCTCCAGATCCAGCTCCGTCAGCAGCTCGTTGTAGAGGGCGTCGACCTCCTCATTCGAGTAGCAGCCGAAGTTGTTCCCCGTGGTGCCGAAGCCGCAGGACTCCGGGGTCATGAATGTCGACGCGGTACCGCTGACGTAGGCCGATCCGATCCACCCGAACAGGGCGACGTCGTAGTTGCCTTCAGGCAGGTGCCGGCCGAAGAACTCGTCGGTTCCGAAGTCTTCGACCTCCCAGCCGGCCTCTTCACACGAGTCACGGATGAGCTCGACCTGGTTGGTCCGCGTCGGGTTCGGCTCCTGGTACCCGATGCGCACTTCCTGACCGACCATGTCCTTGTCCTCGAGGATCTCGCGCGCACCCTCGATGTCGACTTCCATGTAGTCCTCGTAGCCGCTGCCCTCGATCTGGAAGTCGTAGTCGTCCTGGAACGAGTACGTCAGCCGGGCGTTGAGCACTTCGGCATCCGGATTCTGCGGCCGGATCAAGTTGTCGACGATCAACTCTCGCGGCACGCACTTGGCGAAAGCCTCGCGCAGTTCGCGGTCCTCGAACATGTGCCCGGGCCGCATGTTGAAGTCGACGTGCTCGTAGGTGAACGACTCGCCCGTGTGCAGCTCGACACCGGACATCGCATCCAGCTGGTTCACCAGGTCCGGGTTGGGCTGCGGGTCCATGATGTCGACCTCGCGATTGTCCAGGGCCTGGGCCTGCTGCTCCTGAGACAGGAACCGGAAGACGATGGTGCTCGAGCGGGGCGGATCACCCCAGTACTCCTCGTTGTACTCCATCGTCAGCGACTCGCCGGCCTCCCAGTTCGTCAGCTTGTACGGGCCCGAGGACGGGATCAGCTCCTCGTCCAGCAGGTCACCGGGATCCATCGTCCAGCCGGTGTTGTAGAACTCCGCGGCGTCCGCCAGTGTGTCCATGTCGTCGTCGCGGATCGCCTGGATGAACTCCTCCTCGGAGAGATCACCCTGCTCCGCGACGATGTGTGCCGGCATGAACGCGCCGTAGCCGCCGAGGGCCTCCCACGACGCGTAGGGAGTCTCGTACTCGACGGTGATCGTCTTGTCTCCCGGCTCGCAGTCCGGCTTGACCCAGTCCTCGACACCCGTGGTTCCAGCGGTGGAGAACAGCGGGACCGGATTGCCTTCCTCGTCCTCTTCATCGGTCACGTAGGTACCCGACTGGGCCGCCCAATACAGGAGCATGTCGTCACAGTCGAGCGGCGTGCCATCCGACCACGCCGCCTCCTCGTGGAACGAGTACTCGACGACCTGCGGGTCTTCGGAAACCAGCTCCATGGTGCCGAAGTCCTCGTTCGGCTCGGCCAGCCCATCAGGGCCGTATTGCCAGAAGCCGCCGAGAACGCCGTTGACCACGTGCGTGTTGCGAAACGAGTTCTGGTCGGCGGTGTTGTTGTTGTACGACGCGAATTCCTGCTCGGCCGCGTACACGATCTCGACGTCCTCGGGGGCGTCAGCAGCTTCTTCGTCCTCCACCGGGTCATCGGCGGAATCGTCGGCGTCGTCGCCGCACGCTGCGAGCACGAGTGCGCCCGCCGCGGTGGCAGCCAGGAACGCCGCTCCTCTGCGCTTGGTTCTCAAGGTGGGACTCCTCCGAACGTGACGGACCCACACGGGCCCCGAAAAATGAGTTGACTCAACCAAACATTTGTGGTGCGCCGTGCACAAGGTGCCATGACAGAAGTTACTGAGCTGCAACCCGAATGCTGTGCGATTGCGCGGAATATAACGGTTCGAGCACGGAGTCGCCAGGTAATCCTCTCGCCTGCGGGAACGCTCTCCGGATAGGCGCCTTCTCGAATCGGACAGGCGCCTTCTCGATTCGCGACTCGCCGATTGACCCCGCGAATTCACGCAGAATCCGATTGCCCATTATTCGATCGATTTCCGCCTACATGGTGAGACAGTTCAGAGCGACGTCCCGTGACGCATTCGGGACGACGTCCCGTGTCGCGCCGGGGCCGCCCACCCTCGGTCGATCACCGCCCCGACGGGCAGCCCCGCCAGCGTGGCGGATACCACAGCCGTGATCATGGACCGATCCCTTGAGACACTGGATTTCCGTGTCCACTCCATGCAAAGCTGCGGGGCGGGGTTAGCGACCGTAGACGTTCGCACGAGACCAGGGAGACCGCATGGGCGCGATAAGCGCATCGCAGGGCCGCGTTGCCGTGGCGCTCACCACGCTCGAGTCGACAGTCTCCCGTCTACATCACGTCTATGGCGATACGCTGGGCACGCGTCGCCCCGTGAGCGACGTCGGCCGGCTTCGGGAAGATCTCGACCAGCTCGGCGAACCCCAACCTGCACATCGACCCCTACCTGAGGGCCCTCTCGAGATGGTTCCGGACACCCCGTACGATCCGAACATGTGGACGGGAGCCGAAGAAGAGGGTCTTGGAGCACCGGATCGGCACGCACCGTGATGACGACTACTGGAACCGAAGAACCAGAACCTGACCGCCCAAATCGCGCGAACGCCACGGCGTCGGCCGTGGCCGAGCCAGCCGATGGGCCGCTCTCCGGCGGCGTCAAGGCGCCCTCCCGTGCCCGCATCGGATGGCGGACGCTGCGCAAGGATCGTTACTGGCTCGAGCCCACGCTGATCGTCGCGGGCCTGTCCGCCTGGCTTCTTTACGGCTTCGTCCGGGTGTTCATGCAGGACTTCTACTACGTCGCAGAACACCACTACCTGACGCCGTTCTACTCCCCGTGCACGTCCACCGGCTGCGTCGAGGCGGCAGCACATTTCGGGCGTTTCACGCCCGACCATCCCCTCATCCCATTCGCCGCCCTGAGCCTGCCGTTCCTGCTGCTACTGCGGCTGACCTGCTACTACTACCGCAAGGCCTATTACCGCAGCTTCTGGATGTCGCCACCGGCCTGCGCGGTCCCGGACCGGCACGCGTCCTACACCGGCGAAACCCGCTTCCCGCTCATCCTGCAAAACCTGCATCGCTACACCTTCTACATCGCAGTCGTCATCGTGCTGATCAACACGTGGGACGCGATACTCGCCTTCGGCGGGGAGGACGGGTTCGGCGTCGGCCTCGGCAATCTCGTACTGCTCTTCAACGTCGTGATGCTGTGGCTGTACACGCTGTCGTGCCACTCTTGCCGGCACGTCTTCGGCGGACGGCTCCGGCACTTCTCCCGGCACCCGGTCCGGTATCGATGGTGGACGTTCGTGTCCAAGCTCAACACCCGGCACATGCAGTACGCCTGGATGTCTCTGGGCTCGCTGTTCCTCGTCGACTTCTACGTGATGGCGGTGGCAGCCGGCTGGATTTCCGACCTACGTTTCTTCTAGAAGGAGCCCTTGCACCATGACCGACCCCAACAGCTTCGAACGCCACCGCTACGACGTCATCGTCGTCGGCGCGGGTGGGGCAGGTCTGCGTGCGGCCATCGCCGCGCACGACGCCGGAGCCAAGGTCGCCATCATCTGTAAGTCGCTGCTCGGCAAGGCACACACTGTCATGGCCGAGGGCGGGATCGCCGCTGCCATGGGCAATGTGTGGAGTGAAGACAACTGGAAGGTGCACTTCCGCGACACCATGCGTGGCGGAAAGATGCTCAATCACTGGCGCATGGCGCAGCTGCACGCCCAAGAATCGGCAAACCGTGTCCACGAGCTCGAAGAGTGGGGCGCGCTCTTCGACCGCACCGCCGAGGGACTGATCTCGCAGCGGGACTTCGGTGGGCACCGGTACGCCCGCCTGGCCCACGTCGGCGATCGCACCGGCCTCGAACTGATCCGGACGCTTCAACAGCGTGCCGTCGCGCTGGGCATCGACGTGTTCATGGAGTGCACGGTCACCAAGCTGTTCCGCGACGATGAGCAGCGCATCTCCGGTGCCTTCGCCTACTGGCGCGAGAGCGGGAGATTCATCGTGTTCGACGCCCCCGCCGTGGTGCTCGCCACCGGCGGAATCGGCAAGTCCTACAAGGTGACCTCCAACTCGTGGGAGTACACCGGCGACGGCCACGCCCTCGCGCTGGACTCCGGTGCGTCTCTAGTGAACATGGAGTTCGTCCAGTTCCATCCCACCGGCATGGTGTGGCCCCCGTCCGTCAAGGGGATCCTCGTCACCGAATCCGTCCGGGGTGACGGCGGCGTGTTGCGCAACAGCGAGGGCCGCCGGTTCATGTTCGACTACATCCCGGAATACTTCAAGGCCGAGACGGCGGACACCGAGGAAGAGGCGGACCGCTGGTACGACGACAAGTCCAACAACCGCCGCCCACCCGAGCTGTTGCCCCGCGACGAGGTCGCTCGTGCGATCAATGCCGAGGTCAAGGCCGGTCGCGGGTCGCCACACGGCGGCGTGTTCCTCGACATCGCATCCCGCCGCTCAACCGAATACATCGAACGCCGCCTGCCGTCCATGCATCACCAGTTCAAGGAGCTGGCCGACGTCGACATCACGGCCGAGGCCATGGAGGTCGGCCCGACGTGCCACTACGTCATGGGCGGCGTCGCGGTCGATGCCGACACCGCCGAATCCGTCGTTCCCGGGCTTTATGCCGCGGGCGAGGTGGCCGGTGGCATGCACGGTTCCAACCGGCTCGGCGGCAACTCCCTGTCCGACCTGCTCGTCTTCGGCCGGCGTGCCGGCGAACACGCCGCACATGGCGCGACCGAACGAGAGCAGCGGGCGCCAGTGTCTGATGACGACATACGGGCCGCGGCCGAGGCCGCTCTCGCACCGTTCGAGCAGGATGGCGGCGAGAACCCGTACACGCTGCAACACGAGCTGCAGGACGTCATGCACAGTCTCGTCGGCATCATCCGGCAGGCGAGCGAGATGGAGAAGGCGCTGGAGGAAATCGCGCGCCTGAAGGAGCGCGCTGCCAAGCTCACCGTCGAAGGTCACCGGCAGTACAACCCCGGCTGGCACCTGGCGCTCGACATTCGCAACATGCTCCGCGTATCGGAATGCATCGCGCTTGCCGCGCTCGAGCGCACCGAGAGCCGCGGCGGTCATACCCGTGACGACTTCCCCACCACGGATGACAGCTGGGCCACGGTCAATCTGCATTGCATTGCCGACGGCGACTCCGTCGCGATACGTCATGAACAGCTGCCGGCCATGCCCGACGAGCTGCGCGAGCTCTTCCAGGAGACGTAATTGCCGCTCGCGCCGTTGACCCCGGTGTGTTCTCGCCGATCACGTGCCGCCGTGCACATGGGCGAGACACGACGTGACAAAGGAGAGATGTAGCCGATGACTTATGACTTGAACCTGCGGGTCTGGCGCGGTGACGCCTCGGGGGGCGAGCTCACCGACTACGTCGTTCCAGTCGAGGAAGGTGAGGTCGTCCTTGACGCCCTGCACCGGCTTCAGGCGACCCAGACCGGTGACCTCGCCGTGCGGTGGAACTGCAAGGCCGGCAAGTGTGGCTCGTGCAGCGCGGAGATCAACGGAAAGCCCCGGCTGACCTGCATGACCCGGCTTTCGATCTTTGAACCGGGCGAGACCGTGACCGTCACACCCCTGCGCACGTTCCCGGTGATCCGCGATCTAGTCACCGATGTCTCCTACAACTACGAGAAGGCGAAGAAGGTACCGACCTTCTCCCCCGAACCCCGCCAGGCCGACGGCACGTATCGGATGCAGCAGGAAGACGTGCAGCGCGGGCAAGAATTCCGCAAGTGCATCGAATGTTTCCTGTGCCAGTCGGTGTGTCACGTCATACGCGATCACGAAGAGAACAAGGAGGCCTTCTCCGGTCCTCGCCTCTTCCTTCGCTATGCCGAGTTGCAAATGCACCCGCTCGAGACCAACGACCATCGAGACGCCGCCCGCGAGGAGTCCGGTGTCGGCATGTGCAACATCACCAAGTGCTGCACCGAGGTCTGCCCGGAGGGCATTAAGATCACGGACAACGCGATCATCCCGGTCAAGGAGCACGTGGTCGACCGTTCCTACGATCCCGTCGTCTGGCTCGGCAGAAAGATCTTCCGGCGCTCCTCCGACGACTGAACCCCGCGAATCCGCCCGTGCACCTCCAAGCTACGAGCGAATTTCACGAGGCGGATTGGGAGATCGCATGGTGAGCGGTGGCGCGTGCTTCTACGCTTTCCCTAGGTGGATATCAGTTCGGCCGTGAACCCGAAAAGCGCAGCCACCGCGCGGGGAAGGAGCCCTCGAATGACCGTGTTCGACAACGACGCACTGCATGCCATGCTGGCCGGCATACCGCAGTGGTCCGGCGACACGACCGGAATACACCGTACGGTTCAGGCTCCGGACTTCCGTACCGCGATCGCGATCGTCGACGACGTTGCCGAGGCGGCCGAAGGCGCCAATCACCACCCGGATATCGACATCCGGTACCGCACGCTCACCTTCACCCTGTCCACCCACTCGGCTGGCGGCGTCACCAGCGCGGATGTAGACCTCGCGCGAACCATCGACGCCGTGGTGAACGACCACAACGCGGGCTGACCGAAACCGCACCAGGCAGACCGTTCCCCAGCCAGCCACGCTGGTTCCCAGCCACTTGGCGGGCGCACGAGTCGAGGCTGATCGTGACGTCAGCGTCCGCTGATCGAGGTGTCAGCGGACGCTGATCGTGGCGTCAGTCGACGCTGGCGGACGTATCCGGGACGGTCGTTCGCTGGCGTCGGCTCAGGCCACGTTCTTCTGCCACACCGAAGTAGTCGCCGCCCTTCTTCTTCCGATCGTCCGTCCCCCACGCACGGTTCCGAGGTACCGGCATCATCCGGGGGATGTGTTTCGAACAGTGGATATACGCTTCCTCGATGTCGACCAGGATCCAGCGTTCCGGGCGGCGGCCCGGTGCCTCCGTTTCCATTTTCTGATCCGGATACCAGGCACGGAAATCGTCGGCCGCCATCAACGACGCCGTCCCGTTGATGTGCAACCCGACGAGATCGTGGACGAAATCCATGAACAACAGGCCCACATGGGGGTTCTCCGTGATGTTTCCCGCACTGGCCAGCACGCCGTTGCCGCGGAACTCGGGCCAGGCGATTCTTCTGGGATCGAGGACTCGCACGAATCCGGCCGGGCCGGCACGAAAGCTCACGTCGCATTCGCCGTGGCCGTCGGCGGTACCGACAAAGACCATTTCCATACGGCCGACGAACTCCCGCATCTGGTCGTTCAGATGGTCTGACATCTGTTCGCTGTAGAAGCGATCCGCCCGATCCCGACTTCCGCATTGCTCCTGCAAGACGTGTTCACCCGTCGAACCGGGCCGGTCGTCGTCGATACCGACGTGTGGTTGAGTCATACCCGCGAACCTCCTGTCGCTCCGCCCAGACGGCCAGATGGCCACTCCCGAGTACCCATGATCACGTATTGCGACCAAGAACGATAGAATCACCCCGGGTTCCATCAACACAAATCCCAAAGATCACCAGATAACTCCGAATGATCATGTTTGGTACGTTTCCTCGGGCCGTAACACGTCTGCAGCCGTGTTACGGCCCGAGAAAACGTACCAAACATGATCATTCCGGCCGGGCCGGGAACTCTTTCGGGATCGGCAGCGGGCCGGCCTTCACCGCCGGTGGCGCAACACCGTAACGGCAAAATCGGCGTCGTCGTGCCAGGCGTCGAGGTGCCATGTCGCGAAGCGATGCTCGATGCGCAGGCCGGCGTCGGCAACGTAGCTATCGAAATCCTTCAGCGCCAGCTCGCGGTTGACGTGAAACCCGATCACGACGAAGCCTTCCAGCTTCACGCACGCACGCATCCGCGCCAGTACGTCGGTTTCGGTTCCCGGCGCCAGAAACACCATCACGTTTCCGGCCAGCACTGCCGCGTCGAACGGTTCCTGCTGCCCCGCGACCTCGAGATCGAACTCGGCCAGATCGGCGACCAGCCATGTCGGCCCTGGATAATCCGCCGCCGCGGCATCGATCAGATCCGGGTCGGCATCGACGCCGACGACGACGTGTCCGCGCGCGTGCAGCTCAGCTCCGACGCGCCCCGTGCCACAACCGGCATCGAGGACGCGTGCACCGCGAGGAAGCATCGCGTCGACGAAGCGGGCCTCTCCAGCGAGATCCTCACCCTCAGCCGCCATCCGGCGGAAACGGTCGATGTACCACTGGGTGTGACCTTCCTTGGTGTCCGTTGCCCACCGTGTCGGCCGTGTCATGAGGCTAGAGCCTCCGCCTTGACGTGGCCACCGCCGAGACCGGGCGGCGTCGCGAACCGGTGAAGGTGAGCTACTCGTCTCAATTCGACTCCTCGGTCCACATGTCCTCCCAGAGGTCGTACAGGCTGGTGTCGTGGAATTCGATGGAGTCTTCGGCCATCCCGGCGATCTCACCCGTGGCTCCGTTTTCCAACGCGCGCTCGGCGGCGTCACGCTCCGCATCAGCGTGCGCGCGCAGGACGTCAAGCGCCGCCAGATCGAATTCGAGACCGCTCAGCGTCTCCAGTTCTGCGATCTTTGCGGCGTCGACCAGACCGTCGACCTCACCCGGCTCCGTCTCGACACCGCCTGCCGCCAGGGTGAATCTGGTCAGTTGTTGCCCCTGCTCGGCGAAGTCGATCTCCTCTTCGGCGAACTCCACCAGCTCGTCACGATCAGAACGGTCACGGACGATCTCCATGATCTCGACGAGCTGCGCGTCGTAGGCGAGTAGGAAGTGGAGGAACTCGACATCGGCCTCCGAGAGCTCCACCGCGCCTTCGAGCTCGTCCATGCGGTTATCGGACGCCTCCCCGTCACCAGAAGCCTCGCCGCCGGAGACCTCATCGCCAGATGCCTCGTCGCCGGAAACCTCGTCATCGCCGACGTCCGTCTGCTCCTCGCCTGTCTCGGACGCCACCGAGTCGACTTCGTTGCCGTCGGCGTCGCCCTCCTGCTCTCCGTCGTCACCACTACACGCGGTGAGCGCGAGAGCCAGGAGAAGTGCCATGGGCGCAAAGAGACGTGCAAGGAACTGGCGAGACATAGATGATCACCTTAGGTCGGGTGTGGTAGCGGCTACGTGCTCGATCACAGCGTCGATGCATCGATCAAGCCTGAAGCGAAGCCCGCGGGCTGAGGAGAGCGGCGATACGCGCATCGTAGCTGTTCAAATGCTCGACAAGGACGGGGACGGCGCGGACCTGGAGGCGACCAGGCGGCACATCGGGTACTCACCTCGGTACGAGCAGCCGCGTCTCCCACCCGCAGGAAACCGCCTGGGCTTGCCTTTGTCACTAGTGTCAACTCCTACATTTAAGCATGCCGATCTCCCATACATACCTCGGCGGTCAGCCTGCCAGTGCCAGCGAGCATGCTCCGCTGGCTTTCGGAGGGTACGCCCACTTCACCGCCATGCAGGAGCGTGATCGGGCGTGTGAGAACGTGACCTTCACTTTGGACGTCCTGCACACAGTCCTTGACGATCACTCCGGCGGTCTCGTCGTCGCGTACGCGGAGGTCCGCGACGACGAGACCGCCGACGCCGGCGGCCGAAATCGGGGCTAGGGCCGGGGCCTGACCCCTCCGGATGGGAATCGAAAAGCATTAGCGCACCGGCGTCGTTTCGTTGCACGATCTGACGTGTGATCGATGACCTCTGGCCAACATTCAAGCTCGCCATCACCACCCCGCGTCTACAGCTACGAGTCCCCCGAGAGGCGGAGATTGCTCAGCTCGCAGAGCTAGCCGGACGTGGCATCCACCATGATTCCGAGCGCCCATTCCTCACACCATGGACTGATGGCTCGGCAAAGGACCGAGCAGAAGTCGTGTTGCAAAGTTACTGGAGTGAACTGGCCGAGTGGAGGGTCGACAACTGGAGCCTCGGGATGGGGGCGTTTACCACCAGTGGCGAGCCTGTCGGCATGGTGACCCTTCGAGCACAGGACTTCCCCGTCGTGCGGGAAGTGACCACGACGTCGTGGCTGGGGCTCCAGCACCACGGACAAGGACTCGGAACCGAGGCCCGCAAGGGCATTCTCACGCTCGCCTTCGATCACCTCGGCGCGGACGCCGCGCGAAGCGAGGTCTTTCAGGACAACCACGCCTCGCAGGCGATATCTCGCAAGCTGGGGTATCAATTCGACGGGATCTCGCGTGACTCCAGAGGATCCGAGGTACTGACTTCTGATCGGCTACGCCTGAGCCGGTCCCGCTGGGCGGATGTGCCAACTGCCGGAATCGTGCTCGACGGCATCGATGCGTGCCGCCACATGTTCGAGGGCTGACCAGCAGTGCCAAACCGTACCTGGGCGATGGCCCTCATGGGGTTGAACTGGAACTCGACTACACATTGAATCGGAAGTCGACGACATCACCGTCGCGCATGATGTAGTCCTTGCCTTCCATGCGGACCAAGCCCTTCGCCTTGGCCTCGGCCATCGAGCCTGCGGCAACGAGATCGTCGAACGAGACAATCTCGGCCTTGATAAAGCCCCGTTGGAAATCCGTATGGATCACGCCAGCGGCTTCTGGCGCAGTGGCACCCTTGCGTATCGTCCAGGCACGCGCCTCTTTGGGCCCGGCCGTGAGGTACGTCTGAAGCCCGAGCGTCTCGAAACCCGCGCGGGCAAGCATGTCCAGCCCGGATTCTTCCTGGCCGATCGACTGCAGCAGCTCCAGGGCCTCGGCGTCGTCCAGCTCCACGAGCTCGGCCTCGATCTTCGCATCGAGAAAGACCGCCCGGGCCGGGGCAACGAGCGCGCGCAGCTCGTCTTTCAGCTCCTCGTTCGCGAGTTCCTCGTCGTCCATGTTGAAGACGTACAGGAACGGCTTCGCGGTGAGAAGATGCAGTTCACGCAACGGTTCCAGGTCGAGGCCGGACGCGAAGACCGTGCGGCCCTCCTCGAGCACCGCCTTGGCCCGTTCCACGTCTTCGACGAGTGCCTGGCGCTCCTTGGATGCCTTGGCCTCGCGGGCCAGCCGGGGAAGTGCCTTCTCGACGGTCTGCAGATCCGCCAGGATCAGCTCGGTCTCGATGGTCTCGATGTCTGCCTTCGGGGCGATCTGCCCGTCAACGTGAACGACATCGGAATCGTCGAACACGCGGACGACCTGGCATATCGCATCCGACTCGCGGATGTTCGCAAGGAACTGATTACCGAGGCCCTGTCCTTCCGACGCGCCTTTGACGAGCCCGGCGATGTCGACGAAGTCCACGGTTGCCGGCACTTCCCGGGCGGAGTCGAAGATCTTGGCAAGGGTGCCGAGCCGTGGATCGGGGACCCCGACTACACCGACATTGGGTTCGATCGTCGCGAACGGGTAGTTCGCCGCCAATGCCTCGTTCTTGGTCAGCGCATTGAAGAGGGTCGATTTGCCGACGTTTGGCAGTCCGACGATGCCGATGGTGAGACTCACGATGCACTAGGGTACGAGGAGGAGCTCAGCCGTGCCCAATCAGGTGACCCGTGGGAACTCTGCCGTGTCCTCACGGCGATGTCGGTGGCATCCGGCAGAGTAAGGACCATGGATGCAACGGGTCTCCTTCTCGCCGGTGTCATGCTGCTTCTCGGGCTCGCACTCGGCGCTCTGCTCGTGCGCGCCCGTATGGCCGGACATGCCGCGCAGGCGCGAGCGGAGCGCGACGCCGCACGCACCGAACGCGATGCTGTCCAGGCCGAGCGAGACAGACTATCCGGCAAGCTCGACGAGACTCAGACACAGCTCCGGCACACCGAGTCCGAACTCGCACAGCTGGAAGTGCAACTGCAGCATGCGCGTAGCGACGCAGACGAGAAGCTCGGACTGCTGCGACAGGAACAGGAACGATTGGGCCAGGAGTTCGAGCGACTTTCGGCTGCGGCCCTGCGCCAGAACCGTGACGAGTTCCTCCAGCTCGCCCAGGAGCGCTTCAAGGGCTCCGAGGAACGCGCCAAGAACGAACTCGAGCAGCGGCGCAACGCCGTCGAGGCGCTCATCAAACCGCTGAACGAGCAGCTGGAAAAGGTCACGAACCACGTCACATCGATCGAGAACGCCCGCACCGAGGCGTATGCCGAATTGCGCACCCAGCTCGAAGCCATGGGAAAGAGCTCGGAAAAGCTCCGGGAAGAGACCCAGCAGCTGGTAACCGCCTTACGCGCACCGCAAGTCCGGGGGCGCTGGGGTGAGCTGCAACTGCGTCGCGTCGTCGAGGCGGCGGGAATGCTCGAACACGTCGACTTCACCGAGCAAGCCTCCGTCGAGACCGCCGATGGGCGGCTACGACCCGATCTGGTGGTCAATCTGGCCGGCGGCAAACGCGTCGTGGTCGATGCCAAGGTGGCGTTCAACGGCTTCCTCGAGGCTCAAGAGGCCAAGGATGAGGAGACCCGGAACAGCCGACTGGCCGCCCATGCTCGCCACATACGCGATCACATCGAGACGCTGGCCGGCAAGCAGTACTGGGAACAGTTCGCGCCCACACCGGAATTCGTCGTGATGTTCGTGCCGTCCGATGTCTTCCTCGATGCGGCGCTCGAACAAGACCCGACACTCTACGAGCACGCCTTCGAGCGCAACGTCGTCCTGGCTACCCCGTCGACGCTGGTCGCCCTGCTTCGCACCGTCGGCTACGCATGGCGCCAAGATGCTCTGGCGAAGAACGCCCAACAGGTGCTCACGCTCGGACGCGAACTGCATTCTCGGCTGTCCACGATGGGCAGTCACATCAGCAAGCTGGGGCGCCAGCTCGACAGTGCGGTCACGGCGTACAACAAGACCGTCACGTCGCTGGAGAGCCGGGTCATGGTCACGGCGCGCAAGATGGCCGATCTCAAGGTCGTCGATGAGGATCTCGATCCAGTGGCGCAGGTGGAGAAGTCCTCCCGGCATGTGCAGGCGCCAGAGCTCGTCACAGCCACTGAGGAGCCGTTGGTCGCCCTCGAGAACATCGACCAGCGCTACGGTGTCGACGTCTCGGACACGTCCGCCGATGCGGACGAAGACGCCGGCTGAGGACGAACGGAATTCCGCCAGACCAGCGGAGACACGGACCGCAAACGCCGCAACGAGTAGAGCTTGCGGCTACCAACCAGAATGATCATGTTTGGTACGTTTTCTCGGGCCGTACTACGTCTGCAGTCGTGTTACGGCCCGAGAAAACGTACCAAACATGATCATTCGGAAGGTGTGGCGTTCTTGAGGTCCTTGCGGAGCTCCCGGGGCAGCGAGAACATGAGGGATTCTTCGGTGGTGCGGTGTTCCTCGACATTCGGGAAGCCGCGCTCGGCCAGCCAGCTGATGACGTCCGAGACCAGTTCATCCGGAACCGACGCTCCGCTGGTGACACCGACCGTCGAGACACCTTCGAGCCACGCTTCGTCGATCTCAGTAGAATTGTCCACCCGGTAGGCAGCATCAGCTCCGGCCGCCAGTGCCACCTCGACCAGGCGGACCGAGTTCGACGAATTGGCCGATCCCACGACGAGAACGAGCTCCGACTCGGCGGCCACTTCCTTCACCGCGACCTGCCGGTTCTGCGTGGCGTAACAGATGTCATCGCTGGGCGGGTTCATCAGGTCCGGGAACCGTTCCCGCAGCTTGCTGACCGTCTCGTACGTTTCGTCGACGGACAGGGTCGTTTGCGACAGCCACACGACGCGCGACGGATCGCGTACCTCGACGTTCGCGGCGTCAGCAGGACTCTCCACGAGCTGGATGTTTTCTCGAGCCACGCCCGATGTCCCTTCGACCTCCTCGTGGCCGTCGTGTCCAATCAGGACGATGTCCAGGTCGTCTCTGGCGAAGCGGCGAGCCTCGTTGTGGACTTTGGTCACCAGTGGGCACGTGGCATCGATGGTGCGCAGCGATCTCTGCTCGGCCTCGGCGTAGACGTGTGGCGCGACGCCGTGGGCCGAGAACACGACCATCGCACCTTCTGGGACCTCGTCGAGCTCCTCGACGAAGATCGCGCCACGTTTCTCGAGGGTCTCGACGACGTGTTTGTTGTGCACGATCTGTTTACGCACGTATATCGGGGCACCGTAGTGCTCCAGGGCCTTCTCCACGGTCACGACCGCACGGTCCACGCCGGCGCAGTAGCCGCGAGGTGCCGCGAGCAGGACACGTCCTTCGGCAGTCATATCCTCCATGGTAGGCACGGACGGGTACGGTTCCGATATGGCGCTCGACACCTCTCCGGAAAAGCCCGCTCCAGTTCGCGTCGTCTCGCAGCTGATCGGCCAGTGGATTCACCGGCTTGGCGCCGTGTGGATCGAAGGTCAAGTCACCCAGCTCAACCGGCGCCCCGGAACTCAGACCGCGTTCCTCTCGTTGCGCGATCCCGCCGCGGAGGTCTCGATTCAGGTCACCTGCCCGGGCCGGGTACTCGACGCGCTCGACACGCCGCTAGCTGACGGGGCCCGCATTGTCGTGCATGCACGACCATCCTGGTACCACACTCGTGGCACGCTGTCCCTCGCGGCCGACGACATCCGTCCTGTCGGGCTCGGCGAACTCCTGGCCCGCCTGGAGCGCCTACGCCGGACACTGGCCGCGGAAGGGCTGTTCGCGCCTGAACGCAAGCTTGCGTTGCCGTTCTTGCCCGCCACCATCGGGCTGGTGTGCGGGCGCGATTCGAAGGCCGAGCACGACGTCGTGGAGAACGCCCGTCGCCGCTGGCCCGGCGTGCAGTTCCGGATCGAGCCGGTTGCGGTGCAGGGGCCTTCCGCCGCTGGACAGCTCATCGAGGCCATCGGCGTTCTCGATCGGGCACCTGACATCGAGGTCATCATCGTGGCGCGCGGTGGAGGATCGGTCGAAGACCTCTTGCCGTTCTCCGACGAGGCCGTCATCCGTGCCGTCGCAGCCGCCCGCACACCCGTGGTGAGCGCTATCGGACACGAAGCCGACAATCCGCTCCTCGATCTCGTCGCCGACGCGCGGGCATCTACGCCCACGGACGCCGCGAAACATCTCGTCCCCGATGTTCACGAAGAGCTGTCTCGGGTCACCGACGCACGGACGCGGATCAGAGCGGCGCTGCGGCGCTGGATCGATCGGGAACAGGCCGGACTCGATTCTCTTCGTTCGCGACCTGCCCTTGCCGACGCCGGTCATGGCCTGCGCCTGCGGGCCGACGAGCTCGATTCCCTGCGGGAACGTATGCGCCGCACCATCCGTCACCGCCTCGAACGTTCCGGAGATGCGCTCGAGCACACCCGTGCCCGGCTGCGGGCGCTGTCGCCGGCCGCAACTCTCGAACGCGGCTATGCGGTGGTGCAGCCCCTCGGCGACGACGCACAGCGGGTCATTCGCAGTCCGGAAGAAGTCGAGACCGGTCAGCAGTTGAGCGTGCGGGTAGCCGCCGGCGAGTTCACCACCACCGTTGACTGACATCCCAGCTGACGTCCTTTGGTGAACGTGCGGCGAGTGGAGTGTCTGAGAAACGGAGCCTTACGGGGTCACAAATACATCGAGGGCCGCCCAACGTATGGGCGGCCCTCGATCTGAGTGTGTGGCCGGCGGTGTCCTACTCTCCCACCCTGTTTCCGGGGCAGTACCATCGGCG
>NZ_QMIG01000008.1 GCF_003287285.1 Phytoactinopolyspora halophila
GGCGAGTACTAGGCTCCATCATCGTCCGATGAACCCAGCACCCCGCCAGGATCCGAAGACCCTGCACAGGTGCCACCTGGTGCGCGAGGGGGGAGTTGAACCCCCACGTCCTTTCGGACACACGGACCTGAACCGTGCGCGTCTGCCTATTCCGCCACCCGCGCTCTGCTTATCGACACCATAACGTCTGGATGTCGACTCCGGCAAAGTAGTCTATCACGCACCATCAGTACACCAAGCATGCCGAGCAGCTACCGCCGTGGCTGGCCTGAACTGCTACATCTGATGGATTCGTGTCCTGGCCGGAGCCACGTCCAGATGCTGTCCCCGGTTACGATCGGTGCGCAGATACACATCCGCGATACACCGCGACAAGAGGGGAGGGGGCCATGGGCGTTCTGCAACGCTTCGAGCGGCGGCTCGAAAGCCTCGTCCAGGGCGCTTTCACCAGAGCGTTCCGGTCGGAAGTTCAACCTGTCGAGATCGCTGCGGCCATTCAGCGCGAGCTTGACAACAACGCCCAGATCGTCAGTCGTCAGCGCTCCCTCGTGCCCAACACCTTCACCGTCGAGCTCGGGCCGAGTGATCACGATCGCCTGGCCCCGTACTCCGACACGCTCGTCCAGGAGTTGACCGACCTCGCCAAGGAACACGCCGATCTCCAGCACTACGCCTTCACGGGTCCGATCGCCATCAGCTTCGAGCGACACGAGGATCTGAGCACCGGACAGTTCCGGATCCGGAGCCAGGTACGCGCGGGTGTCGACCGTGCCGACTCATACGCGCCGCCACAAGCCAATCAGTCGGCAAGCGCCGGGTATCTGGTCATCAACGGCACGCAGCATCCGATCATGGCTCCCGGTCTCGTCCTTGGCCGCGGAAGCGAATGCGACATCCGCATCGACGATCCCGGTATCTCGCGTCGGCATGTCGAGATCCGGGTCTACCAGCACGGACATGACACACAGCTACTCGCTGTGGATCTTGGATCGACCAACGGTACGGTGATCGATGGCGCTCGGGTTCCGCAGGCACCCGTCACCGAAGGCTCGACCATCACGCTGGGTTCCACCGTCGTCTATGTACACCAGGGGAGGTGAGGAGTGTCCGAGCTCACCTTGACGGTCATCAAGCTCGGCTTCCTTGCCGTGCTCTGGCTGCTGGTCCTCTCCGTCACGTCGGCCATGCGCGCCGATCTGTTCGGCGTGCGGCCCCCGAAGCCACCGAAACAATCCCGCGAAACCGTGCGGCAGAACAAGCAGTCCCGCGGTGGCAAAAGCTTGCCCTCGCAGGCCGTGGTCATCGAAGGCCCCGATACCGGCCGCAGCGTGCCCTTGGAAGGTATTCCGGTCACCATCGGCCGAGGCGACACGTGTACCTTGCCATTGGCCGATGAATACATCTCCACGCAGCATGCGCGGCTTCGTTTCCACGAGGGGCAGTGGTATGTCGAAGACCTCGGGTCCACCAACGGCACCTATATCGGCAATGATCGGTTGACTCGCAGCACGCCGGTCAATGTCAAGAGCAGGTTCCGGCTCGGCAAGACCGTCGTAGAGCTACGGAAGTAGGCCGCTGATGCCGTTGACACTGCGCTACGTTGCTCGCTCCAACGTCGGTCTGATCCGGGAGGGCAACGAGGACTCGGGGTATGCGGGCCCGTACCTGCTGGCCGTCGCCGACGGCATGGGCGGTCATGCCGCCGGTGAGGTTGCCAGCCGCGCCGCGATCGAGGAACTGGTCGCGACGGAGAACGTACCCACCGACGACCCTCTCGAAGCGCTGTCTACGGCCATCGATACCGCGAACGACCGCATCCGTGAGCTCATCTCCGAAGATCCTAGCCGCGAGGGCATGGGCACGACGGTCACAGCCATGCTGTGGACGGGATCGACACTCGGGCTCGGACACATCGGCGACTCTCGCGCTTACCTGCTACGCGGCGAGCACATCTTCCAGCTTTCGCACGATCACACCTTCGTGCAGTCCCTCGTCGACGAAGGAAAGATCACGGAAGAGGAGGCCGACGTCCATCCCGCTCGGTCGCTGATTCTCAAGGCGCTGCAGGGGCAGGGCGTCGTCGAACCCGACCTCACCACCATCGACATCGAGCCCGGCGATCGGGTGCTCGTGTGCAGTGACGGGTTGTCGGGTGTCGTGTCCGACGACACCCTCGCCGAAACCCTCCACTCGATTCAGGGACTGGATGACGTCGCCGACGAGCTCGTGCGGCTCGCACTCGCCGGCGGCGCCCCGGACAACGTGACATTGATCGTTGCTGACGTCGTCGAGACCGAGGAGCCTCGGTCCCCGGACGAAACTGCGGAGGCCTACATCGTCGGCGCCGCTGCGGGAGACCAACCACCTGGCAAGGAACGCCCGCACCGTGGACGCACCGCTACCGCGTTACGTGCGTTGCTGGGCGCCGAAGAGAAGCCGCCGGATCCCGAGGATCTCGAGGCGTTACGCTACGCCCCGCGACCTCCGAGCAAGTACCGGTGGGTCCGGAGGGTGGCGTTGCTGATCATCATCGTCGTGATCGGGTGGGGAGGTCTGAGCCTGGCGAACAACTGGGTCAGCTCGCAGTACTATGTCGGTCAAAGCGACGGCGAGGTCGCCATCTATCAAGGACTCAGCCAGGAACTCGGCCCGATCCGGTTGTCTGAACTGCACGATATACCGGGTGGACTTCCCGTTGATGCCCTCCCGGCGCTGTACCGAGAGCAAGTCGATGGCACGATCGCCGCCGACAGCATTCAGGACGCCGAACAGATCGTCATGACGCTGCGACGGCAGGCCTGCGACTCGGCGGCCGAAGACGAACAGTCCGACGACACGAGCACATCATCCACGCGCTCACCTGACGAATCCGAAACCGAATCCGAGCCCACGTCCCAGCCCGAGCAGACTCGCGGCACGGACCGTTCCCCCCGGCCGCGAGCAACCGTGGAAGAACAGGCCGAGGCCGAACCGGACGGTTGGGAATCGACGGGTGCGGATCTCGACTGCACGGGGACGTTGTGATGATGAAACGAGCACAGGCGGGGATACGGTGAGTTTCGATCAACACAGAGCGCCCACCGCGCCGGCGGATGAGTCCGTCGTCCCTCGACGGGGACGCGGCACCGAGTTGATCCTGCTGATCTTCGCGGCCGGGATCTCGACGTTCGCCTACGTCAACGTCGATCTGGGCGTTCGCGGTGACGTCCCACCCAACGCCCTGGCCTACCTGTCCGGATTCTTTCTCGTCGCAGGGATCGCGCATGTCGTGATTCGGATGCGGGCACCGTATGCCGATCCCACCATCCTCCCGATCGTGGTCACGCTGTGCGGTCTCGGATTGGCCATGATCCACCGATTGGACCTCACCGACGACACCACCCTGGCGGCGACCCAGCTGACGTGGATGCTCGTCGGCGTCGCGCTGTTCATCGGGGTACTCATTGCCATAAGTGATCATCGCGTTCTTGCCCGCTATCCCTATCTTGCCGGCCTGAGCGGGCTCGTGCTCCTGATTCTTCCGTTGCTGCCCTTCATCGGGCACGACATCCGCGGTGCGCAGATCTGGATTCAGATCGCCGGGATGAGCTTCCAGCCCAACGAGGCAGCAAAGATCGTTCTCATCATTGCCTTCGCGGCCTACCTGGTCAAAACCCGCGACGCGCTCGCCCTCGCGGGCCGGCGATTCCTCGGCGTCGACCTGCCGCGGGCTCGCGACCTCGGACCGATCTTGCTGGTCTGGCTCGGTGGCCTGGGCATCCTGACCCTTCAAAACGACCTCGGGCCGTCGATCCTCCTGTTCGGCATCTTCGTGCTCTTGATCTACATAGCCACCGAACGGATCTCGTGGGTGATCCTTGGCCTGTTGCTGATCGGCGTCGGTGCCTTCACTGCATACCACGTGGTCGCGCACGTTCAGAACCGTTTCGATCTCTGGCTCAACCCACTTGATGACCCCAGCAACCAGATCGCGCAGTCCTTGTTCGGACTGGCACACGGCGGCGCGGTCGGCACCGGACTGGGCCAGGGCTACCCAGACATGATCCCCATCGCGGAGAGCGACTTCATCGGCGCTGCATTAGGTGAGGAACTCGGGCTGGCGGGCCTCACCGCGATCATCTTGCTCTACGCTCTGCTCGTATCCCGCGGCTTGAAAGCGGCCCTGGTGATACGGGAACCGTTCGGCAAGCTGCTTGCCGCCGGCCTGGCCTCCGGCCTGATGCTGCAAGTCTTCATCGTGCTCGGTGGAGTGACCCGGCTGATCCCAATGTCCGGCATGACCACGCCGTTTCTCGCACTCGGTGGTTCGTCGCTCGTGATGAACTGGGCACTGGTCGCCTTGCTCATCCGGTTGTCCGACGCCGCACGCCGACCCGCGCCGACCGCCACTCCGTCGTTCAGCGACGACGCCGTCACTCAGGTGGTGAGGGTACGGTGAACTCCCCGATCCGTCGCGTATCGGCCGGGTGCCTTCTTCTCGTGGTGGCGCTGCTGATCAACCTGACCTATATTCAGGCGTTCTGGGCAGACGAGCTGAACGCACACCCGGACAACCGAAGGGTCACCATCTCCGAGTACGCCAGGGAACGCGGGCCCATCCTCGCAGCCGACGACACCCGGATCGCCGTCTCCGAAGAGGTGGGCGGGGACTTCGAGTTTCTCCGGAAGTATCCGGACGGCCCGCTGTATGCGCCAGTGACCGGCTACTACTCGTATCAATATGGCCGCTCGGCCACGGAACGGGCACAGAATGCGATCTTGTCCGGTGAGGACGACCGGCTGTTCGTCCGTCGGCTGATCGACCTCGTCACCGGTGAGGAACCGAAAGGCGGCGGGGTCAAGCTGACGATCGACCCGGCAGCGCAGGAGGCGGCGTACGAAACGCTCGGAAACAACAAGGGATCGGTCGTGGCCATCGATGTGCGCACCGGCGCCGTCCTCGCCATGGTCAGCAAGCCGTCTTACGATCCGAACCCGCTGGCCAGTCACTCCCTAAGTGAACAGCAAGAACACTGGGAGCAGCTCCAAGCGGATGACGAACAGCCCCACCTGAACCGAGCCATAGCCCAGACCCTTCCGCCCGGGTCGGTATTCAAACTGGTCACCGCGGCAGCGGCGCTCGAATCCGGCGAGTACGAGGCCGACTCCACGGTCCCCGGGCCTGCCGAGTACGACCTGCCGCAAAGCGAACGGAACCTGCCCAACCAGAACGGGGAACCTTGTGGAAGCGATGGTGAGACCACGCTGACCAACGCGCTGCGGATTTCGTGCAACACCGCCTTCGCCCACCTCGGCGAGGAGCTCGGTGCCGACGCACTTCGCGATCAGGCGCAGCGGCTCGGGTTCAACGCACAGCCCCTCACCGACGACGACATGAACGCGGCCGCCAGCGTCTTCCCCGACGATCCGGATGCACCGCAGACCGTACTCTCAGCCATCGGACAATTCGACGTGCGGGCGACGCCGTTACAGATCGCCATGGTCTCGGCGGCCATTGCCAACGATGGCGTGCTGATGGAACCATACCTCGTCGACGAACTACGCGCGCCCGATCTCGTATCGACTCTTCATCAGACCGAGCCAGAAGAGGCCTCGCAGGCGATGTCGGCGGGCACGGCGCGCCAGCTGACCGACATGATGGTCGAGGTCGTCGAAGACGGAACGGGCTCCAATGCAAGCATGTCTGGAATCGAGGTGGCCGGCAAGACGGGCACCGCCCAGAGCGCTCCCGAACGACCACCGTACGCATGGTTCACCTCGTTCGCGCCCGCCGATGATCCCCAGGTGGCCGTTGCCGTGGTGATCGAGGAAGCACCGGACACGGCACGGGACGACATCGGTGGTGGCCGACTGGCAGCTCCGATCGCCAGGGCCGTCATGGAAGCGGTGATGGACGAATGAGCATGTCGTCTCATATCTCGAACAGAAGCCACGGTCGGGGCAGCGGCGAGCATGCTATAGCCGGTACCGTGCGCATGCGCGGCGACGATCATATGAGAAAGGGCCAGGGATGAGCGAGACGCCACTCCTCGGAGACCGCTATGAGCTCGGCGAGGTCATCGGCCGGGGCGGCATGGCCGAGGTACGACGAGGCCGCGACACCCGTCTCGGCCGGATCGTCGCGCTCAAGATGCTCCGCGTCGATCATTCGACCGATGCCACGTTTCAGGCACGGTTCCGGCGGGAGGCACAGTCCGCAGCATCGTTGAATCACCGCAATATCGTTGCTGTGTACGACACGGGGGAAGACGTCGTCGAGGGCCATCGCATCCCCTACATCGTGATGGAGTACGTCGAGGGCCAGACACTGCGTGAGATGGTCCGAGATCGTGTCCGGTTCACGCCGGAGCGCTCGATCGAGATCATCAGCGCGGTCCTCGACGCACTCGAATACAGCCATCGGGCCGGCATCGTGCATCGGGACATCAAACCCGGCAACGTCATGATCACCACGACCGGCGAGGTCAAGGTGATGGACTTCGGCATCGCCCGGTCCCTCGCCGATACCGGCATGGCCCTCACCCAGACCGCCGCCGTCGTTGGTACCGCGCAGTACATCTCACCCGAACAAGCCCGCGGGGAGCAGGCCGACGCCCGCAGCGATCTGTACGCGTGCGGATGCGTGATGTACGAGATGCTGACCGGGCGGCCGCCCTTCGTCGGCGAATCGCTCGTCTCGGTCGCGGTGTCCCACGTTCGGGAGATGGCCAGCCCGCCGTCCATGCTAGATCCCTCGGTGCCTCCTGACCTCGACGCCATCGTCATGAAGGCCCTGGCGAAGGGGCGCGATGAGCGTTATCAGAGCGCCTATGAAATGAGCTCGGACCTGCAACGTGCCGCCGGCGGCCATCCTGTCGCCGCGTTCGCCGACACCGCCGCGGCGACACAGTTGATCAACGGTTCGGCATCCCCATACGACGGGACTCGTGCCCTCAGCGACGACACGCTGACCGGTGACGAGGAGGACGACGACGAAACCGGTGGTGTCAGCTGGTGGGCCGTGGCGCTCGGCTCGCTGGCGGTACTGGCCATCGCGGGTCTGATCGGATTCCTGATCTTCCGTTCCGACGGCGTGCCGCAAGTCACCATCCCCTCGATGGTCGGCGAAACCAGGGACCAGGCGGTCGAGATGCTCGAAAGCCGCGACCTCGTTCCCGTGGAGGAAACCGAGGAAACCGACACCGACGGGGAGGTCGGCTCCGTTATCCGTCAGGATCCGGGACCCAACACCCAGGTGGAGCAGGGCTCGCAGGTGGAGATCGTGATCGGCGTGGAACCCGACGCCGTCGAGGTTCCCTCCATCGAGGGCCGCCAGCTGGAGGATGCCGAGCTGGCCATCGAGGATGCGGGCCTCAGCGTGGGAGCCATCGAGCGGGAGAATAGCGACCGTCCCGAGGACGAGGTGTTGAGCACCGACCCGGCGTCGGGTACCGAAGTCCCCCCTGGCTCGACCGTGAACCTCACCCTGTCAAACGGAATCGAGGAGATCGAGGTTCCCAACCTCATCGACGAGCCACGACTCGCCGCGGAGAACGAGATCGACCGTCTCGGTCTCGAAGCCCAGGTCGAGACACGGGTCACGGGCGATCACCCCGAGGATACGGTTTTCGACCAGGATCCCGACGAGGGGACGATGCTCGAAGAAGGCGACACCGTGATCATCTTCGTGGCCGAGGCCCCACCCGAGAACGATGAGAACGGTGACCAGAACGGCAACGGGACCGACAACGGGACCGACAACGGCAACGGCAACGACAACGGGACCGACAACGGCAACGGCAACGACAACGGGAACGGTAACGACAACGGGACCGACGACGGCGCCGACAACGGCTGGGACGACGGCAACGACAACGGCAACGGCAACGACGACGGGACCGAGAACGGCGAGGATGGGGGCGGCGAGGGGGGAATCGACCTCTGACGGCTGCCCCTGGACTCGTCGCGGAACGCCTTTCTTCGCTACGAGATCACGGGGGTGAGGCCTGCCGAGCGTTCGATGGCACCCGTGTCACCGCAGACGGCCAGCCAGTTGGCCAGCATCCGATGTCCGCCCTCGGTCAGGACCGATTCGGGATGGAACTGGACACCTTCGACCGCGTGTTGACGGTGCCGCAGGCCCATCACGACGCCACCGGCCGTCCACGCCGTGACATCGAGCTCCGCTGGCACGTTTCCCGGATCAACCGCGAGCGAGTGGTACCTGGTGGCGGTGAACGGATTCTCGAGGCCGTCGAGCACACCGGTTCCACGATGGCTCACCGTGCTGGTCTTGCCGTGCAGCAGCTCGGGTGCCTGCCCGACGGTGCCGCCGTAAGCCACACCGATGGCCTGTAATCCCAGGCAGACGCCGAAGATCGGTACCCGCCCCGCGTACTCCCGGACCAGTTCGACACAAACACCGGCCCGCTCCGGAGTCCCGGGCCCTGGCGAGAGCAGTACGCCGTCGAAATGATCCACGGTCTCGACATCGTCGTTGCGACGGACCTCGCATTCGGCGTCCAGCTGTTGAAGGTATTGCACCAGGTTGAACACGAAACTGTCGTAGTTGTCCACGACGAGTATGCGCCGGCTCATGACCGCGACCCCGATCCTCGTGGACCTTCGTAGCCGGGCATCGTCACGGACTCCTTTACCTCGACTTCGTAGCCCAGACCGAGGGCGTCGGCGGCCGAGCGGAACCATGCAACCGCCCTGGATTCCTCGAGCGCTCGCTCCATCGCCTCGACGTCACCGATCGCCGAGATCTCGTACGGCGGCGCGTATTTGCGTCCCTCCAGCAACAGCACCGACCCCACGCATCGAACGGTGCTCGTGCTGCCGATGCGCTGGTCCATGACCATCATCGCCTCGGCACCTCCCGCCCACATGGCGTTCATTACGGCTTCGAGATCTTGCTGGTGGACGATGTAGTCCTCGTCGTTGGTGTTCGGAGGCAGATCCTGCGAGCCCGCCTGGGGTGAGTCATCGAGAGTCACGGTGATGGCTGGTCCCTGCACTGGCTCCATCTGTGCGGCTGGAAGGACCTCCTCGATCTCCTCCTGGATCTCCTGCGTCTCGTGGTCGCCCCGGCTGTCGGTCAGGCTGTCGATCTCATCCTCCAGCTGTTGGGCTTGAGCAGCCAGCTGCTGGACCCGGCGTTCCTCACTGCGTACGAGATCCGGCATCTCGAGCAGATCGCTACCACGCAGGTCCGTGCCACCTGCGGTCTTGTGGCTGATGACGAACAAGATTCCGCACAATGTGAGGATGAACGGTGCCGCGGCCTTCCAGCCGCGCGCCGACGACGTCGACGTTGGCATACCCGCACCTCCCCGGAGGATGTATATGGAATGTACAGCTCCTACTACGCTATCCGAGCGAACCAGCTGACAAGACATCGACCAGCCCAGTCCGACACGAGAGGAACCGACCGTGCCGAAATCCCGCCGCCGTAAGAGTGACGACTCCGCCGTGCAGGAACAGCGTGGAGACCGCGAGCCAGGGACCTCGGGTCGCTGGGTCGTGCCGACGATGCTCACGCTCCTCATCCTGGGCCTCGTCTGGATCGTGACGTACTACCTCCTTCGGGAGTACATCCCGTTCATGGAGACGCTCGGAGGATGGAACCTGGTCATCGGAATGGGGTTGATCACCGGAGGGTTCGTCGTCGCGACCCAGTGGGAGTGATGGTGAGAGCCGGATGGGCGAGTGACGCGATGCCTACTCGGCTACCGCCGTCCACAACCAACTGTGGACAGTTCGTGTCGATATCCACACCCTTTGCCAGATTGACGACGATTCTTCATGATCGTCGTCATTTCCGTCCTGCGCTGTGACGACAAGTTATCCACAAGCTCATTCCACAGGTGTGATTACACGGGTGTAGTTTTCCCCACTGTGGACCACACCTGTGGATAACTTGGGTCACGCCAAGGTGAGGAGAAGGGTGCCCGCGATCCCGAGCGCGACCACTACGCTGCCCGCCACGCCCCACACCGCACGGTGCCGGCGTGGGGCGCGAGCGAAGACGAGCGCGAGCAGCGCGCCCACAACCAGGCCCCCGAGGTGTGCTCGCCAGTCAATGCCGGGAACCGTGAACCCGATCACCACATTGAGGGCCAGGATTACCACCACGGCGCTGACGTCTCGCCCGAACTGCCTCATCACGACGAACAGGGCGCCCAGCAGGCCGAAGACGGCGCCCGACGCTCCCAGCGACATCGTGTACGGACCGGCGGCGAGCAGGGAGGCCGCCGAGCCGCCCAGCGCCGACAAGAGATAGAGCGTGATGAACCGCCACCGCCCCAGCACGGGTTCCAGCGCCTTGCCGAGGATGAACAGCGCCAGCATGTTCATACCGATATGCCAGACCTGCTGGTGGATGAACGCCGCGGTCAACAGGCGATACAGCTCGCCGTCGACGACGCCGATCGACACCGGGTCCGGGGAGTAACCGAGGACGAGGGCGAACCGGGCGGGAATCTCGTCCCAGCTGGCCCCGTAGACCATCCGCATCTGATCCGACACCGGGCCGGTCTGCACCACCAGGACCAGGAGCCAGATCGCGACGTTGATCCCGATCAGGGTCTTGGTGATCAGATCCCCGTGCTCGCGGACCTTACCTCCGAGCACCGTCCTGGCCTGCCGAACCGACTTGTTGCCTTGCTGAATGCATTCCGGGCACTGAAAGCCCACCGGAGCCGTCGTCATGCAGTCCGGACAGATGTGACGCTCGCAGCGCGAACACCGGACATAGGTCTCGCGATCGGCGTGCCGGTAACATGTCGGCACGCTCGTGCTGTCGGGATTCGAACTCACGTCGCTCCAGTGTGCAGTCGTTCGGAACGGGCTAGCTTCGCGTGATCGTCACCGACTCGACGACGACGGATTCGACGGGACGATCGGCACGGTCCGTTTCCGTCGCCGCGATGGCGTCGACCACCTGACGGCTCTCGGCGTCGGCGACCTCACCAAAGATCGTATGCTTGCGGTTCAAGTGCGGCTGCGGGCCGACGGTGATGAAGAATTGCGAACCGTTCGTGTTCGGACCAGCATTCGCCATCGCCAACAGGTACGAGCGGTCGAAGACCAGCTCGGGATGGAACTCGTCGGGGAAATTGTATCCGGGCCCGCCGCGGCCGTTCCCGAGCGGGTCGCCACCCTGGATCATGAACCCAGGTATCACTCTATGAAAGATCGTTCCGTCGTAAAGCTTCTCGGTGGTCTGCTCGCCCGTCGACGGGTCAACCCACTCCCGGGCGCCCTCGGCGAGATCCGCGAAGTTGCGTACCGTCTTCGGCGCATGGTTCGGGAACAGGTTCACCGTGATGTCCCCACGGTTGGTACTCAGACGTGCTTGCGTTGCGTCGGCCACAGTCTGCCTTTCGGATTGATGCATCGATTTGACTTCATCTTCCCACGCCGGGCTCTTAGTAGGCATAGGGTCGGAAAGCAAGGCATGATCTAGAGAGGATATGGCTAACGAATGGCCGTGGGCCCGAGCCAACATGATGAACGAGGAGGCCCGTCGTGAGTAGGTTGTTCCGCATGAGACGGAAGAAGAACCAAGAAAAGGCTGTCGCAGAGGCGAGGGAGGCTGCTATCCACGCACGTAACGCGGCACGCAATGCGGGAAGGCGCGCACGGGACGCGGCTGAACCAGTCGTCGGATCTGCGCGGGAACGAGTCGGGCCGTTCGTCGACTCGGCCGCAGAACGCATGGGCCCACGTATGGACGCGGCCCGGGCCAGGGTCGGCCCGAAGGCCCGTCAGGCGCGCGAGTCGTTCACAAGCGACGTCGTACCGCGCATGGCTGGCTCGGTTGCCGGTGCGGCTGACAAGCTCTCCGAGCGTGCACACGAGCTGTCGGAGCGCGCGGCCGAGATCGCCGAGGAACCGAAGCGTCAACGCCGAAAGCGGCGTCGGCGTCGCGTGTTGCTCGTCCTGAGCGCGTTTGCCGCTGCCGGCGCGGCTGTCGGCGGTGTGTTGAAGCGCCGAAGCGACGAGCAATGGGCCACGTACGACCCGTCCGCCGGTCCGTGGGCTCCCGCGCCGGAACCGGCCAAGGAAGACGAGCAGGGTTCGTCGGCCGGAGAATCCACCGCGGAGAAGGTCGGCACGGAAGGCGACCGCGACGAGCAGTCTGCGGACTCGAGCCAGGCGGCACAGGGGTCCGGCCAGACCTCCGGAACCTCCAGCCAAGACGCAACCAAGAAGACGGCCGCGAAGAAGGCTACGACGGCCAAGAAGTCGACAGCCAAGAAGTCCACATCGACGACGAACGAAACGTCCAGCACGTCCGGGAGCTCGTCGGGCGGAGATCAGGCAACGCTGGACAACCAGAACTGACGTACCTTGGCGTCACGTTCGATGACGTACGCGGAAGCGGCCTCGTGCTGGACACTCTCCACCACGAGGCCCTTTCCCGTCAGCACGGCGGGCGGGTTCCCAGAAAGACTTCTCGTGGTGGCCGGTCCTCCGTGTTCCGCTCGGTCACCACATCGACCCGGAATCCCGCATCACGGAGGATCTGCCGCCACGCCTCCCGGCTGAACAGGCCAGTGCGATGGGTCTCGTGCACCACGGTGGTTCCCGACTCGGGGGCGTGCAGCAGGAACACGTACTCGGTCTGGATGACGGTATCTTCGACGTCCGGGTCCCAGCTCCACGCGAGGAAGCGCGCACCACGATCAGCGTCGTCGCTGCCCCCGTGCTCGGTGTACGGTTCGAACGTCTCGGCTACGTCATCAGGGACAAAGACGGCTAACCCGCCCGGGTGGCAATGAGCGAACGCGGTGTCGACGGCCTGCCGCAGCTCTGATTCGGTCAGCATGTAGCCGATCGCATCATGCACGAAGATCGCGTCGAACGTCTCGTCGAGCCGGATAGTTCGCATGTCACCCGCGTGATGCACGCACTCCGGATTGAGCCGCCGCGATATGGCGAGCATGTTCTCGGACAACTCAACCAAGGTCATGGTGAATCGCGACTTCAAGTGAGCGGCATTGTTGCCTCCGCCGCTGCCGAGCTCCAGGACACTGCGCACGGGATGAGAAGCACGGCCCAGCACCTCCGCGAAAAAGGCCGCCTCCTCCACGTACTCGCTGGGTGGAGAGATCAGTGGCCACCATCCCGCGAGCTCGTTGTAGAGCTGGTATTCGTTTGGCATGGACCTATGATGCTCCGCCGAGGATGTCTTTCTACTCGTTCTGCCGGCCCTCCCGTCCGTCATGTCGTCCATGGCGTACCGAGACCACGGAGGAATCCGAGTTTTTCGGCGGCTTCGGTGTTCGGCGCACTGCTGTACACAACGACACGTAGATCCCCGGAGGGAACGGCGAGAACGTCGCAGTCGAGTTCGAGCGTTCCCACATCGGGGTGGTGCACTGTCTTGGTCTGCGTCGTGTGAGCACCAACCACATGCGAGTCCCAGAGGTGTCCGAAGCGTGCGCTGACATCACGCAACTCGGTCAGCAGAGCTCGCAGCCCCACATCGACTGGATAGCGGGCACTCGTCGCTCTCAGATCGGCGACCACGGCGGCTTCAAAACTGCGTGCCCGTTCCGGCGTGTGAGTCACGCGCCCGACTTGCCCCGTGAAGTGCTGCCACACCACGTTGCGATCACGCTCCGCAAGCCCAGAGGGATCGCCGAGCAGCTCAGCATATAGCCGGTTCCACGACATCAGGGTCCATGCCGCGTCGAATACGCCTACCGGTGTGCCCTCCAGCCAGTCGATCAACCGCTGCACACTCCGGGAGATATCTGTCGGTATGTCGTGGCGCATCGGCTCCGAATGACCGGCCAGAAGGAACAGGTGCCGCCGTTCCTCGTCAGCGAGACGAAGTGCGCGCGCCAACGCGGTGAGATCGGCGTCATGACGAGCGATCACGGGGCTGCTCGACTACGCGCCGAGCTCGACCGGGTGCAGCGGCTCGGCATCGAATCTGTGCCGGTCTTTTACTTCGACGACGGATCCGTCCTGGACGGTGAGCAGGCCGAGGAAACCCTTCTGGCGGCGCTCGACACGCTCACTACTTAGCCCCGCGCCGTCCCGTAATGGCCCGCCACAGCACCAACAGGACGAGCGCTCCACCGATGGCAGTCAGCCACGATGAAAGACTCCAGAACTCATCGAGCGGCTCGGCGTCGAACAGGGCGCCTGCGAGGAATCCTCCGAGCACCGCACCGACGACGCCGACAAGCATCGTGACGATGATTCCACCGGGATCTCTGCCAGGGAGGATGACCTTTGCAATCGCACCGCAGATCAGGCCGAGGATGAGAAACGCGATAATGCCCACGATGGCACCTCCTTCGCCTTGATCTCACAGCCTACCCACCGTGCGCCGTTCTCACCGGCTAAAAGAAATGTTCGCCGACGACATAGCCACCGCTGGCCATGATCAGTTTCCCTCGGACCGACGACGACGTTGTTGACATCACCTGTCAGGGATCGGTGACACGATCCACGATATGAGTGATGCATTGGAAGGCAAGGTTGCGCTGGTTGCAGGTGCGACGCGGGGTGCCGGTCGCGGCATCGCCGTGGAGCTGGGTGCCGCTGGAGCCACCGTCTACGTCACAGGACGAAGCACCCGGGAGCAGCGATCGGAGCTGGACCGCCCGGAGACGATCGAGGAGACCGCCGAGCTGGTGACCGCGGCCGGTGGCCGTGGTATTGCGGTGCAGGTCGACCACATGGAGCCCGACCAAGTGCGGGCGCTCGTGGAGCGTATCGATCGGGAGCAGGCGCGGCTGGATGTCCTAGTCAACGACATCTGGGGTGGAGAGCTGCTGGCCAGCTGGGACGACAGGCTGTGGGAACACTCGCTGGACGACGGTTTTCGTCTCCTTCGGCTCGCCATCGACACTCACATCATCACCAGCCATTACGCCCTGCCCATGCTCATTCGGCGGCCGGGAGGGCTCGTCGTCGAGATCACCGACGGGACCATCGAGTACAACGCCACCAACTACCGGGTCTCCTTCTTCTACGACCTGGCGAAGGTATCCGTCACGCGAATGGCATTCGCGCAAGCGCGAGAGGTGGCGCCATACGGAGCAACAGCAGTGTCACTGACGCCGGGCTGGTTGCGTTCGGAGATGATGTTGGGTCACTTTGGCGTGACCGAGGAGAACTGGCGCGATGCGCTCGCCCAGGTTCCCCATTTCGCGATCTCTGAGACTCCGGCGTTCGTCGGACGTGCGGTGGCTGCGTTGGCAGCCGATCCCGCCGTGGCACGTTGGAATGGAGAATCGCTGTCCAGCGGGCAGTTGGCTCAACACTATGGCTTCACCGACGTGGACGGGAGCCAGCCCGACGCATGGCGGTATCTCGTCGAGGTTCAAGATGCCGGCAAGCCGGCCGATGTCTCCGGATACCGCTGAGTACGTCACTGTCGGCAGCCGCATCGTCGCGCAATGTAAACACGGCTCTTGACACGGACCACGTCGTGATCAACGATGGTTTTCTATTAAAAAACTTTCCTATCTAAGTCACCAAGCCGTTGCTCATGGATCGCTAGGGGGTGGTAGCCAAGAAAAGTGGAAATCTTGTTTTCATTTCATGTCTCGGCGATTGAGCAGTCAGGAAGGAGGACCGAGCGAACGGGTGGGACGAGCGAACAGGGGGAAGTGAACAACTGAAGGAGGGACCGGAACATGAAACGTACGTTGATCCGGACCGGAATCACCACGTTCACAGGCACCGCCACGGTGGTCGCCCTGGGGCTCGTCGGTGCTCCATCTGCAGCGGCACACGGCTACACCGACAGCCCAGTCAGCAGGCAGCTACATTGCTCGGAAGGAACGGTGGACAACTGCGGCCCCATCCAGTGGGAGCCGCAGAGCGTGGAAGGACCTGACGGTTTTCCAGAATCAGGTCCACCCGACGGCAAGATCTGTGCCGGTGGCAACGAGGCGTTCGCGCCCCTGGACAACCCGCGCAGCGGGAACTGGCCCGCCGAACAGCTGCAAGCGGGCGCCAGCCACGAGTTCCAGTGGACATTCACCGCACCGCACAGCACCTCGAAGTTCGAGTACTTCATCACCAACGACAACTACAACCCGCTCGAACCGCTCACGAGGGACATGCTGGAACCCGAGCCGTTCGTCACGATCCCATTCCAAGGGCAGCCACCATTCGAGTACTCGCATGTCTCCCAGCTGCCCGCCAACAAGGAAGGCAGGCACCTGATCCTGGCAGTATGGACGGTGGCCGACACGGCCAATGCCTTCTACGCCTGCAGTGACGTGGAGTTCGGCGACGGAGGCGGGGATCCGCCCGACCCGCCGGATCCGCCCGATCCCCCGGAGGAGTGCGACGAGCCGACCTGGGACCCGGACACGGTCTACCTGGGTGGCGACACCGTCAGCCACGAGGGCGCAGAGTACCGCGCCCGGTGGTGGACGCAGGGCCAAGAGCCTGGCACTGGTGGTGAATGGAGTGTCTGGGAAGCGCTCGGCGACTGTGAAGAGCCGTCCTCGTCGACCTTGACGAGTGTGGGCGCCTGGTAGTTAGTACGCGACGCCGGCCGGACGCCTCGGTGGCCACACATACGCACCGCGGTGTCCGGCTGGCGGAGCGACAGAGCGTTTTGGATGCCGATGACGTGTGCATGTCGCAGGCATGCGATAGTGACGAGGATTTGGCCACGCCTCCGTGTCTCCTTGATGTCATCGCAACCGTACGCGCTGAGGAAATGAACCGATGAGCACACCCGAGCCCGACGAGGCGGCGCAAACTACCGAACACCGGATCGCCGTTCTCGAAGACGAACTTCGGAAACAGAAAACGTTCGGTGGCTATGCCCGGCTATATGCACCGCTTGCTGCGCTATCCGCGACGTTATCCTTCACGCCGATCTTGAACGATGTCGTCGTCGAGCACGGCGGCGGAACGGAGAGCCGGCGCACGTTCGGCACGCTGTGGGATATGGCAGGGCGTTCCGGGGGAGATCCGGCGGCGCTCGGCATCATGCTGGTGGGGATCTTTACTGCGTTACTGGTCGCCGCGACATGGCGACCCACCACTCTCGGGCTGCCAGTGGGCATCGTCGTGGCTGGCGTACCGATCCTTCTCATGCTGATCGTCCGGCCAAGCACCGGAAGCCCCACACCCGATCTGAGTCCGTACGGCGTGGTGGGCGTGGTAGTCATCGTGTCGGCCTGCCTTCTGGCCGTCGTCCAGGCGGCGCATCATCTGTCTTCAACACACGGGACGGGCTCGGACACCGGGACAGAGCTAGAGACGCCTACCGCGCCGGACGCGGCTCCGGACGCAGCCACAGACCCCCGCGCGGACGAAGCGTGAGCAACGGATCAAGTGCGAGCGGCCGTTCCAGTACAGGGCGGAGCTCCCAACGGCGCGTTATCGTCGCGAGTGCAAGGACTCCTTCGGTCCACGCGAACCCTTCACCGATACAGCGTCGAATCCCCGCACCGAACGGAAAGTATGCCCACCGCGGCCGGTCTTTCGAGCTGGCATCGAGCCAACGGTCCGGCCGGAACTCGTCAGGCTCGAACCACCATCGTGAATCACGATGGACGACCCATTGCGGAAGCAGGACGAGGTCTCCGGCGCGAACGATGTGATCGCCCGCGCGGTGATCATCAACGGCTTCCCGGGCCATCATCCATGACGGTGGGTACAGCCGTAGGGCCTCGGACATCACCGCCCGGCACAGCGGGAGGCGATTCGCATCATCGGGCCTCGGAACATCCTGGTCGAGGATTTCGTCCACCTCGGCGTGCACCCGCTGCTCGGTCTCGGGATCGTGAGCAAGAAGGTGACAAGCGAAGGCAAGCGCGTTCGCCGTCGTCTCGTGCCCGGCGAGCAGGAGCGTGACAGCGTGATCACGGATCTGTTGGGCAGACAATTCCCCGTCGTCGGGGTGGATCAACGCGGAGAGAAGATCGCCCGCGTCAGCGGCGGTTGCCTGGCGTGCCTCGATAACCCGGTCCACGACGCGATACAGCTGCTCCCGGCCACGACGCAACCGGCGGACAGGGCCGATGGGGAGCCGCTGGAGTCGCCAGCCGAACGGCACGAACGCCAGCTTGTAGGCACCGAGCAGATCAGCGACGGCGCTCTCCACTGTCCGCACATCATCGTCCTCCACATCAGCGCCCAATAGTGTGGAGCCGGCAGACGCCAGCGTCAGCCGCACGGTTTCGGCGTGGACATCGAGTGGCCTACCCGGTGTCCAACTGCCGCGCACCTCGGCAGCATTCGCGATCATCGTCTCCGCGTATCCCGCGACGCGTCGGGAATGGAACGCCGGCTGCACCATCGACCGGTGCCGCCGATGGACGTCTCCTTCCGCGGTCAGCAACCCGTCGCCCAGCACGAGCCGGGCCCGCTGGAGCACTGGACCCTTCCGGAACCGGTCGGCGTGGTCGACCAGGACACCTCGGACATCGTCAGGATGGCTCAACACCCAGCACCGGTACGGACCCAGCTTGATCCGAACGACGTCGCCGTGTTCCCTGGCCACCCGCGTCAGATAACCGAGCCGGTCGGACCCGAACGCGAGCAGGTCGCCCACGAACGGAAAGGTGCGACCTGCCATACGGTAACGCTACGAACTTCCGCGCTTCCCTCGCCACGCCGACCGACAACGCCCTAGCGACGCCGGTAATGCAGGCCAACAGCACCGTGACGCAGAGCCGTCACGCCCGCGGTCTCAAAGCCCGTGCTCACCCCGTCGGGCAACAAGCGCAGGCCGCCACCGGCCAGCACCGGTACTACAGCTAGCCGCAGGTCGTCGATCAGGTCGGCACGCAGCAGGGCCTGGATCACGCTGGCGCTCGGGAGCACCAGAACGTCACGGCCCGGCGCCTCGCGCAAGGCTCTCACCTCGTCCTCAAGGTTCCGCGCGATCCGCGAGTTCTCCCACGGTGCGTCGGTGAGGGTGCGGGAGACCACGACCTTCTCCGTGGCATCGAGCCATTGCCCCAGAGCGCGGGTGCGGGAGTCGGTGCGCTCATCGCGCGTGATGCCCGGCCACACCGCATAGAAACCCTCGTAGTTGATGCGACCGAGCACGATGGTGTCCGCGCCACGCCAGATGCCCTCGAAGTATTCAGCGGTCTGCTCCTGCTGGGCGTGCTCGTACAACCAGCTATCGTCAGCCGGGCCGCCCGGCCCGCTGCTGTAACCGTCAATGGTGATGTTCGCCCAGGCGACGATGCGGCGATGACTCATGGGTTTCTCCACTCCTGTATCGATGAATCCTTCTGCCAGAGAGTCGGAACACGCCTGCAGGAATCGACACCGATTCCTCAGGAGATTTCGTCGGCAGCCAGAAGATCTGGTCAGGAGCACTACGACGCCGTGGCGTGGTGTCAGTACGGTGCACCCGAGGTGCTGCCGGCTGGACGATCTTTCCATGCGCACGAGTGCGGCATGCCCAGCGTATTCAACTATCTTCACAGATCGCCAACGATGGCTAGTTTGGAACGTCTTGCGGACTATCTGATCTTTGGTTCGTACGTGCCCAGGCGTCAGATCATCTGGTCATCTCCACCGTCGACTGGTGGGCTCCCACGTCTGATTATCGACGGCGTGTGCGAGCGCCGGGTCAGCGAACTTAATCACGGCATTGAGCAGTTCGCCGAATGTTGCCGGTAAGTGGTCGTGATTGCTGAGATCCTGGCCCGCGAGATCGACAATCGCGGGTGGGGCGACGATTCCCGAACGCCGCCAGCAACACACCACCCTTGAGAGCAAACCTCTCTCCCGGACCGAGCTCTCGGCGAGTCGAGCGAGGAAACCTTCCAGGACGTACGGCTAAATCAACTCGTCGATCGGCCGCTCCGATGCCCGAGCTTGCCGCTGCAGATCCAGGTACGCAGCCCCGCCAGGGGTATCTCCCGAGACACGGCTCACAGCAGGATCTCCAATGTCTGACGCAGCGGCGTTACAGCTCGCGGGAAAGCCTTGGCTATGCGCAGCAGCGTTGAGGGCTGCCCGCCCTTACGTAACCACCGCTTCAGCGCCTCGTTCATCAGATCGGCCCCTTCAAGATGACGCATCCGGAAGACATCGACAATGCTGCGCTCAGCAGAGTAGAGCCCGATACCGCGGCCACTATCGATCGTGAGAGCCTCCCGGCCGATGTCGAACGTCGCGAGGTCGAAATGGTGCCACCGGACGGCGACGGTGGTTTTCGGTGTCCATGCCCCGCGAGGAACAGCAATGTCGATCGCCGCCGGGATATCGTCGATCAGGTCATGTCGAGCCAGCGCCGAGCGCAGGCAGATCGTCGCACGCGACGACTTGGCCGCGATCTCGATCAGGTCTTCGTCACCATGCCAGTCACTCTTGCGATATAGTCCACGCGCCAACGTCGTGACGTGCCCACGAGCGATCAGATTCCGCAGCTGACGCTCACCGATCCGCTGCTTACCCTCCGAGTAGCGGAAAGTATCCGGATTCACCCACACGAACATCCGGCACACGTAAGCCTCACTCGCCGTCTCAGCGGCACAAACGCCAATGCCCTACAACGGATGCGTGGACACAAGAAGGCATCCATGACCCTCGACGTATACGCCGACCTTGTAGGCGTCGGCTTCGTCGGACACGGAACTGTAGATTACTTCCGACCCTCGACCAGTGCCCTGATCGCGTCCACGCCTTCGACTACATCGCCCTCTTCGATGGAACGATCCGCTTCTTCCAGGGCTGCTCTAGCTGCGGGATCAGAGAGCACTTCAATCGTCTCGCGTAGCCGGTCAAGCTCACCGGACGGCACAACGTCAGCGACGTGCTCACCGTGGGCAATGATCGCAACTGACTGGCCGTCCTCGGCACGGCGCACGGCGTCTTGCCACGCTGTCGTTTGCTCGTTCAGCGCGTCCAGCGAGACCGACTCCCCAGCACTCATGAATCTCATGATAAATCCACGCGACCTGCGTGGGCGATCTATACGTGCGCGTGCACCCGCGCCAAATGGCTGGGCGTCTCTCGAACGCTCGCCGTCATGACAGGCGGCCCCGACGCGACGACTGCACCGCCGGTCTGGGCCTGGACCGAAACCTGTCTAGGAGGAATCGGCCGTAGAGTCGACCCTACACACCTTCCGTTGTATCGCTCGTCGGCACGGTAATCACTGGAACGTCGCGTGCTACGAGTACCCACATACTGGTCTGAACAATCGGACGCTGGCCGAGGCGCACAGGGCGCAACGGACCGCGATCGCGAACGCGCTCGACATGCCAGACGATCACGTTGCGGTGGACGTGGCCCCGGTACGGTTGCCGTTGGTCCATCGGCATCTTGCTCGTAGCGAGCAGCTGCGTCGAGAAGCCATCCGAGCCAACGGTGCCGCCGCACATGAGCGTCGTGCAACGGAACGTGCCGAGCCGTTCAACCCGGACGACAACGGCTGGTTGGACTACCTGTACATCAAGGTCGCCGACCACATCGCCGCACGCATCCGAGTCGGCGAACTCCCGGCCTGTGCCCGGCTACTGAACGAGCGACACGTCGCCGCCGAGTACGACGTCCACGAGGCGGGTCCACGCGAAGGTTCCCCGCACGGCGCGGTCGTGTTGAGACTGGCTAGAGCGATTCGGCAGGCATCATCACCTCGGCTCCCGGTGTCGGTGCCGTCACCGGCGCGGTCATCCTGGGGCGACTCGGCGATATCAACCGGTTCACATCGCTTGCCGCGGTCCGCAGTTTCAGCGGCTTGGTACCCTTCCTCGACGCCTCGGGCCTCTCGGACAGACACGGCGGCCCAACGAAACGCGGCGACGCGCGCTCCTTTTTACGGTAGGCAGTCCCCAACCACTGACCTGCAGCAACACCACCAGATGGACCCGAGATGGACCCCCGCACCCGAACGCGCGGGTTTGGCCCCCGCCACACCAAGCGGTTCACCAAGCTCCGGGAGAAGACCGGGCTACCCCCGGTGCGGTTCCACGATCGACGTCACGGTGCAGCGGCCCATCTGATCCATGCGATGGGTGGGGCGAAGAATCCTGCGGCGCTGAAGACGGTGCAAGAGATCATCGGTCATGCGTCCGCGCGGCGTTTACGTCGGACGTGTACGCCGTGGTGCTCGATGAGATGGAAGAGAAGGCTGCTGAGGTCGCGGCAGCGATGATCCCACGAGCCGACCGGTGATGGATCAGCCTTTTGCGCTGGGTCCATCAATGGTCCATCTTGATCTTCTTCTTGGGCGACTGAAAGGTGCCCACACGCCGATGACCTGCACTCTTGTGGGTGGAGACGAGGGGACTCGAACCCCTAACCCCTGCCTTGCAAAAGCGTTCCAGCCTCCCCGCGCAACCCCCGGAAATCCGCCCTGACCAGCACGTTTATGCGTTAGCTGGCGTTTGCTGGAGACGGCATTTTACGGACCTATGGGGGGCAAATTGGGGGCAAAATTGCCGTGATCCACCGGGGGTCCTAGCTCCCGACCACCCTTCCACAGACAGACAGGAGCTAGGACCAATGAACACCATACCCACGAACACCCATCCGCCCGCGTCGCTCCATTGGAACCAGAACGTCGACACGTCGCCGGCAGCGCACTACGCCGGCCACGTCGGCCGCGTCGTCGTCAACATAGGCGACGCCTCACTTTTCCTGTCGCCGGGCGCGGCTCTTGAACTCGCGCGAAGCCTGCAAGCCGCCGTCGACGCGTTCGAAGGTCACTGGACGCCGAACGGTGGTGATCCGCGATGAGCGATTTCGTGCCGAATTGGCAGATCCCGGTGTACATCGCGACGCAAGCTGCTGACTATTTGACCGCCCTGATCAGCGACGGCGCGTTCTCACCGGGCGCACGCCTGCCCAGCGAACGTCAGCTCGCGGACGAACTCGGCGTCTCGATCGGGACCGTGCGGCGAGCGACGCAGATCCTTCGGGAACGCGGTCTAGTGAAGACGCTGCCGTCCCGGGGCACCTACGTCAACGAGCACGTTCGCATTGGTGGTGGTCGGGATGAGTGATCAGATTACCGACATTCTCGACCGTCCCAACTACGGGGGGTGAGCCGTCGTGATCGACCTCACCATGACCGTTCGCTACGACGTCGACACCATGCCGGCCGTGCACCTGCACGACGGCGGCCGCCATGTCGTGCTGACGTTGACTAGTGCTGCCGACCCGTCCATCGTCGGCGAACTCGTCAAAGCCGCCTGTGCGGCCCGTGTGGACGCTCACGACGTGGATGGCATGCGCGCCTACCGCGACGCCGCACGCCGCAAGAATCAAGAAACGGAGTAACACCATGAAACGTCAATCGCTCTTCCGCGTGCTGCGGATCTGGGGCGACGCTAAGGCGGCCCAGCGCGGCCCTGAGGCGTACGCGAAACGGCGGGTGCGCCGCAAGGCACACCGAAGCCTTGCCCGGTGGCTCCGCAAGCTCTGAGAGCCACACAGCGCCACACACACGACAAGCGGCCCGCCACCCCGGAGGAACCCAGGGTGGCGGGCCGCTTCTTGCGATGGAGAAAACGAAGGTGCCGCACAGCCTACCCGGCCGACGGCTTGAACTCCCGCACACACGCGACGAACGGCCCGCTACCCGTAACCAGGTGGCGGGCCGTTTCGCGCGAATGGCGGTCGCTTCACCTCCAGAAAGACACGATACCCGCAGCTCACAGCATCATGAAGCACTTGCCACGGGGACACCGGCCGATATCGGGCTCGACCGGGCACGGACAATCCGACTCGTCCAGCTCCACCGGCTTCACCGGTTCCGGCCGGCCCGGCGACTCATCATCGTTTCGCTTATGCCACGCCATACGTCAGCCCCACCGCGCCCGGGCCGCGCGCCGCGCCCGGGCACTCCGATCCCGGTCAATCTGACGCACATTGCCACCCGCCGACGAACCCTCAACCGCCTCAGGCAACTTGAGCTGCGCAAGATGCTTACGTAGAGCTTCGCGTTGCTGCCGAACCTCACGCAGCAACGGCAACCGCGACGATTCAAGCTCACACTCGGCAAGCTCAGCGTCCAAATCCGCCACCGCGTCGGCCAGCCGGCACGCCGATTCGAGAACGGCCAACTCATCCGGACGCAACCCATACTCGCTGGTCACCGACCGCCACAGCCGACGGCCCGACTTCTTCAAGTTCACCGGCGCTTTCGCCATGATCACCAACCTACTTCCGCCGCGCACGCAAACAGTCGACCGTTAACCCCCACCGCGCTGAGCACCCCCAAGGGCGGGGAGTCCTCGCCCCGTGTCGGCGCCGCGTCCAGCCACGACGCGGCCCCGGCGCGGTTGGTGAGACGTCCGGCCGCGCGCGGTCGAAACGGCGAAACGTCGCGATTCGTTTCGTGTTTCGACCTTTTGCGCGCCCCTCCACCCCGGCCCCAAGGGGTGTGGAGGGGTGGGGCCGTTTGCGGCCGGCTCGTCTCGTTGTCCTCGGTGGGCGGCCCGGCCGGCTGCGTCGCGCGGCGACGGCCGGGCCGGCTTGGCTTGTCGCCTGCCCTGCCCCCGTACCCCCGGCGTCCCGGGGTGGCCATGCGCGGGGTGGGACGCCGTGCCCACCGAGGGGGTCATTGTTGAGCTGTGGGGGTCATTGTGGTGGATCGGGTGGGGCGAACGCCGTTTCGATCTCGACGACGATGTATCCGCCGTCGTCGGTGTGGCGTTCGATGACGCGGTGCCGGCCGTCGTTGGTGCGTTCGATACCGCGCCTATCGACGTACGTCGGCGTGTGCAGCGGTAGCTCACGTTTGGCCGACATGTTCACGCCGAGTCGGCCGGGTGCACGCAGAACGCCCGTGTGCAGGCCATCGAGGTGGCGGTCAACGGCTTGTTCGTACGCGCGCCACCCGCGTCCCGGTTCCTTGTCACCAGGGCTGGATGCCCCGCCCACCAGGCTTGGCATTAGTCGAGCCTCACGCCGAGTTCACGCAGCCGGGCACGTTCGCGTTCGCGTTCGCGGCGCTGCTCACGTTCGCGGTCGGATTCCAGCGGACGGTGCATCCGGTCGGCCACGTCGTCGGCGTCGCTGCGGGCCGTGTCGGCGGCGGCGCGCTGCCGCTGTTCACGTTCGTTGTGCTGGTCGAGTAGTTCGTTCAGGTCCGACATTGGTCACTCTCCTCCCCGTGCGGCCGACGCGGCCTCGGCGGACGATGCGCCCCCGTCGGCGACCGGACCGGCGCCCGTGCCATCCACGGCGTCGGCGATGCTGTTCACGTGCTCACGTTGAGCCCTCACCCACGCCACCGCGTCAGGGTCGCCGATGCCGGCTCGCCGGTGCATCGTCTCGTCGCGAGTTTCGTAGGTGTCGGGCAAGCTGCCCAAGATGGCCTCGGCGGCCTTGTGCACTTTGTTGAGTGCGCGAATCCGGTCGTCGCCGGTGCGTCCGAGAACGCCGTCCGCAAGCTTGAAAGCCTCGTCGAGAGCCTTTCGCTGCTTGTCTGGCAGTTGAAGATCGTCGAGCTCGTCGTTATAGACTGGCTCACCCTTGGCACGCCGAAGCAGGATTCGCGTGATTGGGTGCTTCAGAATCTTCCGGTTCTTCTGCCGCTCGTCCATTAGTGCTTCCTTTCCCCCGTCGGATTGACGGTATCAGAGATTTCTTGTAGAGGGTTCTGGTTCGCCCTCACGATGTCGAGAAATTGTCGGGCCTTTTCGATCGTGAGGCCGCGTCGGCGCAACGCGGCCAACGCGTGTGGATCTCGCCATTTGTTCGGTTGTTGGATTTCGTCGAGCGTGCGGTGTTGAAATTCGGGCATGCCGAATTCACCTCCCTTCAAGTTGTTAATTGGGGTACGCGGACGGGTCGCATGTTGGATGCGTGCCGGTGTCGGCGTGAACCGGATCGAGGGGTTCGCCACACGCGCGGCACGCCAAGGGAGCGCCTAGGGGTGCAAGGGAGCGGGAGTCGCGCACCCCGCTCCCTTGGCTCCCTTGAGAGCCGAAGGTGCTCACCGATCCCCGAAGATGTTCACCTGTTCGTGTGTGAGCATCTTCGGCATCTTCGTGAGCACCTTCGGGGGTGAGGGTCCACACCCAGTGCTGGCCGTCCTCCCCCGGCTTGCCTCGTTTGACCTTCCTCGCGCCGAGATCATCGGCGGCACGGCGGATCGTCATCCACGTGTGCCCGGCGTCTTGAGCCTCCTTTTTGATGTCTTTGACCGGTACATCTCGACCGTCCAGCAGATCCCGAAGGAATTCTTTCGCTTCGTCGCGGTCCGTCGTATTCTTCGGCCTGGCAGGAAACTCGGAAATGATGTCTTTCACGGACCGTTTCGACGTCCCGACGAATTCGAGCCGGGAAACTTTCGATTCACCTTCGGGTGTGTCGATTGAATACGGCTCGATGGAATATTCGAGTGATGGCAGATCTTCCCGGCCGACACTGTTCTTAATCGTCGACATGACGTATTTGACGCCTTGCCCGTTGCCCGGTTGCTGGAACTGTTCGGTTTCGTCTTGGTCGTCGTCGCGGTCTTCTTTGGCGAACGCCAAAGCGCCACGGATGATCTGACCGAACGCTGCCGAACCCGAGACCAGGTTCAGCGGGTCGCTGCCGCTGGCTTTGGTGAAGTGCGCGAGCCCCAAGATGGTGGCTTTGGTGGTGGTCTTGTCGGCCATGGTCCCGAGCGGTTCCAACGCCTGCCGGACTTCCCTGGCGCGGTAGTCGTTGAGTCCACCGTCAATCAGCGACAGAAGCGGGTCACACACGACCAAGCCAACCTGGTGGTCGTTGATGGCGTGTTCCAGAAGGGATATGTCGGATGGCAGTGTCAGCCGCGCGTGCGCTTCCTCGTCGTCGGTGACGTCGATTCGGAATACGCGGTCAAGGTTCGCCCCGGCCGCCATGAGCCGGGGCACGATGGTCATCTCCCACGAATCCTCACTTGCCGAGTAGATGACGCTTCGTGGTGCCTGCCAGAGCACGCCCGGCAGGTTTCCCGTCGTGATCCGCGCTGTGAGCCATGCCGCGAACTGTGACTTGCCGACACCGGCCCGGCCGACCGCTAACGTGAGCGAACCCGTGGGCAGCCGGCCTTCACCGTCTGCGGTTTCCCATAGCCACCGAACTGGCCGGGGTTTGATGGTCGACGCCGGGGTGAGTTTCAGGCGGCGTGTTGGCGTTTCCGGCTTGTCGAGCTCGTCGGGCTCGACCGTCACCAGGTCGGGCAGGCCGTGGCCGGCCGCGATGTGATCTGAGATGTCCTTGCCGGTCTTGGCCTGCCACACGGTGACGGTGCAGCCCAGGCCGGCGAGGATGTCACGCACTTGCTCGGCGTGTTTGATGCCGGGCTCGTCCCGGTCGGCGACGATGGCCACCGTGGCGCCCCGAAGTGGTGTCCAGTCGGCCTTGTGTGCCTTGCCCGCGCCCATGGCGTTGGACGTCGCCGTGTAGCCGAGCGATTCCACGGCATGAACATCCTTTTCGCCTTCGACCACGACGACGACCTGACCTGCCGCCACGGCCGCCGTGACCCGTTCCAGCCGGTACAACGCGCCACCCTTGGTGTTGCCTGACTGTTTGAAGGTCTTTCTAGGGATGTCGCTGAGGTCTAGCCCGCGATGCACCATCCGGCCGTCGTCGTATCGATACGCCGCGCCGGCCGAGTCGTCGTACAGGTCACGAAGAGACAGGCTGAGCGCTGCCACGACGTCGGCGGCGTCACACCCGGCGAAACAGTGGAGCAACACTTGACCTTCAATCCGCGTCACGGAGAGAGACGGATTTCGGTCGTCGTGGGCCGGGCATCGTGCCACGGCGCGGCCGTCGCCGCGCTGGCGCACACCGTCGAGCTTGCTCACGAGCCGGTCGAACGCGGCGCCGGCCACGGCCGGGCCGGATGGGGCCGGCTTGTTGGTGGCGGGCTGGGTGAAGGTCGTGGACGTCACTACGCCGCCACCCCCTCAGCCGCGAGAAGGTCCCGCAAGTCGAGAAGCTGGACCCGTATCCATTCCGGTTCTGGTATCCGGTCGTCTGCCAGCAGGTTGGCGGCAACGGTGAGCTGACGAATCCGAAATCGTCGCTGTGCCGGCGTGTCTGGTGGCCATTCGAACCACCACGGGCGGCCGGCGTGCTCGTGGTCGGCGAGCCGAACGGCGGCTTCGGTGAAGCCCGGATGGATGGTTGCTATTCTGGAGGCGCTGACCGCACCTTTTGTTTCGTGCCGCTCACCGGTGCCCGCCGGTGAGCGGCAGTTTTCGTTTTCGGTCACGCCAACGCCCTCCCGGAACTCCCCTCGGCGCGAGCGTCCTCGATGAACTGTTCGACGTCGCGCCGGTCGTATAGGACACGTTTTCCGATACGAAAGCTGTTCGGCCCGCGATCGATGTGGCGCCAGAACCGAAGTGTGGACTCGGAGGTCCGCAACAGTTCGGCCACCTCGCGAGTTGTCAAGTACTCGGACATTGAGATCCTCCCGTCGGCATCGTCGATCCAGTCCAGTCAGAATCGACTCACCAAGGTAATCACGGCTGACTCAACGTTGCAAGCCTGACGCGCAACAATTGACGGGACTAAACGAACCTGGCAGCATCAAACACGTGAAGGTACAAGGGCGTGGCGCACCGAATGACATCGTTGAGGCTGGCGACGGGTTGAAGATCCCGGCCCAGGTCACGGTGACGGCCGAGGACGTCAATGGCTACACGGCCGAACTGACGGCGCGTTATACGGCAGAATCCGGCCGCTACGAAGTCGACTGGCTCACCGTTCGTCGTGGCGACGACGGCCAAGAAGTAACGGGAGAAGGACTCCGGTCGATCCCGGTCGCGGCGATACTGCGTGACGGCATACTCAGCGCCTTGAGTGGCTTCACCCTGCTACAAGCTGGAGCCGCCCCCGAAGATCTGGGGCGCTCGGGCCCGACCGACGAGACACTCCGTTGGGTTGCGCGAGTGTATCGATTTGCGCTGCTCGTGGGTGATGCCCCCACGCAAGCTGTCGCGTCGTCCCTCGACATTCCGCGTGCAACGGCAGCGCGGTGGGTGACACGGGCGCGGGACCGGAGCATGCTCACCGTGTCCGATCCGCGCGGCGGCGGGAGGGGAGGCTAATGGCCACGGTTAAGCACGACGGCAAAAGGTGGAGGGCGCGCTACTACGATCCGTCAGGACAGCGGCGCGAGAAGCGGTTTGCGCGAAAGGTCGACGCTCAACGCTGGCTCGACGAGCAGACAGCCCAGCACATCACCGGAAGCTATGTAGAGCCAAAACTCGGGAAGATCACCGTTGCAGAGTGGGGCGAGAAGTGGCTTGAAACGAAAGCGTCTCGCGAGGAAACCACCCGTGCCCGGTACGCCAACGCCCTCCATACACACATAGCGCCAGCGTGGAGCGCCGTAACCATCGCGACCGTGACCCACGACCGATACCAAGAGTGGATCTCCAGCCTTTCGGTAGCTGGCCTGTCCCCGGCGTCCGTGGAGAAGATCCACGGGTGTTTCCGGCAGATGATGAAGTACGCCGTCAGGTCAAAGCGGATCGCGGCCAACCCGTGCGAAGGTGTCACGCTACCGACCGTCACGCCAGCTAAGAAGCGGTATCTGAGTGCTGAGCAGGTCGACGGCCTGACGAACGCGGTTTCCCCCGTGTGGTCGGTGGAAACCAAACGGCCGGCAACGCCGTGGTGGCTCGTGGTCTTCGTGCTGGCCTACTGCGGACTCCGTTGGGGGGAGATGGCGGCCCTACACGTTCGAGACGTCGACATGCTGCGGCGTCGCCTGTTCGTCGAGTGGAACGTGGTGGAGGTCGACGGCGGCAAGCTGGTCTGGAAGCTACCCAAAGACCACGAGCGTCGTTGGGTGCCGTTCCCCCGGTTCTTGGTCGACGGCTTGACGGCGCACATCGAAGGCAAGGGTCCGGATGACTTGCTCTTCGCCTCGCCCCACGGGGCCGTTCTGCGGGTGCGTAACGCTCGCCGTTCCTGGTTCGACCGGGCTGTGGTGGCCGCTGGTCTACCCGAGGGTTTTCATCCGAACGAACTACGCCACACGGCGGCGTCGCTGGCCGTGTCGGCCGGGGCCAACGTGAAGGCAGTTCAGCGGATGCTTGGTCACGCGAAAGCGAGTATGACGCTCGACGTCTACGCGGACCTCTTCGACGCCGACTTGGAAGCCGTCGCTGACCGTCTCGACGAGATCGCGACTCGGGCGCGTGGGGGCAATTTGGGGGCGACTGATGACGTTGCCGAGCTTGAATCTCGCCGGAAAGGCGCGTGACCTGCAATGATAAGAGTGGAGACGAGGGGACTCGAACCCCTAACCCCTGCCTTGCAAAGGCAGTGCTCTGCCAGTTGAGCTACGCCCCCGGGCGGCTAGCCGAACACAAGGGTAACGCCTATCAGCCTGACGAACGAATCGCGTACCACCTCGCGGATGTCCGCAACTGCGGTACATCAATATTCCCACCAGGCCGGGAGCTCCGGCCCGATGGGAACCGGTGATGTGATTTCACGTCAACTCACGTCGATTGGAGAGGAATGCCCTGCCTGAGACGTCAGCTCTGGTCGGCAGGAGGCACGGGATCGGTGGCCTCGGCCCACAGGTCTCGTTCCTCCTGGCTCGACTGGTATCGGCGATAGCCGAGGTAGCCGCCAACGGCTACGAGCGCAGTGAGCAGGATTTTCTTCTTCGACACGATGGTCCGCCTCCAGTTCATCGTCGATGTCACTGCGAGGCTAACTCACCGGTCTTCATCACGCCCACCGGATCGCTCGATCTCCGTCATCCCCGGCGTCGATGTCATCCGTCTACCTCTGTCACAGCCTCGTCGCGAGTCATGGGGTTCTGCTTGACCCAGTCCTGGGTCTGCTCGTGAGCCCGATCGATGTACTGCCTGAGCCGTTCGGGATCTATCCGCCACTGTCCACGGCCACCCATCTTCATAGCAGGCAGCTCGCCACTGCGCACGAGCGCATAGACCTGAGCAGAAGAGGTATTGAGTAGCTCGGCAACATCAGCGAGTGTCAGCAGCTTGTGCTCCATGACGTCAGCATAAGCCCGATAGCGCTCAATTCGATGCCCTCAGGGGAGCCGATCTATGAGTTTTCCTACCGGTACGCGCGTGTTGCGAGTAGGCGACGTCAGGTAGAACCGTTCACGCTCAACCAGCCGAGAACTCGACACCATTGGAGCGCGCTGGCGAGTGTATGAGGCGCACATGGTTCACCTCGACATCTACACTGCCTGTGTTGACAGCGACCACAACGACCCAGCTTGGGTCGTCAGTGAGACGATCACTTGATCACAAGCCAACGGCGTCGGCCAGCAGGTCAACCTGGTCGGGGTCTCCGTCGTTTCCCATGAAGATGAGCTCATGACAGCCGACGTTCTTGACGTCGGATACGGCCGACGCAATGTGGTCCGATTCGGTGTGGGCAATCCCTATGCCGTATTCGACGTACTCGTCGCCGTCGAATGCGTAGTACGAGCGCAGTGCCCTCGACACCGTGTCGTGAGCATTCGGACCCAACGCATACATAATCGACGCGATCAGCCGCGGACTGCCGGAACGACCCGTAGATGTCCACGCCCCCTGCAGCCGCGGCACGTCGCGCATCCGGCCTTCTGGAGGGGCAGAACAAGCTGGTGGGCCTAACTGGACTTGAACCAGTGACCTCTTCCTTATCAGGGAAGCGCTCTAACCGTCTGAGCTATAGGCCCATCTCCGATGGATCGACCAGAAGACTACCTCACCCGGGCCGACCCACCCAAACCGGCCGCTGCGACGGTAGCCACTCGGATCAATCATCCTCGGCGAGGGTGAGTTCCAGACCTCCGAGCAGGCTTGCGGAGAGGTTATACAGGAATGCGCCTAGTGTCGCCAACGCCGTGATGAGCACCACGTTCACCACACCGATCAGCGTAGTGAATCCGAGCACGCGAGATAGCTCCACATACTGATTGATGTCGACGCCATCACTCGTGCTGGATGACGTGAAATCGAACACGATCTCGCTGATGGCCGCGAACACGCCGGCAGCATCCAACACCGACCACAGCACTGCCACGGCGACGAAGAGCGCGACTCCAAGCGCCACGGCAAGCAGGAACGCCGTCTTCATCACCGACCAGGGATCAACACGAACCAGTCTGAGACGTGCCTTGCGCACTCGCCCCGGCCGTCGCATGCTGGATGGACGCTGGGACGCCACGGGCCGCTCCTGATCGTACTTGCGCTCGTCGCGCATCGGCTGAGCATCCAGGCTCGTCTGGGTGTCATCCGTCGGAGCCTGAGGTTGCGGCGCCGGAGGAGCCGTAGGGGCAGCCGCGGCCGCGTTCTGGCTAGCTGCCACCTGGCCCGCAGATGGCGGCGGTACCGGCTCGGGTCGAGGCCCACGCGGTGGGCCGGGCGGCCGGGGCGCTGGCTGTCGAGCGCGCGCCTGGGACTCTTCTGCTGCCTGAACGACGGCTGGCGGCTCTGGCGACTCTTGATCGGCCTGGGACGATTGCTCCACGGCCTGATCCTCGGACGGAGGCGGCGGATTCTCCGGGGCGGCCGGGTTCGATTTCTTTGGTCGTGTCTTCCGCCGATTCGGTGTGGCCGAGCGCGCAGCTGCGGCACCACGCGGACCCGCCGTGGGTGTGCTCTGTCCGGACGTGCGGCGGGGCTGGACTGCGGGATCCGGCGGTGCGCTGTTTCCGTTCGGCGACGAATCGGATGAAGCGCGCGACGGCTCGTTCGCGATGTCAGACGACTGTTGACGTATCTCGTCACCCGAGGGTCGACTACCCCCGTCGGAACTCGTCACGAGCCATCACCTTCCGCATCACTCTCATCTTCTGGTGTATCGAGTACTTCGGACGTACCGCCTTCATCCTCGACACTCCCGGCAATAGCCACCACTGTGTCATCGGATCCCAGCGAGACGAACTTGACCCCCATAGTGTCACGGCCCTTGGCGGGAACATCACTCACCAAGCTCCGTGTCACTCCGCCGGAGGCACGTACGGCAAGTACCTCGTCGTTCTCCCCGACCACGAGGGCGCCCACCAAGGAGCCTCGATCTTCATTGATCTTCATGGCTTTGATGCCGAGTCCACCCCGGCCTTGTATCCGATACTCCTCCACCGCGGTCCGTTTCGCGAACCCACCATCTGTGACGGTGAAGACATACGAGTCGGTTCCGTCGCGGACGATCGACATGGAGAGCAATTCGTCCGTATCGCGGAACTTCATTCCCACCACGCCGCTGGTGGCACGTCCCATGGGCCGCAGGTGCTCGTCGGTAGCAGTGAAGCGGATTGCTTGAGCCTTACGCGAGACGAGGAGAATGTCGTCGTCGGAGCTGACCAGCTCGGCTCCGATGAGTTCGTCGTCCTCTTGCCGGAACGTGAGGGCGATCACTCCTCCAGCCCGGTTGGAATCATACTCCGAAAGCCGGGTCTTTTTGATCATCCCGTGCTTTGTGGCCAGCACTAGATAAGGCGCCTGCTGGTAGTCACGCAAGGTCATGACCTTGGCGATCTTCTCGTCCGGCTGGAAGGCCAGCAGGTTCGCCACGTGTTGACCCCTCGAATCGCGTGCCATCTCAGGTAGCTCGTATGCCTTCGCTCGGTACACCCTCCCTCGGTTCGTGAAGAACAGTACCCAGTGATGCGTCGTGGTCACGAAGAATTGGTCGACGACGTCGTCCTCACGCAGCTGTGCTCCGCGGACTCCCTTGCCTCCACGCCTTTGCACTCGGTAGAGGTCAGCCTTGGTGCGCTTGGCATAGCCACCGCGCGTGATGGTGACTACCACGGGTTCCTCGGTGATGAGGTCCTCGACCGTCAGGTCGCCTTCGGCCGGGACGATGTGCGTGCGCCGCTCGTCCCCGTACTTGTTGACGATCTCGGCCAGTTCGTCCCGGATGATCTGATACTTGCGCGGGTCGGAAGCAAGAATGTCCTCGAGATCGGCGATCTCGGCCACGAGCGTGTCGTGCTCGGTTTGCAGTTCGTCCCGAGACAGCGCGGTCAGCCTGCGCAACTGCATGTCGAGGATCGCAGTGGCCTGTATCTCGTCAATCTCGAGGAGCTGCATGAGGCCGGTACGTGCTTCCTCGACGTCAGCAGAGCGGCGAATCAAGGCAATGACTTCGTCGATCGCGTCGATAGCCTTCAACAAGCCGCGAACGATATGCAGCCGATCACGCTTCTTACGCAGCCGGAACTCGGTGCGGCGCCGGATGACTTCGACCTGGTGAACGACCCAGTGCCGGACGAATCCGTCCAGCGACAATGTGCGCGGCACACCGTCGACTAGTGCCACCATGTTGCAGCCGAACGTCTCTTGCAGCTGCGTGTGCTTGTAGAGATTGTTCCGTACGACGGTGGGTACCGCGTCTCGTTTGAGGACGACGACGAGTCGCATCCCGGTGCGTGACGAGGAATCGTCACGGAGATCGGCGATACCGGGAACCTTGCCCGAGTCGGCCAACTCGGCGATCTTGCGAGCCAAGGCGTCCGGGTTCACCTGGTAGGGGAGCTCGGTGATGATCAGGCAGGTCCGTCCCCGGTCGTCCTCCTCGACCTCCACCACGGCGCGCATAGTGACCGACCCTCGGCCGGTGCGATACGCCTGTTCGATACCGCTGGTGCCGACGATCAGACCGTTGGTCGGAAAATCCGGACCCTTGATCCGCTGGAGAAGTGCCTCCAACAGCTCTTCGCTGCTCGCTTCCGGGTGCTCGAGATACCAGTCGACGCCGGCCGCTACCTCACGGAGGTTGTGTGGCGGGATGTTGGTAGCCATTCCCACGGCGATGCCGCCCGAGCCGTTGACCAGCAGGTTGGGAAACCGGCTCGGTAGGACGTCCGGTTCGGCGCCGCGGCCATCGTAGTTCGGCGAGAAGTCGACGGTATCTTCGTCGATCTCGCGAACCATCTCCATAGCCAGGGGAGCCATGCGACATTCCGTGTACCGCATCGCGGCCTGACGATCATCGCCGCGGGAACCGAAATTGCCCTGCCCCTTGACCAGCAGGTACCGCATGGACCACCACTGGCCAAGGCGGACGAGGGTGTCGTAGATGGCGGAGTCGCCGTGGGGATGGTAATTCCCCATGACGTCACCGACCACACGTGAACACTTCGAAAACCCCCGGTCAGGGCGATATCCGCCGTCGAACATGGCGTACAGAACGCGCCGATGAACAGGCTTGAGACCATCCCTGACATCAGGCAGGGCTCGGCCCACAATGACGGTCATCGCATAGTCGAGATAGCTGCGTTGCATCTCGACTTGCAGATCGACAGGCTCTATCCGAGATCCAGGGCCAGGCTCGTCGGCCGTGGTGATGTCGTCAGTCACTGATCGTTCCTCTTAGATGTCCAGGAAACGGACGTCACGGGCATTACGCTGGATGAACATTCGCCGGCTCTCGACGTCTTCTCCCATCAATGTGCTGAAGACCTCGTCAGCTTGCGCGGCGTCGTCGAGTGTCACCTGCATCAGCAAACGCTGATCGGGATCCATCGTCGTTTCCCATAACTCGTCGTCGTTCATCTCGCCGAGCCCTTTGTAACGCTGGATACCCTCGTCTTTCGGCAGTCGCTTACCGGCCGCTTGTCCGGCCTGGACCAGGGCATCCTTCTCTCGCTCCGTGTAGGCGTACTCGAACGGAATGTCCTTGCCCGACCACTTGATCTTGTACAGAGGTGGGTGGGCCAAGTAGACATGCCCGAGCTCGATGACCGGCCGCATGAAACGGAACAGCAGAGTCAGCAGAAGCGTCTGAATATGCTGGCCGTCCACGTCCGCATCGGCCATCAAGACGATCTTGTGGTAGCGGAGGCGGTTTATGTCGAAGTCGTCATGTACTCCCGTGCCCAGGGCGTTGATGATCGCCTGGACCTCTTGATTCTGAAGGATCTTGTCGATCCTGGCTTTCTCCACGTTGAGGATCTTGCCCCGGATGGGAAGGATCGCCTGGATCTTGGGGTCGCGTCCTTGCTTCGCCGGACCACCTGCGGAGTCTCCCTCGACAATGAAGAGTTCGCACTGTTCAGGGTCAGTCGATTGGCAATCCGCGAGCTTGCCAGGCAGGCCAGCGCCGCCCATGAGACCCTTGCGGCTCCGGGCAGCATCGCGTGCCTTGCGAGCAGCAACTCGCGCCACCGCAGCACTCTGCGCCTTGCGAGCGATGAGCTTGCCCTCGGTGGGGTTCTGTTCGAACCACTCGCTCAGCTGCTCGTTAACTATTTTCTGCACAAAGCTTTTGGCCTCGGTGTTGCCCAGTTTGGTCTTGGTCTGGCCTTCAAACTGTGGTTCGGCCAGCTTGATGCTGATGATCGCCGTGAGTCCTTCACGAACATCGTCACCAGTCAGATTGGCGTCCTTCTCCTTGAGCACGCCCCATTCTCGCGCGAATCGGTTCACCAGTGACGTCAACGCGGCCCGAAACCCCTCTTCGTGGGTTCCTCCCTCGTGCGTGTTGATCGTATTGGCGAACGTATGAACTGACTCGGTGAACTGGTCGTTCCACTGCATCGCCATCTCCAGGCTCATCGCCTGGCCATCACCGTTCTCGGAGTCCGCCTCGAACGAGACGATCGTGCGGTGAACCGGCGACTTCGCCGAGTTGAGATGCTTCACGTAGTCCACCAAGCCATCGGCATATTGATAGTGGACCTCACGCGGAACGGCAGGCTCGGTTGTTTCGATCTCGTCCGGATCGCCGTCGTCTCGACCCTGCGGCCGCTCGTCCCTGAGCACGATGTTCAGACCCTTGTTCAGAAAGGCCATCTCGCGGAACCGGGTACTGAGCGTCTCGAAGTCGTACGTGGTGCTCTCGAAGATCTCCTCGCTCGCCCAGAAGGTGACAACCGTTCCGGCACGATCGGTAGCTTCGTGCCGCTGCAGGGGTACCTGCGGAACGCCCTTCACGAACTCCTGGGTCCAGCGATAGCCATCCCGGTAGACCTCCACCTCGAGCCTGCTGGACAAGGCATTGACCACCGAGACACCAACGCCGTGCAACCCTCCGGACACCTTGTATCCGCTGCCGCCGAACTTGCCTCCCGCATGGAGCTGCGTTAAGACGAGCTCGACCGCTGGCTTCTTCTCGATCGGATGTTCGTCAACTGGGATGCCACGGCCGTTGTCGACGACGCGTACGCCACCGTCGGCGAGCAAAGTGATCTCGATGGTGTCACATATCCCGGCGAGAGCCTCGTCGACGGAGTTGTCGACCACCTCGTAGACGAGGTGATGGAGCCCACGTTCACCCGTGGAACCGATATACATGCCAGGCCGCATGCGAACGGCCTCGAGACCTTCAAGTACTGTGATGTCGCTGGCATCGTAGGACGCGATCTCGTCCGTCACGAACGGGGACCTCCTGCGTAGAAGAGAAAATCACAAGGCGCCCTACTCTCCCTGCTGGCCGCTGAACAGGCCCCCAGGAGACCGAGCGGCCTATGTGGGCACTTCAAGTCTACCCTCTATGCGAGCTGAACGCTGCCTGTGCGGCCCACAAATGCCGCTTGTGCCGCACAACTCCCCTGAGATTAATCCCCATACGAGAGAGCCCCCTTTCACAACGTCAGCGGGCCGCACATCAGCCGTCCCTGATGGCTCATCCATATGTGTCCCGCGGTCCCCTTCCACGCACCCGCAAGCGTCCTCGTGTCCAGGAACGGGATTGCGGGCCGAGGACCTTCACCTCGGTGACCGTGCCGTGGCCAACCTTCTGATTGATCGTTCGGACCAGGTCCGACGCGAGCATGCGCATCTGGGTGGCCCATGCCGTCGACGACGCTCGCACGGTCAGCACGCTCTCGTCGTAAGACACCGGAGCAACGTGTGCCGCGACCTCGGAGCCGACGAGCTCGTCCCACCGGGCGATCACAGCATGAACGGAGAGATCTGTCTCCCACCCATGCTCGTTCGCGAGTTTCTTCACCGTAGACGCCACCGGCTGCGGGTCCCGCTCGTCCGGAGCAGGGCTGCTCCATCCCGAGCCCGACGACGACCGAGACGTCGCTCTCCCGCGTCGCGAGCTCTTGCCGGTAGCTGCCCGGGAACTGCCGCCACGTCCAGCCTTCGCGCGGGCAACGAGAGCCTTGGCCAGATCGACACCATCGGGTTTCCATTCGTCGTTGCCTTCGCTCATGCGACCCTCCTGAGGTCATTGCCGAGCACATCGATACGAGCACCGTCGAGTCGTTCCGGGACGTCGTCGGCCACCGCTGCCGTGACGAGTACCTGTTCGGCCGTGCCGACCAGCTCCGCCAGCCGCTCGCGCCGACTCGTGTCGAGCTCCGCGAAGACGTCATCGAGAACGAGAACGGGATCGCTGCCCAAGGAACGAAGAAGGTCGAACGACGCCAAACGCAATGCCAGCGCCAACGACCAGGATTCGCCCTGGCTCGCGTATCCCCGCGCCGGCAGCGGACCGAGGGAGAGGACGAGGTCGTCTCGGTGTGGGCCTACCAGCGACACACCTCTGTCGATTTCATCTCGGCGAAGCTCGCTCATGGCCTGGGTCAAAGCGTCCGCAAGATGCTCACGGTCTGGCGTGAGCGTGACATCTGGCCCCATCGAGGACTTGTAATCCAGCCGTGCGTCGGCAGGCGCCGGAGAGGCCTCGGAGCCAGCCACGGACTGATATGCCTTCGCCACCAAGGGCCGGATCGCATCGACGAGTTCCAGGCGGGCGGCCAACAGCTCCGCCCCGGCCCGAGCCAGGTGGGCATCCCAGATGTCGAGGGTTTGCAGATCTGGCCCGCCACTGCCTCGCGTTGAGCGTGCCGCCGTGCCGGCGGACTTCAACAGTGCATTGCGCTGTTTGAGAACTCGCTCGTAATCCGAGCGTACTCCCGCGTATCGGGGAGCACGTGCGACGAGCAACTCGTCAAGATACCGCCTGCGCTCACCTGGATCGCCCTTGACCAGCGAAAGGTCTTCGGGTGCGAAGAGAACAGTGCGCACGACGCCGAGAATCTCACGGGCTCGGTTAACCGGTGAGCGATTGAGCCGTGCCCGGTTCGCCTTACCCGGTGTGATCTCGACTTCGACCAACGATGGACGCGCGGTCTGATCAGTGGCGGAGATACTCGCCCGCACGATGGCGCGCTCGGCGTCCACACGCACCAACGGCGCGTCCTGGGCTACCCGGTGGCTTCCCAGAGTCGCGAGATAGCCGATCGCCTCGACCAGATTGGTCTTGCCTTGTCCGTTCGGACCGACGAATGTCGTTACACCAGGGTCGAGTGGGAGTTCGACCTGCGGATAGGACCGGAAGTCGACGAGGGAGAGGTGAGCGACATACATCAGAACCGACTCAGCCGGATCCAGCAGTACTTTCGTTCGGCCCGGCCGATCGCACGGAATGACCACCGAACTGCTGGCGCAGCGCGGCCACGGCGCGCATAGCCGGTGAATCGCTCTGCCGTGAGGCAAACCGAGCGAAGAGCGCGGCGGCCATGGTGGGCGTTGGCACCTCACTCTCCAGCGCTTCGGCGACAACCCAGCGACCTTCACCAGAATCCTCGACGTAACCGACGAGCTCGGACAGCGACGGGTCTTCGTCGAGAGCTTCAACCAAGAGATCAAGGAGCCATGACCGCACGACCGTACCGCGCCGCCAGGCGTTGAAGACACCGGGAACGTTCGTCACCCGATCCGAAGCCTCGAGCAACTCGAAACCTTCGGCATACGCCTGCATCAAACCATATTCGACGCCGTTGTGCACCATCTTGGCGTAGTGACCTGCGCCAACGTCTCCAGCATGAACGAAGCCTTCCTCCCGGGGACCGTCGGGACGCAAGGCATCGAAGATGGGCATGAGCCGCTCGACGTATTCCGCGTCCCCGCCGACCATGAGCCCGTACCCGTGTTCTCTTCCCCAAATGCCACCGGAAACACCGCAATCGACGTAGCCGATGCCTTTGGCTCCGAGCATGCGTGCATGCTCCAGGTCTTCGGTGAACCTGGAGTTGCCACCATCGATCACGATGTCACCAACGCTGAGTAACTTCGTGAGCTCAGCGACGAGGGAGTGGGTCGGCTCTCCGGACGGCACCATCAGCCACACGGCGCGCGGTGTGGACAGCGAGTCCACGAGATCGGTCAGGGTCCGGACGTCGGACACTTCCGGGTCCAGGGCGTAACCCACAACTTTGTGCCCTGCTTCGCGTAGGCGCTCTCGCATGTTGTGACCCATGCGACCGAGGCCTACGAGACCCACCTGCACGCTGTTCTCCTCCTTGAACGTTTCGGTGACGCTTTGAAGGGTGAACGCAAGATCAGCTGGACAGCCGGATCGGCATCGCCAGGTAGCGATAACCCGACGACGGCTCCCCTTCGAGGCTATCTATTCCCTGGATGACGACGGGTTTCATGGGAGTATCTGTGAACGACATGTGTACGAACGGCGTCCCGAGGGCTTGCAATCCGTCGAGGAGATAGCTCGGATTGAAGCCCGTGGCGATCCCGGGGCCATCGACCTGTGCTGGCAAAGCCTCGGACGCCTGTGCGTCCTCGCCGCTTCCCGCTTCCAGGACCAGCTGACCGTCGCCGAACGCGAGCCGGACGGGAGTGTTCCGCTCGGCCACGAGTGCGACTCGTTTCACCGAATCGACCAACGAGTCGATCTCGATCCGCGCAACCGTAGCGATCTCGGTAGGGAAGAGTCGACGATAATTGGGCACCCATTCGCCGTCGATCAGCCGACTGGTGGTGTGGCGACCGCCACCGGCAAGACCGATCAAGCTGTCATCTGATTCGCCGCCAAGCGCGAGTGTGACGTCCCCAGCAGATGCCAGGGTCTTGGCCGCGTCGACGAGCGTGCGCGCGGGGACGAGCGCCACACCGGTGAGGTCGGGACGGACCGGGTTCCAGGTGATCTCTCGTACCGCGAGCCGGTAGCGATCGGTAGCGCCAAGCGTGACGGTCTCGCCATCGATCTCGATCCGGATGCCCGTGAGCGTGGGCAGCATGTCGTCGCGCCCGGCCGCGACGGCGACCTGTCCGACGGCTTCAGCGAACGTGGTGCCGTCGACGGTGCCAGAGGCCGACGGCAGCTGGGGAAGCTCGGGGTATTCCTCGACCGGCAGGGTGACGAGCGTGAAGCGGGCGCTACCACAGGTGATGACGACCTTCGAGCTATCGGCCGAGAACTCCACAGGCTTGGCCGGAAGCGAGCGAGCGATGTCGGCCAAGAGCTTGCCCGAAATGAGTGCCGTGCCCGGATCGGCGACCTCGCCTTCCACAGAGACCCGGCCGGACACCTCGTAGTCGAACGACGAAAACGTCACCGTGCCGTCGCTCGCATCGAGCCTGAGACCTGCGAGCACGGGCACCGTCGGTCGACTGGGCAGGGTGCGTGCCGTCCAGGCGACAGCATCGGCAAGTACGTCACGTTCGAGCCGGAACTTCACCGGTGTCACCGTCCTCCCTGCAGGGCAAATGCGCCACGTACACGCTGTTTGTTCTCCACGGCTGGTCTGTCTGCGCGGTCACCATCGTTGTTAGTCATCCTCCCACGAAGCGGTGACAGTCGGGGATGACTGGTGGAATCTGCGAGGCGTTGCTGTCGGCTTTCCACAGGAGTGCGGGCACCCGGGGATTGTGTGTCTGTGTTGTCCATAAGAGTCTCGTCTTCTTCGTAGGGCCGGTGGAAACTGTGGATGAAGGGTATCTGCCGAGGTCATAGCGGCTCATCCTGTCCACGTACATTGTGGGGTGGCGAGGTGGACGACGTGGACGGCGAACTGTTTTCCACGACGTGCACGCGAGCATCCCCCGAGCATCCACGGGCATGCAGGAGGGATCCACAGAGTTGTCCACAGGTTGTGAGAAGTGGATGTGCACTCGTGGGGGCGATATCGAGGCCACGAGACTCATGCCTGACGCGCTTGTTGTTTGATGCGATTGGTGAGCTCGGTCACCTGGTTGAACACACTTCGCCGCTCGGCCATCAGGGTTCGCACCTTCCGTTCGGCGTGCATGACTGTCGTGTGGTCACGACCGCCGAAGTGTTGGCCGATCTTGGGCAGTGACAGGTCGGTGAGCTCGCGACAGAGGTACATGGCTATTTGACGTGCGGTGACGAGCACCCGGCTACGACTCGTGCCCTGAAGATCTTCGATGGTCAGGCCGAAGTAGCCAGCGGTCTGGGCCATGATGGTGGCCGCGCCGATTTCCGGACCGGTATCTGTGGGTACGAGGTCGCGGAGAACGACCTCAGCGAGGTTGAGCTCGACCGGCTGGCGATTGAGGCTCGCGAATGCCGTGACCCTGATGAGAGCACCCTCGAGCTCGCGGATGTTCGTAGCGATCTTGCTCGCGATGTATTCGAGCACCTCTGGAGGTGCGTTGAGATTGTCCTGCGCGGCCTTCTTGGACAAGATCGCGATGCGTGTCTCCAGGTCAGGGGGCTGAACGTCGCATATGAGCCCCCATTCGAACCGATTGCGCAGCCTGTCCTCGAGCGCGGAGAGTTGCTTTGGTGCGCGATCGGACGTGATGACGATCTGCTTGCTGGCGTTGTGCAGCGTGTTGAAGGTGTGGAAGAACTCCTCTTGAGTCTGGATCTTTCCTTCGAGGAACTGGATGTCATCGATCAAGAGGACATCGACGTCGCGATAGCGTCGCTGGAAGGCGGACGCCTTGTCGTCGCGGATCGAGTTGATGAAGTCGTTGGTGAACTCCTCCGAGCTGACATAGCGAACTCGGGTGCCGGAGTACATATCCCGCGCGTAGTGCCCGATGGCATGCAGGAGATGAGTCTTGCCTAGACCGGAGTCGCCGTACACGAGAAGTGGGTTGTACGCCTTGCCGGGGGCTTCGGCGACGGCAACGGCGGCGGCATGGGCGAACCGGTTGCTCGAACCGATGACGAAGGTGTCGAAGGTATATCGCGAGTTGAGATGTGGTGCCTCTACCTCGGGCCGTGTCGGATTCTCGCCGATCGGTGAATCGATGACGGCATGCCGTAGCGGCGGTCCAGCGTCGATGTGATCCTCGCCGCCAGCGGCGGGAGAGACCTGTCTGGGTACGGGGCGGTCCGGTTCGGCCACGTCGCGACTGGATTCGTGACCTGAGCCGTGGTCCTCGTCCACGACGGATCCGTTTCCGGCGGCCTGCTCTGCGGTAGGCGTGACACTGATGGCCAGTGAGACGGACTGGCCCAAGACGATGGTCAATGCCTCGACGAGTGGGGCGCGCAGACGCTGTTCGATCTGGGAACGAGCGAACTCACTCGGAACGGCGATGACGGCGGTGCCTTCGACGAGGGTGACCGGGCGCGCCTGGGAAAGGAATGCTCGTTGCTGTGGCCCGATCCGCTCGCTGTCGAGTGCATCGAGGGCCTTGGCCCACGCGGCGGCGAAGTCGCCGGTCGGCTGCTCGGTCACGAGATACTCCAAACTGGCGGAATGTGACGCCACTCCGATCGAAGTTGTCCACACCATCTTCCACAGGGTGTGGAAGATGGCCATCGCATCCAGGCTGAGTCATGATTATAGACTTGACCTGCATTGATGCCCGCCATGAACGGTGCGCCACCTTCTGTCCGTCAGTGCTTTAGGTCACGTGACGCTAACAATATGGCGGCCGGCGTTCAACCGATGTCCACAGGTTCGGATGGGCGAGCACCGGCGTGTCGCTATCCTGTCATGCGCGGCCGCGATGAAATTCTGGCGGGTTACACTTGTGAGTGTCTTGCTCGACAGATGACGGGGCGCGGCTTCGGAGGATGTGAGGACGTCGGCGTTGACGGATCAACGTCTCGGTTTGACCTCATATGCTTCGGGCGCGTACCGTTAATCGGTCCGACGAGGACTCCATTTCGTGTGCGCACGATGCGCGTGCGGCCGGCCAGAATCCGGGAGCGTCGTCGGTCAGGACATCGTAGAGAAACTGTAAGCCTGTCTCATCGATCTTCAGGAGCCCGGACGTGAAGCGCACCTTCCAGCCGAACAACCGTCGTCGGTCCAGGACTCACGGCTTCCGGCTGCGCATGCGTACGCGTGCCGGCCGTGCCATCGTCTCGGCTCGGCGCCGGAAAGGCCGTTCCAAGCTGACCGCATGAGCCAGGCGGTGGGGTGCTGAAGACGGAGCACCGGCTGCGGCGCGCGGAGGACTTCAAAGTGACGATGCGCCGCGGCAAGGCGGCGAGCACGGCATCGGTCGTGGTGCATGCGGTGATGACGAAGGAGCGACGCCCGGCGAAGGTAGGCTTTGTCGTAGGTCGTGCAGTAGGAGGCGCTGTGGTACGGAATACCGTGCGCCGTCGCCTTCGGCACCTGATGGCCGATCGCGTGGACGAGTTGCCGCCGGGAACTAATGTCGTCATACGGGCGCGCCCGGCCGCGGCCGGTATGTCCAGCGCCGTGTTGGCGTCGTACCTCGATCGCACATTGCCCGACGCTTTGCGCCGTGCGCGAGGTCGCTAGATGTCGAGGCTCATTGCGGCGCTGCTGAAGGCGTATCGGCTGGTGGTGAGCCAGCTGTACCTTCAGACATGCCGCTATTACCCCTCATGTTCGGCCTACGCCATCGGTTCGGTCGAAACCCATGGCGCGCTGCGTGGTGTCTGGCTTGCATTGCGCCGCCTCGGCCGGTGTCACCCGTGGTGTGCCGGTGGTGTAGATCTGGTGCCGACACCTGAGAACTATCGGTGGTGGGGACGCGCCGCCGGAACCGATGGTGAAGACCACGACGTTTCTCACGAAACGACGCCCAACCACGTCCCGAACGTTCCAGCCTGCCGAGGAGCCTGAGCACCCGTGGATACCGTTCTTGCCCCGTTGTACTTCCTGGTCAGCTGGATCATGATCGGCTGGCACTGGTTGTTCGCCGATCTCTTGGGGATTGGTCATGATGGTCTGAATTGGACGTTGTCGATCATCGGCCTTGTGGTCGTCATTCGGGTGCTCCTCATTCCGCTGTTCGTGCGGCAGATCAAGTCGCAACGCAAGATGCAATTGCTGCAGCCGCAGCTACGTGAGCTACAGAAGAAGTACAAGGGCGATCGCGAACGTCTCCAGCAGGAGACGATGAAGCTTTACAAGAATACGGGGACGAACCCGTTCGCCTCGTGTCTACCGATCTTGCTGCAAGCTCCCTTCTTCTTTGCGCTCTTCCGGGTGCTCGATGGGATCGCGAATGAGCATCCGCGCGGCGCGTTCGAGAGCCAGGTCTCGTTGTTCGAGTCGGCCCGGGGGGCCGAAGTGTTCGGCGCGCTGCTCTCCGATTCGTTCTTGGCTACCGATGTCATCCAGACGCGAATCATCGCGATGGTCATGGTGGCCGGGATGGTCAGCTCGCAGTTCATCACGCAGCGCCAGATCATGCGGAAGAACATGCCAAAGGAGTCCCTGGAGGGACCATTTGCTCAACAGCAGAAGATCCTGCTGTACGTGTTGCCACTGATCTTCTTGTTCACTGGCGTGTACTTCCCCCTCGGTACGGTCCTCTACTGGCTCACGTCGAATATCTGGACGATGGGACAGCAGCTCTTCGTCATCAGGCGAATGCCCGCACCTGGCAGCGAGGCGGAGAAGGCGCAGCAGCGCCGGCAGGCAGAGAAGGCGAGGCGTAAAGGACTGACGGTCGCCGAACCCGAAGAAGCTCCGAAGGTCGAGCCGGGGCAGCAGAACGGCGAGGTCGAGCAGACCAGGCAGCAACCGAAGAAGACGAGCCGCGCTGCGCGTAAGAAGAAGCGGAAGTGAGCCGGCGTGGTACGTGCCCCCGAATGATGGTCTTGTTGTGAGGAGTCAGTGGTGAGCGAGGCGGAATCGAAGAGCGGTGCTGATGAGAGTGCCGAGACGGTCGGTTCGGTCGATCTGAGATTGCTGGAACGCGAGGGAGACATCGCGGCGGACTATCTCGAAGGTCTGCTCGATATCGCTGACTTGGACGGCGACATCGACATGGATGTCGAGAACGACCGTGCGATGGTGTCGGTCGTGGGTGACGGACTCGATTCGCTCGTGGGGACCGACGGGAAGGTCTTGGACGCCCTGCAAGACCTGACGCGTCTGGCCGTGTGGCGCGAAACGGGTGAACGAACGCGGCTGATGCTCGACATTGGAGGTTACCGGTCGCGGCGGAAAGGCGAGCTGGTAGAGCTGGCCAAGCGCGCTGTCGAGACGGTTCGGGCGTCTGGAGAGTCGGAGTCGCTGGGAGCGATGACACCCTTCGAACGCAAGATCGTGCACGACGCCGTGGCGGAGGCGGGACTCCGTAGCGAATCCGAGGGTGTCGAGCCGCGTCGGTACGTCGTGGTCATGCCAGCGTGACTGGCGATTACCAAGACGAGGTTTCACGTGAAACGGTCGGGGAACCTCCGCCGGCCGCACGAGTTGTCTTTGGTGCTCGGCTCGAGCTTGCTCGGCAATATACGGAATGGCTTGCCGACGCCGGTATCGAGCGGGGGCTCATCGGGCCGCGGGAGGTACCGCGGCTATGGGAGCGGCACGTTCTGAATTGCGGGGTCGTCGCGGATCTCGTCGACACGAACGAGTCGGTGGCTGACGTCGGATCGGGTGCTGGCTTGCCCGGCATACCGATGGCGATCGCACGCAGCGACGTGAGTGTGACGCTGATCGAGCCGATGCAGCGCCGTATTCGGTTCCTCGAGGAGACCGTCGATCTGTTGGGGCTCGACCATGTCACGGTTGTCCGAGCCCGGGCGCAGGATCACGTTCCTCCGGAACCTTTCGACGTCGTGACGGCGCGGGCGGTAACCAAACTGGCAGATCTGGCAGCGTGGAGTTCATCGCTGTTACGGCCCGGCGGACGATTGATGGCGTTGAAAGGTGCGTCGGTCCACGATGAACTGCGTCAGGCAGTGAAGACTCTACGTAGGCTGGGAGCATCGTCGTGGACCGTGGAGACAGTCGGTGATGGTGTTGTCGACCAAGCTACGGTTGTCGCGGTGGTGACAATGGGACAGGGTGGGTGAGCGCGCGGAAGGAATTCCTGAGAGTATGACGTCGGTGGTACATGGTCTCGGCTGGCCGTACGTGGAGAAGGCGGAGCCGGGAACGGGGGATGGACCAGTCGGATGGCTGGTCGAGCATGAGGCATCGAAGCTTCCACATACGGAACGACCTCTTAAGGATGGACGGGTGAGCAGTGACGAGCTGAACGTCCAGCGAGACGTTCTCCCCGACGCACCAAGCGCTGCGGGCTTCGCCGCATTCGGTGGCGAGGATTCGCTGGCAGATTCCGATACACCTATCGCACGTGAGGCTGCGGCCGCCCTGATGGCAGTTGGGCGCAGCCGCATGCCCATGCCGAAGCCTGCCGAGCCACGCGTGATGGTGGTGGCTAACCAGAAGGGTGGCGTCGGCAAGACCACGACGGCCGTCAATCTTGCCGCCGCGATGGCCGTGAGTGGCCTGAAGGTGTTGGTCGTCGACCTGGATCCTCAGGGGAACGCTTCCACGGCGCTCGGCATTGATCATCACGCCGAGATTCCGAGCGTGTACGACATCTTGATCGACGAGTCGCCGATGGATGGCATCGTTCGAGAGGTCGAAGGATTCGATAGCTTGTGGTGTGTTCCAGCAACGATCGATCTGGCTGGCTCGGAGATCGAGCTCGTGTCGTTGGTTGCACGTGAATCACGGCTTCGGAAGGCGATCAAAGCCCACGTAAAGGGGGAGCCGAGCCGGTATGATTATGTCTTCATCGACTGTCCACCCTCGCTGGGACTGTTGACGGTCAATGCACTCGTCGGTGGAGACGAGGTACTGATCCCGATTCAGTGTGAGTACTACGCACTCGAAGGTTTGAGCCAGCTACTGAAGAACATCGACATGGTGCGAGCCCATCTCAATCGGGAGCTGGCGGTGTCGACGATCATTCTGACGATGTTCGACGGCCGGACCCGGCTGGCGGCGCAGGTGGCCGATGAGGTTCGGAGGTACTTCGGTGACACCGTGTTGAGCACAACGGTTCCGAGGTCGGTCCGGATCAGCGAGGCGCCGAGCTATGGCCAGACGGTGATGACTTACGATCCGGCGTCGAGTGGTGCGCTGTCGTACCTGGAAGCGGCCCGCGAGATAGCGGAATCGGTGGCGGGGCCAGATGAGAAGAGCGGGGAGAGCGACGAATGACAGAACGTCGGCGAGGTCTGGGTCGTGGTCTGGGCGCGTTGATTCCGACGGCTCCGGCAGACGGGGCAGATGCGCCCGAGGGCTCGATCGAGGACGCCGGCTCGCCGGCTGCGGTCGACCTGGATGTGTCGGCGGAACAGATGGATGGAGCGACGGTTTCACGTGAAACATCGGCACCGGATGAGGAACATCTTGTTCCCGTATCCGGAGCGACGTTCGCCGAAATCCCCGTCGACGCGATCACGCCCAATCCCCGCCAGCCCCGCCAAGACTTCGACGAAGACTCGATGGAGGAACTGGCCTACTCGATTGGCCAGGTCGGCCTGCTGCAGCCCATCGTGGTGCGTCAGCTTGGCGGAGGTCGATACGAGCTCGTCATGGGGGAACGGCGCTGGCGGGCCAGCCAGCGCGCGGAGCTGGCGACGATTCCGGCGATCGTCCGTTCCACCACGGACGACGAGATGCTCCGAGACGCACTCCTGGAGAATCTGCATCGGAGTGAGCTCAACCCACTCGAAGAAGCGGCGGCCTATCAGCAGCTCCTCGACGATTTCTCATGCACTCATGACGAACTGGCCGAGCGCATTGGGCGTAGCAGACCACAGATCTCCAACACGCTGCGCCTCCTGAAGCTGCCACCGCTCGTACAGCGTCGCGTGGCCGCTGGTGTGCTGTCGGCAGGCCATGCGCGTGCGCTGCTCGGTGCGGACGCCGCGACACAAGAGCGGATGGCTCAGCGAATCGTTGCCGAAGGTCTGAGCGTCCGGTCGGTCGAAGAAATCGTCGCGATGGGTGATGACGAGACAGCTCCACAGTCGAAGAAGCGGAAGCCCAAGCCGGTGGCCCCGCGACTGGACGATATCGCCTCCGCGCTGTCCGAACGTCTGGAAACTCGGGTTAAGGTCGACTTGGGACGGAGCAAAGGAAAGGTCACCATCGAGTTCGCCAGTATCGACGATCTCGATCGAATCGTAGCCGCGATCGATCCCTCAATTTCATCGGCGAACCAACAAACGAACCAGTAGCCTCTCCGACTTCGAGCTGGCGTTCAGGCGGCTCGGCTGAGCGCGACTCCCAAGAGGTCTCGGGCGAGGTCACCCAACCCGATACCGGCGGCCCGGACCGATTGCGGCAGCAGCGACGTCTCCGTCATGCCGGGGGCGACGTTAACGTCGAGGAGCCACGGCGTGCCCGCCGAGTCGACGATCATGTCCGTACGCGAGAGATCACGTAATCCGAGAGTGCGATGAGCGGTGATGGCAGAGCGCTTGATCTGCTCCGTGAGTTCTGGCGTGAGACGGGCCGGGACGAAGAACTCGGTGGTGCCAGCGGTGTAGCGGGCGTGATAGTCGTAGGTACCGGATTCGGCGACGATCTCGACGGCCGGCAGTGCGTCGGGACCGTCGCCCGTGTCTATCACGGACACCGCGATCTCGATGCCATCAATCATCTGTTCGACCAACGCGACATGGCCATAGGCAAAGCACTCGACCATGGCCGACGGAAGGTCCTCTTCCTTGCGTACGACTGATGTCCCCAACGCCGAACCTCCGCGAGCGGGCTTGACGACGAGGGGGAGACCGAGCCTGGTGACGATCGCCTCGAGAAGTGGTGTGGCACCGAGCTCGCGAAAGGTCGACTGTGGCAGGACGGCAGCCGGAGCGGTGTTCAGGCCGGCTCGTTCCAGGAGCCCCCGAGCCATCGGCTTGTCGAATGTCTGCCGACAGCTTGCTGGCGGCGAGCCGACATAGGGCAGGCCGGTGAGCGCCAGTACCTCCTGGATTGCACCATCCTCGCCCTGCGCGCCGTGGAGGAGTGGGAACACGACGGCGGGCCGATCCGTGTCGAACGTCGACAGAAGCTCACTATCCGCGTCTCGCTCGAATACGTCGACGCCGACGTCACGGAGCGCTTCGGCTACCCGCCGACCGGATCTCAAGGACACGTCCCGCTCGTGCGAGAGACCTCCCGCCAAGACTAGAACGCGACCGAGATCAGTCATGTGAACTCCTCCTTTGATTGAACGCCCGGATATGTATCCGTGCCGCACCGAGACCATGGCAGTGCGCCACCGGTCTCGTTTCACGGGAAACGAAGGTTCTGTCGCTGACGCGTAACGTCGGCATGAGGAGAGAATGCCTAGCTCTGGTTTGGCGCTGGTGCGTCGAGCCCGGGGCGTTGGGAGGTGGCAGATGCGCCAAAGGCGGCGCGTAGCTCCATCTCTTGCTCCACGACCTGAGCGAGTCGACGGATGCCTTCGCGGATTCTCTCCGGTGTGGGGTAGCAATACGACAACCGCATGGATCTGCTGCCGAAGCCATCGGCGTAGAACGCTGTGCCCGGTACATACGCCACTCGATTGGTGACCGCCCTGGGAAGCATCGCCTTGGCATCCAAACCCGAGGGAAGCGTCAGCCAGACGTAGAAACCACCTGTGGGCCGAGTCCAGTGCGTCCCTTCTGGCATGAGATCGTCAAGAGCTTCGAGCATCGCGTCTCGACGCTCGCGATACATCTCGCGGAACGCTTTGACCTGGCCTCGCCAGTCGTGGCCGACCAGATATTGTGAGACGGCCATCTGGCTGAAGGCGGGAGGACACAACACGCTGCTCTCGGCCGCGAGTACCAGCTTCTCCCGGACGGCGTGGGGCGCCAGGGTCCAGCCGACCCGGAAGCCAGGAGCGAACGTCTTCGAGAACGATCCCAGGTAGATGACCCGTTCGTCGTCATCCGCGCGCAACGCACGCGGGCAGTCGGTATCGAAGCCGAGCAGGCCGTAGGGGTCATCCTCAATGATCAACACGTCGGCCTGCTGACAGATCTCAAGAATCTCGGTGCGCCGCTCCGGCGGGAGCGTGACACCGGCCGGATTGTGATAGTTCGGGATGGTATAGAGGAATTTGATGCGCCGTCCACTGTCGGTGACGGATTGGATCGCCTCGCGCAGCCGGTCGGGGACCAGGCCGTCGTCGTCCATCTCGATGTGAACCACGTCGGCCTGATACGAACGAAACGTACTCAGTGCCCCGACATATGACGGGGCTTCGGCCAGGATCACGTCACCCGGGTCGATGAAGATACGTGTCACAAGATCCAGAGCCTGCTGAGATCCGACAGTTACCGTGACGTCGTCGGGATGCCCGTGTATACCCGCGGTCTGCATGATCTCGCAGATCTGCTCACGAAGGAGGGCGTCCCCTTGACCGGAGCCGTACTGCATGGCCGTCAGGCCCCGCTTGTCGACGAGCTCGGTGAGCAGCGATCCGACCACGTCCATCGGCAGACCGGAGATGTTCGGCATGCCTCCGGCGAGAGAGACGACTTCGGGGCGAGAGGCTACGGAGAACAGCGAGCGCACCTCGGAGGCAGTCATGCCATGGGTACGCGTCGCGTAGCGGTCTACGTAGGCGTCGAGCCGATCACCCGTGGAGGTTGCTGCGGCGTCAGTGATCCTGCGAGACGTGTCGGGATACTGATCCATGTCGCTACACCTCCATATTCGGCCGGTTGACCCTGGGTGACCGGAACGCTCCGGACATCATGTCACCTTCAACGATGTCCTACGAACTCTATTCCGCCCAATCGGGACAGGTACAGCCCGCTCAGGCTTCGGCGAGATCCTGAAGATGGAGGACGCCGGTCGGCGCATCCTCCCCCGAGGGCAAGTAGACACGCTGAACGGCGACGACGATCGCTTCCGCTACGACGTCGCGGAATTCGGCGTCGGCAAGTCGTGCGGCGTCGCTTTCGTTGGTGATGTAGCCGAGTTCGATCCGCACCGCGGCCATGGAGGTGTGGCGGAGCAGATCCCAGGTCTTGGGATGAGTGCGGCAGTCAACGAGATCGGTGCGCGCGACGATCTCGCGCTGGATGAGGCCCGCGAACTGTTCCCCGATCGCACTGGTGGTACCCGGACGGTTTCCGCCGTAATAGAACGTGGCGACACCGGAGGCGATGGGGTTGTGATGGGCATCGACATGGAGCGATACCACCAGATTGGCACCGGTCTCGTTGGCGAAGCGAGCACGTTCGTGCTCGTCGAGCTCGGTATCCGATCCCGGTCCGCGGGTGAGATACGTCTGTACGCCAGTTGCCGCGAGGCGTCCCTCGATACGAGTGGCGAGATCTTCGACGACGGTGGCCTCGTCGAGGCCGTTACCCACGTTGCCGCTGTCGTCGCCCCCGTGGCCGGGATCGATGACGACGACCTTGCCGGACAATCTCTTGCCGGCACGCCTGAGTGCTTCCGATGCCCGCAGGCTGTCTGGCCTGCCACCCGTGACGATGGGAGCCAACCGGTCGAGCGCCTTGAACGTACTGGGCCCACACGTACCGTCCGGAGTCAGGCCGACGTTGCGTTGCAGCTCGCGAACCGCCTCGCCGGTCCGTGCGCCGAAGACCCCGTCGACTTGTCCGACGTCGAATCCGAGCTCGCACAGGCGCCGTTGGAGCGCCAAGACGTCGTCGCCGGCTTGCGGGTTGGCGACGACGTAGGACAGCAACCGATCGCCCAGTCGCCAACGTGCCTCGTCGAGAACCCGGTAGGTCGTGGTATCGACGACGCCGGTGACGGTGAGGCCTCGCTCCTGCTGGAACTGACGGACAGCATGTTCGACATCGTGATCGAACGTGCTCGGTCCCGGCGCAGTGTCGTCGAGCAGACCCAGAAGGGTCAGCTTTGTGCGGATTTCCGCGATAGCGGGTCCGGTATCGCCCAACCCGTAACGGACGGCTGTCATCAAGTAACTAGCCTACATAGTCTTCGAGCTCTTTGAGCAGCAATGACTTGGGCTTTGCTCCGATGATCTGCTTGACCAGTTCACCGCCGGAGTAGACATGCAGCGCGGGGATGGATGTGACCCGGCGCTGCGCCGTGGTTGCTGGATTCTCGTCGATGTTGAGCTTCACGATCTCCAGCTTGTCCTGCGAGTTCGCGATCTCTTCCAGCACCGGCGCGATCATTTGGCAAGGCCGGCACCATTCCGCCCAGAAGTCGACCAGCACGGGCTTCTCGCTCTTGAGGACCTTCTGTTCGAAGTCAGCATCCGTGACGTGCTGGATCGTTCCCATTGGTAACTCCTCGATATGGATGGTTGGGGGCAAGGGGATAGCCGTAGGTGTGCTCAGGAAGCCACAAGCGCAGATTCCGACGTCTGTGCCGTCGCCGTCGCGCTCATCTCGGCGAGATACCGTTCCGCGTCGAGTGCAGCCTGGCAGCCCGTTCCGGCCGCCGTGACTGCTTGCCGGTAGACATGGTCAACCAGGTCGCCAGATGCGAACACTCCCGGGATGTTCGTGCGTGTGGTCGGATGCTCAACCAGAACGTAGCCTTCGGCATCCATCTCGACTTGGCCCTGGACGAGCTCGGAACGAGGATCATGTCCGATCGCGACGAACAAACCGGTGACGTCGAGCTTGCGCTCGTCTCCTGTCGGCGTGTCCCGCAACAGCAGACCGCTCACTTGCTCGTCACCAAGGACGTCCGCGACCTCGGTATTCCAGAGGAACTCGATCTTCTCGTTGGTGAAGGCACGCTCCTGCATCACCTTGGACGCCCGCAATTCCTCCCGGCGGTGGATCACGTAGACCTTGCTAGCGAAACGCGTGAGGAAGGTCGCTTCCTCCATGGCGGAATCACCACCGCCGACGACCGCGATTTCCTGCTCGCGGAAGAAGAAGCCATCGCATGTGGCACACCATGAGACTCCGTGGCCGGACAGGCGTTTTTCGTTCTCGAGACCAAGCTCGCGATACCCGGAGCCCATCGCCAGGATGACGGTTCGAGCTCGGTATTCGTTGCCTTCGCTGTCCGTGACGAGCTTGACGTCGCCGGTGAGGTCGACGTCTACGGCATCGCGGGTGACGATCTCGGCGCCGAATCGCTCTGCCTGGGCCCGCATCTCCTCCATCAACGCCGGCCCCATGATGCCGTCCCGGAAGCCGGGATAGTTCTCGACGTCGGTCGTGTTCATCAGGGCACCGCCCCAGCTGACCTCACCTTCGAGAACCACCGGATCGAGCCGGGCCCGAGCTGTATAGACGGCAGCAGTGTAGCCGGCTGGGCCGGAACCGATAATGATCACCTGTCGAATCTCGGTCACGTTCGAGCCTTCCGCACAAGACGAGTCTGGATCCACCTGGCTCAACGGATCCTAGGCGCCGAGAATTCCCGTCGCACACGCGGCGCGCCGCTCAAGCGCCTTCGTATCACGTCACCCCATCGAACCGCGTACTGGTCGTATCGCCGTACCGGATTCGTCGGAGCGCCAATAGGTCTATAGCCATGGTACGGGCCGTGTAAACCCGCCAGAAATGATCATTTCGGGGTGACAGCGATGGACATCGACGGTCAGTCAACGGCGATCCCAGATGTGAGGGGACCGACAGCGTCCACGGCGGTGCACGAAGAGACCGTCCAGCCGTTGAGCGTGCCGTCGTCTTCCAGAACGACGACGATTTCTTCGTCGACCTGTGTGCTGCCGACCAGCTCGAGACCGAGTTCCTCCGCGAGCTCGCGCCCGCATCCGGGCGCGACCTCGGTCTCGCGTTCCCACACGTCGAGCACTGCACTTTCTGCCGCCTCATCGGCCATGACGTTGGCGGAGGACTCCTCCTGCTCTTCGTTCGTCGTCACGTCTTCCTGGCGGGCCTCGGCACCCTCCGGTGAGGCTTCGTCCATATCCCCGTCCGCGGTGACGGGCTCCTCAGCGTCGTTCTGTCCAGCAGCGTCGTCGGCTGCGACGTCGACCGGTGATTCGTCATCGATCAGCGCGGCATAGCCCACCACGCCCAGGACGGCCACTGCCGCGGCGGCGGCAAGCGCCTGTGGTAGCCGGCGCCGGAACCAGGCGACCGGCCGGTCCGCAAGCGCGGTGACGGTCGCGGAGTGGTCCTTCTCGGCCCCACCATCGACTTCCGCCAGCGCCTCTTCGAGGCGGGTCGAGACGTCGGTCGGCACCGGTAGCTCAGCTGGTGCTGAACGGAGCATCCGGGTCACCTCGGTCAGCTGAGCGAGCACCTCCTGGCACGCTCCGCACGCCCGAACGTGGGCCTGCACATCCGAGTGCTCATCACCGATGAGCGCATCCTCCGCCAACTCGGCAAGGACATGCGCGGATGGGTGCCAGTCGGTGTGTGTCACCGGCGGTCACCTCCTTGCTCCTTGGTCTCCGCAGGTGGGACGCCCCCGGTGACGGTCTGGTTCCCGTCGGTGTCCGGAGAATTCCTGCCGGCGAGCAACGGCAGGAGCCGGGCACGCCCGCGCGCGCACCGGCTCTTGATCGTGCCGGCGGGAAGATCGAGCATCTCGGCGACCTCGGCAACCCGATACCCCTCCATGTCGACGAGGACGAGCGGCACCCGTTGCTCCGCTGGCAGCGTAGCGAGCGCAGCCTCGAGATCGAGGCGGGTCGCCATACGTTCGGCCGGATCGGATCCTTGCTCTGCCGTCGGCATGCTGCCCTGGGGCTCGGTTCCGTCAAAGGCCACGGGATCGGAAGGACGGGCGGCAGCGTGGCGGATCCGGTCGAGACACGCGTTGACGACGACGCGGTGCAGCCATGTGGTCACGGCTGATTCCGCCCGGAAAGACGAGGCGCGCCGGAAGGCGTTGATCAGCCCGTCTTGTAATGCGTCGGCGGCCTCCTCGTGATTGCCGACTGTGCGTAATGCGATGGCCCAGAGCCGGTCCTGATGACGGCGGACGAGCTCGCCGAAGGCGCCACGGTCGCCGGCCACATGCCGGCGCACGAGTTCGTGGTCCTCGACGCCATGATAGGCAGAGGGTTCTCCGGTCAATCGGAACCTCCCTCTATGCCCTGGGCAGTGACATTGGCGATGCCGCTACGGTAGTTGCCGCTCTCGTCTTGTGGAAGCCGGGTGAACCACACCAACAGATAGCGCGTCTCGACCGATTGATCAAGTGTATGGCTCACGGTCTGGTCTGCGTCTTGCTCGCTGTAGATCTGCGTCCACGCATCAAGGTCCGGAGGAACGTCTGAGGCGTCTTCCGGTGCGACCCGGATCTGAAGGTCGGCGCCGGTATTGACCAGGGTGATCTCTACGTCTGACAGTGCCTGCACTTCACCAAGATCGACATGCAGGCCCACGCCGGGCTTCTGGTCTTCCAATGGGTCGAAGTAGTTCAGCGTGGTCCACGCCGTCTCGGTGTCACCGTCAATGGCGTCGTCGACGCGCTCGGGGCTTTCCGGCGTGCTGCCGAAGGGATCGAAATAGTCGGCAGCGACCGGTTCGAGCGATACGGTGTCGCCGTTGGATTCGGGGGACGGGCTCGACGTGTCAGTCGGGGATTCGCTGGCGTCCGAGCCGGCACGATCGCGATCGCCTTCGGGCGTGTCGAATGCGCTCAGCATGAGCTGCAAGCCGACGAGCGTTGCACCGACCAGCAGCAGAGCGCCACCGAGTACGCCGAGGAAACGGTTGAGCCGACCCCCGCGGCGCTGCTGCCGTCTGCTCCGCGCACGCCCGGGTGCGGGCTGTTCGGCAACCAGGGCCGGGTTGCGGGCGCCATCGGCGAGAGTGCCCGGTCTTCCTGGGGCTTGCCCGGAGGAACCGCTCATGATGACGAATTGATCGGTGCGTGGCCCGACGCCGAGCTCGGTGGCGATCTCGGACGGAGTGCGCAGCGGGCGGGCATGGTGGCGCCGTGCGTTTCCCACGGCACGATCGGTGACGGCGTCGAGTGCGCTTGGAACGCCGGGGCGAACCTGACGGGCCGAGGCGAGCCGACCGTCGATCCATGGTGCCTGCTCCAACCCGCCCGGCTGCCCGGTGGGCCACCGGGCGGTCAGACATGCGTAGAGCACGCTGCCGATGCCGGCCGCGTCCAGCAGTTGGGGATCGATGGCTGCCGGATTGGTCCCGTCGGTTTGTGCCTCGGCCGGCCCGTGCAAGACGGCCTCGGTCTCGAGTCCGGCGATCTTGATGGACCCCTCGGCGGTGAGAAAGACGAGTGTGGGTGAGAGGTGGCGATGGGAGAGGCTGTGAGCATGGGCCGTAGCAAGCGCCTCGGCGACCTCCCGACCGACGGCGGACGCATGGTCGACGTGCAACGGCCCTTCCGCGAGCAAGCGGGCCAGGCTGCGGCCTTGTGCCCACTCCCGTACGAGATATGAGACACCGTCGGTTCCGATGTCGAGTACCCGAAGGAACCTGGGGTCATCGATCGTCGACGCCTTGCGTGCTGCCCGGACGAAGGCCTCGGCACGGGGGTCGTCGGTGTGAATGACCTGGATGAAGACGGGTCTCCGTAGGACTTCGTCGAAGCCGTACCACGAACGCACACCAGCCGATTCGTCCAGCAGTGTCTGGACGTGATATCGGCCCGCGAGGGCGTTTCGGCGGTCTGCCGGAGGTGTCGCGTCCGCGCCCGGGAAAGCCTCCGGCGGCTCCGGCTGCGTGTCGACGTCCAGCAAGCGTTGCGATCGTTGCCCGGGGTTCGCACCGAGCCCCGTGGCCGAGCGGCCGGTATCCGGCGCGGTACCGGAGACCTGCGGGATGCCGTGCATCGTGGCACCGTGCATGGTTTCGTCGAGGAAGAACTCGACGGTGACATCTGGGTTGAGAGCGGGCCTTCGGAAGATGCTGAGGGTCCCCGTCTCGAAGGGTGCCGGATGGTCGGCGGTCTCTTCGAGCTGTTCGTCCGGCACCGACGGCCGTGCCTCTTCGGCCGGCGCCTGCTCGCCACCCCGAATCTTGGCGAGAACCATGCCAACAGCCTGCCGAACCTCGATGATCCGGAAGGCGTATGCCAGGGCGACGAACGTGGCAACGCCCACCGTCGCGCTGATCGCGAGCTCGATCAGCCGGGCTATGAACGACGGCAGGGCGTCGATCAGGCCGACTTGTGACAGTCCCCGCCAGAGGAACCAGGCAAGCGCCGCCGACGTGCCGGTGGGAATGATCAACCGAACCAGATGCTGGATCAGCGGGGCGAAGTCCACCCGGCCGATCTCGCGCTGCAGCCGGACCACGCTGATCGCCGCACCGACGAGATAGGCGGCGCTGTAGCCGGTGGCCAGGGTCATCGTGACCACGTCCCGGCTGGGCTCGATGATCGTGATGCCCACGGCCCAGACGACCATGACCCCGGCTATCCAGAGCTGTGTGAAGAATGGTGTGCGCGTGTCCTGAAGGGCGTAGAAACCTCGCAGACACAGATAATGCACGGTGAAGGCCAGGAGGCCGGGAATCAAGGCGATCAGCGTGCGGGCCAGCATGCCGGTCTGGCCTTCCGCCGATCCGTAATCGAAGATCAGCGCGGTCAACGGATAGGCCAGGACGACCATGAGCGCCCCGATGGGAACGATGATCGCCAGGCAGATGCGTACCGCCGAGGTCAGCTTGGCACGCACCTGATCCAGATGCCCGTCGGTGGCCAGATCGGCAAGGTGTGGCAGCAACGCCGTGGCGAGCGAGACCGTGATGATCGCATGTGGGACCATCATGATCAACATTGCGTTCGCATAGACCGAATATCCGGCGCCGTCTCCTTCTCCTGCTGCGGCACTGGCGCCGGATGCGACGTTGACGAAGAACAGGTATGCGATCTGGTTGACGATGACGAAGCCGACGCTCCACATGCCGAGCCGTATCGGCTCGCCGAGTCCCGCGCCGCGCCAGTCGCTGCGAAAGCGTAACGAGAAACCGGTCGCGCGCAGGACCGGGATGAGGACGAACGCCTGAGCGGCAACGCCTCCTGTCGAGCCGAGACCCAGAAGGAGCATCTCGGACATCTCGAATGCCGCGACGGGCTTCGTGCCGAACACGATCAAGTACAGGGCGAAGACGCCGATGGCGACGACGTTGTTGAGGATCGGCGCCCACATCATCGGCCCGAAACGGCCCTTGGCGTTGAGAATCTGCCCGATCATCACGTACAGCCCGTAGAAGAAGATCTGCGGCAGGCAGAAGCGGGCGAACATGATCATGTTGTCGAGATACGGCCGCATCTCGGGTTCGAGATAGCGGGCGTCGACGATGGCTCGGATGATCAATGGCGCGGCCAGTACAGCCAGGACGGTTGCTGCCGCCAAGACCGTCACGACGAGACTGAACAGGCGCTGCGAATACGCTGCACCCCCGTCGGCATCGTTCTTGATCGCCTTGACGAGGACCGGAACGAGTACGGAGTTGAGGATCCCCCCGCCTACGAGGATGTAGATCATGTTGGGGATCACGTTGGGAACGTTGAACACGTCGGCCGTTGCCACCGTCAGGCCGAGCGCCGCTGCGATGATCGCGGAGCGGCCGAAACCCGTGAGCCTCGAGACGACCGTTCCGGCCGCCATGACGGCGCTGGAGCCCAGCAGGCTGGGCCGCCGGGGACCCGGCGACTCCTGGCTCGACGTGGACGTCACCGGGCTACCTCCGGAGCACGTTCGGCTCTCGATTCCGAGATGTCGGCCACTACACCGGACCCGGCACTACCCTGATGTACCGCCGGTCGGCCCGGGCGGCGGCGCACCACTTTGCGGACGATCGCGGCGCCGAACAGCGCACCGGCGCCCGCAATGATGAACCACCCGACCGTGCCGTAGTCGGTCGCGTTGACGACCGTGTGTTCCGCGGCGCCCAGAGGAGAGCCGTCGCTGGTGACGAGCTGGACGGTGATCGGTACCCGCCCGTTGGTTGCCGCCTCGGCCCGAATCTCCACGGTTTCCCGAGAACCCGGCTCGACGTGCTGTTCTTCGACCTCACCCACTTTGAGGCGATCCGGGTTAGATGGTTCGATATCGAGCTTGACGGTCACGGCCTCGTCGAGGTCGTTCGTCACCGTGAGCGGGAAGACGCCAGTTCGGCTGGACAGGGTTACGGACTCTGGAACCGTGACTCGAACATCGCGTACCTGCTCGGTGAGCCCGTCCACGATGGTGGACGCATATTCGAGACCTGCCGCGGGATCGTCGCGCCAGCCCATGGACGCCGAACGGATGGTCGCCAATTCGAGGTCGCGGGCAAGGGACGATTCGGTTTCGGCCATGAGGTCCGTGTAGTCGTTTACGACGTTTCGCAGATCGGCGACGGCGGCGACGTTCTCGCCGGAGAGCTCGTTCGCCGCCTCGACGGGATCGAGGGTGACCGCAGTTGGTTGTGTGGGTTGCTCGAGTTCGGTGACCGGAGTGGGAGTGATCCATGGCAGCGACGTCCATGCATCGATGACGGCACTGGCGATCGCCGGATCCGGCCTCCAGCGTTCCGGCGGCGCGACCACGAGTGGAGCGGGCTGCTCGGCTCGAACATCGGCGTCGAGTGCTGCCATGGCGGTCTCCGCGGCCCAGCGTTGCCGGAGATCGAGCAATCCAGCGTCCTTGTTCGTCGCCGCGTAGGCATCCGCGATCGCTGCGTCCAGACCGGGATCGGTGATGACGGTGTCAAGATCTCCGCTCGATGTCTCGACGCTCGCCAGGGGATGCGTCCCTTCCGGTGACACGCTGGCGCCGGAGAGAATGGCAGTCTGCGCTCCTCCGCTGGCGAAGATCTCCAGCGTCTCGTTCGTGGTAGCGGTTTCGAGACGTACCACATCGGTACGTACGTCCTGCATACTCTTGCCCGCATCTTCGGTAGCGGAAATGGCGGAGGAGGAGAGATCCGAGGCGAGGCCGGGATCGGTGCGACGCAACGCTTCCACATCCGGCTGGGCGTACGGCAGCAGGAAGACAGGGGAGTCGCTCGTGGCGTCGTCGAACTCCGATCTCCACTGCTGGGCGCGATCCTCGGCTTCGCCATCCTCCCGGCTGCCGGGGGAGCTGCCGGTCTTGTAGCCGTCAGCCATGGCGTCCACGGTGTCGAGCACATCGGGATCGACCAGCCACGTGACCGGAGCGGTGCTGGCGGCGTCCACGACGGTGTCCAGCGGCCCGTCCGATTCGATCCGCGCGGCGAGCGCCTCGTCTCGCAAGGCACCGTCGGGAAGCAGCGACGGTTGTGCCTCTACCGGCCAGAGCAGAGCGACGTCGACCGATGACGAGGGTTCGTCAGGCATCCATGGCACCACGGTCCGCGTCGTGTCGAGCGTGATCCGCGTCCCGTTGGCCAGTGATCCGCGGATGTCGACACCGATGGCGTAGACGCCTGCCAGGCCCAGCCCCATCTCGTCGACATCGATGGTTAGCTCGAATTCGTGCCGCTCGCCGGGCTCGAGCCGCTCGGTGACGACCTCGAACGGGTCGTCATAACGGATTCCGTGGCGCAGATTCGGATCGCGGCTGACTCGACGGATCTCGTCCCGTGTTTCGAGCTGAACCGTGCTCCATCGAGGGAGCGCCTGAACGTTCGTCACCGGATCATCGCCGGTGTTCTCCACCACACCAGTAAGCGTGAGCTCGTCACCTGGGGCGATGACCGTTGGCGTGACGTCGTGCAGGTAACTGGTGGCCTCCGCGCCGACCTCCGCTCCGTCGCGTCCATCCGACGAATGTGCTGGTATAACGGGGATAAGGGCCACGGCTACCACCGCGGCGGTGGTCAAGAGGGTCCGGCCGGGCATAGGTCCAGGGTAACGGCCTTCGGCTTTGTCCACGGCACGTCGTAGTCTTGTCGGCCGTGACCGAGTCGACCAACACCAATGCTCTATCCGAGGCGCAGCGCCACGCTGTCCGTCAGCTCCTTCGCATCTCGCCCGTGGTGGACGAGCTCGGCGTGCGATTCGATACGGCGGGTCACGAGATCGCGCTCGTCGGAGGTTCGGTGCGAGATGCCTTCCTGGACCGGCTCGGCCAGGATCTGGACTTCACGACGTCCGCGCGCCCGGAGGAGACGAAACGATTGCTGTCGGGCTGGGCGGACAGTGTCTGGGACGTCGGCCAGGCCTACGGGACGATCGGAGCCCGCAAAGGGAAGTTCCAGGTCGAGATCACGACGTATCGGTCCGAGATCTACGACCGGTCGAGCCGCAAGCCCGAGGTGGCATATGGCACGACAATCGAAGAGGATCTCGTCCGGCGGGACTTCACCGTGAACGCGATGGCACTCAAGTTGCCCAGCCGCGAGTTCGTTGACCCGCACGAAGGACTGCCGGATCTCGGGCGGCGGATCATCCGTACGCCAGGTACGCCCGAGCGGTCGTTCTCCGACGATCCGCTGCGGATGATGCGCGCAGCTCGGTTCGCTGCCCAGCTCGGCTTCGACGTGGCGTCGGAGGTGACCGCCGCCGTACAGGACATGGCGGATCGGATCACCATCGTCTCGGCGGAGCGTGTTCGAGACGAGCTCAGCAAGCTGGTGCTGGCCCCACTACCCCGCCGCGGTCTGACGTTCCTCGTCGACACCGGCCTGGCTGAGCGGATTCTCCCTGAACTGCCGGCGTTGCAGCTCGAAATCGATGAACACCATCGGCACAAGGACGTGTACGAACATTCGCTGACCGTCCTGGACCAGGCCATCGAACTCGAACCCCGGTTGCCAGACGGTGGGCCGGATCTCATCATCCGGCTCGCAGCCTTGCTTCACGATGTCGGCAAGCCCAAGACACGTCGGTTCGAACCGGGGGGAGGAGTGAGCTTTCACCACCACGACGTCGTCGGTGCCAAGCTGGCGCGGAAACGTCTGACCAAGCTGCGGTTCCCGTCGTCGGTGGTCGACAGCGTGGCCAAGCTCACCGAACTGCACTTGCGGTTCCATGGCTACGGAAGCGGTCAATGGACCGATTCTGCCGTGCGGCGCTATGTGCGCGACGCGGGTGACTTGCTCGACCATCTGCACGTGCTCACCCGGTCGGATTGCACGACCCGGAATCCGCGCAAGGCGAAGGCGCTGCAACGCTCCTATGACGAGCTGGAAGAGCGCATCGAGCGCCTCAGCGAAGAGGAAGAACTGGCCAAGATTCGGCCGGACCTTGACGGCAATCAGATCATGGACATTCTCGGTATCGGACCGGGGCCGATGGTGGGACGCGCGTACCGGCACTTGCTTGAGCTACGCATGGAGCGGGGGCCGATGTCTGAAGACGAGGCTCGCGCGGAGCTGCTCGCGTGGTGGGCACAGCAATCTCCCGAAGGAGACTGATCACCTTACGTGCCGTGTCCACCACGGACGTGGTGGACACGGACGACGGCGCCATGGACTGCGGGCAGTTACCCGTCAGCCCTGCTGAACCATCGACATCGCGTGCTCGACGAGCGTGACGAGTACGTTCTTGACGGACTCCCGGTCCCGCGCGTCGGTGACAACGAACGGGACTTCGGGACCGAGCTGCAGCGCTTCGCGAACCTCGTCGACCTGATGCAGCAGATTGCCTTCGAAGGCGTTGAGCGCCACGAGGAACGGGATCCCACGCTGTTCGACATAGTCGACCGCTCCGAAGCAGTCGGCGAGTCGACGAGTGTCGACCAGCACCACCGCGCCGATAGCCCCTCGGGTGATGTCGTCCCACATGAACCAGAACCGGTTCTGGCCGGGCGTCCCGAACAGGTAGAGGACGAGATCTTCGGCCAGCGTGATGCGGCCGAAGTCCATTGCCACTGTGGTGGTGCGCTTCTCCGGCAACATGGTCAGGTCATCAACGCTCGAGGACGCGTCGGTCATCAGCGCTTCGGTGCGGAGTGGCTCGATCTCGCTGACCGCGCCGACGAAGGTCGTCTTCCCGACGCCGAATCCGCCAGCGACAACGATCTTCACCGAAAGCGCGTCCTGCGACGCGGCGGTCCCGGTGGACACCTCAGATTCGACGGAGGCCATCCCTCACCCTTTCCAGCACACTCAGATCGCGAGCCGGCTCGGCCGACCCGTGGAACGCCGCGTGCGGATCTGCGACGCGGGCGAGGCCTTCCGCCTCAAGATCGGCGACTAGAACCCTAGCAACGCCTAGGGGTATGGCAACAAGGGAGGCTACCTCGGCAACCGACCGGGGCGAGTGGCACATACGCAAGATGCGGTCCCGCTCGGGTTCGGGATCGATCCCATGGTTGCGTCCCGCCGTGGTCGTCGACACGAGTGCCTCGATGGCGATGTTCTGAACTGGCCGGGTCCGGCCCCGAGTCGCCAGGTAGGGCCGGATACGGCCGGAGTCAGATGCCGGCATGGTCTCCCCCGTGAGTCTTTCCGATCACCGTGGCTGACCCCCCGATTCGTGCATCACCTCGTCACCTCACCCCACGCGCGCCGCCGGGTTGAGGGCCGCACCGACTCGTTCGACGAGTAGCGCCATCTCGTAACCGACTTGACCGAGATCGCAGCCCTGTGCCGCGAGCACGGCGATGTGCGCGCCGGACGCGACGGCCATGACGAGTAGGAATCCGTCACTCATCTCGACCAGCGTCTGTTGCACGTCGCCCGCGTTGAGGATCAGCGAGGCGCCTACGGTCAGGCTTGCGAGACCGGACACGACCGCAGCCAGCTGTTCGCCTCGTTCCTGAGGTAGCCCGGACGACGCGGCGAGCTGAAGACCGTCTGCTGAAACCACGATGCCGTGGGCAGCACCGGTCGTGCGTCCTACGAAACGATCGAGGAGCCAATTGAGCTCGTCGTTCGTAGCGTTCGTCACTGCTTGCTCCTCTCGGGGTCACCGGGCCGCTTGGGGACCCAGCCACCAGTTTCCTGACGCCCACGACCAACACCACGCTGCAAACTTGCCAGAGTGGATGATACGGAGTCCGCGCTCTTGGCGGGAGCGGAGGGCTGGTGCTGCTTGGTGCTCTGGGCGGACGGGTCGCTGATCGAACCCGGGACAAGCGACGCTCCGCGTCGCCTGACGGGCAGTCCGGATGCGCTGACCTCTGGCGATTGTGTCTCAGCGGAGGCGGCATCCGGCGCCGGTTCACCCCCGGGCGCGCCGGATGCCGTGCTCGGCTCCGGCACACCATACGACGGCTGGCTCGGGGATGGAGTGCCACGCTGGGGCGCGCCGTGCTGGGGCGCGCCGTGCTGGGGCGCGCCGTGCTGGGGCGCGCCGTGCTGGGGTATGCCATGCGACGGCTCGCTCCTTGGCGGAGCGCTGCGCTGCGGAGCACCGGCAGCCCAACCGGAGCCGATGTCTGTCTGCCTCTCTCGGGTGCTCCCGGACGAGGGTTGCTGGTTCCACCGCGCATTCGCGGCTTCCTCGGCCGAGCGCAGCACTTCGGCAGCACGGCGCCATCCAGCATCTGCCGGGCTCGACCAGTCGGAGTTCGTATCGTTGCTGAACCACGCCGAACGCACGGACTCGAAGATCGGCGACTCCGGGCTCGCTTCTGCCATGCCCGGGAATGTGGATTCCATCGGGTTGGGACGTTCCACCTGGCTGGATTGGCTGGACTGGTCAGAACGTTCGGTCGTGTCGATTCGATCATGATATCCGGAATGGGACCAGTCCGAAGCCGGGCTCGACATGGTTGGCGCGGGCTCCGCTGCCGGTGGCGGCGGCGACGAGCTCGCGGGCGAGGGCGCCGGCGAGCCATGGGTGGGCTCGTGCTCAGGGCCGGGGGAGTCGATCAGGGAGGGAGTCGACCGAGCAACCGGTGGGGGTGTACTGGCCTGTTGGGCCGGAGCATTCCACGGGGCCGGCGTGTTCAGCGGGTCGGGTTCTGCGGGCTCGGAGTTCGGAACGCTGGCCTCCGAGTCGAGCGGAGAATGGATCAATCCGGCCGGGAGGTCGACCTGGGCAACGGTGCCACCACCCGATCCTGGTTCGAGCCGTACGCGAACTCCATGCTTGGCCGACAGCCGAGCGACAACGTAGAGGCCGAGCGTGCGCGAGGTCGCCACGTCGATGTCCCCGACGTTGGCCAAGCGGTCGTTGAGCTCTTCGAGCTGGTCGGCCGGAATCCCCAGGCCGGCGTCCGAGACCTGGATTCGCAATCCGCCGCCGAGCAGTGGCTGGCTTGTGACCTGGACCGGCGTGGACGGTGCAGAAAACTCCGTGGCGTTGTCGATCAGCTCGGCGAGCAAGTGCGTGATGTCGTCGACCGCGGCAGACGAGACCAGGTCGGTGGGCATGACGCCGAACTTCACCCGGGGATATTGCTCGACCTCTCCGGCGGCTGCACGCACCAGGTCGAGTACCGGAGCCGACGAGCTCTGCTTGCGCATCTCCTCGACTCCGGCCAGCACGAGCAGGCTCTCCGCATGCCGGCGCACGCGTGTGGCCATGTGGTCGATGCGGAACAGGGTGCTGAGCTGGTCAGGATCGCGCTCGCGCTCCTCGAGTGATTCGATCTCGCCCAGTTGGCGATCGATCAGCGACTGCGTGCGCCGGGAGAGGTTGACCACGATCGTGTCGAGGTTCTGGCGAAGGAGGGCCTGATCACCGGCGATTTGCACAGCCATGGCGTGGACATCGTTGAACGATTTCGCCACCTCACCGATCTCGTCTTCGCCCTCGGCAGTGATCACGTCTCCGGTCCCGTCAGTCGACGCGGCTGCGGGGCCTTCGCGGTGCAGACGCTCCACGAACGCGGGCAGATCCTTCTTCGCCGTTTGCTGCGCGGTGCTGCGCAGCCGGCGCAGCGGGCCGACGATTGAACGGGCCACGACGACCGTGAGGAACACCGTCAGAGCCAGGATGACCAAGACCGCGATGGCTGCTAGCACCGCAACCATCCGGGCGCCGTTGGCAGCGTTGGATGCATCGTCCACGACGGCTGCGGCCGACTCGGCTTCGATGTCTCGCAAGACATCGAGTCGCTCGGTCGCGTTGGCGTGCCACTCCTCGTGGTCCACCTCGACGGTCTCGCCCTCGTCGATCTGTGTGAGAGTTTCGCTGGTGAGCTCGTCAGCGGACGCGATCCGGTTGGTGATCGCCTCGACGTCCTCGGCTTCGGGGATTCCGGCGAGATAGCGTCCGATCAACAGGTCTTGTTCACCACGGAAGATCAGGGCATTGTCGACCAGCTCGGCGGAGGGTTCCTCGTCTGGTGTGAGGAGATAGGAGACCAGGCCACGTTCCATCGAGGCGGACTCGGCGGCCTGGCTGATGTTGTCGAGTCCGTTGATCATCCGAGCGGTGTCGCCGTCGTGCACGATCGTGCCCGACATGGTGAGTACACCACGGATCGCCTCGGCCATCTCGTGGTACGCGGTAGCTCCTCCGGCGTCGAAGGCAGGATCTGACTCGTCTCGTTCCGTACGTACGTCGGAAAGCTCGGCCAGTTCTTCGTCGAAGGTGGCCCGTACCGCTTCGGCTGGCCCACCGATATCGCTGACGTCTTCGAGTTCCGTACGGAGGTCGGCCAGGGCAGCATCCGTGGCATCCCGAGCGTCGGCGACGGCGGCGACACCGAGTTCGTCGGCTTCGGCGAGCGCGGTGACGTCGCGTTCGTCCTGCAGCTTGTGCAGGGCGTCAGCGGCCGTCACCCCGACGCTGGCGAGCCGCTCGACCTCGCTGGCGGACGAGGCGTCTTCCAGTGCGCTCCGAAAGAACAGGGTTCCGAGGACGAGGGTACCGAGCAACGGGACGATGACCAGTGCGGCTATCCTCGACCGGACGCTACGATCGCGAAGCAGGGTGCCCCAGAACGACGAGCGCTCGCTGTCAGCGGTGTGAGGCTCTTCGGGACCGGTCTGCTCACGCGTGTTGTGAGCTGCGCGTTCCCGTTGTGGGGCGCCGCCTTGTCCACGGCGGCGTCGCGCGGTCCGCGTCATCGAACGTTCCTCCCTTGGTCTGGCGTCCCGGAGCCACGCGGGGGCGCGAGGCTATGCTGGCCGCCGACCAACATGGGCGACAGGACACGGGACAGTAGTTGACGCTGTCTGCCCCGCCCCCGCTCTGTCAATAGACGACCGTTAAGCCGGAACATTCGAATGGTAGTCGAGTCGCCCGAAAGTTCGATGCTTGCTGTCAACCTCTTCGTCCGGTTTCACATCTCTGTCGGATGACGTGCGCCATTCGTCGGCCGCCCGCCGTCCTGGGTGATCATGTATGGCAGGTTCTCTCGTGCCGTAATCAGGGCCGCATCCATGGTACGGCCCAAGCAAACCCGCCATACATGATCAGTCGAAATGTGGCGGAGTGGATTGGCGGCAGGATCAACGTTCGATGTCGCCGGCGATGAACTTCTCGACGGCGTCGCGCGCGACACTGTCGTGGTACTGCACTGGCGGCGACTTCATGAAGTACGACGAGGCCGAGAGGACCGGACCGCCGACGCCACGATCTTTGGCGATCTTGGCTGCCCGGATGGCGTCGATGATGATTCCTGCCGAGTTCGGCGAGTCCCAGACCTCGAGCTTGTACTCCAAGTTCACTGGGGCGTCGCCGAAATTGCGGCCTTCGAGCCGGATGAAAGCCCACTTGCGATCGTCCAGCCAGGCGATGTAGTCAGACGGCCCGATGTGCACGTTGCGGTCGTCGAGGCCGGCCACGAGCTGCGAGGTCACGGACTGCGTCTTGGAGACCTTCTTCGACTCCAACCGCTCTCGTTCGAGCATGTTCTTGAAGTCCATATTCCCGCCAACGTTGAGTTGGTAGGTGCGGTCGACGGTGACCCCGCGATCCTCGAACAGGCGAGCCAGAACGCGGTGGGTGATGGTCGCCCCGATCTGTGACTTGATGTCGTCACCCACGATGGGTACGCCGGCCGCGCTGAACTTGTCGGCCCATTCCTGGGTTCCGGCAATGAAGACGGGAAGCGCGTTCACGAAGGCAACCCCGGCATCGATGGCGCATTGTGCGTAGAACTTTGCTGCGCCTTCGGAACCGACGGGGAGGTAGCAGACCAGTACGTCGGCCTCGGCGTCTTTGAGCGTCGCGACGACATCGACGGGGTCTTCGTCGGACTCGGCGATGGCCTCCTTGTAGTACCGGCCGAGACCGTCGAGCGTGGGACCGCGCTGGACGGTGACGCTCGTGGGAGGGACGTCGCAGAGGTTGATGGTGTTGTTCTCGCTGGCGACGATCGCGTCAGCGAGATCGTGACCGACCTTCTTGGCGTCGACGTCGAATGCAGCTACGAACTCGACATCGCGGATGTGGTAATCACCGAACTGCACGTGCATCAGTCCTGGGACCTTGGTCTCGGGATCGGCATCCCGGTAGTAGTGGACTCCCTGGACGAGCGATGCGGCGCAGTTCCCTACGCCCACGATGGCGACACGAAGCGAGCTCATCAGGCTTTCCTTTCTCCCTCTTGAGAGTGGCCCGGCGCCGATGCGCCGGGGTCGTGGCGGGACGTCACGTCCCGCGGTTGGTCATCTTCTCGAGCGTTCGTCGTTTGCTGCTCGGCACTGATCAGGTCGTCGAGCCACTTGACCTCACGCTCGACCGACTCCAAGCCATGCCGCTGCAGCTCCAGCGTGTAGGCGTCGAGGCGCTCGCGTGCGCGCGACAATGCGGCACGAAAGTGCTCGACACGTTCCTGCAGCCGGCTACGGCGACCGACGAGGATGCGCATGCGCGTTTCGGCATCGGCACGTGCGAAGAAGGCGAAGTGCACGCCGAACTGATCGTCGTCCCATGAGGACGGACCGGCCTCGCTGAGGAGTTCGGCAAAACGTTCCTTACCCTCGGGAGTGAGCCGGTAGACGATGCGGGCTCGTTTCCCGCTGCGGCTACCACCCCGCTCGTCAGGTGCTTCCTCAGCGGCGAGATGGCCGCGCCGAACCAAGTCTTTCAGGGTCGGATACAGCGTCCCGTACGAGAACGCTCTTCCCCAGCCGAGCAGGGAGTTCACTTGCTTGCGTAGCTCATACCCGTGCATGGGCGCATCGTGAAGCAAGCCGAGGATGGCAAGCTCCAATGCCGCTGCGCGCTTGCCCACGAGTATGCTCCTTAGCGATATCTTACGTGCCGATGTATCGAATAGATATATCGCTACCATACCCCTATATGCCCTAGGGTGTCATCGACTTACTGCCGAACCGGTACGGTGATCTAGACCGCAAAACGCCATGACCCCGAGCCGAGACGTACGACTTTGAGTGATCAAGAACATGCTGATCTAGAGCGGCACGCCGCGGAGCCGCGCCGACGTTACGCCGCGCGCCGGAAGGGCGGCGGCGGAAAACGGCGCCGTGGCTGGCGGAAGTTCGTGTCCTTGAAGGCGTTCAGCCTGTACTTCCTCGGTACAGCATTTCTGGGCTTCCTCGGTATCGGCATCGTCTACGCGATGACCGACATCCCCGAGCCCAATGACTTCGCCCGGTCGGAGTCGACCATCGTGTATTGGAACGACGGCGAGACCGAGCTGGGCCGGTTCAGTGCACAAGCCCGGGAGAGTGTCGATCTTGCGGACATTCCCCAGCATGTCCAAGACGCGGTCATCGCGGCAGAGGATCGTGGCTTCTATAGCAACCCGGGTTTCGATCCGGTGGGCATCGCGCGTGCCGGTTTTGGATTCATCCGGGAAGGCGGCGAGATCACTGGCGGCGGTTCCACCATCACGCAGCAGTACGTCAAGAACTACTATCTGACCGAGGAACAGACGTTCGAGCGCAAGCTCAACGAACTGTTTGTGTCGATCAAGATCGACCAGCAGATGGAGAAGGACGACATTCTGGCGTCCTACCTCAACACCATCTGGTTCGGCCGTGGCGTGTACGGCGTGCAAATGGCGTCGAAGGCGTATTTCGACAAGCCCGTGTCGGAGATCTCGGTAGAGGAGGCGGCCGCGCTGGCCTCCATACTCCGTTCGCCCGGCCTCTACGATCCCACTCTCGGGCAGGAGAACAAGGAGAATTTCGAAGGACGTTTCGAGTATGTGATCAATGGCATGGTGTCCATCGGAGCGCTTGACGCGCAGACCGCCGAAGAGGCGGAGCCGCCCGAGGTTCTCCCGGAGGAGAAGCAGAACCTGTACGAAGGGCCGAACGGATATCTGCTGCAACAGGTCCGCAAGGAGCTGCAGGAAGCGGGAATCGACGAGGCCGAGATCGACTCCGGTGGTTTGCGGGTCGTGACGACATTCGACCAGGAGGCACAGTCCGCGGCTCTCGATGCGGTGGACGAGGAACGGCCCACGGAGAACGCCGAACACGTCCGTATCGGATTAGCGGCGGTACGTCCGGGTGACGGAGCCGTGGTAGCGATGTACGGCGGGGAGGACGCCGTCGAACAGTCGTTCAACAATGCGGTCGATGGCAAGCAGCAAGCAGGATCCGCGTTCAAGCCGTTCACTCTCGCGGCTGCTCTCGAAGAGGGAATCTCGCTCGAGAGCCGGTTCTCGGGGAATTCGCCGTTCGATCCACCCGAGTTGGGTAAGCCGGTCAACAACCAGAACGAGGCGGATTACGGCGAAGACGTCGACCTCATCGAGGCCACCGAGCGCTCGATCAACACCGCGTACGTTGATTTGACGATGGAGATCGGGCCGTCGAAGGTCCTGGATGCTCTCTACCGTGCGGGTGCGCCGGAAGATTCGGAAGACTTCGAGAACGATGCCCGCGTCACGCTCGGTATCGGGAAGGTCTCGACCGTCGAGATGGCTGGCATGTACGCCACGCTCGCCGCTGGCGGACGGCAGACCGATTGGTACACGGTGCAACGCGTCACCGATCCAGCGGGCAACGTCCTTCACGAAGCTGAGGCCGAGCCGGAGCAGGTCTTCGACGCTGATGTCGTGGCGGACGTCACGTACGCGATGACCCAGGTGGTCGAGGGGGAGAACGGCACGGGGGAGGTAGCGCAGGCCCTCGACCGGCCGTCTGCCGGCAAGACCGGCACCCACCAGGAACTGACGGCGTGGTACGCGGGCTTCACACCGCAACTCTCCGCTGCCGTGTCGTTCATCAACGGAGAAGGCGAGGAAGCGGGCACCAAATCGTTGCATGGTGTCGGCGGTGGGGATTCGTTCCCCGGCGGGGGCTACCCCGCACGGATCTGGACGGCGTTCATGAACGCCGCGCTGGAAGGGGAAGAGGTCCGCGAATTTCCGGAACGAGCCGACGTCGGCGAGCCGGTGAACCCGTCGCCCACTCCCACCCCGACGCCGACGCATGAGACCCGGCCGCCGGATCCCCCCGACGATGACGAACGGGGCGACGAGAACGGCCGCGATGAGAACGGCGGCGACCAGAGCGGTGGGGACGAGAACGGCCGCGATGAGAGCGGTGGGGACGAGAACGGCCGCGATGAGAGCGGTGGCGATGAGAACGGTGACGAAGGTTCCGAGTGGGACGGCGACGAGAACGGCGGCAACCAGAACGGTAACCAGAACGGCGGCAACGACGGTGGCGATGAAGGTGGCGACGGCGGCGGTGGCGACGGTGGCGATGAAGGTGGCGACGGCGGCGGTGGCGACGGTG
>NZ_QMIG01000009.1 GCF_003287285.1 Phytoactinopolyspora halophila
ACGACGGTGGCGATGACGGCGGTGGCGACGGTGGCGATGAAGGTGGCTGGAACTGATCGCCAGGGAACGGCCATTCCAGCCCGTTGCGACACGATAGGCGGGTGAACGCACACCCCATCTGGCCAAGTCGCGACGATCCGACGGTTGCCGCTGCGAGCGAATGGATCGGTGGCCCCGCGGGTCGTCACGCGACGGTGGGTTCTCGCTGGTGGAACCCGCTGCGGATCATGCTGGCCGTCGCGTGCACGGTCTTCGCGCTGGGCGTGTTGCTCGACGAGCCGTGTCATGACGCATCCTGGGAACGACGCGACGATTCCACGCTGTGGACGTCGCTTTGTTACAGCGACGTGCCCTTCCTCTATCGGGAACGCGGTTTCTCCGACGGTGACCTTCCGTATTGGGACACCGCACTCGAGTACCCGGTACTCACCGGCGTCGTCATGCAAGGCTCGGCCATTGCGGCGCGGGCCGTGCAGTCGTTCGTCGATTCGGAACCCGCAGATCCGGCCGTGGCGGAAAGTGTGCGATTCTACGAGGTCACGACGTTGCTTGTGGGCCTCTCTGCGCTCGTTGTGGTGGCCGCTACGGCGCTGACCGTGCCGCAGCGGCCGTGGGACGCGATGTTGGTGGCCGCATCACCGATCATGCTGCTGAGTGCAACGATCAACTGGGATCTCCTCGCGGTGGCTGCGGCAAGCGTTGCCATACTCGCGTGGACACGAGAACGACCAGGCTGGGCTGGGATCCTCATCGGGGTCGGGGCGGCGGTCAAGCTCTATCCGGTCCTGCTCCTCGGCCCCCTGGTGCTCGTCGCCCTTCGCGCCCCCGGGCGGCTACGTGAGCTGCGAAAGGTCGGTGTCTGCGGCGGGGTCGCCGTGGCGACGTGGAGCCTGATCAACGCGCCGTTCGCGCTATGGGCGCGGGACGGATGGCTGACGTTCTTCGAGTTCAATGCTGCCCGTGAGGCCGACTTCGGTTCGATCTGGTACGCCCGCCAGCTACTCGCGCCCGAGCTGCTTCCCGGCGACGTCGATCGGCTGGCCTTGGGCGCAGCGCTCGTCCTGTTGGGTGCCATCATCCTGCTGGCCATGCTCGCGCCCCGTCCGCCCCGCCTGGCCCAGCTCGCCTTCCTCGCGGTGGCGGCGTTCGTGCTGATCAACAAAGTGTGGTCGCCACAATACTCACTGTGGCTGCTACCGCTGGCGGCACTCGCCATTCCGCGCTGGCGGGAACTGTTGATTTGGCAGGCGGCAGAAGCTATCTACGTCGTCTCGGTCTGGTTCTATCTGTCCGGCTTCTTCGCCGATCACATGATCTCAGATGAGGTCTATGCGTGGTCCATTGTCCTCCGGGCCGTAGTGCTGATCTGGCTGTGCAGCATGGTGGTTCGCGATATGTTCGCCCCTGACCGTGATCCGGTGCGCAACACGAACATGCCCCCATCGCCGGTTCCGGACCGGCTGGAGCACGCCGGCGCATCGGCACCGACGGGCGCAGGTGAGAGGCACCGTTCGGCATGAGTTGGCGAGACACCGAAAGCGTGGCTGTGGAGACGGCAGACTCGCCGGGCCGGGGGCCGTCGTCGGTGCTCATACGCCGACGCGTGGACAACGATGCGATCGGCATCTGGATACTGAGCCGGATCTCCATGGTGGTCGTGGCGGCAGCGACCGGGTGGCTGTTCGCTGTGAACGGGCAAGACGTGATCGGCTGGCTGGATCGCTGGGCACAGTGGGACGTCCATCATTATCGGGGCATCGCCATCCACGGCTACGAAGGTCAGCCCACCGGTGTGCCGAACGAGGCATTCTTTCCGGGCCTTCCCGCGTTGTTGTGGCTCGGGGCGCAGATAGGGCTGCCGCACGTGCTGACCGGACTGCTCGTCTCGTTCGTGGCCGGTGGAATCGCTGCGATAGCCCTGGCACGGCTGGGAGAGCTCGAAGGTGGGCGACATGCCGGGCGTCTCGCCGTCGTGCTCTGGGTGTGCGCACCACCGGCCGTGTTCCTCGCAGCGCCTTACACGGAGGCCTTGTTCCTGGGTCTGGCGTTGCCGGCCTGGTTGGCCGCGCGTCGTGGTCACTGGCTGGCGGCCAGCTCGTTGACCGCGCTGGCGTGCACGGTTCGCGTAAGTGGAATCTTCCTGGCGGCCGCCGTGGGCGTTCATTGGCTCGTGACCCGGAGACGTCACAGGAACTGGTCCGGATTCGGCTGGCTCTTCCTCCCGCTCGTTCCGCTGGCTGGCTGGATGTTCTACCTCAAGCAGCTCACCGGGAATTGGCTGGCCTGGATGGATGCTCAGGCACAGGAATGGAACCGGGAACTCACACCACCGTGGGAGGCACTGAGCAATACCTGGCAGGCGGCCTTCGGCGGCACGCAATCCCCCGGCTTCGCATGGATGTTCGGTGCCGAATTGGTCGCGATGCTGGCCGGAACGTTGCTGACGGCCGCATTGCTCTGGTGGCGGCGATGGGGTGAAGCGACCTGGGTCGGGCTGCAGGTGGTTGCGTTCGCGACGTCGTTCTGGTTCTTCTCCGTTCCCCGGGCGATGCTGCTGTGGTGGCCACTGTGGGTGGGCCTGGCCGTGCTCGCTTCGCGTCGCCGCTGGGTGCTGTGGCTATATCTGGCAGTGAGCGCGCCGTTGATGGTGGTCTGGGCGGCAACCTTCCTCACCGGTCGCTGGGCGGGTTGAGGTGGCGTTCCACTGATTGCACCTTCGTTTCGAGCGCGCCGGATAGGCCGGGGCGATAGTCCGCCTTGATGACGGTGCTCACGCGTGGTGCGCGGCTGGCGACCGCGTCGACGGCCTGTCGCACTACGTCCATGACCTCGTCCCAGGACTCACCCTCGATCGTGGTGAACATGGCATCGGTCCGGTTGGGGAGCCCGGAGGCGCGCACGACCCGGACGGCCTCGGCGACGATCTCGCCAACTCCCTCGCCGACGCCGAGTGGTGTCACGGAGAATGCGACGACGACGGACATGCCGGCCTCCTCGATACGGTTCGGGCGAACTGACGAGCTCCATGATTCCTCATCCATCATCGAACGATCGCCGATGTCGGGTGGGTGCGATAGCGTCAAGTCATGCCCGAGCCAGATCACGTTCGTATCGGTGCCCATGTCGGCTCCGAAGACCCCGTGGGCGAAGCGCAAGCGCGCAGCGGCGACGCAGCCCAATTCTTCCTCGGGGATCCGCAAGGCTGGAAGGCACCCACCGTCGCCTACCCCGACGGCGCGGAGGCATTGCGGAAGGCTGCCGAGGACGCCGATGTCGAGCTCTACATCCATGCGCCATACGTGCTCAACGTCGCCACGACCAACAACCGGATCCGGATCCCGAGCCGCAAGATCTTGCAGCAGCAGGTGGATCTCGCGGCGGAGGTCGGGGCCAAGGGCCTGGTGATACACGGCGGCCACGTCCTCAAGGGCGATGATCCCGACGTGGGTGTGGACAACTGGCGCAAGTGCGCCGAGCGGCTCGATGCGAAGGTTCCCGTATTCATCGAGAACACGGCAGGCGGAGACTACGCCATGGCCCGCACGCTTGATCGGCTGGCCCGCGTGTGGGACGCGGTGGCCGAGCATGGCCTCGGTTTCTGCCTCGATACGTGTCATGCGTTTGCCGCCGGTATCGATCTCGCCGAGGTTGTCGATCAGATCATGGCTATCACGGGCCGCATCGACCTGGTGCATGCAAATGACAGCCGTGACCCCTTCGGTTCCGGCGCGGATCGGCATGCCAATCTCGGTGACGGCACCATCGGACTGGCGGCGATCGCCGAGGTCGTCCGTGCGGCGGGTGCCCCGGTGATTCTGGAGACTCCGGGAGCCAAGAGCGGCGAGAGCGACGACGTCACTCGGTTGCGGGAGTACCTGCGGAGCTGACGCGTTCGGCGTCGCCGTTCACGTGGCGTCGACGCCCGGCGGTGGCCTGACCGACGGTGGTCATGGCGGAGGCAGGATCGGACGTGTGATGATCGCCAGGTACGCTCGGCCCGTGACGAACGCGCCTGCACTCACCGTCCGATCGATCTCTGCTGAACAGCATCTGACCGCGATCGCCGAGCGTCCGTCCGTCAGCTTCTTGCAGACTCCCGCGTGGGGGCTCGTCAAACAGGGATGGGTGGCCGAGTCGGTCGGCTGGTTTGACGGTCAGACCATTGTCGGAGCCGGCCTCGTTCTCTACCGAAAGGCTCCTCGGTTACGGAAATACCTGGCCTACGTCCCCGAAGGTCCGGCGATCGACTGGGAGTCGGCCGCCAAAGCCGGAGATCTTCACCGGTGGCTCGATCCGCTCGTCGAACATGTGAAGTCTGCCGGAGCGTTCGGCCTGCGGGTGGGAGCCCCGGTCGTCACGCGGATCTGGCAGAACGCCACCTTGAAGACCGCGCTGGCCGACGACGCCGTGAAGCGCCTCCGGGACGTTACCGCAGACGAGGTGACCGAGGTGGGGGAATCCCTGGCGGCGCAGCTGACCAGTGCTGGCTGGCGACCTCCGCCGGAGGAGGAGGGCTTCGCTGCTGGACAACCTCGTCACGTGTTCCAACTTCCGCTGCACGGCCGTTCGGCCGATGATGTGCTCCGCGGTTTCAACCAGCTGTGGCGGCGCAACATCAAGAAGGCCGACAAGGCCGGAGTGACAGTGAGCTACGGCACTGAAGACGACCTTCCGGTATTCCACGAGCTCTACACCGAAACGGCACGACGGGACGACTTCACACCCCGGCCACTCGAGTATTTTCAGCGCATGTGGCGCACCATGAGCGCTGAAGACCCGGAGCGATTCCGGCTGTATCTCGCCCACCACGACGGCGACCTGGTGGCAGCGACCATCATGGTGCAGGTCGGCGTGCACGCGTGGTACTCGTACGGGGCGTCGTCGACCGAGAAACGCGAAGTACGTGGTTCGAACGCCGTCCAGTGGAGGATGATCGAGGACGCTCTGGCTGCCGGGTGTGAGATCTATGACCTGAGGGGGATCACGGACACGCTGGACGAGTCCGATCCGCATGCCGGTCTGATCCGGTTCAAGCTCGGTACCGGCGGCCAAGCTGTCGAATACCTCGGTGAATGGGATTTGCCGATTTCCCGCCTCATGTACAACGCGTTCGAGCTCTACATGAAACGCAGGAGCTGATCTGCCGATGTCGCTGACCTTGCATGTCGATGCGTCCCGGTGGCGCGAGCACCTGCGTCGATTTGTGGACACCGGTCGGGTGGCTGTCGTTCCGGTGGCGAAAGGCAATGGATACGGCTTCGGAAACGAGACACTGGCTGCGGAAGCCGGCGCGCTGGGTGTGGAAACGCTCGCGGTGGGGACCTACGAAGAATTGGCTCGCCTCGACGATGCATTCGCTGGCGATCTTCTGGTCCTGACCCCGTGGCGGCCATGGATGAACGCCCGGCTCGGCGACGAGCGGGTCATTCACACCGTATCCCGGCCGTCCGATCTTCATGCACTGGTCGAGCGGGGAGGGCGTCCCCGGATCGTGCTCGAGGTGCTGACAAGTATGCGGCGCCACGGCGTCGATCCCACGCAGCTCGAGGCTATAGCCGAGCCGTTGGCCGAGACCCGGTTCGAAGGCTTTGCACTACATCTCCCGCTTGCCGGAGATCATCGAGACGAGGCACGTGAGCTTGCGGAAATGGCGTTTGGCGCGGTGGCGTCATCCCCGGTGCGCCGGATCTGGGTCAGTCATCTGTCGAGGCAGGCCGCATCGGACGTGGCGTCTGCGATCGATGCCGATGTGCGCGTGCGCGTCGGGTCCGACCTGTGGCTCGGAGACCGCAGCGCGTTGAGCATGCGGGCGACGGTGCTCGATGTCCACTCTCTTCAGCGCGGTGAACGCTACGGTTATCGCCAGCGCCCCGCCAGGAGAGCCGGCCACATCGTCGTCGTCGCCGGAGGCACCGCCCACGGTGTCGCCCTCGAGGCGCCGTCCGCTGTGACGAGCATCCGGCAGCGCGCCGTCTCGGTTGCCAAGGGCGGACTCGAAGCTACGGGTCGCGCGTTGTCGCCCTTCCGGATCGGTGGGAAGCAGCGATGGTTCGCCGAGCCACCCCACATGCAGTGTTCGATGCTTTGGTTGCCGCGCGACGTCGCGCCGCCCGAACCCGGTGATGAGGTGGAGCTCGACGTCCGTTTCACGACGACAACTGCCGATCGGATCGTCTGGGAGTGAAACTAGGCGGTGCGGCGGAATCTGTCGGCCGTCGCTGGTACGCTTACACGCGGTCTGGTTGTCGGTGGGCGATTCACCAGACAGCACAGACCGGCAGACGTACAGCCCTCCTGCTGCGGAAAGACCGCGGCCGTGAAGACCACGGGAGGTGAAACCGGCATGCGTCATTATGAGGTAATGGTCATCCTCGACCCGGAGGCCGAGGAGCGCACCGTCGCTCCGACTCTCGAGCAATATCTGGAGATCGTACGCAAGGCCGGCGGCACGGTCGAGAACGTCGACATCTGGGGCCGTCGCAAGCTTGCCTACGAGATCAACAAGAAGAGCGAAGGCATCTACGCGGTGTTCGATGTGAATTGCGAAGCCGACACCGTATCCGAGCTCGACCGTCAGCTCGGACTCTCCGAATCCGTGCTGCGCACCAAGGTCGTCCGGCCCGTAGCGCGCTAGGTCGTCGGGCGTCGGCGCTCGTACCGCACGACATTCCCGGAGCAAAGGGAGCATCCATGGCAGGCGAGACCGTCATCACCCTCATCGGCAATTTGACCGATGATCCCGAGCTGCGCTTCACGCCGAGTGGCGCGGCCGTCGCCAACTTTCGGGTCGCGTCCACCCCACGCACGTTCAACCGGCAGACGAATACGTGGGAGGACGGCGAGCCGCTGTTCCTCTCGTGCTCGGTCTGGCGGCAAGTGGCGGAGAACGCGGCCGAGACCCTTCAGCGGGGTATGCGCGTGATCGTGAGCGGCCGGTTGAAGCAACGCTCGTTCGAAACGCGCGAAGGAGAGCGGCGTACGGTTTTCGAGGTCGACGTCGACGAGGTCGGCCCGAGCCTGCGCTATGCCACGGCCAAGGTCACCAAGACACAGCGTCAAGGTGGCGGAGGATTCGGTGGCGGTGCACCGCAAGGAGGCGGTGACCCCTGGGCCAGCCAGGCTGCTCCGGCGGCACCGCAGGGTGCCCAAGCACCGGCGAACGATCCATGGTCGACGAACGCCCCGGCGGCTGACGAGCCTCCGTTCTGACCATACCTGTACCCGTCCATCCACCCATCCCGGTCGACCGGCCGGGCTCTTCGTCAAGGAGGAGCACCACGATGGTGAAGTCCCCAGTACGCAAGCCGAAGAAGAAGGTTTGCGCCTTTTGTCAGGAGAAGATCGACTACGTCGACTACAAAGACACGGCGTTGCTGCGCAAGTACATCTCTGATCGGGGCAAGATCCGCGCCCGCCGTGTCACGGGTAACTGCACGCGGCATCAGCGTGATGTGGCGACGGCGATCAAGAACGCGCGCGAGATGGCGCTGCTGCCGTACACCTCGACGGCCCGCTGAGAAAGGTGCGGAGAGCATGAAACTCATTCTCAAGCAGGAAGTCTCCGGTCTGGGATCGGCTGGTGACGTCGTCGAGGTGCGCGACGGCTATGGCCGTAACTACTTGATCCCCCGTGGGTACGCCATGGCGTGGACCAAGGGCGCGCAGAAGCAGATCGACGCGATCCAGCGCGCACGCGAGAGCCGGGAGATCGCCGATCGCGACACCGCGCGGGCGATGAAGGAACGCCTCGAGGCGGGTCCCATCCAGCTGAAGGCCAAGGCCGGCGAATCGGGCCGGCTCTTCGGTTCGATCACGCCGGCGGATATCGCGTCGGCGGTCGTGGACGCTGGCGGGCCGCAAGTCGACAAGCGGCGTATCGAGGTTGGCACGCCCATCAAATCCGTCGGTGAGCACACGGTTACGGTCCGGCTCCACGAGGACGTCTCCGCCAAGATCAAGATTAACGTCGCTGCCGCCTGATCACTCCTCGCCCTGGCGGGGAGGGTCCGTGCTGTACGGCAAGAGTCAGTACGGCGGGGAACCACGTCAGGCAGAATCGTGGGCGTGATCCTCAGGTACGTGTGGGCGCCGCTGGTCAGCAAGTCCACGTTCCGGCGAGGTATTCACCTGCTGCTCGGCGGCGTCATCCTGATTCCGTACCTGCTCTTGGCGTTCGGGTTCGCGCAGATGTATGCGGACCCCGACGTGCCGGTCGTGCCCATCTCCGTGTTGGTGGCGGTCACCGTCGCCATCGTCGCGGTGCCGCCGTTCTTGCCGGTGATGCGCGGGCTGGAGATCTCGGCCGCACAGAGCCTGTTGGATGTGGGGCTTCCGGAACCGGCGCGGCATCCGTCCTGGGACGCCCGTCTACGTGGCGCCACATGGTACGTGCTGCACCTCCTCGGGGGCGGCGCCGCCATGGGAACGTTGCTCTACTGCGTGCCGGCGGCAGTTGTTTCGATCATCAGAGGGCTGGGTGCGGAGGACCAGCTGCCGGCCGACGCCAGCGTGCCTCCGTTCGGCGGCGTGCATGGGCCGGCATCGGTAGCACTCGGCGCGCTCATGCTGCTACTGGTGGCCTACGTCGTCGCCGGAATCGGTGGTGCTCTTGCTCGGGTGGCGCCGTTCTTGCTCGGACCGTCGCCCGCGGAACGCATCGCCGCACTCGAGGACGAGACACGGCGGCTCGCGGAGCGCAATCGACTGGCCCGGGAGCTGCACGATTCGGTCGGTCATGCGTTGACGGTCAGCACGATGCAGGCGGCTGCGGCCCGCCAGGTACTGCGATCCGACCCGGATACGGCGGAACAGGCATTGACGGCGATCGAGGAGGCCAGCCGCTCAGCGGCGGAAGATCTCGACCATGTCTTGGGATTGCTCCGGGACGATCGCACAGCTGACGAGCGTGCAGCTGACGAGCGTGCGAATCGCCGTGTCGATCGTGAACCGGAGCATAGTGGCTCGCGAGGCCGTGACCCCGTTTACGGGCTGGATGAACTCGAGAATCTGGTCGAAGATGTGCGTGCAGCCGGCATGGAGGTCGACGCTGAACTCGATTTTGAAGGCCGGATGGTTCCTGCTATCACATCGCGGGAGGCGTATCGGCTGGTTCAGGAGGGACTGACCAACGCCGTACGACATGCCGCGGCACCGTCCGTCGTGGTGCGAGTACGCGGTGACCACACGGGCGTGACCATCGAACTGTCCAACCCCCTGCGTCCGGCCGAGTCTGCGACCGGCGGTGCGGAGACCGATGGTCGGGGCCTGCGCGGTATGCGGGAGCGTGTCAGCATGTTGGGCGGGGCCTTCTCCGCTGGCCCGGCGGAGGACGGCGTCTGGCGTGTGCGGATCTGGTTGCCGGGCCGGAAGACGCCTGGCAGTAGGGCATCGGCACGAGGCAGGGAGTGAGTTCGGTGGGAGAGTGCCGCTGATGGCGGAGAACGCGATCAGGGTACTCCTGGTGGACGACGAGGAGCTCGCTCGCGCTGGACTCCGTGTGATCATCGAGTCGCAGGGTGACATGACCGTGGCGGGTGAGGCTGCTGACGGTGCGCAGGCCATCTCGATGGTGTCCACGTTGCGGCCCGACGTCGTGATGATGGATGTGCGGATGCCATCCATCGACGGTATCCAGGCGACGCACACGTTGATGTCCCGCGCGGACCCACCCCGGATCTTGGTCGTGACGACGTTCGAGAACGACGATTACGTTTACGATGCCCTGCGGGCCGGAGCACACGGCTTCGTGCTCAAGCGCACTCCACCTGATCAGATCATGCACGCCGTCCGCACGGTGTTCCGTGGTGACGGGCTGCTCTATCCGGACGCGATCCGGCGGCTGGCGGCCCGGCGCCGGTCCGAGACGTCGTCGGGTGATCCGGCGCTGTTGCCGGGATCGCGGCTGACCGACCGCGAAGGTGAGGTCCTGCGGATGATGGCGGCCGGGCTGTCCAATGTCGAGATCGCCGGCGAACTCGTGCTGGGTGTGGAGACCGTGAAGACACATGTCGGAAACGTGCTCACGAAACTGGGAGTGCGAGACCGGACACAGGCCGTGATCGCGGCCTACGAGTCCGGCTTCGTCGCCCCCTCCGAATGACCTACCTCACCGAATGATCATGTTTGGTACGTTTCCTCGGGCCATGACACGTCTGCAGTCGTGTCATGGCCCGAGGAAACGTACCAAACATGATCATTCGGAAGGGGAAATCCCTCGGAAGGGGGAGGGAGTTCCCCGGTGATCGGGATCCCGTGCGCTGCGTCCTCGCCGCAAGCTGGGACGTATGAATCAGTACTCGCTTCGCGTTCACGACAGCAAGCAGCCTCCGCCGCCGACGAAACCGCCGTCGCCCTGGTCGGGTCCGAACCGCTTGATCGGCGCCGCAGCCGTGTGGTCGCTCGTCTACGGCGTGATAGCCATATTGTGGACCGTGACCGGCCGGGGTTATCCCCTCGGAGAAAACGATCCACACGCCTCGAGTTCACTCCTGGGAGCGGTGCCCGCCGACGTCGGGGCGCCGTTGTTCGCCGCGGTAGCTCTGGCGGGGGCAGGCATCGGTGCGCTCATGCTCCGGATGACCGTCGTCTCCCGCGTCGGCCGGGTGATGATCATCGGTTTCGGAATGGCCTCGGCTATCGGCTGGATGGTGATCGTGCCGGATAGTCGGGCGCTTGCCCTGGTCGGTTACCTGCCGATGGTGGTCGTCCAGGCACCGTTCGACGCGGAGCTCCGGGGGGAGTTCGTCGATACCATCAACGGTGTCTATGCGAATCATGTCGCTGTACTCGTCGGCGGCTTCCTCTGGCTTGCCGCCACGGTAATCTTCGCTCGCCGCACAGCCGGAAGGTGCGAGAACTGCGGGCGGGGAAGGCGGCACGCTGCGTGGACGGCACCCGGCGCGGCCCTTCGCTGGGGCCGGATCGCGGTGGCTGTGGCCGTTGCGGTTCCGGCTCTTTACGCGCTGACCCGTTGGACGTGGATCGCCGGTTTCCCGCTGGGCATAGACGACGAGACCCATGCCGAGGGTATGGCCGACGGAACATTGTGGGCCGGTGCCTGGCTGGGTTCGTTCGCGCTGGTGGGAAGCATACTCACGTTGGGTCTGGTTCAACGTTGGGGTGAGGTCTTTCCTCGGTGGATTCCGGGGCTGCGCGGCCGTCGGGTACCCGTCATGCTGGCGGTCATCCCGGCGTCGCTGGTGTCCGCGTTGTCGGTTTCGGCTGGACTGAGCATGAACAAGGCTGGATTTGCCGACGGGATGCTCAGGTTGACGTTGGATAGTTGGGCCGTGGCTGGGCCGGCGATGCTGTGGCCGGTATGGGGTGTCGCGCTGGCCGCCGCTACGTACGCGTACTATCTCCGGCGCCGGGATACCTGCGGTGTGTGCGGTCGCGGCGCGCTCACCGGACAGCTCCCGTGATGGCCCATTTGCCTCGCCGTTCTCGGGCCTCGAGCGTGACGAGTCGGGCAAGCGTCCACACGCCGATGGCCGACCAGAGCCCTACCATGCCGGGGGTGCCGGAGAGGTTCAGGTAATGTACTGCGGCGGCCGCGGGCAGGAAGATGGCGACCGACGCAACCGACGCCCAGGCGAGGTAGGGGCCGTCCCCGGCGCCGATCAGTACGCCGTCGAGGACGAAGACCCACCCGGCCGCGGGCTGCAACACCGCCGCGACGACGAGTGCGGTGACGAGCAACGAGCGAACCTCGGGATCCTGGGTGAACAGTACGGGATAGACGGTAGCGACACCGAGGACGACGATGGCCAGGGCGAGCCCGCTGAGTACACCCCACTGGACCATACGGCGGGTGACGTCCCGGGCTTGTTCCACATCCGATGCGCCGAGCGCCCGCCCGACGAGCGCTTGAGCCGCGATCGCCACTGCGTCGAGAACTAGTGCGAGCAGGATCCAGGTGTTGAATGCCACCTGATGCGCGGCGAGTTCGGCGGTGCCGAGGCCGGTGGCCACGACGGTCGTGATGATCAACGCGATCCGCATGGCCACGGTCCGGACGATGAGCGGCACCCCGGCGCCGAACGCGCGCCTGACGCCGGGCCAGTGTGGCGCGAGCGATGCTCCCTCGCGGCGTGCCGCACGGGCAACGACGACGACGAATACCGTGGCCATGCCGACCTGAGAGATCACGGTTCCGATCGCCGACCCCGCGATCCCGAGGCCGATGCCGTGGACGAGCCCGATGTTGAGGACGACGTTGCTTCCAGCACCGGTGACAGCGACGTAGAGCGGCGTCTTCGTGTCCTGTAGCCCTCGCAGCACGCCCGTGGCGGCGAGAACGAGAAGCATGGCGGGTATCCCGAGGAGGCTGATCCGCAAATACGTCTCCGCCTGCTCGGCGACGTCCGGAGCTGGGCCGAAACGCTCGACGATCCATGGTGTCAGCGGCCATCCCGCAGCGAGCGTTCCCGTCCCGATCACGACGGCGAGCCAGCAGCCGTCGAGGCCGGAATGGAGTGCCCCTCGCATGTCGGAGGCTCCGAGCATCCGCGCGACAGCGGCGGTGGTCCCGTACGCCAGAAAGATCGAGACGTTGACCAGCGTGGAGAGCACTGTGCTGGCGATGCCAAGCCCGGCGAGTTCCGGGGTGCCGAGGTGCCCGATGATCGCGGAGTCAGTGAGGAGGAACAGCGGCTCGGCGACGAGCGCCCCGAGCGCGGGCAGGGCGAGGCGCAGGATCTCACGGTCGGCCGGATGCCTGTGAAATGCTGCCGGACGGGTGAACATAACACTAGTGACAGTAAAGGTTGCTCCTGACATTACGAGGCGTTTCTCAGAACGTGAGATGTTCACAGGTCAGGGGAGAATCCACAGCCCGTGGACGACTATCTGTGCAGTTCACAGCGCACTTTCCACGGTTGCTGTGGGTGCTTCTCCACAGTTTTCCCCAGTATTGTCCACAGCTGGGGATGATCGATGCGGTGGACACCAGGGGACTGAGGCGCATTGTCCACAGCCCGTGCATAACCGTTGTGTGTGTCGAACTTGGTCGCCTGCCCACGACGGCATAACGTCGCTGGAACTGGGACCCGTCGGTCCGTCCACTGGCCGACACGCCGGATGACGTCTCGGTGGTCGCGGCCAACACATGTCGGTCGCGACTGCTAGAACGTGTGTATGAAGCGTCGGGATGTGAAGGGGGACGGCAGGTGAGTGTCACCGAGCTGCCGAACCGCGACGATGCTCCCGCGGGCGGACCGGGCCTGACCCCACCGCAGGATGTCGCCGCGGAGCAATCGGTGCTCGGCGCGATGCTGCTGTCCAAGGATGCGATCGCCGATGTGGTGGAGATTCTCCGCGGGCACGACTTCTATCGTCCGGCCCATGAGGTCATCTACGACGCGATCATCGATCTCTACGGCCGCGGCGAGCCGGCCGACGCCGTCACGATCGCCTCGGTGTTGCAGAAGAACGGGGATATGGGCCGGGTCGGCGGCGCCCCGTATCTGCATACGTTGGTCTCTTCCGTGCCGTCTGCGGCGAATGCCGGCTACTACGCCAACATCGTGCGAGAACGGGCCATCTTGCGCCGTCTGGTGGAGGCGGGTACGCGCATCACCCAGATGGGGTACAACGCCGAGGGCGACGCGGACGATGTCGTCGATCGAGCCCAGGCCGAGGTCTACTCCGTCACCGAACGTCGAGCCTCCGAGGATTACCTGCCGCTGTCCGAGATCATGGAGGGTGCTCTCGACGAGATCGAGGCGATCGGTTCTCGCGCCGGCGAGATGGTTGGTGTGCCAACCGGATTCACCGATCTCGATGCCCTGACGAACGGCCTGCACGCCGGACAGATGATCATCGTGGCCGCGCGACCTGCGATCGGAAAGGCGCTGGCTCTGGACACGCCGCTGCCGACGATCACGGGATGGACCACGATGGGAGAGGTGCGGGTCGATGATCTGTTGATCGGCGCGGACGGCACGCCGACCCGCGTCGTCGCTGCCACCGAGGTCATGCACGATCGCCCGTGCTACGAGGTGGAATTCTCCGACGGCGGTGTCATCGTCGCCGATGCGCAGCATCAGTGGGCCATCACGGACGGCGACGTCATGACGACAGAACAGCTGGCGTCGGCACCGGGCGGTCATCACGTGATTGAGCTGGCCGAATCGTTCGAATGCCCCGATGTCCTCGCTGCGGAACCGCCCGCGGGAACGTGGAAGATCGTGGATGTCCGCTCAGTCCCGGCCGTCCCGGTGCGCTGTGTGGAGGTCGATGCCGCGGATCACCTGTACCTCGCCGGCAGTTCGTGTGTGCCCACCCACAATTCGACGCTGGGCCTGGATATGGCCCGCGCCGCGTCGATCAAGCACCAGGTGACGTCGGTCATCTTCTCGCTGGAGATGAGCCGAAACGAGATCACCATGCGGCTGCTGTCGGCCGAGGCTAAGGTGCCGTTGCATCACATGCGAGCCGGGCAGATGACGGATGACGACTGGAACCGCATCGCTCGCAGCACCGGTGAGGTCTCCAGCGCGCCGCTGTTCATCGACGACTCACCGAACATGACCATGATGGAGATCCGGGCCAAGTGTCGTCGGCTCAAGCAGCGTCACAACCTGCGCATGATCATTGTCGACTACATGCAGCTACTGACCAGTGCGAAGAAGGTCGAGAGCCGTCAGCAGGAGGTCTCGGAGTTCTCCCGGGCGCTGAAGTTGCTCGCCAAGGAACTCGATGTGCCAGTGATCGCGGTCTGCCAGTTGAATCGGGGACCGGAACAGCGCACCGACAAGAAACCGATGCTCAGCGACCTCCGAGAGAGTGGTTCGCTGGAGCAGGATGCCGACATGGTGCTCCTGCTGCACCGTGAGGATGCCTACGAGAAGGAATCACCGCGTGCGGGTGAGGCCGATCTGATCGTGGCCAAGCACCGAAATGGCCCGACAGCGACGATCACCGTGGCGTTCCAGGGGCATTACAGCCGCTTCGTCGACATGGCGCAGTAGCGCCATGGGCTCGTTCACGATGCGTCGAACAAGTACCGATCGGTGAAATCGTTGCGGAACTTCCTATCGGGGTCGTAGCGATTCACCAGCTCGCGGAAGTCGGGTAGCCGGGGGTAGCGAGGTCGCAGGCGCTGCGCCGGCATGGTGAAGACCTTGCCCCAGTGCGGCACGGGGTCGAACGGGTCCAGCGCGTCCTCGATCACGGGAAGCACGGTATGCACGGCGCGGGGATCGTCGATCCACGTGAAGTGAACGGCCACGACATCCTTCTGGTACGCCGGGCTGAGCCATAGATCGTCGGCGGCGATGGTGCGGATCTCGGAGATTTGCAGTACGGGCGCGATCACGTCGCGTATGCGATCCAGCGCGTGGATGGCTTCGACGGCCCGGGAACGCGGCACGAAGTACTCGGATTGCAGTTCCTCGCCGCTGCTCGGGGTGAATCCGAGCCGGAAGTGCGGTAGCCGCTCGTGCCAGGGGCCGCGCTGGCCGGCTTGCTCGGTGCAATGTTCGGGTGACATGCCGGGTACGGGATGTCGGGCGGCGCGGGCCATGCGTGCTCCGAACCACTCCTCCCTGGCTGTCCAGGGTCCACGATCGGCGCGATGCTTTACCCAGACTTGATCGAATTTCTGGCTGCGCCAACGGGTGAACAGGCTCACGCTGTAGGCGGCAGACACGATCGTGTCGAAGTGCTCGGTGAGCGCCTCGTGCGGCAGGTCCTCGAATACGTACTGCTCGACGTCATATGCGGGCTCGACGGTGAGCGTCACGTTGACGACGGCGCCGAGCGCGCCCAGCCCGACGACGGCACCGGGAAAGGCGTCGTCCTGCGCGGTGAGTGTGACCATCTCGCCATCTCCGGTGACGAGATCGATCGCGGAGACGGCGGTCGCGAGGTTTCCATTGGTGACGCCGGAGCCGTGGGTGGCCGTGGCACATGAACCGGCAACGGAAATATGGGGAAGCGAGCCGAGGTTGTGCAGCGCGTATCCTTCGGCGTGCAAACGCTGGCTCACCTCGCCGTATGGCATCGCCGCGCCCACGGTCACCGACGTTCCGTCGGCGTTGACAGTCACGTCTTCGGGCATGCCGGCGAGCGAGATCAGCTCACCGTCGGTGTCGGCTATCGAGTTGAACGAGTGGCCGCTGCCGAGGACCCGGATTCGATCGGCCCGGGCAACCAGCTTCTGTAACTGTTCGAGGGACGACGGGCGGTGGACATGTTCCACGTGGAACGTCACGTTGCCTGCCCAATTCGCCGGACGCTGGCCCATCCGTGCCCCCTTGTGCCTGAACCGCATCCATCTGATCACAGGGGTATCGCGCGTCGCCAGTGTCGATGATCGATTCTTCGCATCATCCCGTGATCAGATGGACGACGCGCTGGTTCAGTGGAACTCGTCGGCGTGCTCGGCCGCCCACTCGGCGAACGTGGTGCCGCGAGCGCCAGTGATCGTCTCGGTCGTCTGGACCGCGGCCTGCGGTTGGTCGACGAGCTCGGCACGGGCATCGACGTACCATTGCGCGTACTCGCCCATGAGTGGTTGGAGGATCGCGATCCCTTCTTCGCGTGATACCTCGATGCACGGGATGTCACGGCCGAGCGCTCGACCGAGGTCGCTGACTTGGTCGTAGCGGTTGATGGTCTCCGGGCCGGTGAGCTCGTAAGCCTTTCCGGCGTGACCGTCGCCGAGCAGGATCGACGCGGCGACGGCCGCAATGTCGTCCATGGCGATCGGGGCGTTGGCCGCCTCGGGATACGGGTCTCGCACCTGACCAGTCGAACGGATTTGTGGGGCGAGGATCGTGGAGTTCTCCATGAACTCCCCGGCCCACAGATGCGTCCAGTCCACGCCGCTCGTCTCGACGGCGCGCGCGACATCGCCCCACCAGCTCTCGTAAGGGCCGGAGAGGTCGACGATATGGCGAACGCCTGTCTGTGCAGCAAGCGTGGTGACCTGTTCGACGGTCTCGGGCAACGGCGCCAAGTACATCCGATCGACGCCGTGGAGCGCCGCGGGAAGAGTATCGGGCTGGCCGACATACCCGACGACGACGTCGACGTTGCCGGGTAGTGCTGCCTTCTCCGGATTGGTGGTGAGGGCGCGCACGTCATCTGCGCCCTGCTGGAGCAGATGATCGACGACGCGGCGGCCGATGTTGCCGGTAGCACCTGTGACGAGAATCTTCATAAACTAAAGCGTACGTTGTACGTAAAATTCGTACAACGTACGCTTTAGTTCTGCGACGAGACACTCTCGTCGCCTTGCTCGAACGTTGAAGGAAGGGGTGGTCCCGAATGGATAGGGAAGAGGTGGTCCCCGAATGGATTCGGAGGGGCGCGCTCACGTGGCAAGGTCGCGTTCGGTCGAATCGTGGACATGGCAGCGGCATGCCCACCATCGGGACGTGCCGGAATGCTTCCCGCGTGTGGCGGCGGGAATTCGGCTGAAACCGAGGTGGAGGTAGGTGGGAGCCAAGAACCGAAGTTGGCGGCAACGATAGCGTCAAACTCGGCACGCAGCAGTTCATGGTCGGAACAGATGAGCTCAGCGAATGCCAAGCGGACCGACGGTTGCTGCATGCCTTTCCGCATCACGACCACACCTCCAGTCACACTCACCAGAGTTGTAGATCGCTTCTAGACATTCTTATAGCAGGCACTATAAATATCGTCAAGGCGAGCCGCACAGCACGAGACCGGCGCGAGAGACGAGACTCCGCGCCGGTCTCGGATGCGCGCATGTCATGTCCGAGCCGAGGTCAACTGCCTCACGACCTCGCGATGACCGCGCTGGGCTTCCTGCAGACTGCTCCACGTCCAGCGCAGGTGCCGGACGTGCGGTGCTGTCCCGGCTTCGTCGATGAACGTCTGAAAAATTGGCGGATCTGTCGTCGTGGTGGCGATTCCCAGCCACGTCGTGATCACCCAGGCATCATTGCCATCCACGCAGATCGGATCGCGCGCAATGACGACGTAGTCGGGGCGCGCACTGAGCGCGAGCCAGGTCTGGCGAGCGATCCGACGTCCGTTCCGGTCGAAGTAGACGACGGCTGGCATGTGCGAGGGTGTAGCGCTCATCACCCTCACCTCACGCCCAGCTTCAGGACGTGTCGGTTCGGTCCTCGGCCTGGCCGATCGCGGTGGTGGTGCGGCCAGCCGTCACGGGGATCCGGCGGGACGTCGAGCCGCTCGCCTTCGGGGCGTGGATGGTCAGTACCCCGTTGGACAGCGACGCTTCGATGCGGTCACCGTCCACGGTCCCGGGAAGCGTCACGGAGTAGTTGAACTGCCCGGTACGTCGAGTCTTGTGTCGCAGGAAACCCACCCGTTCGCGTTCCTTGACCTCACCGTGGATGAACAACTGGTCCCCGTTCCAGTCGAGCGTGAGGTCGTCGTGGGATACGCCCGGAAGCTCGGCCTCGACGATGTAGGCGTCGGGCGTCTCTTCGATGTCCAGCGGCGTCGACCAGCCCCAGCGGTCCAGGTCGTCACTCAGCCCCTGGAAGAGGCTGTCCATGCGCTGGCGCAGCTCGTCGAGGTACGCGAACGGGTCCAGCGAGGCTTGATGAGCCGGCCTCGTGAAGCCGTTGTCGACGTGGTTCTTCGAACGCCGGATCGGCAGACCCATCGTCATCACCTCCCTCGATCACCGTACGACCAAACTTGAGTGTCATCGACTCAATCATTGCAACGCGACGACGTGAGACTCTATTCCGCACGGACGGATCATTTTGGGGGTGACATCACGGCGAGCTCGGTTACCGTCGTCCGGATACTGGGGAAGCTAGGAGAGGACGTGATGAGTTCGCGGGATGCCGAGAACGATGCGTGGCACGATCAGTGTGCGTGGCGATACGGAGCGAATCCACCTGTGATCTTTCGGGCGGCATCACGTCCGTTGTGCAACGGTGTAGCGCACCGGTGTGACCATGTGGAGGCGACCGTCGGCATCGACCATGTCCCGGAGGGCCGCGCGGGTATCGTCACGGGCAGCGGGAAGCTTCTCCGTGGGTATGGCGTCCCAGAAGGCACGCGCTCCGTGCGAGCGGTTCCAGGCGAGCCATTCGTCGGCGGATGCATAGACCACGTCGTATGTGATCGTCTCGTGCTGGACGGCCGTGAATCCGGCGTCATCGAGCAGTTCGGTGATGCTCTCGTCGGTACTGAACGCGTCTCGTGACGGCAGGATTGTCGGCGTCGAACCCTCCGGAATGTGGCGAAACAATGCCTGATAGACGGGCTTCCAGGCGGGGTCGTTCGGGCCCCATGTCGAGAAGGCGAGCGTGCCGCCCGAAGTGAGTATCTGGTGATAGCGCGCCAGTGCGGATTCCGGAGCTGGCAAGAAGAACAGCACGTGTGCGGCGAGGATGCAATCGAGTTCCGGCTCGGTGACGGGTGGGTCCTCGGCGTCTCCAAGGCGGACGTTCACGTGCTGCCATCCTCGGCCCGCCACGGCCCGGCCGACGCGATCGATCATTCCTGGGGCGAGATCGATTCCGAGGACGCGTCCGGTGGGCCCGACCGCTTCGGCAGCGGGGAGCAGCGCGGCTCCCGTGCCGCATCCGACGTCAAGTACCCGCATTCCCGGCGCGAGGCCCGCACGATCGACGAGAGCCCGCCCGAAGAGTTCGAAGAACTCGGGGCCGATCGTCTCGTATTCGCCGGATGCCCCGTCGAACGCGTCAGCGATGGTCGCCTTGGTCCCGGCAGCCGGGTGCATCGTCGTCTCGTCACTCGCCAACGCCAAACTTATGAGAATAATAATTATCATTAATTCTACATGCTCCAGGATCGGGCAACACGCGGGGATGAGATACTGACCCGGTGGCGAAGCGGATACGAGTAGCGTTGTTGGTGTTCGACGAGGTCGACCTGCTCGACGTCGGTGGACCGTACGAGGTTTTCCTGACGGCTAACCGCCTGGCGGAACGGCGCGGCAAAACGGCCCCGTTCGAGGTGGTCACAGTAGCGGCAGAATCCGGTCTGAAGACGTCCTACGGTGGGCTCGATCTGGCCGCGCAGCAGAGTTTCGACGTGCTCGGTGACGATGATGTGCTGATCGTTCCTGGAGCGATCGATATCGTCACCGTGCTCAAGGACGAGCAGCTACTGCGTATGGTGTCCGGACACGCCCAGCGCGGGCTGGTCGCCTCGGTATGCACCGGAGCGTTCATCTTGGCTGCCGCAGGAGTTCTCGACGGCCGTCCGTTCACCACCCATTGGGAGGACGTCGGCGATCTGGCGGAGCGCGTGCGTGGCGGGGAACCGCGGGCTGACGTGCGGTGGGTTGACGACGGCAACATCGTGACGTCGGGCGGGCTGTCCTCGGGGATCGCGATGGCATTGCATCTCGTCGCCCGGTTGGTCGATCCGGACCTGGCCCAGGCGACGGCAGACCAGATCGACTACGTGTGGACCGAACGCCGCGGGTGAGAGTTCGTCATACGGCCAACGGCCGGTCTGAGGCACGGACGGGCGCGGGAAGCGTCGTCGAGCCATTGAGATAGCGATCCACGGCAGCCGCCGCCGCACGGCCCTCGGCGATCGCCCACACGATCAGCGACTGGCCTCGACCCGCGTCACCAGCGACGAAGACTCCGTCGGCGTCGGTGCTGAACTCGTCCGTGCGCGTGAAGTTTCCGCGTCCGTCCAGGCCAAGGCCGAGCTGTTCCACCAAGCCGCTGTCCGGTTCCGGTCCCGAGAATCCCAACGCGAGCAAGACCAGGTCGGCTGGCAATTGCCGTTCGGTGCCCGGTTGTGGTCGACGCCGTTCCGGCTCGACGCCCGCCAGGTTCAGCGCGCGGACGTGGCCATGTGCATCTCCGTCGAAAGCCAGTGTGGAGGCAGAGAAGACCCGCACGTCCCCGTCCGGGCCCGGGAGCGGCACGCTGGACTCGGGCCATCCTGGCCGCGCTGGGGGTGCCCCGTAGCGTTCCCGGGCCTCCTCATGAGCCGGGGAGACACGGTAGACCTTCGGATGTGTGGGCCATGGCTCGTGCGGGGCGCGGTCCGCGCCCGGCAACGGGTTGATGTCGAGCTGGGCGATCGATGCGGCCTTCTGCCGCACGGCCGTACCCAGGCAGTCTGCCGCAGTGTCACCACCGCCGATAATCACGACGTTGCGGCCTGCGGCGTTGATCGGCGAGGGTCCGTCGAAGTCGCCTTCACAAGCGTGATTTGCCAGCGTCAGGTATTCCATGGCCTGATAAATGCCGGCCAGCTCCCGGCCCGGGACAGGCAACTCCCGCGCGGACAGAGCACCCACGGCAACGACCACGGCGTCATATCGTTGTCGCAGCTCGGCAGCGTCGACGTCCTTCCCAACAGCGACGCCCGTCCGGAACCGGGTGCCTTCGGTGCACATCTGGTCGATACGTCGATTGATATGGTGCTTCTCCATCTTGTATTCCGGAATGCCGTAACGCAGCAGCCCGCCGAGGCGATCGTCGCGTTCGTACACGGTCACGGTGTGACCGATCCGGGTCAGTTGCTGCGCACAGGCCAATCCGGCGGGTCCCGAGCCGATGACGGCGACGGTCTTGTCAGACATGCGGTCCGGGATGATCGGAGCCACGTCGCCATCGACCCAGGCCCGATCTGCGATGGCCACTTCGACGTTCTTGATGGTGACGGCGGGTTGGTTGATCGCGAGCACGCATGCCGTCTCGCACGGAGCGGGGCACAGCCGCCCGGTGAACTCGGGAAAGTTGTTGGTGGCGTGCAGCCGTTCGCTGGCTGCCGACCAGTCGTCTCGGTAGACGAGGTCGTTCCAGTCGGGAATGAGATTTCCGAGTGGGCAACCCTCATGGCAGAACGGGACGCCGCAGTCCATGCAGCGGCCTGCCTGCGCACCGATGATCGGGAGCAGGCTCTGCCCGTCGTAGACTTCGTTCCAGTCTTCGACGCGCTCCTCGACAGGGCGGCGAGTGCATTCCTGCCGAGGTGTGGTGAGAAATCCCTTGGGATCGGCCATGGTGGTGCTCCGGCGAGATGAATTCCCAGGTGAGATGCTCAGAAGGTACTCCTGACACTGTATGTTGCCTCCTCGGCCGACGTCATGAGCCGGCGAATTGCCAGGATGGGGGCATGAACGTCGGTGACACCGTGGACGACTTCGAGCTTCCCGATCAGCAGGGCGAGCGGCAGCGGCTGCGCGGCCTGCTCGCGAACGGACCCGTTGTCCTGTTCTTCTACCCGTTGGCCATGAGCCGCGGCTGCACGGCGCAGGCATGCCATTTCCGGGACCTGGCTGACGAATTCCGCGCAGTCGGTGCGCAGGCCGTTGGTGTCAGCGCGGATCCGGTCGAGCGGCAAGAAGAGTTCGCCCGGCGTCACCAGCTCGGCATGATGCTTCTCAGCGACCCGGACAAGACGGTTGCCCAGCGCTTCGGGGTACAGCGGGGACCGAGCATGCTCCGCGGTCTGCTGCCTGACAAGCTGTTGCCCACCAAGCGGCACACGTTCGTCATCGACACGGACCTCCGCGTCGTCGAGATCATTCGAAGCGAGCTGAACATGGACGCTCATGCTGACCGGGCATTGGAAACGTTGCGCGGCCGTAGATCGTCATGATGGCGGGCACGCCACGATTGTGTTGTGGATCACGAAAATGAGGTGTGCCGGTGACAGGTGCGTAACGGTTCTGAAAACCGGATGAGAATCGCCTGTCGAACGGCCATTTCCCAGGGGCTTTACGTAGTGATCTCACGTGTCGTGTGACAAGCTAGGCGGTCATGGACAGAAGACGAACGCTACATGTGGTCGGCGCGGCAGGCTTGGCCCTGACCCTGTCGGCTTGCTTCAAAATGGACGTCGATCTCGAGCTGAACACGGACGACACCGTGGACGGCTCGATGGTCGTAGCTGTGAGCTCGGAGTTTCGCGACATGGCGGAAACGATGGGCGAAGACGTCGACATGTTGGACGAGATGTTCGGCGAAGGCTTCGGGGGCGTCGAAGAGGAGGCACCTGACTACGCTTCGATCGAACCATATGACGATGGCGAGTTCATGGGCCAGGAGATCGTCTTCGACGAGGCTCCGCTCTCCGAGTTCGAGGGCGGCGAGGCTGAAGGTCTGTCGATCGTGCGTGACGGCGAGGAGTTCGTGGTCGAGGGCGCCATGGACATGACCGACGCCGATCCGGAAGCGGGCCAGATGGAGGACCTCCCACCTGGCATGGCCGACCAGATGGATATCGATGCCCGGGTGAGCATCACCTTCCCAGGTGAGGTCCTCGACCACAATGGTTCGCTCGACGGCACGACGGTGACCTGGGAGCCACAGATCGGTGAGTCCAACGAGATATTCGCTCGCGCGGAAGATTCCGGCGCCGGGGGTGGCTTCCCCGTGTGGCTGTGGATCGTGATCGGCGTCGTGGTCGTTGCGGGAATCGCCACCCTGCTCTTCGTTCTCTTCCGGAACAAGGGAGAACCGGCGCCGGCGGCGACGGGAGGCGACGTTCCGCCGCCCGCGAGTACCGGTGCCGGAACTCCGGCGCCTGCTGCGGACGCGGGAGCGTCCACGACGGCTGCGGCCGCGTCGGCGCCGCCCGCTCCCTCGACGGACGAGTCGGTGCCGCCTCCGCCGTCCGAGCCAGCCGTATCGAACGGATCGGAGGAATCGGACGAGCTGGACGACTCGGCCGAGTCGGCTCAGTCGGCTGAGTCGGCTGAGTCGGATGACGCTCAGGACCGTACCGAGCCTGGCAGCGACGCTCCGGAATCACCAGAATCGCGATGAGTGGTCGCCGTCGGCTTTTCGCCGGGTGATCAGCCAGTCGGGCACGGTGAGGCCCATGACTGGGCACGCGCGGTGTGGGGCCGCTCGTCGAGCGGCCCCACACGTGTATCTACTCCCTGGTCAACGAGAGCGAGAACTCGACGAATCCCTCGTCTTCCACCCGGACGAAGGCAAGGTCGGGAGGCTCGATGTCGAAGTCGGTGAACGTGATCGGGATAGATCCCGCAGCTCGGACAGAGTCGCCTTGTGCCTGGAGTGCCAGCTCGACCTCGACCTCCCGGGTGACGTCGCGCAGCGTCAGTTCGCCGCGTACGGTGTGCTCGGTGGGTTCCGGCGAATTTCTCAGCTCGCCGAGCGGTACGGTCTCGAGCAGCGTGAACCTCGACGTGGGGTACTCGTCGGTGTTCATGATCGAGTCGCGGAATTGACCGTCGCGGCTGTCGCTGTCGGTCGTGACGCTGGCCATCTCGACGACGATCTCTGCTGCCGTGGCGGTGTCGTCGCTCACGGTGATCTCACCGGTGACGTCGCTGGTGCGACCGACGACGGTGTTGTCCATTCCGTTGAGCACCTCGTCGACCCGATAGCCTGCCTCCGAGCCGGTGTCGACGGTCCACGTGCCGTCGAGTACGGCATCGTCGCCCAGCGCTTCCCCGGAGCCGGCCTCAAGGCCGAAGGGCTCGGCGGCTTCGTCGGAAATGACGTTGATATATATCCACGTGCCGAGTACGGCAAGGATGGCGATGGCGGCTATGCTGCCCGCGATCACGAGCAGGCGGCGCGAGACGTTTGACGGCCACGGCATCAGTACTCCAATTCATCAGATGGGTCGGGTGTGATTGTGCTACGGCTGTCGGTGTCCGTGGGATTGCCGGCCGTACTCGCCAGCGCGTGCGGATGAGAGCGTAACTAGACCTCTTGACATGCCGTCGGCCGAGATAAACAGGAAATATTCCAGTCTTCTGTGGGATGGCTGCGAGCATTGCGTTAACTGTGGCGATCCGACGCAAGAATATGTTGAATCAGGGCAGACAAGAGGTATAACTCCTGGCATGCTGTGGCAAAGTCCACCGTGAATCCCTGTCACAGGCAGGGTCACCCACCCGGGAGGTATTGCTGTGGTACCCGAACCCGAACCTCGCACGAACCACACGCTGAGCCGTCGGACCATGATCGGCGGAGTGGCCGCGGCAGCAGGAGCCGCCACGGTCGGAGCCGTGGCCGTGGCCGTGGCACCTGCGGCACATGCCTACAACTGGACCCGGACGATGCGCAACGGGGACTCCGGCAGCGACGTTCGCGAGTTGCAAATTCGCGTGGCCGGTTGGGCAGCAGACAGCGCCCGGCAGACATACGTGTCGGTCGATGGCGTCTTCGGCCCGGAGACCGAGGCCGCGGTGCGGCGATTCCAGTCGGCCTACGGGTTGACCGTCGACGGTATCGCCGGTCCGGAGACCCACGGCCAGCTCAATTGGCTGGAGTCGTCCGACGGTTCGACTCGCCACTTCGCCTGGAGCGAGTTCCACTCGAAGGACGGGAGTGGCTTCAGCGGCGGCAAGGTGGGGTCGTCCACCGTCCAGGAGAACGTACGTCGCCTCATGTACAAGCTGGAAGCGGTTCGGCGCAAGGGCGGCAACAACCCTTGCATCATCAACTCCGGCTTTCGCAGCGTGAGCCATAACAGCAGCGTCGGGGGAGCCTCCAACAGCCAGCACATGTATGGCATCGCCGCGGACATCCGGATCAGCAACCGATCGGTGTCGCAGGTCATCTCGTACAGCCAGACCAGCGGCTTCAGCGGCATCATCCGCTACAGCACGCACACCCACGTGGACAGCAGGGTCGAGTACCCCTACGGTGCCCGGTCCTGGTACTGGGCCACCTGAGAAAACGACGGAGCCGGCGGCGTGCGGGGCGGGATCCCGTGAGGCTCGCCCCGCGGGCCGCTGGAGCGATGGCGCTACAGCTGAGACAGGAGTAGTCCGATGAGCACGGCGACGTAGCCAACGGCGAGTGCGGCTACGGCGACGACGTGCACGGCCTCGTGACGCCGGGGTGGGTGTTTGAACATCGCTCACCCCCGGATGGCAAGGGAAGTTCGGCGACCCGAACTTTGCTCTTCGCATCTCCATAGTGACACATCGAGGCCGGGCGGCGACATCGAGGTGTGGCCAGCGGGTGAGAACGGCTGGCCACACCCCATCGCTTGCCAAATCAGTGCGGCGTGAGCAAACCGCTGGTCTTGGACCGCGCCTTGCTGAACCGGTCGGCGACGTCCGCCCAGTTCACGATGTTCCAGAAGGCCGCGACGTAGTCGGGCTTGACATTCTTGTACTGCAAGTAGAACGCATGCTCCCACATGTCGAGCATGAGCAACGGAACTGTGCCGGCGGCGAGATTTCCCTGGTGATCGTAGAGCTGCTCGATCACCAGGCGCTCGCCGAGGCTTTCCCACGCCAGAATCGCCCAGCCAGACCCCTGGATACCCAGAGCGGCGGCCGTGAAGTGGCCGCGGAAGCCGTCGAAGGAGCCGAAGAACTCGTCGATGGCCGCACCGAGCTCACCATCTGGCTTGTCGCCACCCTCGGGTGACATGTTGTTCCAGAAGACCGTGTGATTGACGTGACCGGCGAGGTTGAAGGCGAGGTTCTTCTGCAGCTGGTTGACGATGTCGAACTTGTTCGACGCCCGGGCCTCTTCCATCTGCTCCAGGGCGGTGTTGGTTCCGTTGACGTAGGTCTGGTGATGCTTGGAGTGATGCAGCTCCATGATCTGACCAGAGATGTGGGGCTCGAGAGCTCCGTAGTCGTACGGAAGGTCGGGGAGCGAGTAGGTAGCCATGCGTAATCCTCTCGTCGATGAGCGCTCGTACTATATGCTCATTGCCAAATTACGCCTCAGTATTCCCTCTCAATGCACCCGGGCCCGCAGATATGCCGAGGATCACGACGTGGGTCGGCGCCAGCAAGTCACGTGTCGGGCTCGCTCAACTCGATGCGCACGGCGCGGAACGTGTCGGGTGCTTCCCGCAACACCGCGAGCCGCGGATCGGGCACGGGCAGAAACGGTGCTACTACCAGATCACGGAGCTCGGAGAGGCGCGCGTCGGCCAGCACGTGATTGACGGCTGCTCGGTCACCACCGCAAACGACGGCGTCGAGCGAACTCACATGCGGCAGGACGATCCGTGCCGCGACATCGGCGGCTGCATCGAAGGCCTCCCGAGCCTGCTTGTCACGCCTGCGCGCAAAGCGCTGCTGGGAACGCCCTCCGGCAGCGGTGCGGCCTTGGACATGTCGCGACCCGACCTTCGACGAGACGAGCTCGCGTCCCTCGAAGATCCCGGCCGCGTAGCCTCCTCGGCGCACGAGGACTACGCCCACGCGCCGGTCACGGCGCGCGTGCTCGATCAACCCGCCATATGGTGCGTGTTCGTCGACCGCCAGTGGCGCCAGCGGTACGGTGCAGCGCGCGCACGCTCCGTCCGCTGCCGACACCGTCACGACGTCGGGCGTGGCTTCGTGCCCGGCCGGTCCGTGCCGGTCGGCGAAACCCGCCAGCCAGCGTTCCAGCCGCTCTGGCGGTATCGAGAGGCGTTTGGTCGGCATCCTTCGAGGATGCCAAGGGGACCAGTGCCGACCGTGACCGCCCCGCACGAAGCCCGAAATTACCGGGATCCCGAAATGCCGGGACCCGAAATAACGGCTTAGAGGCGAGTGACTTTGGGATTCGGAAGCGTGATGGTCCGGGCTCCGCCGCCGAAATCGACATGGATCTTGTTATCCGGTCCGACTGCGACGACACGGCCCATCCCGTGACGATCGTGCGTCAAAAGATCGTTTACTTCGAATGGTTCGATGGGCTCCGGCGCTGCGGATTGGAAGGGACTCGTAGACAGGACTCGTCGATTGGTCGTGCTAGAGGTCATAAGGCTAGTGTGCTCTACGACACAGCAGTTGTGTAGCCCTCATCGGTATGAATCTTCGTGGCCAGCCTTTTTATCGACCGCCCGCACCGGACCAGGGCGGCTCGCGAGCTGGTGTACGACGAGGATGGCCGCGAAGACGACGGCCGTGATGCTGATCACTCCGAATGCCCCGCCGGTGTAAGCGCGGACGAGCTCGTCGCGTGAGGCCAGCGAATCGCCGGCGGCGAGCAGGTCACTGGCGTCGGTCAGGGCGGACATGGCCAACAAACCGGTGACCAGAGCGACGACCGCCATCAGGCCACTGGCGAGTGCCGTGGGGACGATCGCGGGATCGGCACGGCGGATCCGCTCGGGGGTGCCGAGTCCGGTGACGATCATCGTCAGGCCGGCCCAAGCCAGCACGACCATCATGGCCGCGACGACATCGGAGGGACGGTGCCACTGCCCGATCATGGTGGCCACACCTGTGACAGCGGCGTAGCCCGCTGTCAGGACCGCGACGGCCGGCCGAGTGTAACGCGGCACGACGAGGACCAGCGCCGCGGCGACACTGGCCGCAACGGTGGTATGCCCGCTGGGCAGAGAATTGGCGATTGCTCCCTGCGTGGGAGCCAGATCGGGTCGTTCGAAAACCACGTACTTCAGCAGCTGTGTCGTGATATTGGCACCGCCGACCAGGACCGTCACCTGGATGGCAAGCATCCACCGTTGCCGCATCAATGCGATGATCGCGGCGGCGCCGAGCACGATGACGATGAACGGGACGGAGACGATGTCCAGTACCGGTTCGGCTCCCCTCCACAGGGTGCTCTGGCCGATCTCCGCTCCGCGGAAAGCGGCGTCGTCGAGGCGCTGCCCGGTCGGGGTCTGCACGAAATAGCGCCAGGTCAGGTATGTTCCCGCGACTCCGGCGGCGAACATGACGAACCCCAGGAACGAGGCGCCGAAGCGTGGGGCGGAACTGTGCACGGTACGAGCGTAAAGAACCCGGTCGCGAAAGTCGTGATTACGGTGCCGTAGCCAGCCGGCGTGCTGCGGTGGCGTACCGCCGGATGGCCATGCCCTGCACGATTCTCGTCACGGGTCCAGCGAGCCTGGCGTACCACGCGTGCGGACGGCTGACGACGGTAGTGGCGAACCATACGTCATCCGCGTCGTCGATCTCGACCATCAAGAGTTCCTCACCGCTGAGGGGATGACCGGTGAGCGTGCCGTAGGCGAACCCGACGCGGTCCTGTTCGTTGATCGTCCACACCACGCGGGCGTAAAAGCGCATCCGGAGCGGACCGAGGCCGAGGCCGCTGGCGAGTTCCACGTCGGGCGCGGCGTAGTCGTGGCTGGCTTGCACCCACAGGCCGGCGCGGCGGTGGACGTTCCAGCTCATCAGCCCTTCGGTCGCCGCGTGGAACGCCTCGCGTCCGCGGGCGATGCGAAATCGCGCGCTGCGGTGGTGATATCCGGCCGGCCGGCGCCCTTCTCGGGTGGCGCCGACGTCGGGATAGGTGAAGGATCGCATGGCCGTCTATTCTGCCTGGTGGCCGTCACGGTGCAGCACCGCGCCGAGACGGGCGACGAATCGGTTCATCGTGGGTTCGTCCCGGAGCGCGATGCGCATCCACTCCGGGCCGAGCCCGGGAAAGGTGTCGCCACGGCGAAGCGCCCAGCCGAGGTCGCGCAAGAGCTGCCGGAGACGGTCACCGTCGTCGAACCTGACGAGGACGAAGGGCGCCCGGGGATGGGGAACCACCTGGCCTCCGAGACGTCGTAGCTCGCTCGTGAGCCGCTCGCGGACCGGCGCGTCGGCGCGCGCGAGCCGCTCGGCTTCGGCGACGGCCGCGGGCTCGACGCAGGCCTGGATCGCCTCGACCGCGAGGCTCGATACCGACCATGGTGGCTGCACCTGGCGTAGCGCCCGGATGATCGGTTCCGGTCCTGCGACGTAACCGGCCCGCAGCCCGGCCAGTCCCCACGTCTTCGTCAAGCTACGCAAGACCACGAGCCCGGGGATGTCCGGCCGCCCCGCGAGGGATTCGGGTTCGGCGGGCACGGCATCCATGAACGCCTCGTCAACGACGAGAATCCGGCCGGGGCGGGCCAGGCCCGTGAGGACATCGGCGGGGTGGAGAACGGAGGTGGGATTGGTCGGATTGCCGACGACGACGAGGTCGGCGTCGCCCGGTACGTGCTCGGGCCGCAGCCGGAAGCCGTCGTCGGCGGAGAGGATCACCCGTTCCACGCCGTGCCCGGCAGCACCGAGGGCCGCTTCGGGTTCGGTGAACTGGGGATGCACGACGACCGGCCGACGGACGTCGACGCCGGGACGGAGCGCCCGGGCGAGCAAGGTGAACGCCTCGGCCCCGCCTGCGGTGGGGAGGACGTCGTCCACGGACCGGCCGTGCCGGCCAGCGATCGCGTCTGCCGCGGGGCGGGCGTCGGGGTAGGTGGCGATCCCGTCGATCGCGGACGCCAGCCGTTGGCGAAGCCAGCCCGGTGGCATGCCGGTGCGGACGTTGACGGCGAGGTCAACCATCCCGGGCGCGACCTCCGCGTCGCCGTGATGGCGCAGATCCACACCCCCGTCCTCCCCCACCCGCTGATCATGAACACTAGTCGCCCTATGTGCCTGACTAGTGTTCATGATCAGCGGATGATGGTTACCACTCGATGCCACGTTGGCCCTTCTGCCCGGCGTCCATCGGGTGCTTGATCTTGGTGGTCTCCAGGACGAGATCGGCGGCGTCGATGAGCCGGGGATGCGCGTTGCGTCCGGTGATGACGACGTGCTGATGGCCCGGCCGCTCGGCGAGTACCTTCACCACGTCGTCAACGTCCACCCATCCCCAGTGGATCGGGTAGGTGAACTCGTCCAGCACGTACATCGTGTGTCGCCCGGCGTTCAGCCGGGACGCGATCTCCCGCCACCCCTCGGCGGCGGCCGTCGCGTGATCCTCCTCGGTGCCCTTCTTGCGGGCCCAGGACCAGCCCTCGCCCATCTTGTGCCACTCGACAGGACCACCCTCACCCGTCTCGTCGTGCACGCGGCCGAGCGCACGAAGCGCCGACTCCTCGCCGACGCGCCACTTCGCGGACTTGACGAACTGGAATACCCCGATGTCCCATCCCTGGTTCCAGGCCCGCAGCGCGAGCCCGAACGCGGAGGTCGACTTTCCCTTCATCTCGCCGGTGTGGACGATCACCAGCGGGCGGTTGCGGCGCTGGCGAGTGGTGAGGCCGTCGTCAGGAACGGCGCTCGGCTGGCCTTGAGGCATGTCAGGCTGCCCTCCTGTGGGTTGAATGTGCGTGAACGGTGGACGTGAGGGTGGATGCCGCGTTGCCCGCGTCGATGCCCTCCAGAACCAGATGTTCCGCGCCGACGTGCGTGGCGAGAGAGGAGGCGAGGCCGAGCCGGATCGGTCCGGTCTCGCAGTCGACGACGACGGACGTTCCGCGGACTCGTTGGAGCTCGCGGGCGAGCTTCGTGCCGGCGACACGCGAGCGCGGCAGCGCGTCCGTCCCGCTGGTCGCCCGGCCGTCGGTGACGATCACGAGCAGGGGGCGCCTGCGGGGATCGCGTACCGCCTCCAGGGCGACGACGCGGGCGGCCTCGCCGAGACCCTCGGCCAGCGGAGTCCGGCCGCCCGTGGGTAACGATTCGAGCCGGGCTGCGGCGGCCTCGACGCTGGACGTCGGGGGGAGGGCGAGGCTGGCCTCTTGTCCCCGGAACGTCACCAGGCCGACCTTGTCTCGCCGCTGGTAGGCGTCGAGGAGGAGCGACAGGATCGCGGTCTTGACGTCGCGCATCCGCTGGCGTGCTCCCATCGACCCGGAGGCGTCGACGCAGAACAGCACGAGATTGCCCTCGCGGCCTTCGCGTACCGCCAGGCGCAGGTCCTCGCGCCGGAGGTGAACGGCGGGCGATGACCCGGCGGTCCCGGGCGAAGGGAAACGGAGGGCGTCATCTGCCGATGCGCGACGATACGGCTGATGCGGCGCGGCAGCGATGAGCGTCGCGACCAGATGCGGGCTGGACGAGCCGCCGTCGTCGCCGTTGCCGGGCCCGCGTGCACCGATCGTCCGGCCGCTGGTGGTGATCGCGCGCGAGCGGCGGCCCGCGGCCCCCGCCCCCTGCCCGGCGACGGTCAGCAGCCGGGCCCGGAACGGGGTCCCGGCCTCCTGCACGGTGCCGTTGCCGGCTGGCGTCGACGACGAGCTGGCGGTGCGCTGGTTCCCGATCGAGTCGTGTTGCCGATCGGGACCGTCGTCCGTGGTGTCGCCACCGGTACCGGGTCCGGGCTGGCTGTCGGGTTCGCTCTCGGGCTGTGCGCCTTCGGGACCGCCCTCGGGCGGTGGATCACCGTTTCCGGAGCCGCCCGGGCCCGGGTCGTCGCCACCGGGATCGTCGGGACCGGAACCATCTGGATCGGGATCGTCGGGCCCCGGGTCGGGGCCGGAATCGCGTAGTACCTCGTCGAGCTGCTCGTCGTCGATACCGGGCGCGTCGAACGGGTTGCGCCGGCGCCGATGGGGAAGGGCCAGCCGGGCGGCGGCGCGAACGTCCTCGGTCTCGACGACGGTGCGCCCGGCCCAGGCGGCGTGTGCGATGGCCGTCTGGGCCGTCACCAGATCGGCACGCAGCCCGTCGACCTCGAAGGCCGCGCACACCTCGGTGATCTGCCGCAACGCGGCCTCGGTGAGCATGACGTCACCCAGCCGTTCCCGTGCCGCGGCGATCCGCCGGGAGAGCTCCTGCTCCGCCTCGGCGTACCGGGCGGCGAACGATGCCGGGTCGGACTCGTAGGCGAGCCGCGCCTGGACGACCTCGGCCCGCAGCTCCGGATCGCGCGATGCGGTGACCTCGACGGTCAGGCCGAACCGGTCGAGCAGTTGGGGTCGCAGTTCGCCTTCCTCCGGGTTCATGGTTCCCACGAGGACGAATCGGGCGGCGTGGGAGACGGAGACGTGTTCGCGTTCCACCTTGACCTGGCCCATCGCGGCGGCGTCCAGCAGCACGTCCACGAGGTGATCGTGCAGCAGGTTGACCTCGTCGACGTAGAGGATTCCGCGATGCGCGCCCGCGAGAAGTCCGGGTTCGTACGCCGTGACGCCCTCGCTGAGCGCGCGTTCCAGCTGGATTGACCCGAGGACCCGGTCTTCCGAGGCGCCCACCGGGAGCTCCACGAGGCGGGCCGGGCGGTTGAGCACGTCGTCGGCGTCGGAATGCGGGCCGTCCGGGCACTCGGGATCGGGATCCTTCGGTGCGCAGGAGAACCGGCACCCGGCGACGACGTCGACGGGCGGCAGCAGGTCGGCGAGCGCGCGGACCATCGTCGACTTGGCCGTGCCCTTCTCTCCGCGCACCAGCACCCCGCCGGTGGCGGGAGAGACGGCAGACAGGATCAGCGCCAATCGCAGATCGTCCATGCCGACGACGGCGGTGAACGGGTATCCGTATCTCATGTGTTCTCCGTAGTGGACGTGTTGCCAGGTGCGCCGGTGGCGCGGCCAGGGGCGGGCGAGGCGATGGTCCGCGGAACGCGCAACTCCTCGACGACGCGGCCTTCGTGCAGGTGCTCCTCGACGATGCGGGCGGTGTCCTCGGGATCGACGGACGTGTACCAGACGTCGTCGGGCTGGACGACGACGATCGGACCGAGGTTGCACGGCACGAGGCATCCGGTATTGGTGATCAGGACGTCCTCGTGGCCGACCGGCCCCTCCTGCAGCCGACTTCCGAGTGCCCGAGCGACGGCAGGAGCGCCGTGCGACGAGCAGCGTGGTCCCCGGCACACCAGGACGTGATAGCGGTGGGCGCCGATCTGTGACCAGTTCGCGCTCCGGTACGCCTCGGGTGATTCCGACACCGGGCGACTCGGCTCGTTCGTGACCGAGCGCAGTGCGTCTACCAGGGCGTCGCTCCCGCCCACGGCGCGAGCGAGGCCGATCCGTGGCAGGGGGACGGGCCCGTCTATCCGTTCCTCGCGGCGCCGTTGCATCCAGTGCGCCGCGGCTTTGGCCACCCACGTCTCCACGTACCGGTCCCGGGGGACCTGGACGGGGAGGATCAGCACGTCCCTGGAGCCGTCGTCCGCGCACGCGTCGAGGGCGTCGTGGACCGAGCGCTCGCCGTGGTCCAGCATCGCCGCCCGCACCGGCGCGCCCGCGCGGTCGGCCAACCGTTGGGCAAGGTCACCGAGCGCGCGATCGGCCGTCGGCGCTCCGAGTGCGCGCCCCACGAGAACAATCTGGCGATTCATGACCTCCCCCTCGCGACCGTTTCCGGTGTAGCGCTCGCCCCGGGTATCCAGGGTTCCGCAGTGTCCGGCAACACCTCGTCGGGTGGGTGGAAGGTCAGGAGTGGCCGGCCGGTGCGGGGATGTACCCCGACGTCCGCGTCGACCTCGTAGACGTCGCGCAGCAGCTGCGGCGTCAGGACCTCGTGTGGCGTGCCGCTGGCTCGCACGCGTCCGCGATCCAGAACGACGAGATGGTCACAGAACGTGGCGGCGAGGTTGAGGTCGTGCAGTGCAGCGAACGTGGTGAGACCGGAACGGCGTACCAACGACATGAGCGACAGGGCGTGGGCGATGTCGAGATGGTTCGTCGGCTCATCCAGGACCAGCAGGGCGGGCTGCTGGGTGAACGCCCGGGCCAGGTGGACCCGTTGCTTCTCGCCACCCGAGAGCGTGCTCCAGCGGCGTTCGGCGAAGTCCAGCATGTCGACCTGTGCGAGTGCCTGCCGGGCGAGCGCGCGGTCGTCGCTCGAATCGCCCTGCAATGCCGACCGGTACGGGGTGCGGCCGAGAAGGACGACGTCGAGCACGGTCACGTCGTGATCGGTGCCGGCGTGCTGTTCGACGACGGCCAGCCGCTGGGCGAGGTCGCGGCGGCGCAGCCGGGCGAGGTCGACGCCGTCGAGGTGGACGACGCCGCGATCCGGTGCTGCCAGGCGGGCAACGGCGCGCAGCAGGGTGGTCTTGCCGGATCCGTTCGGGCCGAGCAATCCGGTGATCTTCGTCGCCGGTGCGGTGAGCTCGATGCCGTCGACGATGACGGTCCCCTTGACCGACCAGCTGACGTCGTGGACGTCGAGTCCGTGCCGGATGGGCGAGTGCCCGGCCCGAGCTGGGGTATGGCCGGCGTCGCGAGATCCGGCGTCGTGCGGCGTGCTCGTCATGCTCTCACCTGCCGTTTGCGCAGGATCCAGATGAACGCGGGGACGCCGAGCATCGCGGTGACCACGCCGACCGGCAGCTCGCGCGGGTCGAACACGGTGCGTGCCACGGTGTCCACCCACAACAAGAACATCCCGCCAAGAAGGGTCGACAGGGGAAGGACGATCCGGTGGTCCGGGCCCACGAGGAACCGGACGGCATGCGGGAGCAGCAGCCCGACGAAGCCGATCGCCCCGCTGACGGCTACGAGCACGCCGGTGAGCAGGGCGCAGGTGACCAGCAGCACCCACCGGACGCGGTTGACGTCCACACCCAGCGACGCGGCGGCGTCCTCCCCGAACGTGAACGCGTTCAGCGATCGGGCGTGCCAGAGAAACAGCAGCAAGGCGACGACGAGGATCACCGCGGCGATGCGCATCGACGACCACCGGGAGGCCGCCAGCGAACCGGAGAGCCAGAACTGCACGTCCTGGGTGGCGTGCGGGTCAGCAACCCACAGGATAACGAACGAGGTCACCGCCCCGCAGAACTGCCCGATCGCGATGCCGGCCAGGATCATCCGGACCGGAGTCAACGTTCCCGATCGCTGCCCGATCATGAGTACCAGGAGGAACGCTGCCAAGGCACCGGCGAACGCGCCGGCGGATACGCCGACGAGGCCGGACCCGAGGCCGGCGACGATGACGAGCACGGCTCCCAGTGACGCTCCCGAGGAGATGCCCAGGAGATACGGATCGGCCATCGGGTTGCGTGTCAACGTCTGCATGATCGCGCCGACGATGGCCAGACCGGCGCCGACGACCACGGCGTTCAGCGCCCGGGGTAACCGCATTTCCCAGATGACCTCCGCGTGGATCTGGCTGGGATGCCGGGCGCCGAGTCCGAGAGCGTCGACCTGGAGGGCGGCCAGCCCCAGCCGGTCGCTCATGACGGTCCAGGACTCGCGGATCGAGATGTCGGCCTGCCCGATGGTGACCGCGACCAGGACCGAGCCGACCAGGAGAGCTGTCGCCAGGACCACGATCCCGCCGGCCCCGATGCTCCGCCAGGACGGCCGGTGCGATTCCTGCGGTACGGCTCCGTCCTCGCCCTGGTGCGTGGAACGTGGCGGCGGGGATTCGGTGACGGGCGGGCCACTCATGATACGTCCAGGTTCCTGGCCGCCTCGGCCAGGACGCCGATCGTGGCGACCGTCTGGATGCCCGGTGTTGTCCGGGCGAACGGCAGCGTGACGATCGCGTCCTCCTGAACCGCCCGCAACTGGCTCAGGGCGGGATCCGACGTCAGGAAGTCGAGCTTGGTGTCGATGTCACCGTCGCCGAAGTCGGCGATGACGATCATGTCCGGATCCCGCTCGATGACTTGCTCCCAGCTCGCGTCCGCCCAGTGGCCCGGGATGTCGTCGAAGATATTCGCGAAGCCGAGCGACTCGATGATCATTCCGGGCGCGCCGCAGCAGGCGCCGACGAAGGGCGCGTCGGTCTTCATGTCCCACCAGAAGACCGACATCGGGGGAAGATCGTCGAGCGAGGCCAGCGTGTCCTCGTAGGTCTTTCGCTGCTGCTCGATGAGCGCGGCCGCCCGGTCCTCCACTCCGAAGATGGTGCCGATCTCTTCGATCTCGGCCCAGATCTCCTCGATGCTCATCGGCTCGCTCTCGTCCCGATCCGGGCACCGGCCGTGCGAGAGGAACGTGGGGATGCCGAGGTCACGGAACGTGTCCCGGCTGGCCACGCCCTCGTCGTCCTCGCGGTAGGCACTCGGGTAGGCGGCGTAGACGAAGTCGGGTTCGAGGTCGAACAGGGTTTCAGCGCTCGGATACCCGCTCTCCACCATGATGTCGAGCTGCTCGAACGAGTCGGCTACTTCGGGCGCCACGTGCTCGTCGGGCTCGCCTGCCGCCGCAGCAATGCGGTCTTGCAGGCCGAGGGCGAGCAGGATCTCGGTGGCTGGCTTGTTGAGCGGGACGACCCGCTCGGGCGGGCGTTCGATGGTGATCTCGACACCGCAATTGTCGATGGTGAGCGGGGTGTTGCTGCCACTCAGCGGCGTCGTGTCCCCTTCTTGTGGCTGCTCGACCGCGCCATTCTGGGTGGCACCGGAGCTACTTTCACTTCCGGCGCAGGCGCTCGCCACGGCGGCGGCCAGCAGGAGGCTGCCGACGAGGACCGGATGTCGCGGGCGAGGAGCGGAAGCGCCGGTGCGGAGGGTGCGGTTCGTGCTCAACGCAGCACCTCCAGCTCCTCCGCGAGGTCCACGATCGCGCCCGCGTTGCGCACGCCGGGGGTGGTGGCGGAGAACGGGACCTCGACGAACCGTTGCTCCCGCACGGCTGGCAGCTCGCTCACGGCGGGCGTCGACGCGATGACGTCGCGTTTCTCGTCCGCCGGACTCCACTCGGCATCGATCAGGACGATCACATCCGGGTCGCGTTCGACAACCTGCTCCCAGCTGACGTCGGTCCAGCTGCCGTCGATGTCGCCGAAGACGTTCTCGGCGCCGGCGGCGTCCATCATCATTCCCGGCGCGCCGCAGCACGCGCCGACGCGGGGTGCGTCGGAACCGCCGTCCCACCACATCACCGTGGGCGGCGGACGGCCGTCGTCCGTGGGTACGGCAGCCTTGAGCGCGTCCTCCTGCTCGGCAATGAGCTCATCGGCCCTCTCCGAGACGCCGAAGATGGTGCCGATCTCCCGGATCTCCTGCCACACGAGCTCGATGTCGAGCGGCTCGTCACTCGGCGTCTCCGGGCAGGCGCTCGGAGACAGGTAGCTCAGGATGCCCAGCTCGGCCAGCTCCGACCGATCACCCGCGTGCTCCGGGTCGAACGCGCTCGAATACGCGGCATACACCGCATCCGGCTCGGCGTCGAGAAGGGTCTCGGTGGACGGGTACTCGTCCGCGAGGACGGGAACGGACGCGTACGCGTCGGCGTACTCCGGCAGGATCTCGTCATCCAGGTACGCCGTCCCGACCAGACGATCTTCGAGCCCCAGGGCGAGCATCACTTCCGTCGCCGCCTGGTTCATGGTGACGACCCGTTCCGGAGCACCATCGAGCGGAACGTCGACGCCGCAGTTGTCGATCGTGTCGGTATCGGCGTCGCCGGGAGTTGAGCCGTCGTCGTCGGACGCCGTCGCGCTCTCCGTCGAACTGTGGGCGCCGCCGCAACTTGCGAGCAGAACGGCGCCGCACGCGAGGCCGATCACGCGAAATGTTCGAGAGAACCGGAAACGGGGGGCACGTGCAGATACGGCCATGGGGACCGCCTTCCATCACCTCGTGGAATCGGACTATCCAGTGCCGTGGCCGGTCTCCTGGCTAACGGGTCTACACCCTCCGGCTTGCCTTCCCAGACAGCGCGCTGTCCAGTGGCTCTCCTGTGCAGGAGATGAGGCCGGGAGCTTCCCGATCACAGTGGCGAGGGCCGCTCCGGCATTGCACCGGATTCCCGTACACCACGGCGGCTCATACTCTACCGGTGCCGGGCGGCCGCGGCGAACCGGCGGGCCATGTGGGGGTGTCCGGCCCAGTGGACGTGCAGGTACGACGCGTGAACGCGGCTGGTCGCGAACCCTTCGGCGTGGCCGTCCCACTGCCAGGCCGCCGGGTCACCATGGCCCGGCGTGACCCGGGTGCGGTGGAACTCGTGCGCGGTGACCTGCTGGCTCGCTGGTGCGAGCAGGTTGTCGGTGGCGGCGACGGCGCTGCGATACCCGAGCGTGCGCCGTTCTGTCATCTGTGCCGACGCGTCGAGCACGCCAGCCATCGGTAGCCCGTCGAGCTCCCGGCACAGGTAGGTGAGCCCGGCACACTCGGCGACGACGGGGCCGGTTCGCGCGATTTCCGCGACGGCCGTGCGCAGCGGCTCGTTGGCACTCAGCAGCTCGGCATGGACCTCCGGAAATCCGCCGCCGAAGTACAACCCGGAACATCCGGCAGGTAGCGCGTCGTCGGTGAGGGGATCGAGGTCGACGACGTCGATCCCTGCGGCGTCGAGCAGTTCCATGTTCTCGGCGTAGCGGAAGGTGAAAGCGGGCCCGGCCGCGGCAGCGATCACGGGGCGGGCTCGCCGATCACCGGTGGTGAGCCCGTCGGAGCGGTGCCCGCGATCATCAGAGACGGTTCCCGCGTCGTCGCCGTTCGAAGCGGCGATCTCGGCGCGCGGATCCCATGCCGATCCCGCGAGTGCCGGCGCGGTGCGGGCGGCCTGGACGACGGCGTCGAGGTCGATGCCGCGGCCGATCCGCTCGCGCAGGGCGTCGAGCACGCGCCCGGATTCCGGCTCCCTCTCCGCCACGGGGACCAGGCCCAGGTGCCGGCTGGGCACCTCGAGATCGTCGGACCTGTACAGCACGCCGAGAACCGGGATGCCGATCCCGTCGAGGGCGGCCCGCAGCTCCGTCTCGTGGCGTTCGGAGCCAACCTTGTTCAGGATCACCCCGGCCAGCGACACTCGCGTGTCGTAGGTGGCGAATCCGTGCACCATGGCGGCGATGCTGCGCGAGATCGCGCGGGCGTCGACGACCAGGACGACGGGCGTGTGGGTGATCGTGGCCACGTGGGCGGTCGAGGCGAATCCGTCGGTGCCAAGCGCGCCGTCGAACAAGCCCATGACCCCTTCGATGATGGCGACGTCGGCAGGGCGCGATCCCGCCTGGGCGCCGTGCAGGAGCAGTGGAACGAGACGTTCCTCACCGTGCAGGTGCGGATCGAGATTCCGCCCGGCCCGGCCCGTGGCGAGTGCGTGGTAGCTCGGGTCGATGTAGTCGGGACCGACCTTGTGCCCGGAGATTTCGAGGCCACGGTGCCGAAGAGCCGCCATCAGACCGGTGGCGATAGTGGTCTTGCCGTGCCCGGATGCGGGCGCCGCGATGGCGAGCCGGGGAAGTGCCGCCTCCTGTCGAGTGAGGGCCATACCGTTCAGTCTGCCGGACGCAAGCTACCGTGACTCTCGTGAACCCCGTGCCCTCCCCGACGATCCCACCTGCGGACGTGATCTGCGTCGTGGGCATCGGCGCGGACGGCTGGCCAGGGCTGACGGATCACGCACGCGAGATCGTCGAACGGGCCGACGTGCTGGTGGGCGGTCAGCGTCACCTGGACATGGTCCCACGCGACGATGTGACGAAGGTCTCGTGGCCGAAGCCGTTACGTGACGGGCTGCCACGCCTGTTCGCGACGCACGAGGGCCGCCGTCGGGTGGTGCTGGCCAGCGGTGATCCGCTGGTGAGTGGGGTGGGGACGACGTTGATCGAGCTCTTCGGCAGCGACGCCGTGCGCATCGTCCCGGCTGTCTCGTCGGTGGCGTTGGCACGGGCCCGGCTGGGCTGGGCCGCGGACCGTACCGAGGTGATCAGCGTCGTCGGGCGGGAGGTGCGCCGGATCGCGCGGGCACTGGCGCCGGCCCAGCTGCTGCTGATTCTCAGCTCGGACGAATCCACGCCGGCGCTGGTCGCCTCGCTGCTCACCGAGCACGGCTACGGCGCCAGCCGGGTGTGGGTGCTGGAGAACCTGGGCGGTGCCGACGAGCGCTGCGTCAAGGGAACCGCGCGGGACTGGGGGCATCCGGAAGCTGCGCGGCTCAACGTCGTCGCGGTGGAATGCGAGCCGGACCCCGGAACGTGGCCGCTGGCCACCGTGCCGGGCTTGCCCGACGAGGCGTTCGAGCACGACGGCCAGCTGACCAAGCGAGACATGCGGGCCAGCTGCCTCGCCCGGCTGAACCCGCTTCCCGGTCAGCTGCTGTGGGACGTGGGCGCGGGTTCGGGCAGCATCGCGATCGAATGGATGCGCGCGCACCCCTCCAACCGGGCGGTCGCGGTCGAGCCGCGTACCGAACGGGCCGGGCGTGTCACGCGCAACGCGCAACGTCTGGGCGTGCCCGGATTGCGGGTCGTCGAGGCGTCGGCGCCACGAGCGTTCACCGAGCTGGACGAGACCGACCGGGCGCCGGACGCCGTATTCGTCGGCGGCGGGGTGAGCACCCCGGGGCTGATCGACGAGTGCTGGACCGCGCTGCGTCCGGGTGGCCGGATCGTCGCCCACGCCGTGACGCTCGAATCCGAGGCGGCGCTTGTCCGCGCGCATGCCGCCTACGGTGGCGAGCTGGTGCGGCACTCGCTGGAGCGTGCCGCACCGCTGGGTGGGCTGACCGGCTGGGAACCGGCGCGGGCCGTCACCCAGTGGAACGCGAGCAAGGAGAATCGTTGACCGTCTACTTCATCGGCGCCGGTCCCGGTGCCGCCGATCTGATCACCGTGCGCGGCCGGGACCTGCTTGCCCAGTGCGGAACGTGCCTGTATCCGGGAAGCTTGACCCCCACGGAGCTGCTGGACCACTGTCCCGAAGGCGCCCACCTGATCGACACCGCCGATCTCACTCTCGACCAGATCATCGACGAGCTCGCCTCCGCCGATGCGCGGGGCGCCGACGTGGCGCGGCTGTGCTCCGGCGACCCGTCGATCTACAGCGCGGTCGCCGAGCAGATGCGCCGCCTCGACGCGGCCGGGGTGCCGTATGAGGTCGTGCCCGGGGTTCCCGCGTTCGCCGCTGCGGCGGCACTGCTGAAGCGGGAACTGACCGTGCCCGCCGTGGGCCAGAGTGTGGTGCTGACCAGGGCGCAGGCCAGGTCGACGTCCATGCCGGAGGGGGAGGAGCTTGCCACCTTCGCGGCCAGCGGAGCGACACTCGTGCTGCACCTGGCCGTCAACCGGGTCGAACAGCTGGTGGACGAACTCGTGCCCCACTACGGGACGGACTGTCCCGCGGCCGTCGTGGCACAGGCAAGCCAGCCCGGTGAGCAGGTGATCCGCGGGACGCTGGGCGGCATCGCGCGCGCGGTCCGCGACGCGGGGATCACCCGGGCGGCGACCATCTTCGTCGGGCCGGTGCTGGCCGCCGAAGGGTTCCCCGACAGCTTCCTGTACTCGGCTGACCGTGACCGTTCGAAGCAACCGTCATCGCTGTGAGTGCAGGTACGAGAGATCCGGAGAGGGTCTCGACGCGCCGGATCTTCTCAACCACGGCCGACGACCGCGCCGGCCCGGTCGACGGCCACGACGTCGACGGTGACGGGTGCACCACGCAGCACGTCGGCAGCCGCCTCGCGTGCCCGGCGAGCGACGAGCGTGCCGAGGTCGACGCCGGCATCCTGGGCGAGCTCCAGGGCGTGAATGGCGGTGTTGGCCGCACGGATCGGATCCGCCAGCTGCGGATGCCCCGCCGTGGTGACCAGCTCGGCGAGCAATGTGAAGTCGACCTGCGAGCGCTGGGAGTGCAGATCCAGGTGCCCGGCAGCCAGTTTCGACAGTTTGGCGAATCCCCCGGCAATCGTCAGCCGGGGAAGGGGATGGCGGCGCAGGTACTTCAGCACGGCGCCGGCGAAGTCACCCATGTCGAGCAGGGCACTGTCCGGCAGCGCGTACATCTCCTGCACCACCCGTTCGGATGTGCTCCCGGTCGCGGCCGCCACGTGCGTGAGCTCCAGGGCCCGGGCGACGTCGATGCCGCGCCGGATGCTGTCGATCCAGGCCGAGCACGAGTAGGGGACGACGACACCGGTCGTGCCGAGCACGGACAGGCCATCGACGATGCCCAGCCGGGGGTTCCAGGTGTGGCGGGCCATCTCGTCGCCGTGCGGGATGGAGATCTCCACGACGACGTCCGCGCTGCCACCGTGTGCCGTCGCCACGCGTTCGATCGCCTCGCGCATGAACTGGCGGGGCTTGGGGTTGATCGCCGGTTCGCCGACCGTGAGGGGAAGCCCCGGGCGCGTGACGGTACCCACGCCGTCACCGGCGCGGAACGTGACGCCCGAGCCCGGCTCGCCGGCGCGGACGGTCGCGACGATCAGGGCGCCGTGCGTGACGTCCGGGTCGTCGCCGGCGTCCTTGATCACTCCGGCGCTCGCCGAGTCGGCTTCCAGGCGTTCAGTGGCCAGGGCGAATGCGGGCCGCTTGCCCTTCGGGAGGACGACCTCGACTGGATCGGGGAAATCGCCGGTGAGCAGTGCGGTATATGCGGCTGTGGTGGCCGCCGTCGCGCATGCGCCGGTGGTCCAGCCGTAGCGCATGCCCTCGCTGGTCCGTTCCGTCGTCACTGCTCGTTCTCCCGCTCCCGGTCCATCGGCCGGGCCGGATCTCGGTCGATCTGTCGGTTCATCCGGCCTTCCTGGAGTATGACGTGAACGCCGGCGCTCACGAACGTCGCGGCCCCGTTCTCGTGCTCGGGGGAACCTCGGAAGCACGTGCACTGGCCGCCGAGCTCGTGCGCCACGGGGTTCACGTGGTGTCGTCACTGGCCGGCCGGGTGCGGGCGCCGCGACTGCCCGACGGCGAGGTGCGTATCGGGGGGTTCGGTGGCGCCCGGGGACTGGCGACCTGGCTGCGGGAAACCGGCGTGCGCTGCGTCGTCGACGCCACGCATCCGTTCGCGTCGCGCATCAGCCAGTCCGCCGCGTCGGGGACCGGGGAAGCCGGTGTCCCGCTGCTGCGGTTGGAACGTGCCGGCTGGCATGCTGGTGCGGCGGATGACTGGCGGTGGGCCGGCTCGCTCGACGAGGCGGCGCAGCTTTGTGCCCGGCTGGGAACGCGGATCTTCCTGACGACGGGACGGCAAGGCCTGGCGGCGTTCGCGGGCCTCGACCAGCCATGGTTCCTGATCCGGTGTGTCGACCCGCCGGACCCGCCGCTGCCTGCGCGCTGCGAGGTGGTGCTGGACCGGGGACCGTACACGGTCGACGGTGAGATCGACCTCATGCGCCAGCACGGGATCGACCTGCTGGTCACCAAGGACAGCGGCGGAACGTACACGGCGGCGAAACTCGACGCTGCGCGGCGGCTGGGCGTGCCCGTCGTCGTGGTGCGCCGCCCGTCCCGGCCGCGAGTCCACACGGTCGAGACGGTGGATGAGGCCGCGGCGTGGGTGCTCGCGCACGCTGGTGCGATCGGGAAGGCATCGAAGGACGAACGAGAGGACGGTATCTGATGGTCACGGGTCCGGAACCGGTGGTCGCGAACTTCTACGATGTCGTGACACGTCGCCGGGACGTGCGGGGCGAGTTCACCGGCGCGCCTATCGCGGACGAGGTGCTGGACCGGGTCCTGGGCGCGGCGCACTCGGCCCCGAGCGTGGGGCTCAGCCAGCCATGGGACTTCGTGCTGGTGCGTGACGAGTCGACGCGGGCGACGTTTCGCGAGCACGTCATGGAGGAGCGCAAGGTGTTCGCCGATACGCTGTCCGGCGAGCGGGGAGGGACGTTCGCCAAGATCAAGATCGAGGGAATCCTCGAATCGAGCCTGGGAATCGTGGTCACCTACGACCCCGCGCGCGGAGCTCCGGACGTGCTCGGGCGCCACGCCATCGCCGATGCCGGGCTGTACTCGGTGTGCCTGGCCATTCAGAACCTCTGGCTCGCGGCCACGGCAGAAGGATTGGGCGTGGGCTGGGTCAGCTTCTACCGCGAGGAGTTCCTCGCCTCGCTCGTCGGCCTCCCGGAAGGCGTGCGGCCCGTGGCGTGGCTGTGCCTCGGTCCGGTGTCGGAGCTCGCCTCGACCCCTGATCTGGAACGTGCCGGGTGGCGCCGTCGCCGTCCGCTCACCGAGGCCGTGCACTACGAGCGTTACGGCGACGTGCGGGACGGTGATCGATAAGGTCAGGCCGAGCGTACTCCGGTCGGCCTGCTCGCTGACGTGCCCGTGGGCTCCGCATACCATCGACGACGCAACTGGTTCCCCGACGGACGGGAGCGTGTGTAGGCATGAGCACGGCTTCGCAGCGTCTGGGCCTCGCGTCGCTCGGGCGGGTACGAGCGGGAGGAGTCCCGGGTTACGATCCGCGAGCGATCGAGGCCGGGATCGTGCATCTCGGAGTGGGGGCATTCTTCCGCGCCCACCAGGCCGCCTACACCCACGAGCTGCTCCAGGAAGGACACCACGCCTGGGGAATCTGTGGCTTCAGCCAGCGAAGCGATACGGTGCCCGGGCAGCTGGCTCCCCAGGACGGCCTCTATAGCCTGCTGGTGCGGGACGCGATCACCGCACCACGCCTCCAGGTGATGGGCGCGCTGCGTGATGTGCGGTGCGCCGCCCACGAACCGGAGACGGTCGTCGAGAAGATCGCGGCGCCGTCCGTCCATGCCGTGACCCTGACCGTCAGCGAGAAGGGGTACCGCCAAGATCCCGCTACGAACGGCCTGCGGATCGACGACGAAGTCGCCGCCGACCTCGGTGGTCAGCCGCCGCGCACCGTCGTGGGCCAGCTGGTGCGCGGCCTCCAGCGGCGCCGCGCCGGAGGGGGCGCACCCATCGCGATCATCTCGTGCGACAACCTCACGTCGAACGGCGCGATGTTGCGCCGATTGGTCCTCGACTTCGTCGACCGGCTGCCCGCTACCGAGCGCGGCCCGCTCGGGGACTGGATCGCCACGCAGGTTGCCTTCCCCAACACCATGGTCGACCGCATCGTGCCGGCAACCAGTGAACGGGACCGCGCCGAGGTGGAAGAGCTGATGGGCCTCCGCGACGAGGGCGTGGTGGTGGCCGAGCCGTTCACCCAGTGGGTGATCGAGGACGCCTTCACCGGAGCTCGCCCTCCCTGGGAACTCGCCGGAGCCGTTCTGACCGACGATGTCGAGCGCTACGAGCGGGTCAAGCTGCGGCTGCTGAACGCGGCGCACTCGCTGGTCGCCTACCTCGGCGTGCTGATGGGCCACGACACCATCGCGGAGGCCGTGGCGGACGAGCGAATTCGGGGTGCCGTGCTGCGGCTGCTGAACGACGATCAGATACCGACGGTGACACCGCCCCCGGACGTTGACCTCTCCTCCTACCGCGACGAGGTGCTGCACCGGTTCGCCAACCCGGCACTGGGCCACCGCACTGCGCAGGTGGCCATGGATGGTAGCAAGAAGCTGCCACAGCGTCTCCTGGGTGCCCTCCGGCAGCGCCGCGCAGACGGGGCGCTGCCCCGTTACGGCGCCCTGTTGATCGCCGCCTGGATGCGCGCCCTCTCCGCGGAGCGCGCGGACGGCTCTATCGCCGACGTGGGGGATCCGGAAGGCGACACCGTGCGCCGCCTCCTGGCCTCCGCGCGAAACGACCACGAAGCGGTGCGCGACGTGCTGGGCATTCGCTCCGTCTTCGGGCCAGATCTGTCGGGCGACGAGGAGCTGGTCGAAGCGGTGGCCGAGTTCTACACCGCGCTTGGCCGCCACGGGGTGGATGGCGCCCTACGGGCCGTCGGCGGGTGATCCTATGGCGTCTGAATCGCTGCACCTCCGTGTAGCCGACTCGCTCGGGCGTCGTGTCGCCGGCTACGAACTCCCGGCCGGCAGCGTGGTGAGCCTGGCGGAGTTGGAGAAGGAGTACGGGATCTCCCGGACCGTCGCTCGCGAGGCCATGAGGTTGCTGGAATCGTTGGGCATGCTCGAGGCTCGCCGCCGTGTCGGGCTCATCGTCACGGACGAATCCCAATGGAATGTGCTGAGCCCGCAGGTCATCGAGTGGCGCCTGGCAGGGGCGGGCCGGGACGCCCAGCTCCGTTCGCTGCTCGACCTTCGTATCGCCGTCGAACCGATGGCCGCACGTGGGGCCGCTCTGCACGCGTCGCCGGACGATCGCCAGCGGCTCGTGGATCTCGCTCGCCGGCTTCGCGAGCTGGGTGAGCAGGGCCTGGGCGAGACAGATGAATACCTGATGACCGACGTCGCGTTCCATGAAACGCTTCTACACGTCAGCGGAAACGAGATGCTCGCCGCGCTCGACCAGGTCGTGCGGTCGGTGCTCGTGGGCCGCACCCGGCTCGGCTTGTCGCCGGCGGTCCCGGTCGCCGAAGTGATCGACTACCACGAAACCACCGCACGGGCGATCGTGGAGCGTATGCCGGAGGCTGCCGAGCTGTACTCGCGTCAGCTCGTGGTGCGGGTTCGAGCGGAGTTTTCCCTGCCCGATCCACCGGGCGACGCGGGCCGCACGGCTCCGTGATGTCTCTCCCATCGCGCAAAAGAGAGTACTTGTGTGCTCGTGCGGGTGGTGGCACTATGGCCTGTACTGGTCCGACGGGACCCCAATAACCTGGCCAGATGACGCTAAAACTGCACGCCCGGCTCTCTCGGGAGGAACGAGCATGCAACGGCGCAGAGTGACACTGATACTATCAATCGGCGTAACCGCGGCTCTGGGGCTGGCCGCGTGCGACAACGGCTCGGCCGGTGAGGAGACCTACGAGCTCCGTTTCAACCACGTACTCTCCGAATCCGAGCCGTTTCACGAGGGATTCCTCTCCTGGGCCGAAGCCGTCGAGGAGCGCACCGACGGCGGCCTGACCATCGAGGTGTACCCCTCCGCCGAACTCGGCGTGGAGGAAGACATCATCGAGCAGATCCAGGACGGCGCCGCCATCGGGCAGAACACCGATGCCGCACGGCTGGGGCAGTACGTGGAGGACGTGGCCGTCGTCAACGGCCCATACTTCGTCGAAAGCCTCGACGAAGTCGAGGCCCTGCGCGAGAGCGAGACGATGCAGGGCTATCTGGACGAACTCGAGGACCAGGGGCTGAAGGTCATCTCGTTCAACTGGGTGCAGACGCACCGGCACTTCTTCACGAACCAGGAGATCAACACCCCCGAAGACCTGAACGGCCTGCGAGTCCGCACACCAGGCGCGCCGATCTGGCAGGAGTCGATCCGGGCGCTCGGCGCATCGCCAGTGGCCATGGACTTCGGCGAGGTGTATCCCGGCCTCCAGCAAGGCGCCATCGATGGGGCAGAACTGGTCTACGCGAACATTCCCGCGGGAAGCCTCCACGAGGTCGTGTCCCACGCCACCGAGACCGGTCACATCCTGCTGGTCAATTTCGAGGTGGTCAGCGCCGAGTGGTTCAACTCGCTGCCCGACGAGTACCAGGAGATCCTCGTCGAGGAGGCCGACCGTGCCGGGCGCGAGACGTCCCAGGTCATGGAGGAGGAAATCGCAGAGATCAAGGACGAGCTGGTCGACCAGGGCATGACCATCAACGAGGACCCGGACGTCGAGGCGTTCCGCGAAGCCGGGGAGGCCGCCTACGACGCCCTCGGGCTCACCGAGGTCAGGGACCAGATCTGGTCGGAGATCGGCAAGGAATGACCGGGACCGGCGGGGCGAGCGGAGCAGACGGTCGCGGCGACGGAGTGCAGAACGGCGAGGTACGGACAGAGCCGGGACCCTACGGGATGCTCGGACGGGTGGAGCTGCGGTTCGCCCAGATGTGCGTCGCGCTGATAGCCGTGCTCGTACTGGTCTCGGCGCTCGCGCGCACCGTTGGCCAGCCGGTTGCGTGGGCGGTGGACCTGGCCACGTTCTTCCTCGCGTGGGGAGTGTTCGTGGGCGCAGACGTGGCGTGGCGGCACAACCGGATGGTGAGCATCGATGTGCTCGTCGAGCGGCTGTCGCCGCGGGTGCGCAGTTGGTTGCAGCTCGTCAATCACTTGCTGATCGCGCTGTTCCTCCTGGCCTTCGTCGTGCTCGGGACGAGACTCGCTTACACCACCGCCGACCGAAGCTTCGACGGTCTGCCCTGGCTGAGCTACACCTGGGTGACCCTCGCCGTCCCCACCGGCTGCCTGCTCATGCTGTACACCACGGCACACCGGATCAGGCACACGATGGACGTGCTGCGGCGGAGTGTCACGTGATCACGGTCATCGTCGTCTTCCTGGTTCTGGTGGCGATAGGGATGCCCGTGGCGTTCGCCATCGGGATCTCCGGCTTCCTGTTCTTCCTCATGGAGGGCTCGCTCAGCCTCACCATCCCACCGCAGGTCACGCTGACGCAGACACAGAACTTCGCCATTCTGGCCATCCCGATGTTCATCTTCGCCGGGAACTGCCTGAACGAGACCGGGATGACGCGGCGCTTGCTGGATTTCGCGTCGGCGTTGACGGGGCATCTGCGGGCCGGGCTCGCCCATGTCGGTGTCGTCAGCTCGTTCATGATGGGTGGCGTCACGGGCTCCGCGATCGGTGACGCCACCATGTACGGCCGCGTACTCGGTCCGGGAATGTTGGAGCGCAAGTACGTCCCCGGCTTCGCGGCTGGTGTCATCGGCACGTCGGCCGTCATCGTGACGATGGTGCCGCCAGGGACCGGGTTGATCCTGTACGGGACGCTCGGCGAGGTCTCCATCGGCCGGCTGTTCGCCGCGGGTGTCGTCCCGGGTGTCCTCATGACGGTGGTGCTGATGCTCGCCGTGGTGGTGACGGCCCGCCGCCGGGGGTACGAGCGTGAGCTATCGCGCCGGGCTCCGCTGGGCACGGTGGTCCGAACCGGGCTCGCCGGCGTATGGGCGTTGATCTTCCCGGTCATCCTCATCGTCGGACTCCGGTTCGGCGTGTTCACCCCTTCGGAGGCGGGTGCCTTCGCCGTCGCCTATGCCCTCCTGGTGGGGGTGGTCATATATCGCGAGCTCACCTGGGCCAGGTTCACCCGGGCGTTGCAAGACACCGTCAACGACGTCGGCATGATCATGCTCTTGATCTCGTTGTCCGGCACGTGGGGTCATGGCCTGACATGGGATCGGATCCCGCAGCGCATCATGGAGGCGCTTCTGGGGATCTCGGAGAATCCGCAGGTGATTTTGATCGTCCTGGTCGTGGCACTCCTGGTGGCCGGGATGTTCATGGACTCCACGGTTCTGATCCTGCTCCTGACCACGATGCTCATGCCCGTGATCACGGAAGTGGGGATCGACCCGGTCCACTTCGGCATCGTCATGGTGCTGACGCTCACCACGGGCCTGTTGACGCCCCCGATCGGCGTCATCATGCTCGTCGTCTGCTCGCTCTTCGATACGACGGTCCCGGCCTACCTGCGAGAGTCCGTGTACTTGTTCCTGGCCCTCGTGGGGCTCATCGTTCTCCTTGCCTTCGTCCCGGAGCTCGCCCTGTGGCTGCCGCAGCTGATCTACTGATAGGAGGTCGTCGTGGACTTCAGCGGACGGACCGCGATTGTGACCGGTTCCGGTGCCGGAATCGGACGCGAGACAGCGCTGCTGTTGGCATCGCACGGTGCCAACGTGGTCGTGAATTCGAGGAATGGTGCGGGCCGCGGCCAGGCCACGGTTGACGAGATCGTCGCGTCCGGGGGGCGCGCGGCGTACGCGCCGGGCGACGTCGCGGAACCGGCGACGGCCGCCGGTGCGGTCGAGATGGCCGTCACCGAGTTCGGCGGCCTCGACATACTGGTGAACAACGCCGGACTCACCATTCCCGGCACCGTGGAGACGACGTCCGAGGACGACGTCCAGCGCATGCTGGACGTCAATGTCACGAGCACGATCCTCATGTCCCGTGCCGCCATGCCGGCGCTGCGCGCACGCGGCGGCGGGACGATCGTGAATGTGGCGTCCGTGGCCGGCATCAAGGGCCACCAGGACCGCGCCGTGTACTCCGCCACCAAGGGAGCGATCGTCGCGTTGAGCCGCTCCATGGCAGTGGACCACGTGCCGGACGGAATCCGTGTCAACTGTGTCTGCCCTGGTACGACGTTGACCCCGGCGATCGAGGAGAAGATCAACTCCAGCCCTGACCCGGACGCAGCCGAGAGGGCGTTCGTGCATCGTCAGCCCATGGGCAGGCTGGGGTTGCCTCGCGAGATCGCCCACACGATCGCGCACGTCGCATCCGCGGAGGCGGCCTTCATGACCGGATCCGTCGTGGTGATCGACGGCGGCATGACGATGTGACGGATCGGCTCAGGAGCAAGGCATGACCACGGTTCCCTATGTGGAGCTCGAGACCTTTGCAGCCCAGTGTCTCACCGCGGCCGGAGCCAGCCAGCAGGACGCGCAGGCCACCGCGAGCTTGCTCACCCGCACGGACGCCTTCGGCATCCACTCGCACGGGCTGAAGAACCTCGCCGGATACCTCGAGAAATCCCGGCGGGGTGCGATCGATCTCACTGCCCGTCCGACGACCGAGGTCGACGGACCGGCCTTCGCCCTGCTCGACGCCCACCACGCGATCGGTATGGTCAGCGGGACTCAGGCCATGCGAACGGCAACCGAGAAGGCACGCGAGGCCGGCATCGCCGTGGTCGCGGTGCATTCGTCGACGCATTTCGGAGCGGCCGGACTCTACGCCCTGATGGCAGCGGAGGATGGCCTGATCGGGCTCACGGCGAGCAACGTCGACCCCAACATGACGGTGCCCGGCGCGCGCGGCAAGGTCCTCGGCAACAACCCCATCGCCTATGCGCTGCCGGCGGGACGGCACCGACCGGTCGTCTTCGACATCAGCCTGAGCGCGGTCGCCTCCCTCAAGGTGATCCAGGCACGCGAGGACGGCGCCGAGGTTCCCGAAGGGTGGATCGTCGATGGAGCCGGCAGGCCGACCACCGATCCCTCGCGTTACCCCGGTGAGGGAGCGATGATGCCGATGGCCGGCCACAAGGGCTACGGCCTCGCGCTGCTGGTGGATGCGCTCACCGGCCTGCTGGCGAACGCCGCCACGTCCGACCAGGTGCCCAGCTGGTACTTCGAGATGGACCGGCCGAACGACGTGTCCCATGCCTTTCTCGCGATCGACCCGAGTCTTTTCGGCGGCTCCCCGGATTACGCCGCGCGCGTCGAGAGCTTCCTCGACCGGATCCACGCCGCGCCGCTTGCCGACGGCGCCGAGGAGATCCGGCACCCCGGACAGCTCGAATGGCGCAACTACGAGAAGGCACGTGACGGTGGTCTCTCGTTGCCTCCCGAGGTCGTCACCACGCTGGAAACGGCAGGGCATTCGGTCGGTGTGCGTCCACCCTGGGTGTGAGAACGGCCTGGTTACCCAATGGACGGCGTCTCCTCAGATGCCGGAAAGCAGCGGGCAGGCGGGGTCAGGATCGGTCAGTCAGTAGGCGACTGGCCTGCCGTTGACACGGCGTCTTCCCCGTAGGTTCGCGGTGTCCAGACGCGCACGCTCCCGTCCGGCCGTTCCGTGGTCCGGGTGCGTGAGGAGCCGACGATCACCAGGCAGCGCATGTCCACGTCGTCGGCATCGAAGCCTTCGAGCGTGCTCACCTGCACCGATTCGTCGTCGCCGCCGACATCGCGGGCGATGACGACAGGCGTGCCCGGTGACCGGTGCCGCGCGAGCACGGCCCGCGCCTTGTCGAGCTGGGCCCGCCGGCTGCGCGATGCGGGGTTGTAGAGGGCGACGACGAGATCGGCGGCGCCGGCCGCATCGAGGCGTTGCTCGATGACACTCCAGGGCTTGAGGCGATCCGACAGCGAGAGCATGCAGAAATCGTGGCCGAGTGGTGCGCCGACGCGTGCGGCCGCCGCCTGCGCAGCCGTCACACCGGGGACGACGCGAACATCGACCCCCTGCCACCGCGCGTCGTCGGCTTGTTCGAGCACCGCGGAGGCCATTGCGAACACGCCGGGATCGCCGGACGAGACCACGGCGACGCGGGTGCCCTGCCTCGCCAGCTCCAGTGCCTGAACGGCGCGGTCGGCCTCGACGCGGTTGCCGGAGCTGTGCCGCTGCTGTCCTGCCCGCGTGGGTACTCGTGCGACATACGGGCCGTAACCGACGACGTGGTCAGCCGCGGCCAGTTCCTGTTCGGCCTCCGGGGTCAGCCATTGCGTACCAGCGGGTCCGAGTCCGACGACGACCACCTCACCGCGCCAGGCTGGATCCGATTGCTCGCCACGGGAGCCGGTCTCGACGTCGTGGACCTGCTCCGCGGCCCCGTGCGTCGCCCGTTCGTCCCGGGGCACGACAGCGACGGAGAAATACGGCACGGTCTCCGGGTCGACGTCGGCGATCCGCTGGATGCGGCCCTCGCCCCACGTGGCCCGCTCGACATAGTAGGCACCGTCCAGGCGCCCGGACTCGGCAAGCGCGTCCCGTACGGAGGTGAACGTGCGCCCGAGTTTGAGGATGGCGGCAGCGTCCGTGTCCGCCAGCCGCCGCGCCAGCTCCGGTTCCGGCAGGGTGCCGGGCAGGACGGTGAACGTTTCCTCGTGCTGCACGAGTGGGCGACCGAGCTCGGCCGCCGCACCGCTGATGGAGGTCACACCCGGAACGGCGTGCGCCTCGTAACGCTCGCGGAGCCGCTCGTGCATGTGCATGTAGGAGCCGTAGAAGAACGGATCACCGGCACAGAGCAGGGCGACGTCCCGCCCGGCGTCGAGATGCTCGGCCAGGCGCTTGGCGGCGTGCTCGTAGAACTCGGCGAGGGCGCCCTCGTAGCCACCGGGATGCCGCGTTCCTTCCGTGGTGACCGGATAGACGAGGGGTTCCTCGATCTGGTCGCCACGCAGGTACGGCTCGGCGATCGAGCGAGCGATGCTACGCCCGTGCCGGGCACTGTGGTAGGCGATCACGTCGGCTCGCTCGATCAGGCGGGCTGCCTTGATGGTGATCAGTTCGGGATCGCCCGGACCCAGCCCGACACCCCAGAGCCTGCCGACGGTCGAGTCGTCGGGCGAGCCGGTGTGCACGTCGGTATGCGAGTCCGTGCGCACGTCGGTGTGCGAGTCGCTGCTAGATGCGGCGTCGCTCATTCGTCCTCCCTCGCCACGGCGTTCACGGCGGCAGTGGCGATCGCGCTACCCCCGCGGCGGCCGTGGACGGTCAGATATGGTGCTGGTGCGCGCTTCTCCAGCTCCTCCTTCGACTCGGCGGCCCCCACGAACCCGACCGGCACGCCGATGATGACGGCGGGCGCCGGGACGCCGTCGTCGAGCAGCTCGAACAGCCGGAACAACGCGGTCGGCGCGTTGCCGATGGCCACGACGGACCCCGCGAGCTGCTCGCGCCACAGGTCGAGGGCGGCGGCGCTGCGGGTGGTTCCCACCGTGTGGGCGAGCTCGGGAACACGCGGGTCGGACAGCGTGCAGATGACGTCGTTGTCGGCCGGCAACCGGGCGCGAGTGATGCCGCTGGCGATCATGTTCGCGTCCGTGAGGATCGGCGCTCCGGCCCGCAAGGCCGCGCGCCCGGCAGAGACCACGTCGGCGGAGAACGCGATGTCGTCGACCAGGTCGACCATGCCGCAGGCATGGATCATTCGCACGACTACGGTCGCCACGTCGGGTGGAAGGTTCGCGAGGTTCGCCTCGGCGCGGATGGTCGAGAACGACTGGCGGTAGATCTCGGCGCCGTCGCGGATGTAGTCGTGCATGTCAGTCCCTCCCCGGGACGATGGAGGACAGGCCAGTGGGGGCGCCGCCGTTGACGACGTAGCCCTCGCTCGTGGCCACGACGTCGACGTGTTCGGCCTGCGGCCGTCCACAGCGCCGCTCGCATCCGCTGATGTGGATCGGTGGGCCGGCCGGAAGTTCGGCGAGGACGGCGCGCGCATCCGTCCGGACATCGGCAGCCGAGGAGGCGCATCCGGGGCTGCCGATGCACGCGCTCACGCGCAGTGCCGAATCGCCGGGGTTCAGCAGGAAGCCAGCCTCGTCGAGCCGGGCGGTCACGTCAGCGGCGGCGTCGGGGTCGAGACCCGGCACGATGACCGAGCGCCACGGCGTGACGACGGCCCGCTCGGGGGCGAGCTGGGCGAGCAGCCGCAGCTGGGCGCTGGTGAGCGTGCCGAAGGCCACGCCGGCCACGATGGCTACGGCGTCGCCGGTGGAGTGCCGGTAGACGCCGACGCTCTCCGCCCCGCCCCCTCTCCGATGATCATGAACACTTATCGACCCCATGGGTCGATAAGTGTTCATGATCATCGGAGGGAGGCGGTGCAGGGATGTGGGATCGAGCTCGCGCACTCGCCAGGCGCCGCTCCCGTCCTCCGCACGCAGATCCAGGAAGGCGAGCGCGGCGCTGATCATGGCAGGAACGGCGACGTTCCTCTCGGCATGCAGGCCGCTGGCGGCACCGCCGACGACGAGCGCGCCGCTCGTGTCGTCGACGGCACGCCAGCCGACGTCGAGGGAGCCCGGCGGGAGATCACCTCGACCGTCGTCGAGGCCGAACTGGAACCGGCCGGGAAGTTCCGTCAACCGGGGCTCGTTGCAGATCGCCGCGTCGAGCTCGGTGACGAGGTGCCGGACGTCGGTGAGGCCCCCACGGATGCCGCTCATCGGAGAGGCCAGGATGTTGCGCACTCGCTCGTGTGGGGGCGCCGGAAGCAAACCGGCCCCACTCAGGCGAGCCGCGAGGTCGTCGACGTCCCGGACGGCGCGTATCTGTACGTTGGCGCGCGACGTGAGGTGAAGCTTGCCGGATGCGCACTCGTCGGCGCCCCCGGCCAGGGCGGCTAGCTGCGGGGCGGAGATGGCCCCACCCGGGACGCGGATACGCGCGAGCGGGCCGTCCGCGGCATGGTGTGTGGTGAGAGCTCCGGGGCAGGCATCGGTGCGCTCGCGTACTGACCGGCCCATGGACGACCGCCTTCCATCACCTCGTGGAACGTCGCTTGCAGTGCCGTGGCCGGTCTCCTGGCTGACGGATCCACACCCTCCGGCCTGCCTTCCCAGGTGGCGCGCCACCCAGTGGCTCCCTTGACGGGACGGCCGGGAGCTTCCCCGATCACAGTGGCGAGGGCCGCTCCGGTTTCACACCGGATTCCCATACGCCACGGCAGTGAACAGTGTACCGGATCGGCATCCGGCGCCGTTTTTTGGAACTCACTTCTTGGCTCTGCGGAACGTCCAGAGCCCTCGATGCCGCTCTGGACGTTCCGCAAACCCAAGAAGTCGGCCTTGCTCGCCGTGACGAGGGTGAATCCGTTCCGCGGCGCGCAATCTCCGTCCGGCTTCGCGTCGTACAACCGGTGTCCGAACACCTCGGATGGACACCAGGTCCGGTGAGACGTGCCCATCCGGACGACCGATGCTTGGAGGTTCGATGAACCGCCGACTACGGATGTCGCTCGCGCTGCTCGGCATTGTCGCGCTGGGTGCGCTCGGGGCATGCAGCGACGACGACGGCGATGTGGCCGCCCCGGAGGGTCCGCACCTGACCGTGACGGACACCGATGCCGGTGAGATCCTCGTGGACCACGAGGGACGCACCGTCTACCTGTTCACTGAAGATTCGCCCGGGCAGAGCGCGTGCGTCGACGAGGACTGCCTGAGCGCCTGGCCGATCCTCGAGGGAGAGTTCGAGGCCGGCGAGGGTGTCGACGCCGACCTGCTCGGCACGATCGAGCGTGACGACGGGATGACACAGGCCACCTACGGCGACTGGCCCCTGTACTACTTCGCCAGCGACGAGGGCCCGGGTGACATTCAGGGCCAGGGCGTCAACGACGTCTGGTTCGTGCTCGACCCCGCCGGCAACGCGATCGAAGGGGACGTCGCGGTGGAGGAGGATGGCAACTCCGGATACTGATGCCGGTTCTGGCGGCATGCCACGGGGTAGGCGAGGATTGGGGACATGGTCGATCTTTCTGATGTTCGTGCCGCACATGCCCGTATCGACGGTCATATTCGCCGGACCCCGGTCATCGACGTCGAGCCCGACGTCATCGCGCCGGCGGGACGGCTGTGGTTCAAACTTGAGCAGCTTCAGCACACCGGCTCGTTCAAGGCCCGGGGTGCATTCAACCGGATCCGTGCCGCTCTCGAAGCATCCGCTGCCCCGTCAAGCGAATCGGATCATGACCCGGTTCGCGTGATCGTCGCCGCGTCCGGAGGGAACGCCGGCATGGCGCTCGCCCACGCGGCGCGAGTGCACGGCCTACCGGCACAGGTGTTCGTGCCGGAGAACGCGCCACCGGTGAAGGTGAAGAAGCTCCGGGACCTGGGAGCGGACGTGATGCAGGTGGGCACCAAGTACGCGGACGCGTACGAGGCGGCGACGGCCCGCGCCGAAGAGCCGGGGGCGCTGTTCTGTCATGCGTACGATCAGCCGGAAATCTGTGCTGGTCAAGGAACGCTCGGGCGGGAGCTGCTCGACCAGACGGGTGGTGAGGTGGACACGATCCTGCTCGCCGTCGGGGGCGGCGGATTGATGGCTGGCGTCGCCGCGGCCGTCGAAGGAAGCGCCCGCGTGGTTGCCGTCGAACCGGCAGCTATCCCCACGCTGCGCACGGCGCTCGACGTGGGTGGCCCCGTGGACGTCGACGTGTCCGGCATCGCAGCCGACTCGCTGGGTGCCTCGCGGGTGGGCACCATCGCCTACGAGGTCGCGGTACGCACCGGCGTCGACTCGGTGCTCGTGGAGGACGCCGACATCGTCGAGGCACGGCAGATGCTCTGGAAGGAGTACCGCACGGTGGTGGAGCACGGCACCGCGTCGGCCCTGGCCGCGCTGCTGTCGGGTGCTTACCGACCGGCGGCTGGCGAGCGGGTAGCCGTCGTGCTGTGTGGTGCCAACACCGATCTGTCGGATCTCGGCTGAGGTGGGTCTGCACGTCGGCTCACGGTGCCGTGCACGCTGAACCCACGTCCCGTGCGCGCTGAGTCCACGTCGAGGGATCGAGGAAAGCGCTCTCTGAGGTGGACTCAACGTGCACGGCACCGTTGTCTGCGGAACGACCGGCGGCCGCTCGCCTCCTAGTCTTCGAGGTCACCTTCGGTCTCGAGGATGGCTTGCTGGAGTGCTTCGAGCGCCTCGTCGGACGGTTCGGACCACAGCCCGCGCTGCGACGCTTCGAGCAGCCGCTCGGCGATGCCCTTGCGCGCCCACGGGTTGGACTGGCGGAAGAACTCGGCCACCTCGGGGTCGTTCACGTACTCGCGGGTGAGCGTCTCGTACATCCAGTCCTCGACGACGCCGGCGGTGGCGTCGTAGCCGAAGAGGTAATCGACGGTGGCCGCCATCTCGAAGGCACCCTTGTAGCCGTGACGCTGCATCGCGGAGATCCACTTGGGGTTGACCACGCGGGCGCGAAAGACCCGGGAGGTCTCTTCGGACAGCGAGCGGGTGCGTACGTGTTCGGGAACGGCGGAGTCGCCGACGTAGGCGGCGGGCGCCGAGCCGGACAGATGGCGAACCATGGCGACCATGCCGCCGTGGTACTGGTAGTAGTCGTCCGAATCGACGATGTCGTGCTCGCGGGTGTCCTGATTCTTCACCGCCACCTGGATGCGGGAGAAGGCCTTTTCCATGTCGTCTCGCGCCTCGACACCATCGAGCCCGCGGCCGTAGGCGAAGCCACCCCACACGGCGTAGACCTCGGCAAGGTCGGCATCCGTGCGCCAATTGCGGGCGTCGACCAGTGGTAACAACCCGGCGCCATACGACCCGGGCTTGGAGCCGAAGATCCGAGCCGTCGCCCGGCGCGGATCGGTGCCGCCGTCGACGTCCTCGGTGACGTGGGCACGCAGATGGTTCTCTGTCGGATCGTCGTCGAGCTCGGCCACCGTCCGCACGGCATCGTCGATGACGCCGATGACGTGGGGGAACGCGTCCCTGAAGAACCCGGAGATACGCACCGTCACGTCAACGCGGGGCCGTGGCTCGCCGTCAAGGGTGAGCTCGTCGGCGGGGACGACCTCGAACCCGGTCACGCGCCGGGAGGCGTCGTCCCAGAGCGGCCGCACGCCGAGCAGCCAGAGCACCTCCGCGATGTCGTCACCCTGCGTGCGCATGGCGGCCGTGCCCCAGACGGTGAGGCCGACCGACGTCGGGTAAGCGCCCGTCTCGGCCTTGTGGCGACGCAGTAGGGAATCACCTAGGGACACGCCGACGTCCCACGCGTTCCGGGACGGGACCGCCTTGGGATCGACGGCATACGGGTTGCGCCCGGTGGGGAGGACGTTGACCAGTCCCCGCGTCGGTGATCCGGACGGACCCGGAGGGACATAGCGGTTGTCCAGCGCGTTCAGGCAGTTTGTGATCTCGTCGGTGGTGCGGGCCAGGCGCGGGACGAGCTGCTCGGCGCCGAACCGCATGACGTCGGCGATCTCGCCGGTGCGATCCACCTCGGCGCCGAGCACGTCGGCGACGACGCGCTCGACCTCGCCCGATTGCCACTCGCGTGCGGCCAGCTCCTCCACGAGCGCCCGGGCAGCCGATTCCAGCAGGTCGACGACGTCGGATGCGGTGCGTGCCGCCGGAATGGACGAGGATGTGGCGCCGTCGCCGGATACGGAGCCGCTGTCGCTGGCGTCGTCGATCTGCTTCTGCCGCGCCTGGATGACGTCGAGCAGCGCGCTAACTCCCGCCGTCTTCTCCACGGCGGCTCCGGGCTCGGCCAGCAGCGCCTGCTCGTCCAGCCCGGCCCACGCGGCGATAGCGCCTCGCAGGCCGCGGTGGGCCGTCTCCCCGCCGAACACCTGCCGGGCGCGCAGCACCGCCAGGACGTCGTTGACCAGCTCGTTGCCTTCCGGAGCCTGCCCCAGGACGTGCAACCCCTCGCGAATCTGCACGTCCTTGATCTCGCACAGGTAGCCGTCGACGTGCAGGACGAAATCGTCGAACTCGTCCTCGCCGGGCATCTCGTCGGTATGCAGGTCGTGGTGCAGCTGGGCCTGCGTGACGAGCTCCCAGATCTGGGTGCGCACGGTGGGTGCCTTGGCGGGATCGAGCTCGCTGACCGTGGCGTACTCGTCCAGCAGCTGCTCCAGCTTGGCCAGATCTCCGTAGGTGTCGGCGCGGGCCATGGGCGGGATGAGATGGTCCACCAGCACGGCGTGCGAGCGGCGCTTGGCCTGCGTCGCCTCTCCGGGGTCGTTGACGATGAACGGGTAGACCATCGGAAGGTCACCCAGCACCGGGTCCGGCGCGCACTCGGCGGACAGGCCGAGCCCCTTGCCCGGCAGCCATTCCAGCGTGCCGTGCTTGCCCAGGTGGACCACGGCGTCCGCGCCGAAGCCGCCAGCACTCTGTGGCTCCTGGAGCCAGCGGTAGGCAGCGAAATAGTGGTGTGAGGGCGCGAGGTTGGGATCGTGGTAGATCGCCACCGGGTTCTCCCCGAACCCGCGCGGCGGCTGGATCATCACGACGACGTTGCCGAAGCGCAGGCCGGCGATCGCGATGGCCGGCTCGTCGCCGCTGGTGTCGACGTAGAGCTCGCCGGGAGGATCGCCCCAGGTTTCGGTCATGCTCGCGCGCAGGCCAGGCGGAAGCGTGTGGAACCAGGACGCGTACGTGGAGAGCGGCACGCTGGCGACGGCGTTGGATAGCTGCTCTTCTGTGAGCCACTCGACGTCGTGGCCGCCGGCAGCGATGAGCCGGTGGACGAGAGCGTCGCCCGGAAGGGCATCGCCGCCGTCGTCGGCCTCACCCCGACCCAGGGTGTCGAGATCGAGGTCGCCGATGTCGTAGCCGGCGTCGCGCAGCGCGCGGAGCACCTCGACGGCGCTGGCCGGGGTATCGAGGCCGACGGCGTTGCCCACGCGGGCGTGCTTGGTCGGATAGCTGGACAGGACGAGCGCCACCCGCTTGCGCGCGTTCGGTACCTCCCGGAGCCGGCCGGTGCGCACGGCGATGCCCGCTAGGCGGCGGGCCCGCTCCGGATCGGCGACGTAATGCGGTACACCGACGTCGCTGATCTCCTTGAACGAGAACGGCACGGCGATGATCCGCCCGTCGAACTCGGGGAGGGCGATCTGCGTGGCGGCATCCATCGGGTTCATCGCGCCGTCGCTCGCCAGCCACTCGTCGCGGGTATTGGTGAGCGTCATTCCCTGGATGACGGTGACGCCGAGCCGTTCGAAGACGGCGGTGTTCCACGCGTCGTCATCCTCGCCGGCGACCGCCTTGCCGCCGACGAGCCCGCCGCTGGCCAGGACCGTGGTGATGACCACGTCGGCCCGGCCGAGCAGCTCGCGCAGCGGCGCGTACTCGTCGCGGTCGATGCCGCGCAGCGAGTCGGTGAAGATCGGTCGCGGTACGCCACCGGCGGCCTCGATCTGTTCGCAGAGGACGTCGATGAACGCGGTATTGCCGGAGAGCTCGTGCGAGCGGTAGAACACGATCCCGACAACGGGGCGGTGCTGGTCGCCGGTCGCCTCCGTCGTCGCCGTGTCCTCGGCCCGCGTGCCCGCGTGGCCGTCGTGGATACCGAACCGTGGCTGTTCGGCCGGTGGCTCGAACGGTTCGCCGGTCAGCAGGATCGTGTCGCACAGGAACGCGGCGAGCTGGGCGAGGTTGGCCGGCCCGCCGGCCACCAGGTAACGCTGCGTCTCGGTGGCCACCCCCGTCGGCACGGTGGAATGCGCGTGCAGCTGCGCGTCCGGGCTCGACTCGCCACTGACGACGACGGTGGGAACCCCGGAGGCACACACCGCGTCGAGCCCGTCCGGCCACGCCTCGCGGCCACCCAGCAGGCGGACCACCGCGACGTCGGCGTTCTCGAGGAGGACCGGCAGGTCGTCGGTGGAGGTGCGCGCCGGGTTGGCTACCGACCACCGGTCGTCGGCTCGAACGGCGGTGAGCAGGTCGGTGTCGGCGGTGGACAGCAGGAGCAGGCGGGCATGGGACGGTGGCTGGTTCATGATGTCCTCTCTCGGGTGTCACCCGCACCCGGATCGGCGGACGACGCCGGGCAGTGTCCTGGCTTCCGGATCGTCACCTGCCCTCGGCCTTCCCGAGTCGCGTGATCGGTGTGGGCAAGCGCCAGCGAGTCGAGCAGGCGCCTCCGTCACCGATCCAGCGCCCCAGTGGCTTGCGGTGAGGGCCGGCTCCCCGGTCACAGTCGCGGGACGGCCCCGGTATCGGGCACGCGAGGTGCCCTCACCGGCGTTCCTGCCGTGACGTCGGATGGTCGACTCCGATCCTACGGGACCGTGGAATGTCGAGTCCGCCCCTGTCCCGGACACGGCGTCCGACTCTCGACTTCGACCTCGAGACATGCGGTAAAAGGGCCCGAACGGCACAGTTCCTGCCTGTCTGGGTGTCGAAGTCGCGCGAACGCGAGGCGTCGATCAGTTAGGCGACCTGTGTCTCGGGAGCGTGGTGGACGGGGAAGTTCACCGATCGGGCGATGAAACACTTGCTCGCGGCATCGTGATGCAGCTCCTGGGCCTTGTCGGCCATCGCTGTGTCGGTGATGGTGACGACCGGACGCAGTGTGACCTCGGTGAACTGGCCGGATCCAGCGCCGTCCATGACCATGGTGCCGAGCGGAGAATCCGTGTAAGCAGTCACGACCACACCAGCGTTAGCAGCCAGGTGCAGATACCAGAGCATGTGGCATTCGGAGAGCGCGGCGACCAGGAGCTCCTCCGGATTCCATCGTTCCGCGTCGCCACGGAATGCCGGGTCCGCAGAAGCGGCTATGGAGGTTGACTTCCCCTCAGCACGGATCTCGTGTGCTCGGCTGAAGGCGCGGTAGTGCGAGGTGCCCGTGCCTTCGTTTCCCGTCCACTCGACCGCGATCTCGTACTGGTGGGTGGCTGGCATGGGTGTCCCTCCGGTTCACGGCCGCACGTCAGGCATCAGTCTGGCATGCCTTCGCGCGCGGCGCGTCCGGTGTTCGGGGTCACCGCCGCCCAGAACGTCGATGATCAGCGGGAGCGGAGGCGACGGTAGGCTTCCGCACTGTCGGGGGTCCACGTCCATTCGGAGAACCGCCGGTCCAGCTCGTCGTCGGTCAGGAAGGAGTGCCAGGCGATCTCGTCGGCCTGTGGACGAACGGGCACGTCACAGCGTCCCTCGTACACCGCGCACCACCACGTGTGTTCCGCGTCGTCGTAGAGAAACGTGAACAGCCGCGTCAGCTGGCCGAGTTCGGCCACGCCCAGCTCTTCTCGGGCCTCGCGTACTGCCGCGTCGTCGTAAGACTCGCCGGCATGGACGACGCCGCCGACGAACATGTCGCAGTGCGACGGGAAGATGAGCTTGGAAGCGGTCCGCTGGTGGACGAAGACGCGTCCGAGATGGTCGCGCACCAGGACGAACACGCAGCGATGCGGGAGTCGCCGGGCGTAGGCATCGCGTCGCGAGGCTCGGCCGACGACCCGATCCCGTTCGTTGACGATGTCGACCAGCTCGTCGCCCGACGATGGCGGATCACTCACTTCCAGCATTCAATCAGCATGCAGCCCTGGTGCGGCAGCCGGGAGGGAACGTCGGGCGGTATTACCTGAGGCACTCGGCGGCCAGCTCCGGCAGATCGGAGTCATCGAGCGCCCGCTGTGTCGCGTCCACGGCTGCCGACGCGGTTGCCCACTCCTCCTCGATGGCTGCTGCCACGCTCTCCGCCGCCCGCACGGCCTCGCGGCACGATTCCGGAAGTGGTGCGCTGGCCCGACCGATCAGTATGCCCGCGACGAGGCCGATGACGATTCCCAGAACGGCCACCATCGTTGTGATCAATGTGCCGCGATGCCAGCGAATGCGGTCGGTGCCTTCCATGAGCACGGTTCCTTCCGGAACTGAACTGCGGGCCTTTATTCAAGTTTGCGTGAAGAAAGGCTTTCGTGCCGCATCGTGGCGTGACTCCCTGTCACAACTGATCATTGACGCTCGTGCACATGTCCATGTCGACGATCGTTGATAATCCGGCGATCACGCCGACTCGACGGAGCCCGACGGAGTTAGCCGAGGTTAGCCGAGTTCGGCGAGCCGTGACGCGGCCGGGACGCACGTCTTATCGATCCACGCGGCCCCGTGCGCGTTCGGTGGTATGACGATCACCTGCTGCATGCCCAGGCGGGCGTAGGGCTCTACGGCGGCGATGAAGCCGTCGACGTCTCCGTTGCCGAGTGTCTCGCCGGTGTAGAGCAAGGTCTTCTTGATCTCCGCATAGTCGCGGCCCACGTCGTCGCAGTGCCGGCGGAGCACGTCGAGCTTGTGTCCGACCTCCTCGGGCGACGACGCGAACAGATTGCAGGCGTCCCCGTACTGCGCCACGAGACGCAGTGTCTTCTTCTCGCCGCCACCGCCGATGAGGATCGGCGGATGCGGCTGGCTGACCGGCTGCGGCGTGCAGATGGTCTCGGCGAGCTGGTAGTGCGTGCCGGTGAACGGTCCGTTGTTCTCCGGATCCCACATCTGCAGGCAGATCTGCAACGCCTCTTCCAGCCGCTCGAACCGCTCGGCCGTGGGCGGGTAGGGGACCCCGAGGGCGTGGTGCTCCCGTTCGTACCACGCGGCGCCGATCCCGAGCGTCGCGCGCCCGCCGGAGAGGACGTCGGTGGTGGTGGCGATCTTGGCGAGTATTCCTGGATACCGGTACGTCACGCCGGTGACGAGGAGGCCGAGCTGAGCGTTCGAGGTGTGCGCGGCCAGGTAGCCGAGCGTGGTGTAGCCCTCCAGCATGGCGTCCTCGGAGAGCCCGACGTGCTCCATCTGGAAAAAGTGGTCCATGACGGACAGCCAGCTGGCGCCGGCTCGCTCGGCGGCCTCGGCGGAGCGGGCCAGCTCGGGCGCCAGGCCGGCCGGCCCATCGGCGTGGTCGAAAAAGACGAGGTGGATTCCGAGTTCCACAGCGATGCCTCTCGTTAGGGGTTTGGCAGTCTCGCGTCACGGTTGTGACGCGACCGCGCCTGGCGGGTGCCGCCCGCCGCTATCGCTCGGCGTGACCAGACCCGCAGGTGCATGGTTGTGACGCTACGGCCTGGAGCGCGCTCCAGGTCAACACGGCTAGCTACGCCACTCCGGCGAGATCACCGGCAGCCCTTCCGGCAGGCCGCTGTCGACAAGACGCATGATCGCCGTCGTATCGAGGTGGTCAGCGATGGCGTCGGCGAGCCGGTCCAGCATGATCTCTCGTTGCTCGGCGAAACCCGGCCCACCGGCCGGCCGCCACGGTCGTCCGCGTCCGGCAGCTGCCTCCATCAGCCAGGCGCGCCGGAAGCCGTCGTTCTCGAATGCCCCGTGCCAGGTCGTGCCCCACACGCTTCCCTGTCGCCAACCATCCAGGAACGGCTCCACGTGCCCGGCAGGTGACTCGCCGTGATGTCCCTGGTGTGCGCCGGGACTGGCCGAGCGGGCCGCGACGCCATGATGGATCTCGTAGGCGTCGACCTCGTGGCCGAGCCACGACCCGCGCGGGCGTCCGAGCCTCTTGTCCGGGACAAACGTCACCTCGGTGGGGAGGAGCCCGAGCCCGTCGACGGTGTGCCCGGACTCGACCGGGTCGACGATCCGCTCGGCGAGCATCTGGTACCCGCCGCATATGCCGAGCACGGCCTGCCCGGCCCGCGCCCGGGCCACGATCGCCGCGTCGAGCCCGTGCTGGCGCAGCCACCCGAGATCGGAGACGGTGGCCCGGCTCCCGGGAAGCACGGCGAGATCAGCGGTGGCCACGACGTCGGGATCCGTGGTGAGCGTGACCGACACGCCGGGTTCGCAGGCCAGGGCGTCGACGTCGGTGGCGTTCGAGATCCGTGGAAGGCGCACGACGGCCACGGTGAGTGCCCGGCCGGCATGCCCGCCGCCGCGAGCGTCGTCGCCGGGCGACGGCGAGGCGTCGGCTGCCAGCCCGCTGCTCCAGCCGCCGAGGGCGAGAGCGTCCTCGGAGTCGATCCACACGCCGTCGAGCCACGGCAGCACGCCCAGCACGGACCGGCCGGTGAGCTCCGCGATGCGTTCCAGACCGGGACGCAGGATGTCGACGTCGCCGCGGAACTTGTTGACGACGAAGCCTGCGAGGTGACGCTGGTCCTCGGCGTCGAGCAGGGCGACGGTGCCGTACATCGACGCCAGGGAGCCGCCCCGGTCGACGTCGGCGACCACGATCACGGGCAGGCCGGCATGGCGAGCGAGCCCCATGTTGACGTAGTCGCCCGCGCGGAGGTTGATCTCGGCGGGACTGCCGGCGCCCTCGCAGACGACGGCGTCGAATCGGGCGCGCAGGTCGTCCAAAGCGCCGAAGGCGGCGGCCGCGAGGGTGTTGCGTCCGCTGGCATACTGGCCAGCCTGTAGCGTGCCGTTCGGGCGACCCATCAGGACGACGTGCGACGTGTGGTCGCTGCCGGGCTTGAGCAGCACCGGGTTCATCGCCGCTTCGGGCGCGATCCCGGCCGCCATCGCTTGCACCCACTGTGCGCGGCCGATTTCCGCGCCGTCGGGACAGACCATGGAGTTGTTGGACATGTTCTGCGCCTTGAACGGCGCCACCCGGATTCCCTGTCGCGCGAGCCAGCGGCAGATACCCGCGGCCACCAGGCTCTTGCCGGCATCCGAGGTGGTTCCCGCGACGAGCAGGCCTCCCGCACGCGTGGTCATCGCGCCGGCTTTCGCTTCCGCAGGGCCGACGCGCCGACGCGGGCGGCGGTGACGGTGGCCAGCGTGCCGAGCGATACGGCCCGGGAGATACGTACGGCGCGCGGGATGTCGGCAGCCGTTGCTGCCGGGCCCGAACCGAGGACGGGGCGGTCGTCGACGCCGTACGGGTACACGGTCCGCCCGCCGAGGCGGCGGCCGAGAGCCCCGGCAAGGGCGGCCTCGACCACCCCCGCGTTGGGACTGGGGTGCCGGTGGGCGTCGCGACGCCAGGCACGGCGCGCATCGCGAGCGCACCCGCCGACGAGGGGTGCCGCGAGCATCGTGAGCGCACCGGCGAGGCGCGCGGGCAGGTAGTTGGCGGCATCGTCGAGGCGCGCCGATGCCCATCCGAAGTGGCGATAGCGCTCGCTCTTGTGCCCGACCATCGCGTCGAGCGTATTCACCGCCCGGTAACCGACGAGACCGGGGAGCCCGGCAACCGCACCCCAGACCAGGGGAGCGACGACGGCGTCGGAGGTGTTCTCGGCGAGCGACTCGACGGTGGCGCGTGCGAGCCCGTCGGCGTCGAGCGTGGCCGGATCCCGGCCACACAGGTGCGGCAGACGGCGGCGCGCCGCGTCCAGATCGTGGTCTGCGAGTGAGCGCCCGAGCAGCTCGGCTTCCCGGGTCAGGCTGCGACCCCCGAGCACTGCCCACGTTGTCGCGGCCGTGGCAACGGTGTGCGGAATCGTCCGATCGAGCATGCGCTCCGCGATGGCGGCGGTGACGACGGGGACACCGACGGCGACGGTTGCATAGGCCGCGCCCCGGCCTCGGGAATCGGACCACCACGCGCGTTCGAGAGAGGCAGCGGCGCGGCCGAATCCGGCGACCGGGTGGCCGCGTCGTGGATCGCCGAGCAGCGCGTCGGCTGCCGTGCCGACGGCGAGACCGGCCGTCGTCGTCCAGCTCACGGTCGCGCCTCACCCTGCCTTCGCCGCGTCGTCGTCAGTCTGGGTGCATGGTACGCCACCGCCCGCGCCCCACCGTCCCGCTGATCATGAACAGTTATCGACCACATGGCCCGACTAGTGTTCATGATCAGCGGAAAGGGACGGGAGGGGAGGGGCTGCCGGTTGGTTGGTGCGGCGGGATGTGGCATTCTTCCTACGTTGGCAGGAGGCGCCGGATGGCGAAGCCTGCCAGGGTCTTTCACGTTCGGGGGAAGCCGGTCGGACTCCGGCGCTGTCCCGCAACCGTAGGCCACCTCGACGTGCCCGCACGTGGAGCCTCGTGGCAAGCCGGAATGCCTGGATGTGGAAGCGGCTCGAATGCTCGTCGAGGATCGCGGGTGAGCCGGGTACCGGAGTCGTGGACGTGAGCGATCCCTTTCCCGGCCTCATCCCGGGACAATCCCCCTCGATGATCATGAACACTAGTCGGCCCATGTGGTCGATAACCGTTCATGATCAGCGGAGATGGGGGTGAGGGAGGTCGCTGTGGAAAAGATCGTGGTGCTGGGCGGGGCCCGCTCGGGGAAATCGCGGTTCGCCGAGAACTGGGTGCGTGAACTCGACAAACCCGGGCACGTCGTCTACGTCGCCACCGCCGGGCCGAGGCCGGGGGACGAGGAGTGGGCCGAGCGGGTGCGGCGTCACCAGGAGCGCCGCCCCGCTTCGTGGCTGACGCGCGAGACCAGCGACGTCGCCTCGGTCCTGCGCGAGGCCACCGGCACGGTGATCGTGGAATGTCTCGCGTTGTGGCTGACAGCAGTACTCGATGCGGCGGGCGCCTGGAACGACGACGGCGGCGGCCACCGCGAGGGTGACGGCGGCGACGGCGCCGGTGCCTCCGAGACGGCGATGGCCCAGGTGGATGCCGCCATCGACGAGCTCGTGCAGGCGTGGCGAACGTCGTCGGCACGTGTCGTGGCGGTAAGCAACGAGGTGGGCTGGGGCATCGTCCCGGAGACCCGGGCGGGGCGGCTCTTTCGCGATCTCCTCGGGACGCTCAACCAGCGGCTTTCGGCCGAAGCCGACCGCGTTGTCCTGTGTGTTGCCGGTCGCACCCTCGATCTCGGCCCGGAAACGGCGAGCACCCCGGCGCGGCACGAGCCACCGGAATCCCATTCGGAGGTTGCCGGGCAGGCTCGCCGCGGCGTGCCCGCCCCGGTCGACCGCGATTCGGGGGACCAAGCCCGGGAGCTGATCGATGGCCTGGCCAAGCCGGTCGGCTCGCTGGGGCGCCTGGAAGAGATCGGTGTCTGGCTCGCGGGACGGCAAGGAGCTCCGGCACCCCGTTACCCGAGCCGAACCGGCGTGACGGTGATCGCCGGAGATCATGGGATCGCGGCCGATGCCTCGGCGTATCCGGCGTCCGTCACCGCTGCGATGGTGCGTACCGTGGCCACCGGCCAGGCGGCGATCAATGCACTGGCCAGCGAGCATGGCGCGACCGTGCGGGTACGGGACCTGGGCGTCGCATCGGACCTCAGCGATCTGTCCACCTCGGTCACAGAACACAAGATCCGCAGCGGCACGGGCCGGATCGACTCCGAGGATGCGATGACAAGCGATCAGGCCCAGGCGGCGATCGAGGCCGGCCGGGTCATGATGCGCGAGGAACTCACGTGCTCACCGCCGGCCGACATGCTCGTCGCCGGTGATCTCGGCATCGGTAACACGACGATCGCCGCGGCGCTGACCGGCGCCATCCTGGGACTCGACGCGGAGAAGGTCACCGGCCGGGGAACGGGCGTGGATGACCCCACGCTGTGGCGAAAGACCGAGATCGTGGCTGCGGCCATCGACCGCGCCCACGCCGTGCGCAGCGATCCTGCCGCTCTCCTCGCAACCATCGGCGGGCCCGACCTGGCCGCGATGGCCGGCTTTCTGGCCGAAACGGCCGAGCAGGGCGTCCCGGCGATCCTGGACGGCGTGGTCGTCACGGCCGCCGCCCTGGTCGCCGATCTGCTCACTCCGGGTGCGTCGACGTGGTGGCTGGCCGGGCACCGCTCCGTGGAACCGGCGCATACCGCGTCACTCGACCATCTCGGCCTCGAACCCGTCGTCGAGCTGCACATGCGCCTTGGCGAAGGCACGGGCGCGTTGGCCGCGCTGCCGATCGTGCGCTCGGCGGTGGCAGTCTGCACCCGCATGGCGTCGCTTGCCGACCTGAACGTGAGTTGACCAGGTATGACGATGGACGCGTGGCGGCTTTCCGTCGGGACGTTGACGACGGTCCCGATCGGTGCTCCGATCGCGGTCGGTAGCCGCGTCGCTGCCTCCGCGATGGTTCTCGCGCCCGTGACTGCCCTGCTGCTCGCGGTCCCGGCAGGCATGGTGTTCTGGATCGCGCTCGTTTCCGGAACGGGGTCTCTCGTCGCCGCTGTCCTCGTTGTCGTGACCCTGCGGCTGGGGGACCGGGCGTTTCACCTCGACGGGCTGGCGGACACCGCCGACGGCCTCGCTGCCTCATATGATCGGGAACGCTCGCTGGCTGTCATGCGCACGGGAGATACCGGACCGGCGGGGGTCGTAGCTGTCGTCATGGTGCTCATGGCCCAGATCGCCGGGGCAGCTCACCTCGGCACCGTGGGGCTGGCCGGCGGCACCGAGGTGGCGGCGGGTGCCGGTGTCGCGGGCAGCGTGGTCGTATCGCGGGCGATGCTCACGCTCGGCTGCGTGCGTGGTGTCCCGGCGGCCCGCCCGGACGGCCTCGGCGCCGTGGTTGCGGGCACGGTCGGGCGGCTACGGGCCGCCGGGCTGCTCCTTCTGGTCAGCGTGATCTTTGGTGGGGTGCTGCTCGCCGCCGACCCGTCGGCCGAGATGATCTCCTCGTGGTCGGCTCCGGTGGCCCTCGGTGTCGCCGGTGCCGCGACGGCTCTCGTGCTGCGCCGGTGCATTCAGAGGTTCGGCGGCATCAGTGGCGACGTCCTCGGCGCGATCGTCGAAATGGCACTTGCCGCGAGCTTGCTGACTCTCGCGGCTCTTGCGGGCTAGCCGTCGCGGCAGCGGCACGGCCGTGGCTCAACGTACGGTGGCGCCGGCTGCCGTCATCTCCGACAGGGCACGATCACCGTCACCAGGCTGGAGATCGACGGGGCGGGTGGCATCCGTGAGGACGACGGCGTCGAACCCGAGACGCTGCGCGTCCAGCACCGTCTCCTTGACGCAGACGTCTTGTGCCAGACCGACGACGACGACGTTCTCGACGCCTCGGTCGCGCAAGAGGCCCTCGAGTTCGGTGCGGTCCTCCTTGCCGCTGCTGGGATCGCGGACGCTGAAACCGGAGTAGCCGTCCTCACCGCCGGTACCCTTGCGCACGACGGGTCCATCGACGACCCGCAAAGCGCCGTGGAGTTCGGCTCCCCAGGTGTCGCGCACGCAGTGGACCGGCCACGTGCCACCGTCCTTCTGGAAGTGCGGAGTGGACGGTGGATGCCAGTCCTGCGTGTAGACGACGAGTGACCCCGCCTCGTGCGCTGCGTCGATCTCCCGGTTGACAGCTTCGATGGCGGCATCGCCACCGGACACGTACAGGTTGCCGTCCGGGTGGGCGAAGTCGTTCTGGACGTCGACGACCACCAGGGCGGTCGTGGAGTCATATGTCGTCTGCTCAGCCACGGCTGCTCCTCATGGAGACGTATGACCTTCCACGTCCAAGCTTAGGAGCGAATCGCGCCGGTCGGCAGCACGCGTGCGATCTCGGAAACGTCCGCGAGACCCGCGTGTCAGGCGGGCCGCGCTTCCCGGGCGTACTGGCGGGCGAGCGTGCCGTAGATCTCGGCGTTTTGCTGGATCGACGCGAACTCCTCGTCGGTCAGCGAACGACGGACCTTGCCGGGAACGCCGGCCACCAACGAGCGCTCCGGGATCTCGGTGTCCTCCAACACGACGGCTCCAGCCGCGACCAGCGACCCGGCACCGATCCGCGCCCCGTTCATGACGGTGGCGCTCATGCCGATCAGGACGTCGTCACCGACGGTGCAACCGTGCAGGACGGCGCGATGCCCTACCGAGACACCGGAACCGAGGGCGAGCGGACGGTTCGGGTCAGTGTGCAGGACACAGCCATCTTGAACGTTGCTGTTGGCACCGATGATCATCGTGTCACCGTCGGCGCGCAGGATCGCGCCATACCAGATGCTCGTCCCGTCCTCCAGGACGACCTGTCCGATCAGCGTGGCGGTGTCCGCGATCCAGGTCGCCATGCCGGTCCGTGGCCGGTGACCACCGATTTCGATCACGCCCATGTTTCTCCTCTTGTCACGTCGATGCCATACCAGCGCCGCGCCGTGCCGCCGCGAACAGCGCGGAGCCCATCCGGGATCGGCCCGAACGCCGTCATTCCCGGGTGGTGAGCAATCGTTCCAGGCCGTCGAGCAGGAGCGCGAGCCCGAACTCGAAGTCGTAGCGGGGATCCGTGTGCGGGGCGCCGATGGCGGTTCCGACGCGCTCGGTCACGGGAAGGTACATATCGCTCAGGTGTACGGCGAGCGACGGCGCGATCGTATACCACCATTGGTCGTCGGTCATCCCGCTGCGTTCCGCGTCTCGCCTGATCTCCAGCGTGCGGCGCGCGGCTCCGGCAGTGTGCTTGTGAACCGCCTCGATGACTGCCGCCATCTCGCGCTCGTCGAGGCCGATATCGTCGACGACGCGGAACTCGGCTTCGGCTTGCCGGTGACCGTTCGGCCCGAGCAGCGGCCGGGTGACGGGAACCTCGAGTAACCACGGGTGCCGTTGGTAGAGGTGCCAGTAGCTGTCGGCGATCCGTTCGAGCGCCGCGCGCCAGTTTCCGCCGGACGGCTCGACCTCGGGCAGTTCGGCGATGACCCGCTCGGCCATGACCGGCACGAGCTCGGCCTTCGTGGATATGTAGTTGTAGAGCGACATCGTGCCCACGCCGAGCTCGTGGGCCAGCCCTCGCATCGACACGCCGTCGAGACCTGACGTATCGGCGAGGGCAATGGCCGCGTCCGCGATCTTTCCAACGGACAGACCGGTTCGGCGCGCCGGCACGTCGTGGGCGCGGAACAGGAGCGCGAGGACCTTCTCCTGGTCGGGATAGTCACGCTCGGCCATAGTGTGCCCCTCGATCACCACGACGTCTGGTCAGGAGACACCTTAGGCGCCGGCATACCTCTCGTCCGGTGAACGCCGGGCAACGATCGCCCGAGTGCCGGCGCGGGCCAGTCCAGCCATCCGTTCCGGGTTGCGGAAGAGGAGGAGGCGCGTGATGCAGCCGTGCTGGATTTCGAACAACAGGGCCGCTCTCGGCTCGTCACCGCGCCAGCCGACGACTGCCGGTGCGTAGTTGAGCTCGGTGTACTCGTACTCGAGTTGTTGCGACTCGTCCTTTTGCACAATGCCGAGGATCGTTCGCGCCACCCTGTCGGCCGTGACGACGGGGTGGCGCGGCGCCTTCGCCTTGCCGCCGGAATCGGAGATCATGACGACGTCCGGTGCCAGCACGCCCACGAGCGCCTGCACGTCGCCGCCCTCCGCCGCCTGGAGGAAACGCGAGGTGACCTCCTGGCGTTGTGCAGGATCGGTATCGAAACGTGGCCGGCGCTCGTGCACGTGCTGGCGTGCCCGCCGGGCGAGCTGGCGGACGCTGGCCTCGCTGCGTTCGAGAACGGTGGCGATCTCCGCATGCGGCAGGCCGAAGACCTCTCGCAGGACGAAGACGGCCCGTTCGAGCGGTGCCAGTGTCTCCAGAACCACGAGCATGGCCATCGAGACATCCTCGGCACGCTCGACGTCGGTGGCGGCGTCGGGACTGGTGATCAGGGGTTCCGGCAGCCACGAACCGACGTAGGTCTCCCGCTGGGTCCGCAGCGTGCGCAGCCGGTTCAGCGAGAGCCTCGTCGTGATCCGCACGAGGTACGCCCGGGGATCGGCGACATCGCTACGGTCGGCGGCGGACCAGCGCAGCCACGTGTCCTGGACGACGTCCTCGGCGTCGGCGACGTTGCCAAGCATCTCGTAGGCGACCGTGAACAGTAGCCGCCGATGCTGGTCGAACGGGTCGCTCACTGCGCGGGCACCTCGCACTGTTCCTTGAAACCCTGGCTGGTCAGCCCCAACGCCGAGTTTATCCGGCTGCGGAAGTTCTCATGCGCCACCATCGCGGTGAGCTCGACGAACGCGGCCCTTCCGAGATCGTCGATCAGCGCGGTGACCATCTCGTCGGTGACCTCCGGCGGCGTCGTGGTCATTGCCTCGGTGTAGTCCATGACGCGGCGTTCGAGGTCGGTGTAGACGTCGCTGTCGCGCCAGCGTGGCACGTCGCGCAGCTTGGCCGGGTCGATGCCGCGGTGGTGGTTCTCCCAGTACCCGAAGTCCATGCACCACGAGCATCCGATCTGTGCGGCGCTGGTCATGGTGGCGAGTGCCTTGAGCGTGGGATCGAGAGCGTTCCATCGAGCGAGACGGAGCTCGGTGAGGCTGATGGTGCGCAGCACCTTGGTGTTGTGGCCCGCCGCCAGGGTGGGCTGAATCTCGGCCCCGAAACGGCGGCGGCAGTACCACGCGGCCAGCCGGTTCTGCAGCGTGCGCGGCGGATCGAGCGAGATTCGTGCCATGGCGTACCTCCTATCGGTCTCTCGTGTGCTACCCGTGAAGACACGCAGCGGGCTGCGGGTGTGACACCGCGGCCTAGCGTTCATCATGAGAAGCATGCGGCTGAGTGTGGACGAGTGCCGGCGCCGGGCGAGCGCCGAGCGAGTGGCCCGGTTGGCGACGGTGGGTGATGGCACCAAGCCACACATCGTGCCGGTGACGTTCGTGGTGGAGGGTGACCGGTTCATCACCGGTGTCGACCAGAAGCCGAAGTCGACGACGCGGCTGCGGCGGTTGCGCAACATCGTGGAAAATCCTCAGGTCGCGGTGCTGTGGGACCACTACGACGACGACTGGTCGCAGCTGTGGTGGGTCCGCGCCGACGGGCACGCGAGCGTCGTCGAGGAGGACGGGGCGAGAGATTCGGCGGCCGATCTGCTCACGGCCAAGTACGCCCAGTATGCCGCCGACCCTCCGCGCGGGCCGGTGATCGTCGTCGAGATCGATTCGTGGCTGGGCTGGGCCTACGGGGAATGACGGAACGCGGAGCTCCGCCGCGCGAACCGGAGCGGTTGGCTCACCTGTCGAAGACCGCACCCCACTGCTGTTCTGCCTGTTGGAAGATAAAGTTCATTCACCTCTTCCCAACAGTTTCATTTGACGCTAGCCTAGTTTTACTAGTCAATTTGATCAGTGCACGCTAGACCAGGATCGAGGTAGCGGCATGCAGATCACATTCGCACAGGCAGGGGAAGGTCCACCGCTCGTGTTGCTCCGCGGCACCACCAGTGACAGTCGCGCGTGGCAACCACAACTCGAAGGTCTCTCGGACGAGTTCACCGTCGTCGCGTGGGACGGGCCGCGCCTGAACGGCTCGTCCCGTTCCGAGAGTCTCCGCCCGTCGGCATGTGTCGACTACTTGGCAGGTTTCATTCGCACGCTCGGGTTGGGCCGGCCTCACGTGCTGGGCCTGGCGTCCGGTACGGCGCTCGCGCTTGAGCTGTACCGGCGCTACCCCGATGTCCCCCAGAGCCTCGTCCTCGCCGAGGCCGAGCTTCCCGCAGGCTTGCCTGCGATCGACATCCCGACACTATTGCTGTACGGCGACCGTAACGGTCGCACACCGTTGGACACCGCCCGGAACTTGCACGCCCGGATTCCCGTGTCGCAGCTGGCCGTGCTGCCAGGACTCGGAAAGAACGGCCATGTCAAGGCGCCCGATGTGTTCAACGCCGAAGTCCGCTCCTTCCTGCGTTCCGTCCGTAACTGATCCGGATTGATCCGGCAGACCTGCCACAAGAGGAGAGATGCAGCGGCCGCATGACCCGGCGGGTGGCACGACGGCCTGACTGATCACGACGATCAGTTGCTTCGTGTTCCGGTGTCATGCGGCCCTGCCATGTCATTGATCATTTTCCTCTGGACGACGGAAGATGCGTAACCCGGAGCCCCGCGTTAGGCTGACTTCTGGTCATAACGGTCGTTTGTGTCGAGGAGTCGAATGCGGGCCAGAATCCGGATGGCCGTGACGGGGTGCATTCTTGCCCCGTTCGTTCTGGCCGGTTGTGGGTCCAGCGGCGACGAACCTGCCGGTCTGGACGCCACTGACGACACGTCGACCGCGGCCGAGACACCTGGCTCGGATGACGCGAACAATCCAGATGAATCGCCCACATCGGACACCTCTCCGGACGCCGAAGACGACGGCGACGGTGATGCGAGCAGCGGAACCCCGGCGCCGACGTTCACCCAGCCGTACCTGGAGGAGGAGAACGTCGTCGAGCTGCGCGATATCGCGCCCGTCGAGCCGCACGACGACGCCACCGACGAGGAGGCAGAGGTCCTCGAGACGCTGGGGCGATATACAGCGGCATTTGAACAGATCATGTGGGGCGTGTCGTTTGAAGACTCGGGCATCGAGGAATACGTGATCGATCCGAACCTGACGACGGTGCGTGAACACGCTGCCGAGTTGGAAGAGCGCGAGATGGTCAGTGTCGGACCACCTGTCGAAGAGGTGGCGCTGTCGGTGAACATCGACGGGGACACGGCTTCGGCAGAGACCTGCCTGAATACGCGTGGATGGATAGATGTGCCTGGTGACGGCTCGGCGCCGAGCTCTGCTGATCCGCTGCGGGTGGTGCAGTCGGAGCTAGAGCGGGTTGATGGGGAATGGAAGGTGAGTCGCGTGGTGCATGACTACGACGTCTCTCCCTGCGAAGGGATCTTCGAATGAGTAGCTGGATTCGACGGCTCGGTAGTGGAGTTCTGGCGAGTACCCTCGTTCTGCCGCTGACCTTTACTCATGCCTGGGCAGACGGATGGGGCGGTGGCTCCGACGATGATTCGAACGAGGTCGAGGGGACCGTTGACCAGACCATCGTGATCGAGGGCGATACGGTTCCCGGCGGAAGTTCGACGGAGACCGTGTCGGTCCCAGCGCGCTGCTGGTGGGAGCCTTTCGCCGATCACGATACATTCCGCTCCTTCTGGCAGGGGGCTCTGCTCGCGTTTCCTCCGCTCATTCTCCTCCTGCCGTCGCCGGACTATGTCGACAGGATCGAAGAAGAAGAAGATCCAGATGACGGCATGTGGTACATGGCTAATTGCATCGAGTTCAACATTGCTGATTTCGAGAAGTTCCTGGGAACGTGCCAGGACTGGTATCCCGATGCGTGCATTCCACAGGTAGCCGTCTGGTGGGAGAACACGGAGACGGAACCGCCGGTGGTGATCCAGCCCGAGGAGCTGGCGCTGGCAGCGCAGGCCAAGCTGGAGATCCCGAGCCCGGAGGTCGATCAGAACCCGAAGGCGGCGGGAACGGAGAACACCACCCTGGTGAACGTCGACACGGGCTACTGGGTGACCGACCCGGAGTCCGTCGGTGGTGAGGACGGCACGCTGACGATGCGGGCCACCATTCCCGAGACGGGCACCTGGGTCGAGGTCGAAGCCGAGACGAACGGCTTGTCGATCAGCTCGCCCGCCGGCGGAACGCAGTGCTCGCCGTCGGAGGCGCTGAATGAATGGTCACCAGGCGAGGATCCGGCTTGTGCGGTGCAGTTCGAGCGAGCCTCGACCACGCATCCGGACGGGTTCCCGGTGACGGCGGAAGCCGTGTGGAACACCCGCTGGCGTGGTGGGATCGACGGTGAACAGACCGATAGCGGCGAGCTGGATACGATCACCGCATCGGAGACGTTCAATGTCCCGGTGGCCGAGGTGCAGTCGGAAGTCACCACGTCGGACTGAGACTGCCGGACCGAGACTGCCGGCCCCCGTTTGGTGCTACCCAGCTAGGCGATGACGTGGAGGGTACTCGGGCCGCTGGCGGACGGGCGCCGCACCTCGATCCGCTCGGGAATGCGGGTCTTGAGCTCTTCGACATGGCTCACAACGCCGACGCTTCGCCCGCCGCTGCGTAGATCTGCCAGCACACCCATGACGTTGTCCAGCGTGTCCGGATCGAGGCTGCCGAATCCTTCGTCGATGAACAGCGTTCCCATGCGCAGGCCACCTGCTTGAGCTGTCACCACGTCCGCGAGACCCAGGGCCAGCGCGAGCGAGACGTAGAAGGTCTCACCACCGGAGAGCGTGTCGGTGCCGCGGGCATGCCCGGTGTGTGCGTCGACGACGCGTAGGCCCAGGCCGGTCCGCCGCGAACCCGCTTGTTTTCCTTCGTGGGATTCGAGAGCGTACCGGCCGGACGACATCTCGACCAGCCGCTCGTTGGCGGCGTCGACCACGCCGTCGAATACGCGCTGCAGGACATAGGTGGCGAGCGGCATGCGCAGGGCGTTGTCGGGCGAGTCGGCGTTGACCAGGCCGGCGACGCGAATCAGCGCTTCGGACTCGGCGTATCGCTGGCGCCGGCGGAGGAGCGCATCGACGATCTTTGCCCGCGCTCGGTGGCTGCGTTCGAGCCGCTGGTCACTCGTGGCCATGGCGCGCTGCAGTTCTTCGAACTCGCCGTCGCGCCGGTCGAGCTCGGTGCGGGCAGCCGTCACGTCGATGTGCGCGTCCGGGTCCACCCCCACCAGATCGGGTGCGGCCAGCCGGCCGTCGACCTCGTGCATGCGCCGGGACCAATCCTGCACGGCCGTCTCCAGATCGTCGAGCTCGGCTGCGGGAAGGAGTGCGGAGCGGGCGTCGTCCTCGGTGGGGAAGCCGGCGGCCGTGATGACCTCGTCCACCTCCCGTTCACGGCGGGTGTGCTCGTCGGCGTGCCGCTCGACGTCGGCGAGTGCTGACGCTAGCTGTTCGGCCGCATGGGCGCGGCGTTCGAGATCGGCAACACGTGCCGCGATCGTGGAGAAGCCGGCACGCTCGCTGGCCACCCGGGCCTCGTCTCGGTCGATGGCCTCGGACAGGGCGGTGATCTGCGCGTCCACACCGGCAATGTCGGCGGCGGCCTGGCGACGTTCCTCGGTGAGATCGTCGAGCTCCTGCCGGTGACGGTCGAGATTCTCGCCCAGCTCGCCGACCCGTTGCTGCGCCGTTTCGGCCGCGTCGATGGCCGCGTCGGTCTCGCTTAGCCGCCGCCGTAACTCGTCGTCGGTATGCCCGTCGAGCCTGCCCTCCAGTTCGGCGACACGGGTCGACGCCCGCGTGACGTCCTGCTGCCGGGCGTCGCGCTCGTGCTCGCGTTCCTTGCGTGCTTGCTCGGCGCTCTCGACCTGCTCCCGCGTCACGTCACCGGCTGCGCGGGTGGCCGGTGCCGGGTGCTCGGTGGCCCCGCAGACCCGGCAGGGCTCGCCGTCGACGAGCTCGTCGGCGATCTCGGCGGCAATTCCCGCGAGGTACCGGCGACGGAGGTCGGACTCGAGTTCGCTGGCCTCGGCGAGGCGACGCAACGCGTCCTGATGGGCGGTTTCGGCCGATTCGTGCTGGTGCCGCGCGGCCACCAGGGCATCATGCACGCTGAGCAGCTCGTGTATCCCGGTGCGTTCGTGGCGGAGGGAATCCAGGGACGCGGCGGTCTTGCGGGCGGCATCCAGTTCGGTTTCCACGCTGGCGATCTCTGCTGGAAGGGCGGTGCACCGAGACTCGATCGTCTCGAGATTGGCGGCCAGCTTCGTGCGGTCGCGTTGCAACGTGGTCAGCTGATCGCGGCGATCGGGGAGCCGGGCCTCGACCTCCAGTACATCTTCGAGACCGATGACGATGTCCCGGAGCTCGCGGTGCGTCCTCGACACGTCCTGGTGGCGCGCCGTGGCAACGTCGATGCCCGGAAGCTCGACCGTCGCCCGCAGGTCCTCGACACGCCGCTGCGCGGTGTCCAGGCGGCCGCGTACGTCGTCGAGCGCGTGAATGGAGCTCTCGCACCTGGCCGCGCGTCGGCCCGCGTCGAGCCGGCGTTCGCGTTCTTCCTGTTCGCTTCGTTCTGCTTCGAGCTGGTCCTTCGCGGCGCGTGCTGCCCGTAGCCGGTCTCGCCGCTCGCGGTGTTGTTCCAGCTCGTGGAGGTGGTTGGCGGCTTCGTGACGTGTGGCCTCCACCTCCGCGTGCCGCAGCTCGCACGCCTGGTGCTGCGTTTCGAGCCCGGTGTGGATGTCGACGATCCGGGCCAGGAGCACGGCGTCGGCCTCGTCTCGCTCCCGGGCGGTGGCGGTGATGGCTACTTCGGTGAGGTCAGAGACGGCCCGCGCGCCATCGTCGTCGAGCCCGACGCCGTCCACGAACGACTCGGTGGCGAACCGGACCTGCTGATCCGCCCGGTCGCATTCCTGGCGGGCGGCGACGCGGCGGCGCCGTAGATCCTCCTGGACCTGCTCGTAGTGTTCCGTGCCGAAGATCCGCTGCAAGATGTCGCGTCGCTCGTCGCTCTTGGACTCCAGAAACCGGGCGAACTCGCCTTGCGGGAGGACGACGGTCTTGACGAACTGCTCCCGGGTCAGCCCGATCGCCTCCAGGATCTCGGCATCTGCCTCTCCCGCGCGCGTGGACAGCGGATCGCCGTCGAGCCCGTCCGGACTGGTGGCCTTCCACAGCTTCACGCTTGCTTGCTGGGTGACCGTGCCTTCGCCGCGCTTCTTGGGGCGCTCGAACTCCGGCGTGCGGCGCACCCGGAAGATCCCTCGACCGGTCTCGAAGACGAGCTCGACGAACGGCTCGGCGTTCCTGTCGCGATGGTCAGAGACCAGGCGGTGCTTGCTCGAATTCCCGCCCGCCACCTGGCCGTAGAGGGCGAAGACGAGGGCGTCGATGATGGTCGACTTTCCCGCTCCCGTGGGGCCGTCGAGCAAGAAGAGCCCACCGGCGGTGAGCTCGCGGAAGTCGATGTGCTGCTCGTCGCGGAAGGGTCCGAGTGCGGCGAAGGTCAGCTCGTGCAGGTGCATCAATCCTCCCGCTCGCCGACGAGTACGGCGTCGTGAGATGTCTGCAAGCAGGTGAGCTCGGTATCAGTGGCAGGCTGCCCGGTGACGTGTTCGACGAAGTCGCGCATCACGTGCAAGGGGTCGGTCTTGCGCGGGTTCGCCACGCCGGTGCTGGTGCCGATCGTGCTGGCCGGAGGCGCGTGCCGGATCTCTAGCAGGTGCGGGAATCGGTGCGCGACGCGTTCTCGCATCTGCGGCGGGCGCGCGGCGTCGGTGATCGTGACCTGGGCCCAGGCCTCCTCGTGCGCCGCGAAATCAGGATCGGTAAGGATCTCGTCGAGCGTTCCGGTGATCCGCGCCATCGGCCGGGGCTGCGCGATGGGGATCGGCCTGATCTCGGCCACGCCGCTGGCGTCCAGCTCCACCACCGTCACCGACTTCTCCTGCTCGGCCTCGGAGAACGAGAACCGTAGCGGCGATCCCGAGTAGCGCAACCGCGTTGCCCCGTCCTGCGCCTTCGGTTCCTGCGGGCCGTGCAGGTGGCCGAGGGCGACGTAGCTGGCGCCGTCGAACACCGCGCTGGGAACCGAATCGACACCGCCGACCCGGATATCGCGCTCGCTCTCCGACGTATCCGGAGGTATCCCGCCGACGACGAATGCGTGTGCCATGACGACGGTGCGCATGCCGCGTGCCTCGCGGGCGTCGATGTCCTCCCACACCCGGCGCATGGCCGCCGTACATACGGCTTCGTGTGATCGGGCCAGCGGCTCGTCGCCCGTGGCCAGGGTGTGCCGGCATCCGTCCGGGTCGAGATAGGGGAACGGGTAGACGATCACGGGCCCGTGCTGATCTTCGAGCTCGATGGGGTGACCGGTGCGCTCGGCCCGCGTCACGACGTGCAGGCGATCGGGAAACAGCGACGATCCGTAGCCGAGGCGCGCCGCGGAGTCGTGATTGCCGGAGGTGACGATCACCGTAGCGTGTTCGGTCAGTCGCCTGAGCGTTTGCTCCAGAAGCCGGACGGCTTCGACGGGCGGAATCGCGCGGTCGAAGACGTCGCCGGAAACCAGGACGGCGTCGGCGCTCTCTGCCTCGGCGATCTCCACGATCTGGTCGAGCGCGGTGGCTTGATGATCGAGGAGATCGAGACCGTGCAGCGTCCGGCCGAGATGCCAGTCCGAGGTGTGGAGAAGGCGCATGGGCATCCTTCTGCTGAGCCAGTGGATCAACGCTGTCGTGCTTCAGGATGCCAGCCATGCCCGACAGTTTCCGGACACCGCGCCGGGCGAACACCCGACTCGTCACCCGGGTGCGGCGCCCGAACGGCCGTGCACGCCGGCTCCCCTGGCCATGCACGCTGCGTCCCCCGCCGTGCACGCGGAATCCCTCGCCGGGCGGCTCATCGGACATATTGATGGGCCGTAGCTAGCATGAGAGGATGTTGTCCGTACATGCTAGGAGGGCCGTTCATGCAGCCGAAGCTGGACCCGTTCACCACATTGCTTGAGCTGAAATCAGGGGCGCTGGACCCCGAGCGGGGAACTCCTCAGGTGCGAACGCAGGAGGACCTGCGGGGCTTCTTCCAAGTCGCCCCGGAAGATCCCGACCGCGTCGTGTATCAGGTCCTGCCGATGCCGGTCCCGAAAGAGAACTCGGAGATCCAGTGCTCGACGACCATCATCGAGCCGGGCACGGTCGGTGACGAGTACTACATGACCAAGGGGCACTTCCACGCCGTGCGTGACCGCTCGGAGATCTATCTTGGCCTCTCCGGCGAGGGCCGGCTGATCCTCGCCACCGAGGACGGGCGGTATCGCGTGGAGCCCATCCGCGAGGGAACGATCAATTACGTGCCGGGCGGCTGGGCGCACCGCAGCGTCAACGTGGGCGATGACCCTCTCGTCTTCTTCGCGGCGTATGTCGGTGATGCCGGCCAGGATTACGCCACCATCGAGCGGGACGGCTTTCCCGTGCTCATCGGTCCCGGCGACGACGGTCCCGCGGTCCGCGAGAACCCCACCTATCCCAGCTGATTCGCGACCATCATGTCCGTGCAGGCCGAGCAATCCGTGCAGGCCAATCAGGCAAAGCGGCCCGTCGTGCTCGTGACGAGTCGCTCTTTCGGATCGGGCCACGCGGACCCGGAGGCGCTGCTCGCGGGCGCGGGCCTGGACGTCGTTCGTGGCGACCCGGCTCACGGTCTCGATGCGCTCACCGATCCCCTCGCCCGCGCATCCGGATGGATCGCCGGCTCTGCTCCGGTGCGGGCCGAGCACCTTCGCCAGGCGCCGAGGCTGCGGATCGTCGCCCGGTACGGAACCGGGGTCGACGCGGTCGATCTGGCCGCCGCGCAGGCGCGGGGAATCGTCGTCACGAACACGCCGGGCGCCAATACGGAGGCCGTGGCGGACTACACGCTGGCGTTGATCACGAGCAGCACCCGGAACGTCGTCGAGGCGGACCGAGCTGTGCGCGAAGGATCGCCGTGCCGGTTCGTGGGTCGTGAGCTGGGCTCGCTGACGGTCGGTGTCATCGGCATGGGAAACATCGGCCGCGCCGTCGCCCGGCGAATGGCCGGGCTCGGGGCGGCGGTTCTCGGTGCCGATCCGGCCGTGCCCGCCGACATCTTCGACCGCTACGACGTCCGCCCGTGCCCGCTCGACGAGCTGGTGCGCTCGTGTGACGTCATATCCCTGCATTGCCCGGGTGGTGGCCCGCCGGTCCTGGACCGTGCCCTGCTCGCCAACGTGCGTGCGGGTGCCGTGATCGTCAACACCGCGCGCGCCGACGTCGTCGACGAGTCGGCACTGGCAGAGCTTCTGCACGCGGGCAAGCTCGGGGCGGTCGCGTCGGATGTCACGAGTGACGAGAACGGCCCGCTGCGCTCCGCGCCGCGGGCGGTGCTGACCCCGCACATCGCCGGGCACACGGCAGAAGCAGTCGACCGGATGGGGATGACCGCTGCCCAGGACGTGAGACGGGTCCTCGTCGGGAACGAACCGCCGTCACATCCGGTCCCGCGACGTCGCGGCGTATCGGCGGACGATGCTGGCCAGGGTTGAGGTGGTGGTAGGACCGTAGACGTGAGATCTATCATCCTGTACGGACATGATGATAAAGTCAGTCCAATCTATCTCGCTCCGCCACTCGGCGTTCCGGGCGCCAGAAAGGATGCGTCCCCATGAGCAGGCTACATACACGTTGGAGAATCTCCGCCGCCATGGTTTCCGTGATGATGATCCTCGCGGCTTGCGGGGAGGGCGTGGAGATCGATGACCCCGAAGCGACCGATGCCGGTGCGGACGGGGAGGAAGCCGACGCCGGTGCGATCACCATAGGCTGGACGCCCCCGGACATCACGGGCGTGTTCCAGACCGCGACCGACTTCTTCGAGCAGGCTGCCGAGCAGGCCAGCGAGCACGGTCTGGACGTCGAGGTACTCAGCAGGTCCCCAGAGACGCACGTCGACTTCGGCGACCAGGTTGCCATTGTCGAGGACTACATCACCTCCGGCGTCGACGTGATCGCCATCTCGCCAGCCGACACCGAAGCCATCAAGCCGGCCATCGACCAGGCCGAAGAGGCCGGCATCCCGGTCGTCATGGTGAACCTGCTCGAAGAGCAGGAAGACGTCGAGATCGCGTCGTACATCGGCTTCGACAACACCGAGGCCGCCAAGGTCTCCGCCTACTCGGTACTCGACTACTACGGGGGCCCCGGCGTGCTCGGAGACGGTGAGCAGGTCGACGTCGGCTCCGACGAGTTCCTCGATCTCGAATTCTGGGAGGACCTGTACGCCGACGTCGACCTCTCGGACATCGAGGCCGAGGGTGTGATCATCGAAGGGATCGCCGGGACCTTCTTTTCCGAGGCGCGGCTCACCGGCTTCCGGGAAGTCATCGACCAAGCCGAGAACGTCGAGATCATAGCAGAGCCGATCGCCGGGGACTGGAACCGGGAAGAAGGCATCGATGCCACGGAGACGTTCCTTTCCCGCTTCGGGCCGGGCGAGCTCGACTTCATCTGGGCCGCGTCGAATGAGATGGGGCTCGGTGCGATGCTCACCGCCGAACGGGAAGGGCGGCTGGACGACACCGGCGGCTCGACTCCGCCCGACGACGAGCTCGTGGCCGTCTTCACCAACGACGTCACCCCCGAGTCGACCGAGGCGATCCGCCAAGGTCAGATCATCGCCGAGACTCACCACGGGTTCGCGGAGTGGGGATGGTTCGGGACGGAATTCGCCGTCCGGCTGGCGTGCGGGATGGACGTGCCAGAGTTCGAGGACATCCGCCCGCGCACGGCCTGGGAAGGCAACGCCGACCTCTTCTATCCCGACCCGGCTCTGCGAGACATCGACTGGGAAGAGATCGCGGCCGAATGCGAGGCATGACCAGCGGGAGTCTCTTGAGCCTGCGGGACGTCTCGAAGGCGTATCCGGGCGTGCAGGCTCTCGCTGGTGTCGATCTCGACATCGACGCCAGCGAGGTGCACGCGCTCCTGGGCGAGAACGGCGCGGGCAAGTCCACCCTGATGAAGATCATCGCAGGTTCGGTCAAACCGGATCGAGGCGAGCTGCTTCTCGACGGCACGCCCTTGCCGGCCGGGTCACCCGCCCGGGCACGACGGCACGGCATCGGCGCCGTCTACCAGGAGCTCAGCTTGATATCGACCATGTCGGTTGGCGAGAACGTCCTGCTCGGCCAGTGGCAACGCTCCAGGCGGATGGTGGATCTCAGGCTTACCGAGGAGGCGGCGGTGCCGTATCTCGAACGGATCGGCCTGGACGTTTCAGCTGCGACGCCGGTCCGCGAGCTCGGTGTGGCAGAGCGCCAGCTCGTGGAGATCGCCAAGGCGCTCTCGTTCGACGTCCGGGTGCTCCTGCTCGACGAGCCGACCTCCGCCCTGTCCGAGGTGGAGTCCCGTCGCCTGTTCGACGTGATCCGCGATCTCGTCGATGACGGAGTTGCCGTCATCTACGTGTCCCACCGCCTTCCCGAGATTCTGGAAGTGGCGGACCAGATCACGGTCTTGCGCGACGGCGAGCGGGTCGGTCAGATCTCGGCGGCCGAGGCCAGCGAGCACCAGCTGGCCAGCATGATGATCGGCCGTTCTGTCACCGAGCAGCCGGTGTCCACCGATGACGGGTCCCCAGAAAGGGACACGTCCGTCGTGCTGCGGGCACGCCAGTTCGGCCGGCCACCACGCCTGAAACCGCTGGACCTCACCCTGCGAAAGGGCGAGATCGCCGCGGTTTTCGGGCTGGTCGGTGCGGGCAGGAGTCGATTGGCTCGGACGCTGTTCGGAATAGAACCGGCGAGCGCGGGAGAACTGGAGCTCTTCGGGCGGAGGGTCGAGCTGCGCTCACCCGCCGACGCCATCGCCGCCGGTATCGGCTACGTCGGTGAAGACCGTTCCGCCGGCCTGATCTCCGCCATGACCGTGGGAGAGAACATCACCCTGGCCAGCATGCCCAGGACCGGGCGCGGGCCCCTGCTCGGATTGGACGACGAGAAAGCCCTGGCCGAGCAGTACATCAAGGAGTTGAACATCCGCACGCCGTCGGTACATACCCGGGTGGGCGCGTTGTCAGGCGGGAACCAGCAAAAGGTGCTCCTCGCGCGTTGGCTGTGCACGGGAGCCCGGTTGTTGCTCCTCGACGACCCCGTGCGCGGGGTGGATGTCGGCGCCAAGGAGGAAGTCTTCCGGCTGGTCCGCGAGCTGGCCACGGCAGGAGTCACGATCCTCTACATCACATCCGAGATCCGGGAAGCGCGGACGCTCGGGGACCGCATCCTCGTCATGGCGGACGGCAGCATCGTCGACGAGCTGTCTCCGGACGCGTCCGACGATCGTGTCATGACCGCAGCTGGAGGCGTCGATGTCTGAACTCTCGTCCCGAGTGCCCGGCACCGTGGCTCGCGCCAAGCAGCGAGCAGGCCAGACCGGGGTGCGGATCCTCGACGGTGCCGGCGGGCTCGGCGGCGCGATCGTCATCCTGGTGCTGCTCATGCTGGTCTTCTCCGTGCTTTCCCCAGCCTTTCTGAGTACTGACAACCTGTTGAACGTCCTGCGGCAGCACTCGGTCTTGCTCATTCTGGCCGTAGGCCAGACGCTGGTCATCATCTCCCGAGGCATCGATCTGTCGGTCGCCGCCACGGCCGCGCTTGCCGGATCGGTGATGGGTGTGACGTATGCGCACTTCGGCCTGCCACAGGGCATCGCGATCCTATTCGGTCTCCTGTCCGGATTCGCCGTGGGCGCGTTCAACGGCTGGGTCATCACTCGCTGGAACGTGCCGGACATCATCGCCACCCTGGGAATGCTGACGGCGATCCGCGGCGTGGCACTCCTCGTGACGGGTGGACAACCGGTGCCGGACTTCACGGAGGTCGTCGAGGGCCGGCGGATGCCGCCGGTGATCACGACCTTGGCGGCCGGCAGCTACTACGGGGTGCCGCTGATCATCGTCGTCGCGCTCCTGTGTTGCGGAATCGGGGCGTTCATCCTGGGCCGCACGAAGCTCGGCAGATCCATCGTCGCCGTCGGGGGCAACCGGGAAGCGGCGCACGTGTCCGGAATCAACGTCGACAAGACAAAGTTCCTCGTCTACCTCACCTCCGGTGGCCTCGCCGCGATCGGAGGCATGATGTTGAGCGGCCGGCTAGCCAGCGCCAATGCTCACATGGCGAACCTGATGGAACTCAGCACGATCGCCGCCGTGGTCATCGGTGGGACGGCTCTCTTCGGCGGCGAGGGCCGCGTGAGCGGGACGATCATCGGCGTCTTCATCATGGGTCTGCTGGCCAACGGGCTCAACATCCTGGGACTATCGGATTTCTGGCAGCGAGTGGCCACCGGATTGATCATTATCGTGGTCGTTGCCCTGGATCAGTGGCGCCGACGTGTCGCCGCGCGCAATACATCGTAGGAGGGTGTATTGATGTCCTGTCATAACATGATGACGTGCATGATGTGTGCAGCACTGTCCGTCTGAGCCAGCGCCTGGAGGATGTGTGACCGCTGACGCCGAGGGTCAGAAGTTCCTCGAGCTTGGTGAGATCGATCGAACGTCGCCGATTCCGCTGTATCACCAGCTGGAGTACCTGTTGCGGCGCGACATCGAAGCCGGCCGGTATCGCCCCGGGGACACCTTGCCGTCCGAAGGCGAGATCTGTGCCCGGTACGAGGTGTCGCGCAGCGTCGTGCGGCAGACGCTGACCAATCTCACCCATGCCGGCCTCATCCGCACCGAGCGGGGGCGGGGCAGCTTCGTTGCCGAAAAGAAGCTGCACGAGCGATTCGTGCAACGCACCACCGGGCTGTACGACGACCTGCGCCGCAGGGGTTATGAGATCCGTACCCATGTGGTGCGCCAGGTCGTGGCCGAGCTGCCGCTGCCCGTGCAGGAGTTTCTGCAAACCGAGGAGGGAGTACAGATCGATCGGGTGCGCTCGGTCGACGGGCGCGTGCTGACCTTCATCCGCTCCTTCATCCCGGCGTCGGCCTGTCCGGGCCTCGAGCACGCCGAACTGGAAGACCGCTCGCTGTACAAGGTCCTGTCGGACGACTATGGCCGGGAGGTGGCCAGTGGTCGCCGTACCGTCGAGGCCGTCAAGGCCGACGGCGAGGTGGCCAGGCACCTCGGCGTCGATGAGGGGGAACCGCTGCTGCTCCTGCGCAGTTCCAGCAGGGACAAGAACGGCGAGCCGTTCGAGTGGTTCGAAGCGTGGCATCGCGGCGATCGCACGATGTTCGAGATCGAAATCGTGCCGGGTGCGGCCGACCAGCCGTTCAGCAGCGTGGTACGCCCGGAAGCGGACACCCCCTCGACCAAGCTGTCGGAAGCGTCGACGCCGCCAGAAGCGTCGATGGCAGCTCCGGCGCCGGCGCCGGCGGTGCCTCTCGCCGACACGATGCGGCACGCCGGGGTCGTCGCCGTGCTGCGAGCCGCGCACTACAGCAGTCCCGCTGCGGTTGCGCGCGTGCTCGCGCAACACGGGCTGCAAATCGTCGAGATCACGCTGTCCGGCGGCAACGCCTTGGACGCGGTTGCTGACGCGCGGACCGTCGAGAACGTGCTTGTTGGTGCGGGTACGGTGACCAGCGCGCAGCACGCCCGGGACGCGATCGCTGCGGGGGCACAGTTCCTCGTCGCTCCAGCCGGTGCTCACGATGTCCTCAGCGCGGCTGGCACCACGCCAGTGATCTTCACCGGGTTCACCCTCAACGAGATCTGGTCGGCCTGGCTGTCGACGTCGGCACCCGTCAAGGTGTTCCCGGCTTCCGTGGGTGGCCCGGGCTATGTGTCAACGCTGCACAGCCAGATATCCGACGTTCCCTTGCTGGCTGCCGGTGGGGTCTCGGCCGGCGACGCCGCCAGCTACGTCGACGCGGGCGCCGTCGCCGTCGCCGTCGGCGAGTCGCTGTGCCCGTCGGACGCCCTGCAATCGGGCGATCTCGACGCGATCGCCGACCACGCGGCCCGCTTCCGTGATGCCCTCACCCCACCCCCGTCCTTCCCCACCCGCTGATCATGAACACTAATCGACCTATGGGCAGGTTCAATCGGTGCTTGCAATGAGCAGCTGGTTGAGCCGCTGGGTTGGA
>NZ_QMIG01000010.1 GCF_003287285.1 Phytoactinopolyspora halophila
GAAACCTCGACATCTGATCAGTCTCGCAGGACGAGCGCTCCATATTTGTCAGACATGCCCTAGATGTACACCTGCCGCCCTGAGCGCGGGTAGGACCGTCGCGCCGTCGCAGCGCTTGAAGGCCTTGTTCCGACCAAGAAGGTCCAGAAGGTCCCCGTGATACTCGTGGCCGACTCCGGCCACCATGGCCGCGAAGTTCGTGTTGTCGATCGCCGAAAAGAACCGCGCCACCGCACTACAGATTTGGGGAATCCGCTCCTTGGCTTGGTTGCGTTCCTCTTCGGTGAATGCGTTCGGGAGGAGCCCATGTTCGAGGTACTGCTGCACGTTATGAAGCTCAATGATGTCCGCTATGTTCGTCGGGACATTCGCAGGGTCGAACCGATCAACCAGTTCGGCCACACGCTCGGCGTACCAGCCTGCCGCCAAGTCATGGACCCCGAAGAACCGGACCCGTCGCGCGGCCACATCCTCATCGCTCACCTGCTGACCTCACTCCTCGCCTTACGCAATCTGTAACAACGACATCTTGACGCACCGGTACGACAGAAGAGGGTCCACGAGAGGGCTAGCCTCCTCGCAGGGAGCGCTCGGGCGTGGTCCTGTAGCTCTGACGCAGATAGTTCTGGAGCGGCTGAGGCAGGGAACTCGCCGTTCAACGGCCGATGGGTTGGCTCCGCAGCGCAGCACGTGCACTGGACAGGACCAGATCCACATGGGTTCGCACACCCCAAGCGGAAGAATCTCCGCGTCTGCACGTACAAGTCCCCTCTCTCGCTTTGCGTCATTCTGGGCTACTAGAGACTTCCCACAGGATCGGTGTCTGGCCAGACTCGGTCCAGGTGCCCGGCGGGACGCTCTCTTTTGGGCTGCCCACTCGCTAGCGGGTGTGGCTCACTTTCGGTCTGCATCCCGTCGAGCGCCGCGACGAGGCGTGGCTCAAGAAGGGACTGCCCTGCTCGTAGTAGCACTGCCCACCTCGCCATCCACATCCGGTACGAGCACAGGCGGGAGCAGCGCATGGAACAGGTCATGATCGGAGTCGATCCCCACAAGCTGTCGGCCACAATCGAGGTTGTCGACAGTAACGAGAGGCTGCTCGGTTCGGGTAGGTTCACCACCGACCAGGCCGGCTACACCGCTATGCGTACGTATGTGAAGAACTGGCCGAACCGGGTCTGGGCTGTCGAGGGTGCCAACGGCGCCGGGCGACCCTTCGCACAGCGGCTCCTAGAAGCCGGCCAGAACGTCGTTGATGTCCCGGCCAAGCTTGCCGCCCGGGTCCGGTTGTTCGACACCGGCCACAACCGCAAGACCGATGCGGTCGACGCGCACTCGATCGCGATCGTCGCGGTCCGCACTCACGGCCTGCGCGTGTTGAGCATCGATGGTGGACTCGAAGCGCTGCGGATGCTCACCGACCGCCGCGAAGCGCTCACCCGGCGCCGAGTCCAGACCGTGAACCGGCTCCAAGCACTTCTGGCCGAGCTGCTCCCCGGACAGGGCAAGCGTGACATCACCACCGGGCAGGCCAAGGCGATGCTCACCGCCGTGCGCCCCCGAGACATTGCCGGGAAGACTCGCCGCCGTATCGCCGCGGAAGAACTCGCTGAGCTGATCTCGATCGAAACCAAGACCAAGAAGGCGACCGCGGAGCTTAAAGCCATGGTCCTTGCCCGCGATTCGAGGCTGATGAACCTCGCCGGCATCGGACCAGTCGTAGCGGCCCGAATCCTCGCCGACGTCGGCGACGTCACCCGCTTCGTTGACCGGAACCGCTTCACGTCCTGGACCGGCACCGCACCCCTGGACGCCTCCTCCGGTGAGCACAACCGCCACCGGCTCTCGCGGGCAGGGAACCGGCGGATGAACCACATGATCCACATCGCCGCGGTCACCCAAATCCGCCTCGACACCGACGGCCGGACCTACTACCGACGCAAACGCGCCGAGGGCAAGAAGCCGATGGAAGCCATGCGGTGTTTGAAGCGGCGAATCTCCGATGCCGTCTACCGGCAGCTCGTCGTCGATGCACAGCGGGCCGCCCTCACCTGCCCGCCCGAGGCGGCTGACGCGAGCCCGGGAGGGCACTGCGGGGCGTCTCAAGAATCCAGCGCGGTCGACCTTCCCCCGCCCATCGACACTTCGGATCAGCCACTTCCCGGACCCGCAACACCGACGCTACGCCCGCCGCACAAAAACGGGAAGACCACGACGAGGTCAGCGCTCAGGGCGGCCCCTTGACAACAGAAGGGAGCCGATGTGACGTACGTGGTGGCGCCACGTTGGCACCACCGTGTGGGCTGGTCGAACTCCCGGCTTCACCGGTCTTCGCTGTTGCGTGCCTCATTGACGAAGTCGTGGATGTCGCGGTGATCGTAGAGGACGCGTCGGCCAATTTTGAATGAGCGTGGTCCTTTACCGATGTGGCGCCAGTACCGGATAGTTTCAACCGGTGTCCGTAGTAGTTCGGCTACCTCGGCGGTGGTTAGGTACGCGTGCCTCTCGCCGTCCGTGGCGGGATGCACTTCCTGTTCGATCGGCACCGCGACGGCAGTCTTCTCGACGCTGGTCATGGGGTTTACCTCTATGGCTTGCTCGTTACACGGGTTGGCCTTGTAGAGACGAGGTGCGCAACGCCGACCAGAACTGCGGCGCCGTCGATTCGACGGAGCCGTCATCCTTGCTGTCGAGCCGGTGCCGCCATAATGGCGGGTCCGTGTAACCTGCGCTGATGCAGCCCTGCGGGGAACCTGACTTCGACGGTCATCTGGTCTAAACGCTCCCACGAGCCCGCTTCCAAGAATTACATGTTACTGGATATTACGGACGTTGTCATGACTGTCGGTCGTGCCCGTGTTCCCGTGTCAATATCCGTCGCCCGCCATGGCCACTCCCACGTCAGCCCTGATGCCGGTGCGCCCTGTGTTGGCGCCGCCGTCAGCCGGCCGTGCTCGCTGTTCCTGCCGGATGCCCCCGTCGTAGCGATCTTTAGACGCGTCTTGCAGATCGAGGACCGCTGGGTTGTAGCGCGCACCTGTCCGGCATGGAAGCGGTGCGAGGCGGGGCGATGCGGTGACGGTGTCGATGCGGGTGATGTCGGCTGGCGCTGGGTATGCCTACTTGCTCAAGTCCGTCGCCGCGGGTGACGGTGACCGGAAGCTGAGGACGCCGTTGAACCGGTACTACGGGGAGAAGGGCACGCCGCCGGGGCGTTGGCTCGGGTCAGGGATGGCTGATCTGGGCGATGGTCGTCTAGCTCCTGGCGATGTGGTGGGTGAGGAGCAGTTGCGTCTGCTGCTGGGCGAGGGCCGTGATCCTGTGACCAGTGGAGCGTTGGGCCGCGCGTACCCGCAGTACGCGGCAGCAAGTGGACATGCCCCCTCCCAAACAGCCCAGCCCGCCGACGGGTCGTCGGCACGTGAGCGTGCCGGCCCGCCCAGGTCGAGTGGCGGCGACGAAGTCGGGCATAGTCGGCGGCGTGCGGTGGTCGGCTATGACTTCACGTTCTCGGTTCCGAAGAGCGTGAGCGTGCTCTGGGCGCTGGCGGACGCGGACACGCAGAAGGTGATCGCGGCGGAGCACCATGCCGCCATCAATGACGTTATGGCGCTGGTCGAGCGTGACATCGCGGCGACGCGGGCCGGTCATGCCGGGCCGGATGGTGCGGTGGCGCAGATGGACGTCACTGGTGTGATCGCCACGGCCTAGGATCATTTCGACTCGCGCAGCGGTGATCCGCAGCTGCACACGCACGTGGTGATCTCGAACAAGGTACGCACTGTGCGCGACGGCGTGTGGCGCTCGCTGGACGGGCGACCATTGCACGCATCCGTTGTCGCGCTCTCCGAGCACTACCGCGCGGTCCTGGCGGATCGGTTGACGCGTGCGCTCGGCGTGCAATGGGTGCAACGCCAGCGCGGGCCCGGATCGCAACCCCGCCTGGGACATCGCGGGCGTGCCGGATGAGCTGATGAGGGAGTTCTCCACTCGCTCGACGCAGATCGGGCAGGCCAAGGACGATCTCATTGCGCGGTATGTCGCGGCGCATGGCCGACAACCGAGCGCTGAGACGGTGATCCGGCTACGTGCGCAAGCAACACTGGCGACGCGGCCGGAGAAGACCGTGTGTTCGCTGGCCGAGCTCACCGACGAGTGGCGACGCCGAGCCGGGACGGTGCTGGGTGAGGATGCGACAGCGTGGACGCGTCGCATCGTCGCATCGCGACACCCCTCGGCGACAGTGCTGCGCGAGCGCGACGTCGCACCGGGCGATGTTGCGACACTCGCCGACGCCGTCGTGCCGGCCGTTGGGGAGAAGCGGTCGACGTGGCGACGGTGGAACCTGCACGCCGAGGCCTCCCGGCAGATGATGGGCATCCGGTTCGCCTCGACAGCGGATCGAGACGCGACGATCACCCGGGTGGTCGACGCCGCCGAGCGGCGTTCGCTGCAGCTGACCCCACCCGAGACCGCCGCAACGCCGGAGGAGTTTCGCCGTGCCGACGGCAGCTCGGTGTTCCGGCCCAGGCCTGGCTCGGTGTTCACCTCGGCCGAGCTGCTCGACGCCGAGGATCGCCTGCTCGCGCACGCCCGCACCTCGACCGCGCCAGTCATCGACGAGGAAGCGGCCGCTGTCCTGCTGCGCCGTGGTCGGGGTCGGCGGCTGGCGGGTGACCAGCGGCGCGCCGTCGCCCGGGTGGTCGCGTCCGGGCGGGTCGTGGATGTGCTGGTCGGTCCGGCAGGGGCGGGGAAGACCAGCACGATGACCGCGCTACGCACAATGTGGGAACAGGTCCACGGCCACGGGACGGTCGTCGGGCTGGCTCCATCGGCAGCCGCCGCGCAGGTTCTCGCCGAGGATTTGAGCATCGCGTGTGAGAACACCGCGAAATGGCTGCACGAACACCGCCACGGGCGCGCCACGCTGTGTTGCAACCAGCTCGTCATCGTCGACGAGGCATCGCTGGCCGGCACGTTCACGCTGGATGCGATCGCTACTCATGCCGCCGATGCCGGAGCGAAGATCCTGCTGGTGGGTGACTGGGCGCAGCTCGGCGCGGTCGGGGCCGGCGGCGCCTTCGCCCTGCTCGCCCGCGACCGTGATGACATCGCCGAGCTGAGCGAGGTGCGACGATTCCGCCACGGCTGGGAGAAACACGCCTCGCTACGGCTGCGCTCGGGCGACCCGGACGTGATCGACACCTACCAGGCCCACGGCCGCATCATCGACACCAGTACCGACCATGCGCTAGATGCCGCATACGCGGCCTGGCGCGCCGACGTCGCGGCCGGTAAGGCGAGCATCATGGTCACCGACACCCACGAGACCGTGGCCGCGTTGAACACCCGCGCCCGCTCCGACCGCATCGCGGCCGGGCAGGTGAAGTCGGGTAGTGATGTGGCGTTGCACGACGGCACCAGAGCTGGCGTCGGCGACCACGTGATCACACGCAGAAACGAGCGCCGCCTCACCACCGGTACGCGGTGGGTGAAGAACGGCGACCGATGGTCCGTGACCGCCGCTCACGCCGACGGCTCGCTCACGGTTCGCCGGGCCGGACGTCGATACGGCGCCACCATCACGCTGCCCGCCGCGTACGTGTCCGAACAGGTCGAGTTGGCCTATGCCATCACCGCTCACCGCGCGCAGGGAGCCACCGTGGACACCGCCCACACCATCGTGACCTCGGCATCCACGACCCGCGAGGCGCTGTATGTCGGGATGACCCGCGGACGCGACCGCAATACCGTCTACGTCGCCACCGACCAGCCCGAACTCGAAGCCCACCTCACAATCCCGGACAGCACGCTTACCGCCCGTCACGTGCTGCACGCGGTCCTCCAGAACGTCGGCGCGGAGGCGTCCGCGCACGAGACCATCACCGCCGAGCAGGACCGCTACACGAGTATCGCGCAGCTGGCCGCCGAATACGACACCATCGCCGCAGCCGCCCAACGTGAACACTGGATCGCCCAGCTCACTCACGCGGGCTTTACCTCCGTCCAGGCCGAGACCCTGTACCGATCACCGGCTCTCGGCCCGCTCACAGCCGCTCTGCGGCGTGCCGAGGCCCACAACATCGACCTCGACCGCGCGCTCCCGCAGCTGGTCAGCCAGCACAGCCTCGCCGACGCCCACGACGTCGCCGCCGTGCTGCACAAGCGGCTCACCACCGCGCTCGTACGCCACCAGCCACGCACGGATGGCCACGCTCGCGCGAGTTTCGTCGCCGGGCTCATCCCGCGAGCCACCGGAGCGATGACCGACGAGATGCGCACCGCGCTACGCGAACGCGAACACCTCATCGAACAACGCGCCCGTTCCCTTGCCGAGAACGCCATCCGTCGCCGCGAACCCTGGACACGCCACCTCGGCCCGCCCCCGCGCGGCGGCCAGCAGCGCAGCGTGTGGCTGGAAGCCGTCACAACGATCGCGGCCTACCGAGACCGACACGCATTCACCGGACCACGTCCCCTCGGCTCGACCGGAACCGGCGACGACCGGCACATCGACACCGTATACGCGCGAGCAGCACTCGACGATGCACGCCGACTCGCCAGCACCCATGAACCGATATCTCCCGTTCCGATTGCCCGGCCGCAGCCTGACCGAGTAGTCGGGCCAAGCCTGTGATCAAGGCGCGGCGCTTCGCGGACCGCCGGCACCCGCATTGGAAGCACTCGGAAGCGTCTTGTGGTCATCGGCATTCGTTGTGGGGCAGACTAGAGCCATGAGCCAGGCCACGAGATGGTTCGCGCGGCCATACGTTGCCGCGGAATCGCTGGATGAGCTGCGCGGGCCGACGCGTGGCACGCTCACCCTGCCTCGCCGTTTGGACTGGGGACCACGGCGTCCGTTCGATCTCAACAACGACCGCCATCTGGTGATCATGTACGAGACTGTGCTGAACGAGGCACGTCAGATCGAAGACGTCCGGCAGTACATCAACAAGCAGATCCTGGTGCGCCTCTGGGACCGCCTGACGCTTCCGCCGGACGTTCGCCGTCTGTGGGAAGAACGTATCCCTGAGCTGCGCAAGCGCTCCGCCGCATAACGGACGCGTTCCATCGCAGGCTGATCGAGATCGGTCTGAACGCCGCCGCCCAACATGGCTTTGCCCTGGCCGGCGGATACGCCGTGCAAGCGCATGACGTCGTCGATCGGGTCAGCGAAGACGTCGATCTCTTCGCTCCATACGAGCGCCGCGCAGAGATGAACGAGGCGGCCGAGCACACGATCCAGGCGTATCGTGCTGCCGGATTTGCAGTGGCGACGGAGGTCAGCACCGATACGTACGTCAGGATGTGGGTATCGGACCCGGCAACGAATCCTACGGGCGATCAGGAGTACGCGACCAAGGTGGAGCTTGTTGCCACACCGTTGGCTCATGCGCCCGTGCAGTTGAGTATCGGCCCGGTTCTTCACCGCGACGACATCGCCGCTGGGAAGATGGGCGCGCTCTACACGCGGGCTGCAGCTCGCGACTACATCGACGTTGCATCGTTGCTGATCGGCAGGCACTATACCCGAGAAGAGCTGATCGATCTCGCCACCGCTGACGACGCCGGCTTCGACAAGACGTGCTTCGCCCAGATGCTGGCACGCATCACACGCTTCGACGACGAAGACTTCCTCCGGTACCAGATCACACCCGAATACTTGCGCGACGTACGGATTCAGATCGCGGCATGGCACCGAGAGCTGGTGGACGGCAATCGCGACCCTCGGGGTCCCACGCGGCAGGTACGGCGCGACGTCGCACCAGCGCCCAGCCAACTGAACACCCACCGCCGTCCATGCCCGGGCCGAGCCTGGCTTGATGCGAGCACGCCAGCAGATCGTAATCGGCTTCAGCGCGCCCTGCCTTCAACGATCTGCTGGACCCTGTTGCGATGCAAACCGAGCGCCTGCCCGATCTTGCTGTAAGAGTCTCAGCGTTCACGTAGCTGGAGCACGGCCTCGCGGCGCAACCGGAGAAGCTCGTCCTGGAGGCCAACGACGTCGCTGAGCATCTTTGCGATCTCAACAGCGCGCTCCAGCGGGTCCTCAACTGCCTTGACACGTTCGAGGTCGGACTCCGGATTCTCCACGCGGCGAGCCTAATCTCCGGAAAAACAAGAAGGACGGCTCCTGAGGAACCGTCCTTGACCTGCGGTGATGCTGGCGGTCCTGACGGGACTTGAACCCGCGACCTCCGCCTTGACAGGGCGGCGAGCACTCCTCACTGCTCCACAGGACCTTGCATAATCGACCTGCCTCAGTATGCCACAGAGGCAGGTCCATTGTATCCCCAACGGGATTCGAACCCGCGTTGCCGCCTTGAAAGGGCGGAGTCCTAGGCCGCTAGACGATGGGGACTCAACCTTGACGGTTTGGCTCTCGGCTCGTTGCCGTCGGAGACCAGGAAATCATAGGACGAGGGTGCTCCGTTCTCCAAATCAGGTGCTGGGAAGGGACGGGCCTATCCTCGGCCATGATCACGAATGCGGGACCTACTGGAGAACTAGCGACCCGCCCCGGCGCCGAGACCGTAGGCCTCCTCTTCTCCTTCGATCTCCTCGGGTTCGTCGCCGTTGTCGGAGTCGTCACTCGCGGCGTCTTCGCTTTCCTCCGCGTGGTGGCGCTCGATCTGTGCCGAGCTGAGTCCCAGCCCGCCGAGTGTGATGTCGTCCCAGGCCACGAGCCTGCTCGTCTCCGGATCGAGATAGAGCACGCTCAGCATGATCGGAGTTGGCTCCTCCCCGTCGAGCGCGCGTAGTCCCGCTCCGCCCGTGGAGCCTTGCATCATCACCCGAGTACCGCCTTCGAGGAGGTACGTGTTCCGCCGGTGCCCGTGGCCGGAGAGCACCAACGGCGCGGCTCCGTCGAGGTGCTCGGCGTGGGACGGATCGTGGAAGACGAGAATGTCTGCGGGTGGGTCGAGAGCACGACCAAGTTCACCGATCTCTATCGATCCGTTGAGGATCTCCTCGTCGGACGTTCCCCGGGTGGTCCGGTCGGGGGTGAAGCGGGGGTCAGGGCCACCGAAGAACCGAATACCTTTGACTTCGACGGGCTCCTTGTCCAGGATGACGGAGTTGGGCTGAGCTTCGACGGCTGCGACCGTGGCCACCGAGTCATGGTTGCCCTTGACGAAGACGTAGGGGCGGTCGAGCGTGCCGATCGGCCGGACATAGTTGCTTTCGAGCGGGGTGCCGTGGTCGGCGATGTCGCCGGAATCGACGATGACGTCGACGTCGTATTGCGTGGCCACCGCGTCGATGATCTCCCAAGCGGCTGGGTTGAGATGGAGATCGGAGACGTGGAGCACCCGAGTCAGGTCGTCGTCAGGGCTGAAGGTCGGCAGCGACAGCGTGGTGTTGTACAGGGCGCCGACGTTGGTGACGATCCCCGCGAGCTGTTCGGCATACGCGTCGAAGTTGGTGGCGATCTCCTCGGCCTCGCCGACGAGCTGCGGTGCGGCCTCGAACAGGCCGGTATACGTCGGGCTGCGGACGGCTTCGGCATCGTAGGTCAGCGCCGCCGAACCGTACGAGCCAGCGATGCCGACGAGGGCCAGGCCGGCGGCCAGAAACGTGTACCGTACCGAACGCAGCACCAGTGCCGCGCCGATCGCGGCGCCGAGCACAGCCACGATGGCGCCGCGCACCCCGGCTGCGACGATGACGTCTTGCAGGTCCGAAACGATGCGATCGTCCAGCTCGGTGAGCATCGTCGGGTTGTCGGCGATCTGGTTGAGGCCTTCTTCCTCGACCGAGCGAACGTTGACCTGAAGCGAGACCGGCGCGGTGTGGGAGTCGACGAGGAGTGTGCCGATCGGGTCCACCTGCACGATCGACTGCCCTCCCCAGGACGGCCGCACGGAGGCGTCGACCACGAGCGGCCCGGCGACCTCCCGCGTCGTGCCGGCGACCAGCAGCGCGACCCAGGCACCGAGAAGCGCGAGGATGACGGTGGCCACGACGGGAACGAAACGCTGGAGGGCGGGGGGCAGAGATGGGCGCCGGACGTGCGGCCAGAACCTGGACCATGTGGCGCGCCAGCCTCGGGCGGCACCTGTCGGGAGATCGTCCCGCGTCTCGTCTTCAGTGGACACTCCCACGGTAACGTTGGTAGCACAGATCGTGCCCATTCTCATATCCGCGCAGTTCACTATCTGAAGATCAGGTCGTGCGCTTCACGAGGAGGGCTAGCCAACGTTGAGAGCGGAAGCGTGCTGGAACTGACGGAGACGGAGTTCGAGGAGCTGGTGGCCGACGCGCTGGACCAGATCCCGCCCGAACTCGCCGACATGATCGACAACGTGGTGATTCTCGTTGAGGACGAGCCACCAGCGGATGCTCCGGAACTGCTCGGGCTGTACGAGGGAACGCCGCTGACCGAGCGCGGTGACTACAGCGGTGTGCTGCCAGACACGGTGCGCCTCTTCCGGCTGCCGATCGTGCGGCTTTGTGAGACGCGCGAGGAGGTGGTCGACGAGGTTTTGGTCACCGTCGTCCACGAGATCGCGCATCATTTCGGCATCGACGACGATCGGCTACACGAACTCGGCTGGGCATGACCTGACCTGGATGGCTCGGGCCGGTCGCATGCAGAGCCAGGTCTTCGACACTGGCGGAAGTTGAGGAAAGGACGCCGGACCGGGAACGCCTCTCGGCGCAACGGCCGCTCGTAGCGGCGAAAAAGTGGGACCCGGGGTTACCGCGGTCCGACGCCCAGCGAGGGCCCGAAGGCTGTCGCCAACCATGACGGTACCCGATGAGGGGTGAGAACGAAAAATCAGTGCAGCTCGCCCTTGCGCCACAGGCCGGCGGCCTGTTCGAGTTCGTCGGCCATCCTGAGGTTGCCGCGAGCCAGCCTGATCTGCCGATCGCTCTCGTCGGGCGGGGTGTCGTCGGCGACGTGCGCCCGGCCGACAGCGACGACGCGGCAGAAGGCCGCGGCGCGTTCCAGGGCAATCGCGAAGTCGCTGTCGAAGGCGCGGGTGAGGATCGCGTTGCCGAGTTCGGCCACTTCGTCCGGGCCCGGCGGCTGTCGCAGACCCGCGACGGCCGTCGACACTTCGGCCGTGCGCTCACCGGCGGTGAACAGGCGGGAGGCTTCCGCGCCGTTGCGCTGCAGCCAGCTCCGGAGCAGGTACAGCGACCACAACGTCCCCGGCAGCGTGCCGGGGCCCGACTCGCGCCACAGTTCGGCGAGCTCGTCGAGGCCGACCTCGTCGGCGAGGTGCACGAGCCGCTCGGTGGTATCCGGGTTCTGGTCGTCGCCGTGTCCCGCCTTCAGCACGGCCGCGGCCGTGGCATGTGCCAGGGCGATCCGATCGGCCGGATCCGGATCGCCGGGAAAGTCAGGCAGGTCGGCCCGAAGTGCAGGCCGGCGTGGCGGACGCTCGTCGCGGGACATCACAGCGTGAGCGTCTCGCCTGGGCTGAGTATCCGCAGCTCGGTATGCTTGGGACCGAGCCGTTCGAAGTGCCCGTAGTACAGCTCCGGCTTGGCCAGGATCGCCTGGTGGATCGGGATGGCGATCGACGGGTTGACCTCGCGGAGGAAGTCGACCGCTTCAGAGAGCTTCTGCCACGGTGCGGCCGTGGGCAGGCCGAGGACCTCGATGTCGGCATCCGGGGGATGGAACGAGTCGCCGGGGTGGAAGAACCGGCCGCCGATCAGGTAGCCGACGTTCGCGACGACGGGAATGTCGGGATGGATGATGGCGTGCTGTTCACCGTAGACGTGGACGCTGAGACCGAGATCCAGTTTGTCTCCAGATCGCACGATCGATGCTTCGACACCTGCGTCCCCGAGTAGCCCGGCGGTCCCGGGGTCGGTGTATACCGACACGCCGGGATTCCGCTCGATCAGCTGAGGCAGGCGTTCGAGATCGACGTGGTCGGGGTGTTGATGGGTGACGAGCACAGCACGCACGCCGGTGAGCGTCTCGAAGCCGGGGGTGAAACTGCCGGGGTCGATCAGGATTCGCGTATCGCCATCCTCGACCAACATGCACGAATGGTCGAACTTCGTCAGCTTCATCCTGTCGAGGATATCCAGCTGCACGGATCTCTGCCGATGGGTGGCAGCAGGTTGTCGCGAGGTCTCACGTGCGGCCGCCGCCTGGTTGCCACAGCACGTCGCCGTCGTGCCGATTGGCGTACCTGGAGAGGACGAACAACAGGTCTGACAGCCGGTTGAGGTATGTCGCTGTCAGCGGATTGACGCCACCGTCGGTTCCGTCGCCGTAGGACTCGAGTGCTTGCCAGGCGGAACGCTCGGCCCGGCGTACCGTCGTGGTCGCGACATGCAGGTGTGCCGCGGTGAGGCTGCCGCCGGGCAGGACGAACGAACGCAGCTTCGGCAGGTCGGCGTTGTAGGTGTCGCAATGCTGTTCGAGCTCGTCGATCCACTCGGCCTGCACGCGTAGCGGCGGATGTTCGTAGCTCGGCTGGAGCGGCACGCACAGATCGGCGCCGACGTCGAACATGTCGTTCTGGACCCGGGTCAGAATCTCCAGTACGTCGTCGCCGAGATCACCGCCTCCGGAGCCGGACCGCTCGGTGGCGATGACGACCCCGATGGTGGCGTTGGCCTCGTTGACGTCGGCATATGCCACGAGCCGGGGATCCGTCTTCGTCGTACGGGTGAAGTCTCCGAGCGCCGTGGTGCCGTCGTCGCCGGTGCGGGTGTAGATCTTCGTCAGGTTGACCACACCACCTACCCTATGGCGATCCCGGGATGCCCGCCGAAGCCGTGGCCCGGGTGGTACGCTCGCGAGCCGTGAAGGATCCCGGCCGGGGCATGGCGCGCGTGGTTCGCGGCTTGATCCTGGCCACGACGTGCCTGGGTATGTCGCTGGCGGCACACGTAGCCGCTGGCGGTGTCGTACACCTTTCCGTAGATGTCGTCGCCGGTGGGCTGGCGCTGTCGGCGATGTGCGTGGCTGCCGCAGACACGCGCCGCTCGTTCGGTGGCATTCTCGGTGTCGTCGTGCTCTCACAGCTCGTCTTGCACCTGTTCGCCGGGGCCGGTGGTCACCATGGTGAGGTGTCTAGCTATGGCTGGACACCGACGATGCTCGCGTCTCACGTGATCGCGGCGGTCGTGCTGAGCGCGCTGCTCGCGCATGGCGAGCGGCTCGTCTGGGCGTTGTGGGGCCTGACGAGACTGCTGCCCCGCGTTCCACCGGTTCAGGACGTCTCGCCACCTGCTGGCCCCGCTCCCTCTGTTCTCCAGAGTTACCGGCCGATCTGCCGTAACCTGCGTGATCTCTGTCTGAGTGGACCGGGTACTCGAGCTCCTCCCGCTGGCCTCCCCAACGTCCGATGATCATGAACTCAAGCCGCTCACATAGAACGGTTTGTGTTCATGATCACGGGTGCTTTGGGGGTGCGTCGTGCATCGATACCAGCGTTGAAGGAGTAAACCCATGCCGTTGTCTCGTCATGTTCAGAACCGCCAGCATCGCAAGCACCGCCGACACCGGACACGCGCCGTGGTACGCGCCGCCGCCTCCGTGGCGGGCGCCGCCACACTCGTGACCGTCGGGGCGACACTCGCCTCCGCGCATGTCACCGTGTCACCAGAGGAAACGACGGCCGGTTCGTACGAACTGCTCACCTTCTCCGTGCCGCACGGGTGCGAGGGCTCTCCCACCACCGAGGTGGCCATCGACATTCCGGAGGAGGTCAAGTCCGTGACGCCGAGCGTGAATCCGAACTGGGACGTCGAGGTACTCGACGCTGACGGCGAACCGGTCGAGGGTGGTCCGGTGGATCGTGTCGTCTACACGGCCCGGACTCCACTGCCCGGCGATCTCCGCGACGCGTTCGAAATTTCGGCGCTCATGCCGGAGGAACCCGTCGACGCGCTCGCCTTCCCCGTCCTGCAGGACTGCGAAGAGGGCGAGACCGCCTGGGATCAGATCGCTGACGAGGGCGAGGATCCGCACGAGCTGGATGCGCCGGCCCCGGTGGTCGAGGTGATCGAATCTGCTGACGGGCAGAGCCATGGCGGGCAGAGCGACGATGCGGACGTCGAGGGTGATGCTGCTGCCGACGGTGAGGGTCCGGCGGACGACGACGCGGCTGCGCTCTCCGACGACGACTCGGGAGTGACGGCTGTCAATGCCGCGGCGCTGGGCCTCGGCATCCTCGGAACCCTTCTCGGCGGCGGCGCGCTCGTGTATGCGCGTCGACGTGCGGGCATACAGTCCTGACTCGTCGGCTGACTTCGATGCCGAGACGTGCAACTATTCGCCGATCTGGTGGCTTTTTCGCACGTTTCGGCATCGAAGTCGCCATTGCAGACCGACGTCAGGATCCCGGGACCGCGTCGTCGCCCTCACGCGTGTTCTTCACTCGGCGCCGTATCTCGGCGCCGGGCCAGCGGGTTCCAGACCTCACCGGCCGCCGCGATGACGGGGCGTTCCGGATCGTCGGCGTAGCCGCGCTCGAACAGCCGCAGCCGGTTGAGGCAGAGCTTGGGGAACGTCGGCGTTTCCAGATCGAACAGCGCGAACCGATCGGACAGCTCGGCGCCGAAGCGCTGCTGGTAAGCGGCCAGCTCGGCGCGGGCCGACGCCCAGAAGTTGCCCTCCGGCAGCCCCAGGGCGTCGTCCATGATCTCGGCGAGGTACCGGTAGACGCAGATCAACAGCCCGTTCTGCAGGTACTTCACCAGGGTCTTCGCTTCGATCGTCACGTCTTCCAGGGCGTCGTGCACGTGTGCGTCGATCCCATCGTGCTCGGGTAGCCGCTCGGAGCAGATCGCGAGATCGTCCACGAAGTCCTTGACGACGAGCCGCACCGGCACCCCGTCCCGGTGCACGAGCATGCAGTTCTGCCCGTGTGGTGAGAACATCACGCCGTACTGGTAGAGCATGTGCAGCAGTGGCGGGAGCACGATGCCGTGCAGCCGGCTGGCCCACTCGTTTGCTTGCAGGCCGCTACGCCGGATCAGCTCCTGCACGAACGGTTTGCCCTCGGGATCGACGTGCAGCAAGGCGGCCAGCGATACCGCCTGCTCGCCAGCACGCACGTACGGGTCCACCGGTTCGCGCCAGATCGCGCCCAGCATCTCGGTGTGCTGGTAGGGCACGTCCGGCACGGCCTCGTACGTGGGATGGGCCACGCTGACCGATGCCACCTCGCCCAGCAACACGATCCCGGTTTCCTGCAGGAATCCATCGGTGGCGACCACCTGCGCCAGCCACTCGGTCAGCGCGGGAGCGGCCAGCGCGCGCTCGCGCGGCAGTCCCCGGTAGACCGACGTGTTCAGTACGGACAGCGGCAGCTTGAGGTAGCGCCGCTCGGGGTGTTCCACATCTGTCAGGGTGCGGATGGCCAGCTGGGGACGGTAGCGGGCACCGCTCTCACCGAGCGGGACCAGGGATCGCCGGGCCAGCTCTCCGGCGTGCAGCGCCAGGATGCGGTGACTCCACTGCCACGGATGTACGGGCAGGTAAACACACGTGTCCGGGTCGAGCCCGGCCTGTGCGGCGCGCTCGCGCATCCGGGCGAACTCGTGCTCTCCGACCTGCTCACGCACGACGCCCTGATGGTCGAGCCCGGCAGCGTTCCGGACATCGGCGATCTGTGGATCCGCCGCCAGCCAGAGCAGGGTGACGTCCGTGCCGGCTTCTGGCCCGTATGACAGCACGTCGTCGGCGCCGAAGCCGATCCGTCCCTTGTTGGCGATGATCCAGGGATGTCCGCGCAGCTCGGACTCCACGAACACCGGTGGCAGGTCCAGCAGTTTCGCCGCCGCCTGCCCGCGCGCGAGCTGCCACGCGTCGGACATCAGTGTCGCGGCCAGCTCGGCGACGACGCCGGCGACGGTGGATGCTCCGACTCCGTGCCGGGCCAGGATGCGCGCGACGAGATCGGCGGCGTCGGGAACGTCCTGCGGAGTACGCCCTGCGCCCGTCGTGGCATCCGAGCCGGTTCCGCTCGGCGTCCATGCCAGCGACCCCGGCCATACGCGCCACCAGCCCAGCGTCCGGTATGTTGCTCGCCCGGTCAGGGTGCCGCCCGGAAGCTCGACGGCGAGCTGACCGGCATCGTCGATGTCGGGCGTGATGACCTCTTCGTACATGAGCTCGGTGAGCGCCTTGGCGACGAGCTCGCGGTTGGCGCGTGTCCAGGTCGTGGAGTCGAGCCAGCCGGAGATGTCTCGCGCAGGGTCGTCCATGGTTCCTCCGTAAGTTGTTGGGCGGCCCGGGAGGGCCGGATGTGGCTGATGGTTCGAGGCGGGGAGGCACGGCCCCGGCCCGTGCCGTCAGTGGCGCGTCTCGTCATCGAGTGCGGCCGTTCCGAAGCGCTGGAAAACCGTGCGCTCGGGCACGTGGTAGATCTCGCGTCCGGCGAGGGCGTTTACGATGACGGAGTTGCGGTAGGCACCGAGGCCGAGGTCCGGCGTGCCGACGCCGTGGGTGTGCAGCTCGGCGTTCTGGGTGAACAGCGACGACGGGTGCGGCGGCTGGCCGTCGAGGCGTAGCCGGTAGTCCCGGCTCACGTCGGGCCGTCCGTACTCGTCCCGCTGGATCAGGCCATCCGGTACGGGTAGCGGCGCGGGCCGGTACCCCGTGGCGAAGATCACCACGTCGGTGTCCCGCGCCACGGTGCGGTCTTCGTCGACGTGGTGCCAGGTCAGCCGCCATTGCCGTCCCGGTGTCGGCGACGGCTGCACGTCCTGCAGCTCGCACCCGGCGACGTACGTGACGGGCGGGTCGGGCCGGTCGATCGTCGCCGTGTACAGCAGGTCGTAGATGCGCTCGCTGGTCTGTTCGGACAGGCCCTTGTAAAGCAGGTCCTGTCCGGCACGCACGCGGTCGCGGGTCGAGGCTGGCAGGGAGTGGAAGTACGTCGTGTATTCGGGGGAGAAGTGTTCCAGTCCCAGCTTCGAGTACTCCATGGGAAAGAATCCGGAGCTTCGCGTGAACCAGTCGAGCCGCTGCCCGGTGTGGATGCCGGTTTCCAGGAGGTCGGCCACGATCTCTCCGGCGCTCTGTCCCGATCCGACGACGGTGACCGCCTCGGCCTCGATGGCCTTGCCGCGCATCGTGAGGTAGTCGGCGGCATGGAAGAGGTCGTCGCCGAGCAGGTCCTGGCCCACCGGCGGAACGTAGGGGCGGCTGCCGACTCCGAAGACGACCGAACGGGCACGGTACGTGTGGGCACCGTGAGCGGAGCGCACCCGTACGGTCCACGCTCCGGAGCCGTCCGGCGTCACGCTCTCCACCCGGTGCCCGAACCGGCACGTCGGGAGGCCGTGCGCCACCCAGCGGGCGTAGGCGTCGTACTCCTGGCGCGGGACGTGGAAGCGCTCGTAGAAGTAGAACCGGTAAAGCCGGTCGTGTTCGTGCAGGTAGTTGAGGAACGAGTACCGGCTGGTCGGATCGGCCAGCGTGACGAGATCGGCCAGGAACGGCACCTGGAGCGTGGTGCCGGTCAGCATGAGACCGGGATGCCACGCGAAGTCCGGCTCGGCCTCGAAGAAGATCGCGGAGACGTCCTCCACCGGTTCGAGCAGGGCGGCGAGCCCCAAGTTGAACGGGCCAAGCCCGACGCCGACGACGTCGACGTTGGCCGTGCCGTCCGACTTGTTGGCCAGATCCGTACGGGTCACGCGTACCGGCCCCTCCTCGGTGTCACGCATCGGTGTTCACCCCCTGACCGTTCCACTGGCCGTGCGCGTTACCGATCACGGCGGTGCCGGCCGGGAAGAGTTCTGCGTATGCCTGCCGGGAGCAGCTCATGAGCAGGGCGCGCTTGTCCGGAAGGCCGATCTCGGCCATGGCTTCGAACCCGAGGCGGCGGCAGAAAGCGTGCATCCGCGCGTTGCGCACGTCGGGCTCGCAGACCACCCGGTCTCCGCGCGTGAACAGGTAGGCGAGAAAGGCGTGCCCGAGCAGCCGGGCCAGTCCGGAACCGAGCACGTCTTCCGGGCCGATGAGCAGGTGCCACCCGACGTCGCCCGGGCGTGCCGCGTAGTACGACGCGAGATCGTCCTCCACGGCGCGGTAGGTCTCGACGTAGCCGAACGGGCGGCCGTCGGCGTAGACGATCCAGGGCTGCAGGTGTGTGAGCCCCGTCAGATAGGCACGGATCTCGTCGAGCGAACGGTCGAGTTGCCACCAGGGCGCGACGTGTGCACGGTTCATCCAGTCGTGGACGAGCTCGCCGTGTTCGTCGGCGCGGGCTGGAAGGGCAGCCAGCGTCACGGCCGAGCCGGCAACGGTGGCCGTCCACGGCGCCGGCCCGGTGCGTACTGCCGGGTCGTCATGCGCCGGGACGCGGGGAAGGGGAGCGGACGGATCGGCAGGGGTGTGCGTCGTCATGGGCTCTCCCTCAACGGATTGGGAAGCGTCACGTAGACGGACTGCTGGGATATGTCGCCGACCAGCTCGTCCATGCCGTTCACCCGGGTGAGCAGGTTGGCCTTGCAGGGCCACTGCGCATCGTCGAGTAGCCGGTCCAGCAGCGTCGCCGGGTACCGTCCACCACGTTTGCGTTCCCCGATCAGCAGATCTCGCAGGTCGGCCAGCAGGACCTCCTCGCCGACGCGAGGACCGAGAGCGTTGATCACGCCCAGTGCCGCGTTGACGAACATGTAATAGGCCAGCCGCTCGTCGGCGAGCGACTCGGGAAAGATCGACTCCGTGGCCTCGCCCAGGCCGGGAAGCAGCCGGGTGACGTCGTCGTGAGCCGCCTCGCGGTGGAAGTAGCCCTGGCTGTCGCGATAGACCCCGTGCACCGGCCAGCCACGATCGAGCTCGACGAGCGTGTTCTGCTGGTGCGCCTCGACGCACAGCCCGGCATCGAGGTAGAGCCGGATCAGGGAACGGATGACGACGTCGCCATAGCGAGCGAACCACTCGCGTGCTACGTCGCTCGCGCTGCGCCGCTCGCGTCGCGCGATCGCGTCGACGATGGCGATCAGACGGCTGTCGCCACCGGCGGGATGATCCTGGCACAGCGTGGTCAGCGCGCTGACGTCGCCGGGACCGTCGCGTGTCCACCGGTTCTCTCGCAACAGCACGGAGAATCCGTCCTGGACGTCCCCGCCGGACGTGACGGTCAGATACGCGGGATCCTGCAGCAGGGTGAAGTGCGGTGCGAGGGCGGCCACCTGCTCGCCGAGTGAGGTGCGTGCCAGCATCGCCGATTCGACCGCGCGGTCCAGCTCCTTCGGCAGGGTCACCCGCATCGAGTTGGTGACGCGCACGTGCAGCGAGAACTTCAGCTGCCAGGCCGCGTCCGGCCGGTAGACCGTGCGTACCGACGTGGTCGGAAGGTAGGGCGAACCGAAGGTGCCGAGATCGACGACGGCTTCGGTCGCGAACAGGTGCGCCGTGGCCGGATCGGCGGCGAGCCGGTCGGCCTCGAAGGGATGCGCCGGGAGGATGATCCGCTCGCCGACGGCTCCGGTCATGGCGTCGAGGGCGGCCACGTCGGTCGACGGATCGGTACGCAGGAGCTGCTTGGCCAGTTCGGGAGCGGGGGTGCCAGTGGCGCTGGCATGCCGGACGAGATCGGGTTCGACGGCGAGCCAACGCAACGGGAACCGTCCCGCGAGCTCCGGCGAGTAGAGCTGGCGCTGCGTCTCGGTCATCTCACCACGACTCTTGGGCGTCGGGTGGCACATGTGCCCGAGCAACAGCGCCTGCTCGCTGGCGCCGAAGGGGAGCGGGTCGGCGCTCCACAGCCGGTCGATCTCGCCGGCGCGGGCGTGCAGGTGCCCGGAGATGGCGGCCGAACTGTCGAGGATCCGGCGCAGCAAGGCGTTGCCCCCATCAGGCTCGTCGGCGCTGTCAGGCTCGCCGCCCCCGTCAGCGCTGTCGCTCCCGCCGGCCCCGTCGCTCCCGGAAACCGTGCCGTCGAGCTCGTCTGCCAGCAGCGTGGCGAGCGTGGCCAGGGTGACTGGCCGGGCCTGCTGGCCGGCCACGATGAGCCACGCCGGTAGGGCGAGCTCGTGCCGGAACGTGGCCGAGACCCGCGACACCGGCGCCTCGATGTGCGCGTTCCAGCGGGGCAGGGGAACGGTGAGAACGGTGCCCTCATCGGGCCGGGTTTCTAGCGACCAGCGCGGTGTTTCACGTATCCAGCAGTTGAGCAGGGCGCGGATGCTGGCGTGCTCGGCAGCGTGTCTCATCCGGCGACCTCCTCGTGTTCGGCGAGCTGGCTGCTGCGTCCCGCCGCGGCCACGGTGTCGAGCAGGGCGGCGATGTCGGCAGTGGTTGCCAGTGGATTGACCAGCGTGAGTTTGAGAGCGACCCGGCCGCGCCACCGGGTTCGGCCGATCACCGCGCGCCCGCGCGCGAGGAGGTCACGCTGTACGCGGGTGTTGAGGGCGTCCACGTGCTCGTCGTCGCTGGCGTCCTGGATGTGCCCGCCGTCGAGGGAGGCCGTACTTGCGGGCCGGCAGCGGAACAGCACCGTCACCGTCTGGGGCGCGGCGACGAGCTCCAGATCCGGGTGGGTGTCGACGAGCGTGCCTGCCTGCGTGGCCAGATCGACGAGGTGGTCGACGTAGCCTCCGAGCGTGCGCCGTCCCGTGGCGCGGACCGACACGAGCACCTTGAGCGCGTCGAATCTCCGGGACGTGTCCAGCGAGCGTTCCACGAGGTTGAGCACGTCACCGTCGTCGTGCCGGTTGAGGTAGTCGGCGGGCTCGCGCACGCCGCGCAGGCTGGCGGCATCGCGCACGAGCAGCGCGCTGGCGCCGATCGGCTGCCACCACAGCTTGTGCAGATCGGCGGTGATGGAGTCGGCCCGCTCGATGCCTCGCAGCCGGGAACGTTGCCGGTCGCTGAGGGCGAGTCCGGCACCGACGGCAGCATCGACGTGGAACCAGGCCCCGTGAGCCGTGGTGCGGTCAGCGAGCTCGTCGAGCGGGTCGATCGCGCCGGAGTCGGTGGTTCCCGCCGTCCCGACGACGGCGATCGCCGATTGCCCGGCGTCGGTGAGCCGCCGCCAGGCATCGTCGAGAGCGTCGATATCCATCGCGCCGGTGGGGCCGGTGGCCACGGGCACGACGGCGTCGCGGCCCAGCCCGAGAACTGCCGTGGCCTGGCGCACGCTGGCGTGTGCCCCGTCGGAGGCGAGGACGCGCCAGGCTCCGGCGTTTTCCGGCAGGCCGCGGGAGCTGACGCCGACGGCGCTTCCCGCCGCTTCCCGGTGGGCGTGTTCGCGCGCCAGCAGCAGCCCGAGGAGGTTGGACGATGTGCCGCCGGCGGTCAGCACGCCGCTCGGTTCCGGCGACGATCCGGCCAGGCCCAGCAGGCGGGCGAGCGAGTGGACGAGATGGTCCTCGGCGAATGTCGCGGCTGGAGCCTGGTCGTAGGAGTCCATCGACTGGTTCGACACACCGATGGCGAGTTCGGTGGCCGCGGCCGGAATCAGCACGGGCGGGTGCAGGTGCGCTGCGCACCACGGGTCGGCGAGCCGCACTCCGTGGGCCAGCAGCACCTCGCCCACGTCGGCGAGCACGTCGGCGAGCGGGGCGCCGTCCTCGGGGATCGGGTCGATTGCGGTTACCCGCGCGCGTAGCTCGTCCGGGCTCCGTGCGGGACATGGCCGGCGCCCCTCGTGTGTGGCGAGCGTGTCGAGCATCAGGGCGACGGCTTCGCTCAGCGCGGCGTTGGCTGCGGCGCTGCCGTCGAGGAAATCGGCCGTCGCGCGGGCGTGCGCGGTTGCCTCGTTCGCTGCCGTCATGCCGTGCCGCCTTTCGGTACGGCAGCGAGTGCGGCCACGAACGTGTCGACGACGCGGTCGATCTCCTCGTCGCTGATTACGAGCGGGGGAAGGAACCGCACGACGGCATCGCGTGTCCCGCCCGCCTCGGTGATCACGCCGCGGCGGAGCATCTCGCTCTGCACGGCGGCGGCGAGATCGCCATCGGGTACGGGAACGCCGTCCTCGGTCACCTCCGGGTCGACCAGCTCGACACCCACCATCAGGCCGCGACCGCGCACGTCGCCGACACGCGGATCGTCGGCGGCAGCGCGCAGGCCCGCGGTCAACCGCTCGCCGAGTTCGGCCGCCCGTTGGTGCAGGCCGCCCTGCACCACCTCGCGGATCGTGGCTGCACCGGCGGCGAGCGCGAGTGTCGAGCCGCGGAACGTGCCGGCGTGTGCGCCGGGCTGCCACGCGTCCAGGGCACCACGGTGAACGATCACCGCGAGCGGCATGCCACCGCCCACGGCCTTGGACAGGACGAGGATGTCCGGATCGAGCCCGATCGGTTCGCTCGCCCACAGCGTGCCCGTGCGCCCGAGACCGGTCTGCACTTCGTCCGCGACGAGCACCGTGCCGGCCTGCCGGCAGTGGGCTCGCAGGGCGGTGGCGAACGACGCGGGCATGGGATGTACCCCGCCTTCGCCCTGGACCGGTTCGGCCACGGCGGCGGCCGGCGCGGCGATGCCGCTGTAGTCGTCGTGCAGGGCCCAGGCGACGAGGCGTGCGGCCAGATCGGCATCGGTGGCGGCATCGACCGGTCCGAACGGTGAGCGATACGGCCTCGGGAACGGCAGGTGATGAACTTCCGGTAGCAGGGCTCCGAGGGGCTCCTTGGCGGATCGGCGGCCGGTGAGTGCCAGCGTGGCCTGAGTCATGCCGTGGTACCCGCCTCCGAAGGCGACGACTCCGCTGCGCCCGGTGGCGGTGCGGGCGAGTTTGACGGCGGCTTCGACGGCATCGGCGCCGCTGGGGCCGCAGAACAGGACCCGCCCCTCGGCGCGTAGGGGCGCGGGCAACACGCTGAACAGTTGCTCGATGAACCGTTCCCGCACGGGTGTGGCGAGGTCGAGGGTGGAGAGGGGCGAGCCGCTGTCGAGGGCGGCACGTATGGCTTCGTCCACGGCAGGGTGATGGTGGCCGAGGGCGAGCGCACCGGCTCCGGCCAGGCAGTCGATGTATTCGTCTCCCCCGGTGTCGCGGACGCGTGCGCCGCGGCCCCACGTAAGGGTGATCGGTAATCGGGCGGGGTAGGAGCGTGCCGACGACTCCCGGGTGGGCGCGTCGGGTGCTAGTGGATCGTGCGTGGGCAGGTTCTCTGCGGCCGGAGTTCCGGTCGGCGCGAGTGCTTCGAGCTGTGTCACGGGCTTCCTTCGTGATACTGGGAATAGGTGCTGACTTTGATTAGGCATGCCTAATGAAGCTGAGGCTAGCCTTACTCACTGAGGGGTGCCGCCGCAAGTGATTCGGCGCGATCCATGAGGTTTGACACGCTCATCGGGCGAACGGTACGTTCGAATAAAGAACAGAAGTGCGTAATGCGAACAACGTGGCGGGAGTTTCGGTGGCAGAGCTGGTTTCGTTGGGTGAGGCCGTCCAGGAGGCGGTCCACGACGGCGATACCGTGGCGCTGGAGGGGTTTACGCACCTGATTCCGGTCGCGGCGGGACGCGAGATCATCCGTCGAGGGCTGCGCGACCTCACGCTCGTGCGGATGACACCGGACATCGTGTACGACCAGCTGATCGGCGCCGGATGCGCGCGCAAGTTGGTCTTTTCCTGGGGAGGCAATCCCGGCGTCGGGTCGCTGCACCGGTTCCGCGATGCGGTGGAAAACGGCTGGCCGGTACCGCTCGAGCTGGAGGAGCACAGCCATGCCGGCATGGCCAACCGCTACGTGGCGGGTGCCTCGGGCCTGCCGTTCGCGGTCCTGCGTGGCTATGCCGGAACCGATCTGCCCAGCGTGACGTCAACCATCAAACAGGTCACCTGCCCGTTCACGGGCGAGCAGCTCGCGGCGGTCCCGGCTTTGAATCCCGATGTCGCGATCGTCCATGCGCAGCGGGCCGACCGGTCCGGGAACGTCCAGCTCTGGGGCCTGATCGGCGTGCAAAAGGAAGCGGTCCTGGCGGCATCGCGCAGCATCGTGACGGTCGAGGAGGTCGTCGACGAGCTGACGCCGATGCCAGGCGCCGTGGTCTTGCCGGGGTGGGCGCTCGGGTACGTCGCGGAGGTTCCTGGCGGCGCGCACCCGTCGTATGCGCAGGGCTATTCGGAGCGGGACAATGCCCACTACCAGAGCTGGGATGCCATCAGCCGGGATCGTGAGAGTTTTGACGCCTGGCTGAGGCAAAAGGTGTTCGCATGACGTGCGACGGTCTCTCATACAGCACGCAGGAGATGATGGCGGTCGCGGCGGCACGTGTCCTGCGTGACGGCACGTCCTGTTTCGTGGGCATCGGACTTCCCTCCACGGCGGCGAACCTCGCTCGCCGGATCCACGCGCCACACCTCGCATTGATCTACGAATCCGGGGCGGTGGGGGCGAGACCGGAGCATCTGCCCCTCTCGATCGGTGACGGTGTCCTGGCGGAAACCGCCGAGGCGGTCATCAGCGTCCCGGAGGTGTTCAACTATTGGCTGCAACCCGGCAGGATCGACATCGGCTTCCTGGGAGCGGCTCAGATCGACCGGTTCGCCAATATCAACACCACGGTGATTGGCGATTACGCGGAGCCCAAGGTCCGGCTTCCGGGCGCCGGTGGTGCGCCGGAAATCGCGGCGTCCTGCCGCGAGGTGTTCGTGGTGGTGTCACAGAACACGCGCACGTTCGTGGAGCAGCTGGATTTCGTCACGTCGGTCGGACATGGCACCGGCCCAGGTGCGCGCGCGACTCTGGGCCTGAGGGGAGCCGGCCCGACCAAGGTCATCACTGACCTCGGGGTGCTGTGTCCCGATCCCGACACGGGCGAGCTGGTCCTCACCGAGGTGCATCCGGGCGTCGACATCGACGACGTTCGCGCCGCCACCGGCTGGGAGGTAGCCGTCGCCGCCGATCTTCGTACCACCCCGGCGCCCAGCGACGTCGAGCTGGGCATGCTGCGCCAGCTCGAGAACGCGACAGGGAAGCCGAGCGATGCCTGATGTGTCGATCGGGGGATTGGCCGTGGTCTTGGAAGGAGTGTCATGACGCGAACGTGGAGCGGCGCCACCGTGCCGTGGTATCCGCCGCCGGAAGGTGTCCATCCGCCACTCGACAGTCCGGAGTACCGCTCCACGGCGCGGCGGCATCCGCACGAGCCCCTGGTGCTGCTGCCCCAGCGGTTGACCGAGATCACCGGTCCGGTGCTGGGCGACGGCCGGGTCGGACCGCTCGACCACGACCTGACCCGCCAGCATGCCGCGGAACCACTAGGTCAGCGAATCATCGTGCATGGCCAGGTCCTCGAAGAGGACGGTCGCGCGGTGCCGCAGACGCTCGTCGAAATATGGCAGGCCAACGCGAGCGGGCGATACCGGCATGCGCGGGACAACTGGCCCGCTCCGCTGGACCCGAACTTCACGGGCGTCGGCCGCTGCCTCACCGACGCCGACGGGTACTACCGGTTCGTCACCATCAAGCCGGGCGCGTACCCGTGGCGTAATCACGACAATGCCTGGCGCCCGGCGCACATCCACTTCTCGCTGTTCGGGCGGGCATTCACCCAGCGGCTGGTCACCCAGATGTACTTTCCCGACGACCCGCTGTTCTCCCGGGACCCGATCTTCAACTCGGTGCGTGACGAGAAGGCGCGCGAGCGGATGATAGCTGGCTACGATCATGACGCGACGCAGTCGCAATGGGCCCTGGGCTTCCGGTTCGACATTATCCTGCGTGGGCAGCATGCCAGCGTCTTCGAGGAGGACGACGATGACTGAACCACGCGCCATGGTGCCGGAACGCCGGGGCCTGACGCCCTCCCAGACGGTCGGCCCGTTCCTGCACGTTGGCCTGCCGTGGCCGGACGGTCCGCACGTCGTTCCCGAAGGCACGCCAGGAGCCGTGTGGATCACCGGGACCGTGTACGACGGTGACGGAGTGCCGATCCCGGACGCCGTGGTGGAAACCTGGCAAGCCGACCCGGAGGGACGGTTCGACCACCCGGACGATCCGCGCGGTTCGGCTCGTAGCCAGGTGGAAGGCTTCCGGGGATTCGGGCGATGCCCGACGGATGAGGACGGCCGCTACGCCGTGCACACCGTCCGGCCGGGCTCGCTACCCTGCCCGGACGGCAGCACCGAGGCGCCACACGTGAACGTGTCCGTGCTCGGACGTGGCTTGCTGGATCGCGTCGTCACCCGGATCTACTTTCCCGGTGATGATGCCAACCACACCGATCCGGTGCTGTGCGCCGTGCCGGAGGAGCGCCGGCACACCTTGATCGCGGCGCCGGACGGTGACGGCTTCCGGTTCGACATCTGGCTGCAAGGTGATCGTGAAACGGTGTTCTTCGCGCTATGACCGGCAACGGGATGCTCGAATGGCTCGACGGCGCGCCGTCGGTCGACACCGAGCTCGGGGATGCCGCACTCGTCCGGGCGATGCTCGACGTCGAGGTCGCACTTGCCCGGGCCGCCTCGGGGGCGGGCCTCGTGTCCCCGGAGGCCGCCGAGGCGGTGGCACGCGCGGCTGCCGAACTCGACATCGACGCCGGTGATCTGGGCCGCGAGTCCGTGCAGGCCGGTAATCCGGTCGTTCCGCTGGTCCGCGAGCTGGCCGCATCCGTGCCGCTCGCGGCGCAGCCCGCCGTGCACCCGGGGGCGACGAGCCAGGATGTCCTGGACACCGCGTTGATGCTGCTGGTGCGTCGCGCCCTGATACCGCTGCGCGCACACCTGGCACGCGCGGGAGATGCGGCCGCCGCGTGGGCGGAGTCTCACCGGGACACTCTCATGCTCGCCCGCACTCTGGGCCAGCCCGCACAACCGACGACGTTCGGCCTGCGTGCAGCATGTTGGCTAGCCGGAATCGACGCGGCGTATGCTGGCCTGGAGCGGTTGCACGACGACGTGCTGGCGGTCCAGCTCGGCGGGGCAGCCGGAACGCTTGCGGGCCAGGCCGGCCGGGGGCTCGACATGATGGATCATGTTGCCAGCGAACTGGGTCTGGCCGCGCCGGCGACGCCCTGGCATACCGAGCGGTCCCGCATACACGCGCTGGGGACGGCGCTCGCCACGACAGTGACCGCCTGCGGGAAGGTGGCCGCCGACGTCGTCGGGCAGTCATCGGGCCCGGGTGCCGAGCTCGCCGAGGGTGGCCGTGGCGGTTCGTCGGCCATGCCGCACAAGCAGAACCCGGTCACGTCGGTGCTCGTGCTGGCGGCCGCGCGCCGAGCTCCCGGCCTCGTGGCGACGCTTCTCGGCAGCGGGGTCCACGAGCAGGAGCGGGCTACGGGCTCGTGGCATGCGGAATGGCCGGCGTTGCGGGAGCTGGTCCGGCTCGCTGGGGGAGCGGCCGCCGGTGTCGCGTCGATCCTGGCGGAGTTGTCGGTCGATACGGCTGCCATGCGGCAGCACGTGCGGGCGGCCGGGCCGGGGGTGATGTCCGAGGCGCTGGCCTCCGTGCTCGTCCCAGTGCTGGGACGCGCGGGTGCGCACGAGGCGGTGCGGGAGGCTCTGGCCGAGGCGCCGGCGGGTGGCCGGGATCTCGTCGTGGCGCTGCGGCGGGATCCGGCCATAGCGGACGCGCTGAGCGAGGAGGAGCTGGTCGCTCGCCTGGACCCGGCGAGCTGGCTCGGCTCCGCTGGAGCTCTCGTCGACCGCCATCTCCATCGCCACGCCTCCCATGCCGCTGGCCCCTCCCGCCGCTCCGACCCCTCCGATGATCATGAACACTAATCGACCTATGAGGACGAGTAGTGTTCATGATCATCGGAGGGGTCGGAGGGGCGGGCTCGCCTACGACGTGCACGGGCCCGACGATGCGCCGGTGCTGGTCCTGGGCAGTTCCCTCGGAACGACCCGGCACATGTGGGAGCCCCAGCTGCGCACGTTCTGCGAGTCGTTTCGGGTTGTGCGTTACGACCACCTCGGTCACGGTTCGTCGGCCGTTCCGCCCGGGCCGTACACGCTCGACCAGCTCACTGCCGAGCTCGTTGCGCTGCTTGACGAGCTGCAGGTGGACCGGGCCCACCTCGCGGGCCTGTCACTGGGTGGCATGCTCGCCTTGCACTGCGCCGCCACGCTGCCCGAACGGGTCGAGCGCCTGGCCGTGGTCTGTTCCTCGGCACACATGCCACCTGCCGACGCGTGGTACGAACGCGCGTCGATGGTCCGTGCCCGTGGAACGGACGCGGCCTTGCCAGCTGCCCGGTCGCGTTGGTTCACGCCTGCCTTTTCGTCGACGTCGCAGGCGAACACCCTGTACACGCAGCTGCTGGAGACCCCCGCCGAGGGGTATGCCGGGTGTTGCGCGGCGATAGCGACGATGGATCTGCGGCCACTCCTGCCGCGGATCGCGGCACCGACTCTGGTGATCGCGGGAGCCGAGGATCCGGCGACACCGGTCGATCATGCACGCACGATCAGCGAGGGCATCGCGAACGCGGGCACGCCCGCCCGCCTGGAGGTCGTCGAGGGCGCGGCTCACCTGGCAAGCGTGGAACGTCCCGACCGGGTGGGGCAGCTGATACTCGATCACCTTCGATCCGAGCCGAACTGAGGAGCGATGGACGAGCAGAACAGATACGACTCCGGGATGCAGGTGCGCCGTGCCGTCCTGGGTGATGCGCACGTCGACCGGGCGACCCGGCAGGCGAGCGAGTTCACGGCCGACTTCCAGGATCTGATCACCCGCTACGCCTGGGGCGAGATCTGGGCACGTCCCGGGCTCGATCGGCGGGCACGTAGCTGCATCACGGTGGCGATGTTGGCTACCTTGCACCATGACGCCGAGCTGGCCATGCACGTCCGGGCCGCACTTCGGAATGGCCTGACGGTGGACGAGATTCGCGAGGTGCTGCTCCAGGTGGCCATCTACGCGGGCGTGCCGGCGGCCAATCGGGCGTTCGCGGTCGCCCGGGACGTTCTGGTGGACGAGGGCCGCATCGACGCGTAACGGCCGCAACACTTCGGCAGAATGCCACACGGGATCGATCGCGGCGTGGCATGATGGCGCCTGATGAACATGAATCTCATAATCGAAATTGCGTGGTTTGCCCGGATTGGTGTGGCTGCGGGGCCACGACGTGATCGCTCCGGTGCTGCCCTGTCGCAATGGCGCCTTGGATACGCGGGCCGGGTGGTCGTGTGACGCTCCTGGAAACCGCCGAATCCGCGTCCATCGCCGCGCCCCGGGACGTGTCCCTGGCGGCTCCCGCCGTCGACGACGTCGCCAGGCGCCTGAGCGCCATCTACCACGGTCTTGAGGCGCGCGCTGATCTGCGTCCGGGCGCGCATGTCGATGCCCTGTTCCATCAGCTTGTCCATCTCGTACTGAGTACGCCCGACGAGCTGGCCGTTCGGGCGTTCGACGACGTCCGGGTGAGTTCCCTGGCGCCCCGGTTGCGCGAGCTGTGTGCCACCGGCGAGACCGAGCTCGAGCTGGCCTGGGCGCGCCGCATCGGCGGCAGCGACGATCCGAGCCTGACGTTGTCCCAGTTCCCGTACCTGAGCAACTATCGGCTACTCGCCCGGATGGAAGCCGGCGCCGTGGCGCGGGCCGTCGACCACCCCGTGCGTTCTCTGGCCTTCGTCGGATCCGGGCCGCTGCCGATGAGTGCGTTCCTGCTGGCCCGCGAGCTCGGTGCGGCCGTCGACGGCATCGATCGAGATCCGGTCGCGGTCACGACAGCACGTCGGCTGGCGCGCGCGTTGGGCCTGTCCCACCTGCGCATCGTGCATGAGGGCGCCGGCCGGGTGGACCTGTCGGGCTACGACGTCGTCGTCCTCGCTGCGCTGGTCGGCGCGACGGGGGAGGAGAAGGCCGGTGTCCTCGCGCATCTCGCGCGTTCGATGGCTCCCGGCGCGACGCTGTTGATCCGCAGCGCCCGCGGGATGCGAATGCTGCTCTACCCGGAGGTCGAACGCACGCTGCTCGACGAGTTCGACGTGCGGACCGTCATCCATCCCGACGGCGAGGTGATCAACTCCGTGATCGTGGCGCAGATTCCCCGTCGTGGTGCCGTTCCCGTACCTCGCCCCGGATCGGAGGCGTGAGGGTGGCGACGCTGCTTATGATCGAAAGCTGGCTGCGCTCGACCGGGATATGCTTGCCGCCGATCATTCGAGACATGGGGCACGAGTACGTGCTGCTCACCAGGGATCCGTCGATCTACGCCCCGCTCGACGGCGATCGGCCGCATCCGGTCGTCGAGAACGCGGCCGAGATCGTCGTGGCGGACACCAACGATCTTGATGCCGTCAGGCATGCGGCACGCACCGTCGACCAGCGTCTGCGCGTGGACGGCGCCCTCACGACCTGCGACTACTATCTGGAGGCAGCCGCCGCGGCCGCGAACGATCTGGGGCTTCCCGGTGCCCCTGCCGAGGTGATGCGCACGGCCACGCAGAAGCATCGTGTTCGGGCGGCGCTCGCGGCTGCCGGCCTGCCGAACCCGGCGTTCGCGGCCGTCGACAGCTGGCAGGATGCTCGCGGCGCGGCGGCCCGTCTCGGACTACCGCTGATCGGCAAGCCGGTTGATCTGAACGCCGGAACGGCCGTCGAGCTGATCGAGAGCGAGGGTGCGCTGAAAGATGCGTTCTGGCATGTCGCTGGCATCGAACGCAACACGCGGGGTCAACCACTGCAGCGCCTTCTGCTGCTCGAAGAACCGCTGAAGGGGCAAGAGGTCAGTGTCGAGGCCGTCACGTACGAGGGCACGACGTCCGTCATCGGCATCACGGACAAGAGCGTCACGGCGGCCCCGGCGCGAGTGGAGTCGGGACACATGTTTCCCGCGCGGCTCGATCCGAGCCGCGCACGCGAGATCGAGGCGCTGGTTGCCGACGCGCTCGCGGCCATCGGCTACACGTACGGACTCAGCCACACCGAGGTGGCACTTACCGCCGACGGCCCCCGGATCATAGAGATCAACCCGCGCCAGGGTGGCGGTTATATCTTCGATCTCGTTCACCTGGTGGCCGGCGTGCATCCCCTTGACATGCTCGTTGACCTGGCACTCGGCCGCATGCCCGATCTCGCGGCGGCTGCATCCGCGGCCGACGGTACGGCGGGCAGCGCCGCGGTGTTCTTCGTGATGTCACCGCGCGACGGGGTAGTCGAGTACGTTGCGGGTTCGGACCGGCTGCAGACGGACCCGCGGGTGTGGCGGTGGTCCATGCTTCGCTCCGGGCCGGTGCGCAGGCCCCAGGACAATGACGCCTACCTCGGCCACGTCCTCACCGTCGACCCGGACGGGCGGCGAGCGCGGGCCTATGCCGAGCAGGCGGTGCGCGGGCTGGAATTGCACTTCGACGACGGGGCGACGGCCTCGCCCCTCGGCATCCCGAGCGGTCTGGCCTAGGGCACGTACTGTGATCCCCCATCACGTCACGCAGAACTCGTTGCCTTCGACGTCGCGCAGGACGAGATGTGACGTGCCGTCGGGGGTGTCCACCCGGCCGATCAGCGTCGCACCGGCAGCGACGAGTCGCCGTGCCTCGGCGTCCTGACGGGCGTGCCGTTCCTCGCGTGGAAAGGCACGCCCGACCCGGACGTCCAGATGTACCCGGTTCTTCACTGTCTTCGTCTCGGGCACGGCCAGGAAGGAGATGTCGGGACGGCTGCCCTTGGTGTCGATGATGGTGCGTGCCTGATACCGCAGCTCTGCGGGGATGTCGTGGGCATCCGTGCTCGGTGACACCGTTCTGTCACTGTTTCGGCACTCGCCGCGCGCCGGAGGTGAACCGGGCGATGAATCGCACCGACCGCCGGTATGCGCTAACCGAGGACCTGCGCCGAGCGGGGCCACGAGGCCGGACCGCGTCCGGTCAACTTCACCCCGTCGCTGGCGATCGCCGTCGCGGTGGCGCTCGGATCGATTCAGGACGTGCCGTTCGCGGCCGATGGAAGGGCAGCGCTGGCCAAGGTGTTCGACGGCTGATCGACAAGGGGCGGCGATCAGCGCGTCGCCCGGGTGAGATGCAAGACGATCCCGTAGCCCGCGAGGGCTGTCAACGTGTACGCGTCGATTGGCACGTGGTCGCGGTCGTGCGCGACTCGGTGATCCGGAGGGCAGGAGTGCCGGTCTCGACACTGTATGCCGGATCGTCGGAGTTCAGGGTGACCCGGAGGCCAAATCCGGGATCGACCATGCGCAAGTGGGACGCGTCGAGGCCTGTCGCGGGCGTAACGTGAGGCTCATGAGCACTTATGGATACGGACGCAGCGGTCGGAGCGGTCTGGCGCGGCCGCGAGAAGGACGGATCATCGCGGGTGTCTGCGCGGGGTTGGCCAGGCGTTTCGGCACGTCGGTGATGGCCTTCCGCCTCCTGTTTATCGTGCTGGCAATCTTGCCGCCATCCAGCCTCCTCGTGTACATCGTCTTGTGGGTCGTCATGCCAAACGAGAGCTGAGATGACTCGCGCGGTCCTTGTTACCGGCGCTGCTCATGGCATCGGGGCGGCCATCGCCACGACGTTCGCGGACGAGGGCGCGACCGTGTTCCTCGCCGATGTCGACGCAGACGGGGTCGAGAAGCACGCGGATGGGCTCCGGTCAGCGGGAGCATTGACGACCTCGCTGGTCGTCGACGTGGCAAGCCACTCGTCGGTGGCGGCGATGGCCGAGCAGATCCACAGCCGGACCGGGGCGCTGGACGTGGTCGTGAACAATGCGGGAATCGGGTATCCAGCGCCGTTCTTCGACATGGCCGAAGGCGAGTGGGAGCGCGTCGTCGACGTCGATCTCAAAGGCCCGTTTCTCGTCAGCCAGGTGTGCTGGCCGCTGCTGCACAAGCCGGGTGGCGCCATCGTCAACGTCACATCGATCCATGGCACGCGCCTGCTTCCGGGGCATGCCGCCTATGGCGCGGCCAAGGGCGGGTTGACCGCGATGACGAAAGCGATGGCGCTCGATGCCGCCGATCACGGTGTGCGGGTCAACGCGGTGGCGCCAGGGTTCATCCAGACGTCACCTGGGTGGCCAGCCGGAGCCGATGAGCAGGAGGCCATGCAGCGGGAAATCGCCGCACGAGTGCCGGCCAGCGGGTGCGGCGATCCCCACCACGTTGCCCGGGCCGTTCAATGGTTGTGCAGCGCCGACGCCGCGTACGTCACCGGAACGGTGCTCGAGGTCGACGGGGGATTGGCGGCGCAGGCGTATCCGCCGATCCGTCTGAGCCGGGAGAGTGAACAAGGCTAGGCCGAGCGCTCGGCCGAACCCAGCCGGGGAAATGGCCGCGTGGAGAAGACGACCTCGACCGGGACCTCGAAATACTCGGCGATTCGCAGCGCCAGGTACAGGCTGGGACTGTATTCGCCGCGTTCCAGGTAACCTACCGTCTGGTAGTGCACGCCCAGCGCGTCGGCGAGCTCTCGCCGGGAGATTCCCCGCTCGGCGCGCAACATCGTGATCCGGTTGTAGACGGTTTCGCTCAATGCTGTCCTCTCGTCAGCTGTATCGCTGCATGGCTGCATGGCGGCGCTCCTCGACCGCCGAACCGGACTCCCGACGCGCCATGCGGCGCAGGATGGGAGGCGCGAGGAGCAGCCCCACGATCGTCCAGGCGCCGAGGACGCCGAGCATCTCCACATACCTCCAGGATCCTCCGATCTCGGCCGCTTCGGCCTCTGGTACCAGCGCGGCCCGCATCCCGTGGCCGAGCCAATACACCGGGAAAGCCTGGGCGATCGCCTGAACCCAGCCGGCAAGGGCCGTGATCGGGTAGAAGATACCGGAAATCGCGGCGAGCCCGCCGACCGGCAGGGCACTGAGCCCGAAGGCCATCTGTGGACTCTTGACCAACGACCCGATGACCGCTCCCCAGGGCAGTGTCGCGAGCAAGCCGAGTATGAGAATTCCGGCCGCCATCAGCCAGCCGACCGTGCTGGTCGACAAGATCTCCGGTACCAAGATCAGGCCAGCCACTAAGACGACCGTGATGGTGACGACCATCAGGCCGGCGGAGTGCATGATCTTGGATATGAGGTAGCCGACCATGCCGTGGGGCACGGCTTTCGCGCGCAGCAAGGTGCCGTCCTCGCGTTCGAAGGCGAGTATGCTGGCGGTCCCGCTGACTCCGCCGAGGACCACCATCGTTCCGAGCATGCTGGGTAGCGCGACAGTGGCGAGGGCGACCGTGGCCTCGTCGAGGATGGTGTCTCGCTGGAAGTAGAGGACGACGGCGAACGCGAGCGCGACGAAGATGTTGTTGCCCCACTCGTCCCAGGTTCGCAGGGAGTTCCGGAGCTCGATCACGCCTCGTAGGAAGCCGAGCTGAATCCCGTGGACCGTAGCGTTCATCAGGCCGTCCTTTTGAAGGGGACCACGTCCCCGCCGCTCTGCCCCGTCTCGAGCCGATGCACCAGAGCCATGTACGTGTCTTCCAGGCTCGTGCGCCGCACCTCGAGATCGCCGATTTCGTCGCCGTGCTCGGCGAACAACTCCCGGACGAACGCGGTGGCGTCGTCGGTGGAGTGCACGAGGAACTCGCCGTCCTGACTCCAGCGCACTTCGGCCTGTCCGGATACGCGCCGGGCGAGCTGCTCGGCGCTGCCGTCGGCGACGATCCGGCCGTCGGCGAGGATCAGGATCCGATCCGCCATCTTCTCGGCCTCGTTGAGATCGTGCGTGGTGAACAGGATGGTCGTGTCGTCGAAGTCGGACAGCCGATGTAAGAGATCGTGGAAGTCGTGGCGGGCGTGCGGGTCGAGCCCTGCGGTCGGCTCGTCGAGGAATAGCACGTCGGGCCGGCCGACGATGCCGATCGCGACGTCGAGACGCCGGCGCTGCCCGCCCGAGAGCGTGGAGATCCGCCTGTTGGCGTGTTCCGTCAGGCCCACCATGGCGATCAGCTTGTCGGTCTCTATCGGACGTGGCCGGCCCGGCGTGGCGAACGGGGCATAGTACCGGCCCAGGTGATCAAGGAGATCACGCACGCGCCAGCGGGCGTGATCACGCCAGGATTGGAGCACGATGCCGAGCCGGGCGCGCCATCGTTCATCTCCCGTGGCGGGTTCGGTGCCGAGGACGCGGACGTCGCCGGCCGACCGGATCCGGAAGCCTTCCAGGATCTCGATGGTGGTGGTCTTGCCAGCGCCGTTCGGGCCGAGGAGGGCGATGACCTCGCCGCGATGGACCGAGAAGTTCACTCCCGTGATCACATCCATGGTGCCGTACCGCATCCGGAGCCCGCGAACGTCGATGACGGCCCCGCCGTCGGGGGTCTCTGCCGCCGGAGCGGGGGCTGTCGCCGCAGTCATCTGAACAAAGCTCCTTGTATTGAAGAAATATCGTTGACTACGAAAAATAGCACAAGTACTACATCTACGCGAGAGCGGCTTCGCTCGCCTGGGCATATGGCACAGATCTGCACGTGAGTAGGATGTCGTCACGTGGCCGCACGGTAGAGGTGGGCCATCAGCCCGGCCCGGTCATGGCTGGGCCGTGCCCTATTGCTCGGGCTAGCCTCAGGTAGCCTGTTTTCAGGGCCTCTAGCTCAATGGCAGAGCTGCGGACTTTTAATCCGTAGGTTCAGGGTTCGAGTCCCTGGGGGCCCACCGCTCTGAACTGCATGTTCAGCCCCGTAAGTCCAGCGTTCGCATACCGGCAGGGCGGAAGACCCACCGAGGCCCAGATCTCACGTCGGAGGATGCTCGATTTATCTTTCCAGTATGGCGTTGAGTCGCAAGCAGGGTTACTGCGCAGCCGCTGGCCTCTTCGCAGCAATCGTGTTGGGATCCCTAGCTGTCATGACCCTGACGGCGAACACGGGCGACACGCGGGCGGATGCCAAGGCAGCGGGCGACGTGCAGGCGGCTGCCAAGGTAGCGGCTGAGCAAGGCGTTCATGGCCCGGCGCAGTGGTCGCTTGAAGAGTTTCCGATCTCCGCCTTGTTGTCAGCGCAGAAATCCCAGGACGAGTTGCCAGGGTCACATGCCGAAGGCATCGAGACCAGCACGTCACGCCTGGTGGGACGAACTGAAGATGCCACGCACTGGGTCACGATCGACAAAGAGGGAAGCATCTGCCTGATTACGGCGCTGGACACCGCCACGCCCAAAGGCGGGCAAACGTGCACGACGAGCGAGCGGTTCGAACGCCGCGGGTTGACTCTATGGACCGCGGGTCGCGCGGATGAGCCGAGCAGCGAAGCTCACCTCGTTCCCGACGGGTTCGCCGACGCTGTCGCCGAGAGCACAGGCTGGCAACGCAAATCGCAGAATCTCGTGGTCAGTGATCCGAACGCGCCGCCGATACCTCGATCCGCGGCAACCGTCGAAACTCGCGCCGGGAAGCTGACTGTTGACGATTTTCCACCCCGATAGCAATGACGACGAACCCACCCGGCCTTCAAAGCGGACGGCAGGCAAGAATGCTGGTGGAGGACCGATGCCGGCGGCGATGATTCGTCACCAGGCAGATGTGGTTTGGGAGCGCGGCTACGCCGTCGCCACGGGTAGCTCGGCCAGGCGCCATTCGAGCATCCCGTCGGCCAGGCGGCGAGCGTCGCGCCCGTGCGCGGTCAGCAGGCGAACCGCCTCGTGTGCCATGACGCAGTAGGCGCCGCGGCAGTACGCGACGATCTCTTGATCGACGGGCAGCTCGGCGAGCTTGTCGGCCAGTTGGTCCACCGGTACGGAGATCGCGCCGGGGATGTGGCCCGCCACATACTCTTCGTGTGGGCGCACATCGAGCACCATGACGTCCCCGTCGCGGGCGCGGCGCAGCAGGTCCTCGCGGCTGACCTGCTCGGTGTCCGGGCCGAGATAGGCGGCCCGGGCATTTTCGACGTCGGAGAGATGCGCGTTGGCCACCTGGCGCAGCAGCGTGTAGAGCGCCGCGACGTCGGTGCCCGCCAGGCGGTAGTACACCTTGGTGCCCTCCTTGCGGGTGGCCACCAGATTGGCTTGTTTGAGGGTTTGCAGGTGCGCTGACGCCGTGGTCAGCCCGAGCTCCGCGGCGCGCGCCAGCGACTCGACGGTCCGCTCGCCCTGCGCCAGGAGGTCCAGCAGCTCCAGGCGTTTCCCGCTACCCAGTGCCTTGCCCACGCGGGCGAACTGGTCGAACAACGCTGCCTTGGCATCTCGGTCACCCATCGATTTCTCCAATCTTCTATGGAATAGTGTATAGGAACTATGAAGAAGTCGTACCCGATCGACGCCAGGAAGGCGGAAACATGGCTGCGGTAGATGTCGTCCCGCTGGTCGACGAAGGACTCGGAAACTCCGCCTATCTCGTGGACCTCGGCGACGGGCGTGCACTCGTGGTGGACGTCAGCCTCGACCTGCGTGCTGCCTGGAACGCGGCGCAGCGGCGTGGACTTGCGCTGGGATTCGCGGCGGACACGCACCTGCATGCCGATTTCCTCTCCGGCGCCCGTCAGCTGGCCGCGACAGAGGGTACGCGGGTGCTGGCGGCAGCGGAGGGACACCGGGAGTTCGCGCACACCGGCCTGCGCGACGGCGACGACGTCGATCTCGGTGGGCTGCGGCTGCAAGCGCTGGCCACGCCGGGGCATACGCACGAGCACCTCTCGTTCCTGCTGCTCGATGACGACAAACCGATCGGGGTGTTCACGGGAGGCTCGCTGCTGGTGGGGGCCGCCGCACGCACCGACCTGGTTTCGCCGGAGCAGACCGAGGCGCTGGCACGTCAGCAGTATGCATCGTTGCAGCGCCTGGCGTCGCTCCCGGACGAGGTGCCGGTATGGCCGACGCACGGCGCCGGCTCGTTTTGCTCCGCGCCACCAGGTACGCAGCGCACCAGCACCATCGGGCAGGAGAAGGCCACGAACCCGTTGCTGCGTGCCAGCGATGAGGATTCTTTCGTCGCCACGTTGCTGGACTCGCTGGGCAGCTTCCCGCCGTACTTCTTGCGCCTGTCCGAGATCAACCGCCGGGGCCCGGCAGTATTCGACGCGGAGCCGGGCCTGCCGGCGCTGGACGTGGCGACGGTGCGCGCATTGCTGGACGACGGCGCCCAGATCATCGATACGCGCCCGGTGCCGGAGTTCGCCGCGGGTCACGTGCCGGGAGCGGTTTCGATCCCACTACGCCCGGCATTCGTCTCCTGGCTCGGATGGCTCGCTTCGCACGAGCGCCCGCTCGTCGTCGTGCGCGGGGCCGATCAAGATCCGGCCGAGATCGCGTGGCAAGCCGCCAAGATCGGTTACACCAACCTCGCGGGCGAGCTGGACGGTGCAGTCGGCGCCTGGACCGCCGCAGGATTATCCACGTCCAGTACTCGGGTGGTGTGGCCGGAGCACGTCGGCCAGGGCCAGGTGCTTGACGTTCGCCAGACATCCGAGTTCGCGGCCGGGCACCTGCCCGGTGCCCGGCACGTCGAACTCGGTTCGCTCGCCGACCGTGCCGGCGAGGTGCCGCGCGAGCCGACCGTGATCATGTGCGGGCACGGCGAGCGTGCCATGGGCGCGGCGAGCCTGCTCGAACGAGCCGGCCACCGCGACCTCGCCGTCATGGTCGGTGGTCCCGACGACTGGGCGCGCACCACCGGTCGGGGACTGGAAACGGGAACGTGACCGGGACGAAACGGCCGACGCGGCTGGGGCTGCGCGCCAACCTCGCCCAGTTCAGCCTTCTCGTGGCGGTCAATGCCCTGGTAGGAGGCATGGTGGGGCAGCAGCAAGGCGTCCTGCCGCTGCTGGCCGAGCGGGAGTTTCACCTCACCGGTTACACGTTCTTGCTGACCTACGTATTCGTCTTCGGGGTGACGAAAGCCGCCACCAACTACTTTGCCGGCACGTGGTCGGATCGATTCGGCCGCAAGCCCGTGCTGCTCGTCGGGTGGCTGATCGCGTTGCCGGTGCCGCTCATGCTGATTTGGGCGCCAAGCTGGGGCTGGGTCGTCGCGGCGAACCTGCTGCTCGGTATCAACCAGGGCCTGACCTGGTCCACCACGGTGATCATGAAGATCGATATCGTCGGGCCACGGAAGCGCGGCATGGCCATGGGATTCAACGAGGCCGCCGGGTACGGGGCGCTCGCCGTCACCGCCGTGCTCGCCGGTTACCTCGGCGCCCGCTACGGGCTACGCCCCGCACCATTCCTGCTCGGCTTGTCCTATGCCGCACTCGGACTCGGCCTGTCCACCTTCTTCGTGCGGGAAACCCGCGAGCATGCCCGCCTGGAGGCCGGCGAGGACGCCCGCGCCAGCGGCCACGCACGAGTGGAGTCCGACATCACGAACCGGCAGGTCTTCGGCCGCACGACGGTCGGCGAACCCGCGCTTTCCTCGGCCAGCCAAGCTGGCATGGTCAACAACCTCAACTTCGGGCTGTCCTGGGGATTGTTCCCGCTCCTGTTTGCCTCCGCTGGCGTATCCGCGGAACGAATCGGCGTCCTCATCGCCCTCTACCCGGCGGTTTGGGGCACCGGGCAACTCGTGACGGGGGCTCTCTCCGACCGGTGGGGCCGCAAGCACCTCATCACGTCCGGGATGCTGGCGCAGGCTGCCGGGCTTGCGGTGCTCGCCGCCGTGGACACGTTCTCGTGGTGGGTGGTCGCCGCCGTGCTGCTCGGAGCGGGCACTGCCATGGTCTACCCCACCTTGCTCGCCACCATCGGCGACGTCGCCCGGCCGAGCTGGCGGGGGCGCGCTGTGGGGGTATACCGGCTCTGGCGCGACAGCGGCTATGCGGCCGGCGCGCTCGTCGGCGGCGTGGTCGCCGACGTGTGGGGACTGCGCCCGGCCGTCTGGGCGGCGGCGGTCATCAGCGTCGTGTCCGGCATCGTCGTCGCCGTGCGCATGTACGAAACGCACCCTCGAGCCGGCAGCAACCTCATCGAGGACACACCATGACCGTCCCCACCACACTCCGTCGCGGACCCGTCTATATGGACTACAACGCCACCACACCGGTCGATCCGCGGGTGGTCGAGGCATGCTTGCCGTATCTGACCGACCACTTCGGCAACCCATCCAGCGGCCACGCCTATGGGAAGGCTGCACACGAGGCCGTGATCACAGCACGGGGATCGGTCGCCGGGCTCCTTGACTGCGCACCGGATGATGTCGTGTTCACCGGCGGTGGCTCCGAGTCGGACACCCTGGCCATCCGGGGCGCGGCGCTCGCTCACCGCGCTCGTGGCAGCCACATCATCACGCAAGCCACCGAACACCCCGCCGTCCTCGCCGCCTGCGACAGCCTCGCCCGGTTACACGGATTCCGGATCACCCGCCTGCCCGTGGATGACACCGGGAAGGTCGATCCCGCCGAGCTCGATGCCGCCATCACCCCGGACACCGTGCTGGTCTCGATCATGCACGCCAACAACGAAACCGGCACGGTGCAACCCATCGAAGACCTCGCCGATCGGGCCCATGCTCACGGTGTCGTGTTCCACACGGACGCCTCCCAAACCGCCGGAAAGGCAGGGATCTCGGTACGCCGACTCGGCGTCGATCTGATGACGGTCACCGGGCACAAGATGTATGCACCAAAAGGCATCGGCGTGCTCTACGTTCGACCAGGACTTCAGCTCGAACCAGCCATCTACGGTGGCGGGCAGGAGCGCGGCCTGCGCGCCGGCACCGAAAACGTCGCTCTCATCGTCGCCTTCGGCCATGCTGCTCGGCTTGCGCGGGACAACCACATCGCTGAAGGACGGCACTTTCGTCACCTGCGCGACACGCTCCACCAGCAACTCGACCAGCAACTACCCGGCCGCGTGCACCTCAACGGTCACCCCACCAGCCGCCTGCCCAACACCCTCAACATCAGCATCGACGGCGTCCCAGGAGCCCGGGCCCTCGACGCCACGCCAGACGTCGCCGCTTCCTCTGGTTCTGCCTGCCATGAAGGCGAAACGCAGCCCTCGATGGTGCTCACCGCCATGAGCCTCCCTGCCGAGCGCGCCCGGTGCGCACTTCGCCTCACACTTGGTCGATGGAGCACCCATGACGACATCAGCCGAGCTGCCACGTCGCTCAGCGAGACCGCGCACGCCATCGAGCGGGAGAGCCGTGCACGCTGAATCCACGTCGAAAAGCGCTTTCCGCGATCGATTGACGTGATCTCAGCGTGCACGGGGCGCCGCGCCCGATGTCCGGCATGCCCGGTGGCTGACCCCGCGGCCCGCGGCGGCGGGCCACGATGGTAAAAGTGCAAGCGTGACTTCTGCCGCGAAGCCGACGATCACCGATCTTCTCGAACTCCACGCCTGGACCGTCTTCGACGTCGATCCCGAGGGCAGGGTGCTGGCCGGCTCGGACGCGAATGGTTCGATGCAGCTGGTCGAGCTCGATCCGCAGGGTGCCCGCACGCCGTTGACCGCGCTACCGGGGGCGTGCTCCGGACGGTACCTGCCGGGGCGGCGCACCGTTGTGGTGCAACACGACAATGGTGGCGACGAGTGTTTACAGCTCTCGCTTCTCGACGTCGAACCGCCGCCGTCCACGCCCGCAGGATTGGACGATCTCGAACCCCTGGTGCACGATCCCGCATACGTTCACGCGCTGGTGGACGTCCAGCCCGGTCGCGTGGTGTATCGCACCAACCGCCGCAACGAGATCGACTTCGACGTCATCGTCCGGGAACTCGACAGCGGAGCCGAGCGGGTTCTCTACGACGACGGCGGTTACGTGTCCGAGGTGGATGTTGACGGGGACACGGCTGCGGTCACACTGTTCTCGCTGCAGCCGGCGTCGACGCAGGTGAGGCTGGCCCGAGGCGGTCAGGTGACGGACGTCACGGCCGCCGACGACCACGCCTTGCACACGCCGGTGAGGCTGATCTCCGGCACGGACACCCTCGTGATGTCGTCCAACCACGGGCGGGACTTCCGTGCTGTGGTGAAGGTGGACGGGGCGCAGAATTGGACGACGCTGCTCGCCTCCGACGAGCATGACGTGAGCGCGCGGCCGTCGCCCGACGGTTCCCGGTTGCTGATCATCCGGAATGTCGACGGTGGCGACGAGCTGGCGATCCACGGCCCGGACGGCGAATGGCAGGCCGACATACCGCTCGTCCGGAATGGCGTGGTGACGGCCGCGTGGTCGCAAGATTCCGCGTTTCTTGCCATCGGTGTGGACTCGCCGACGAGCCCGGGTGATGTCTTGCTGTTCGACACCTCCACGGGAGAGCTGCGGACGCTGGTGGACGGGACCGAGCAGATGACGCCGGAGCTGCGCGATGCGCTGATCGATCCCACGAGCGTGCTGGTTCCCGCCCGGGATGGCGAGATGATCCCGTGCTACGTGTACTCTCCGCCCGAGCCGGTGCCCGGCATGTCCGGCTCGGTGGTGATGAACATCCACGGTGGTCCGGAGGCGCAGGCCCGGCGCCAGTTCAGCCCGATCAACCAGGCGCTGGCCGCGGCAGGACACGTCGTGCTCGTGCCGAACGTGCGCGGCTCCACCGGTTACGGCAAGCGCTGGTACTCGATGGACGACGTCCGGCTGCGGCTGGAGGCGGTGCTGGACATCGTCGACATCCGCTCGTGGGTGCCGTCCGTCGGTGGTGATCCGGACCGGATCGCGCTCTATGGGGGCAGCTACGGCGGGTACCTGGTGCTCGCTTGCTTGACGATGCATCCGGGCCTCTGGGCGGCAGGCGTCGACATCGTCGGCATCTCGTCGCTGGTCAGCTTCCTGGAAAACACCTCGCCCTACCGGCGCGCGATTCGCGAGCGGGAATACGGAAGCCTCGAACACGACCGGGAGTTCCTCGTCGAAGCTTCCCCGCTGACGTACCTGCATGCGATGGATACGCCCCTGCTCGTGGTGCACGGCGCGAACGACCCCCGGGTGCCGCTGAGCGAATCCGAGCAGATCAAGGCGGCGCTGGACGAGAAGGGCGTGCCGTGCACGCTGATCGTCTACGACGATGAAGGCCACGGGCTGGCCAAGCGAGCCAACCGGCTCGACGCTTACCCGGCCGCGATGTCTTTCATCGCCGAGCAGGTACGCGCCTGACGACCACCTCGCGCGACAGCACCGGGCACCACCAGCGACGCGCGACGGCGTGGCCACGTGTGGCCGAGCATGGCCGTTCGTGGCAAATTATGGGAACATGTGTTCGTGTCCGGTGCGAGCATCTTGCATGCTGACCTCGACGCGTTCTACGCGTCGGTCGAGCAGCGAGACGAGCCGTCGCTACGGAACCGGCCGGTCATCGTCGGGCACGGCGTCGTGCTCGCGGCGAGCTATGAGGCGAAGGCGTGTGGCGTTCGTACGGCAATGAGCGGGGCTCAGGCTCGCTGGTTGTGCCCGCAGGCGATGGTTGTCGAGCCGAGGATGGCCGCCTACGCGGCCGCGAGCCGGGCCGTTTTCGCGCTCTTTGAACAAGTGACGCCGCTGGTCGAGGGAATCTCGATCGATGAGGCGTTTCTCGACGTGGGTGGATTGCGGCGGATTTCCGGAGCACCCCTCGACATCGCGCGCCAGCTGCGACGACGCGTGCGCGACGAGCTCGGATTGCCGATCACGGTGGGGATCGCCGCGACGAAGTTCCTCGCCAAGGTCGCCAGCGCCGTGGCAAAGCCGGACGGACTGCTGGTCGTCTCACCCGGGCAGGAGCTCGACTTCTTGCACCCGTTGCCGGTAGAGCGGCTCTGGGGTGTCGGCCCGGCGACGGCACGCAAGCTGCGCGCGAAGGGCATGGCAACGGTGGGCGACGTGGCGGCGATGCCCCGCCGGACCCTCGTGTCGGCACTCGGGAGAGCTGCTGGCGACCATCTGCATCGGCTCGCGCAGGGCCAGGACGCACGCCCGGTCCAGACGGGGCGTCGGCGGCGATCGGTGGGTGCGCAGTGCGCCCTGGGCCAACGGCCGCGGCCGTACGACGACGTCGACGCCATCCTGGCAACCCTGCTCGATCGTGTCGGCCGCCGCCTGCGGGCAGGCCGGCGCGTCGGGCACACGGTGATGGTGCGGATGCGTTTCGCCGACTTCTCCCGGGCCACGCGTTCGTCCACGATGTCGCAGGCGACGGACGAGACCGAGTACCTTCTCGCGACGGCGCGGTGGCTCCTCGCGCGGTCGTGGCCGATGGTCGAGGAGAAGGGACTCACGTTGATCGGGGTGGCGGTGACCAATCTTGACGACGCCCGGAACGTCCAGCTGGCGCTGCCGCTGGAGTGTGGCCCCGCGCGTCCTCTCGATGCCGCCCTGGACGAATTGCGTGGTCGCTACGGAGGCGCGGCGGTCACGCGAGCGTCTGGCCTCGGGAGGTCGATGTATGAATCCCCACCGCAGCTGTATGAATGAGCGCGCGTAGTTCCGATTTGCGGCATTTTCGACTATTGTTCCGATCGCTGTTCCGTGAGGGGGTCGGAGCTTGATGAGAGGACGCCACGCACAACGGGGTCGGACGAGGCGGCGTTGGCCGGCTCGCACGGGCGGGACCATCATCGTGCTCGGTTTGCTCGCAGGCGCCGGGTATCTGGTTCGCGATTTCGTATCCGGCGACGAGCAACGGCCGGGCGGCCCGGGCGGCGAGGCCCAGGCGTCCTGTGACGACACCCTGGCGCTCGCAGTGGCGGCGGCGCCCGATATCTTTCCGGCGATCAGCGAGATCGTGCGCGCGTACGAAGCCGAGGACGGACCGTCCGTCGACGGCAGGTGCGTCTCGGTGGACGTGACACCGGTGCCCTCGGCCGAAGCCGTCGAGAGCCTGGACGGCGACGATGCTCCCGACCTGTGGCTGCCCGAGTCGAGCATCTGGCTGCAACGGGCATCGGAGACCGGTGCGCAGCTGGGAGAGAGCCGGTCGATAGCGACGTCCCCGCTCGTGATGGTGGCGCCGCAAGGGGTTGCGGAGGAGCAGCTGGGCTGGCCGGATGCCGAGGTCGCGTGGAGCAACGCGCTGTCGGATGACGTGGCCATGACTATCACCGATCCGATGAGCACGTCCGAAGGCTTGGCGACGTTGCTCGCGGTACAGGCAGCCACCGGTGAGTCTGGGGAATCTCAGACGCAGCTAGTCGAAGCCATGACGACGGTGTCTGACAATACCGTGGCCGACGTCGACGAAGCCTACGGACAGGTCGTGGATGATCCCGCAGCCGCGCCGTTGTTCACGGCCACGGAGCAGTCCGTGGTGGCGCACAACGTGGAACACCCCGACAGCCCGGTGGTCGCCCTGTATCCGGAGGACGGGACGGCCGTCTTCGACTATCCGGCCGCGCTGGTGGGCGCGGACGATGCGGATGCGGCAACGGCGGAAGCGGTCGACGGCGTCGTCGACGCCCTGCGCGACGACGCGGCTGCGGCGGCGTTGGACGATGCCGGATTCCGCGCTCCGGACGGGACCGCAGGTGAGGTGGTCGGCGCCGTGGAGGGTGTCCAGCCACGAATGCCTGACGTGATGGCGAGCCCGGAGCCCGAGACAGTGACCGCAGCGCTTCGGCAATGGGCAGCGTTGTCCCTGGAGATGCGGATGCTGGCGGTCATCGACGTCTCCGGCTCGATGTGGGAGACCGATGGCGGCGAGCAGACCCGCATCGAGCTGGTACGCGACGCCAACCTGGCCGCGCTCGACCTGATACCTCCCACCAGCGATCTCGGCCTGTGGGCGTTCTCCACCGAGGAGGATCCGCCGAACCACTGGCGCGAGCTGGTCGGCATCGGTCCCCTCGACGAGGAGCTCGGCGAGGGGACCCGCCTGGACGCGCTCACCGAGGAGGTGACGGCACTTCCGGACTCCGAGGTCCGCGGCTGGACGGCCCTGTACGAGACCGCGTGGGCGGCGTACCAGGAGGTCAAGGAGAACTACGACCCCAACAAGGTCAACTCGGTGGTCCTGCTCACCGACGGCGAAGACGAGTGGGGGCCGGACCTGTCTCCCGAGATGGACCTCGACACGTTGCTGACGCAGCTCCGCGCGCAGCACGATCCCGCTCGTCCCGTCTTGCTGATCACTATCGGGATCGGGCCGGACGCGGACATGGACGCACTCCGGCAGATATCGGAGGCCACCGGCGCGTCGGCGTATCAGGCCGAGGATCCCGAAGACATCCAGGACATCTTCTTCCGTGCCATGCTCGAACGCCAGTGCCGCCCGAACTGCTGACCCCCGCCGTGATTGGCGGCCGGGACGCCGATCGGTCGAAGCCGAGCCCGCGTCGTCCTTACGGCGTGCGGGGCTGATGCCCGAAGCGCGCCGGCTTCCAGGAGGAGGTGTGGACATAGGGATCGACGTGGCGTCGGGCGTCCGGCTGGGCGGGCGCGGCCTCGATGGCCGGCGCGGCCTCGCCGGCCTCGACCATCCGCTGGATGAGGCGTTCGCGTAGCTCGTCGGCGATGGCGCGATGAGATGGCAGCCCGGCCAGATTGTCCAGCTCGTGGGGGTCGTTCACGACGTCGTAGAGCTCGGTTTCCACATAGCGCGAGGCGCTCGCATCGTGCCAGGGGTCGGCGTCCGGCGCGGTCACGTGGTACTTCCACCGCGACGTCCGGATCACCCGGCCCACCTCGGACTCGCTCACCTGCAGGAACACGTCGTCGGGCCATTCGGCTGCGGGATCTTGTACGAGCGGCAGGAACGAGCGGCCCTGCATGTCGGAGGGGACGTCCAGGCCGGCGGCGTCGAGCAACGTCGGTGGCAGGTCGATGGTGCTCACCGGCTGTTCGATGCGGCGGCCTCCGTCGAACCCGGGCCCGCACAACGCCATCGGCACCCGGATGGATCCGTCGTGACACGAGCGCTTGTACTCGTCATTGCGGGTCTTGAAGTGACAACCATGATCGGACGTGAACGCCACGATGGTGTTGTCCAGGAGGTCCATACTGCGCAGCGCGTCGAGCAGTCGGGCAAATCCCTCGTCGACTCGTCGCACCTGCCCCCAGTAGCCGCCGATGTGGCGATGCGCGGTCCCGCCCTCGGCAGAGAGAGCCGCGAGATCGGGCGGCATCCAGCGTCCCCGGTAGCGTTCCTCGTACCCCACCGGTGCCGGATAGGCGTCGATCTCGTTCTGGTGGTGGGGCTCCACGAGCGAACAGAACAGGAAGAACGGCTCGGGAGGCGACGCGTCGACGCCCGGAGTGCCCGCGTGGTCAGCGACGAACCGGATCGCGGCGTCGTACAGCGCGTCAGTCCGATAACCGGGCAACATGACGGCCTCGCCGTCCTCATCGAAGACGACGGTCCGGTAAGCGTCCGAGGTGAACTCGAGGATGTTCGCGCCCAGCCAGGTGTGGTATCCGCCTCGCTGGTGGGCTGGTACTGGATCGGAGTCGGCTAGATGCCACTTGCCGATGTAGCCGGTGGTGTAGCCCGCGTCGCCGAAGCAGGACGCCAGCGTCCGGCTTTCTTCGGGCAGCGGAATGCCGTTGCGGAAACAGCCCGTCGTCGTGGGATATTGACCGGTCTGCATCGCCGCACGGGCCGGCGCGCACACGGGCTGCGGTGTGAATGCCTGTGCGGCGTGCGTACCGGTCTGCGCCACGTCATCGAACGTTGGCGTGAGATCGAGCGGGTTCCCGTGCGCTCCCGTGCTGTCCCACCGCTGCTGATCGGTGAAGATGACGATGACGTTCGGATGTTGGGGACGGGCCCTGGACATGTATCTCCCTTACTTGAGTCCACTCAATGTGATACCCCGAACGAAGTACCGCTGGGTCAACAGGAACAGCACAACGGTGGGGATGAAGAGAAGGACCGATCCCGCCGCCGTGAGATGCCAGAGCGTGAAGTACTCCTGGTTGAACAGCGTGAGGCCGACGGGGATGGTGCGCATGTCTTCCGTGGTGGTTGCTACGAGTGGCCAGATGAATTCGTTCCACTGGTAGACGAACGTGAAGACTCCTAGCACTGCCATCGCTGGCTTGACCTGGGGCAGGATCACCCTGGCGTAGATCCGCAGCTCGGAGGCCCCGTCGATACGTGCTGCCTGGATGAGATCGTCCGGAATCGGCTGGATGAACTGGCGCATCAGGAAGATGCCGAACGCGTCCATGAGGAACGGCGTGATCAGCGCCTGGTAGGTGTTCAGCCAGCCGAGGTCCGCCATCATCGTGTACAGCGGGATCATCCGCACGAACAGCGGCACCATGAGGGTGGCCAGCAGCAGCATGAACAGGATGTTCTTCAGCGGGAACTGGAACTTGGCGAAGACGTAGCCGACGAGCGGGTCGAACAGCAGGTGCGCGATGGTGATGCCGCCGGTCACGATGGCGCTGTTGAGGATGAAGTTGCCGAACGGTGCGCGCTCGAAGAGTTCCAGGTAGTTGCCGAACTGTGGCTCCTCGGGCAACAGCACCGGATCGGCGGAGAGCGTTTCGGCCTCCGTCTGCAGGGACAGCAGTCCCATGTAGATCAGCGGCACCACGGTGATCGCGGCGGCGAATCCGAGTATCAGGTAGCTTCTGATTCGGGCGCCTGTCGTCATGTGGCGAAGCATCAGTACTGCACCTCTCCCCGGCGGCCGATCCGCAGCTGCACCATCGTGAATGCGACGATCACGATGAGCAGCAAGAAGGACAGCGCCGACGCGTAGCCGAAGTCTCGGGCGGTGAAGGCCACGTTGAACAGATGAAAGACGAATAGGTCCGTGCTGTTCCCCGGTCCGCCGCCGGTGATGATGTACGCCTGGGCGAATGCCTGCAATCCGGTGATCACCATCATGACGGAGACGAACAGGGTGGTCGGTGCCAGCAGCGGCAGCGTGATTCGCCAGAACCGCTGGCGCGGGCTAGCCCCGTCGATGATCGCGGCCTCGTAGTAGACCTCCGGTATGCCCTGCAGCCCGGCCAGGAACAGCACCATCGTGTACCCGACGTTCATCCAGAGGGTGACCCCGATGATGGTCGCCAGGGGGTGCGTGTTGAGCCAGGCCTGGGTCGGCAGTCCCAGGCTGTCCAGTACGCGGTTGAGGATCCCCAGCTGCGGATCGAGGATGTTGCGCCACAACAGGCCCACGATCGCCACCGACGTGAGATACGGAACCAGCAGCGCCGCGCGGAACACCACGCGTCCGCGCAGCGGCTGGTCCACCAGCAGGGCCAGGCCCAGTCCGATGACGATGGCCCCGATCGTTGTTCCGGCGCCGAAGATCAGCGTGATGATGAAGGAGTTCTGTACGGCCTGATCCTGAAACGCCTGGATGTAGTTGTCTAAGCCGGTAAAGGTATCCGCCTGCGGACCGGTCCGTAAGGAGTTCCCGAAGATGTTGATGATCGGGCCGTAAAACATCAGCCCGAAGAAGGCGAACGCCGGCAACAGGAACAGGTAGGCCGTCAGCGCGTACCGGCGAGACATCGACAGCCGCCAGCGGGGCCGGGCGGGTGGCGGAGAGTCGTCGGTGACGGCCGCGTCCGCGTCGCGTAGGTCGGAGTAGCTCATGGCTCAGTCCGCCAGCACCTGCTCCGCCTCGGAGAGGAACGCGTCCAGCGCGTCGTCGGCGGGCGTGTTGTTCATGACGACGTCCTGGTAGAGCGTGTCGAACAGTTCGTCGATCTCGCCGCTCTTGCCCGTCAGGCGCAGGTCCTCCTTGTAGTCGACCGCGTACGGGAAGGCCTTGGCGAATACGGAGTACTGGTCGTTGTCCTGCACCGCAGACGACTCCGCCCACGAGACCCGGGGCATCAGCATTCCGGCCTCGTCGGTGGCTTGCTCTTCCACGTCGAGTGCGGTGAGCCGCTTGATGAGGTCCCACGCGAGGTCCGGATGGGACGCCTGAGCCGGGATGAAGACGCTCGTACCAGCCTGGACCGCGGCCTGTTTCTCCCGGCGGAGTGCGGGCGCGATGCCGAGTTCCAGATCGGGGCTGGTCTCGCGGATCGGAAGGAGGTCCCACGGCCCGGACAGGATCATCGCGGCCCGTTCGGCGGACAACAGCTTCTGCGGACCGGAGTAGTCGGTACCGGGCGTCGGAACGGGCGCAACCTTGTGCTTGTGCACCAGATCGGCCTGGAACTGGAGCGCCTCGACCGCTGCGTCGCGCGGGGTCATCAGCTCCTCGGTCTCCGGATCGTAGTAGCGGACGCCGTTCTGGAGCATCCAGGACCACGCGTAGCTGGCGTCCTGGTTCAACGCGATGCCGTGCACGTCGTCTCCGGTGAGTTCCTTCGCCACCTCCAGCAGGTCGTCCCACGTCTCGGGTGGCTCCAGGCCGGCCGCATCGAACATCGCCTTGTTGTAGAACGGCAGGACGCAGGTCAGGTGCAGCTGGATGCCGTACACCTCGCCCTCGTAGGAGTTCCGGTCGATGGTGGTGGGCTGCCAGTCGTCGGGGAAGCCCATCTCGGCGCCGTCCTCGTCGATGTAGGGCTGCAGCGAGAGCGCGTCGCCACTAATGGCGAACTCCTGCGCCCAACCCGCGTCCTCGACCAGGTCGGGAACGTTCCCGGCTGCGAAGTCGGAGAGCAACCGGGTTCGCATGTCGTCCCATTGGTACTTCTGGAAGTTGACCGTGAGGCCGTGTTCCTCTTCGAACTCCTTGATGACCTCCTCGTAAGCCTCGTACGCGTGCCCGGCGTTCCAGTAGATGGTGAACGTGCCGTCGTCGCCGCCGCTGTCGGCGGCGTCGGCGGTGGTCTCGTCGTCGGGTGCGCCGGCGCCACAACTGGTGGCGAACGATCCGGCCACGCCGGCGAGAGCCCCGGCACCGGTCCAGCGGAGAAGTTGGCGGCGCGTCGGTTGTTGGGTAGCCATGGTGGTGCTCCTTTCGCGACGGTGCGGCGTCGCAGGTCAGGATGTTCCGCGAGGGGCGAAGACCCATGGGGTCGTGAGCTCGCGGCCTGGCGGTGGATCGGATGCCAGGACGCGGTCGAACAGCAACCGGGAGACGTCGGTGAAGTCGTCCGCGGACGGCGGGCCGACGGTGCTCAGCGGCGGCCGGGTGATACGGGTTTCGGGAAGGTTGCCGCAGCCGACGATCGCGACGTCGTCGGGAATGCCGAGGCCGGCATCGCGCGCGGCCCAGACCGAGCTGATGGCCGACCGCGCCGAGGCGGCGAAGATGGCGTCCGGCCTGTCGGGCCGGTTGAGCAACTCGGTGACGGCCTGGTAGGCGGCGACCCGGTCGTCAGCGCCTTCGACGACGAGGCTGTCATCGAACGCGGCGTCATGCCGTTCCCGCGCGGCACGATAGGCACCGAACCGCTCGGATCGCTCGCGAGCGGTGGGATCGTTGACCTCCTCGCGGTGTCCGACGAATGCGATCCGGCGGCGCCCGTTCGCATACAGGTGGTCGAGGGCCTCGCCGCACGCTCCGGCTTCCGGGGCGCGAACGACGTCGAACCCGTTCGGCCGTACCGAGTTGTTCATGGCGACCAGCGGAAGCCCGCCGCGGGCCAGCTCGATGAGCATCTCTTCGGAGAACCACGGCACCTTGGCCGGTCCGATGACGGCGGCGTCGGCGATGCGCTGCTGCAGGAGAGTTGCCGTCTTGGCGGCGCGCTCGGCCGAGTCGACCACCATGGTGATGACGCCGTAGCCGGCTTCGTCAGCCGTGGCGTGCAGGTCGCGAGCGAGCTGGTCGTTCGTCGGGACGCCGATGGAGTCGACGATGAGGCAAATCTGCTCGGTCTTGCGACGGCGCAAGCTCTGGGCCGCCCGGTTGGGCGAGTAGTCCAGCTGCCGGGCTGCGGCCAGGACCCGATCCCGGGTGGTGGCCGGTATCCGATCGCTCATGCGGCCGTTCATGACGTAGGACACCGTCGCCACCGAAACCCCGGCCAACGCGGCGACGTCCCGGGACGTCCATCGACGAGACATGCTTATACGTTTATGCATAGATAGCTCTCTGTCAATAGTTTGCTATATCTATGCTGTTCACCTGCGGAGTCACATGATCGCTGGGTGAGTTTAATCGAATCAACATGCGGTTGGCTTGAAGGCGCGGGGCCGCCGGAATAATGAGCTCGGTGGCGGTTGATCCGGCTGGCCGCCGCGTGATCCTCACCCGAACGGGTATCGCAAACGGCATGTGCCCGTGCAGGTTTGGGAGGAAGCATGGCTGGAACGGTTGGCGACTACGTCCTGCAGCGACTCCGCGAATGGGGTGTGGAGTACGTTTTCGGCTACCCCGGTGACGGCGTAAACGACATCGTGGCCGCGTTCGGCCGGGCCGACGACGATCCCGATTCATCCAGTCGCGACACGAGGAGATGTCGGCGTTTCAGGCGGTGGGTCACGCGAAGTTCAGCGGCACGGTCGGTGTGTGCCTCTCGACGTCCGGGCCCGGGGCAGTGCACCTGCTGAACGGGCTGTACGACGCCAAACTCGACCACGTGCCCGTCGTCGCCGTGGTCGGACAGACCGCGCGCACCGCGATGGGCGGGAGCTACCAGCAAGAAGTAGATCTGCAGACCCTGTTCAAGGACGTGGCGTCGGAGTACCTGGTCGAGGTCAACGTTCCCGAACAATTGCCCAACGCCCTCGACCGTGCCATCCGCACTGCCCAGTCCCGGCAGGCGCCGACGGTGGTGATCATCCCCTCCGACGTTCAGGAGGAGCCATACGTCTCACCCCAGCATGAGTTCGCTCACGTCCCATCGAGCCCACCGAGCTCCTCCAGGTCGGTCATGGTTCCACCGGACGACGAGGTGGCTGCGGCGGCCGAGGTGCTGAACGCGGGTGAGAAGGTGGCGATCCTGGTCGGCCAGGGTGCCCGCAACGCAGCCGAGGAAGTCGTGCTCGTCGCCGACACGACGGGAGCAGGCGTGGCGAAGGCACTGCTGGGCAAGGACGTGCTGTCGGACACCCTCCCGTACGTGACCGGTGCCATCGGCCTGCTGGGAACGCGCCCCAGCTACGAGCTGATGCGAGATTGCGACACCCTGCTCATCGTCGGGTCCAATCTTCCGTACTCGCAGTACCTGCCGGAGTTCGGCCAGGCGCGTGCCGTTCAGATCGACATTGACGGAAGCATGATCGGGCTGCGGTACCCCACGGAGGTGAACCTCGTCGGCGAGGCCAAGGCAACGCTGCGCATGCTGCTGCCGTTGCTGGAGCGCAAGGAGGATCGCTCGTGGCGCACCTTCGTCGAGGGCGAAGTGGCTTCCTGGTGGTCGACGCTAGAGCAGCAAGCCATGCTCGAAGCGCGCCCGGTGAACCCCATGCGCGTGGTGCACGAGCTGTCCGAGCAGGTCCCGGACGACGCGGTCGTCACGGCAGATTCGGGCTCCTCGACGAACTGGTACGCGCGCAACCTGCGGATGCGTGGGAGGATGCGCGGCTCGCTGTCCGGGACGCTTGCCAGCATGGGCGCCGGCGTGCCGTATGCCATCGGGGCCAAGTTCGCCTACCCGGAGCGGCCGGTCATCGCGCTGGTGGGAGACGGCGCGATGCAGATGAACGGCCTGGCCGAGCTGCTCACCATCGCCAGCTACCGGGGCCGATGGGAAGATCCGCGGCTGGTGGTGTGTGTCTTCCACAACAACGATCTCAACCAGGTGACGTGGGAATTGCGCGCGTTGGGTGGCGCTCCCAAGTTCGAGGAGTCGCAGAACCTCCCGGACGTGTCGTATGCCCAGTTCGCTACGGAGCTCGGCTTGGAGGGCCTCACCGTCGACGCGCCGGACCAGCTGGCCAGCGCGTGGGATCGGGTGCTGACGGCGGACCGCCCGGCCGTGCTGGATGTCGCGTGTGACCCGGCGGTGCCCCCGATTCCGCCGTCGGCCACGTTCGATCAGATGACGTCGACCACACAGGCGCTCCTGAAGGGCGATCCTGAAGCCTGGCGTGTCCTGGTGCAGGGAACGAAGACCAAACTGCAGGAGGCGGTTCCCTCCATCAGGAAGCCGGGCAGTTCCCGATAGGTGCAGCTGGCCCAGGCCACTTTTGTCGAACTGGCACTGTTACCGGGCCAGTCGATAGCTCACGATAGTCCTCGGATCATCACGCCCTGACGAGAGGACGATCATGTGGCTGCACGCGGGCGCGCTGCACGAGCTCGCCCACCGGCTTGCCGAGCGCGGACCGGCCGCCGTCGAAGACGAGCTCGCCGAGCTGGAAGCCGTGGCCTCGGCGGCAGGGGTCAGCTCGGTATTGCTCGCGATCATGGGGGACGGGCGCGAGCCCGCCATCGCCCGGCAGCGTGCCTTCGCGCAGGTTGTCGCGCGGCTGAACTGGCCGCGGGAGATAACTCTGCCCGGCAGCAGCCAGGTACCGGAGCGCCCCGCAGGTGGTAGGGTCGCCACCCCATGAAGCATCTCGGCATCCTCGCGCACAGCATCGAGGGGGCGGCGCTGTGCATGCGGGCGTTCTGCCAGCATGGATCCTCCGAGATTGGAACGCACCTCCACCCGGACGTCACCCTTGACTGCATCGCAATGGGGCACAGCATGCCGGCATGGGACGCCGGAGATCATGCCAGCATCCGCACGACGCTCGCGACCAGTGTGGAACGTCTCGCAGCCGCCGGTGCCGACTTCTTTGCCTGCCCGGACAACACCGCGCACCTGGCGCTGGAGGCCGACGGGAACACCCTCGCGCTGCCAGGACTGCACATCGCCGACGTCGTCGCGGCACGGGCGGCACGAACGGGATGCCACAAGGTGGGCGTGCTCGGAACGACGTACACGATGGATGGTGATCTGTATCCGCGTGCACTGTCCCGGCACGGTATCGAGGCGATGGTCCCCGGAGCCCGCGACAGGGAAACCATCAACGGCATCATCTTCGACGAACTGGTAGAGGGAATCTTTACCGACGCGTCGCGGGCGCGCTATGTCGAGATCATCGCCGAGCTCGAACAGCGGGGATGCGACGCGGTAGCGCTCGTCTGTACGGAGATCCCGTTGCTCGTCGACGCCGCGTCGTCACCGCTTCCAATCCTGGATTCGACCCGGCTGCTCGCGCGGGCCGCGTTCGACGTCGCGGTGGGCAATCGACCGATGCCGGAATGGCGCGGAGGCCCCGCGTGAGTGTCATCTCGTCGCTGGCGCCATGCTGATCTCGGCGAGCAGCGATTCGGGGTCACGGGCCAACGCCAGGTCACCGAGGGACACCACGCCGAGCGGGCGGCCGTTCTCGTCGACGACGGGTAGCCTGCGTACGGCCCGCCCGCGCATGAGGTTGATGGCCTCGTCGAACGGTGTCACCGGCGTCACGACGGCGATCGCCTCGCTGCAGATGCCGCCGATCGTGGTCTCGTTCGGATCGGCACGCTCGGCGAGGACGCGAATCGCGATGTCCCGATCGGTGACGATGCCGTGGAGCACGTCCTGCTCGACCACGAGGACGTCGCCGACGTTCGCGTCGCGCATGGCCCGCGCGGCGTCGACGATGGATGTGGCCCCAGGAAGCGCGACGATGTCCGTGGCCATGACGTCACCTACCGTCTGGTCCCCGACGCCCGCGGCCAGTTCTCCCGCGTAAGACTCGGGATCGTCATCGGCCGGTGGCTCGGGTGCGCGCCATTCCTCGGCACGGACCAGCCGATCCGCCTGTTCCAGACCGTGCAGCTCATGCTTGAGTTCTTGATCCTGCCGGGGACCGTGCTTGTCGCTTCCACGCTCGGCCATCGGATCTCCCTTCCGTCCTGTTTCCCGGCGAGGTGGGCCTCGTCGGAAGCCGTCGTGTGCTAGATACCCAGGACGGGCAGGACGAATCGAGCGTGACCCTCACAAATCCAGCCGCATCCGCGGACGTGCCGGGTAGGGGCGGGCGACCTCGGTGAATCCGGCGCTCGTGTACACGGACAGCGGGCCGAAGTACAGCTCGGCTGCGGAGACGGATGTGCGGGCGGACGGGTCGACGGCATAGGCCTCGATCGTTCTGGCGTCGTGGGCACGAGCCAGGTCGATCGCGCCCTGCAAGAGCGCCGAGGTCATGCCACGGCGGCGATGGCCGACGGTGACGACGAAACACGTCACCGACCACACCCCGTCGTCATCGCCGGATCCCGCGAGCGGGGAACGACGCAGACGCGGGTACGAGCTCTTCCGAGCGATCGCGCACCACCCGACGGGCGTGCCGTCCGTGTAGGCGAGAACACCGGGCGGTACGTCTTGTCGGCACACCTGCTCGCGCAGCATCTCCCGCCGCGTGTCGACCGTCGACGCGTGCCAGTCTTTCCTGCGCATCATAAAGTACTGGCACCAGCATCGCGACGGGTCGCCGCGGGTACCCATGACGGCGGCGACGTCCTCCCACCGGTCCGCCGTCGCCGGTTGCACCGTATACATCGTCGCTCCTCAAAATCCGATGGGAATTCCCCACATCGGTCGATCAGACTGTGATGAGCGGTCATGCGTCAAGGAGGTTCCGTGCACGTCGAGGAGGAAAGCCCGTACCGGCTCCGGATCGAACGTCGAGAAGGCATGCGCGTTCCGGGTATCGTCTTCGCGTCGCGGGCGCTCATTCCCGAACCGGCGCAGGACAAGTCGCTCACGCAGGTGGCCGCGGTGGCGACGTTGCCTGGCATCGTCGGTGCATCGTACGCGATGCCGGACGTGCACTGGGGGTATGGCTTTCCCATCGGCGGTGTCGCCGCTACCGATGTTGCGGAGGGTGGGGTCGTCTCCCCGGGCGGCGTGGGGTTCGACATCTCCTGCGGAGTGCGGTTGCTCGCGGCCGACGTGGATCGCGCTCGGATCGCCCCGGTCATTGACACCTTGATGGATCGCCTCGACGAGTCCACGCCACGCGGGCTCGGCCGGGGAGCGGTCTGGCACGTGCGCGATCCGGAGAAGGAGCTTCGGGCCGTATTACGTGACGGCGCGGGCTACCTCGTCGATCGCGGGTACGGAGTCCAGCGTGATCTCGACCGCTGCGAGGATCGCGGCGGTGTCGCCGACGCGGCGCCGGAGCACGTGAGTTCCCGGGCCATCGAGCGGGGTCGTGATCAGCTCGGCAGCCTCGGGTCCGGCAACCACTTTCTCGAGGTGCAGGCCGTGGACGAGATCTACGACGAGTCGGCTGCGGCAGCGTTTGGCCTGCGCATGGGCCAGGTATGCGTGATGATCCACTGCGGTTCCCGGGGTCTCGGACACCAGGTGTGCACCGATCACGTGCGGACCATGGAGAAGGCGATGCGTCGGTACGGCATCCAGGTGCCGGATCGGCAGCTCGCGTGTGTTCCCGTCGAGTCGCCGGAAGGCGAGGCGTACATGGGAGCCATGGCCGCGGCGGCCAACTACGGCCGGGCCAACCGGCACCTGCTCGGTAATGCCGTGCGGCACGCGTTCGAATCAGTCGTCGGTGCCGGCGTGGACCTGGTCTATGACATCTCGCACAATCTCGCCAAGCTCGAGAACCACGAGGTCGACGGCTCCCGGCGCAGCCTGTGCGTGCACCGCAAGGGAGCGACCCGGGCGCTGCCGCCCGGACACGCCGAACTTCCCGACGATCTCGATCCGGTCGGCCAGCCGGTGCTGATCCCCGGGACGATGGGTACGTCGTCGTACGTGCTGGCCGGTGTGCCGGGCGGGGACGCCTTCTTTTCCACCTGTCATGGCGCGGGGCGTGCGCAGAGCCGGCACCAGGCTGCACGCGGCACCAGCGGGCGGTTGCTTCGCGACCAGCTACAGGACCGGGGGATCAGGGTGCGCGGAGCGTCGTGGCGCGGGCTCGCCGAGGAGACCCCGACGGCGTACAAGGACGTTTCCGAGGTCGTGGCGGCCAGCGAGGGCGCGGGCCTGTGCCGCACCGTGGCGCGGCTGGTGCCGCTGGGCGTCGTCAAGGGATAGGTCGTCGTGGGCGGTGGCGTGGGATCGCTGGCTGCGTCAGATGTCGATGGTGACCGAGCAGATCCATTGATCGTCCTGCTTTGCCACGCTCAGTTCGTGTAACGCCACCGCCTTCGGAACGGCACCCATGGTGGCGACCGCTTCCGTCCGGACCATCGACAGCCGTGCCAGCAGACCCGATGAGTCCTCGTGGACGGCCACGTTTCGGGGTATCTCACCGTGGGCGTCCATGCGGTAGATGATCTCGTCGAGAAGGGCGACGAGCTGGTCCTCGGCGGGGCCGCTGGGAATCGCGAATTCGCGTACCCCCGCCGCCTCTGCCCGTGTCAGGTCGGCAAAGCTCCCCACCAGGGCGTGTGCGGCTTCGCCGAGGCACCCGGTGAGGGCGGGCGACCACGCCTCGATTCGAAGATCGGCGGTGTGTGGCACGACGTGATGTCCGCTCGGCGGCGCTGGCTGGCTCTCGCGGGTCCTGTCGTTCCTCACGCCTCCATTGTGTACGCATGCTGTGCAGGGGTGCCGGTTGTGGCGCTCGACGGCCGTCGTGTAGGGCCACCGGTACGGGGACGGGAATGGCACACTGAAGGCATGCAGGATGACGGCACGTCTGGTCCGCGCATCGTCCTGGAGCGCGGCGACATCACGGAACAGCAGGTGGACGCCGTGGTGAACGCGGCGAACAGCGGCCTGATGGGCGGCGGTGGTGTGGATGGTGCGATCTTGCGAGCCGGTGGCGCACCACAACGCGAGGCACGCAAGGCGCTGGTCGAGCGGATCGGTTCGCTTCCCACGGGCCGGGCGGCGGCTTCGGACGCCGGTGACATGCCAGCCCGGTGGGTTATCCACGTCGTCGGGCCGGTCTGGTCGAAGCAGGAGGATCGCTCGGAGCTACTGGCGTCGTGCTACCGCAATGCGCTCGCCGTGGCAGACGAGCTGGGGGCACGCTCCGTGGCCTTTCCGGCGGTCTCGGCCGGCGTCTACGGTTGGCCCCTGGACTCGGCGGCGGAGATCGCGGTAACGACGGTGACGTCGACGCCCACCCACGTCTCCGAGGCCCGTTTCGTACTGTTCGACGACGCTGCTTACGCCGCCTTCACCCGCGCGGCGGGGAGCCTGCCTGGCTGACCGTCGGTGGAATCCGGACCGGTTCGCCGAGGCAGGCCCCGACGCGGCGCTACGGGGCGACGTACTCTTCCGCACCGTGCGCGTGCGTGTCCGTGTCCATGTCGGTGTCAATGTCCGTGTGCGTTCGCGGCGTCCGCAGCAGCCGCAGAGCCAGGACCGTGACGATGGCCGCGACGGCGGCACCGACGCCAGCGACGACGTTCAGACCGTTCGTGAACGCTTCGCGCGCCGGTCCGAGCAGCTGGTCGGCCAGCTCCGCGGGCAGGTGATCGGCAACGGTCACGGCTCCGGCGAGCGTGTCGCGGGCGGTGTCTGCCGCCCCGGCGGGGACGGCCTCGGGCACGGTCACCTGGCGGCGGTAGACCGCCGTGCCGAGGCTTCCCAGGAGCGCTACGCCCATGGCGATGCCGAACTCGCCACTCGTTTCCGACATCGATGCTGCCTGGCCGGCCTTCTGGGGTGGCACGGAACCGACGACGATGTCGGTGACCAGCGCGGCGCCCGGTCCCAGCCCGATGGTGGCAATCACCAGGCCAGCAAGAACAGTCGCGGTCCCGCTCGTCGCACCGACCTGGGTCAGCAGGGTGAACGCGATCGCGGCCAGTGCCATGCCGCCGCCGATCACGTAGCCGCGCCCGATCCGCTGTGCCAACGGCGGCCCGAGCATGGTTCCGACGATCATGCCGAGTGCCGGGGGGATCAGCAGCAGCCCGGCATTCAACGGAGAACGGCCGTCGACAAGCTGCAGGAACTGGCTGATGAACAGGAACATGCCGCCCATGGCCAGGGCACCGGCGGACATGACACCGAGCGCGGCTCCGAACGAGGGATTGCGAAAGAGACGCAGGTCCAGCAGGGGGTCGGGCAGGCGGAGCTGGCGTCGTGCGAACCCCACGCCGACGACGACACCAGCGGCGATGGCGGCGAGCGGTCCCGTGGCGAGGCCGTCCTTGGCGAGCTCCTTCAGCCCGAAGATGATCGGCAGGATGCTCGCCAGCGACAGGGCAACGCTGGTGAGGTCGAGCTTTCCGGCGGACGGGTCGCGGAACTCGGGGAGGAGCAGGGGGCCCGTCACCAAGAGGATGAGCATCACGGGGACGCCCAGCAGGAACGCTGAACCCCACCAGAACGACTGGAGCATGATGCCGCCGATCGCGGGCCCGATCGCCGTGCCGCCCATGAAGCAGCTCATCCACGTGGCGATGGCCATGGCGCGCTGTTTCGGATCCGTGAACATGTTGCTGATCAGGGCAAGTGTCGACGGCATGAGGGTCGCGCCGGCGACGCCCAGGAGCGTGCGCGCGATGATCAGCATCTCGGCGCTGGTCGAGTACGCGGCGAACACGGAGGCGATGCCGAAGGCGGTGGCGCCGATCAGCAACAGGCGGCGGCGCCCGATCCGGTCACCGAGCGTGCCCATCGTGATCAGGAAACCGGCGAGCATGAACCCGTAGATGTCCGTGATCCACAGCAGCTGGCTGCTGCTGGGTTGCAGGTCGGCGGCGATGTGCGGCAGCGCCAAGTACAAGACGCTCATGTCGAGCGACAGGAGCAGTGTCGGGAGGGCGAGCACCGCCAGGCCGATCCATTCGCGTCGGCCGGCTCGGGTTTCCCTCGCCGTAGAGATGTCCATGTGCATCGGGTGCGGTCCTTTCACGAATCCACCCGATGATCATGAACAGAAACGGTCCGGTGAGAACCACGAGTGTTCATGATCATCGGAAGGGGGTGGTCGATGAGGCAGACCCCCGGCGGACGCGAAACTCATCGCGGCGATGAGTTTTCGGTCGCGGCCCTGTCTGTACTCGGTGACAGGCACCTACGGCGCAAGTTCGCCGGCAGCAAGCTCGCCGGCACAGAACAGGAGACGCGAGATGAAGAAACCGAGCCTGGACAGCATCCTGCTGGCAAGCACCGACCCGGAACGGCTCCGTGCCTGGTACGCGGCTGCATTCGACCCGGCAGAAGACACGGTCGTCGACCAGTATCGGGTACTCACGTTCGGCGGGTTCCACATGCTGATCGATCAGCGGGACGATGTCGAGCCGACGAATCCCGAACCGGGACGGGTGATCCTGAACTTCGACGTCGCCGATGCCCGCACCGTGGTCGCGCGCCTCGAACAGGCGGGAACGCAATGGCTCGCCGAGCTGGAAGACCGCCACGGCAGCCTGTTCGCGACGGCGATCGACCCGGACGGCAACTACGTCCAGATCATCCAGCTCAGCGAGGAGCACCGGCAGGCCATGGAAGCGGCGACGGTATAGGGGACGATGATGTTCGATACGACGAAAGCATTCAGTGGCTTTTCCGTAGACGACGTTTACGCGGCAAAGGAGTTCTACGGCCAGACGCTTGGCCTGCCGGTGATCGAGATGGACATGGCCGGATACGTGCTTCTCACGTTGAAGCTGGGTGAGGGGCGCGAGATCCTGGTCTACCCGAAGCCGGATCACACGCCGGCGACGTTCACCATCCTCAACTTCCCCGTGGACGACATCGACGCGACAGTGGACGAGCTGACCCGCCGCGGTGTCGAGTTCCTCCGCTACGACGTCTTCGACCAGGACGATAAGGGTGTCGAACGGTCAGGCGAGGGGCCACTGATCGCCTGGTTCGCCGATCCTGCGGGAAATGTGCTCTCGGTTCTTCAGGAGGAGTAGTCTCATGGTCGTGGTTGAGAAGCCGGTCGAGGATGACTTCTCGAGCCAAGCCGATCCCTATCGACGGGAACTGCTGGCTCACTGCTATCGCATGCTGGGCTCGGTGCACGATGCGGAGGATCTCGTCCAGGAGACGTACCTGCGAGCGTGGCGTGCTTACGAGCGCTTCGAAGGCCGCTCGTCGTTGCGGACCTGGCTCTACCGGATCGCCACAAGTGCCTGCTTGACGGCGCTGGAGAGCCGCAAGCGGCGGCCGTTGCCCACGGGCATGAGCGGGCCCGCCGACGATCCCGGAGGCGAGCTGGTCGAACGATCCGAAGTGCCGTGGCTCGAGCCCGTACCCGATGTCCTGGTCGGAGCCGACGAGGACGGCGACCCGGCGACGGTGGCCGTGTCGCGGGAGAGCATCAGGCTGGCGTTCATCGCGGCCTTGCAGCATCTGCCGCCGCGGCAGCGGGCCGTGCTGATCCTGCGCGACGTGCTGAAGTTCCGGGCTGCGGAGGTCGCGGAGGCTCTCGGAGTCACGACGGCAGCGGCGAACAGCCTCCTGCAACGCGCTCGTGCGCAGCTGGACGACGTCGCTCCCCGTGAGGAGCAGCTCACCGAGCCGGAGGTGACCGAACAGCGCGAGCTGCTCGATCAGTACATGGCGGCGTTCGAGAACTACGATGTCTCTGCCCTCGTGGATCTGTTCACGAAGGATGCGGTGTGGGAGATGCCACCGTTCCTCAACTGGGTCCGAGGGGCAGCGAACATCGGCCAGCTCGTCCGTTTCAACTGCCCGGCACAAGCTGCGGGCGACCAGATGCTCGTGCCGGCCGCAGCCAACGGCCAGCCGGCGTTCGGCCTGTACATGCGCGACAGCAACGGCGACTACCAGGCGTTCCACTTGCAGGTGCTGGATGTCACGCCGGCGGGCGTCTCGCACGTCGCGGCGTTCTTCGACCCCAGCTTGTTCCGGGTCTTCGGCCTTCCAGAGACGTGGCCAGCGGGGTTGCGGCCGCCGCGGCGGTGAGGGGCGGATATGACCAGCCACACTGCCGTGACCGAGGGCGTAGCCCTGCTGGAACGCGCGATGAGCTACGCCCTCGGTGTACTGTCCCGGGTCGGCCCCGAGCACATGGGCTCGTCCACGCCGTGCAGGAGCTGGGATCTTCGTGACCTTCTCCTCCATGTGGACGATTCGCTGGCGGCGCTGGGTGAGGCCGTGGACGGCGGCGCCACGAATGCGACCGGCGGGAAGGCCGGAGCCGTGGCGACACCCGGCGGCACGGTCACGGCCGTACGTGAGCGTGCCTGCACGTTGCTTGGTACGTTGAGCGCTCCGGAGCGCTCAACGTACGCGGTCGTCGGCGATCAGCCCGTGAGTTCCGGGCTCGTCGCCGTCACCGGCGCGGTCGAGGTGGCGGTCCACGGATGGGACGTGGCCCGCACCTGCGGGGTCGATCATCCTGTCCCCGTGGCATTGTCCGAAGAACTCTGCGAGTTCGTGCCATCGCTGGTCAGCCGGGCCGATCGGGTCACCCGTTTCGCGCCGCCGGTCGAGCTGCCGCCGGGGGCGGATCCGTGTGCACGCCTGGTGGCGTTCCTGGGCCGGAATCCGTCGTGGCCGGATCGGGCTCGTCGCTAGACCCGTCGTGACCGGAACCGGGACGAGACGAACGCGATGTGCGCAGGGCCATCACGGTGGCGCTCGCCAGGGTGGCGAGCGCCACCAGGAGGAGGGCCCCGGTGCGCAGGGCGGTGGTCCCGCCACCGGACAGCGACCACGCCAGGGCACCGAGCGCGGGGCCGAGGGAGAACCCCAGCGTCCGGAAGAGCGACGACACCCCGCCAGCGGTGCCGGCCATCGATCGGGACGCGGACGCCAGGATGGCTGCCGAGATCGGACCCGCGAACAGACCTTGACCGGTGCCGATCAGCGCTAGCCGCCATGCGACGTCGAGCGGGTGCGGATCGGTCCCGAGGAGGAAGATTCCCATCGCTCCGGACAGCGTGATCATGCCGCCGGTGAGCAACACCGGCCAGTACCCGTACCGATCGGCGAGAACTCCGGCCAGGGGAGAGATCGTGGCCATCGCGAGTCCGAGAGCCAGCAGGACGAGCCCGGCCATGGTGGCACTGCGCTGGAATATCTCGATGAAGAAGTACGGCATCAGGAAGTTGGTCGCGGCAAAGCCAGATGTCATGAACATCAACGAGACGACCATGAGTCCCACCCGTGGCTGCCGGAGGAAGGCGGTGACCGGCCTCGACGCGGGCAGGCGTGTCCACGCGGCGGCGGCGAGCACGGTGAACGCGCCCAGTGCCGCCGGGAAGGCAGCCTGGCCGGGATTCTCGCCCAGGAGCGTGAGTCCCAGCATGAGCGCTCCGACGGCGCCGCCGAGAACGAGCGCTTCGCTCACGAGGTGCCGGTCGGGAATCGGCAGGGCTACCTGCCCGCGCGCTCCGGAAGGTATGGCGCGATGGCCCAGCCACATGGCGAGCAGGACGATCGGCAAGCTGACGGCGAAGATCGGACGCCAGCCATAGTTCTCCGCGAGCGTGCCCCCGAGTGCGGGCCCGACCATGCCGGAAAGCGGGATGAAAGTCAGGATCACGCCCATCGCCCGGCCCCGGTGTTCGGCCCGGACGCTCGTGGCGATCACCGGGAATCCCAGCACCGCCACCAGGGCCGCGAAGATCCCTTGGAGAGCACGGCTCCCGATCAGCGTCTCGATCGTGGGCGCGACCATGACCACCAGGCTGGTCACGCCGTAGCCGGAGACGGCGAAGAAGTAGGCGGCACGGATCTGTGCCCGGTCGATCCAGCGGCCGACCGGAATACCCAGTGCGACCATGGGGAGGAAGTACGCGAGCATCACCCACTGCGTCACGCTCGGGGACGCGTCGAACTCGGCGCCGACGACGGGAAGAGCGACGGCGACGATCGCCATGTCGAGGGCGACGAGCACGATGGCGCTCGCGGCTACGATGACAGCCTTCCAGTTGGTTGCCGGGATGTCGTCGGACTCCCCGTGTGTCGTGGGATGTGTCGTGGTCATCGAGAGCTCCTTGCGAATCTGGCGACGGTGCTCACGCCGGGTCACGCCGCCGTCATGGCCGGATCGAAACGGGCGGCGAGCTCGCCGATCAGGCCGGTGCATTGCTGGCGGAACTCGGGAGCTATGAGCCTGCTCGCGGCGTCGAATTGCTGGAAGGCTTGAGGAACGGCGAGCTCGCTGCCGACGAGCTCGGCGCCGATGATGGTGAGCACCCGGCGAAGGCTTTCCTGGGCCCAGGCCGCGCCATAGGGCGTCGGGCTGGCGCTCATCGTCGCGACCGGCTTGCCTTCCAGTACTGCGCTGCCCCGCGGGCGTGAGGCCCAGTCCAGCGCATTTTTGAGCTGGCCGGGGATGGATCCGTTGTATTCCGGAGTCGCGATCAGTGCCGCGTCGGCCTGCGCGATCGCGCTGCGGAGGTCGGCGACCGCTTCCGGCACCGGCCCGTCCTCCAGGTCTTCGTTGAAGGCCGGGATCCGGGCGAGCCCATTCCAGACGTCGAGGTTGAGCCCCGGTGGTAGTTCGTGGGACACGGCATGGAGTAGCTGCCGATTGAAGGACTCGCGGCGAAGGCTTCCGGGGATGCCGACGATGGTGATAGCGCGTTGCGAATTCACGTCGAATGCTCCTCGTGGACACCGGCCGGTCGGTCCGGCCTGGTGTCTACGAGATTCGCCGTAAGCCATGCCTGACGCATGGGGACGCGGCCGTATTTCTGGGTGCCGGCCGGGCGGCCGAACTAAGAATCCACGAGTCCGAGGCGGTACGCGGTGGCCGCCGCCTCCGTCCTGTTGGTCAGGCCGAGCTTGGCCAACACGCGGGAGACGTGGACGCTCGCCGTCTTGGCGGAGATGAACAGCTCGGCCGCGATGTCGTGATTGTCCCGTCCGGAGGCGACGAGGCGCAGCACGTCGAGCTCCCGATTGGTGAGCCCGAGCTGGACGCGGACCCGCTCCACCGGGTCGGTGTCCTCCACGTCCGCGCCCGGGAGGGTGATCCTGGCTCGCCGGGCGAGGCGGGCGATCGCGTCCCGAAGCGGCGCGGCGCGAAGGTCGGCCACCAGAGCGTCGGCGCGCCGCAGCGCCTCCGCGGCGGCGTCTCGATCGTTGTCGACCGCCACAGCCGTCTCGGCGAAGCCCAGAAGCGCGCGCGCCAGCTCGAAGGGATCACCGGTGTTCTCCCAGGCCCGGACCGCGGATTGCCATGCCTCGCGATCGTCCTTCCCCTCGGCCCGTGCGGTCTCGGCGTGAAACACGTGCCGGTGCGCGTCCTGCACGGGGCCCACCACCTGCATGGTGTCCGCATGGGAACGTAGCGTCGTCAAGAGGTCGGCATCACCTGCGGCACCTGCTGCCCGGGCGGCGGCGACCAGGAACGGCCAGGAGAAGCGGGACGGCTCATGCATGTCGTTCTCGGCGACGATCTGCCGGGCTCGGGCACATGCCTGTTCACCGTCGCCCTGATGAAGGAGGAGCTCGATCTCCAGGCAGGCCGTCGGGAAGACGAGACTGGCCCCGCCTTCGGCGACGCCCCGCCCGGTCTCGACGGCCAGCTGGGCGGGCGAGGTGTCGCCACGGGCCAGCGCAATCATCGCTTGCTGGCGCCACAGGTCGGCCCGGATCAGCGGTGGCGGCGCCAGGGCCAGGTATTCGTCGGCGACCTGCCATGCCTCGTCCCACCGGCCGAGCGAGACGAGCGAGCTCACCAGGCTGATCGCCTGCGGGCCAGCGAAGATTCGGGTGACGCCTGCCTCGGCCGCGGCGTTCAGGCCACGCCGCGCGACCGCCGCCGCGCGTTCGTACTCGCCGTATGCGTCCAAGAGGTGAGTCTCCGCGTGAAGTGCCCGCATGAGCAGGTAGTGCGCGCCGCGGCTGTGCGCGATGGCCTGCGCTTCGTGCAGGCACGGAAGCTGCGCTTCGAGATCCCCGAAACGTGACTGGAGAGTGGCGAGTAGTACCAGGCTGAATACCTCGCTTTCCCGGTCCGCATGCCGGCGGGCGAGCGTCAGCGCGTCCTCGCCGACGCGTCTCGCTTCGTCGTGCGCGGGAATGTCCATCAGCCGGGATGCGAGCGCGGAGAGGACACGCGCCCGGCCGGGTTCGTCGTGCGGGACGATCCTGGCGGCGGTGCGGAGGTCATCGAGATCGCCTCCGCTGCCGAGCACGCGGAGCAGGCCGCCACGTAGCGTCAGCAGCCGGGCCGATCGCACCGGGTCGTCGCCGAGCTCGGCCAGTGCTTCGGTGGCCAGGTGCACTCCCCGCTCCGCCTCGCCTGCCAGGCGTGCGGCCTCGGCCGCGCGTTCCAGCACTGCCGGATGGTCGAGGCCGATTCGGGTGGACGGATCGTCGACGTGATCCCAGAGCTGGAGCACGCGTTCGAGCATGCCCAGCTGTTCGGTGTGAGCCAGGGACTGCGCGGTGTGGGCGGCGGCATGCCATGCTGCCGCGAGCGCGCGGGTCGGCTCGCCGGCCTGATGCCAGTGATGGGCGAGATCGAGCACGGAGCGTCCGTCCGGGCCCAGGGACGGAGCGGACTCCAGAGCTTCGGCGTAGCGCAGGTGACGTCGGATTCGATCACCTGGTAGCTGGTCGTCATACACGGCATCCCGGATGAGCGCGTGCCGGAATGCGTACGCCTCGCCCTCGACTCGTAGCACGTTGGTGGAGACCGCCGGTCGGAGGGCGGCCGAGAGCGCGGCGTCGTCGAGACCCGTGACGGCGGCCAGCAAGCGGTGCTCTACTCGTACGCCGCCGACGGCGGCCACCTGCACGGCATCCGAGGTCTCGGCCGGAAGCCGGTGGATGGGTGCGAGCAGCAGGTCCTGGAGGGATCTCGGCGGTGCCGTATCTCCCGGGCCGCTCTCGGCTAGGAGGGCCTCGACGAACAGGGGGATGCCATCACTGCGCCGGTATACGTTGGCGATGCGCTCCGCTGACGGCGTGGCACCGAGCAGGTGCCGTGCCTGCTGGTTCACCTCGTCCCGCGTGAGGCGGGCCAGTTCCCGGCGATTTACCCATGCCACCCGTTCCAGCTCGGCGAGCGAAGCCCGGAGCGGATGCGAGCGATCGAGCTCGTCCGAACGGTACGTGACGATGATCAATAGTCCGGGTGTGGACTGCTGGTTCCGGACGAGGAAGTCCAGAAGATCGCAACTCGAGGCCGCGGCCCAATGGGCGTCCTCGATGACCAGCACGGTTGTTTCGTTCCTGGCGATGTTGCCGAACAACGCCAGGACCTCTTCGAACAGCCGTGCCCGAGCCGTGCTGGTGTCGGTGCCGGTGTCGGTGCGGCCGAGGGCCGGCAGGACGCGGGGAAGCTCTCCCGCTGTGTCGCCGGGCAGCAGCTCGCCGAACGACTCCTGGCCCAGCACGGACAGCAAATCGCGCAATGCGGCGGTGAACGGTGCGAAGGGAAGCCCGTCGGCGCCGCGCTCGGAACACCCTCCGATGAGGATCCGGGTCCGGCTGGCGACCTGCCCGGCGAACTCCTGGACGAGCCGGGTCTTTCCGATGCCCGCCTCGCCGCCGACGAGAATGGTGGCCGCAGATCCCGCGCGCACCCGCTCCAGCGCGTCGGTGAGTGCGGCGAGATCCGTACCGCGCCCCAGAAGAGACGGGCTCACGGTGGTCATCAGCGAATCCCCCGGTCCTTGGGCATGTGCCGAACCATGCGCCATCTTACGCGGGCGGCGGACCGGGATGGGCGGGGTCAGTCCAGGTAGAAGATCCGATCGTGATGTTCGGCCAGGTGCTTCTCGTTCCACTCCGAACCGCCGTCGAGATTCGCCGAGAGGAACACGGGAGGGGTGATGTCGCGAGCCAGCAGGCCGTCGATGATCGCGGCGACCAGGGCGTGGAGAACGGCAGCCGCGGTCACTCCCGACGCCGGACCGAACGGCTGGGGCACGCCGTCAGCGGACAGGAGGGCGTCGCCCTTCGGCACCTTGGTGTCCAGCACGATGTCGCTCACGTCGACCAGCCGCTCTCCCGACTCGTCGCGGGTGGGCACGTCCGCGTACGACGACGAGGTGACGGCGAGGACGGTGGCGCCCAGTTCCCGGGCGCGCCGGGCGGTTTGCACGGGCATCGCGTTGCGGCCGGAGAGTGAGACGACGATCAGTACGTCGCCGGATCGTACCGGGCTGGTGTCGACCAACGCCGGGCCGTAACCGGAGAGCCGTTCGAGCTGTGACGTCAGCGTCGCCGGGCGTACGGTCATGCCGTCGAGACCGGGCGCGAGCAGGGGGTTGACCAGCATGAGCCCACCCGCGCGGTAGACGATTTCCTGGACGGCGAGGGCCGAGTGGCCGCAGCCGAACGCGAAGAGCCGCGCCCCGCCGGCGATCTGTTCCGCGATCCGGTCGCCGGCCTCGGCGAGGGCAGGGCTCTCTTCGGAGGCGACGCGTTGCAGGATCTCGATCGCCGCATCGAGGTAGCGGCGGGGCGCTGGGGACGCGATTTCTGTCACAGCATCTCCTGACGAATCGAACATGTGATGGTCTGTTACGGAAAGCGTTGTGAGTGAAGGTCTAGACCACTACAGTCTCAAGCATAAAGTGGTCGACGAGGGTCCATGCCAGCGAGCCCGTGGAGGATATGGCCGTGGATGTGCTCGAGTTCATCGCCACGAACGTGTTCAACGAGGTGGCGATCCTGATCGGCCTGATCACGATGATCGGGCTGCTGCTTCAGCGTAAGCCGGTGGAGGATCTGATAGGTGGCGCCATCCGGGCGACCATCGGGGTGCTCATCCTGTTCATCGGCGTCGACGTGTTCACCGGTGGCCTCGAATCGTTCCAGGCCATCGTCGCGAGCGCCGTCGGGCTCGACCCGCCGGAGGCGAGTAACACGCTCGACCAGTTCCTCGGCGAGCACGGCAGCAACGTCGCGCTCGTCATCACGTTCGGCTTCGTCATACACCTGGTCCTGGTCCGGGTGTTCAAGACGCGGTACGTGTACCTGACCGGTCATCTGCTGTTCTGGATGGCGGTCGTGATCACCGCGTGCCTGGTCCAGGCTTTCGGGGATATCGACCAGTGGCGGATCGTCCTGGTGGGCTCGATCATCGCCGGATGCTACTGGACCATCCAGCCGCTGTTCATCGCGCCCATGATGCGCCGGGTGATCTCCTCCGACGATTGGGGCTACGCGCACACCAGCTCGTCGGTGGCCTGGCTCGGCGGCAAGGTCGCCCCGCTCGTGGGTGATCACCAGCAGCATGACGTCGAGAACGTCCGCATGCCGCGCCGCCTGTCCTTCTTCAAGGACGTCACGGTCTCCACCGCGGTCGTCATCGGCGTCATCATGCTGATCGCGATCGCGTTCGCCGACCAGGGTGTGGCCAGCGAGCAAGCCGCGAACTACGACCCCGAGGTGAACACCTGGGTCTGGGCGGTCATCGCGGCCTTCCGATTCGCGGCCGGCATCGCCATCCTGCTCTACGGCGTCCGGATGTTCCTCGCCGAGATCGTGCCGGCCTTCACCGGCATCAGCGAGAAGGCGATCAAGGGCTCGCGGCCAGGCCTCGACGTGCCCACCATCTTCCCGGTGGCTCCGAGTGCCGTCATGGTCGGGTTCGTCTCCACCACAGCGACGTTCCTCATCCTCATGGGTGTCTTCGCCGCGCTCGGCTGGTTCGTGCTCGTCCCGCCGATGATCATGTTGTTCTTCGTCGGCGCCGGCGCCGCCGTCTACGGCAACGCGTTCGGCGGCTGGCGTGGCTCGGTCGTGGCCGGAGCCATCACCGGAGTCGCGCTCGCCTTCGGGCAGTGGGCCGGATGGCACATGCTCGCCGACACGGCCCCGGAGCTGGCCACGCTGGCAGATCCCGACTGGTACATCATGATGCTGGTGGTCCTCGGGCTGAGCGAGCTGTTCTCCGGGTTCGGCGCCAACGCCGTGCTGCTCGTCGCCCTCGTGGTCGCGGTCGCGTTCGGGGTGTGGTTGTGGACCGTCAAGCGGATACAACGACGTGCCGGTGAACCGGTCACCGGTCTGGAGCCAGAATCGGATGTGACCGATCCCTCCTCTCCAACGAAAGAGCGGTGAGTTGCGTTGAGTACGTCGTCGCCGGGACCCGATCGCCAGCTCGCGGTGCTGACCGTGTGCGGCGTGGGCATGGGCAGCAGCCTGATCTTGCGCATGAACGCCGAGAAGGCGCTGAAAGCGCTGGGTGTGAACGCGAAGGTCGAACACACAGACCTGTCGTCGGCACGCGGAATGCGCGCCGACGTGATCATCGCGCAGGGCCTGCACACCGAGGACCTCGGGGGAGCCGCGCCCGTCATCGTCCCGATCTCCAACTTCATGGACGTGGACGGGTTGCGAAACCAGCTCGACGAAGCGTTGCGCGCGCAAGGGTGGCTGTGATGGCCGACGCCGGGAACGCTGTCGTGATCGATGCGGTCACCGGTGTGCCGGCCGGGGACTGGCGGGCGGCCATCACGGAGTCGTGCCGCCCGCTACTCGATGCCGGCGCCGTGACGGATCGCTATCCCGCCCGCTGCGTCGAGCTCATCGAGGAACATGGCCCGTACGTGGTGCTCGCACCCGGGCTGGCACTGGCGCACGCCCGGCCCGAGGACGGCGTCAAGCAGCTATGCCTGGCGTCGGCGACGCTGGCGGAACCCGTCGAGTTCGGTCATGCGGACAACGATCCGGTGGATCTCGTCCTCGCGTTCGGCTCGCCGGACGATGCGCAGCATCTTGGCTTGCTCCAGGCCCTGGCCGAGCACCTGCTGACAGGGCTGGCCGACACGCTGCGCCAGAGCACGGACCGCGAGCAGGCGATCCGCGCGCTCGAACGGGTGGCGCACAGCGTGGAGCAGGACGCCGGGGACGGTACCTGACGGCACCGGAAGGGCGCCGAACCGAGACGGACGCAGCTCAGGTGAGCTGGACGAGGACGCCGCCGACCACGGCCAGGAGAAGAACGAACATGGGAAGGAGGCAGCGGCGGATGATCCGGCCGACGCTGTCCACGGCGCCGACAGCGGCGGCACCGATCAGCACGACGACGGGCGCGATGCTGTTCCCGACGTTGCTGCCGGCGGCCTGCGCCGCGACGAGCAGCTCCGGGCGCACGTCGACGAGCCCGGCCACCTCGGCTTGCAGGGCAGCGAAGAGCGCATTGGATGATGTGCTCGAACCGGTCATGAACGATCCGACGGCGCCGACGGCGGGGGCGACGACGGGGTAGGACGCGCCCGCGACGTCGGCGATGCCGGTGGCCAGGGTGGTGACCATGCCGCTGTCCACGAGCACCATGGCCAGGGCACCAAGCAGGAGGGTGGTGGGCGCCGAGCCGCGGACAGCGGTCAGCCAGTCCCGTATCACCGCGCGATTGTCGGTGCCCCGCCACCTGCCCGTGTACCGGTACGTGAGCCAGCCGAGCGCGCAGGCCAGCACGATGTAGGAACCGGGATGGCCGAGCAGCGGAATCGGCAGGTACGCATCGACGGGCTCGTTCACCCATCCCCGCCCCGTCATCGTCTGGCCGAACGCGGGCGCCAGCTCCAGGGTCCCGGTGACGAATTGGCGGCTGGGCGGAATGAGGAAAATCGGAAGCACCAGGAGGAGCAGGTAGCCGTACGGGGCCAGGATGATAGCCGACCGTCCTGCGGAGAACGCCTGGGAGGGCCGGTGCGGCGGGTTTTCCGAGTTCTCTGAGCCAGCCGGATCGGCGCTCGAGGCAGCGGCGTCGTTGTCGATACGCTGGCGCGCTTCGATGATCCGCTTCGAGACGAGGACGAGCAGGCCGGCCGTGCCCGCGGCGAGCGAAGCCACGGCGGGTACCGCCGTGGCGCCGACGATCAGCGTTCCGGCCATGGCCGGGCCGGCTGTGAGCAGCAAGGGGGCACCTTGCCGGAGCCTGGCGAGCCCGCCGTCGATCAGGAGGACCAGACCACCGGCCAGGACCGCGTTGACCGCGAGGAGGGCAGCCGTACGCGTGGCCAGCGCGTCCTGTGCCGTGACGCCGAAGCCCGCGGTGAGCGAGGCCATGTAGAACGACGAGCCCATCGAGCCGAACGTGACCGACCAGTGATAGCCGACGAGGGGCAGGACGACGGCGCGGACCTTGTCGTAGCCAACGAGGAGCAGCAGCGGCGCGCACACCGCAATCGGGGTACCGAACCCGGCCACGCCCTGGACGAAGCTCGGGAAGATCCAGGCCAGGAGCAGGACTCGATCGGCGGGACGTGGAAGGTAGTGCGCGAAGGTTTCACCGAGCCGGTCCATGCCGGCGGCGCTGGCGAGGCGGTACAGGAGCAGCGCGGGGACGATCACGCAGAGGATCCACAGGCCGAGCCAGAGTCCTTTGGCCACGCCGGTCGCGAGCGTGTCGAGGGGTGATTCGAAGAGCCATACCGCCAGCACGACGGCGATGGCGAGCGCGGTGGCCGCCGACCAGACGGTCTTCAACCGGCCGAGGAGAACGAGCAGGAACAGTGCCAGGACCGGCAGGAGCGCGGCCAGCCAGAGTGCGTCACCCATGGAGATGGCGATGGAGACGGCATTTGACGGGGCGCTGTTCGGTCACGCGCACAACCATAACGGTCGGCTTCGGGGCTGCCGGATCGGCGATCGTCACCGAATCGATCCTCTAGTGTGGTGCCCGTGGTTACGCGATCACCGGAATTCACGACCCGCCCCCAGCTCGCCGGGACTGTCGGGATGGTGGCCTCGACACACTGGCTGGCCTCACAGGCAGGGATGGCCGTCCTGGAACGCGGTGGGAACGCGTTCGACGCGGCTGCGGCAGCTGGCTTCGTCCTGCAGGTGGTCGAGCCCGAGATGAACGGCCCCGGCGGTGAGGTGCCGATTCTGGGGTGGCCCGCTCGGGCGCAGGAGCCGTTCGCCGTGTGCGGGCAGGGAACCGCCCCCGCCGCGGCCGACATCGCGTCGATGCGCGAGCTCGGGCTCGATCTCATCCCCGGAACCGGGCTGTTACCCGCCTGCGTGCCCGGCGCGTTCGGTGCCTGGATGACGCTGCTGCAGCGCTACGGCACGCTCGGGCCAGGCGCGGTGCTGCGATACGCGATCGAGTACGCCGGCGGCGGCTTCCCGATCGGGGCGTCGGCGGTGCGCACCATCTCGGGCGTCGCGCCGATGTTCCGGGAGCACTGGCCGAGCTCGGCCGAGCTGTGGCTGGACGGCGACGGTCCGCCGGAGCCGGGACGCCGCGTCGTCAATCGTGCTCTGGCCGAGACGTACCAGCGGATCGTCGACGAGGCGGAAGCCGCGTCGCGGCACCGGGACGAGCAAATCGAGGCGGCGCGCCGGGCCTTCTACGAAGGGTTTGTGGCCGAGGCGATCGTGCGCCAGATGGCGACCGCGGTGATGGACGCGAGCGGGCGCGCGCATCGCGGCCTGCTGGATCACGACGATCTCGCCGGCTGGACGGCCAGCATCGAAGTGCCGGTGGCTCACGATTACCACGGCCACACCGTCTACAAGGCCGGTCCGTGGAGCCAGGGCCCGGTCTTCCTGCAGCAGTTGGCGTTGCTCGACGGCTTCGACCTGGGGTCGATGGGACCGTGCAGCGCCGAGTTCATCCACACGGTGATCGAGTGCGCCAAGCTCGCATTCGCCGACCGCGAGGCCCATTACGGCGATCCGGCCTTCGCCGACGTGCCCCTGGCCGATGTGCTCTCGCCGGAGTACGCGGCCGAGCGCCGCGCCCTGGTCAGCGACGACGCGGATACGGGTGACCTCCGGCCCGGCGCACCCGCAGGCTACGCGCCGCGGTTGCCGTCGGTTCGGCCCGTTCCCGAGTTCTCCGCGTCGAGCGGTGTGGGGGAGCCGACGCTCGGCCCGATCGGCGGGGACACGTGCCACCTGGACGTCGTCGACCGGCACGGAAACGTGGTGTCGGCGACCCCGAGCGGTGGGTGGCTGCACGGCTCGCCGGTGATCCCGGATCTCGGGTTCTGCCTGGGGACGCGAGGCCAGATGTTCTGGCTGGATGAGGGGCTGCCGAACTCGCTGGCGCCGGGCAAGCGGCCCCGGACAACGCTCACGCCGTCGCTGGCGAGACGGAACGAGAACGGCGACGTGATCGCCTTCGGCACCCCCGGGGGTGACCAGCAGGATCAGTGGTCCCTGCTGTGGTTCCTGCGCCACGTCCACCACGGCATGAACATGCAGGAGGCCATCGACGCACCGGCATGGCACAGCGCGCATTTCACGTCGTCGTTCTATCCCCGGGCTGCCTATCCCGGACGGCTGCACGTCGAGGCCAGGGTTGGCGACGACGTGGTCGCGGCGTTGCGGGAACGCGGGCACGACGTGGTGGTGGATGATGACTGGTCGCTGGGCCGGATGTCGGCGGCCAGCTGGTCCCGCGACGGCCTGCTCCGAGCTGCAGCGAACCCCCGGGGTATGCAGGGTTACGCTACCGGTCGCTGACGGGTGGCCCGGGTGCGCTGGACGACGTGCCGCTGGCTCGCTCATGTGGTGTGACATCCGGGGGCTCGACGCCGGCAGGCTCCGGCGGCGGGTTCTCGAGTAGCCGCAGCCGGTAGTTCAGCACGGCGAGCGCGACGAGATTGACCACCACACCGGGCAACGCATCGAGCTCCCGGACGGCGAAGTTGAACACCTGCCCGATCAGGATGTTGAACAGTACCGCGTACCGGAATGCGCGCAGCCCACGTTGCTGATCTCGCCGCCAGTACAGGAAACCGGCCACGATGACGCCAGTTGTCAGCAAGGCCCAGCCGAGGCGGATGACCCGGATCGTGGTGATGTTCCCATAGTCTTGATCGAGGAAGATCCGGAAAAGATCCACCAGTGGGTCGATTGCCTGAATGGCGAGAACGGCGCCGACGGCGACGTAGGCGGCCCTGCTGCGCACGATGGTCCGCACAACCCGCAGCACGTGCTGGCGGAGGGCGGCGTATCGCCCTGCTCGGTGCCGGGCGGCCGGACTCGCCTCGATCAGCTCCTGCACCGCGGCCACGGCGCGATCGTTCGCACCGTGCGTCCTGGCCGCGTCGACGAGTTGCCGTGCCTCGGTACGGGCGACGTGGTTGAGCCCGCGCAGCTGTCCTGCCGCAGCGATGACCGTCGCGTTGGCGAGGTCTGTCGCGGGGTTGTGCCGCGGGCGCTCGGACATCCAGTGCATGACCAGCACGAGCGCGACGAAGATGACATACATGATCGCGAATGACGGCTGGAAGAAGTAGTCGTTGTCGGCTGTCACGAACTTGCCGACCTCGTCGATGAACAGGCCGAATCCGACGCCGCCGAGGAAGGCGGCGAGCTCCTTCACGCGCGGCCCGATAAACCCGAGCAGGAGTACGTGCGACACCAGCATGAGCAGGCCGCCCCACAGCATGTGCGCGATGTGCAGGCCGTCACTTCCCAGCTGCGGATAGTCCATGAGGATCAGGTAACCGCGGGTGGCCAAGATGGCGCTGACAGCAGCGACAACGAACAGCTCCAGCCGGACGACAGCATGGATGTCCTGGCCAAGTCGCAGCCGAGAACTGATAGGCATCGGTCGACTCCTGTACTGACTCCACGGCTATGGTAGGTCGCACCGGATGATCGACGAGTGTAGCGCCGACCCGCACCCGGGAGGCCCACGCTCGCGGTCGCGATCCGGGCGTGCCGGCCGTGCCGCCGGCGCGTTGACGGTCGGCAGCACCGGTGCGATGCTGCTGGCCGGCGAGCGGAGGCTGACGAGATGGACACGACGGAGACGACGGACACGCCACCGTCTGGTATCGAAGATGAGCGGGTTGGCGTGTCGCTCGTTGGTGATCTGTTGCGGCGGGCCCGGGAGGAGGGCCGGTTCGAGGTGGTCCGGCTCACCGACGAGGAGCTCACCGTCCTGGATGGCGTCGATTCGGCGCAGGTGGCGCCACGACCCTGGTTCACCACCCTCGACGCGTCCACACGCGAGGTGGCGCTCGCCGTGGCGCTGCGGGGCCTGGCCATGCGGGGCCTGGTCGGGTCCTCGGTGATCGAGGACACCAGCGGCGACGTGTCGCTTGAGCTCGACGACGACGTCCACGCCACCCTGGTCGCCCGTCGCGCCGCATCCGAGATCATCATCGCCCATCGCCGCACGCAGCACGCTTCCTGGTCGAAAGTCTGCTACGTGCAGGGAAGCGCCGGCGTGGTCGAGGAAGACGTATCTCCCGGCGGTGTGCACACGCTCTGGGCCGGCCCGAGTGAGAGTATCGTCGAGTCCGTGGCCGCCTTCGCCGACCCCGAGTACGCAGCAGCTGAGGACCCTGGCGGTGATGTGCGGGAGGTGCCGCTGGGCGATGTCGCGGCGGGAACGGAAACGATCGAACCGCTTGACGCGCACCTCGTGACCGTGATTGTCGCGGTCGGACTCGACACGGACGGGGAGAGCATCGAGAACCGGGTGTCCGTGCATGTCGGCGACGCGGGTGTGCAGGTCGTGCGCTCGATGACGGGCGACAAGAACGTGGCCCGGCTTGAACCGGTCTCTCGTGCTGGCCTGCGCACGGTCGTCGCCGATGTCATCGGCCGGGAAGAGCGCGGATGAGCGGCCGGCACCGGTCGTACGTGTTCGACGAGCACGCCGCTGGCCGGCTGCGCTACCAGGAACATCACCGGCCCGGCCCGATTGCCCTGGTGGTCCTGGTCGTCGCTCCCGGCGTCGTGCCTGTGATCTTCCGCGATGATGTCACGAGCATCGGCATCGGGCTGTTCTACTACGGGGTCGCGCTGTTCTTCCTCGTCCTGCTCTACCTCTCGGGTTGGATGAACCGGATCAAGGTGTACGATCACGCCGTCGTGCTGGACACGGCATGGCCCGGCGGTGCGCCGTACGTTATCCCGCTCTCGACGATCGACCCGGGCCGCGTCCGTTACCATCGGCGCGCCAACTTCATCGGCCGCCGCATGGGCCAGGGCAAGCGCCACGTGCGCACCGGTCCGTACGCGAGTCAGGCGATCACCTTCGACGGGCTCAGCCCGCGGGTGGCGCGCCGGCGCGCCAGTGACGTCCCCGAAGCCCAGGCGGATCGCGTCCGTCCCGGGGCCCGCACCGTGCAGGTGGACGGCGGGGACGGCCAGACCCTCGACCTCGAAGTCGAGACGTGGGTCGTCGCGACCGGCACACCCCGGCGCCTGTTGCGTGCACTGGAGCAGGCACTCGTCGACGCCGGACGCCCGGAGGCTGCCGGAATGGCGGAGCGGTTGCTGGCCGACCCCGTCGTGGAGCGGTGGCGACAGCCGTTGACCGAGGACGAGATCTATCGCGACCGCGCAGGCTGATCACTCGTGCTGATCACTCGTGATAGAGGAGCACGTCGTCACCTGCCCACGCCGCGGGTGAGGCGGGCCGGGGCGATCCCGCCAGCTCCGTCTGCTCCGGGTCGTCGCCCGCATCGATCGTGGCGCGCAGCGTGCCCGATCCCCAGAGCAGGTCGATGAAATACGCACGGGAACCGCCCGCAGTGGGCTCCCGCCAGCCGAAGTCCCCCGGATACAGCTGGGCCAGGGTGTGCAGCATGACGACGGCCGTGTGCACGGGCCGGAACTGGAACCGGTCCGTGATGTACACCTGGACTCCACGGACGAGCTCGTGCGCGTGTTTGTGAAACGTGGGCGTGAAGCGAACGTCGCGGAAGCGTGCCCCCGGAAGCTCTCGCTCGTTCAGCGCCCCGGCCCATCGCCCGTCGACGTAGGGCGCACCGATCAGTTCGAAGGGTCGCGTGGTTCCCCGGCCTTCGGACAGGTTGGTGCCCTCGAACAGGCCGGTACCGGGATAGACGAGAGCCGTGTCCGGGGTCGGGATGTTCACCGACGGCATCACCCATGGCAGCCCCGTGTCGTCGATGTGCATCGAGCGCTGCCAGCCGCTCATGGTGACGACGTCGAGGTCGGCGGGCCGCCCGGCGTCGTCGGGAACCGCGGTGCGGTTCAGGTACCGGGCGAGCTCGCCAGCGGTCAGGCCGTGCCGGATCGGAATGGAGTGGCGGCCGACGAAGCTGGAATACGCGGCGTCGAGGAAGGGGCCTTCTGGATTCCGGCCGGTGATCGGGTTCGGGCGGTCGAGAACGACGAATCGCAGGTCGAGGCGGGCGGCCGTGACCATGAGGTCGTACATCGTCCAGACGTAGGTGTAGAACCGGGTGCCGATGTCCTGGATGTCGAAGAGCAGGCAGTCCACGCCGGAGGACGCGACCAGCTCGTCCAGGTCCCGGCCGCTGCGCTGGTACGTGTCGTACAGCGGGAGCCCGCTCTCCGGGTCCCGGGCGCCGGTTTCGCTCGCCCCGGCCTGGGCCGTGCCGTGCAACCCGTGCTCGGGACCGAACAGTGCGGTCAGTGGCACGCCGGACGCCAGCAGTGCCTCGATGTTGCGTCCGAGATCGGGCAGTGCCCCCGTGTAGTTGGTGATCAGGCCGAGGCGCTCTCCGTCGGTGAGGCTCGGGACGTCAGAGAGCCGTTCGACGCCGATTCTCGTTCGTTCGTTCACGTAGGGGTCCTCGCTTGTGTCGAGAGCGTGCGCGGAAGGCGGATGCACGGGCGAGGCTAGTCCTTCCTGTCGCTTGCACGTGAGTTCGCTCCGAACGGGGTAAGGGGAGGGGAAGTCCGCACCGTTTCGGAGGCGAGAGATGAGTGAGCGCGAGCAGCTCCCGATCGATGGATATGACCAGATGCCGGTCGACATGTTGCGGGATGCCATCCGTCCGCTGGGCGAGCACGACCTGCAGGTGCTGCTCGACTACGAGCGCGCGCACGCTGATCGTCCGCAGGTCGAAGAGATCTTGACGAGCCGGATGGCGGAGCTGGAGGCCGGGGCGCAGCCGACGTCGGGGCGCCCGCCGTCGGGACATCCGCGGCCGGAGGACGAGCGTGGCCAGCAAGACGTCGGGCCACAGAAGCAGGCCGATCGGATGGTTCCGCCGTCGCACGGCGACCCGGCCAACCGCGAGCGACCCCGGCTGGGACCGCACGGGTAACGCCGCGATGTCCGGATCCCACCCGGCGGGTACGTGCTGTAGCTGCTGGTGGCCAGCTACCAGCGGTCGTCTGCTGGGGGAGGTGCGGGCGCCGGTGACGTGCAGAGCTTGAAGGCGCCATTGTGATCCAGCCGGTAGTCGTAGACCCGGTCTCCGGCCCGTACCTCCACCTGGTACCCGTCGACGAGCGCCTGGGTGTACATCTTGCCCGGTTCCGGGCAGCCCAATGAGCCGTCCGACCACTGGACGGCCCGGGCGCGAATGACCTCGACCTCGTCCGCGTCCGAGCGCCCGGCGGCGTCAGCGAGAACCTCGTCGAGATAGTCCGCGGGTACCTCCCCGGTGACCGGCGGCCCAGACGGATCGGGCGAATCGGGTGTCGGGCTCGGTTCCGGAGTGACCTCCTTCGGTGTCCGCCGCTCGGTCGGGGTGGGGGCGGGAGTTTCGTGATCGCCGGTCGCGTTGTCGGACACGGTGGCCTCCGGGGTGGAATCGCGCGGCTCGCCGGAGGGCGGCGGCTCGGGGGTGCCCGTGCGCAGCATCGCTTCGGGTGAGCCGGCCGATGGCCGGGTGCTCGCGACGTCATCGTCCGCGCCGCATGCGCTCACTCCGAGCGCGAGCGTCGTTGCCGCCGCGACCAGGATCGCCGCAGTCGTTCTCATGGGAATGGGACGTGGCTGCCGGTATCCGTGGTTCCCCGTGACACGTGTCGGGTTTGTCCGCGCCACGTTCTCGCGTACACGTCCTCGCCTCGCCGGGCCGCGCGGTCGCCGTCGTCGCTCATTCCCGGCCGGCCCGAGCCAGCAGCGCCACGTGCAAGGACGTGACCGACTCGGGATCGGACAGGTCGACACCGAGGACACGTTCGATCCGGGACAGCCGTTCGTAGAACGCCGGCCGGGACAGGTGGACGGCATCGGCGGCGGCACTTTTGTGCCCGCCGTGCTGGAGGAAGGCGCACAGGATCGCCATCAGGTCGGTGCCGTGCCCGTGGTCGTACGCGACGAGTGGCCCCAGCTCGCGCTCGGCGAAATCGGTCAGCCGCTCGTCGTCCCGGAGCAACTGGATCAGCCCGCGCAGCCGCACGTCTCCCAGCCGGTGGCAGGCCACGTCGGCGCGGCCGGAGGCGCGTAGTGCCGCCGACGCGACGTGACGGGCCTCGGCAAGGCTGCGGCGAACCGCCGGGGCGTCCTCGACCGTCGTCCCGGCGCCGACGACGATCGGTATGGGCCGCGGCGCGGCGGCGACGGCATGGTGCAGCCGGCGTGCGAGATCGTCTACGGCGCCGGTGACGCCGGTGTCACGGGGCATCGACAGCAACGCCCGGACGGCCTCGTCGTCGACGACTCCGACCAGGGCAGGGATCCCGGCACGGCGTGCGGTCCCGGCCGTGATCTCCGCGAGGTCACGCAGCCGTTCCTGAGTTGCGAACGCGGGCGCGGACGTGGGCACGTCGCCAGTGGGGAGGGCGACGATTCCGACCAGGAGACGGTCGACGAGCGGAACTCCGGCGGCAGCGCATCGGGCCACCAGTTCCTGATTCACGTCGTTACCCGAGGTGAGCGAGCCGAGCAAGGTCCGATGGGTCTGGCGTTCCAGGCTCTCGCGGTCCCGGGCCGCGAGCCGTTGCAGGGCCAGCGCCGACGCCCCTCGTTCGGCGAGGACGACGAGACGGTTCGGCGGCTCCTCCGGGCAGATGAGGATCAAGCGGCCCCAATCGTCCCCGCGTGCCCCGACGACGGTGACGAGCCAGCCGGCGGCGTCGTCGTAGGCGGTGCGCTCGGCGAACTGGTCCGTGACGACCGCGCGCGATCTGTTCTCCCAGTCGTCCAGAACCTCGGTGACGTCGGCGTCCCCGAGATCGAATCCGAGGATGTGGTGCCGTGTCGACTCAAGTACCACGGGTAGTCCGGAGATGCGCCGGATCTCGGCCAGGATCTGGGCCGGCTCCGCGCCGGAGACACTGAGTTCGGTGAAGGTGCGGTGCATCTGGTCGGCGGCGCGCAGCTCGGCCAGTTGGGTATCGACGACGCGCTCGGCCACGGCCTCGGTGACGCGTGCGAACCGCACCTCGCGGGCCCAGGCGATCAGGGGGAGGCCGGCGTCTTCGCAGGCGTCGACCATGGCTTCCGGAAGCTCGTCGGTCCAGCGCCGGCCCAGCTCGACGATGAGCCCGGCGGCCCCCGCGGTGACGAGATCGGCCACGTAGGCGGCCAGGCCCGCGTCGTCGGCGGGTAACGCGATGCCTGTCGTGAGGACGAGGTCGCCACCGCGAAGCAGGCGCGCGATGTCGGAGACCTCGGCAGAATGTACCCAGCGAACCCGCCGGTCGAGCCCGCTGGCGCCGGCGATGACGCGGGGCCGTCCCTGCCGCACTTCGGGCATGGCGACGACATCGGTGACGCTCGGCAACATCGCCCCTCCTCGCTCACCTCGCCCTCCCCCTCCGCTGATCATGAACACTAACCGGCCACATGGGTCCGTAAGTGTTCATGATCAGCGGAGAGAGGGTGTGTCTACGGGATGTAAACAAGTTTAGAGAATTCCCGACAGAATGTCTGTTGCTCCCGTCTCATTGTTCGGCTTCGATGGTGGTACGGGAGGTCATGGCCCATACCCGCGAGGCCAGCCCTCGTCATACCCGAACCATCCGCCCGTATCAGCCGAGCCCAAGGAAGCATCGTGAAGATCGGTGTCCCCCGCGAGCGCAAGAATCACGAGTACCGCGTCGCCCTCACGCCCGCCGGCGTGCACGAGCTGACCGGCCACGGCCACGAGATCTACGTGGAGCGCGGCGCCGGTGAAGGATCGTCGCTTCCCGACGACGAGTACCTCGCCGCCGGCGCGAAGATCGTCGACACCGCCGAGGGTGTGTGGGACGAGGCCGAACTCGTCCTGAAGGTAAAGGAACCGATCGCCGAGGAGTATCCACGGATGCACCCCGGCCAGGTGCTGTTCACCTACCTTCACCTTGCCGCCTCGCGCGCGTGCACGGACGCTCTCCTGGAGCGCGGCGTCACGGCGATCGCCTACGAGACCGTCCAGCGCGACGACGGGAGCCTTCCCCTCCTGGCGCCGATGAGCGAGGTGGCCGGTCGGCTGGCCCCGCAGGTCGGTTTCTACCACCTCATGCAGTCCTCCGGCGGGCGAGGAGTGCTTCCGGGGGGTGTGCCCGGAACCCGTCCCGCGAACGTCGTCGTGATCGGTGCCGGTGTCGCAGGTATGAACGCCACCGCCGTCGCGGCGGGGATGGGCGCGAACGTCACGATCCTCGATCTGGACCTCGACCGGCTACGATCCGCCGACGCTCTCTACGGCGGCAGGGTGAACACCGTCGTCTCCAACGCCTTCGAGATCGAGCGTGCCGTGCTCGGCGCGGACCTCGTCATCGGCGCGGTCCTGGTTCCCGGAGCGCACGCTCCCCGGCTTGTCTCCACCGATCTCGTCGCCGGGATGAAACGTGGTGCCGTCCTGGTGGACATCGCTGTCGATCAGGGAGGCTGTTTCGAGGGCTCGCGGCCGACGACGCACGACGACCCGACGTTCCGGGTGCATGATGCCGTGTACTACTGCGTGGCCAACATGCCCGGAGCGGTGCCGGCCACGTCGACCTACGCACTCACCAACGCAACCTTGCCCTACGCCGTGCGGCTGGCCAATCACGGCTGGGAGGATGCCCTGCGCACGGACGCGGCGCTCGCGCGCGGGCTGAACACGTACGCGGGCCGGCTGACGAACGCGCCGGTGGCGCGGACCTTTGGCCTCGACCACGACGACGTGGCGACCGTGCTGGGTGGTTCGGGCCAGCCCTAGCGCGTCCGATCCCGCAGGTGGGAATGTCCTGACCGCGGGCGGGTATGCCTTGTGGCACGACTCGTCGAGAGGGGGAAGGATGACACCTGCACCCGAGCAGCCCGATGGACCGGCGGCCGTGAGTGGCCCGGTGCGCCAGGCGACGTACGTGGTCGCCACGGCGTTCCTGGTGATCGGCGTCCTCGGCTTCGTGCCGGGTGTGACCGCCGAGTACGACGAGATGCGGTTCGCAGGTCCGGATTCGAACGCCCAGCTCTTCGAGCTGTTCACCGTGTCGATCCTGCACAACGTCGTGCACCTGGTGTTCGGCGTGGTCGGCATCGTCATGGCGCGCGGTGCCCGGCCGGCGCGCATCTACCTGATCGTTGGCGGGCTGATCTATCTCCTCCTGTTCATCTACGGCATGCTTGTCGAGCGGGGAAGCGATGCTGACATCGTCCCGCTGGACGAGGCGTCGAACTGGCTACACCTCGGCTTGGCGATCGCCATGGTGCTGCTCGGCCTCCTCCCCAGCACGCGACGGGGAGGTCACCGCGCCGCAGGCTGAGCGCGCCGCTCGTGTCACTCCACCCGGCTGCCGTCTATCTCGATCTCGATTCCGGGACCGGAGAAACAGAGGTGGCCGCGGACCTTGAGCGCGTTTTCGAAGGGGTCCAGGTAGGACCACGCCGTGTCCTCCCACACCTGGTCCTCGATCCGGAGCGTGTGGTACGTCGCGGTCCCCTTGTACGGGCACACCGTTCGGGTGGAACTGGTGTGGAGGAGATCCTCGCGGACGTCCTCCGGCGGGATGTAGTAGCGGTTGCGCAGTCCCGTCTCGGAGAGCAGCATCGGCCGTCGCGTCTCGGCCACGGGCACGTTGTCGGCGACGACGCGAACGTGCCGGCTCGATTGGCGGACATCGACCCGGTGGTACGGGTCACGAAGGTGGCCCTCGATCTCCTCGTCCTCGTCGAACCAGGAGTCCATCGCGTCGAATTGCAGCGCGTAGTATCCGGCCAGCCATGACGCCCGTTCCGTCGGGTCGCGGTAGGCCCAGACGGCGTTGTCGGCGACCCGGCCATCGACCCGGATCGACCAGTACGACGCGTCTCCCTTGAACGGGCATCGAGTCCGGTGATCGGTCGGTTCCAGCAGATCCATGCGGACGTCGTCTTCCGGGACGTACAGCTGGGGCAGGTACGCCGTCTCGTGCAGTTGCTTTGCCCGGCGGCTGTCGATGATCTCCGTGCCGGCGAAGATGGCCCGTACCCGGCGGGGAAAATCGCTCAACAGCAAGCGATGCTCGGGGCCGTCGATGGTGTAGTTGACCGCCTCGGGCGGCCGGCCCGACAGGGGGCCACGGTTGAGAGTCAGGGTCATGTCGCGCTCCCGTCATGTCTGGCGTGCTGTCAACTGCTGTCCGATACGTCGAGGTGGGTCCGGAACCACGTCGTGGCGAGATCGCCGACCTGTTCGAGCGCGCCGGGCTCCTCGAACAGGTGCGTCGCCCCGCGCACGATCTCCAGCCGGTACGGTGCGGTCATCGCGGCGAGAGCGCGCTCGTTGAGTTCTCGCACCTGCTCGTCGCGCCCGCCGACGATGGCCAGCGTCGGCGCCCGGACCTCACGAATCAGGTCACCGGCGAGATCCGGTCGCCCGCCTCGGGAGACGACGGCGCCGACGCGCTCGGGGTGGCGAGCCGCCGCGACGAGCGCGGCCGCCGCGCCCGTGCTCGCGCCGAAGTAGCCGAGCGGGAGCTCCCCGGTCGACGGTTCGCCGGCCAGCCATGCGGTGGCGAGCTCCAGCCGCTCGGCGAGCAACCCGATGTCGAACCGCAGATGGGCGGTGCGCGCGTCTGCTTGCTCCTCGGACGCGGTCAGCAGGTCCATCAGCATGGTCGCGAATCCGTGGGAGTGCAGGGTCTGGGCGACCCACCGGTTGCGCCGGCTGTGGCGGCTGCTGCCGCTGCCGTGTGCGAACAGCACGACGCCGCGTGCGCCATCCGGGACGACGAGGTCCCCGTACACGGTGCCGACGTCCGGGACCTGGAGCGCGACGGTTCGCTCACCGGGCGTGCTTTCCTGGGGATCGTGGCCGGTGCGCCGGCCGGCATCGGTCCCGCCAGAACCGCTCGTGGCGGATGTGCCACCTGCCGCTCTGGATTCGGCCAGGACCGTGGACACCTCGTCGTCGCTGGTCTGCCGGAAATCTTGATACCACGCGCCGATCCCGTCGAGAACGCCGGGCGTGACGAGCGCGATCACGGCATCGGCGACGCCGGAGAGGCGGCGGAGCGTGTCCTGCGGGCACACCGGCACGGCGACGACGAGCCGGCGGGGACGGTGGCCACGTAGCGCACGCAGCGCCGCCTCCGCCGTGATTCCGGTGGCCAGCCCATCGTCGACGAGGACGACGTCGCGGTCTTTCAGCGGGGGCAGCGGGGCCTGCCCGCGGTAGGTCTCGACCCGGCGGGCGAGTTCACGCCGTTCGTCGTCGGCTAGCTGGCGCATCTGGTCAGGGCCGATGCCGAGCCGCCGTTCGGTGCCGGTCACGACGACCTCGTCGCCGCCTTCGGCAATGGCGCCGATGCCGAGTTCGGGCTGGCCGGGCGCGCCGACCTTGCGGGCCACGAAGACGTCGAGCGGGGCGTCGAGCGCGGATGCGACGTGGGCGGCCACCGGAATCCCGCCACGGGGGAGGCCGAGGACCACCGGATCGTCGAACGTCTCGCCTTCCAGCCTGGCCGCCAGGCGGCGGCCGGCATCATCGCGGTCTCGGAATGTCATTGCTCGTTCTCCCTCGACTCTTGCATCCCTGGATACCCGCTTTGCCGCGGCGCCAACAGGCACCGGGCGTCCAGCTCCGGGTGATCCCCGAGACGCCCCGGAAATATCCTGTCCGAGCCCGGAAAATGGGGAGTGCCGGCTCCCGGCATGGGACGATCCGGGATAGCGTGGCGCCGTGCCAGTAATTACAACCCAGGAGCTGACCAAGCGATACGCACAGGTCACCGCACTGGACCGGCTCACCGTGCAGATCGGGTCCGGAGTGGTCGGGCTGGTCGGAGCCAATGGCGCGGGCAAGTCCACGCTGATCAAGATCTTGATGGGCCTGGTCGAACCGACGGCCGGACGCTGCGACGTGCTCGGCTTCGACCCGGCCACCGACGGTCCCCGGTTGCGCAGCCAGATCGGGTACATGCCGGAACACGACTGCCTGCCCGCGGACATCTCGGCCACCGAGTTCGTCGTTCACATGGCCCGGATGTCCGGGATCCCCGCGAACGCGGCACGCGAGCGTACAGCCGACACGCTCCGCCACGTCGGTCTCTACGAGGAGCGTTACCGGCCGATCGGTGGCTATTCCACCGGGATGCGCCAGCGCGTCAAGCTCGCCCAAGCGTTGGTTCATGACCCCGAGCTGGTGTTCCTGGACGAGCCGACCAACGGGCTGGATCCGAGTGGCCGCGACGAGATGCTGATGCTGATCCGGCGGATCAACGTGGAGTTCGGCATCTCGGTTCTCGTCACGTCACACCTGCTTGGCGAGCTGGAACGGATCGCAGACCACGTGGTGATCATCGATGGCGGTTCGTTGTTGCGGTCGTCCTCGACGTCCGAGTTCACGCAGGCGAGCCAGCAGCTCGCCGTGGAGGTGACCTCGGGTACCGGAGCGGTCACGGAGGTGCTGACCGCGGCTGGCCTCGACGTCAGCGTGGACGGCCGGATCCTCGTGGTGGAGCTGGCCGGCGACGAGACCTACGACGTCGTGCGCGATGCCGTCGCGAAGCTTGGGCACGGGCTGGTCCGGCTCGAACCGCGGCGGCATCGGATCGCCGAAGTCTTCGAAGGAGGGGTGGCCGGTGCCGGAACAACCTGATCACGAGCCGGTGCAGCCGGAGCCCGGCGCGGGGCCGGCTGCTGGGTCCGCACCGGATGGTGCGACGGGCTCGGCGGCGCCGTCGGGTGTCATCCACGACATTGGCTATCGGGGGTACAACGGGCCGCGCCTCGGACGCGGCGCGATTGCGCGTGCGCTGTTCGTCCACAACTTGCGGGGTATGTACGGGCTGGGGCGATCCGGCCGGTCCAAGGTGTTGCCGTTCGGGTTGTTCGCTGTCATGTGCATGCCCGCGCTCATCATGGCTGCCATCGCCGTCGTGCTTGCCCAGCAGGGCCTGATGTCGCAGCTTCCGGTGCCGTACTCCCGCTACGCCGTGATACTCCAGGCGGTGACGGCCATCTTCCTCGCGGCGCAGGCTCCCCAGGTTGTCTCCCTCGACCTGCGGTACAAGACCATCCCGCTGTACCTGTCGCGGCCGCTGGAGCGCGTCGACTACGCCGTGGCCAAGGCCGGTGCCGTGGCCACGGGGGTGTTCATCCTGCTGGCCACGCCGCTCGTGGTGCTGTATGTCGGCGCGCTGATCGCCGAGTTCCCGGTCGGCGAGCACACGGCCGACTTCGTGCTCGCGCTGCTCGGCGCGGCGTTGTTCGCGCTCGTGCTATCGGGGGTCAGCGTCTTGATCGCGTCGTTGACTCCCCGGCGCGGGTTCGGCATCGCGGCAATCGTCACGGTGCTGGCGTTGAGCACGGCCGTCGTCTCCGCCCTGCAGGGCATCGTGGGACATGCTGAAGGGAACATGACCGCTGCCGGGTGGATCGGCCTGTTCTCCCCGTTCACGTTGGTGGACGGTGTCCAGGTGTGGGCGTTCGGCGCGAGCTCGTCGGCGGCAGCCGGGCCTCCTGGAAATGGCGGTGGCGCGGTCTTCGCGCTCGTCACGCTGGCGGTCATCGCTGGCTCCTTCGCTCTGCTGGTCCGCCGCTACGAGAAGGTGGCGACATGATGTGCTCGGAGAAGGTGGTCGTATGACGGTCATGACCGTAGCGGACGTGTCGCGGTGGTTCGGCAACGTCGTCGCGGTGAACGACGTGACGATGTCCGTCGGTCCGGGCATCACCGGCCTGCTCGGCCCGAACGGTGCCGGAAAATCCACGTTGATCAACATGCTCGCCGGGTTCCTGCCCCCGTCGGCAGGAACGGTGACGCTCGATGGCGCCCCGGTGTGGAAGAATCCACAGATCTACCGCTCGATCGGGCTGGTTCCCGAACGGGAGGCCGCATACGACGTGCTGACCGGTCACCAGTTCGTCGTGGCCAACGCGGAGCTGCACGGCCTGCCGGATGCAGGTGCGGCGGCGCAGCGGGCGCTGGCCACGGTGCAGATGGAGTACGCGCAGGACCGCAAGATCGGCGGGTACTCGAAGGGGATGCGCCAGCGGATCAAGATGGCCTCGGCGCTGGTCCACGAGCCGAGCGTGCTCCTGTTGGACGAGCCGTTCAACGGCATGGATCCCCGCCAGCGCCTGCACCTGATGGAGCTGTTGCAGGCCATGGGGGCCGAGGGGCGCACGGTGCTGTTCAGCTCGCACATCCTCGAAGAGGTCGAGCGGCTGGCCAGCCAGATCGAGGTGGTCGTCGCCGGCCGGCACGCCGCATCCGGCGATTTCCGGGAGATCCGGCGGTTGATGACCGACCGCCCACACCGCTATGTCATCAGTTCGAGCGATGATCGCGCGCTCGCCGCGGCGTTGATCGCCGACGGCTCGACGACCAGCGTCTCGCTGGATTCCACCACCGAGACGCTGGAGGTTGACGCGGTCGAGTTCCTGCCGTTCGCGGAGCTGGTGCCACGGGTGGCGCGCGATGCCGGTATCCGGCTGTATCGGGTCAGCCCGGCTGACGAGTCCCTGGAGAGCGTCTTCTCCTACCTGGTGGCGATATGAGGGGGTCGGAAGTGAGGTTCGTGTCGAACGGCGAATGGCGCAGGAGGCTCGCGTGCTGAACCCCACGATCGTCCGGTTGACCGCGCATGGACTCCTCGGCGGGCGACGGCTGCTGGTGCTCGGGTCGCTGTCGTTGCTCATCGTGGCACTTGCCGTGCTGTTGCAAGTGTTCGCGGGAGTCAACGAGGCGGACGCGGCGGACTTTTTGCAGGGTGTCTCCTTCGGCACGCTGTTGCCGCTATTCGGGTTGATCATCGGCACGGGCGTCATCGGCTCGGAGATCGACGACGGCTCGATCGTCTATGTGCTGGCAAAGCCGGTTTCCCGGGCTGTGATCGTGCGCAGCAAGTTGGCCGTTGCCGTGGTCGCCATGGTGCTCTTCGCCGTGGTCCCGACAATCCTGGCCGCATTGATCATGGCTGGAAATACGCCGGGATTGGCGATGGCGTTCGGAGCCGGAGCGGTGGTGGCCGGCATCGTCTACAGCGTCATCTTCTTGTTGCTCGCCATCGTGACCCGGCATGCCGTGATCTTCGGCCTCGTCTATGCCCTGGGCTGGGAAAGCCTCGTCGGCAGCTTCGTGCCGGGCGCCCGGGAGCTGAGTGTGCAGCAGTGGGCGCTGTCGATCATAGATGCCGTCGAGACGGACGGATTCGTGACCGCGCATGTTGATCTAGGAGTGGCGATCGTGCTCAGCGTCGTGGTCATCGGCCTGTTCACCTGGTTGGCAGGACGGCGGCTAGCCGCCATGACGTTGTCCACCGAGGAATAGTCAGCCGCCGTACCGGGCTCCGCGGTAAAGGTATACTGGACCGAGTACAGTAATGCTGTACCTCGCCCGGCCGTATCTGGAGGAGCCTGACATGACCACGACGCCCGTACCACCTCGGGTCGACCACGACGGCACGTCGGAGCGCGACGGACATGGAGACGAGGAACCCATCGACGTCGTGCACGTCGGTCTCGGCCCGATCGGCCGTCAGGTTCTGGAGTACGTGACCGGCCGGCGCCGTTACCGCAGCGTCGGGGCCGTCGACATCGACCCCGATCTGGCCGGCCGGCCGCTGCGCGACATGCTGGGCGCCGACACGGATGCCGGGCCCGGTGGCGACGCTCCCGGGCCAGAGGTGCGCGTTGCCGCGGACGTCGGCGAGCTGGGGCCAGCCCGGCCCGGAGCCGTCGCCGTGCACTGCGCCGGATCCTCCCTGGAACGGGTAGCGCCGTCGTTGCGTGCCCTGCTGGCCGCCGGATACCACGTCGTGTCCACGTGCGAGGAGCTCTCGTACCCGTGGGCATCGCAGCACGAGCTGGCCACCGAACTCGACCGCGTGGCCCGCGCCAACGGCCTCGTCGTGTTGGGTACCGGCGTCAACCCGGGATACTCGATGGACTACCTCCCGGTCGTCATGGCCGCCGCACAGCGTTCCGTACGCGGCGTCGGGGTCCACCGCGTCCAAGACGCCGGGCAGCGTCGGCTTCCATTGCAGCGCAAGGTCGGCGCAGGGCTCGGTGTCGACGAGTTCGCCGAGCGGGTGCGTGAGGGGAGCATCCGCCACGTGGGCCTGCCCGAATCCGCGCGGATCATCGACCGGGCGCTGCGCTTGGGCTGCACGGACTTCACCGAGACGATCGATCCGCTCGTCGCGAGCTCTCCGGTGGCCTTCGGCGGCGGCACCGTCGCCGCCGGTCACGTCCTCGGGATTGACCAGCAGGTGCTCGGTACGCGCGGGGGAGACACCGTGATCAGGCTCCACCTGCAGATGGCCGTGGGTCTCGATGACCCCAGGGACGTGATCACACTTGACGGCGAGCCAGGCCTCGAGACGGTCGTCCGCGGCTTGCACGGAGACGCGGCGACCGCGGCCGTCGTCGTCAACTCGCTGGGACGCGTCCGCGTCGCGGCCCCGGGGCTGCGGACTGTCGACGAGATTCCGGCCTCGCCCCTGAACCTGTGAACCGGCCGGGACGGAGCTGATGGGAGTCGACCCGGAACCAGACGCCGTCGGGGAACGCATCCGGATGCGGCGTCGTGAGCTGGGGCTCACGCTGCAAGACCTCGCCCACCGGACCGGGTTTTCGAGGAGTTTCCTGAGCCAGGTCGAGATCGGGCGATCGCGGCCGTCGGTGAGCGCCCTGGCACGGATCCGCTCCGCGCTCGACATGACGACGTCGATGTTCACCGCCGACGAGCCGGATCGCCGCGTTCGTGTGGTGCGCAAGGACCGGCGCAAGGCGGTGGCGTATCCGGGCGGGCGCCACCCCCTGGAGCTGCTCACACCGGACCTGCAGCGCCGGTTCGAAGTCACCCTCTCGCACGACGCCCCGGGTCCGTGGCACGATGCCGAACCACCCGAGCCCGCCGGAGAAGTGTTTGGATTCGTCCTGGAGGGTGCCTACGAGATCGAGATGGATGCGGAGGTCCATACCGTGCGCACGGGTGACAGTATCCATGCCACTCCCCGGGGGCCGTATCGCGTGCGGGTGGCGAGCGACGGGCCGGCCCGCGCCATCTGGATCGCGATCCCACCGGCCTTCTGATGGCGAATGCAGGTGACGGCGCGGCGATGAACGAGCCGCGAGACTCGCGAGACTCGCGGGAGACGGCAGGGCCGGCGGGGCAGGGAGTGAGCCGTGCCGAGCTGGGCCGGCGGCTTCGTTCCATCCGACAAGCGCAGGGATACAGCCTGCAGAACATCGCCGAGCAGGCCGGGCTTTCCAAGAGCTTCGTCAGCCAGCTGGAACTGGGACACACGGCTGCGTCGCTGGGGACGCTCAAGCGGATCTGCGCCGTGCTCGACATCCCGGTGTGGGCGCTGCTCGACGATGAGCCCGACAAGCCTGGCGGGCCGGGCGAGCCAGGAGATGCTCCGGGAGCTCGTGACGGGGAGTCCGGGTCGGGCTCGGTGGCGATCGTGCGGCACGACCGGCGCAAGGTTCGCCGGTATCCGGGTTCGGACACCGAGATATCGCTGCTGACGCCGGATCTCGACCGAAAGATCGAGGTCACGTTGAGCGTGCTGCAGCCCGGTGAGGGCTACGGGCACGAGACCTACACCCACCGGGGCGAGGAGTTCGGCCTCGTCCTGTCCGGCACGTACGAGGTGACCGTAGACGGGGTGGCGTACGTGCTGGAAGAAGGCGACAGCATCTACTTCTCCAGCCGGTTGCCACACCGCACCCGCGCCCTGGGCGACACTCCGGTCACGACGTTCTGGGCCGTCACGCCTCCCTCGTAAGCGCCGAGCGCCAGAGATCCGAGAGCGTCCGTCCGGCCGATGTCGGAGAACGGCAGTTCAGTGCGCCGACGTGACGTCGTCGTGCCCTCGGGTTGCCTCGTCGTGCCCGCGCGTGGCGCCGTCGTCCCCGCCGCCAGGTGCGAGCTCCTGCAGGATCGTTTCGAGCCGGTCGAGGTGTGCGCGGATCCACGGCAGCTCGGTGGGCTCCTCGGCAGCGAGGGCGGCACACTGCTCGGCCTCGTCGGTCCCGTACAGCATGCTGGTGGCCAGCCGGATCCGCAGCGCCTTGTCGCCGCCTTCGAACTCGGCGCCCGGCACGGTGCCCATGCCGTAGCTGTCCAGCAGGTATGTGGCCAGCTCGGCTCCGCTGGTGACACCGTGGGCCGCGAGGTGTTCCCGCCAGGGCTGGAAGTCCGGGTAGAGGTAGAAGGCGGCCTGCGGGGTGGGCACGGGGATGCCGGCACTGGTCAATCGGTCGCACACGGCCCGGGCGACGGCGCCGTGCAGCCGGCGGCTGCGATCGACCCGCTCGACTAGCTGGTCGGGTTCGCTGAGGGCGAACGCCGCTGCGTGTTGCACGGGTGTGGCGGGACTGGACCAGATCTCGCTGGCCACGCCCGCGACACCGGAGTGCAGCTGCTGGCCGGCCGCGCTGTCGGGGAAGCGGGCCAGGCCCATCCGCCAACCGCCCAGCGCGAGGTTCTTGCTCAAGCCGGTGGTGACCACGGTGCGTTCCGGAGCGAATTCGGCGGGGCTGTGCACGAGCGTCACGTCGTCGTGCACGAGGTCCCGGTAGATCTCATCGGAAACGATCACGAGATCGAGTTCGCGCGCGACCTCGGCGAGCCGTTCGACGGTGTCCCGGGAGGGAACGGTGCCGGTGGGGTTGTCCGGGACGGTGACGATGACGGATCGCACATCCCGACCCAGCGATCTGGCCTGGGTCACGGCCGTCTCCAGCAGTTCGGGCTGCGGGACGCCGCCCTGGCCCGGCGCCGCGGGTACGTGAACCGGCTGGGCACCCGTGAGGCGTGCCTGGGCCGCGTAGCTTACCCAGCTGGGTGCGGGGACCACGACGTCGCCGCCGAGGCTGAGCAGAAGGCCGTAGAGCAATGGCTTGCTTCCCGGGCCGACGATCATCAGGTCGGGATCGGCCGGCAGCGCGCGCCGTTGCCAGTAACCGGCGGCGGCGGTGCGGAGTTCGGGTAACCCGGTGACGGGCCCGTAGCTGTTGTGATGTCCGTGCGCCGACAGTGCCTCGCGCAGGGCCGGATGGACGGGTAGGCCGGCCTCGCCGAATCCGAGCGGAAGTACCGGGAGACCGGCGCGGCGGCGCTTCTCGAGAGCCTCGTTGATCGCCAGCGTCGCTGATACGGGCACGGACATGCGTAAACAACTCCGAACTGTGTCTCGGGGATCGGATACGTGTGCTATCACTCAGCATGCCGTACTAAGAGCATCGCAACAAGCGATTCTTTTTTGGGTATACATTAAGCTGTACTTATGCTTGATTTCCAACGCCTTCGTGTGCTCCGAGAATTCGCCCGACGCGGGACAATTGCGGCAACAGCGCAGGCTCTCGGATACACGGCGTCGGCGATCTCCCAGCAGCTGGCCAGCCTGGAGCGTGAGATCGGCACGGCGCTGCTCGACCGCCACGCCCGCAGCGTCGAGCTGACCGACGCCGGGCGGCGGCTGCTCGGTCATGCCGACGGAATTCTCAGCGCTGTCGAGGCAGCCGAGTCCGACGTTGCGGCTGCAGCGGGCGAAGCGGCAGGCCAGATCACCGTTACCGCGTTTCCTTCCGCTGCTGTGGCATTCGCGCCGCGGCTGGCAGGTGGCCTCCGGCCACACCGGCGGGTGCAGCTCGTCCTCCGGCAAGCCGCCGGTGCGGTCGGCACGCGGAGGGTCAGCACCGGCGATGCCGACGTCGCTCTGGCCGAGGGCTGGTCCGGCAGCGTGCCGGACTCGCTCGGTGGGCGCCTGAGGGTGCGCCGTCTCCTGCGGGATCCGCTGGTCCTGGCCGTGCCCAAGCGACATCGCCTGGCCGACCCGGAACGGCCGGTCGAGCTGGCAGCGCTGCTCGACGAATCGTGGATCGTCGCGCCGCCGGGCGAGCCGTCGCGTGGGGGAATCGAGCAGTTGCTCGCGCCCTATGGGGGTGCTCCCGCAGCGGCATGGGAGTTCGAGGGCCAGGGCACGATCCTGAGCCTGGTGGCGCGTGGCATCGGCATCGCCGCCGTTCCCTCACTTGCCCTGGCACTGCGCACGGGTGGTGTGCGATTCCGCCAGCTTCCGGAAGACGTGCCGGTGCGAGATATCTACAGTGTCGTACGGACCGCCAGCATCGAGCGGCCGTCCGTCGCCGTGACGTTGAAGGTCCTCGCCGATGCCGCCACCACGGTGGAGCGAGAGCTCTCTTCCCTCCTGGAGTCCAGGAATGGTGCCCGCTGAAAGGGTGCACCGCTGAAGGCCGGGTGCGTGGTCTGTTGTGGCATGCGCGTGCGCGCCACGTTATTCTTCTTGTTGGGGGCGGAGCGGGTCGTGGCCGACGTTCATCAACCGGTGGCGGCGCCGTTCGTCGGTGGACAGTTCCTCGCGCGGCTGTGCCGACGTCTCTTCTTCGACCACGTCGATGACTTTCTGCATGACGATGAGATCATCGCCCGTGAGGTCGGAGCGGCGCTTGCCGAGGATCGATAGGACGGCGAGCCCCAGCGGTGCTGGCCCGGACGGGCCAGGCTGCGGTGTGAGATCCGGTTCGACCCCGAGCCACTCGCGTAGCTCTCGCGAGGTCATGTTCACGACCTCGTGAAAGCGGTCCCAGAGTGCCTCGACTTGGGGAGAGGTGTGGGTCGCCATGGTGCTACCTGTCACCACTTCTATATGGGGAACATGGGACATTTGACGATTTGAAGAATGCTTTACCCGCATGATGCTGACCCATGCGTGAGTGTCATCGTGGGGTACTCGTGGGAACGGTTTCGACGAAGGTGTCACGGAGACGAGCAGCGACAATGGGAATAAGCGCGACATGCCTGACGTCACGCACGGGTAGTGAGAAAGAGAGAGGAGGTGGGAGCAACCGATGGCACTCGTAAACGGACATGACAATGGTACTGCCGCGCAGCGTGAGGAGCCACGTGAGCAGGACGAGGATTACGATCTCGTCGGGCAGTACCTGAAACAGATCGGTTCGACCGCCTTGCTCTCTGCCGAGGAGGAAGTCGAGCTCGCGAAGCGGATCGAGGCCGGACTCTATGCCTCGGAGATCCTGCGTGCCGTCGACGCGGGTGAGCGTGATCTACCCGAGGGCGTGCAGCGTGCAGAACTCGAGGCCATCGCTGACGACGGCATGGCGGCGAAGGACCACATGGTTCGGGCGAACCTCCGGCTCGTCGTCGCTGCGGCGCGCAAGGTCTACCGCAACACCGGTATGTCCTTCTTGGACGTTGTCCAGGACGGCAATCTCGGCCTGATCCACGCCGTCGAGAAGTTCGACTACGCGCGCGGATACAAGTTCTCCACCTATGCGATGTGGTGGATTCGGCAGGCGATCGAGCGTGGCCGGACTGAGAAGGCGAGAACGATCCGGCTGCCCGCGTACCAGGTCGAGAGCATCTCCAAACTGGCACGCGCGGAGCGCAAGCTGCAACTGAAGCTAGGTCGCGAACCGACCCCGGAGGAAGCGGCCGAAGAGGCGGACATGACCGTCGACCGGGTCGAGAATCTGCGAGAGCTCTCGCGAGATGTGATCAGCCTGGATACACCGGTTGGTGACGAGGGCAACGCCAACGTCGGCGACCTCATCGAGGACACGGAGGTGCTCCAGGCGCCGGATGTCGCGGAGTTCCAGGCCCTGGGCCAGGAGCTGCGAGCGATCGTGGATACCCTGTCGCCACGCGAAGCCATGATCATTACGTTGCGTTTCGGCCTGCACGACGGGCGGCAGCACTCGTTGCAGGAAGTCGGCGAGCGTGTCGGCCTGACCAAGGAGCGGGTCCGCCAGCTGGAGAAGCAGGCCCTGGCCGACCTGCGGGATCCGGCCCGGCACGAGCCTCTCCTCGAATGGGCCAGCTGAACCCTTCCCCACCCTTCCATGATCATGAACACTAGCTGACCATAGAGGTCGAGTAGTGTTCATGATCATGGGTTATGCGGCGGGGAGGAAGGACAGGCGGAACCTGCGGTGCTGGTTGTCGACGTTGGTGTCGACGAGCACGACACTCTGCCATGTGCCGAGATCGGGCTCACCGCCGTCCACCGGGATCGACATCGACGGAGCGATGAACGCCGGTAGAACGTGATCGCGTCCGTGGCCGGGGCTGCCATGCCGGTGCCGATAGACGTCGTCGGGCGGGAGCAGCCGGTCGACGGCATCGGCGAGGTCTGACTCGCTGCCCGCTCCGGTCTCGATGATCGCGAGTCCTGCCGTCGCGTGGGGTACGAACACGTGACACAGGCCGTCACCGTGGCCGCGACAGAACCGCCGTATCTGCGCGGTGAGGTTGGTTACCAGCTCGGTGCCCGTGTGTATCTCGAACGTTTCGCTTTTCACACTCCCCATTGTCACGCGTACGCGTGAACTCCGGGGCAGGGTCAGGGCTGTCCCTGAGGCATGGACCGGCGGCGGCGAGGACAATCGAAAGAAGTCAGGGAGAAAAGTCAGCTGGATGACACCTGACGAATGAAGGAGAGGGCGATGAATATGTCCACAGGAATGAAGCTCCTCATCGGAGCTGGCGGCGTCCTGCTGGCATGGATGTTGCTGCCGTTCTGGTTCGTGCTGCTCGTGCTGGTGGGGCTCCCGGTGGCGGCTTATCTCATGCTCGACGATTCCCAGCGTCGGCGCCTGAAGGGCCATGCTCGCCGCCGCTCCATCGATCACTGAACCAGGGCTGAGGGCCGCACCCTGCCCGCCTTTGGGTGGGGTTAGTGTGCCGGGGTGGCTATGGATGAGACCGGAGCGGCGAGGCGTCGGACGAGGGACGAGGGAGACGTCGAGCGTGACGATGTGGCGCGGGCGGCGAGGCGTCGGACGAGGGACGAGGGAGACGTCGAGCGTGACGACGTGACTGGAGGCGCCGAGCGTGCCTCGTGGTCGGCGCGGGCACTGAACCTGGTACGCGGCGGACTGATCGGCACGGTCGAGACGGTGCCGGGTGTGAGCGGCGGCACGGTGGCGCTGGTGGTGGGCGTCTACGAAACGATCATCACCTCGGCGGGGCATTTCCTGTCCGGTTTGCGCTTGGCGATCGCGGACGGCGTCCGTGGCCAGGGGTTGTCTCGCTCCGCCGCCGAGTTCCGGCAGGTCGCGTGGAACACGATCGTGCCGCTGCTTGCCGGGATGTTCGCCGCGCTCGTGATCATGGCGCGGCTGTTGGAGACGTGGGTCGAGGACTATCCGGTACAGACCCGGGCATTGTTCTTCGGTCTGGTGCTCGCGTCGCTGTGGGTGCCCTTTTCGATGGTTGGCCGGTGGGCGCTGCGGGATGTCGCTACGGCTGTCGTTGTGGCGATCGCGGCGTACGTGGTGGTCAGCATCCCACCCGGAAATATGGAGTCGACGCCATTGGTGATCGTGCTTGCTGCGGCGGTCGCCGTGTCGGCTCTCGTGCTTCCCGGCCTGTCGGGGTCTTTCCTGTTGCTGACGTTCGGGTTGTACGAACGTACGCTGTCGGCGGTCAATGATCGCGACATGGCGTATCTGGGGTTGTTCATGCTGGGCGCCGCCATCGGGCTGGTGTCGTTCGTCAAGCTACTCCAGTGGCTGCTGGAACATCACCGGCGCGTCGCGCTCGTCGTTCTCACCGGTGTGATGGCGGGATGCCTGCGGGCGTTGTGGCCGTGGCAGGACGACGATCGCTCGTTGGGGGCGCCGGCGGATGACGCGGGAACGGCTGCTCTCCTCGGCGTTGTGGGGTTCCTCGTCGTGGCTGTCTTTCTGGTGATCGCGCGGCGTTTCGCGTCGACGAAGGTCGCTGCCTACCAGCCCGGATCGACGTCTGGCACCCCCGCCTAGCTCGTAGTCGAGCCAACGGCCGATTTCACCGGCCGGTATACGCGGGCGGGTCGCTCTCCACCGCATGACGACCACCGCTTTGACCGGCACGGATGCCGCCACGTTTGCGTAGATGCGCACGCCGTGTGGGCGTCGCATGGCCAGCAGGTGTGTGGGTATGTCGGGGACATCGGGGGCCACGGAGATCCGGAAGGGGCCGATGTGGAACCTGGAGCTCTGTCTACTGGCGTGCTGGCCGGCATCTGCTCGGGTGGGGTGATGCCGTGATGGAGGATGTCAACGTCGCCACGGTCGATCTTCTCGTGGTCGTGGCTTACGTCGTCGGGATTTTGATCGTCGGCTTCTGGGTGGGCCGAGGGCACGAAACCACGGACGGCTACTTTCTCGCCGGGCGCCGCGCGGTCTGGCCGCTGATCGGTTTCGGTCTGATCGCGGTGAATCTGTCCGGGACGTCATACGTGGGCGTCGCGGGTGCCGGATACGAGGAAGGCGTCGCGGTCTGGAACTACGAATGGATGGCCGCGCTGGTTCTGGCGTTCTTTGCCCTGTTCATTTTGCCGTTCTACCTCCAGACGAAGATCAGTACGGCGCCCGAGTTCTTGCGCAAGCGCTACGACCGGCGGTCACAGACCGTGTTCTCGGTATTCACCGTCTTCACAGCCATGTTCATCGACGCTTCCGGAGCCATGTTCGCGGGCGCGATCACGCTTGCCGTGTTGTTTCCGGAGATCCCGCTGGGTGTGCTGATCGTGGGCATGGCATTGCTCGGTGGCATATACGTGATCATGGGTGGGCTCCGTGCCGTCGAGATCACCGATACCGTCCAGGGCATCCTCCTGCTGATCGCTGGCGGTGTGCTGTTCTTTCTTGTCTTCAACGAGATCGGTGGTTCGTGGACGGATATTGAAAGCGCCGCGCCGGAAGGCGGGATGACCATCGCTCCCGAATCCGGGAATGATTTCCTGCCGTGGCCGGGAATCTTCACGGGTGTCGTGTGGCTCGGGTTCTATTACTGGACGACCAACCACATCGCGGTGCAGAAGATCTTGTCGGCACGCAGCGTGAACCACGGCCGGTTCGGTGCGCTGTTCGCCGGTCTCATGCAGCTGCCGTTGCTGTTCCTGCTGGTCATGCCCGGCTTGATGGGCAGGGAGCTCTACGGGGACATCGACAGTCCGGATCAGATCTGGCAGATGCTCGTCGTCGATTTCTTGCCGACCGGAGTCCGTGGCCTCGTGCTCGCGGCGCTCGTGGCAGCGTTGATGTCGACGCTCGATTCCGTCCTCAACGGGGCGGCGAGCCTGGTCACCAACGACATGATCAAGGTGCGATGGCCACGGATGTCGGAGCGCCGATTGCTCGTTCTCGGCCGGCTCATGGTTGGCGTGTTCATGATCGTCGCAGCCGTGTGGGCGCCGCAGATTGCCGAGTTCCCCACCATCGTGGAGTACTTCCAGTCCTTCCTCGGCGCGATCACGATGCCGGTGGTCGTGGTCTTCCTGGGCGGCATCTTCTGGCACCGTGCCACGGCGCCCGCGTCGTTCATAACTCTCGTGATCGGGTTTCCGGTCGGCCTGGCGGCGTTCATCGCGAACGAGATCGTGGGGGTCATCGACATCCAGTTCTTGTACCTCACCGGGCTCATGCTGGCCTTCAGCATCGCGATCTTCGTCTCCGTGACGGTGGCGACCGAGCCGCCACCGCGCGAGCACATCCGTGATGTCATCTGGTCGCGGGCGACCATGCGCCAGGAGACGCACGATCTCCGGGAGGTCCCGCTGTGGCGAAACCACCGGGTCTATGCGGTAGGGCTCATCATCGTCACGCTGCTGTCGCTGATCCCGTTCCTCTGAGGAGCTACGTGCCACCGGTGTGCGCTGCAGGTGCGGCCGGAACCGCGGCGCCCACGTTATCGGCGCCACGCTGCGGGTAACGCGAGTTCATGGATGTTTCCCAGCGCGGATCACGCGGCAGGGTGCGAGAAGACCCCGAAGGAAACGGCCCTGCCGAGCGTTCGGACGATGAGGGTGATTTCGCCGAGGAGCACACGAGTATGACCCTCGCCACCGAGATGGATGGCGGTCCGGAAGGCATGCGCGAACCGGAGTCGCCGGAGGGACGCGGCGGCGACGGCGGCATGGACTGATCCCTTCCCGGGCCCGTGCCCGCCCCCGTCGTGCGTTGATCGACGAAGATCGGGGGAGGGAGCGAGTTTGGCCGGAGCGATGCTGGGTAGCTGCTCTTGACATGAGAGTGGTTGTCACGGGTGCCACGGGAAACGTCGGAACCAGCGTCGTCGAGAGTCTCGCGGAGCATCCCGAGATCGACGAAATCGTGGCGCTCGCGCGGCGGAACCCAGAATGGCGATCACCCAAGGTGACGTTTGTCGCGGACGACATCCGTTCCAGGAGGCTGGTGGATCACTTCCGGGGAGCATCCGTGCTCGTGCACCTCGCGTGGGCGTTCCAGCCGACGCACGACCCGATCAAGACCTGGGATACCAATGTCATGGGCAGCATTGGGGTGTTCGAGGCCGCCGCGGCCGCCGGCGTGAGCGCGCTCGTCTACGCGTCGTCGGTGGGTGCCTACTCCCCGGGGCCGGGCGAGCATGTCGACGAGAGCTGGCCGACGCACAGCTTGCCCGTGGCCGCCTACGGGAGGGAGAAGGCCTATCTCGAGCGCTATCTCGATGCTTTCGAGCTGCGCCATCCCGAAATGCGGGTCGTCCGGCTGCGCCCATCGTTCACCTTCAAACGCGAGTCGGCGAGCGAGCAGCGGCGAATCTTTGCCGGGCCGCTGGTTCCCCGGGTGCTGATGCGGCCCGGACGGCTTCGCGTCTTACCTCTGCCGCCTGGGTTGCGGTTCCAGGCACTGCACACCGCCGACGCGGCGCAGGCGTACAGGTTGGCAGTGACGAGTGACGCCCGAGGTGCCTTCAACGTCGCGGCAGAACCGGTCATCGACGGCTCGGCACTCGCGACGCTCTTCGGCGCGCGGACCGTCCCGGTGCCGCCGACAGCGTTGCGGATGGCGCTTGCCGGAGCATGGCGGTTGCGGCTGGCGCCGGCCGACGAGGCGCTGCTCGCGCTCTTCCTTCAGTTGCCGACGCTTGACACCAGCCGGATTCGCCGCGAGCTGGGATGGGAGCCGGCCCGCAGTGGCGTCGACGCGTTGCGCGAGATGTTGGAGGGCCTGGCCGACGGGGCAGGTGCCGCCACTGAACCGCTGCGACCAGATCGGAAGTTGCCCGCTGATCATGAACACTAGTCGGCCACATAGGCCGACTAGTGTTCATGATCAGCTGGAGAAGGGGGCGGGGTCAGGCGGATCGCTGATACGTACGGAAGGCCCGGGTGGCGACCCAGCCCATGATGAGCGCCGCCGCGCAGAGCAGCCCTCCCCGGGTCGCGATGACCTCCCAGTCGGTGCCTTCCAGCAGCGCTTCGCGGCTGGCGACCGCCGCCCAGTTGACCGGGTTGAACGAGGCGGCCGTGCCGACCCAGTCCGGCATCAGCTCGGGCGCCATGAGCGCGGAGGACAGGAACATCAGTGGCAGGGCAATGAACATTGACATGCCGATGAGCGACTCCTGGGATCGCAGCGTCAGCGCCATGGCGCAGGACAGCGCGGCGAAGAAGATCGCGAGCAGGACCGTTGCCGCGATGACGGTGAGCACACCCCCGGCACCACCCTCGTAACGGGCACCGATCAGGAACGCGACGCCGAGGATGATGGCCGACTGGACGATGGTGATCACTGATTGGTAGGCGAGGATGCCGTTGATCAGAGCACCGCGGCTGACCGGCGAGGTGAGATTGCGGTCCATGACCCCTCGCGTCATGTCCTCGATGAAGCTCGTCCCCGCCCAGTTTGCCGACATGAGAGCGGTCATCACGACGACTCCAGGTGTGAGGTACGTGATGTATGAAACGTCCCCGAATCCGGGGAGGTCGGCGACGCGTTCAAAGAGCTGGCTGAACAGCAGCAACCAGACCATGGGCTGGGCCAGCGTGAACGCCAGGTACGCCGGCTCGCGGCGCAAGATGCGCAGTGACCGCCCGGCCAGATAGAACGTGTGGGGAATCGTGCGGGATGTAACGCGGGACGCCGTGGGGGACGTGGTGCGGGACATCGTCGACATCACGCTGCCTCCTTCGTTCCGGCCTCGTCGGCGGCGCGGAAGGAGCGGCCGGCGTGGCGCAGGTAGACGTCGTCGAGTGACGGTCGTGCGAGAGTGACCGAGGCGATCTCGACCCCCGAGGAGTCGAGCGCCACCAGCGTCCGGGCCATGTTCGACGCACCGTCGGTGACGTTGGCCCGCAAGGTGGCGTCGTCGACGCTGACATCGTGTACGCCGTCGATCGCCGTCACGGCGGCGACGGCCACGTCGCGCGCCTCGGGATCGGCGAGCTGGATCTGGATGGTCTCGCCTTCGAGTTGGCCCTTGAGCTCATCCGGCGTGCCGGTAGCGACGACGCGGCCGTGGTCGATGATGACGAGGTTGTCGGCCAGGTTGTCGGCCTCTTCGAGGTAGTGGGTTGTGAGTACCACGGTGAGCCCGCTGGTCTTGGACAGGCCGGCTATCTCCGCCCACATGTCGGCCCGCGCCTCGGGATCGAGCCCGGTCGTGGGTTCGTCGAGGAAGAGCACCTGCGGATGGTGAATGAGCGCGAGCGCGACGTCGAGCTTGCGCTGCATGCCGCCCGACCATTTCTTGGTGAGCCGGTTGGCCGCCTCGGCCAGGCCGAATCGCTCCAGGAGCTCGGTGCCGCGCCGGGCGATCTCCTTCTTGGGCATCCCGTAGATGCGGCCTTGCAGGCTCAGGTTCTCCCACCCGGTGGCGGTGGGATCGAAGCACGGCTTCTGTGGCACGTAGCCGATGGCATGCCGGACGGCTGCGGCGTCGCGCTCGACATCGAACCCGGCGACGCGGGCGTGACCTTCGTCCGCGCGGGCCAGCGTGGTCAGGATCTTCGTGGTGGTGGACTTGCCGGCACCGTTCGGTCCCAGCATGCCGAAGACCGTGCCGGCCGGAACGGAGAGACTGATGCCGGCCAGCGCGTGGACGGCCTTGTCTCCCGTGCCGTAGGTCTTCGTCAGGTCGATCGCCTCGACGGCGATGTCCGGCGGCGCCGTGGACTCGGGCGCGACGCGGACGTGCTGATGTGTGGACATGGCTCTCCCTTGGCAAGAACTGGTGGGTGGAGCCGATGCCGGAGACGTGTGACCTATCCTGGACGGTGGAGCCCTAGGAGTAGGTCCCGTGCTCGGGAATCGACTCCGGGGATACTGGATGGCCCCTGGCCGTGGTGTTGGCGCATCGGCGGCCGGGGGTCGTTTGCGTGGTGACGGCGTCTAACCGCCGTCGTCGGCATTCGTCTCGGTGAGCCAGGCGTGAACCTCCTTGAACTCGTCGGCGAGCGTGCTCTCGATCTCCTCGTGCGATTTGCCTGCCGCACGCAGCTCGTACATGCGGCGCCACATGTCGACTCCGTCGAAGGTGCCGGAGCGCAGCTCGGCGAGCAGGTTCTGTACGAACTCGATCTCCGCTGCACGCAGGGCGAGCTCGTATTCGTGCTCGATCGCGAACAGCCGGGGCAGCCCCATCTTGGCAGTCTCGCGCATCAGGCCGGAGCCGTATTCGTACTCTGCCCGCAGGCGCTCCAGTCGTTGTTCGAGGAGGCGGATCACATTGTCGACCGGCAACGCCGGCATCAAGGACAGGGCCGCTTCGAACTGCGGGTACTCCTTGGCTGGCGTGCCGAGGAGTTCGCCGAGCCATTCGATCATCGTGGTGCGACCGGTGTCGGTGATCGTGTACACGGTCCGTTCCGGTCGCTTGCCTTCTCGTGTCGTCTCCTGCGCCTCTATCAGGCCTCGTTTCTGGAGGGACTCGACGACGGAATACAGCGAGCCGTAGTTGAGCTTGATGCTTTCTTCCTTGCGGCGCTCCTTCAGCGTGGTGGAGATCTCGTAGGGGTGCATCGGGCGCTCGTGCAGCAGCGTCAGGACGGCTAGAGCCAGCGGGTTGGACGGGCGTTTGGCCGCCATGCAGATCTCCTTCCTGCGCTCTGCCTCGAGTGCTCGAAGTGAATTACTCTGATTAGAGTATTAGTGTCAGGGCAGACGTTGTCAAACTCAGCGGGAAGGGCGGAGTGACTTGAGGAGCGACAGGTCCTTGCTGACCACGCCGGTGACCTCGAGATCGTGAGCTTCGGCCAGGTGTTCTGCGGTGTCCACCGGCCACGTGAAGACATGCTCCACGTGGTAGCGCATCTCCGTCACGAGCTGTCGCGTCAGCAGCGTGCGGTGTACGGCGCAACCGAAGATCGGGCGCTGGTTCGGCCACGACGGCTGACCCTTGCGCAGTAGCTCGCGTAGCCGCTCCACCATGGGCCAGCTGCCGGCCGAGAGCACCGGGCGGACCTTGGGCAGCTCCGCGAATGCCTTGAACATCCACCAGTGCGGTGTAGACACCGTGATCGTCGTGTCTGGTGCGTGTTCGCTCAAGACCTCGGCGACCGCCGGCGCCAACGCGGGACGGAATCCTTTGAGGTCGAGAAGCAAGCGGTGACGGTTCTCGCCCACCTCGGCCAGCAGGTCGGTGAGCGTGGGGATGGCGGCACTGCGACGCGGAACGACGTCACCTGGATGCCACAGCAGCCGGGGGCCGAGGGCCTTCAAGTGACGCACTTCGGGGGTTCCCCTGAAGAGCCGGACATCCGCTTCGATGAGATCCACATCGGTGTCGAGCGCCGCTCGAAGTGTCGTCGTGTCGTTGGCGGCACGGTGGGCGATGGTGAGGATGCCAGCTCCGCCGCGTCCAACCGTGGAATCGCCGCTGTTCGTCATGGGTTGCGTCAGACTCCCGTCCTTCGCGTGTAACCTCGCCGAGTCACGGTGGGTTCTGACGTCATTATGACGCCCATCACGCCACACAAGCCATGGCGAGGGCCGCCAACACTCAGAGGTCGGCTGCCGACCACACCGTGTCAGTGCCGGTGACGAGCTCGATGCGGGCAGCTGATGCTCCGGGAGCGGGCATGACCCATGTCGCTCCCTCGTCCGGCAGGTGCCAACGCCCCAGTGTGACGGTCTCGCCGTTGTCGAGGCGGGCCCGGCATTCGTAGGTCTTCCCTCCGTAGCCGCCTGCGACGGTGACGACCAGGACCTGTTGCTCGTCGAGATAGCTGAGCGCCGCCGTGCCGACGAGCTCGCCATCCGGCGTCGCCAGCGGTGTTCCCGCGGAGGCGTCGTAGACGCTGGCCGGTGCCTCCTCGTCGGGCGAGTCGACCGCGAGCGTGCCGCCGATTCCGAGAGTGACGCCGAGCGTGCACGCGGCTGCGAGCTGGGCGAGGGTGCGCCGGCGAGGACGGCTCGCCGATCCGCCATGACCGGCGTACTCGGTGTGGACTGCATCCTCCGGGCCGTCAGGGTGGCCGGACGGTGTGGTCGAGGACGTGGTGGATCCGGCCGGGGGCAGCATCGCGGCGAGAACGCCCCGCTCGAAGCCCGGCGGCGGTTCGATCCTCGGTGTGGCAGGAAGGATGTGATCGACGCTCGTGGCAAGCGCGTCGTACTCCCGTTTGCAGGGATGGCATGTCGACAGGTGGTGCACGAGATCGTGTGCCTCGGTAACGGGCAACTCACCCAAGACGAGATCGAGCAGCCTGTCGTCACCTGGATGTTGCTCAGTCATGGTGTTCCTCCAGGAGCTCGCGCATGCGACGCAGGCCGGTGCGGATCCGGGTCTTGGCAGTGCCCAGCGGAATTCCCTCGTGACGGCTCACATCGGCGGCTGGACAGCCGGCGATGACCGCAAGAATGACCGCGCGCGCCTGTTCCGGCGCGAGCTCGTTGAGCCGCCGGATGGCGGCTTCGGCTTCGAGGCGGTGCAGTGTGGTGTCGGTGGGATCCGGGACATTCAGAGTGCCATGAATGAGCCTTTCGAGTGCTTCGCCATCGGTCGGCACGGTCCGCCGCATCCGGACGGCGTCGATGGCGGCATTCCTGGTGATGGTCAACAGCCAGGTCAGGGCCGAGGCACGGCGGGGGTCGAAGGTAGCGGCGGCACGCCAGGCGCGGACGAAGGCTTCCTGACTGACGTCTTCGGCCATTGACGAGTCTCGTGTGATGGACAGGGCCAGGCCGAACACGGCGCTCTGAAACCGGCGCACGAAGGCAGCGGCTGCCAGGTGGTCGCCGAGGGTCAGGCCCTCGACGAGAGCCGCATCGGAGGCGCGGTCGGCGTGGGTGAACATTTGCACATTCGAGAATACGGCTGAATGCGTCGAAGAGATTGCACGATCTCGACAGAGGAGATCATCTTCGCATCGGAAGGGCTCCGATGTGTGCAGTTCTAAACGACTCTATTTCGAGACTGTGAGTGTCCGGAAATATTGCGCATACCAACTTCTGGAACGAGAAGAACTTCAGTCCCCACGGGTGAGCCCGGAACGGCGTAACGGAAGCGTATCGGTTACGCCACGGCTGCATAGAGCGGGAATATTTTGGCGGTTTGTGCGCACTTCGGAGCACTTCACACGGAAGGCGCCCCGCCAGGCCGGAGGCTGACGGGGCGCCTGCGCTTTCAGTGTGGGTCGGCGTACAGGCCGACCCGGCGTTCCGGTGAATTCTGGAGCCGGAACGCCACAATATGGGATCTCAGAGCGGGCGGACCTGATCCGCCTGCGGGCCCTTCGGTCCCTGTGTGATCTCGAACTCGACCCGCTGATTTTCGTCCAGCGTGCGGTAACCATCCTGCTGGATGGCTGTGTAGTGCACGAAGACATCGGCATCGCCGTTGTCTTGCGCGATGAAGCCGAAACCCTTCTCGGCGTTGAACCACTTGACGGTTCCCTGTGCCATGTTCTTTGTCCTCCTAGGGGACGGTATGTGGGGCCGCACCTTACGGCCCCGGCTGCTGCTGCCGTCTCCCGCTACCGTGCTAGGCACAGAGAAGCGAAAAACGCCCGCGCTAACATTCCACGGGCTGTCAAGGACGTGCGAGGAACTGTTACTGCAACCGCGCAAACAGTACCACCTTGTGCCCGCGCCCCGCAGCATACGATGTTCATTCTATTTGTCAAAGGTCCGTTCCCACACGATGAACACGTCGTACCGCAATGCGTGGAATGAAGATCAGAACGTTAGGGAAGTTTCCAGTCCACCGGATCCATACCCCGAGCGCGCAAAATCTCGTTAGCGCGGCTGAACGGCCGAGATCCGAAGAATCCGTTCTGTGCCGACATCGGACTCGGGTGGGGTGATTCGATGCATGGCGTCTCACCGAGCAGGGGGCGCAGGTTGCGCGCGTCGCGGCCCCACAAAATCGCCACGAACGGTTTATCCCGGGCGACCAAAGCACGAATTGCCTGTTCGGTGACCGTTTCCCACCCCTTACCGCGGTGCGATGCTGGCTGCCGAGGTGCCACGGTCAGCGCCCGGTTGAGCAGGAGCACGCCGTGCTCGCTCCAGCGCGTGAGATCCCCGTTGCTGGGCTCGGGAAAGCCGAGATCGTTGGCGTACTCCTGGAAAATGTTGACCAGGCTCGGCGGTAGCGGCGAGACGTCGGGCGCGACGGAGAAGCTGAGGCCCACCGCGTGACCCGGTGTGGGGTAGGGATCCTGGCCCACGATGAGCACCCGCACGTCATCGAACGGCTGGTGAAAGGCCCGCAAGACGTTCTCGCCGGCGGGGAGGTACGAGCGACCGGCTGCGATCTCGGCACGCAGGAACTCACCCATCGCCGCGATCTGCCCTTCGACCGGTTCCAAGGCTCGGGCCCAGCCGGGGTCGACGAGCTCGTGTAGAGGGCGTGCGTCTGCCATGGCGCCTCAGCCTAGAACACGCGCGGTGCGATCCGGGGACGGCACGGCGAAATCGCGGGTGTGATCACGGGGCATGCCGCGAGGTCGAGCTCTCGTCCGGCGATTCTCCGCTCGGAGACCTTTCGCGCCGGACGTCGCCAAGCGCTGCGTTTAGCTGGGGTGGGGCGATGACGAGGGCGGCAACGGCGATGATGAGCGGTATCGGAGCAGTCCAGAGGAGTACGGCGGAGTAGGAACCGGCCACCTGGTGGACGAGCGCGAAGAGCAGCGGTCCGAATGCCGTGGAGCCGACCGATACCGCGACGACGAGCCCGCGGATGGCACCGAGCTGTGCGGTGCCGAAGTAGCGTGGGAACGTCGTCGCCTCCAGCACGCGCATCCCGCCACCGGCGCCCCCGAGCAGCGCTCCGAAGAGCATGGCGGAAATTCCGGGACTGATGCGGGTGCCCCATACCAGGCCGACGGCGAGCATGACCATCATCACGGTGATCAGCCAGCGCGGGCGTACCCGGTCGGCCAGCGCCCCGGTGGCCAGGGTGACCAGGAGCATCGCGATCGTCTGCCACACGAAGTTGCCGGCCGCCTCGGTGGGAGTGAGACCACGCTCGCCGAGAAGGCTGATCTGGTGGAAGTTGACTCCGGTCGACAGGAGCCCGCATGCGGCGACTCCGGCCGCGATGACCCAGAAGTAGGGGGTGCGTGCGGCTTCAGCCCGGCCGGCACCCCACTCGGCCGATTGGCGCGTGCCGTCGTCGCGGGCTGTATCGCCGTCGGGAAGCTGGCCCAGGTCAGCAGGGCGATCCCGCATCCCGAGCAGCGCGATCGGGACGACGATGGCCCAGATGAGAACCCCTTCCACCAGCCACGCGGTGCGCCAGCCCTGGCTGGCGACGAACCCTTCGAGGGCCACGGGGGTCAACGAGATTCCCAGCGCTCCGATCGCGGAGACGATCCCGGTGGCGAATCCGCGCCGCCGGGTGAACCACAGCGCGGCAGCACTGGTGGCGGTCAGGCCGAGCGCCCCTTGGCCGGCGAGCCGGATGCCGGCGAAGCCCACGGTGAGGCCCACGATCTCGCTGACGGCGGCGAGCCCGATGAGCACGGTGCCGAAAACGGCGCCGATGGCTGCCATGGTGCGGCGGATACCGAAGCGGTCGAGGGCGCGACCGACCCACGGTATGGCGGCCGCACCGGTGAGAGTGCCGATCAGGTACGCGGTGGAGATCGCCGAGCGGGAAATCCCGAGCTCGGCGATCATCGGGTCGATGAAGATTGAGACCGCGGCGGTCTGGCCGGGTGCCGTGGCCGCGAGGGCGATCGTCGCGTAGACGACGATGTGCCAGCCGTAGAAGCGATCGGGAGCGCGATATGAGGAGGGGCGATATGAGGACGGGCGGGGCAGGGCGAGTGCAGGCAAGCTTGGCTGCTCCGGGACTGGCTGGTCTGGTGAACCCGCACACCGCGGTGTGTGCTCGGTCTGTGCGGAGACCATGTTACGTCATCGTTATGTCAAGCGAGACGGGAGATGGCGGATATCGCCCCTCGCAGCACCTCTCGTACGCGATGAACGTTCTTCTCGAAGACCTCGAAGACGGTTTCCTGGGTGACGGGCTCCACACCGGGAACGCCTTCCAGCCCCGCGTCGTAGTCGGTGACGAGAGCGACGCCGGCGAACCGAATACCCGCCTCCATGGCCAGGGCGGCTTCGGGGTATTGGGTCATGTTCACCACGTCCCAGCCGTTGGCGCGGTGCCACGCCGACTCCGCTCGGGTGGAGAACCGGGGACCGTTGGTGACGACGACGGTGCCGCTGTCGTGTACCGAAACGCCTGCGGTGGCGGCGGCCTCGACGAGGACGCGGCGCAGCCCGGGATCGTAGGGCTCGGCGAACGGGATGTGCCGTGGCCCGTCGTCGAAGTGATCGTAGAACGTGTCGGCTCGCCCGGTGGTGCGGTCGACGAGCTGGTCGACCACGACGAACTCGCCAGGGCGGATGTCAGGTCGAAGGGAACCCGCCGCAAACGGAGCGAGAAGTGCCCGTACTCCCAGCTGGCGCATGGCGTCGATGTTGGCCCGGTAGTTCACCCGATGCGGCGGTAGCGTGTGGCCGGTGCCGTGCCGTGGCAGAAAGGCGACACGCACGCCGTCGACGGTGCCGATGGTGGCCGGAGCCGAGGGCGTGCCCCATGGCGTATCCAGCTCCACCGATCCGGCATCGTCGAGGAACGTGTAGAAGCCCGAGCCACCGAAAACACCGATCGCAGCATGGGCCGTGGCGGGGATGTCGTCACGGGCCTCGTGCTGGATCTCGTCCTGGCCGGTGTGCGCCGTCCGCGGCTCTCGTGGCTGATCGGTCACGCTGATCCTCCTCGCGTCGGTTGTCATCGCGGATCCCGGCGTGTTCGCCGGGCGGGTGCCGGTCGGTTCGCGCCTTCCGGGTCAGGGAGATGCGCGCAGCTGGGCGCGCATGTCCCTGATGGCCTGAACCGTGCCGCGGACGGTGCCCGTCACTTTACTGTTGCCGATGCGCGGGCGGTACGGAACCGTTCGTTCGACGATTCGCCAGCCGGCATGGCCCGCGCGCAGAACCATCTCCAAGGGCCAGCCCGACCGCCGGTCGGCGATGTCCAGGGCGATGAGCGCCTCCCGCCGGGCGGCGCGCATCGGGCCGATATCGCTGACCCGCGCTCCGCAGTTCCGCTGGACCTGGTGTGCCAGGTACCGGTTGGCAATCCGGACGTGGGGCGGAAGGGCGCCACTCGCGGGCTGCCGCGCGCCGAGTGCGAGATCCGCGGCTCCCGTGGTGATCGGCTCGACGACCACGGGGAGGTCGCGGGGGTCGAGCGAGGCATCGCAGTCGAGGAAGCAGACGACCGGGGCCGTCGCGGCGGTGAGGCCGGCGAAGCACGCCGCGCCGAATCCGCGACGCCCCTCGTGGATCACGCGTGCACCGCAGGCGGCGGCGACGTCCGCCGAGCCGTCACTGGAGCCGTTGTCGACGAGGATCGGGTGGTAGCCGGGCGGTATCCGGCCGAGCACCCACGGTATGGCGTCCCGCTCGTCGAGCACCGGAAGGATCACGTCGATCACGCGTTCACCCCGGGTGTGCTCGATACGAACTCGCGGCGCCCGCCGTTTCGGGTCGCATGCCGATCCCGCTCCGGCCGGCGTGCTGGCGGGCAGCCAGGTGAGCATCGCCGATCGAGTCGACCGCCGTGGCCGTGTGCGAGCCGGGAATGAGCGCCGCGATGGCGCGGGCGTCGTCGGCATCGTCGAGATCGCGCAGCGTGCGCATGGTGCGCACGGTCATCCCCAGCGAGCGCAGCCGTGCGGCCTGTGCCCGAGCGGTGTACTGGCTGCTCATCGGTACGCCATGAAACATCTGGGACAGGACACCGGGATCCCGCTCGCTTGCCGCGATGGCCCACCAGCCGCCGTCTTCGGCCGGTCCCAGGGCCGCGTCGGCGGGTCCGGGCAGAACCGTGGCGAGCGAATCGTGGATCAGCTCGGCGGTGATCTGGGGGGTGTCCATTCCGATCTGGATGCCTGGGCCACCGGCGTGGGCCCAGGCGGCGGCAAGGCGCTCGTTGAGCGAGCCACTGACCTGGTGAACGATCTCGAATCCGGACGGCAACCATGGTCCCGGCTGCCCATCCAGGGCGAGGATGCGCCGGTCGACGTCGCATCGGGCGATGGTCTCCAACGTGTCGGCCAGCGCAGCCGTGGCGATCTCCGTGGCTTCGACGGCCGAGTAGCGGGGGCAGAGCCTGGTCTTGGCGTACCCGGGCACGGGTGCCTTGGCGAGGACAAGAACGTGCGACATGGCCATGACGCTAGGTGTGCACCGCGCCGTCGTTCCTTACGATGCGCGAAAGTCTTCGCCCAGAACGCGACACGGCGTGCCGAGATCAGTCATGGTGTTCCCATGATGGGGAGCAAGGCGTGACCATGAATTCGGATGCTGGCCATTCGGATGCCGGCCCGTCCCGGTATCCGCAGACCGCTCATTCGAATACGGGTCATTCGAATACCGGTTCGCGGGTTCTGGTCATCGACGACGATCCGGCGCTGGCCGACGTCGTCTGCCGCTATCTGCGCCGGGACGGGTTCGCTGTGGATTACGCGACGGACGGCCTCGCGGGTTTGAAAAAGGCGCTGGCCACGCTGCCCGACATCGTCGTGCTTGATCTCATGCTGCCCGGCATGGACGGACTGGAAGTGTGCCGCAGGTTGCGGCAAGTGGCACCGATCCCGGTCGTCATGCTGACGGCGCTGGGCGAGGAGAGTGACCGGATCGCGGGGCTGGAGATCGGCGCCGACGATTACGTCACCAAGCCCTTCTCGCCGCGCGAGCTCGCCGCCCGCGTCCGGGCCGTCCTGCGTCGCGCCGCCGGCGGCGTATCCCACGGCGGCTCCGAGGTGCTCTGCGGCGGAGGCATTGAGATCGACGTTGTCGGACATCAGGTACATCGCCGTGGCGAGCCGGTGTCGTTGACGGCGAAGGAGTTCGATCTCCTGGTCTATCTTCTGGCGCATCCGGGCCGGGCATTCCGCCGTGAGGAGCTGCTTGAGGCCGTGTGGGGCTGGAGTTTCGGTGATACGTCGACGGTGACCGTACACATCCGCCGGCTGCGGGAGAAGGTCGAGGACGACGCCTCGGCTCCCCAGCACCTGAAAACCGTCCGCGGAGTGGGATACCGGTTCGAGCCATGATCAAACGCCCGCTGACGACGTTGGCCATCCTGGCCTCGGCACTGGTCGTCGCCGGAACCATCGCCGTGGCTTCTGGCGTGCCCGTCGACGAGATCCTCGTGCTGCTCGGCGTGACCCTGCTCGCGTCCCTGATCGCCTCCGTCTTCGGCGGTATGGCGTTGCGCATCTTCCGTGGTCGCCCGGTGCGGGTCCAGATGCTGGTGGTCGCGCTCTCGGCAGTGCTGGTGGCCGTCACCGGCGTTGTCGCCGCCGCGTTGGCGATGTTCATCTCGCGGCACGACCTCATGGCGCTGGTGATCGTCCTGGTCGTCTCCACTGGCGTCGCCGTGGGGTCGGCCCTCCAGCTCGGCGACGACATCGACACCGGAACGCGTGAGGTCGGTGATCTCGCCCGCACGATGGTTGGCGACGGCGGAGCCGTCGCCATGGAACGTCCGGCCACGATGACCGGTCCCGGGGAGCTGGTCAAGCTGGCCACGGAGCTTGCCGCCGTCTCGGACAGGCTAGAGGAGTCTCAGCAGCGTGAGCGTGCGCTGGAGGCGTCTCGGCGCGAGCTGATCGCGTGGGTCTCGCACGACTTGCGGGCACCGCTTGCCACGATCCGGGCGATGGCGGAGGCTCTCGACGATGACGTCGTCGACGATCACGAGACGATCGTCACATATCAGCGACAGATCCGCTCCGACGCGGAGCGGCTGACGGAACTGGTCGAGGACCTGTTCGAACTGTCCCGTATCAACAGCGGCGCGGTCCATCTCGGCGCGGAGAAGGCGGGGCTGGCTGACGTTGTGGCTGACGCGGTGGCGGGCACCACGTCGTCGGCGGAGATCGCTGGGGTTGAGCTTGTCGAGCGGATCGGCGAGCTGCCTCCGATCGAGGTCTCGGCTCGGGAGTTCTCCCGAGCTCTGGAGAATGTCCTGGACAACGCCCTGCGGCATACCCCGGGCGGCGGGTCGGTCGTCGTCGAGGCGGGCACCGTGGGCGGGGCCGCCGTGGTCTGCGTTTCCGACGAATGCGGTGGTATCCCGGAAGACGATCTCCCGCGCGTCTTCGATGTCGCGTTTCGCGGCGACGACGCACGCCGGCGCGACGCCCGCGGCGGTGGACTCGGGCTAGCGATCACGCGGGGTCTCGTCGAAGCGCATGCCGGGTCGGTGTCGGTGGCCAACCAGGCTCGCGGTTGCCGTTTCACCATCCGGGTGCCGGATGACGCGACGCAGGCCAGGGAGGCGACGGAGACCGAGCGTGCCGGTGTGCCAGATGGCGATCCGGCGTGGTGAGGCCCGGGACCACATGCGCCGCGCGGGTGCTGTCGCGCGCCGGGTCAGGTCCCGAGCGCGCTGGTGGCCCCGGCTGGACCGGCGAACGGTGCTCGTCCTCGCTGGATGGGCCATCCTCCTCGTCGCCGTCCGGCTGCTGGGACTGTATGTAGCCGCCACTCGTGAGGGGGACCTGAAACTCGGCGCCATCCCGCTGTATGGCACCTGGGACTGGGCGCTGACCTGGGGGTTGCTCGCACCGGTGGTGGCCGGTGCCGGGTTGGTGGCCTGGTTGCCCTGGCTGTGCCGCAGCTGGTCCTGGCGGAGCGTGCTGGCCGCGACCGCCGGTGCGGGCGTGGTGTTCAGCCTCGCACTGGCGCTCGCCGAGACGCACGGCAGCGTGTGGTTGGATATCCACAACAACTACGCGCGCTACATCACGTTCGTCGACGACGCTGGCGTCGGGCCGTTTCTCGACGGCTACACGCAACGCCAGCTCGTCACCGACCAGCCGGTGCATCTGCGATCGCACCCGCCGGGCGTGTTGCTGTTCTTCTGGGCTGCCGCCCGCGTCGGGCTGGACGGTCCGTGGTTCGAGAACGCCACGGCGATGGTGGCCGTGGCGGTGGCGATCGTCGCGGCGCTGGCGATCCTGCGCGACGTCGCCGGTGAACGTCGCGCCCGGGATGCGGCGCCGTTTCTGGTGGCCGCTCCCGCGGCGGTGTGGCACACGAACGCTGACGTCCTTTTCGGCGGGGTGGCCCTGGCCGGTGTCGCATGTCTGATCCTGGCGACCAGCCGGACCAGCGGAACCGGGCGATCGGCGATGCTGTACACGCTGGGCGGTGGGTTGCTGGCGGGCATCGCCCTGCTGCTGTCGTTCGGTGTCGTGTTGCTGGCGATCCCCGTCGTGGTGATCGCCGTGTGGCGGCACCGGCAGGGGTTCCGCGCCGCATGGTGCGTCGTGGCGGGTGGCGTCGTCGCGATCACGGTGGTGTTGCTTCCCGCGGTGTGGGGCTACTGGTGGCTCGACGGGTTCGAGGCGACACGCGAGCGATACCACGGCGGCGTGGCCAGCGTGCGGGGGTACTGGTACTTCGTGCTGGCCAACGTGGCGGTGTTCGCGTTGGCACTCGGGCCGGCGATCGCCGTGGCGCTGGCCCGCCTGCGTGACCTGCGGGTATGGCTCGTTGCCGGATCCGGGCTCGCCGTCGTGGCGGTGGCCGATCTGTCCGGTATGTCGTCCGGCGAGACCGAGCGGATCTGGCAGCCGTTCATGCCGCTGGTGCTGCTCGCCGGTTGCGCTCTGGGGCGAGAACGCCCCCTCGCGGACGTGCGTGGCTGGGTGGCAGTGCAGGTGGTGGTCACCGTGGCGCTTGTCGCGGCGTTGCGGGTGCCGTGGTGAGAGCCGACGACGAGAAGGGATGGGTGCAATGCGCGTGCTGGTGACGGGTGGTGCCGGATTCATCGGCAGCCATGTGGTGGAGCAGCTGGTCGAGCAGGGAGCCGAGGTCGTCGTGCTCGACTCGCTCGCGGCACACGACGCCCCTCCGGAGTACCTGCCGCCCTCGGTGGACATGCGCGTCGCCGACCTGCGTGACGAGGAGGCCGTCCGGCGGGCGGTGGGAGACGTCGACGCCGTGAGCCACCAGGCGGCACGGGTCGGCCTGGGTGTCGATCTCGACGACGTCACGGCCTATGTGGCCGACAACGATGCCGGCACCGCTGTCCTGCTGCGAGCGCTGTGGCGCCGTTCGTTCCGGGGCCGGCTCGTCGTGGCGTCGTCGATGGTGGTGTACGGCGAAGGGCGGTACCGATGCTCGCGCCACGGTGACGTGCTCGCTGGGCCCCGACTGGCCGAAGACCTGGAACTGGGGCGATTCGAGCCGCCGTGCAGCCGCTGTGGTGCCCCGCTGTCCTGGGCGCCGGTCGGCGAGGAAGCGCCAGTCGATCCCCGTAATGTCTACGCCGCGACGAAGGTTCACACGGAGCAGCTCGCCGCCGTCTACGGTCGCGAGAGCGGTTCCCCGGTGTGCGCGTTGCGGTACCATAACGTGTACGGGCCGCGAATGCCCCGGGACACGCCATACGCGGGGGTTGCCAGCATCTTTCGCAGCGCTGTCGAGTCCGGCAGGGCTCCGCGCGTTTTCGAAGACGGCGGGCAGATGCGAGACTTCGTCCACGTCCACGACGTGGCCCGGGCGAACGTGCTCGCGCTGAACTCATCGTGGCAGGGCGCGTGCAATGTCGCCAGTGGACAGCCGCGCAGTGTCCACGACATGGCGCGTGCCCTGAGTGGATGCGGCGAGGGTGCTGATCGGCCGGCGCCCGTCGTCACCGGGGAGTTCCGGCTGGGCGATGTCCGGCATGTGGTCGCGTCGCCGGCGCGGGCCGCCGAAGCGCTCGGTTTCGAGGCCACGATAGGTTTCGAGGAGGGAATGGCTGCATTCCGGAACGTACCGTTGCGCTAGTCTTCATCTTGTTCCTCTAGCATTTTTCTTGGTTCAACTGACCTGACCATCGAGACCGTCCCTGTGAGGGAGATCCTCGTGCGCCTACGCATGCGCCTCTCATCAGGTGATTCCATCTTCTATGACCTCTTCACGGCAGCGGCGCTGAACCTGCGCGACGGTGTGCGGGTGCTCTCGGAGGCGCTGGCCCCCGACGCCGACCGGGCGGCTCTCGTGCCTCGGCTCAAGGACATCGAGCACGCCGGTGATGAGCACACGCATGACATTGTGCGCAGGGTGAACTCCGGAGCGAAGACGCCCTTCCACCGTGATGACATCTATCGTTTGGCCGGCGGGATCGATGACGTCCTCGATGATGTCGAGGCCGCGCTCGATCTCATGGTGTTGTACCGGATCAAGGAAATGCCCACGGGGATCGCGGCCGTCGTCGACGTGCTCGATCGTGCGGCCGATCTCACGGCGGAGGCGATGCCCCGGCTGCGCACCGCGAATGAGCTGACCAAGTACTGGATCGAGATCAACCGGCTGGAGAACGAGGCGGATCAGACCTATCGGCGGTTACTGGCGCACATCTTCTCCGGGGAGTACGACGCGCTCACGGTGCACAAGCTGAAAGACGTGATCGAGATCCTCGAATCGGCGGTCGACGGGTTCGAGCGAGTGGCAAACATCGTGGAGCAGATCGCGCTCAAACAGTGATCCGAGCATGGTGCTCGGGTGAGAAACGTTCAACCGACGAATCCGCTCTCCTCGGTGACCCGGCGCGCCTCGGGCCAGATCGAAGCGAAACGCGACTGCGCCGTCCCGGCGTATGCCAGCTCGAGCTGGCCCAGCGCGTCGAGCGCGGCGCCGAATTCCGGCTTGGCCACCTGTCGTGCCAGGTCGTGGAGGTAAGCACCGGCCTGCACCGCATCCTGGTGTTCGCCGAGCACGTCGGTCAGCCGCTCGGCTTGCCGGGCGCAGGTCCGGGCCGGCTCGCCGAGGGCGGTCGCCGCCGCGTCCGCGGCGTAGCGGCTGCGTTTCGCCCGCAGCCGGACCGCGTGCCAGTCTTCGACGGGCGAGCTCTCACCCAGCTCGTCGGCGTCGGCGCGTAGCCGCTTCCATTCCTTGTTCACCAGGCGCGGGACAACAACACGCGTGGGATCGGCTGCACGGGCGGTCAACGCCGGCCCGTTCGCGGCCGCGACGAGCGATTCGTGCAAGGCGAGATAGCGATCCGAGTCGAGGATCTGCCAGGCGTTCTCCCGAGCGTCGACGATGGCGGTGCCGAGTTCGGCGTCGAGGAGATCACGGAGTGCATCGGTGGAGACCCCGTGCGGAAGGCTGTCGGGGGAGATCTCCGATGCGTGCGCGATGAGCCGCGAGTGCAGCACTTCCTTCTCGCGGAGGGTGCCCAGGCCCCGGGCGAACCAGGCAAGCTCATCACGCAGTCCGCTCGCCCATCCGGACTCGAGGAGGGGACGGAACGTACGCAGGGCGGAACGCAACCGGCGAGCGGCGACCCGCATCTGGTGGACGGGCTCGCCATCGTCGGGATCGCAGCGGAACGCGATGTCGGCGAAACGCAGCGCCCTTACCTGCGCTGCCAGATAGGAAGTCACGGTGTCGCCCGCCGCGTCGTCGAGACCCGGCTCCGGTGGTGCGCCCACCTCGGGTGGTGCGGTAGCGGCCGGACCCAGCGAGCGCACCACCTTGGCGACGAACTCGCCGCTGACGGCTCCAGCGGACGCCAGCGCGTCGGCGACGCGTGCCAGCGCCGGTCCGCCGTCACGTTCTTCGAGCTCGAGCTCGCGGAAGCGTGCGGTGGTCGTCCCGTACGTGTCGAGTACGTGCACCGCGTCGTCGACGAGCTCGGCGACGGCACGTCCGGCATCGTTGCGCAACAGCCATGCGGACCGGTGAGTTCGTAGCGTGGCGGCATGCTGGACGCGTGCATCCCGGAGGATCACCCGCACGACGTGGGTGAGTTCGTCGGGCGGAGCGTCGTCGCCAACCGAGAGCGGCAGGCGTACCTCGGTGCGGACTCCAGGGAAGGCGCGACGCTCGGGAACCTTGAGATGCCACCCCTCGTCATCCCCCGTTCGCCTGCGTAGCGTGATGCCTTCGCGGGCGAGACGCAGATCTGGGGTGTCGAAGTACGCGGATTCCAGGTCCCGGAGCCCGAGCTCCTCCATGTCGGCCACACCGTCGATGGCGCGCAGGTCGGGAAGCTGGAAGAGGCCGTGGATGCGGAACTTCTGCTCCACCTCTCGTGCCGTTTCGGGTCGATGCGTCTGCTGGGAGGTCATGGGTTCGTCCTCCGCCGCTTCCTGCGCTCGATCAGCTCGTGCTGGAGATCGGTCAATGCCTCCCCATCGCTGTCGGTGTGCTTCCTCTCCCACGTTCCGTCGGGCCGCAGGTGCCAGGCCGCGGTGGTGGGGTCAAAGGCGAGGTCGAACAGGGCATCCAGATCCCGCAAGTGTTCCGGGTCGCGGAGCTGGACCATGACCTCGACGCGGCGATCGAGATTGCGATGCATGAAGTCGGCGGAACCGATCCAGCACTCCGGATCACCGCCGTTGTGGAAAGCCATGATGCGGGAGTGCTCGAGGAACCGTCCCAGGATGCTGATCACCCGGATGTTCTCGGAGAGCCCTGGAACACCGGCGCGCAACCCGCAGATGCCGCGGACCCAGATGTCGACGGGAACGCCCGCCCTGGACGCGTCGTACAGGGCGTCGATAATCGCCTCGTCGACCAGCGAATTCAGCTTGAGCCGGATGCGTGCGGGGCGCTGTGCCAGGTGATGCTCGACCTCGCGATGGATCCGCTCGAGTATCCCGGTGCGCAGGGAACGCGGGGCCACCAGGAGCCGCTCGTACTCGGATTCGATCGAATATCCGGAGAGTGAGTTGAACAGGTGATTGGCGTCCTCCGCGACGCCGTCGTCGGCGGTCAGCAGGCCGAGGTCCTCGTAGAGGCGTGCCGTCTTGGGATGGTAGTTGCCCGTTCCGATGTGGGTGTAGCGGCGGATGCCGATCGTCTCATCCCGTACGACGAGGCAGAGCTTGCTGTGGGTCTTCAACCCGACCAAGCCGTACACGACGTGCACACCGGCCTCTTCGAGCTTGCGTGCCCAGGTGATGTTCGCCTGCTCGTCGAATCGCGCCTTGATCTCCACGAGCGCGAGAACCTGCTTTCCCGATTCGGCGGCGTCCACCAGGGCGTCGATGATCGGCGAGTCACCACTGGTGCGGTAAAGCGTCTGCTTGATGGCCAGAACCCGCGGATCGGCGGCGGCCTGTTCGATGAAGCGCTGGACGCTGGTGGAGAACGAGTCGTACGGGTGATGCACCAGAACGTCGCCCTTGGATATGGCCGAGAACATGTCCGCGGGGGCGGCGGATTCGACGTCGGGCAGATCCCGGTGCGTGGCCGGCAGGAAGGGGCGATGTTTCAGTTCGGCGCGGTCGAGCTCGGCGATGCTGCTCAGGCCGGTCAGATCCAGCGGGCCGGGAAGTGAGAACGTCTCGTGCTGGCTCACTCCCAGCTCGCGTTGCAAGAGGTTCAGCACGTGCGCGTCGACGGTCTCCTCCACCTCCAGGCGCACGGCGGGCCCGAAGCGGCGGCGCATCAGTTCGCGTTCCATCGCGGTCAGGAGATTCTCGGCATCGTCCTCTTCCACCTCGACGTCTTCGTTGCGCGTGACCCGGAACATGTGATGTTGCAGGATCTCCATTCCGGGGAAGAGGGACGACAGGTGGATGGCGATCACGTCTTCCAGCGGGACGAAGCGTTGCCCGGCCACGGGCAGGAACCGGGGAACGTTGGAGGGCACCTTGACCCGGGCGAAGTGCTCGGTGTGGGTGTTGGGGTTGCGCACCATCACCGCGAGGTTCAGGGAGAGTCCGGAGATGTACGGGAAGGGGTGCGCCGGGTCGACGGCCAGGGGCGTCAGGACGGGGAAGATCCGTTCCCGGAAGAGGGTGTGCAAGCCGGCCCGCTCGTCGTCGTCGAGATCTTCCCAGTGGGTGATCTCGATACCCTCCTTGACGAGTGCCGGGTGGACGTCGTCGCGAAAGCAGGTGAGGTGGCGCCGCATGAGCTCGTAGGAGTGCTCCAGGGCTCGTTCGAGCACCTCGCGTGGTAGCAGGCCGCTCACGGCGGGCACGGCCACGCCGGCCGCGATGCGGCGTTTCAGACCGGCGACGCGAACCATGAAGAACTCGTCGAGGTTGCTGGAGAAGATGGCGAGGAACCGGACCCGCTCGAGGAGTGGCAAATCCCGGTCTTCTGCCAGTTCCAGTACCCGCGTGTTGAAGGCCAGCCAGGACAGTTCGCGGTCGAGATAGCGCTGCTCTGCCTGCGGCTGGTCTACGGCCATGCCTTCAATGATCCCACGCCACCTCTCTTCAGAATGATCATGTTTGGTAGGTTTTCCCGAGCCGTAAGACGCCTGTAAACATGGTACGGCTCGGAGAAACCTGCCATACATGATCATTCAGGTCATTCGGGTCGGGATAGTCGCGAAATGATCGGAACGGCCACGGGGCGTTCAGCCCGCGCGGTGATAGGCGACGTCGATGCCGTACTGCGTGAACCCGAGCCGTTCGTAGACCCGGCGTGCCGCGGCGTTGTCCCCTTCCACGTACAGCATCAGCTCCTCCACCCCCGGTTGGCTGGCGAGATATCGCAGTCCGGCGGCGGTCAGATACGAGCCGACACCCTGGCCGTGCGCATGTGGCGCGACGCCGAGGACGTACACCTCGCCGACGCGGGTGCCACCGGGCTCGCCCGACGCCGGAGGGTGAATCTTGGTCCAGTGAAATCCGAGCAGCTCACCGGACGCGTCGACGGCGAGAAAGAACCCGGCGGGATCGAACCACGGCTCGGCCTCGGCCTGGTGGAGATCCTCCAGAGTGCGACTGCCCTGTTCGGGATGCGACGCGAAGGCCGCGGCATTGACGCGGAGCCAAGCGTTCTCGTCGTGGCCGGGCTCGAAAGTGCGGACGGTGACGCCGGGCGGCGGCTCGATCGCCGGAACCGGGACGGACGCATCCCGACGGAGCTGCAAGAGTTCGCGTGCCCGGTGGAGACCGTGCCGCCTGGCCAACGTGCGAGCGGCAGGGTGGTCGCCGTGTGACCAGAGCCACAGCTCGCCGTCCACGCGCCGCAGTAGCTCGGCGAGCAACTCGCCGCCGTGCCCCTGGCCCCGCCGCTCGGGGTCGACGAGCAGTTCGGCCGCGCGCCGCTCTCCCTGGTCAGCGACGAATGCGGCGCCGGCGAGCTCTCCATCATCGTCGGCACTGAGCGCGAGCCGGGTCTGGCCCGCGGTGGCCCGGTGCCACAGATCGTCCGCGAAGGGGTCCCGTCCATCGACGGCACGGGCGCGATCAGCCAGTTTCCCGAGCCGCTCGATCGTCTCCGGGTCGAAGTTCGTTCTTTGAAAAATGCTCACCACGGCATCATCGCGCAACGCCGCGTCGAGACGGCATCGGCCTCCGGACCAGTACCGACCTCTGGACCAGCGTCGACCTCTGGCCCAGTGCCGATCGGCACGGGCGGTCACTGATCACAGGCGGCCGGTCCCGGGTTCGCTCAGGCGTCCAGCCGGATCGTGTCGTTGGACGGCGTGGAAAGCGTGTGCGCTCCGGCGGCATCGGCCGGGCGAGGGTCGTCGGGCACGTCGACGCCGGCCGGAGCCGTCGACGAGTTGGTCCGCCGCGGGTTGCGTTGCTGGGGTGGAACGAAGCGGTAGCCGACGTTTCGTACGGTGCCGATCAGGGCCTCGTGCTCGGCGCCGAGCTTGGCACGCAGCCGCCGGACGTGAACGTCGACGGTGCGGGTGCCCCCGAAGTAGTCGTAGCCCCACACCTCCTGCAGGAGCTGCTCGCGGGTGAAGACCCTGCCCTGATGCTGGGCGAGGAACTTCAGCAGCTCGAACTCCTTGTAGGTGAGCTCCAGAGTGCGGCGGCCGACCCGGGCGGAATACGTGGCTTCGTCGATCACGAGCTCGCCGGAACGGATCTCGTTGGGTTCTTTCGACGTCGCGGCCGCGAGCTTGCCCTGGGCGAGCCGGAGCCGGGCTTCGACTTCGGCCGGGCCCGCAGTGTCGAGGAGGACGTCGTCGATGCCCCACTCGGCGGTTACGGCGGCCAGGCCACCTTCGGTGGTGACGACCATCAGCGGGACGTCCACTCCGGTGGTGCGCAGCAGGCGGGTCAGGCTGCGGGCCTGCGAGAGATCGCGGCGGGCGTCGACGAGCACGATGTCGCCGCGTGGCGCGTCGACGAGCGCGGAGCTCTCAGCCGGCATCACTGTCACGTCATGAAGGAGTAGCCCGAGCGCTGGCAGCGTGTCCTCGGCGGACTGCGACGCCTGGCTGAGCAGCACGATCGTTGCCATCTGCGATCTCCTATCGCCTCCGGCCGCAAACACGAAAGGACCTGGGAGCGCCATTGCCCAGGTCCTCACCTCCCAGGAAGGATATCGGACGGAGGCGATGCACGTACAACTGGCACGTGCCGCACCTTTCGACCCGTCGTCGGCGAGCCCGGTCGAGCTGGAGTCGCCTGCGCTGGCCGCCGGATGTGATGAGATGGACGACATGGCTAAGGTGACGCTGCGGTACTGGGCAGCGCTTCGTGCGGCAGCAGGTGTGGCCGAGGAGACGTTCGACGCCACCACCCTGCATGAGGCGCTGGCCGCGGCACGGGCCGAACACGGTGAAGACTCCCGGTTCGCGGCAGTATTGAGCATCTGCACCGCCGTCGTCGACGAGACGCCTGCCGGCTCGCAAGATCCGGTCCTCGTTCCCGTGTCCGAGGGATCCGTTATCGAGTTGCTCCCGCCGTACGCGGGTGGCGGAGGCTGAACGAGGCAGAGCCGCACAGGCTTTCGCACTTCGTAAGGATCACGCCGGGCGTTTCCGTGTTTCAGTCGAATCGACGACGAACCGCGAGAGATCGGGACGCGATCGATGACGGTGGACACGGCGAGCACGGTGGAGCCTCGCGAGCCGCTGGCGAGCTCGCGATCGAGCATCTGGCTGCTGGCTGCGGCCCGAATCGGCGTGGCGCTGATGTGGATCGACAACGCGTCGTGGAAGCGACCACCGGAATTCGGCCGGGGCGAAGAGCCGCGAATGCTCTACGCCTGGACGCTGACGGGCGTGGAACACGAGGTCTTCGCCCCGTATGCGTGGCTGCTGGACAACGTCGTCCTGCCGAACTTCACCTTCTTCGGGTGGGCGGTGCTGATCGTTGAAGCATCGCTCGGCGCCTTCTTGTTCATCGGCCTGCTGACCAGGGCGTGGGCGCTCATCGGCATGGCGCAAACGGCCGTCATCGCGCTGTCGACGCTCAACGCGCCACACGAGTGGTACTGGGCCTACCTGCTGATGTTCCTGGTCCATCTCATGCTGTTCGCCACCGCAGCCGGACGTTATGGGGGATTGGACGGCGTACTGCGCCCGATCTGGCGGCAGGCGGGAAGGCTTACGCCCCTGTTGGAGAAGGCGTCATGAACGAACGTTCCTGTCGCAGGGCGTGCCTGGCGCTGGGATCGGCGTCGGTGGCCAGCGTGGTCTTCGTCGTCGAGGGTCTCGGCGACTTCCGGTTCATGCGGGTGAGCGGAGCCGCGCTGGTGATCGCGCTGGTAGCCGGTGTGCTGGCCATGTCGGCCGGTGGGTTCGCGCGCGCATGGCCGGCTGTCACGGCAGGCATCGGTTTCGTGGGGGCCGCCGTATTCCAGGTGATCTCGGTTGCCATGGGCCGCGACTGGTTGGGCGCCAGCCTCAGTACGGCGTCGTTCTGGCTGGGGCTCGGTGTCGGCCTCATCGTTGTCGGCTGCGCGCTATCCGCCACGCGTACCGGTCACGACGGACGTGCCAGACACGACGGACGAGAGAAGGAAGAGCATGGATCTAGCTAGGGCACTTGAGCCCGTCCTCGACGCCGCGCGCGAGAACGCCAGCGATGTCGACACCAACAGCCGGTTCCCGCACGAAGCGGTTGCCGCCTTGCGGGAAAGCGGCTTGTGCGGTTTGACCGTGCCGTCCGAAGCCGGTGGCATGGGCTGTGGGCCGGAGGAGCTCGTCACGGCGGTCGCCCGGATCGCGGCAGCCTGCGGTTCGACCGCCATGGTCTACCTGATGCACGTCAGCGCCACCATGACAGTGGCCGCGGCGCCACCGAGTGGACAGCCGAAGCTGCTCGAACAGCTCGCTGACGGCACGGCGCTGGGCACGCTGGCGTTCTCCGAAACCGGCTCGCGGTCCCACTTCTGGGCGCCCACGTCCCAGGCTCGTGCCGACGGTGCCACGGTCGAGCTCGCGGCCCCGAAGAGCTTCGTCACGTCTGCGGGGCACGCGGACGTCTACATCGTCTCTACGCTCCAGCCGGCGGCGACGTCCGCTGAGAGCCCGGGTGTGGACATTTACGCCATCCCCGGCGACCGGTCTGGAGTCACGACGGCAGGATCCTGGCAAGGCCTGGGTTTGCGCGGCAACGCATCGGCGCCGATGAGGTTCGAGCTCGAAACCGGCGACGGGGACCGGCTCGGAGCGGCGGGCGGAGGCTTCGCGCTGATGCTCGAGGCCGTGCTGCCCTGGTTCAACCTGGGCAATGCCGCGGTGTCGCTGGGGTTCGCGAAGGCCGCGGTGGACGCTGCTATCCGCCACGCGTCGGGCGCACGGCTGGAGCATCTCGACGAGTCGCTGGCGCAGCTGCCCACCATTCGTGCGCAGCTGTCCCGGATGTCGCTGGATCTCGCCGCGACCGAGGCGTATCTCGGTGCGGCGGCCCGGAGCATCGCTGCGCCGGACGACGCGACGACGCTGCACGTGCTCGGTGCGAAGGCGTACGCCAACGACGCCGCGCTGCGGATCACGGACGCCGCGATGCGGGTGTGTGGTGGCGCCGCCTTCTCCCACCACCTGCAACTGGAACGTTTCTTCAGGGACGCCCGGGCGGGGAGCGTCATGGCCCCCACCGCCGACGTCCTCTATGACCTCTATGGCCGGGCGCTCGCCGGGCTTGCGCTGTTCGAGAACTGAAGGGTTACCTGCCATGGCCGAATCGCTTCTCGTCGGAGCCGTCGCCTACACCCCGAATATCGTGCTCATCTGGGAGGGCCTGCGCGACTATTTCGCCGACGGCCCGATCGAGACGGACTTCGTGCTCTTCTCCAACTACGGGCGTCAGGTGGACGCGCTCCTCGATGGCACCATCGACGTCGCCTGGAACACGAACGTGGCGTGGGCACGCACCGTCTTTCAGACGGATGGCAGGTGTCAGGCGCTCGCGATGCGCGACGTGGACGCCGCCTTCCAGACCGTATTCGTCACCCGAGCCGGCAACGAGTTCGACGAGCTGGCCGACCTGCGTGGCCGGAGGCTTGCCCTGGGCTCCAGGGATTCCGCGCAGGCGGCGATCCTTCCCGTCCAGTACCTGCGCGACGCCGGGCTGGCGGACGGTGAGGTGGAATTCGTACGGCAGGAGTCGGATATCGGCAAGCACGGCGACACCGGGCGTAGCGAGCTGGATGCGATCCGGTTGCTGATGGACGACGAAGCCGACGCGGCCGCGATCGGTATCAACACGTGGGAAGCTATCGGCCGCGAAGAGCTCATGCCGGGGGCACTGGCCGAGTTCTGGCGCTCGCCCCGGTACTCGCACTGCAACTTCACCGCTCTGGATACGTTGCCCGAGGACGTGCGCCGTCCCTGGGTCGAGCACTTGCTCGCGATGTCGTGGGACGAACCCGAGCACCGGCGGATCATGGAGCTGGAAGGGTTGCGTCGCCGCTGGGTGCTTCCGGACATGGAGGGCTATGCCTCGCTGTTCGAGGCGATCGAGAATCAGGGGATTTCTCCGCGATGGTGAGCGTGCCGGCAATGCAGCGCAACAAGGTCATCCTGGATCTGGTCGAACGGGTCGGGCCCGCCGAAGCCGGGCAGGTCGTCGAGGTTCCGCTCGGTCCCGGTCAGCAGGGACTCGTGGAACGCTGGTGCGAACGTGCGGGACACCGGCTACTGGCGGTGGAAGGGGACGTCGCGACCATCCGGCGAGGCCCGATTCCCGACGACGACGCCATGCTGGACGAGATACCCGTCGACCGCCAGCCCGGCGCACGTCTGTGGATCTATACCAACTTCGACTGCAACCTCGCCTGTGATTACTGCTGCGCGAAGTCGTCTCCGCAGGCGGAGCGGCGGGCCCTGGGGCCTGATCGGATCCGCGAGCTCGTCGCCGAGGGCGCCGAACACGGGGTGACCGAGATCTTCCTCACCGGCGGAGAGCCGTTTCTCCTCTGGGACCTCGACGAGATCGTCGCCGCGTGCGCGGCACGGGCGCCCACGACGATATTGACCAACGGGATGCTCTTCAGGGGCCGTCGCCTGGACATGTTGCGAGCCATGCCTCGCGCGGATGTGGCCCTGCAAATCAGTCTCGACTCCGCCACCGCCGAGCTGCATGACCTGCACCGGGGCGCGGGAAGCTGGCAGCGCGCCCTCGACGGGATTCGGACGGCCCTGCGGGAAGGGTTCCGGGTGCGAGTGGCGGCGACGGTGGCCGCCGGTGAGGCCGGCGCCGACGAGATCGCCGCGTTCCACTCCCTGCTGGACGGGTTCGGCATCGATCGGGACGATCAGGTGATTCGTCCCGTGGCGCACCGCGGATTCGCAGACGATGGTGTCACGCTGACGATCGAATCGCTCGTCCCGGAGGTGACCGTGACAGCGGACGGTATCTATTGGCATCCTGTGACGGCTGGGCATGAGGACCAGCTGGTGAGCCGCAGCCTCTTTCCGCTCGGCGACGCCATAGCGGAGGTCAGGAGGCGGTTCGCTGCCTACAGGTGGGAGACGCGGACAGCTGCGCAACGATTCACGTGTGCCTGACGGAGCCGCCGTTGAGCTTCCGAGCCGGCCAGCGTGAGCCACACCACGTGCTCATCCGGTGGTTGATCGGACTGTTGCGGAGTTGTTGCCTAACCCACGGAAGGTGCGTCCGGTGGTCTGTCAGGATTAAACGCGTGCCCTCTTCGCGCCGCTCCATCATCGCCGCCGTCCTCGCGGGTGTTCTGGCGCTGGCTTCGGCGTCGAGCCCGGTGCTGTTCGCCGCGGGGCTGGCTGTTGTCCAGGTCGTGTTCGCGCTCGGGGTGGTCCGCGCCTCCGGGCTGCCGTCAGCTCGGCCAGCTGCCTGGCTCGCGCTGATCGCTGGTGTCGGAGCGCTGGTGTGGGTTGAACGTAGTGGTACACCCGAGCTGGTTCCCGTGGCGGCCGTACTCGGTCCCACGGTCCTGATCGCTATCGTCGTGCAGTTGCTTCGCCGGGACGGCCGGGGCGAGCTCAACCGGGCACTGAGTCTGGTGGTGGCTGCGTGCGTCCTGGTGACGCTGCCGGTGATCTGGGTGGCCCTGCACGCGACGTCCGCTGGGGTTCACACGGTCGGCTTCGCCCTGCTCGGGGTCGGTGTCGTGGCCCTGGCCGAAGCACTCCCGGCATCTCGCGCGCTGCGCAGGGTGCTCGGCGTGGTCGTGGCTTCCTCGGCTACGGCGGTGCTCGTGACCGTGCTGGAGAGCATGGAGTCGGCCGTGCCAGCCGTGAGCGCCGTCGTCATTGCCGCGTTCTCTGGCGTGATGACGGGCGTGGCGTTCGCGATGGCCGACCGGCTTGCCGGTGAGTCGGGACCAGCTGGCTCGGCAGGGGCCACGTCGCAGGCGTCGAACCCGGACGGTGACGCCGAGCATCAGCAGGCCACGCGTGGTGGCACCAGTACCGATACGCGGGTCGCGACCGACGTGCATGCGGACGGGGCCGGCCCGATCACCGTGAACCCGGCAACGATCGTTCCCATGCGGATCGCCGGCCCGTTCGTGGCGGCGGCTCCGACCGCCTACGTGCTCGGGCAGCTCCTGGTTCGCTGACGGCGGCGGAACAAAGAGCGCTGCCCCGTATGTTGGGGCAGATGTGACCGGACTCGCCGTCGTGCTCGTGGTGCTCGCGCTGTCCACGGCCGTCGGGCTGTGGATGCGGAGGCGCGATGGTGTCGTACGCGCTGTTGAGCCAACGGCTCGGAAAGTGGGGCAGGAGAGTATTTCGGATGTCGTGATGCTCGCTCCGGCCGATGTCGGTCGATCATCCTTGGGTGCGCGGGCCACGCTGGTCCAGTTCTCCACGGCGTTCTGCCAGCCGTGCCGGGCGACCCGGGCCACGCTCTCGCACGTGGCGGAGAGTCTCGACGGGGTCGAGCACGTCGAGATCGACGCCGAGAGCAACCTCGAACTGGTGCGGCGACTGGACGTCCGCCGGACGCCGACGACGCTCGTCGTCGATCCTGCCGGGCGAGTGGTTGGCCGGGCCACCGGCGTTCCCCGGCCCGACGACGTGCGGGCGGCGCTGCCAAACTGATCGCGCGTCGGCACGGCACTGCCAAGCTGACCGCGCTTGGGCGGCGCCGCCGAGCTGGCCGCGGGCTGGGACGACACTGCCAAGCTGATTGCGTTATGCGGGCGGCGAAACGCGACCTGACCGCGCCGTGAGACTGTTTGTCTCGAATTTTGATACACCGGATGACGAACGTGCGCAACGGGCTTAGTCTCGTAGGCGTGTACCACACAGAGCTCACCCGCCGTCGCGCCATTGATTACCGGCGCGTGGCCACCATGCTCTGTCGAATGTCCTGACCGGAGCGGTCGCGCCGTCCCTTGCTAGTGCGTCACTGGCTGTCCGCTCCGTAGGTGCGCGGTAACGCACGCTCAACGCATCCATGTCAGGAGATTCCCTCATGATCGATCCACGAGGCCCTCGCTTTGCGGCCGGTGTGACGACGGTGGTGCTCGCCGTCGTGTTGATCACCGGCAGCACATGGTTGCTCGGCGTGCAAGCCGTCATCTTCGCGCTGGGAGCGTCTCTCGGTCCCGGCGCATCACCGTATGGGCTCGTGTTCGCCCGCTTCATCCGACCACGGCTCCGCACACCGAAGGAGCCGGAGGAGTCGGCTCCCCCTCGTTTCGCCCAGGCCGTGGGGTTGGTCTTCAGCCTCGCCGGTCTCGCCGGGTACGTGACCGGTGTGACCGTGCTCGCCTATGTCGCGGTGGGCGCCGCTTTAGCCGCCGCCTTCCTCAATGCGGCCTTCGGCTTCTGCCTGGGCTGCGAGATCTATCTGGCATACCGCCGAATCGTTTCCGTCCGCATCAACAAGACACCGGAGGTCAATTCATGAGCCGCGAGTCCGTACTCGTCTCGGCTGACTGGGTCGAGCAGCATCTCGACGACCCCAAGGTCGTCCTCCTCGAAGTCGACGAGGACACCACTGCCTACGACAAGAACCACATCCGTGGTGCCGTCAAGGTCAACTGGAACGAGGACCTGCGTGACCCGGTCCGCCGGGACATCCTCACCAAGGAACAGTTCGAGTCACTGCTGTCCAGGCTGGGCGTGTCCCCCGACGACACCGTCGTGCTCTACGGCGGCAACAACAACTGGTTCGCCGCATACGCGTACTGGGAGTTCAAGTACTACGGGCACGAAGACGTCCGCCTGCTCGACGGTGGCCGCAAGAAATGGGAGCTCGACAACCGCGAGCTGGTCGATGACGTCCCCGAGCGCACGCCCACCCAGTACACGGCCAAGGAGCCGGACACCTCGATTCGCGCATTCCGGGACGAGGTCGTCGGCGCCATCGGAGACAAGAACCTGGTGGATGTCCGCTCGCCAGACGAATATGCCGGTCGCCTGCTGGCGCCTGCCCACCTTCCGCAGGAAGTTTCGCAGGTCCCGGGACACATCCCCACGGCAGCCAACATTCCGTGGAGCAAGGCGGCGAACGACGACGGCACGTTCCGCTCTGACGACGAGCTGCGCGAGCTGTACTCCGAGGCGGGGGTGGACCTGAACAACGACACGATCGCCTACTGCCGTATCGGTGAGCGCTCCTCGCACACCTGGTTCGTCCTGCGGGAGATCCTGGGTGTGCCGAACGTGAAGAACTACGACGGTTCGTGGACGGAATACGGTTCGCTGGTCGGCGTCCCGGTTGCCGTCGGCGACGAGCCGGGGAGGGCCTGAGCAGCATGTGCGGAGCTACCACCGGCGGCGTATCGCTCGACGACGTCGACGTCGCCAAGGAGACGATCATTCAGGGCGTCGTGTACCGCGATGATGCGCCGCTCGCTGGCGCCTACGTGCGGCTGCTCGACTCCTCGGGAGAGTTCACGGCCGAGGTTCCGACCAGTGCCACTGGGCAGTTCCGGTTCTTCGCCGCGCCCGGCACGTGGACCGTGCGGACACTGGCGCCGGGTGCCGAGAGCGTCGATCGTTCTGTTGTCGCGTCGAAGGGAGCCGTCAACACGGTGGACGTCACCGTCGGTTGATCGGTTCGCGCAGCGGAGCGTGCCGCTCCGCGCGTGACGAACGCGGGCCGGGGCGAGCCCCACGACGATCACCACGCCTGGGCCGGGGTGATCGTCGTGGGGCACGTCGCTGTCGGGTGCAGTGTCGTGGGTGCCCGCGGTGGAATTCCGGCCGCTGGGAGCCGTGGGAACCAGCACGGCTACGGGCGCCGGACGGCTGTATGACGTCAGTACACCAGTGCTTGAACGCCGTCCCCGAGGATCTCTTCGACGAACGTGGCCGACCCGGCGATCCGGACGTCGGGGATGACGTCGTCGGGGCCGATATCGCGGCGCGCGGCGCACTGCGTGCACAGGGTGACGCTGCCACCGGCCAGCAAGGCGTCGAGCAGGTCGGCCAGCGGTGCGGCGTGCGGCAACTCGAACTCCTTGGCGTGACCGGGCACGGCGAACCACGCCGACTCCCCGGTGAGCCACATCGAGACGGCGACGCCGTTGGCCAGTGCGGTGGACGCCACGGTGAACGCCTGCGAACATCGTTCCGGCGCGTCCGCTCCGGCCGTGACCTTGACGACGAGTGTGTGGGCCATGGCCGTCCACCCTATATGGCACCGGTAGACTCAGCAGCGTGCTGGAAGCCGTCTTCACGAGCTTGATGGTCCTGATCGGTGCCGGGACCGGCCTCATGGCCCTGCTCGTCGTGTTCAAGCTGTTTAAAGGCCAGGCCTGATCCGGTGCCGTCGATCTGCCGTACCCGAGGTTCCACGTGATCGAGATACCCAGCGACCTGCATCCTGACTGCGTTCCGCTCGTATGGCTGCTCGGCCGATGGGAGGGCGCCGGCGTCGGTGACTATCCGACCATCGAGGCGTTCCGCTTCGGCCAGGAAGTGCAGTTCACCTACGTTCCGGGCAAGCCGTTCCTCTCGTATCAGAGCCGTAGCTGGATCCTCGACGAGGACGGGAATCTCGTGCAGCCGGCCGCTCGCGAGACGGGCTACTGGCGGCCACAGGGCGAGGACGAGGTGGAGGTCTTGCTTACCCACCCCACGGGATTCGTGGAGATCTATATCGGGCGGATCGAGTCGGCCCGGCTGGAGCTCGCCACGCGCGGAGTGCTCAAGACCGAGACGGCGAAGGACTACCGCAGCGGCCACCGGTTGTATGGGCTGGTCGAGGGCCGGTTGATGTACGTCTACGAGATGGCGGCGATGGGTGAGGATCTCCAGCCGCACCTGTCGGCCGAACTGCAACGCGTCGAGGGCGCGTCACAGGCGGCTGACTAGCGGCCGGCATCGGCACCGTTGAGGGTTCCCGGGAAGTGCCACGCGTTTGTCCGTGTTGCATATGGTCGTGAGTGTGAACACCTCGTATCGCAGCCCGTTGCTCGACGTTCCTGGAGCGGTTGAGGCCGCCGAACCCGACACCGGCGTCGCCGCGCACTATGGAGAACCGTTCCGCGAGCAGCGCAACCTGGTCAGCGGTCAGGGGGCCGTCGACCTGTCCCACCGGGATGTCGTCAAGGTTAGCGGGCCGGATCGCCTGACCTGGCTGCACCAGCTCGTGTCCCAGCATCTGGAAGAACTGTCGCCCGGCGAGCCGACGGCTGCTCTCGTGCTCGACGTCAAGGGACGCGTGGAGCACGCAATGTACGGCGTCGACGACGGATCGGCGCTCTGGTTCCATCTCGAGCGAGGCAGCGCCGAGAGCCTGGTGCAGTATCTCGACGCCATGCGCTTCTGGTCCCAGGTCGAGGTGACCGACGTCACCGACGAGTTCGCGATCGTCTGGGAGGCGACTGCCGCATCAGATGTGGCCCAGCCGGACCCGGCACCGGACGGCGCCGAGACGGACGGCGGGAATTACGTGGTGCGGCCGGCCGGTCGCGGCCGGGATGTCTTCGTGCCCCGTGCCGAGCTCCGTTCCTACGTCGAGGCGGCGGGACCGCCAGCGGGAATCTGGGCGTACGAGGCGCTCCGGATCGAGGCGCACGAACCCCGGCACGGCCGCGATACCGACGAGCGCACCATCCCGCACGAGGTGGGGTGGATCGGTTCCGCGGTCCATCTCGACAAGGGCTGCTACCGGGGCCAGGAGACCGTCGCACGGGTACACACGCTGGGCCGCCCGCCGCGGCGTCTCGTCATGCTCCACCTCGACGGTTCGGTGGATCACCTTCCCGAGCGCGGGGACGACGTCGTCGCGGGCGAGCGCACTGTCGGATTCGTCGGATCGGCCGTGCGGCACCACGAGCTCGGCCCGATCGGGCTCGCCGTGATCAAGCGGAACGTCCCCGTCGATGCGCCGTTGCTGGCGGGTGGCGTGGCCGCCGCGCAGGAGGTCATCGTCGACCCGGAGATCGGCCTGCACGTCCGGCCGCAGGTGCGGTGATCGTCCGTTGCCGTGCGCCGTGCGAGCCAGGCCTGCTCGTGGCTGGTGATCAGGTGTCGAGAATGAGGGTAACCGGTCCGTCGTTGACGAGGTGAACCTTCATGTCGGCGCCGAACACGCCGGTCTCGACCGTCGCACCGAGCGACCGCAGCGCCTGCGCGAACGATTCCACGAGCGGCTCGGACACCGACCCGGGTGCCGCGGCTCCCCACGAGGGTCGCCGTCCCTTGCGGGTGTCGGCATAGAGGGTGAACTGGCTCACCACGAGGATCGGTGCGTCGACATCGGAGGCAGACCTCTCATCGGAGAGGATCCGAAGGTCCCACACCTTGCGGGCGAGCTTGGCCGCTGCCTGCTCGTCGTCGTCATGGGTGACGCCGACGAGCACGAGCAGCCCCTGGCTGCCCTGGCCGTTGCCGTCGGAGGCGGGATCGATGGCGCCGGCCACCGTGCCGTCGACGTGTACGGATGCTGATGTCACTCGCTGTACTACCGCTCGCATGCGCACGATCCTGCCAGCCGTGCCGGCACTGCTGGCTGGCGGCGTCGCTGGCCGTGCGACGATCGCCACCATGGATCCGGACACCGTGCTCGTTGCCGAGGTCATCAGGTCTGGACTCGTCGAGTCGCGGCACCACGGCTCGATGATCGCACTACATGCGGACGGCACCGTGGCATTGGAGCACGGTACGACGCGGGCGCCGATGTACCCGCGCTCCGCGAACAAGCCCGCACAGGCGGCGGCCATGGTCCGTCGGGGGCTGCGGCTGGATCCCGAGCTGCTCGCGTTGGCCGCGGCGAGCCACTCGGGGGAAGAGTTTCACGTGGCTGGCGTGCGCCGCCTGCTCGCCGCGGCCGGTGTGGACGAGTCGGCGCTGCGGAACACGCCCGGATGGCCACTGGACGAGCCGTCGAAACACGCACTGCTCCGGTCCGGAGGGGCGGCGTCGTCGATCGTGGCGGACTGTTCCGGCAAACATGCGGCCATGCTCGCGACGTGCCAGCTGAACGGGTGGTCCGCCGAGAACTACCTGGACGCCGGACACCCGCTGCAGGTCGCCATCCGGGGCACGATCGAGGAGCTGGCGGGAGAGCCGGTGGCGCACACCGGGGTCGACGGCTGCGGTGCGCCCCTGTTCGCTTTCAGCCTGACCGGACTGGCCCGGCTCTTCCGCACCATGGCGATCTCCGGGGAGGGCACGGCAGAGTACGAGATCGTCGCGGCGATCCAGGCGCATCCGGAATACGCGAGTGGCACGGACCGCGACGAAGCCACTCTCGTCCGCGCGGTGTCCGGATTGTTCGGGAAGGGCGGTGCCGAGGCCGTCTACGCGGTCGCCCTGACCGATGGGCGGGCAGCGGCATTGAAGATCGACGACGGCGGTGGGCGGGCACGCCCGGTGGTGATGGCGGCGATGTTGCGGATACTCGGCGTGCATGAGCCGGTGGTGGACGAGCTGATGTCGGCTCCCGTGTTCGGCGGGGGAGCGGTGGTGGGCGAGATCCGTCCCGCGCCGTGGTTGATGAAACCTCAGTCAGCGGTGAATCCGGTGCACGACGACACGCAGCAGGAGGAGGGCGCCCAGGAGCAGGCTGCCGAGCGCCACCAGGCGCGTGGGCAGTGAGATCGCGAGGGCGATGCACAGGAGGAGCCCCAAGCCGGACAGCCAGCGTGGCCAGAGTCGTTGCGCCGGGGGCAGCGTCAACGCCGCGAGGTTGGCCACCGCGTAGTAGACGAGTACCGCGAAGGCGCTGATGGACAGCGTCTGTGCGAGATCGCCGGACAGCACGGCACCGGCGGTGACGATCCCCGCGCCCAGTTCGGCGACATGAGGCACCCGGCGCTCGGGATGTACGGCGGCGAACACGCGTGGCAGGTCCCCATCAGAGGCCATCGCGAACGACGTCCGCCCGATTCCGGCAAGCAGCGACAGCAGCGTGCCCATGGCGGCGATGCCCGCTCCAACGGTCACGACGGGGACCAACCAGGCGGCGTCGGCGGTCTCGACCATGGTGCGCAATGGCTGGTCGGAGGCCGCCGCACCCTCGGAGCCCAGCACGCCAAGCACGGTCGCGCCGATGGCCGCGTACACGCCGAGCACGATGAGCAGGCTGATGGTCACCGCGCGGGGAATCGTGCGTGCGGGGTCGCGGACCTCCTCACCGAGCACGGTGACTCGCGCGTACCCGGCGAAGGCGTAGAAGAGCACCGCCGCAGCGGCGAACACGCCGGGCGGGCCGACGGGCTCGATCGTCACCGTGGCTGGGGGCTCGTCGCCGAGCCCCGCGAGCCCGGCGACGGCCGCAACGACGAGCACGGTCACCACAACGGTGAGGATGATCCGGGCGGTGCGTACCGTCTTCTGCACGCCCGCGACGTTGATGATGGTGAGCGCGGCCACCGTGGCGAGCGCGACGGTGGTGGCCTGCTCGGGCCACAGGTAGGTGCCGACGGCCAGCGCGGCCGTGGCGCACGAGGCAGTCTTGCCGAGGACGAACGCGTAGCCGGCCAGTGCTCCCCAGTGCTCGCCCAAGCGTTCGCGGCCGTAGTGGTAGGCCCCACCGGCCCTCGGATGCACGGCGGCGAGCTGTGCTGTGGACGTAGCGTTGCAGAACGCGACCAGGGCGGCGAGTGCGAGCCCGAGCAGCATCCATGCCCCGGCATGCTCAGCCGCGGGCTGCCAGACGACGAACACGCCTGTACCGATCATGGCGCTCATGCCAATGACGACGGCGTCGGCCGTGCCGAGCTGCCTGGAGAGCCTGGAGTCGGGCGTGCTCATGCCGACGATTCTCGCCGATTCAGAGGGCGTGGCTCCCGACCGGCTGAACGCGGGCGTGGCGGGGCGTCGATGTCTGCGCGGGCGAGTTCGGCAGTTCGGTTGCACGGTGCTTGCAATTGTTAGCTAGAATGAGCGCATGGCTAAATCCGGTGTCGGCGAGTTCTTGCGAGAACAGCGACGCGCCGCGCAACTGTCGCTGCGCCAGCTCGCCGATCTTGCCGGGGTGAGCAACCCGTACTTGAGCCAGATCGAGCGTGGCGTGCGCAAACCGTCGGCCGATGTGCTCCAGCAGCTGGCGAAGGCGTTGCGGATGTCCTCCGAAGTGCTGTACGTGCAGGCGGGTCTCCTCGACGCGCCCTCGGAAGATCGCCGGGTCGAGGGCGCGATCCGCGCCGATCCGGCCCTGACCGAGCAGCAGAAACGTGCGCTGCTCGAGGTCTACATGTCGTTTCGGGCGGCCAATGGTGGCGCGGCGCGGGATGGCTCGCAGGCGGCATCCGGTGCCGAGGGGCACGACGAGACCTCCGGTGCCCCGGCGCCCGGTGGTGTCGCGGTTGGCGTGACGGACGACGGCGGCACACCAGATGGTGCCGCGAACGCTGGCGCACGTATCGGCGCACGTGCCGCAGGCACGGAAGGCGAATCCGGCAGTGGCGCCGGATCGTGAGACTTGACAGAGAGGTGACGTTCCATGAACTCCAACACGACATTCGACGCCGCATCCAGCTCCCGGAATGCCGTCGAGCACGGCTCCGAACGCGATTCGAGCTCTGGTGCGACGTCCGGCTCGGGCCTGGACTCGACGCTCGAATCGAAGGCCGTCCGCGCGTTCGCGGGAGCGGCCGACGTGGCAGTCACGTCGTTGCGCGACCTGTCCACCCGGGTCGTGGAGACCGTCTCGGACGACGAGTTCCGGCGCGACGTGCGCGAGCGCGTGTCGGATCTGTCCAAGCGGGCCACGTCGGTGGTGACCGACGAGAACGTGCGTGGTGACCTGCGTCGGCGCCTGGACGACCTTCCCCAGGAAGCGAAGGCATTGCGCGACGACATTCCGGAGCGCATGAAGGAAGTGCCGGTGCGCACGGCACAGTTGCAGGAGAAGGCACGCGAGGCGTTCTCCTGGGAGCGGCGCCACGGGCTCATGACCGAGATTCCCGCCAAGGTGCGCGACGCGGCTAGCCAGGCAGCGCAGCAGGCATCGAAGACCATCGACGATCTCGCCGGCCGCGGCGAGGGTGTGGTCACCCGGTGGCGTGACGAGTACCGGGTCTCGCTGGGCGAGAAGGTCGTCGCGATTCGTGGCCGGGTGGCGGAAGCCGCCGATGACGTCGCGGACGCGGCCGACAAGGTGGCTGACGACCTCGGCGAGTCCGGCGACACCGGTGAGCCCGGTGAGCACGACGACCAACCTCGCTGACCCGCACCAGAATGATCATGTTTGGTACGTTTTCTCGGGCCGCAACACGGCTGCAGACGTAGTACGGCCCGAGAAAACGTGTCACCCCGACGGGGTACACGTACTTGGTGGGCTCGGTGTGGCGTTGAGGGACGCGTAGAGTAGTGATGTGGACTTCTTCGGCGATATCCAGGCGCTGCTGATCCTGGGGCTCGCGGTCGGCGCTGTCGGGCTCAAGGGTTACGCGCTCATCGACGCGCTACGCGTGCGGGCCGAGGCATTCCCCGCAGCCGGTAAGCTGACCAAGCCGATCTGGCTGACGTTCTTGGTTCTCGCACTCGTAACCGAACTCGCGTTCTTTCCGATGCGCGTGATGATCTTGACGATCATCGGCGTGGTCGCTGCTGCCGTCTATCTGGTCGACGTCCGACCCGCCGTGCGCGCGATGGGAGGCGGACGGCGTGGCCCGGGTGACGGGCCTTACGGCTCCTGGTAGTACGAGGTTGGTGAGTACCATGACCGGCGCCGGAGCTTCGCCCACAGCGAACGTAAGGGTAGAAAGACGTCGTAAGTGGAACATCAGGAGCACAACATGGTGTTCTGGCATGGCGTGACGGTTTGGCTGGGGCGGCAGCCACCAGGTGGACGAGATAGGTGGTGAACGTGATCGTCACACCTGATAGAGAAGAAGTAAGGACCGATACCTTCTCCTCCCAGGGTGAACAACTGGAGGAAAAACGGGTATCTGGAGATAACATCGAGGGGTTAGCTGGGGGCCCGCCCTCCACCGCCGACCACTCGGCAAGGGAGCGCCACTGATGTTCGAGAGGTTTACTGACCGCGCTCGACGCGTCGTCGTCCTGGCCCAGGAAGAGGCCAGGATGCTCAACCATAACTACATCGGCACCGAGCACATCCTTCTCGGCCTCATCCATGAGGGCGAAGGTGTGGCGGCCAAGGCGCTCGAGAGCCTCGGCATCTCGCTGGAGGCAGTGCGCCAACAGGTCGAAGAGATCATCGGTCAGGGTCAGCAGGCACCCAGCGGACACATTCCGTTCACGCCGCGTGCCAAGAAGGTGCTGGAACTGAGCTTGCGTGAGGCGTTGCAGCTCGGGCACAGCTACATCGGCACCGAGCACATCCTTCTCGGCCTCATCCGGGAAGGCGAAGGTGTCGCCGCGCAGGTGCTCGTGAAGCTCGGCGCCGATCTCACCCGGGTCCGTCAGCAGGTCATCCAGCTGCTGTCCGGCTACCAGGGCGGTAAGGAAGCCGCGACGGCCGGTGCCGGGCCGCAGGGTGAGGCACCGTCCAGCTCGCTGGTGCTCGATCAATTCGGCCGTAACCTGACCCAGGCCGGCCGCGAGGGCAAGCTTGACCCGGTGATCGGCCGGGAGAACGAGATCGAGCGAGTGATGCAGGTGCTGTCGCGGCGCACCAAGAACAACCCCGTGCTGATCGGGGAGCCCGGCGTCGGTAAGACGGCCGTGGTCGAAGGCCTTGCCCAGGCGATCGTCAAGGGCGAGGTGCCGGAGACGCTGAAGGACAAGCACGTCTACACGCTGGATCTCGGTGCGCTGGTCGCCGGATCTCGGTACCGCGGTGACTTCGAAGAGCGGCTGAAGAAGGTCCTCAAGGAGATCCGCACGCGCGGTGACATCATCCTGTTCATCGACGAGATCCACACTCTGGTCGGAGCGGGAGCTGCCGAAGGAGCGATCGACGCGGCGAGCATCCTCAAGCCGATGCTGGCCCGTGGCGAGTTGCAGACCATCGGTGCCACCACGCTCGACGAATACCGCAAGTACGTGGAGAAGGATGCCGCACTCGAGCGCCGGTTCCAGCCGATTCAGGTGCAGGAGCCGAGCTTGTCGCACACGATCGAGATCCTCAAGGGTCTCCGGGATCGTTACGAGGCCCATCATCGTGTGTCGGTGACCGACACCGCGTTGGTCGCCGCGGCTCAGCTCGCGGACCGCTACATTTCCGACCGGTACTTGCCGGACAAGGCGATCGACCTCATCGATGAGGCGGGCGCCCGGTTGCGAATTCGGCGGATGACCGCGCCGCCGGACCTTCGCGAGTTCGACGACCGGATCGCCGAGGTGCGCCGGGACAAGGAGACCGCCATCGACTCGCAGGACTTCGAGAAGGCGGCGTCCTTGCGCGACAAGGAGAAGCAGCTCATCGCGCAGAAGATCGAGCGCGAGAAGCAGTGGAAGGCCGGTGACCTCGATGTCGTCGCCGAGGTCGACGACGAGCTGATCGCCGAAGTGTTGGCGTTCGCCACCGGAATCCCGGTCTTCAAGCTGACCGAGGAGGAAACCTCCAGGCTGCTGCACATGGAAGACGAGATGCACAAGCGCATCATCGGCCAGGAGGACGCGATCTCCGCGCTCTCCAAGTCGATCCGTCGTACACGTGCGGGGTTGAAGGACCCCAAGCGTCCCGGTGGTTCGTTCATCTTCGCCGGCCCGTCCGGTGTCGGAAAGACCGAGCTGTCGAAGACGCTGGCCGAGTTCCTCTTCGGTGACGAAGAAGCGCTGATTCAGCTGGACATGAGTGAGTACTCCGAGAAGCACACCGTGTCCCGGCTGTTCGGTTCGCCACCGGGCTACGTCGGCTACGAGGAAGGCGGCCAGCTCACCGAGAAGGTGCGCCGTCGCCCGTTCTCGGTGGTGCTGTTCGACGAGATCGAGAAGGCGCATCCCGAGATCTTCAACTCGCTGTTGCAGGTGCTCGAGGACGGCCGGCTGACCGATGCTCAGGGCCGGGTGGTCGACTTCAAGAACACGATCATCATCATGACCACCAACCTCGGTACGCGAGACATCGCCAAGGGAGTGAACCTCGGGTTCTCGGCTGCCGAAGACGAAGAGCACAACTACGAGCGGATGAAGGCGAAGGTGACGGAAGAGCTCAAGCATCACTTCCGTCCGGAGTTCCTCAACCGGGTCGACGACATCATCGTCTTCCACCAGCTCACACCGGCCGAGATTGTCCGCATCGTCGACCTGATGATCGTCGGCGTGGACGAGCGCCTGCGCGACAAGGACATGGGTCTCGAGATGACCTCCGCGGCGAAGAACCTGCTCGCCGAGCATGGCTTCGATCCCGTCCTGGGTGCCCGGCCGTTGCGCCGTACGCTCCAGCGGGAGATCGAGGACACGCTCTCGGAGAAGATCCTGTTCGGTGAGCTCAGGGCTGGCCAGATCGTCGTCGTCGATGTCGAAGGCGAGGGTCAGGAGGCCCGGTTCACGTTCACCGGAACGGAGAAGTCGGAGCTGCCGGATCTCGCGCCCGTCGAGGCGGGCGCCGCGCCGGCCTCCGGATCCTCGGGAGGTTCCAACTCGGGAAGCGGCGAACAAACGAGCTGAGCGGCGCGGTCTCGCGAGGGCGCGGGTGACACGCCCCTGGAGATCGTTCGCGTAGTGCGCGAATAGCAGCGGCCCTGGCCGATCGGGTATCGGCCAGGGCCGCTGCGTCGTTTCGGACCGGGGTGTCCGGCGCGAGCCGGGCTGTCAGGTTCGGGCGGATCCTGCGAGGGTGTCGCGTCAGTTGTTGATCTCGATGCCGCATTCCTCGCGGGCGTTTTCCGTGATGTTCTCGAACGATTCCTGCGCGTCGTTGAAGACCTCCGCGATCTCTTCCTGCGGCATGTCCTCGTTCGCCATGTAGCGTACGGCTTGCGTGGCGGACTGCCAGTCGTCGCGGATGTCGTCCGGAGCGGAATCGGCGACGTCCTCGTACAGATCCGCGACTTCGCCGAACAGTTCCGGCTCGGGCACGCCCTCTTCGTCGATCTCCCGGACCCGCTCGGCGGCGTCGCTGACGGTTGCACAGTAGTCCGAGTCATCTCCACACGCGGTGAGCGGTAACGCGAGTGCGGTAGCTGCCGCGACCGCGGCAAATCGCTTCATATGGATCACGAGATTCTCCGTGTCGATCGATACCGAGCCAGGTGTCAGCACCTTATCGGACGAGAAAGCGAGCCGTCCGGACGATCAGGCCGGCTCGATTCACGTCACCATTCCTCGTCGATTCTTGCGCCGTTCCTCATCCGTGGGATGTTTCAGCGGTTGTCACGCGAACGTCGTACAGTGGCCCAGTGAGTGAGCGTGAGATCGAGTGCTGGCTGACCGACATGGATGGCGTTCTTGTCAGGGAGGAGAAGGCCATTCCCGGCGCCGCCGAATTCCTGCAGCGCCTGGCCGACCGGGAACGGCGTTTCCTGGTGCTGACCAATAACTCAATCTTTACCCCGCGAGATCTCGCCGCCCGGCTCGCCCTGTCCGGGCTGGACATCCCCGAGGAGTCCATTTGGACATCCGCGCTGGCTACGGCGAAGTTCCTGGTTGATCAGCATCCGGGAGGCAGCGCGTACGTGATCGGTGAGGCGGGGTTGACGACGGCACTGCACGAGATCGGTTACGTTCTGACCGACTCCAAGCCGGACTATGTGGTGCTGGGGGAGACACGGACGTACTCGTTCGAGGCGATCACGAAGGCGATTCGCCTCGTTGAAGGTGGTGCTCGTTTCATCGCGACCAATCCGGACGCTACCGGCCCATCGCAGGAGGGCCCGTTGCCGGCGACGGGTGCGGTGGCCGCGTTGATCTCCCGGGCAACCCGGCGCGATCCCTACTACGTCGGCAAACCCAACCCGATGATGTTCCGTAGCGCGCTCAACCGGATCCAGGCGCACTCGGAGACCACCGCCATGGTCGGAGACCGGATGGACACTGATGTCGTCGCCGGTATGGAAGCCGGGCTCACCACCTGGCTCGTGCTGACCGGCTCCACGAAGCGAGCCGAGATCGAGAGTTACCCGTACCGGCCGCACCACGTGGTGGATTCGGTCGCCGACCTCGTGGACCTCGTCTGACGGGGAATCCCCGGGCGCGGCGCGCGGGCCGCGGCGAGCCGCGTGCGAGCCGCGTGCCGCGCGACCGATCAGGGATTGCAGCGGTGCAGCACGGTGGCGCGGTATCCGACGTCGGAGCGCCACATCTCCAGATTCCAGCTCGGTTTGTGCGGCTCGTCGATGCGGGCGAACTCGACGTGGCAGCGAAACTGGTCACGCAGATATGGATGGTCGACCTCGGGTTCCAACGTGATCACTTCCCGCCAGGCGTCGCGCCATTCGGATACCGGCGCTTCGTACCGGGCATAGTCGGTGGGATAGACGGCGAGCCGGCGACCGTTGGGGTCGGGAATCCACGTGACACGTTCCACGTGTTGTCCGTGCTCCGTGCCAGGCCCTTCGTTGTCCGCCCGGGAACCATTCGAGTCAGACGATGCGGGTACCACCTGCGCGGTGAACGTCGGCGCTACCGGGTCGCCGGGGGAGTTCGCCGGTCCGGTACCAGCGTGTACTGCGGGAGCGAGAGTGAGCTCCAACGTCGCTACGCCCGCGCAGAGCGCGAGCATCCGCGTCATCGGGCGCGTCATGCGGCGCGTTCCGGGCACGAACTCCCTCCCTCAGGCGATCATGACCATGACGTGTCGGACGTGGACCATCATGACCGATTCCGATGGCCGTTGCCGACGTTTCGTCGCAGCCGTTTCGGTCGGCAGCACAGGCTGGTCGCCCGGGCTGCGGACCGCCCCGTAGGTCACGAGGACGGTGACGTGGGGAGCCGGTACAGTTCCTCGTCGAGCGGTTCGACCAGGCCGTCGGCGACCAGCCCGTCGAGCGCCCGTTCGCGCTGTACCGCGTCGGGCCAGACCGCGTCCAGAACCGGCTTCGGCACCGGACCGGTCGAATCGCGCAGCACGGCCATCAGCCGTCCCCGAACCTGGCGATCGGTTCCGGCCCATGCCTGGCCGCGCGGGGCGGGTCCGTCATGATCCGGGAAGCCGGAAAGCCTCCAGGTGCATTCCGCGGCTATCGGGCACGCCCCGCATCGCGGTGCTCGTGCGGTACAGACCAGCGCGCCGAGTTCCATCAGGGCCACCGACCACACGGGGGCCGTGTCGTCGGTGGGGAGCAGCTCCTCGGCGAGCCGCCGCTCGGCCGCGGTGGTGGAGTTCGCCGGGTAGCGCGTGCCGCTGAACGCGCGAGCCAGGACGCGTCGCACGTTAGTGTCGAGAACGGCGTGTCGCGCGCCGAAGGCGAACGACGCGACGGCGGCCGCCGTGTAATCCCCGACCCCGGGCAATGCGAGCAGCTCGTCGTATGACTGCGGAACCGTTCCGTCGTGCCGGCTGACGATGGCCTGCGCTGCCGCGTGAAGACGCAGGGCACGGCGTGGGTAACCGAGCCGCCCCCAGGCGCGGATCGCCTCTCCCGGTTCTTCGGCAGCGAGGTCTGCGGGAGCGGGCCACCGGCGCATCCATTCGTGCCACACTGGCTCGACGCGGGGGACCGGAGTTTGCTGGAGCATGATTTCGCTGACCAGCACGCCCCACGGGGTGCAATCCGTGGATCGCCACGGCAGGTCCCGGGCGTGGGTGTGGTACCAGGTGATGAGGGCATCGTGCATCGGTGGCAGCGTAGCGAAGGCTGGTAAGCTCTGGTGTCACCATGGGGCTCATCGGCGACGACTGGACGATCGACTGGCGCTGCAAGAGCTTCCCGCCGATGGCCACGGGGATGCCATCGTCGCGGATCGCGGCAGCCGGATGGCAGCTGCATCGGGATTTCGGGACGCCTGTCGCGGTGCTGAAAGAAGATGCGCTCGCGCACAACCTCGACCGAATGCGGCGATACTGCGCGGAGAACGGTGTCGTCCTCGCACCGCACGGCAAGACGACCATGTCTCCGGAACTGATTGGCCGGCAGCTGCACCATGGCGCCTGGGCAATGACGGCTGCCACGGCCTGGCAGGCACGGGCGATGTTCGAGTTCGGCGCGTCGCGCGTGATCGTCGCGAACGAGTGCCTCGACCCCGTGGGGTTGCGCTGGCTCGCCGAGTATCTGCGGGAGAATCCAGGCGCCGAGGCCTACGCGTTCGTGGATTCGCTGGATGCGGTCGAGATGATGCGTTCGCTCGTACCGGGAGACATGCCATTTCCCGTCCTCGTCGAGATGGGTATCCCTGGTGGCCGCGCCGGCGCGCGTGACGTCGACACGGCGATCGAGACCGGCACGGCGGTCGCGGCCGCACCGGAGTTAGATCTTGCTGGTGTGGCGGGGTTCGAGGGCATCCTCGGCAGCGAACGTGTCCCGTCCGTCGTGGAATCGGTCCGGGAATTCCTGGAAAGGATCAGGCATGCCGCCGAGGAGTTGATCCATGCGGATGCCTTCCGCGCGGGCCATCCGGTGCTCCTATCCGCCGGTGGAAGTGCGTTCTTTGATCAGGTCGTCGACGTGTTCACGGCGAATCAGGAACGATATGCCCGGCCGGTGCAGGTGGTGATCCGCGCGGGGTGTTATCTCACGCACGATCACGGCGTGTACCAGAACGTCTCGCCCTTCGCCGGTGAGGAGCACGACTTCCGGGCGGCCATGGAGGTATGGGCACGTGTGATCTCCACTCCGGAACCCGGCCTGGCGCTGATCGATGCCGGAAAGCGGGACATCTCGACGGATTCGCGGATGCCGGCAGTACTCTGCCGGGTACGAGGGGACGCTGGTGCGGCCACACCGCTTCCCGCAGCCGCCGTCGAGGGATTCAACGATCAGCACGGTTACGTGCGGTTTGCGCGACCAGCAGGGGAGAGTTCCGACGACGAGCCGGTGCTGCGGGTGGGTGACCTTGTAGCGCTGGGCATCTCCCATCCGTGTACGACGTTCGACAAGTGGCGCGCGATCCCGGTCGTCAACGACGAGTATCGGGTCATCTCGGCGGTGCGCACGTTCTTTTAGGCACTCTACGGTTGTCCACAGGGCGATCCTCGGGACGTGACCTGTCCACAGATGATGATTCGGGCCTGGTGCGGGTCCTGACCGTCGCGGGAGAGTCATGGCCATGACTTCTCGACACACCCCTCCTCCCGTCCAGTTGACCTCGCCACCCGACGTCATCGGTGCCATCCCTTCGCTCGTGGGTTTCCATCCCTCGGAGAGCGTCGTACTTGTCTGCATGCACGGGGCGCGGAACCGCATCGGTCTCGTCCTGCGAGTTGATCTTCCCGAATCCGAGGGCTATGCGGAATACGTCGATGATCTGTCGGATCGCGTCAGCCGGACGGGAGCCGATCGCGTCATCGTCGTGTGCTTCACCACGGAGACGTTCGCCGACGCGCGATTGCCTCGTCAGGATCTGATCGCGCAGCTTCACGAGGGACTCGCGCGGCGCGACATCGACCGGATGGAATCACTGCTGGTGCGGGACGATTGGTGGTGGTCCTACACGTGTACCGAGCCATGCTGCCCGCCGTCGGGCACGCCGCTGCCGCGATCGCCCAGCAGCACGGTCACCGAGGTGGAGGCGCGGTGCGTGCTGGATGGCCATGCCATCCTGGCCAACCGCGAGGAGCTGGAACGAAGCGTGCAGGGTCCGGGTTCGGTCCGGCGTGCGATCCTCCAGGGCCGCGCTGACGAGATCGGTGATCAGATGGTGGACCGGATCCGCGACAGGGGTCTCGATCACGTCCGAGCGGAGACGCTCGGCACCGCCCGTGCCATGTGCGAGCGGTTCGTCCGGGGCGATCATGAGATCGACGATGACGAGGCGGTGCGCGTCCTGGTCGGCATCCTCGACAAGGGGGCTCGTGATCCGTTGTTGACATGGGGGATGGAGTACGGCTTTGAGAATGTCCTGCCGTTCATGACAGCGCTGTGCCAGCGGGCGGTGGACGAGATCGCCGTTCCCATCTGCGCGGTGCTGGCAGGGGTGGCGTATCAACACGGCAACGGCGCGCTCGCGGCCGTGGCCCTGGAACGCGCGCTGCGGATCGAACCGGATAATACGCTGGCCGGTCTCCTGCGAACTCTCCTGGATGGTCAGGTTCCTCCGGCCGAGATTCGCGCCGTGACGCGGCGTCTCCGTGACGATCTGGGCGATAGCGCCGCTCCGAGCGGTGATCGCCCCGCCATCGCATGAGAAGGTGGATGCCATGACGTCGGAGACCGCGTCCACCGAACCAGGCGAACAGGCGACCTCTGCGGCTTCGGTGCAGGAGGTGGCAACCAGCGGTGAAGCGGTGCTGAAGGAAGTCGGCACCGTCGTCGTCGGCATGGAGCAACCCCTGCGCATGGCGCTGGCGGCGATTCTGGCCGGCGGCCACGTGCTCTTCGAAGACGTCCCCGGCTTGGGAAAGACACTGGCGGCACGGAGTTTGGCCGGAGCATTGGGCCTGAGCTTCCGGCGCCTGCAATGTACGCCTGACCTCCTGCCCGGAGACGTGACAGGATCCTATGTCTGGGATCCAGGGCCACGGGAGTTCTCGTTCCGGGCGGGTCCACTCTTCACCGGCTTGCTCCTGGCCGACGAGATCAACCGGACTCCACCGAAGACGCAGTCGGCGCTGCTGGAAGCCATGGCGGAAAAGCAGATCACGGTAGAGGGTGCCACGTTCCAACTGTCCAGGCCATTTCACGTTCTGGCCACGTCCAATCCGGTCGAGTACGAAGGAACGTATCCGTTGCCGGAGGCCCAACTGGACAGGTTCATGCTGCGGTTGTCGGCCGGGTATCTGGAACCAGCCCGCGAGGCCGACGTTCTGGCTCGCCGGATCGCTCGGCGCCGCGAGGAGACAGAGGTCACGTCGATCGTCGACGCACGACGTGTCCAGGCCCTGCAAGCCGGCGTCGAAGCCGTGGACGTCGACGCGTCGATCATTGCCTATTGTGTCGACCTCGCGTCCGCCACTCGACGCCACCGTGCCGTCGAGGTGGGCGCGTCGCCGCGTGGTTCGCAAGCGTTGTTGTTGACAGCCCGGGCGCTGGCGGTCCTCGACGGGCGAGATTACGTCGTGCCGGAGGACGTCAAGGCGGTGGCCGTGCCCGCGCTCGCGCATCGGCTCACGTTGACACCGGAGGCGTGGACGATGCGGACCAGCACCAGCGCTATCGTCAACGAGATCCTCGACCAGGTTCCCGGCCCCGCGACGAAGCGGTGAATGGACTGCCGCTGTCGACGCGGGAATCGCTTCGCGTGCGAAATCCCCGGTGCGTCAACTGTAGGTAGATATTCTATTTCTAGGGTCACTTGAATATGGTATTCGACATTTATGGTCTGGCATTCTTCAATTCATGAGCCGATCGCGTTCCGTGCAGGCCAGATGGTTCGCGTATCGGCGTGCTGCGACGAAGGATGGATGTTTTCGTGGGAATGGAACCCAGGAATGACAATCCAGGAATGACACCTGACTCTCGGTAAGAGGGGTGACGACGCACCCCCTCTTACCGAGACTTCAGGATCGCTATCGTGGCTCTGCCGGGTATATCGGAAATCACGAGAGCTGGTGACTGAGATGGACGAGCCACGGCATCGCGACGCTGACCGTTGGAATGACGACGATCGCGATGGCGGCAGCGTACACGCTGGATGCGAGCCCGTGATGAGCGATCGTCCGCGGCTCGCCGAGCCGTTGGATGCGGGTGAGGGGCGTGACGTGCCCGGTACCGATCGTTCCGGCCGGTACGGGCGCGTGGGCCAGGCGCACTAGAGCTCGTCCCAGCGGCACGGCTCCGGCACGGCGCTGGGCGGCGTCGTCGGCCAGCATCTCGACCAATCCGGCTGCGGCGTCCCGAGCTGCGCGGCTGCGGACGAGTGTGGGGAAGGCGTTGTGCAGCGCGGTGAACCCTTCGAGTACCAGATCGTGCCGGGCACGTGCGTGCGCGCGCTCGTGTTCCAGTACCGCCTGGATTTCGTCGTCAGACAGGGTGTCGAGCGCCGACGACGACACGACGAGCCGGGAACTCACTCCTGGAACGCAGTAGGCGAATGCCTCCGGGGCATCCAGGATGCGCGCACCCGGAGCTCGGCCATCGGATCGGCCAACGAGGTCAACCAACTGCCGGTGCCTTCGCCTGCGGGCCCGCAGATTGGTTCCCAGCACATGTGCCGACCACAGGAGACGTGCCAGTACCAGCACGGTAAAGGCGAAGGCGGAAATGTGCAGGGCCAGCAAGACGATCCCGGGCCGTTCGTAGAAGGAAATCAGCGTCGCGACGGACAAGCCCGCTCCGAGAGCTGACAGCAGAGCAGCTAGGGTCATCGCCTGCCACAACACGAGCGCGGCCCGGGGAACCCTGCTCGGCCACTCGGCGCGGGCGAGCCAGGCCGGAGCCGGGCCGGCCAGGACGAGGGCGAGCCCGGTGAGCAGGGCGGGCGTGGCCGTGACCGGGAACGCCTCGATCATTGCGCTTGCTCTCGTCGTTCGAGCTCGGCGAGGGCCGCGCGCAGGGCCGCGGTGTCGTCGGCCGATGCCGTATCGACGAACCGGACGAGCGCCGAGGTTCGATCGTCACCGTCGACGGTACCGAGCGCTTCGTGCATGAGTTCGGCCGTGAGCTCGTCGCGATCGACTGCTGGCCGGTAGAGATAGGCGCGGCCATCTCGCGATTGTTCGACCGATCCCTTCTTTGCCAGGCGGTCCAAGACGGTCATGACGGTGGTGTAGGCGATCTCGCGGGTCTGGCTCAGCGCCTGGTGTACGTCGCGTACGGTGGCCGGCCGTGCGAGTGCCCACAGCTGCTCCATTACCGCGCGTTCGAGTTCGCCGAGCTGTGTCCGCCGTCCATCACGCATATCTCTCAGCATAACCGACCACCTGTAGTACGACCCCATGTCGTAGTAACTACGACGGAGTGTAGTATTTACGACGGAACGTAGTAATCCGTTGCCGGCCGGTCCGGCGGCCGGGAGGAGGGCGGTCTCGTGGATGTCGTCGATCTTGCGAGATGGCAGTTCGGCCTCACCACCGTCGTCCATTACTTCTTCGTCCCGTTCACCATCTCGATGGCGTTTCTCGTCGCGATCATGCAGACGATCTGGATGCGGACGAACGACGAGCGCTGGCTGCGCCTCACCAAGTTCTTCGGCAAGCTGCTGCTGATCAATCTTGCCGTCGGTGTGGTGACCGGGCTCGTGCAGGAATTCCAGTTCGGTCTCAACTGGAGCGACTTCAGCCGCTTCGTCGGTGACATCTTCGGTGCTCCACTGGCCATGGAGGCCCTGTTGGCCTTCTACCTGGAGTCCGTCTTCGTCGGCGTCTGGATCTTCGGCTGGGGCCGGATCCCACCCAAGATCCATCTCGCAACGATCTGGATCACGGCGATCGCGACACTGTTGTCCGCGTACTTCATCCTGGCCGCCAATTCGTTCATGCAGAATCCCGTCGGGTACGAGATCAACGAAGAGGCGGGTCGTGCCGAGCTCACCGACATCTGGGCGGTACTGACGAACAAGGTGACACTCGTCACCTTTCCGCACACGATCTTCGCGGCCTTCATGGTGGGCGGGGCCGTGGTGGCCGCCGTTGCCATGTGGCACCTGGTGAAGGGCCGCCACGAGCCAGCGGCGGCCACACCCGGTGGCCCGAGCGATCCCGGGCCGTTTCGAAAGGCATTGCGAATCGGGGCGGTCACCGTGCTGATCGGCGGTGTCGGAACGGCGGTGTCCGGGGACATCCAGGGAAAGATCATGACCGAGGTGCAGCCGATGAAGATGGCGGCGGCCGAAGCGCTCTACGAGACCCAGGAACCGGCGCCGCTTTCCCTGTTCACCGTGGGCACGCTGGATGGTAGCCGCGCACTGTACTCGATCGAGATTCCTCAGCTCCTGTCGTTCCTGTCGACCGGATCATTCGAGGGTGAGGTGCGGGGAATCAACGACATCCAGGAAGAGTACGAGGAACTGTACGGACCGGGCGAGTACGCGCCGAACATTCCCGCGACCTACTGGACGTTCCGGCTCATGATCGGATTTGGTGTTGGTGCCGCCATGATCGCTGCCTGGCAGCTCTGGGCTACCAGACGGGGGCAGGTGCCGACATCGCGATGGGCACTGCGCGCGACGGTTGCCTTGCCGTTCCTGCCGCTGCTCGCCAACACGCTCGGCTGGATCTTCACCGAGATGGGCCGTCAGCCGTGGCTGGTGTTCGGCCTGATGCCGACCGCGTCTGGCGTGACGCCAGGTTCGACGACGGGGGAGGTGCTGGCCACGCTGATCACGTTCACGGTGCTGTATGCCGGGCTGACGTGGCTGTGGATCTGGCTCCTGGTCAAGCATGCCCGGCCCGGCCTGCCGGATGTCAGTGCAGAAGCCGAGTGGGGGCGGGGGTCTGTGCGCTCCGACGGCGATGCCGAACCCGCCGACGACACCGATCGACCACTGACCTTCGCCTACTGATGATCATGAACACTATTCGTCCCATGGGCGGGCTCAAGCGGTGCTTGCAACGTTCATGCTTAGTGGTGGAGGTGGGCGTTGATGGC